>NZ_LT629703.1:1204375-2408750 GCF_900103365.1 Afipia sp. GAS231
GGCCAGCGCCTTCAGCGCCGATTCCGCGCGCTTCTGGTCGGTCATGTCGCGCAGCGTTTCGACAACCGCGATCAGCCTTCCGTCTTCGTCATGGATCGGACCGGCGTCGATCGCGAGATAAAGCTGATTGCCGAGCTTCGGCATCACGCACCAGTTCTCGGCGCTTAGGCCGAGCCCATGCGTGGACACCGTGAACTCCGGATAAAGGCTGCTGAGCAGATCAGACCGCTCGTTCGCCACCAGGTCGGCGAGGCAAAACCGTTTCTCTGTATAGAAAGCACGCCAGTGCTTCTTGGTGCCGATCACGTCGGCGGCGGCAACGCCGGTCAGACGCTCGCACGCCCGGTTCCAGACCACGACCTCGCGCTGCGGATTGAGCACGAAGGTCGGCACGACGAGATGCTGCATCAACCGGACGGCATAGGATTGCGCCACCTCGGATGGTTTCGTGGTCCGTTGCACGGCAGGCCCCTTTTGCTCGTGACATCGGCGATGGACCCCGGCCCTTGGTGAGCTCTTTTGCCGTCGCGGCGTTTCCTTCTGATACGAACGTAGGGGGGACAAGTGGAATTCACGTTAGAATAACCGGTTACCAAGCCGTAAAATTTGAAGACTTGGCCGGCCGTCCCGCGGCCGCCGGCGCAAAGCCTCTTGCTGCACTGCAGGTGCCTCTGCTTGTCACGGCCGCGTGAGCTGGTTTCGTCGGGCCGCGGCGAAGAAACCGACCGGGCGGACGAAGAAACCATTTTTGCCGGCCCGCGAAGACATCCGGAAATCATGATCTGGCAACCTGAGCGCAATGATCAACGATGGAGTTCGATCATGCTGGCCGAGAAATTCTTCTTAGTGCTCGAGGCGCTCAAGCGCAGCACCCATGACGACGGAAGCCCGAGGGTCATCAGCACCTCGCCGCACGTCCCGGTCAAATTGCCGATCGAGACGGCGAAGTAACTTCGCGCTTCAGCAGTCTCAGCGGTTTGCGGCCGCAGCGATGGCGCCGAGATCGGCTGCCTTTGACGCGACCGAGGCGTGAGCCGCGATCACCATCAGCGCACCTGCGATCGCGAGGTCCTTGATGAACAGCGTTCGCTCAGCCTTGTCGGCCAGATTGAGGTGAAAGCCGAACGCGGTTGCCAAACAAAACAACGCCAGCGCTCCGGCCGAGAACGGCAGCCGCCAGCCGAGCAGAAGTGCGACGCCGGCACCCAATTCCAGCAAAATCACCAGCGGCAGCAACAGCCCCGGAATGTGGTGCTCGGCCATATGGTCGAGGAACGGCTGCGGGCCGGCGATCTTCGCCGCACCTGCGAGAATGAACAACAGCGCCAGCAGGCTGCGTCCGGCGATGGTCACGATGGTGGCACTCATGGCAGTTCTCCCTGATGACCGGGCTCTAGTTCCCGGCTGGCGCTGACTTGTTGGCTTGCGAAAAGAACAGGATTGCCGACAGGATGAAGGCGAACACGAAGAAGACCGTTCGTCCGAGCACCAGCGCCTTGGCCTGCTCGACCGGCATCACCGAGATCAGCACCCCGCAGGGAATGTAGGCCCACAGCGCGATCGCGATGGCGCGGCCGAGTTTTCCGAATTGCAGGAAGCCGAACGAGAACAGCAGGACACCGAGATAGCTGGCGTGAAACTTGATGGCGGAAGCGATCATCTGCAGCTGGCCTTCGGCGGCCGACAGCGGCAATCCTTCCTCTATCGAATGGACCATGGTCATGATGTGATGGTTCTCGAACGAATCGAGCAGCACTGTCAGCATCAGCGCGGCGAGCGCGACCCCGAGCAGTCGCGGGTCCAGCATGCCGCGCAGCCGGGCGGCCAGCACCGCAAAAAACGCCCCGTAGAAAACCATGAAGAGATTGTCGAGGCCGAGATTGAGCCGCAGCCCGAATGCAGCAAGGGGGGCTGCCAGATGCGCGCTGTAGGCTTCGACCGCGCGCGCCGACTGGAAGAAGTCCTGCGAACTGCGCGTGGTGAGAATGCCGGCCACCATGAACGCGACCGTCAGCGCGGCAAGCGCCGCCAGGATGGCCAGGGTCCGGTCCAGCGCACGGGTCTCCATGATATGTGTCCTTGTTCTGCTGCCCTCCCATTTCAGATATCATATGCTATCTGAATATCAAGTGATATCTTTAATTCAGGAACGTCCGCCCATGCCGAGGTTGAATCGCGAGGAAAGTCAGGCCCGTACAAGGGAGCTGCTGATCGCGGCCGCGCGCAGCGAGATCGTCAAAAAGGGATTTGCCCTCGCCTCGGTGCGCGACATCGCCGACGCAGCCGGGTTTTCGCAAGGCGCCTTCTACTCGAATTTTCCCGACAAGGAGGCGATCCTGCTCGAACTGGTGCGGCAGCACCAGACCGAGGAACGCGCCCGGATCGAGACGGCGCTGAAGAGCGCGGAAGGCGACGCCGCTTCCGCGATGGCGGGCATCGAAAAATGGTCGACCACCGTCAATTCCGATCCCGGCTTTGCCGTGCTCGCGATCGAGCTGCAGCTCCAGGCGCTGCGCAGCCCGGGCTTCGCAGCAACCTATAACGAACTGAACCGCAAGCACCGCCGCGCTTTGGGCGGCTTCGTCACCGCGCTGTTCGAGCTGTTCGGCAAGACGGTTCCGGGCGAGCCTGCCGAAATCGCGGCGAGCTTCATCGCGCTCGGCCGTGGCCTCGCGCTGCTGTCGGCCGATGTCGAGCCAAAGCGCAGCGGCCAGATCATCATGACCTTTCTGAAAGCGCTAATCGCATCGGCGCCACCGGCCGCAGGCGCCCCCTCCTCCACGCCAAAGCCGGCGTCCAGGACCAAATCGCCGGGAAAGCGCGCCTGAAGATCTTGATCTCCCGCCGGAACCAATCCGGCGCACCCCGAGTTATCGCCAATACCTCAACGCCGGGAGTGTGCCATGAAGCTTGCCACCATCATGATCGCCGGTACGGCTGCCCTCTGCATCATCAGTTCATCCGCATTTGCGCAGGAGACGCTGACGGGAACCGTGACCAGGATCGATCGTCTCAAGGGCACCGTCGCTATTCAGCAGACCCAAAGCGGCACCGTCGGCGCAGGAGGCGGCAGCGCGGCGGAAGAATTCAAGGTCCAGAACGCCGCATCGTTGGACACCGTGCACGCCGGTGACAGGGTCAACTTTTCCACGATCGGTACCGGCGCGACCAAAACCATTACCAAGCTCGAGCGGCGCTGACACCGAATAGCTGATATTGCCACCTCGGTTGAGAAACGAGTGAGGCGCTGAAAATCGTTCGTCATGGCCGGGCACAGCCGTCCAAAGGACGGCGTCGCTTACGCTCGCCTATGCCCGGCCATCCACGCCTTTCCCCGCTGCGAGCTGCAAAGACGTGGATGCCCGGCACCCGGCTCCGCCAAGGCTTCGCCGCGGCTTTTGTCTGTCGCGGCTCGCCGAAGCTTTAGCGTAGGCGGCAAGGCCGGGCATGACGACGTATATGATTGTGATCTTTTCTTACCGTTCTAGCGACGCGCGGATTTCCGCGAGCGCCTCGTCGTAATATTCGTGCAGCTTCCGGGACCGTTGCGCTTGCACCTGGAGTCTTCCGGCGCGGATCGCAGGCTCGTCGCGGTCGACATCGAATTTTTCGGCAGGTGAAGGACGCGATGCCGCAGCCTTCTTCGCTTCCTTTTTCGTTTCCTTGTTAGCTTCCTTGTTAGCTTCCTTGGCAACCGTCAACGCACCACGCCCCGATTTATCACGACCGTCGGTAGAAACCATTTTCGCACGCCTCACAAATTGCAGATCCGGCCTGGATTGAATCCTGTCGGCCGTCTCCCGGGTAGCGCGCTGGCGTTTTGACTTTGGCCCACACAGTGTGTTGCGAGGACGCCCGCGGCTGGCCGATTTGGTGGCAAAAGATGGCGCGGGCGGTGGCGCAATGTGAGCGGCGCGGCGGCGGCACCTCGTAGTCATACGGACTATTTTTCCATGATTAAGATGCAATCCGACAGCATCTTCGCGGCATGTTCCTTTGCCAGCGTCAGTGATTCCGCATGATGCCCCGACCGCTCAAGGAAAAAAGCCTGTCGCCGCGCTGCGAAACCTGCGGACGCGACACCGCCCGCCTGGGAAAGCTGCCCCGGATCGGATTGCGCCCTCTCGTCCACGTCTACAAGTGCAAGACCTGCAACCAGATCGTGTCAGTCGAACCGGAAAAACAGCGGGATGGAACGGCACCGGCTTGAACCGGTGGCGAATATTCACGCCATGAAGTGCGCCGGAGCGCTCAAAGACCCCGCCCGGCGGCGACCGAATCCCTGCTCTACCTGGCACGTTCATCTGTAGTACGGTGATGCCGCTGCGTGTTAAGGGCGTGGGCTATGGGCAGGGTCGAACCGGTGAATGACTTTTTGGCCGGCGGCGGCGAGATGGGCGCGTTGACGCGGGCATTCGACTGGTCAAGCACCTCCCTTGGTCCGCCTGAGACATGGCCGCAAAGCCTCCGCGTGACGGTGCGCCTCGTCCTCAATTCGGGCCACCCGATGTTCATCTGGTGGGGGCCGGAACTGATCCAGTTCTACAACGACGCCTATCGCGCGACGATGGGTCCCGAGCGGCATCCGAGCGCGCTGGGCGCGCGCGGACGGGAATGCTGGGACGAGATCTGGGACATCATCGGTCCCCAGATCGAGTACGTCATGACCGGCAAGGGATCGACCTGGCATGTCGACCAGTTGGTGCCGGTCACGCGTCACGGCCGCCGCGAGGATGTGTGGTGGACCTACAGCTACGGGCCGATCGACCTCGACGGCAAGGTCGGCGGCGTGCTCGTCGTCTGCAACGATGTCACCTCGGAGCATCGGGCGCGGGAAGCGCTCGACCTCGCCAACCACGAACTGCAGCACCGCGTCAAAAACACCCTTGCGGTTCTCAGCGCCGTGGCGGCCCAGACGTTTCGCGACGCCGCGAGCAAATCAGCACTTGAAATCTATCAGGGAAGGCTCGCGGCATTCGGACGGGCGCACGACCTCTTGACCGCCTCGCACTGGATTGAAGCGCCGCTGCACGAGGTGGTCCGGACCGCGCTGGCACCGTATCGGACCGGCGAAGGCCGCTTCGAAATTTTGGGGCCGCCGACCATCGTCAGATCCCGCCAAGCGCTTTCGCTGTCGCTGGCGATCCACGAACTTGCGACCAATGCGATCAAATACGGTGCGCTGAGCGGTCCCGCCGGACGCATATCGATCACATGGGAAAACACCGACCTCGATGGCGAGCCCCATTTCGTTTTCACCTGGCAGGAGACCGGCGGTCCTGCGGTATCGCCCCCCTCAGGCACCGGGTTTGGATCGCGGCTGATCACCCGCGTGCTGAAGGACGACTTCAACGGGACCGTTGAACTCTCCTATGAACCGCCAGGTCTGCGCTGTCGCTTGACGACGCCGGTCAAGAATATCGAGACCGCAGACTAGAGCGTTTTCCAGCGAGGCGGAAACCGGTTCGCGTCAGGAAAACGCGTCAAATCAAAAATCTAGAGCCCCGTTCCGATTCCATCGGAACGAAAAAGGCTCTCAGCATTGGCGTCCGTCAGCGCAGCCTCACCCCACCGCATATTGCTTGCTGAGGTGGTCGCCGACCTGAACCAGCATCGCGACGCATTCAGGATAGCCGGGCTTTGCGACGGTGGCGGCATCGGCGCTGGCGCGGAATTCCCAGCTATCGCCGTCGCGGATCACAGAGATTTGGATGCCGTCGGGACAGTCGGCGTGGACCTTGAGTTCGGCCCGCGCCATCGCGATCAATTCGGCCTCAGACTTGACGGGCTTGCTCATGGTTCCCCCGGGCTTCGTTCAGATGCTGCAAAGCCTCAGGTTGCCGGTTTGCCCGGCATCTGTCGAGGGGACGAAGCATGCGCTGCCGCGTCGCAGCGAAAAGTCTCGGGACCCGCTTCGATATTGGCTATTTGTGGATGTGCTTGGTGAAAATCCGCACCGCATAACCTTTGAAGCGGGGCGCTTCGTCATAGATCTCGGAGGCGATACCCTCGACGGCGTCCCTCAGGGCCAGAAACTGCGCCTGCCGGGCGATGCTCTCCGTACCCTTGACGCCGGCCAGTTCGTCCATCGCGGCGTCGCTGATCTGGCACTCGACCGTCTCGCCGTTGTTCTCGCTCAGCATCGTGAACTTGAATGCCAGCCGCTCGTCATCGTACCCCACGATTTTGTTCCGGATCAGCGGCATCGGTCGGCAAGCTCTCATGCGGCCGGAAAAACAGTCGCCCCGGTTCCGATATAGCACAAGACGCGCATTCGCCCAGCAGGCCGCGGAACGACCGGATGGCAGTCGCTTAGATCCGTGCGCTCATAAGCTGTCAATCCGGGATGCCCGCAATCCCGTCGCTACCGAGGGAAGACCGGACATGGCCCGAAAGTCCGATTCGGTAGCGATTGACCCCGAGCGGACATTGCGAACTCGATGGACACATCCCGGTTTTAGCCCATAGACTCTCCGCATTCGCCGCGCTTTCATTACAAGAAACAAACGCAACCGTATTTCCCGACATGTTTCTGACTAGGACTCGCCATGCAAGAGCTTCACGGAAAAGTTGCGGTGATTACAGGTGCGGCCAGTGGATTTGGTCGTGAATTTGCGATCCGTTGCGCCGACGAAGGAATGAAGGTTGTTCTCACAGATATCGATACGGGTGGCTTAGGTACCACCGTCGCGCTGCTCAAGCCTGGCACAGAGTCGCTCGTGACTGGCAGCGATGTCTCCAGTGCCGACAGCATTGAGCATCTGGCAAGGTCGACATACGACCGCTTCGGCGCATGCCACCTGCTCTTCAACAACGCGGGCGTGGGAACGGCGGGGCCGATCTGGACGGCCACGCTCGACGACTGGAAGTGGACGTTGGGTATCAACGTGATGGGCGTGGTTCACGGGTTGCGCAGCTTCGTGCCGCGCATGCTGGCGCAAAAGGAAGAATCTTACATCGTCAACACAGCCTCCGCAGCGGGGCTGCTTGCGCCCCCGGGCTCCGGCGTCTATGCCGCAAGCAAACACGCCGTGGTCGCGATCACGGAATGCCTTCACCACGAGCTGCGCGGCCAGAATGCGCCTATCGGCGTTTCCGTGCTGTGCCCCGCATTTGTTGATACCGGGATATCGAACTCCGAACGCAACCGGCCCGCGGAACTCGCGGACTCCAATCCGGAAGCGGAACGGTACTCGGAGCGCATCAGACAGGCGATCAAATCAGGAAGGCTGTCCGCCGCCGACATCGCAAAGATCACCATCGACGCGGTGAAGGACGGGCGCTTCTATATTCTGCCGCACCCGAACGTGAAAATCGCGTTGGAAATCAGGATGAAGGATGTTCTGTTGGATCGGCAGCCGACCAATACATCGCAGCGCTGACGCCGCAGATTTTCCGCAATCGCTCATCGCCCAGGCGTTACCGGCGGGTGACGAGAAAATCGTCGGTGAACTCGCCGCGCGACACCCTGACCGGGATTTCGCCCTCGCTGCCGAGCTCCAGAATTTCGGAGCCGGATTTGATGTCTCGCTCCGACAAAATCTCAATGCGCTCCGCGATCCGCTCGGCCTGCCAGGGCGTCAGCTTCCAGGCGAAACGTCCGCCGAGATCGCGCATGCCGAAGCCGTCGTCGGCCGGCGTGAGCACCAGCGCGTCGCGCGACGTAGCGCCGGGAATCCGCTCCGCCACCGCTGTAGGCATCGGGTTTTCGGCGAAACGCCGCAGCAGCCGCGCCAGCGCGGCCAGATCCGGGCCCTCACCGAGAAACAGAAAGAGCGGATGAAAATCGCTCGGCATGTACTCGTAACGCAGCATATCGACTGTCCCGCCGTTGTCAGCTCAGTATCTTGACGATGTCCTGCGCATGGCAAAGCTCGACGGCGCCGACTTCCGCGGGGCGGCCGGGCGACTCCAGATAGCGGACCTGCAGCCACTGGCCATCTGCCATGTTCTCCGTCACTTCGGCGACCACGCCGTCCCCCAGCTTCAGCCTCGTTCCCACCGCAACAGCCGTGACATCGATCATTTCGGCTTCCCCGACCCGTTCAGAAAAACGTGGTCAGATTTTTGGCCAGCAGAATGCTCTGTTCAAGCAATATCTCGCGTCTGGCGATCTTCCAGCCCTTGTCAGTGAGGCGCAACGTGTCGTGGCGGCGCCCGACAAAGGTGTAGGTCTCGTATTCGACCCGGTTCTGGTAGACCAGAAAGCGCGAGGTGACATCGAGTTCGCGCGCGTCGCCGATCTCTGGCCGCGCAGCCTTGATCTGCACGTTGCTGACCATGTGGGTGATCCGCGACAGCGGCTCTTCGGCATAGTGGACGCCGGTCAGGATCTGATCGACGCGCTTGGTGAGCGTCCATTTGTCTTCATCGAACCAGCTGATGCCCTCGCCCTGTCGGGTGTTCTCGCGCGCGGCCTGCTGGCCGAACTTCACATTGCGCCGGATCGGCATGAAATAGCAGATGTCTTCGGCGAGCAGGTCGAGCCACTCCCGAAAGCGGCGCTCGTCGAGCAAGTCGGCCTCTTGGTAATAGAAATCCTCGACATCGGCCTTCAGCCGGTAATAGGCCGCCGATCTTTCGATCGAGGAATTCGCGGCCGGTAGCCGCTTCTGATCTTCAATGGTCGCCGTCATGGCACTTCTCCAGAATTACGGAGCTGATTTTGCGGGAATGGGGCCGCCCTGCTGCGCAAAGCAGCCGACGTCGATCACGGTGCCGGACAGGGTTTCCGCCTCCGGCGACAGCAGGAACGCAACCACGTTGGCGATGTCGTCACCGGTGGCGACACGCCCTGCGGCGGTGCCGGGCGCGCTTTTGCCGAACCGCGCGGCATCGCCGCCGACGCGGCCGAGACTCATGCCGCTGACAATGCCGCCGCCACCGGGAATGACGGTGTTGACGCGAATACGCTGATGAAAGAAGTCGTAGGCCATCGCCGTGCTGAGTGCGGCGACGCCGCCCTTGCTCGCACTGTAGACCGCCATGTTCGGCTTGCCCCAGCCGGCGCCGGACCCGATGTTGACGATCGAGCCCCCGCCCTGCGCGATCATGTGCGGGACGGCGGCGCGGCTGGTCAGATAAGGCCCTTTGAGATTGACGGCGATGATGCGGTCGAAAACCTCTTCATCGGTGTCGAGGACGGTGCCGAGCGGACCGATCGCGGCATTGTTGACGACTGCGTCGATGCGGCCAAAGCGCGCGAGCGCCCGCTCAACCACCTTGGCGACGTCGGCCGACAGCGACACGTCAGCCTCCATCAGTTCTGCGGCAAGGCCGCGTCGCCCGAGTTCTTCGCGGAGCCCGGGGATCGCATGCTGCGCCGTACTGGAAACCTGGGGCGCTTCCAGCCCGAAAGCCACGACCGAATGGCCGCGTTGCGCCAGGCCCAGCGTAATTGCCCGGCCAATGCCAAAGGTGCCGCCGCTGACGAGGACGACTTTTGCCGAGACGCTCACTCTGCGGCCTGCCGGTTGCCCGCGGGCGTGCCCAGCAGTTCAGTCCATTCGCCACTATTCATGTAAGTGGCCCAGCGACGATAGAAACCGCGCGCAATCTGCTCGGTGACCTGCGTGCTCACCTCCCCGCCCAAATGATGGTCGGTGACGTAGGCGCCCATCGACTGCTGGTAGTTGAAGGGATAGCGGCGCGCGACGGTGCCGGTGCTGGCCGCAGTCGCATACAACCAGTTTTCCATGTCGTCCTGTTCGGTCATCCCGGCGGGACCGGAGTAACGCATGTAGTAGCGGCGCAGATAGTCCTTGGCCTCCTTGGGCGCATCCTTGTCGACCAGGAAGAAGCGCCAGCCTTCAGTCGAAGTTGGGCTGTGCGGATGCCAGGCGCAGAGACCGCGCGGCTGCCGACCGTGATAGGAGGTGTTGGGGAAGATGGTGCCGACAAACGGCAACAGTTTTGCCTGCTCGCCGAGCCGTCGCTTTCGTTCCTCGAAACAATGCCGGAAGTATTGTTCCAGGATCGGATTGTCGAGAAACGATTCTACATATTCGTCGGCATCCGGCTGGATCGCCGAGTGCACGCCGTGCCCTTCGGGAAAACTGATCCAGACATGCTGCGCCTTTTCCAGTTCGTCATCGCGCCGGCCCTTCTTGCCGGCCGCAGCACTCGGACCGATGCCGATCAGGTCGACCGACCGGTGACTGGGATTGTGATAGGTATCGCCGAGGAAATTTTCCGCCGCAAACTTCCAGTTGGCGGGGAATACCCATTTGTGCACACCGATCACCTCGGAGCCGCCCTCGCGGCCATCGCGGCAATCCAGTGCCTGGTCGAGATGAATTTTGGCCTTGCCGAGATAGGTGATGAAATCGGGCGCGTCCTTGTCCCAGGTCGCCCAGATCGAACCCTTGTAGTTATGGAGCTTCGCCACCGCGACCAGCGAGTTCGCCTCGCGGTCGAGCACCCCGTCATACAGGTTCCGATGCAGTGGAACGCCTTGCAGCTTGCCGTCGGTGGTGTAGGTCCAGCTATGATAGGGACAGGTGAACAGCGAGGTATTGCCTTGCTCGTAACGGCACACCTTCATGCCGCGATGCCGGCATGAATTGAGAAAGACGTGGATTTCGCTTTTCTTGTCACGGCAGAGGATGACGGATTCTTCGCCCATCCGCGACGTGTAGAAGTCGCCGGGGTTCGGAACCAGGCTTTCGTGACCGACCAAGAGCCACGCCCGCGTGAACACCTTGTCCAGCTCTTCTTTGTAGATGTTCGCGTCCACGAAAATTTCGCGGCTGATGAAGCCGTTGTTGACGTCGACGAGTTGGTCAAAATCGTTCCGCAAGGTCATGCCTTCCTCCACGTTCACCAATCCACGCCGCTCGACGCGGCCGTGGCCGCTTATTTGTCCAGTCTGCAGCCGCCGGCGTCCTCGGGACGAAACGCCTTGTCACCGGGAATGACGGAGATCTTCTCGTAATAGTCCCAGGGATATTGGCTCGCTTCGGGCTTCTTCACCCGATACAGCGACAGATCGTAGATGACGCGGCCGTCGTTGCGGACATGCGCAGGCCGGCCGAAGAAATCGACCGGCAGCTTGCGCATCTCGGCATTGACGGCTTTGGCTTCATCGGTTCCGCCGGCCTGAACAGCCTTCAGATAGTGGCGCACCGCGGCGTAGGTGGCGGCCTGCAATTTGGTCGGCTCGCGCTTTTCGATCGCAAAGAAGCGCTTGGCGAAGGCCCGCGAGCCGTCGTCCTGGTCCCAATAATACTGGGCGGCGATGTACATGCCCTGGGCATCCCTCAGCCCGATCGAATGAACGTCCGAAATGAAGGTCAGCATCCCGACCACGGTCTGGCCGGATTGCTGAAGACCGAATTCATGCGTCTGCTTGACCGCGTTGACAGTGTCGGCGCCGGTGCCGGCGAGCGCCACGACGCTGGCCTTGGAATTCTGTGCGGCCAGCAGAAAGGACGAGAAGTCTGACGTATTGAAGGGATAACGCACCACGCCGAGCACCTTGCCGCCGGCGTCGGTCACCGCCTTGGACGCATCCTTCACCATCGCGGATCCGAACGAGTAGTCGACCGCGACGAAGAACCAGTCCTTGCCGATCCGGCGGCTGAGCTCACCGACCAGGCCGGCTGACAGCGCGTAGGTGTCGTCGGCCCAATGCGTGACGACGGGAGAACATTTTTCGCCGGTCAGTTCGGACGTTGCAGCGCCCGAGACCAAAGCGGTTCGATTGCTCTGCGTGGCAAGCCCCGCGACGGCAAGGCCGACCGAACTGACGGCAAGATCGGTCACCGCATCGACATGCCCGATGTCGAACCACTGACGTGCAATTCCGACGGCGATATCGGGCTTGTTCTGATGGTCCGCCGAAATGATCTCGACCGGCTTGCCGAGCACCGTGTTGTGAAAATCCTCGGCCGCAAGTTTCGCCGCCGTCACCGAGCCGGGACCGCCGAGATCGCGCCCGCTGCCATAGTCACCCAGCACCGCGATGCGCACGACACCGTCGGAGATACCAGATCCATCCGGTTCGGCCTGCGCCACGGACGACAGGAGCGTCAGGGCCGCGATCGAGGATGCCGCCATACTCGCATGGGTGCCGCTGTACCGAAGCAATTTCCTACCTCCCGCGATGTGTCCACTAGATGGACATCATTATCATATTTCGATATACTATGGCCCTCAACCGGATGGTCAAGCGCCTTGTGCGCAGGCGGCCCTGCAAAAATTGGTGGTCGATGACGAAGAAGCCCAAGGAAACGGTGAAGGAAACGGTGAAGACGGAAGCAACGAGTGCGGACAACGGCGCGGCCGGGGTGCGCGCCGTCGATCGCGCCATTGCCATCCTGCAATGCTTCACGCCGGATCAACCGGCGCTGAGCGTCATCGAAATCCAGAAGCGTGTCGGACTGAGCCGCCCCACCCTCTACCGGTTGCTGCAGACGCTGGCGCAGCGCGATCTCATTCTTGCCGAAGGCGATCCGCAGCGCTTCCGGCTTTCGCACGGCGTGATGAAGCTGTCGCATGTGTGGCTGAAGGGCCTCGACGTCGTCGCATTGGCGCGGTCGATCGTCGAAGGCCTGCGTGATCTCACCGGCGAGACCGCCGCCTTGTTCAAACTGCAGGAAGATCGCGGCATCTGCATCCTGGAATGCGAGAGCCGGCACATGCTCTCGATCAGCCGCGGCGTCGGCGATAGCTCGAGCCTCACCAGGGGCTCGACCGGCAGGGCCATGCTGGGGTTCATGGAGCCGCAACGCCAGGCGGAAATTCTCTCGACAATTCCGAGAGGCGCACAGCGCGCCAAGCTGGAAGAGGAAATCAAACTGGCGCGACAGCGGGGCTATGCGACCAGCCGCGGCGAGATCTTCGTCGGCGCGGTGGCGGTGTCCGCGCCCTATTTCGATCATCGCGGCAACGTCGTCGGCTCGGTCGGCATCTACGGCCCCAGCGCCCGCATCGACGAGCCAAAGATGCTCGAATATTCAAAACTGGCGCGCAAGGCCGGACGGGAAATTTCGACAGTCCTGGGGTTTGGGGAGAACGACCTGGCTGCGACAACGGACGCCG
The DNA here is from genome assembly GCF_900103365.1 of Afipia sp. GAS231. Lineage (NCBI taxonomy): Bacteria > Pseudomonadati > Pseudomonadota > Alphaproteobacteria > Hyphomicrobiales > Nitrobacteraceae > Afipia > Afipia sp. GAS231. The sequence continues at coordinate 1,217,417 of NZ_LT629703.1, forward strand.
CATCGTCGCGGATTCACCGCCACCCTTGACAGATTGAATCTTGGAAGCGGTGCGGAATCCGTCATTTCAAGGCTTGCACAATAGGACGGCACCGACGCGGGGCTTTTCGCCAGCTGGAAGGCGCTCCAACCCATTAATTTTGGAAAGTGAGCAAAATTGAACAGACCGAAGGAAAGCAGAAGGGTCAATCTGCTTGCATCACCGATCCGCTTCGGCATCCGTCCGGTGACTGAGAGTGCTGGAACGCTCCCGCCCAATGCAGGGAAGCATCATGACTTCAGCCCAGCAGTTTCTGAGCGCTATTGAGCGCCGTCGCTGTCTCCATTGCCGGACGCGGATGATGCTGGAACGCGTGTCGCCGGGGCCCACCGGTTTCGAGCACAGGTTGTTCCAATGCCCCAAATGCGATCACGTCGAGATAAGCGTCATCGCATCGGACCCCTTCCAGTCGAAAGCAGTCGGATGGCTGGCCGGCGAACCCAGAGCACCGCATTGAGGTAACTTCCATGCTCGAAAAACAAAACCAGGGCCCGCAATGCACGGCTTGCGGTTCTCCCATGAAGCTTTCGGCGATTGAGCCGAGCAGTACGGGCCAGGATTTGCGAACGTTTAGTTGCCCCATCTGCAAAAGAGTCGAGAGACATATCATCGAAAGTCTGGTGACGGAGGCCTGGCTGGAGCCGCGACGCACCATCAAAGGCCGCGGGGAAAACACCATCACCCACGAGATTGATCGCGGACGCATGATTCCGAAGAGGACACATTAGATTGGCTGACATCCTCGTAACCAGGTATCGACGATGCGAAAGTTCTTTTTCGATATGAAAGACGGCGTCCCGACGCGAGACCGCATCGGGATCGAGTTCAACACGAATGCTGAAGCGATCAGTCACTGCAAGGAGATCGCGCAGGACTTCCGCGACAACAGCCTGCGGGACGACAAGGACCTCGAGATACTGGTCGTCAACGAAAACGGGAGGGAGATTCATCGCGAGTTTGTTCACCGCGAGCCGCAATAAAACCGGCAGGTCGGATTGCCCTGCAAGAACCCGCTCCAAACCGAGTGACCAAAAATGATGACCAACTCGACTCTCGAGTTCGAACGCTTGCTGGGAAAGGCCGCGCTCGCACTGTGGCCGGACCTGCCTCGCGACGTGCAGGAGATCCTTTTCGAAACCGCCGTGGTCGGCGACGTCACCATTCGAAACCATTTGGCTTCGTACCTGCACGACCACCGTCCGAAAACGGCGCAGCCATCAAAGTCGGCGCAGTTGGCGTAAAGCGGGCTGCAATATTGATGGGGTGACGCCTTGTCACCCCGCTGCACGCATCGACACTGGCGGCTATTTCCGATCAGCCCATCAGGATAATGGCTCGTCATTGATGTGAAGCCGTTGCTCGGCGAGCAACTCGACCATCCTGTGCTGCCTGAAGAATTTCTTGGTCGGTCGCGCAGGAAACCCTGCCCAGCGCTCGCCCGCCGGAATATCCCGCGTCACCCCGCTCGCGCCCGCGATCTGCGCACCGTCTCCAATCGTCAGGTGCGGCGCGATGCCGCTTTGCCCTCCGACCGCGACAAAATTTCCCAAAGTGGTTGAACCTGCAATTCCGGCCTGCGCCGCGATGACGCAATTTCGGCCGATAACGACGTTGTGGGCAATTTGAACAAGGTTGTCGATCTTGCAGCCTTGCCCGATCACCGTGTTGCGTATCGAGCCGCGATCAATGGTGGTGTTTGCGCCAATCTCGACAAGGTCGTGAACGATGACGGCCCCGATTTGCGCCACCTTCAAATGGCCTTCACGGCCCAGCGAAAAGCCGAAGCCATCCTGTCCGATCGCGACGCCAGGGTGGATGATGACGTGATCGCCGACCGAAGCGTGCGTGATCGCGCAACCGGCACCGATCGAGCACGAACGCCCAATGACGACGCCAGGACCGATCACCGCGTTCGGTCCGATACAGGTGAATTCGCCGATTTGTGCGTCAGGCCCTATCATGGCGCCGGGATCGATGGTGACGCCCTCGCCGAGGATGGCCGTCTCATGGACAACAGCTCTTTCAGAGACGCCCGTCATTCCAAAGGTGGACCTCGGACTGGCCGCACCGGGATAGAGCAACGCCAGCACCAGACAGTAGATCCGGTACGGATCCGGCGTGACGAATTGAAATGTACCGGCCGGAACAAACTCGCTGAACCGCGGCGACACAAGGCATGCCCGCGCCTTGGTGTTCTTGAGGTCATCGAGATATTTGCGGTTGTCCATATAGCACAGGTCGACAGCGGAAGCCGATTCCAGAGGGGCTACCGCCGAAATCATAAAGTCGATATTCGGACTGGACAGACCGGCAATCTGCGCAATTTCGCGACCTGCCAACACGCGGTGAGCAGTGAAGAATGGCAAAGCCTGTGCTGGCATGGTGCTCTTTACGTTGAATGCGTGGGTAGAGCGCCATGCAAACTTGTGGATCGGGTGCGGTCAGCCTAGCAAATCGCCGGCCCGGATAGTGCTTTATTTTGTTTCCAGCGACGCTCAAAGGGCCGCAATCCGGACCCGGCCACGTCTTGCTTGCGTCACAAACGCCTCGCGGCTCCCGGCGATGGGCTCAATGGTGAGACGTTGTGCCGTCTGCGCTGAGGCGCAGCGCCCCTACCGCGACGCCTCGGCCCGCTTGACGCCGACGATCGCGGGCAACGAGCCGGTGTGGGCGGGCTCGCTCTTCGGCTCACCCTTTGCTTCCGGCGGCAATGTCGCGCGCGCGGTGGCGTCGGGGAAGCGGATCTTCATTTCGCGGATGAAGCCGTCGAGCGTATCGACGCTGGCGGCCATTTTCGCAATCAGGGCAAATTCGGTGCTGCTGGAAGACGCCGGCTTGCTGGCCATGTCGAACGCCTGCCGGTCGGCATCGCCGGACATCAGCGGCGCATACTTCTCGCGGAAGCGCGCCAGCCCGATCGCGTCCTCGGCCAGCGCGTAGCCGACCACCGCGCGGATCACGTCGGCCTTCTCGGCCGCGTTCAGCGGTTTGAAGTCGCGCCAGCGGTCGGCGTAATACAGCTCGATCTGTTCGGAGGCCTCGCGCCACTGCCGCGACGCCCAGTAGATGTCGGAGCGCAGCCTGATCGCCTCGCGGCCGGTGATGTTGGAGATGATGTCGAGCGCGAGGTCATGCCGCCCGACGTCGCTTTGCGCGCGCGATTCCAGGAGCAGCCGCTGCTGCCGCAGTTCGCCCGAGAGATCGGCGATGCGCGTCGAGCGCAATGCTGCAATGGCGCGGTCCGGCTTGCGGTTGGAGAGGTACACCATGGCAAGCCGCGCCGCCACCTGCGCCCGCGCGGCACCCTCGAGCCGCTTGTCGACCTGGTATTGCAACAGCTCGGCCGCCTGGTCGAGCAGGTCGACCGCAACCAGCCGCTCGGCCAGACGCCGGATCATCTCGTCGCCGCGGCGGCCGATCGGCGTCAATTCGCGGTACTCGTAGAACATGCCGAGCGCGTCGATCGGCTTCATGTCCTCGCCCTTGGGGCTGAGATAGAGCTGGGCGAACAGCGCCGACGCCGCGTCCTGGGCCTGCCGCGACAGTTCCGCATTCGGCTGCAGCCGGGTCGCGGTCTTCACGGCGGCAAAGGAATCCGAGTAGCGCGCGGTATCGGCATAGATCTGCGCCATTCTCTGTAATGTCTTGACCTCGATGGCGTCGCCGCGCCAGATCGCCGACAGCGTCTCCAGTTCGCGCAACACTTCGGCCTGGCCCATCTCGCCGCGCTTCTGGCGCAGCAGCACCCAGAGCTGCCGGCCTTCCGCCGCCGCCTGCCGGTTATCGGTGCTGGCGGCGAACTTGTAGGCGTCGAGCGCATCCTTGTCGTAGCCGAGCGCTTCGGCGAGCCGGCCGCGCAGCACCGCGATCTCCGGCTTCATCGCGTCGGGAACGCCGATCACGTCGAGCTCGCTGCGACGGCGCGAGGCGCCGGCGTAATCCTTGACCTCGAGCGAAGCCCGCATCGCATCCGCGGTCACGATGCGCTGCAGATCCAGCGGCAGCGAGGCGATGGCGAATTCCGCATTCTTGAACTTCTCGCGGGCATCGGCCCATTTTTCCTGGCGGGCAAAGGCAAAGCCCTTCCACAATTGGGAATCATAGCCGTTGCCGATCGCGGGATTGGCAAGATCCTTCAGCGCGCGCTCGGGATGGCCGATCAGGATAGAGGCCACCGCATGCACCATCATCACGGCAGCCTCTTCGCTGCCCTGCTTGGTCTCGGAATAGATCAGGTTGGTGACCCCGCGCGCTTCCTGATACATCGCGCGCGCCATGTAGAAGTTGGCGAGATCGAGCCGGGCCAGGGTCTTCTGCTCGGGCTCGGCAGTGGCCGCAGCCTTGATCAGCGCATCGAGCCGCGGCAGAAAATTTTCATCCTGGTTCTTGCGCCATTCGATCGGGTCGAACAGCGGCCGCACCGCCGCCGTGGCGCGTTCGGCGGCGACGTCGGCCGATGACAGCGTCAGCCCGCCCGGCCGGCCGAGCATCACCTTGTCGGAGCCGACCTCGGCGGAGATGTCGTCGGAATTCGGATGCACCACCACACCGTGACCGGATTCCAGCAGCGACAGTTCGACGAAATCCTGCCGCTTGATGAAGCCACGGACCGGCGGCGGCGCGGTGACCACCAGCAGCGTATCGCCGGCGTCGGGATCGACCAGTTTGTATAGCTGGCCGGGATTCGCCAGTGGCACGCTGACATTGGCGAGCGCGGGATCGGTGATGTTGCGCAACACCATCAACGGCAGCGGCGGCGCCTGCACGCGATCGGCAAAAGTCAGCGTCCACTCGATGCCGCCGCCGCGCGGATCGCTTTCCAGCGACGGCATCTGCGGCCGGTTCAGGCGAATGCGGATGGCCTGGCCCTTGTCCAGCGGCAACGGGCTGACGTCGCCGATGATGGCGCCGCCCTTGGCGCGGAACGGCTCGAGATCGACGAACCCGGCCTTGTCGAACACCAGCCATACAGTATCGGCGCGGCGGAACATCGCAGCCGGTGTCGGCGAGGCAAAGGTGAAGGTCACGCGCAGGCCGTCGCTGTCGCGCCGTGCGTCGACGGTTGCCGCTTTCGGGCCGGCTTGCGCCGCGGGCCCGGGAGCCATCTTCTTCGGAGCCTCGGCCTTGTTGGTTTCAGACTTGTTAGTTTCAGACTTGTTAGTTTCAGACTTGGGAGCCTCAGCCGCGGCAGCCTTGACCGGCTCCGTGGCCGGCTTCGTCGCCGCGGGTTTTGCCGCTTCCGCCGCAGGCTCCGCCGGCTTGACGGTTTCCTTGATGCTTTCTTTGGCGGCTTCCTTCGCAGGCTCGAGCGGCTGCGCAACTTTCTCAGGCGCGACGGACGCCATCTCGGCGGCGGGTGCGGCGTGCTCCGACGCGGGCGACGCCATCTCGGCCATGGGCTGGCCGGGCCTGATTTCGATATTGGCCTGCTCGGCAATCGCTTCCGACGTCACCGGCGCCAGCGGCGCGGGCTCTTCTTGCGGCATCGCGTTGGCCGGCGCTTCGCGGGGAAGCTGAGCCACGGGCTTGACCTGCGCCGGACCATGTTTCGCTGCCGGGGCATGCGCCGCAGCCGGGGCGCGCGCGGCCGCGGCGGGCGGCGCAAGCGCGTCCGCCACCGTGGGCTTGTCGGCCTGCTGGAACGCGACGTCGACGACGTAGTTCTTTTCCTCGCGGAACGAATGGACGTCGACCTCGCCGATCAGGAGGATATCGACCGCGGAAGAATCGGTATCGGTGCGCTGCGTGATCGAGGCGACATTCGGCGGAGCCGCCACCTTGGCGTCGGCGAGATCGAAGTTCAGCACGTTGTTGAACTGCAACGTCAGTTTTTGATCGTTGAGCACCGACGACACGTTGACGCCATCAGGCATCTCGAACACGAAGCGCACGAAGGTCGGCTGCACCGAGGCGCGGACGCGAACCGGCGGTTTCTTCTTGGCGGCATTGACCGCCAACTGCGCCCGCAGTGCGCGTTCGGCAAGCCGCGCCCGCTCGGACAGTTCGCGAATGACTTCGGCCGGCAGCGACGGCGGCGGACCGGTCCAGCTATCGGGCAGGAAGTCGACGAAAATCCGCTCGCCCGCCGTCATGGTGTTGACGGTGGCCCGCCGCGCCAGCGACAGCCGGATCGCCGTGCCGTCGGGATCACGGCGCGCCGAGCCGACATAATCGGGCACGGCGTCCGACAGCTTGTCGACGGGAATGTCCACCGGACGCTTGAAGCGGATCACGATGATCGAGCCGGCGGTGGTGACGTCGGACTCGACGTCCTCGGCGAGCTTCAGCATCAGCCGCGCGTACCCGCCGGAAGCCGAAAACGTCGCCTCGCCCTTGACCGGGTCGTCGGCATGCGCCGCTTGCGGGAATGTCAGGCCGGCCAAGAGCGGCGCCAAGACAAGGCAATGCCGGGCCGTCCGCGCCAATGCGCGGCCGAGCAACGAAACTCCAGCGGCAGCCCTTCGCCCCATCCGGGAAATCTCTTGGCCTTGAATACCTAAAGCGGCGAAGCGCCCTCGCCGGCTCGTTTGAATCTTGAATTGGCCGGCTTAAGGTTTTGTTAAATATGCCGTTTCAATTGGCCTTTTGCTGCAGCATCTTGCCTTCGATCTTCGGCAGTTCGGCCGTGGCATTCGATTTGTCGCCGCTGGCGCGGCGGGCCAGCTCCACCGTCAGCCGCTCGGCGGCCTCCGGCTGCATCAGGCCCAGGATATCGGACATCTTGCGCGGCGCGATCTGCGAGGCGATGTCGTAGAGCACGGACATCTCCAGCCGGTCGAACACTTTTGCGGCGTCCTTCGGCTTCATGCCTTCATACATCGTGATGATGCCCTTGAAGCGGGCGGCGTCCTGCTCGGCCTTCTGGCCGGAAGCGCCGGAAATCCGCGCTTCGACCGCCTTCGCCTCCTCGGCACGCGCATCGATGCGCTTCTCGGCCGCCTTCAACAGGCTCTCGCGAATTTCGACCTCGCGCGCGCGCTGTTCCAGTTCCTGGCGGCGCGTCTGCAGCCGCTCGAGAATGGCGCGCTCCGACGGCGACACCGCCTGCGGGCCTTGATCGGGAAACACCACGACGCCATCGGGCTTCGGCGGCTCGGTGCCGGGGGCCGACGGCTTCGGCGCTTCTTCCTTCTTCTCTTCCTTGGGCGCGCCGTGGGTCGAGCCGGTAATGTCATCCGGATCGATCTTCTGCCCGCCGGGGAAGCCGAGGTTTTCCTGCGCCCACGACATCTTGGCCGGCTTGTTCGGCTGGTAGTCGAACACGTAGCCGCCATCGAGCACCAGGCCCGCGATCTTCAGCACGGCAAGGCCGAAGATCGCAACCAGAACGACGGGCAGGACTCTGACGTCGCGGAACGATTTCATGCAGCGAGGCCATCCGTCCTTCGGCGCTCGGTGAACGCCTGCGCCGCCGCGGCAACCGCTTTCGCCGCCGAAACCTTCGGCGCGGCCGCAGCAAGTGCCTCTTCAGGCGTCGCCGGCCGGGCTGCGGCCGCGATCTTGGACAGGCGGCGGATCACGCCGTCGCCTTCGGCGAGCTGGCTCTTCAGATGCATCGACATCTGGGTTGCGGCGGTGATCTGGCTGCCGAGATGTTCGTTGACGTCGCGCACGGTGTGCTTGAGGCCGCCGATCGCGCGCTCGGCGATTTCGGTGGCGGTGATCAACTCGCCGATCGTGGCTTTCAGCGAATGTTCGTCCGCCTTCAGCCGCTTCAGGCGCTTGTTGAGCACCATGCAGTAACCGATCGTGAGCATCAGCAGCACCGCCACCAGACTCTCGATCACGATTCCGAGGGAATGATTCATTGTGCCTCCATCAACTTGGTTTGCTCGTCGGCCTTCTCGAACATCGCGAAGGTGGTGTTGGGCTTGCGCAGCGGCTTGGTGACGCGGATGGCGACGCGGTCGCCGACCCGGCCCATCCGCCCTTCGGTCAGGATGACGTTGCCGCAACGCACCGACACCAGCGCGTCGGCGCGCATTTCCAGCGGCAGCGTGTCGCCGACCTTCAGCTTCATCAGATGCTTGAGCGGAATGTCGGCCTCATACAGCACCGCATCGACGGAGATCTCGGCCTGCGCCACTTCGGTCGCAAAGTGGCCTTCCCAGATCGGATCACGGCCGAACTTTTCGCCCATGAACATCTGGAGCAGAACCGGGCGGATCGGCTCGATGGTCGCGTAGGGCAGCAGCAATTCGATGTTGCCGCCGCGGTCTTCCATGTCGATGCGCAGCCGCACCAGGATCGCGGCGTTGGCGGGCCGGGAAATCGCGGCAAAGCGCGGGTTGGTCTCCAGCCGGTCGATCGAGAACGTCACCGGCGACAGCGGCCGGAACGCCTGCTCGGCGTCGGCCAGCACGACCTCGACCAGCCGCTTCACCAGGTTGGTTTCGATGGTGGTGTAGGGCCGGCCCTCGATGCGCAGCGAGGTCTGGCCGCGGCGGCCGCCGAGCAGCACGTCGATGATCGAGTAGATCAGGCTGGAATCAACCGTGGCGAGGCCAAAATTTTCCCACTCCTCGGCCTTGAACACCGAGAGCACCGCCGGCAGCGGGATCGAGTTCATGTAATCGCCGAAGCGCACCGAGGTGATGCGGTCGAGCGAGACTTCGACGTTGTCGGAGGTGAAATTGCGCAAGCTCGTCGTCATCAACCGCACCAGGCGGTCGAACACGATTTCGAGCATCGGCAGACGCTCGTAGGACACCATCGCGGAATCGATGATGGCGCGGATGCCGGAATGGTCGTCGAGATTGACATCGCCGACGGTGAAACCGAGCAGGTTGTCGATTTCCTCCTGCGACAGAACGCGTTCGCCGGAATTCTTGTTGCCGAACTCGCGACCGCCATCCTCGACCATGGCGGCCCATTGCAGCGCCATGCTTTCGGAGAGTTCGTTGGCCGCGGCCTCTTCCGCTGCCGCCGCGGGATCTTCGGAGTCGAGCGAAGCTTCCCATTGCGCGGCAATGGCGTCCTGGTCCATCTGGTCTTTGTTGACGGCCATGGCGCTAGACCTGTTCCATCACTGAACCACGATTTCCTTGAACAACACGGCTGAGACCACTTGCGGCGCCACCGCGTTGTTGACGCGCTTGGTCAGCTCTTCCTTCAGCCGGAACAAACCGGCCGAGCCGTTGATGTCGGAGGGGCGCAGTTCGCGCAGATAGGTCTGGAACAGGTCGGTGACGCGCGGCAGGTTCGGCTTGATCGCCTCGACCTGCTTCTCTTCCTTGACCTCGAGCACGATCTTGACCCGGAGATATTGCACGCGCTCGCCGGGCGCGCCGACCAGGTTGACCATCATGTCGGGCACTTCGACAAAGGACGGTGGCTTCGGCGGCGGCGCTTCGGCGTGCGCCTCCTCGCCATGGCCGCGCATGAAGAAGAACCAGCCGCCGCCGCCGCCGAGGATGGCGACGAACCCGACCAGCGCAATGATCAGCTTCAGCTTGCCCTTTTTGGCCGGAATGGCGTCTGCGCCATCTGCGCCTTCCGCCGGTTCGCTATCAGCCATTGCCCCGCCCGATCCATCTGGATGCGAACACGGTTGCCACCGACCGGGATCAACAAAGGCCCCTAACGCGAAACAAAAGCCGCCAGCGCACACGCGCTCTCAATAAATGCAACGCTACGGTAACAATGGTTAACGGAACCTTTCCGGTTGGGGCCAACTAGGAAAAAACTGCCGGGCAAACATGGTCAACAAGACCTTTCTGCCGCCCGCGCCGCCCCCCTGCAAAACACCTAACTCCTTCACAAACCGCAATTTTCCGAGTTGGCACGGCTTTCGCTGAGGTGATTGCGAACCGGCGGGCTTGGGAGAGCTCAAGGGTTCACGGGATCCGGCGGGCGGCTTGGGAGAGCAGGCTTCAAGGATCGAGCAAAAGGGGAGATTCCCGATGGAGAATACGCTTCTCGTCGGACTATCACGGCAGATGACGCTGGAACGGCAGATGGATGTCGTCGCCAACAATGTCGCCAACATCAACACCAACGGCTTCAAGGCCGACCGCTCGCTGTTCGAGGAATTCCTCAACTCGGGTGCGCACGAAGACAATTTTACGCGCGCCGACCGCCGGGTCTCCTTTGTGCAGGACCGCGGCACCTTCCACGATTTCGCAGGAGGGAATACCGAGCTGACCAAGAACCCGCTCGACGTCGCGATCGACGGCGGCGGCTTCCTGACGGTGCAGACCCCGGCCGGCGAGCGCTACACCAAGGACGGCGGCCTGCAGATCAACAACCAGGGCCAGCTCGTGACCGCGGGCGGCAACCCCGTGCTCGGTGCCTCCGGCCCGATCGTGTTCCAGCCGACCGACCATGACATCTCCATTGCCCCCGACGGCAACATCACCGTGGTCGAGGGCACCAGCCATCTCGACTCGGTCCGCGGCAAGCTGCGGATCGCCTCGTTCGCCGACGCCCAGAAGCTGATCAAGGACGGCAGCAACCTGTTCGCGGCCGGTCCCGGCGCCGCCGCCCAGCCCGACAGCGTCTCGCGGGTGCGTCAGGGCTTCGTCGAGAAGTCGAACGTCAATTCTGTGACCGAGATGAGCCGCATGATCGAGATCACGCGGACCTACACCCAGATTTCGGCGCTGTTGTCGCAGCAGAGCGACCTGCACAAATCCGCAATCGAGAAACTCGCCGACGTTCCGGCATAACCGCAAGGCATTGATCGATGCGCGCCCTATACACAGCAGCGACCGGCATGGCGGCACAGGAACTCAACGTTCAGGTGATCTCCAACAACATCGCGAACCTGCGCACCACCGGCTACAAGAAGCAGCGCGCGGCGTTCCAGGACCTGATCTATGACCATGTGCGCCGCGTCGGCGCCCAGGCGTCCGACCAGGGCACCATCCTGCCGGTCGGCGTCGACATCGGCGGCGGCGTCAAGACCGTCGGCACCCCGCGGCTGATGAGCCAGGGCACGCTGTCGCAGACCGGCAACGACCTCGACATCGCGATCCGCGGCGAAGGCTTCTTCAAGATCCAGATGCCCGACGGCACCTACACCTATACCCGCGACGGCTCGTTCCAGATGGACGCGACGGGCCGCGTCGTCAACGCGCAGGGCAATCCGGTGCAGCCGACGATCACGATCCCCCAAAACGCCTCCGGCATCACCATCAACGCGCAGGGCCAGCTCTCGGTCACCCTGCCCGGCTCGACCACGCCGACCACGGTCGGCCAGATCGGCCTTACTCGCTTTATCAACAAGGCCGGCCTCAATCCGATCGGCGACAACCTGTTCACGGATACGCCGGCCTCCGGCACGCCGCAGGACGGCATCGCCAATACCGACGGTTTCGGCGACATGCAGCAGTCCAACCTCGAACAGGCCAACGTCGAGGTGGTTTCGGAAATCTCCGACCTGATCGCCGCTCAGCGCGCCTACGAGATGAACGCCAAGGTGGTCAGCGCCGCCGATCAGATGCTGCAGTCCACCTCCAACATGTTCCGCTGAGGATTGGCCATGATTGCCCGCTCGCTCATCCTCGCTTCCGCCCTGCTCGCCGCCTCCGCTTCCTTCGCGGTCGCGCAAAGCCCGCTGGACCAGGCCGACGTCATCGCCGCCCCCGCGCTGCGCGCCAATGTCCAGGTCTCCAGCGACATCGTGCGGATCGGCGACCTCATCGACAACGCCGGCTCGGCCGCGCAGATCGCGATCTACCGCGCGCCGGATCTCGGCACCACCGGCTCGCTGCCGGTGCCGGCGGTGATCAATGCGCTGCGCGCGCATCAGGTGATTGGCGTCGACACCCGCGACCTCAGGGAAATTTCGGTGACGCGACTGGCCCGCTCGATCGAGGGCAAGGATATCGAGGCGCAGGTCGGCCGTGCGCTGGAGCGCAGGAACGGTCTCGGCGACGCTGTCAATCTCAGCCTCACCTTCGACCGCGATCCCGGCGATATCAGGCTGGATGCCGGCTTCACCGGCGCGATGCAGCCCACCTCGGTACGCTACGACAACCGCAACGGCCGCTTCGACGTCACCTTCGAGATTGCCAATGACAACGGCCTCGGCGCGACCAAGCTGCGCTTCACCGGCACGGCGGTCGAGACCGTCGAGGCCGCGGTGCTGGCGCGCAGTGTCGAGCGCAACGAGGTTTTGAAATCCTCCGACGTGATGGTCGAGCGCCGCCCTAAGGCCGAGGTGGGCGGCGACGCCGCCACCCGCGACCGCGCGGTCGGCATGCAGGCCCGCCGCCAGCTCCGCGCCGGCCAGGCCGTCAAGGTTGCTGATTTGGCCAAGCCCGATCTGGTGCAGCGCGACCAGAACGTCACGCTGATCTACGAGTCACCGGGGCTTTACCTCACCGTTCGTGGCAAGGCGATCGAGGGCGGCACCGAGGGTGACGTCGTCAATGTCATGAACCTGCAATCGAAGCGCACGATTTCCGGCGTCGTCACCGGCCGCGGCCAGGTCTCGATTACGGTCGCAACGCCTCGCCCGGCTCCAAGTCCTGTCACAAGTCCGGTCAGCGATGCCACTTCCTCGCTCGAAACACCCAAGTCCACCGCTCCCGTCGCCGTCGCCAACATCAGTGCAGTCGCTGCCAAAACCGAGTAATGTAAATGTCAGTTTCCCGTATCAACCGTCTCGTACTCACCAGCGCGCTCCTTTCGCTGGCGGCCGTTGCAAGCGGTTGCTCCTCGATCGACCGTCTCTCCCAGATCGGCGAAAAGCCGAAGCTGACGGAGATCGAAAACCCGACGACGCAGCCCGGCTACAAGCCGGTGCAGATGCCGATGCCGAAACCCGAGCAGGCGTCGTATAATGCGAACTCGCTGTGGCGGAACGGCTCCCGCGCCTTCTTCAAGGACCAGCGCGCCGCGCGCATCGGCGATCTCCTGACGGTGACCGTCAACATCACCGACAAGGCCAACCTCACCAACGAGACCCAGCGCAGCCGCACCAACAAGGAAGATTCGGGCGTCACCAACTTCATCGGCGCCCAGACCATCACACAGGCGAACAAGATCCTGCCCGGCCGCATCCTGACCGCGGACTCAACCGCTTCGAGCGACGGCAAGGGTTCGGTCAACCGCCAGGAAGCGTTGCAGACCAACGTCGCCGCCGTGGTGACGCAGGTGCTGCCGAACGGCAACCTCGTGGTCGAAGGCAAGCAGGAGATCCGCGTCAACTTCGAAATCCGCGAACTGATCGTCGCCGGCATCGTCCGCCCGGAAGACATCCAGAGCGACAACACCATCGACTCCTCGAAGATCGCGCAGGCCCGCATCGCCTATGGCGGCCGCGGCCAGATCAGCGATATCCAGCAACCCCGCTACGGCCAACAAGTCATGGACGTGCTGCTGCCGTTCTGATGGGCATGATCCCAAAAAGTGGAAACCGGTCTTTGGAAAAGATCATGCCCCACTAAAAGAGTCTTCAAGAGCTCCCACACCTCGTTGCGAACCTAGGCGCGACGAAGTGTTCCAACGCGGCCCTCATCAGCTCCCCTGACGAGGGCCGCGGTCGTTTCAGGTTTGGCGCGTCGCGTCGGCGATGTCAGTGCGAACGGTGACGCGGGTGGGTTCGATCAACGAGCTGGGCGTAGACATTGAGGTAACGATTGGGTGCACAAGTGGCCGTTCGGCCCGAAGCACTCGCCTGGCACTGCGCGTAGCTTGAGAAGGTGCACTCGCCGGCCCCGCCGGCGAATTCATCACCCTGGATGCAATATTGATAATCCTGCGCTGCGGCAGGCGCCAAGCCAATGACGAAAATCGTCGCGGAAGTCGCGAGAGCAAGAAATACGGTACGCATTTTTCCCTCCTGCGTTGAAGCCTCCCGCTCTGTTGGTAGGTCCGGTGCAGGCATTACAGGGTGAGCTAGTTCACATCACCAGCCTCACTGTTAGGTGATCGCGTGATCTTTCTTACTTCGGCGCGATGGATTGCTTCGCTTCGCAATGACGGCTGAACGAACGGCGAATCGAAGTGCTCAGCCGGATTGCTTCACGGCGCAGCCGGTGACATAACCTGAACTCGCCGTGCCATCATTTTTCGTCTTCGGGAGAATAGCGATGTGCCACCTCTGCGATGAAACCGTTCAATCGAGCCAACCAACGCGCCGCCGCTTTCTGACCGCCGCGGGCGGCATCGCCGCCGGTCTGGCCTTTGCGCCCAGCGCCTTTGCCAAGGATACCAAGCCGCCGCCAAAACCGCAGAACGTGATTTCGCCGGACGAGGCGCTGAAGCGGCTGATGAAAGGCAACCGCCGCTATGTCGAAGGCGTCTCGCGCCGGCACGATTTCAAACACGAGCGCGAGGCACTGGCCGGCGGGCAAAACCCATATGCCAGCATCCTGAGCTGCGCGGATTCCCGCATCGCGCCCGAATATGCCTTCGACAGCGGCCGCGGCGATCTGTTCGTCTGCCGCGTCGCCGGCAATTTCGCCAATGACGACACGGTCGCGAGCCTGGAATATTCGGTCGCGGTACTCAGCTCGCCGCTGATCCTGGTGCTCGGCCATGAAAGCTGCGGCGCGGTCGACGCGACGATCAAGTCGCTCAAGGACAACACCACCCTGCCCGGCCATCTGCCCTCGCTGGTCGCAGCATTAGCGCCGGCGGTGAAGGCGGTCGCGGACCAGCCCGGCGACAAGCTCGCCAACGCGACGCGGCGAAACGTCATCGACACGATCGCAAAATTGAAGGCGGCAACCCCGATCCTCAGTGCTGCGGTTGACAACAAAAAGCTGAAAATCGTCGGCGGCGTCTACCGCCTCGGCGACGGCAAGGTCGAGATGGTCGGCTAGAGCTTCATAGCCCGGATGATTGAGCTATTGCGGCGTCGCGCGCCGGATCAAGGCGCAGAGCCCGGTCATGCGGGCGATCGGATGTTCGACGAACAGGCGGCACGACGCCAGCGCGCCCTTGAGCGTGTCAGGCGGCGTCGAAGGCTTCAGGTGCGAAGCGAGCACCGCGCCATGGGCGTGGCCGAGCGCGCGGGTCGAAAGCGTGAGCGTATTAAGCCGCCCGTCGCGTTGCAGCGGCGCCAGCATGGTGCGCAGCAGCGCCAGATAGGACGGCCAATACGCCAGATGCCGGTACATGCTTGCAATCAGTTGCGGTTCGGCGTCCTCGCCGAAACTGTTCAACTCCTCGACCAGCGCGGCCACTTCGGGATCCAGCGCGTCCATCGGCGGCAGTTCGGGAATCCTGGTGCCCGATGGCTTCGGGGCGGTGACGGCCGGCGTCACGGCATCGGCCGGCCGCGGCTCGTAATGCGCCAGCAGCGCGGAGAGCACCACCAGCGCCAGCGCGTTGGTATACTGATAGCTGTCGAGCACGTTGCGAATGATGCCCTGGTCGGATTCGTCGATCCCTGCGGCGAGCAGCGTGTCGGCGGAGAAATCCGGCCATTCGGGCAGCGCGATGCCGCGCCTGACGGCTTCGGCATGCAGCGGTGCGGCACCGAGATAGAGCGGGCGCACCGTCGACCAGGTCCAAGGCAGCGCGCCCGGCATGGTCGCGAGATTGCGCCAAATCAGGTTGACGACGCTGGTGCCGAGCACCTTGCGGATATCGGCATAGATCTCGGCGGTCTCGCCCTTGGCGTCGCTCTCAAGGATCGATGCAACGCTCTCGGCCATCACGCTCACTCAATTCGGAAATTGGACAAAAAAATTCGGTGCGTAGGATGGGTGGAGCGCAGCGATACCCATCACAAGTTCTCGATGCTTATCGGTGGGTTACGGCTTCGCCTAACCCACCCTACGATTCAATTGAAATTCGCCGTCACCGTGCCCAGTCCATCCAGCTCCATCACCACGGTATCGCCGGCATTGAGCCACACCGTCTTGACCAGACTGCCGGTCAGCACGATCTGGCCCGCGTGCAATCCCTTGCCTTCGGCGGCGAGATGATTGGCGAGCCAGGCCAGCGCGTTATGCGGATGTCCGAGCACGTCGGCGCCGGTGCCGCGACCGGCTTCCTTGCCGTTGATCATGGCGCGGCCGGTGACCTTGAGCAGATCGGGCGCGGCCGATCGCGAGACCGGCGCGCCGAGCACGCAGCCGGCGGCGAAGAAATCGTCCGCCACCAGCGTCGGCGCTCCCGCCGTCTCCCATTTGACGTAGCGGTCGTCGACGATCTCGATCGCGGGGTGATAGGCCTCGATCGCCTCCATCACCCATTCGGCCGTGAACGGCGCTTCGGTCGGCGCGAGATGGCGCGCGAGCCTTACCGCGATCTCGCACTCGACGCCGACGCGCACGTAATCGCCGAAGCGCAACGAGGCGCCGCTGTCGTGCACCCCCTTGGCGAACACGCCGCCGGCGCAGGGATGCGGGATGTCGAGATATTGCTGCATGACGGGGCTGGTGCAGCCGATCTTGTAACCGACCAGGGGGCCCACTTGCGGCAGCAGCAGAGCGTGCAGCGCACGCTGAACCCGGTAGCCTTCGGCCTCGTCGCCGGGCGTCATATCAGGCGGAAGTGCCGCCAGCGGCGCGCGGCCACGGCGGGCGGTGGCGATGATCTTTGCGGCCGCGAGAATGTTGTCCATCGGCGGCGGCTTTCTCTTGTCGTGACAACAAGCCTGACCGCATGCTGCGATCAGGCCTCGGGCACTGCCCTATTCGTCGCGATAAACCTTCTCGCGCTTCTCGTGCCGTTCCTGCGCTTCCACCGACAGCGTTGCGATCGGACGGGCTTCGAGCCGCTTCAGCGAGATCGGCTCCCCGGTCTCTTCGCAATAGCCGTATGTGTTGTCCTCGATACGCTGCAACGCGGCGTCGATCTTGGAGATCAGCTTGCGCTGGCGATCGCGGGCGCGCAGTTCGATGGCGCGGTCGGTTTCAGAAGAGGCGCGATCAGCCAGATCGGGATGATTGACGTTCTCTTCCTGGAGGGTTTGCAGGGTGATCTTCGATTCCCTCAGGATCTCGTCCTTCCACGCCAGCAGCTTCGCGCGAAAGTAATCGCGCTGGCGGTCGTTCATGAAAGGCTCTTTTTCGGTAGGTCGATAGTTCTTCAACTTTTCCAAGGCCAGCCCATCTTCACGTGCAAGGCGGGACGGAAAAGTATCCGTCCGCGCGGGCCTTATATAGCGGCGGGTTGTGACAGACAATATCGTCCATCCCCAGGGAGGGGCCGCCCCCAAGGCCTTGCACAGGCAAAACTATCGGGGCGGCCAGCCTGTTTAGTAGCCAACCGTGAAACGCCGCCGGATATGGGCCGGGCGCTCGATCTCGTCGGCGAGTGCAACTGCGAAGTCCTCAAAGGAAATCCAGCTTTTCCCGTCTTCCGCGGTCAAAAGCTGGTCCGTTCCCAGGCGGAACTTGCCGGTCCGCTCGCCGGCCGCAAACAGGGCCGAGGGCGACAGGAAGGTCCAGTTCAGTTCCTTTTCGGCCCGGAGCAGGTCGAGGAAGGCCGCCCCCTTCTCGGCCTCGGCCTTGTATGCCACGGGAAATCCTGACGTCGTTACCAGCCGGACGCCGGGGGCCACCTCGAGGCTGCCGGCGCCGCCGACCACGAGGTAGCGGCCGACGTTCGAATCCCTGGCCGCGCCGATCAGCCGGACCGGATCGCTGTCGAGAAAGTGCACCGAACTGACCGCGGCGTCGTGGCCGGCCAGCAAGGCAGCAAGGCCCGCCTGGTCCATCACGTCGCCCGCGACGGCAGTGACATTGGCCTGGCTCGCGATCTTGCCGGGGTTGCGGGCGATGGCGGTGACGGCATGGCCGCGGCGGGCGAGTTCGGCTGATATGCGCGAGCCGGCGTTGCCGGATGCACCGATGACGGCGATTTTCATAAAGGGTCTCCATTGGCGGGGCGGATGTGGTATCCAATGGTGACTAGATAGCAAAAAGGTTGTAGGTGTTAAGAGAGCACTTTGAGGTCACCTGATTACGCCGGAGTAACCGCCGTGAAAGCTACCAACAACCAAACCGCCAACGCCTATTCCGCGGACTGCCCGACCCGCCAGATTCTGGATCGCATCGGCGACAAATGGGCCGTCCTCATCCTGCTTCTCGTGCGGCACGAACCAATGCGCTTCAATGCGTTACGCCGCACCATTGAAGGCATCTCGCAGAAGATGTTGAGCCAGGTGTTGAAGTCGCTCGAGCGCGACGGGCTGATCAAACGCCGCGCCATCGCCACCGTGCCTGTTACGGTGGAGTATTCGATCACGCCGCTCGGCGCGACGCTGGCGAACGCGGTCGATCCGCTGCGCGACTGGGCCGAAAGCAATCTGAAGGAGGTGTTGAATGCGCAGCGCCGCTACGACGCGCAGCGGAAGCCGATCGCGGCGTAATGCACATGCCCCACGAAAACGGCTCTTTCCACGTCTGCGAGCGAAGCGAAGCAAACCAGTCTTTCTTCGTGCGGCGAGATGGATTGCCGCGTCGCTTCGCTCCCTTGCACAAACGCTTTGCGTTTGTTGCAGGCAATGACGCGGAGAGACATAAGCTGGGCTCGTCGGAGCTACAGCGGAGGCGGCAAGCCGGGCAATGACGAGGTGAGAAAATTAGAACTGACCAGCTTTGGCCAGCTCGACTTCGACGCGGAGCTCGATTTCGGACAGAACCGAATCGAGGCCGGGATCGCCGGAGGATGACTTCAGGTTGGCGGCGGCATCGCGCAGCCGGTTGACGGTCGAGGCATCGAGATTGCCGGACAGCAGCCCGAGCTTGAGATCGTCTAGCACGTCGAGCGCGCCCCTGCCCCTTGCCACCGAACGCTTGCGGCGCTCGGTCGGGTCCTCGACGCCCTGCATCGCGAGCAGCGCATCGATGTTGCCGGCGGCCTTCGGTGCCGAGGCGGAACGCGGCTCCTCTGGGGCTGCCGGCGTTTCCGGCAGCGAAAAGCCGGTCGAGCTGGTTCGCCGCGTCTGGCTCGCGGGCGCTCCAAGCGTGGTGCCGTTCGGTCCGTAGATGCGCATCGTCGTGATCTCGTCCGGGAGAAGTGAGCGCAGCATCGCTCCGCTGTGGTTAACGATGTGTAAACGACCCGGCAAATTCTGCCGCCGGCGGCAGTTTCGCCATCGCCCGGGCACCGCTTCCGCACCGGGCTCTCGAACAATTCCTATCAATATCAATGCATTACATGCATCGCGCCGGGTGGCATCGATCTCGCATAGTTAATGGCGGATCACCGTCATGGGAGTGGCGTTGCGATCCGGTTGAAGACCTCGAGGGGAGCACAGGATGCCCGGCATCCGTTCGGCAAGAGTAATCTGGGTGGCCTGCGCCGCGCTGCTGGCGCTGGCGTTGTCGTCCCTTCCTGCAGGCGCGACCTCGCGGATCAAGGACCTCGCCAATATCGAAGGCGTGCGGCAGAACCAGTTGATCGGCTATGGCCTCGTCGTCGGCCTCAACGGCACCGGCGATACGCTGAACAACATCCCCTTCACCAAGCAATCGCTGCAGGCGATGCTCGAGCGCATGGGCGTCAACATCCGAGGCGCCACCATCCGCACCGGCAACGTCGCCGCCGTGATGGTCACCGGCAACCTGCCGGCGTTCGGCACCCAGGGAACGCGGATGGACGTCACCGTCTCCGCGCTCGGCGACGCCAAGAACCTGACCGGCGGCACGCTGCTGGTCACGCCCCTGCTCGGCGCCGACGGCAACGTCTACGCGGTTGCGCAAGGTTCGCTCGCGATCTCCGGATTCGCAGCCGAAGGCGCCGCCGCCAGCATCACCCGCGGCGTGCCGACGGTAGGCCGCATCGCCAACGGCGCCATCATCGAACGCGAGATCGAGTTCGCGCTCAATCGCCTGCCCAATGTGCGGCTGGCGCTGCGCAACGCCGACTTCACCACCGCCAAACGCATCGCCGCCGCCGTCAACGACTTCCTCGGCGTCAAGACCGCCGAGCCGATCGATCCCTCGACGGTGCAGTTGTCGATCCCCCCCGAGTTCAAGGGCAACGTCGTCGCCTTCCTCACCGAGATCGAGCAATTGCAGGTCGAGCCGGATCTCGCCGCCAAGATCGTCATCGACGAACGCTCGGGGATCATCGTGATGGGCCGCGACGTACGCGTCGCCACCGTGGCCGTGGCGCAAGGCAACCTCACCGTGACGATTTCGGAAAGCCCGCAGGTCAGTCAGCCCAATCCGCTGTCGCGCGGCCGTACCGTCGTCACCCCGCGCTCGAGCGTCAGCGTCGCCGAGGACGGCAAGAAATTCGCGGTCGTGAAGGACGGCGTCTCGCTGCAGCAGCTCGTCGACGGCCTCAACGGCCTCGGCATCGGGCCGCGCGACCTGATCGGCATCCTGCAGGCGATCAAGGCCGCCGGCGCGATCCAGGCCGACATCGAGGTGATGTGATGCAGCAGAGCCTGATCAACAGCACCACCGGCAGCATGCCCACCAAGGCAATGATGCCGCTGTTCAAGGGCCGCGCGGATCCGGCGTTCACCGAGGCGCTGGCAAAGGTATCGCCGCAGGCGCAGGCCAAGGCGAAAGCCACTGCAACCGACTTCGAAGCGATGTTCCTCAACTCGATGTTTTCGCAGATGACCACCGGCGTCAAAGGCGACGGCCCGTTCGGCGACACGCCCGGCACCGGCGTCTGGCGCTCGATGCTGACCGAACAATATTCGAAGAATTTCGCCAAGGCCGGCGGCGTCGGAATATCGGACGACGTCTTTCACACGCTGATCATGCAGCAAGCCAACCGCGCCGCCTAATCCAACGGGGAACCCGAGATGAACCAACGTCCTCAGGCAAGACCCGCGCAGACCGCGGCGATTTCCACCCCGGTCGAAGCCCGCAAGCTCGCCGAGAGCCTGATGGACGTGATGAGCGGATTGCTCGGCGTCATCGAGCGCGAGACCGAACTGGTCCGCGCCGGCAAGCTGCACGAAGCCATGCAGCTAGAACCGCAGAAGAGTGAACATTCGCGCCGCTACGCCCTCGCGGTCGAAAGCCTGAAGAACTCGCAGGCCTATCTCGAGCAGGTCTCGCCAGAACTGCTGACTACTCTGAAGCGCCATCACGACACCTTCCGCGCGATGCTGCAGATCAATCTCACCGTGCTCGCGACCGCGCATGCGGTCTCCGAAGGAATCGTGCGCGGCGTCAGCAGCGAGATGCAGCGTCGCAGCATGCCGAACAGCTATACGGCTTCCGGCGCGCGCACGACGCCGGGCCCGCGCCACCACGCGCCGCTCTCGGTCAGTCGTTCGCTCTGAATGTTGCCCCATGCACGGGTCCTGGCGCGCCGGGAACAATTCAATTTTTCAATAAATCAGCGCATCCGCGTCAGAGCCTCCTTCAGCGTGTTCCCTAACTCCATATTGAGAGGTCACGAGATAAGTTGCGGATGACGAGGGGTTGGGATTTGACTCGCAGCAAGCCAGGAGGCTGCCATGAGTACAGATTTCAGCATCAGGCCGGTGGGGACGCCGGCCGCTACACCTATTGTGCAGGCCCCAAGCCAAGCAGCGGGCAAAGCGGTCGCGACTGAACTGCCGGCGCGCAAGAGCGTCACCGTGGCTGACACCGGCGCAGCCGTACGCAATGATCCGCAGACCGGGAGCAATTCAGTATCGCATCAGGCGTTTATCGATCGCGCCGCGGGCTCGATCGTCTATCAAGTCGTCGACAACAGAACCAGCCTGGTGGTACAGCAATTCCCCGATGAAGCCGTCCTGCGCCGTCGCGCCTATTTCCATGCGCTGGATCTCACAAAGAGCGCGCTCGAGCGTCCTCTTGCCACCGACCGCAAGGCCTGAGCCCGCTCGCCCGGTTACTGGCTCAGGGTGGCAACCGCGGTGTCGAGGAAGGTTCCGCCGGTCGCGGGATCGGTGACGACGTTTTTGATTTGCGCGGTTCCGGCCTTCGCGGCCAACGTAAACTTCGTATCGCCAACCCGGAACGAGTTGTCCTTGATCAGGACGCTCTGGTGTTTGATCGTGCTGCCGCTGTGGTAACTCACCTGCGCGCGGTAGCCGTTGACGTTCGAGACCGTGAGCGTGAACGATTTCTTATCCTGGTAGGTGCCCGACCAGGTGCCCTGATAAAGTGTGGGATCGACGGCGACATACTGGGTCCTGGACGGAACCCCGGCCGATCCGACGGACTTGTAGGCGGCTGACAAGATGCTCGTGAGGTCGACCATGGCCGCGCTCCGCCGGATCGAAAAACCGTCAGACCTGACCCGACAGGCCCGCGGCGATGTTGCAGTTGATGTCGATCAGCGATTTCAGCTTCGCCGGATCCGGATTGATCTGCATGTCGATCGTCTGCTTCATGACGAACACGCCGATATTCGCGATGTTCTGCCTGATCTCCAACGACTGCGGGTTGTCGTTGGTTTCCGCCGCGCTCATGAAGATCGACCACAGCCGGCGGTTGAACAGCAACGCTTGATGCAGGCTCTTGTCAGGGCCGGTCCAGTTGACCTGGACGTCCTGTAATTGTCTTGCTGCCTTCAGCAGGGCCTGCGCCTCGATTTCCCGAGGGGATGCCGTCGTGTGTGACGTGCGGGCATAGGCTTGAGCGGCATGAGACATCCATCACCTCTGGGAACGCTTTACGCAGGGACAATTCGAAAGCTGCCCAACGCTTGTACGGCGCTGCCTTTAAAATATGGTTAGTAGTTGTTACCGTATTTGTCCGGAGTTGGGCAAAGAAGGCCGTCATGACCGACGGCACGGCACGGTGGTCAGGTCAAGAAAGCGGCGGGATTTCCCCCGCCGTTTTGGTCTTGTTTCTTGCCGTCGGGATCAGCGCAGGAGCTGCAGCACGCTCTGCTGCGACTGGTTGGCCAGCGACAGCGCGGAGACCGCGATCGACTGGCGGGTCGACAGCGCCTGGCTGTTGGCCGCTTCCTCGTTGGTATCGGCCACCGTCAGGTTGGCCGAGCCGGTCTGCAGCACGTTGATCAGGTTCTTCGAGAAATCCTGACGGATCTGCACGACGGAGAGGTTCGAGCCGAGAGACGAGGCTTCCGTCCGCAGCGCGCTCGACGCGGCACTGATCTTGGCGATCGTCGCATTGGCCGAACTGTTGTCGAGGAAGTCGGTACCGGAGACCAGCGGGCTCAGGCCGAGGCCAGCCGCGCTGTAAGTGACGCCGGCGATGTTGAGCGTGGACTTGCCGGTTTCGTTGAAAGTCAGTTTGAGGTTGTCGCCGTTGAGCAGGTTGATGCCGTTGAAGGAAGCATCCTGCGCCGTGGTGGTGATCTGCGTGATGATGTTGTTGTACTGGGCGACCAGGCTGGCGCGAATGGTCTGCGAAGCCGAATCGGCAACCGGCGGGGCAACCGCGCCAAAGGTCACCGTACCACCGCCCGTCGCGGTATAGGTGACGGCGCCGATGGTGGACGAAGCCGCGTCGTTCGACGTGGTTATGACAAGCTTGTTGGCGCTGTCGAGGCTGGCGGTCAGGTTGTTGGCCGCCAAAGCGGTGTTCAACTGGGCAAGGGACTCGTTGGCGCCGAAGGTGATGCTGGTCGCCGTTCCGCCGCCGGTCGCGGCGATTGCCAGAACGTCGCCGGCTTTGATGGTAACGCCATCAACCAGATTGGTCGGGGTGCCACCGAGGGCGGCAGCCGAAGTCACCGTCGACTTGGGTGAATAACCAGTGGTCGTCTGCAGAACCTGGCTGGCGATCGACTTCGCGGTATCGACCAGCTTCTGCAGCGAGGTGAGGCCGGTGTTGGCAGCCTGCAGCACCTGCACGCCGTTGCCGATACCATCGAGCAGATTGTTGATGTCGCTGGCGCGGTTATCGAGACCCTGCGCGGTGAAGAAGTTGGTCGGGTTGTCGAGCGCCGAGTTAACCTTCTTGCCGGACGAAAGGCGGCCCTGCGTGGTGGCTAGCAGTTCGGCGGTCGACTGCAGCGACAGCAGGTTCTGGCGAACCGATGCCGAAAGGACAATACCGGACATGTGTCAAACCTTCCTAGTTTACGTCCCGCCGTTCTACGGTAACTCCTTTAAGTTATAGTTAATGCCGGCTTAAGTTGTTTGATTAACGCTTTCTTAAAGCGCGCCGCTATGCCCTGCGGACGGGCTTCGGCGTGTTGAACCACCAAAACGAAAAAAAACGGCGGGGTTTCCCCCGCCGTTTTGGTCTTGTTTCTCGCTTTCGAGATCAGCGCAGGAGCTGAAGCACGCTCTGCTGCGAGGTATTGGCCAGCGACAGCGCGGACACCGCGATCGACTGGCGGGTCGACAGCGCCTGGCTGTTGGCCGCTTCCTCGTTGGTGTCGGCCAGCGTCAGGTTGGACGCGCCGGTCTGCAGCACGTTGATCAGGCTCTTGGAGAAGTCCTGGCGGAGCTGCACGACGGACAGGTTCGAACCCAGCGCCGACGCTTCGGTGCGGAGCGAGGTGCTGGCCGCGCTGAGCGTGACGAGCGCCTTGCTCGCAGAGCTGTTGTCGAGGAAGTCCGTTCCCGCGGCCAGCGAAGAAAGGCCAAGGCCCCCAGCGTTGAAGGTGACACCGGTGATGTTGAGCGTGGACTTGCCGGTTTCGTTGAAAGTCAGCTTGAGGTTGTCGCCGTTGAGCAGGTTGATGCCGTTGAAGGAAGCATCCTGCGACGTGGTCGAGATCTGCGTGATGATGCTGTTGTACTGGTTGACCAGGCTGGTGCGAATAGCCTGCGAAGCAGGATCTGCAACCGGCGCGACAGCAGCGGCGAAGGTCGCCGTACCAGCGCCGGTAAGGGTGACGAGGCCGACGGTCGACGAGGCCGCGTCGTTCGTCGTGGTGAAGACGAGCTTGTTGCTGCTGTCGAGGCTGGCGGTGAGGTTGTTGGCCGCCAAACTGGTGTTCAACTGGGCAAGGGACTCGCTCGCGGTTAGGGTGATGCTGGTCGCCGTTCCGCCACCAGTGGCGGCGATGGCCAGAACGTCGCCGGATTTGATGGTAACGCCATCAACCAGATTGGCGGCGGTGCCACCGACGGCGGCAACCGAACTCACCGTCGACTTGGCCGAATAGCCGGTGGGCGCCTGCAGGACCTGGTTGGCGATCGACTTCGCGGTATCGACCAGCTTCTGCAGCGAGGTGAGGCCGGTGTTGGCAGCCTGCAGGACCTGCACGCCGTTGCCGATGCTGTCGAGCAGGTTGGTGATGTCGCTGGCGCGGTTGTTGAGACCCTGCGCGGTGAAGAAGTTGGTCGGGTTGTCGAGAGCCGAGTTGACCTTGTTGCCGGTGGCAAGGCGGTTCTGCGTGGTGGAGAGCAATTCCGCGGTCGACTGCAGGGAGAGGAGGTTCTGGCGAACCGAAGCCGAGAGAACAATAGCCATGTTCATACCTTTCTGGTGTGAAACTAGAGTGCGTGCCTACTCCCGACCTGTTCTGATCGGGTGACCGGCCGACCGTGCAGCCTAGCCTCTAAGAAAATATGAATTCGATACCGCACTATTGATCTGTCGGTCACGCCGGCGACAGCCCGCCTTGGGTTTTCGTCATCGCGTCATTTGCACACGACATTGATAATACTGCACATTCACACGATCTCTTGCCTCGTTTACCAAGCGTTAACCGTAATCAGAAAGGATTGTGGCGCACCGGCCGAAGAAGCCTCAGCGCGTATGTGGCGCGGCCCAAGCCGGTATCCATTCGAATACACAGTGACGGTCGCTCACGTGAGGCAGCAACGGAGAACAGACATGGCCCTGAAAGTCGAGCTCAAGCCGAACGAACGGATCATCATCGGCGCCTGCGTCGTCACCAATACCGATCAGCGCGCCCGGCTTTTGATCGACGGCGACAGGATCCCGATCCTGCGTGAAAAAGATATCCTAACGCCCGAGACCGCCGACACGCCGGCCAAGCTGGTCTATCTGGCCGTGCAATTGATGTATCTGTCGCCGGATCCGGTGGCCCATCACCTGACCTATTTCAGCCTGTTGCGGGATATCATGAGCACGATGCCGAGCGGATGGTCCTTCATCGAGGGGATCAACAACCACATCCTCAACGGCGATCTCTATCATGCGCTGAAAGAAGCGAAGAAGCTGATCGGCCACGAAGAGACTCTCATCGCCGATGCGAAAAGCTTGCAGGCGGACGATGCGAACATCGAACTCAAATCGGCTTAACGCGCCCGTCTGACCAGGTAGCGCGACCGTCGGAATCCCAATCGCCTACAGCGCCAGGGGCGGCGATTGCTCGATGTCGAGCACCGGCTCGTCTCCGCAAGACGATCGGCTCGCGCCAAACTCCAGTACCGCCGAGATCAGGGCGTCGATGTCGCAGGTATCGGTGCGATGGTTGACGATCGCCGCACGTATCGCGAGTTCTCCGTTCAGCAGCGTCGTCGACGGAGCCGCGATGCCGGACTCCTGGACGTCGATGACGATATCGCCGTTGACGCGATTGGCGTCGGCACATCGATAGCGGAAGCAGACGATATTGAGCTGCACCGGGGCCAGCAACTCGAGCCGGGGCTCCGCCAGGATCCGGGCTTCCAGATATCCCGCAAGCGCGCAGGTTCGGGTGATGACGGCTCCGAGCTTCTCCGTGCCGTAGGTCTTCAGGGTGAACCATGTCTTGAGGGCCCTGAAGCCCCGCGACAGATCCGGACCGAGATCGCAAGGCCAGGGCGAGTTGGCAGCGAGCCCGCGCGTCTCGCGCCGCAGATACGCCGCCGGAGCGGCGAACGTCTGCCGGTGCTGTTCGCCGTCGCGAACAATCAGGAAACCCGCGTCATAGGGCACCTGCCCCCATTTGTGAAAATCAAGCGCAATCGAATCCGCGTTTTCAATTCCAGCCAGCCGCGGCGCGAGCACCGGGGACAGAATGCCGAGTGCGCCATAGGCGCCGTCGACGTGAAACCAGAGTCCCTCTTCCCGGCATAGCGAAGCGAGCGCCACCAGATCGTCGATGGCACCGATATCCACCGTTCCCGCCGAGCCTACGACGAGGAATGGATTCAAACCGGCCTCGCGGTCCAATTCGATCTGGGCGCGCAGCCCTGCCAGGTCGATGCGGTGAGACCGGTCCACCCTGATGCAGCGCAATGCATCGCTCCCGAAGCCGGCGATATCCATCGCCTTGGCGATGCAGCCGTGCGCCGCGACCGAGGTATAGGCAGTCAGTGACGCACCTTGGACGCCGCGCTGCCGGACCGATCGTCCGAGCGCCGTTGTTCGCGCCACCAGCACCGCCATCAGATTTGCCATCGACGTCCCGGTGACGAAAATGCCGCTCGCGCCATTCGGAAAGCCGAACATCTGGCGCGTCCATTCGACGATCTGGCGCTCGACCTCGACCGGAATGTGATCGCGCCCGCCGAGATTGGCGTTCAGTCCGGCCGCCAGCATCTCCGCCAGCATGCCCACCGCCGTGCCGCCGCCGTGCACCCATCCCATGAAGCCGGGATGAACGTTGCCCGTCGCGTAGGGAAGTATGAAATCGGCGAACTCCCGATAGACATCACCGAGATCGGAAGATTCACGCGGAAGCTCGGCGCGAAACCGGGCGCGAGCCTCATCCGGTATCGGCTGCCAGACCGGCCGCGCGCGAATATTGGCGGCATAGTCGATCATGTCATCGAGCATGCGATGACCCTGCGCGCGGATCTCGTCCCAGTTTTTCGGATCGAGCGTCTCGCTCGACCCGGACTCCACGCTGCGGTCGCGCAACACCTTGGTCACGCCGCCCGCTCCCGGCCACGTCGCGCGCGGCGCTCCAGCATCGCCGCGAATGCATCGAATATCTTGTGCATCTGAGGCGACTTGTACGGAAACACGCTGGGCGGATCCATGTTGTGCACGACAGCCGTGTTGTCGGCCTCGAAGATCAGCAGCGATCCATCGCCGGTCTCCGCACAATCGATCATAAAATATTCGAGACCGACGCGTTCGACGAGCGCTGCAAGTGCCGTCTGGTGGCGGCGGGCGAATCCGATATCGAACGTGTGCATGAATGTCTCTTCCTCGAGACGCTTGCTTGCACTCGCGGTCATTCCCGCGTTGAGATACCAGATGTCCCATCGCTCGGCGATCGCCATGTGGCACGCGTAAGCTCGACCATCGACGAACACGACCCGGTACTTCCGAAACAGGCCATCCTCGCCGGAGTAATCGACAAAGCGCGAGATGAAGAATTCCTGCTCCTGCCTCTCTGCAAGATAGCGTTCCATCTGGGCGCCATCGTCGAGCTTGGCCAGCCCGACCCCGGCATGCGAGCCCCGCGGCCTGACGACGACGGGAAAGGCGAGTTCGGTTGCGATCGCGGCAAGTACCTCGGCCGAGCGCGACACTTCTTGCAGTTGCCCGCGAGTGACAGCGATTGTTGCCGGAATGACCAGCCCTTCGATATCGGCAAGCAGACGGTGAAGCTTGTCCCGGTCCAGAATGCAGACCTGCCGCGGGATATTGAGCAACGGCCGCGGCCAGCGCGCCACGGCCCGATCGATCTTGTCGAGCGCGGCCCTGCAATCCTCCGAGTCCGAAGCGATCACAATCGCAACGTCATGATCGGGCAACGGTACTGGCAGTTCGAATTCCGGGATCACGTACAGGGTCATGAGATCGATGCCGGACTGTTCAAGCAGGAATTCGATCGGCGTGTTGCTGCCCATGTCGGTGGCTGCGGCGAGCGCAAGAACCCTCAATCGAGGCTTGGTCGCCAGGCACGGCGAGCGAAACAGCCGCTGGGATTTGAGCACGTCCTGCTGGATGGCAAGGCCCGTCTGCTTGTCGCCGAGCAACTGCGCGATCAGCGACAGGTCAAGCCCCTCACCTGCATCCGCTGTGCCGTCAATCAGCTTGGCGATCAGGTCGCGCCACATCGGGCGAAGGTCCGCGCCGTCGAATGCCAGCTTTGCCAGCTTGGCCATGCCGATCTTGTCCGCGCATTCCGGTTCGGCGACGGCGAGCGGTTCGTGAAAATCAGGATGCATTTGGAATCTCCATCAAGTTCAAGCCGTCGAAATGCGCAAGCAGCCACTCGATCTTTGAAACGATTGCGCCGACATGACCGAGTTCGCGCTGCAGATTATCATGAGCTGTGTCCAGGTCGGGCGACCACGTCTCGGTGACGAGGCGTGCGCTTGCCGAGATGCGAAGCGCCGCGACCGGACCCTGCTCGACGTCGTTCAAGGCGACGGGTTGGCCGACAAGACAAGGCTTCGCTGCGATTTCCGGCGCACACCCGCGTCCACTCGCCGCGACTGCATCCTGCGCATCGCGTGCAAGCCCACGATATATCGTCCTGCAATCAGACGGAGACAAAAGCCGATCGCCACACCTGATCGCAAACGGAAAGATCGTCGTCTGAGCCAGTTCCTCGTCGTCCGCGCTGGCGCCTTCCGGCTTTTGCTGCGGCGGCAACGGGCGAAGAAACGACGATGACGCGATGATCCGTTCCACGCCTGCGCGAAACGTCGTGAGAGCCAGCACGCGAAACTCGTCGGGCACGCTGTAGTAGGCGCGGATTTCCTCGAGTGCGGCCTCCCAGCGAAGCCATTGGCCGAAATTGGTACGGACCGGAAAGCGCGCGCGGAGGGCCGACCACGGCATCGGCCAGTCGCTGCGGCTGCTATATTCACAGAGCCCCGATGCAATCCCGGGAACCGCATCGAGCGCATTCGAGAGCACGGCAGGCACCAGCAGTGCACCGCTAAAGGCAGGGCCGGTGAAAAACTTGGAGCCGGTAACGATCACCAGATAACCACGATCGAGATATTTTCGCAGCCGCGGACGACCGAGACGCATTTGGCAGGCATCGACGACGACCTGGACCTGTTGGGGCCAGCGTATCGATATCTCCTCGAGACACGCCTCGCTTGGAGCGCGCCAGCCCAGCTTCGACGAATCCATGACTTGAAGAAGAACGTTGCTGCCGCTCGCAACCAGCTTTTCGATCGCAGCGAGAACCCGTGAATCGGTCTCGGTGTGCGGGCAGAAGTCACCGCCATCATCGAACAGCGGCAGTGCGACGCTTGCGACCGAATGCGCCAATCCGGCGATGGGCTCTCCCTTTCGAACCCGAACTCCGTTCGCCGTCGCGGCCCTGAAATGATGGCCCCGCGCGGTGTCTGCGGTTCCGCTTCCGGTTTGATCGGAAGCCACGATGACGGTCGTCAGCGCAGGACCGCGCAGCGCCCGGGTCAGAAACAGCGCATGAAGCTGGGCGTCGGTGCCCGACGGCGCGAAGATGACTTCGGCCCGCGTTCCGGATATTCCGAGATGAGCTTTCAATTCGTCGCGCATGGCTTCGACGCGGGCTTCGAATGCTCCGTCGATACCGATGGCGATCGCCGACCGCATCAGGGAATCCCGCGCTTCCGCCGCACGCCCATAGGCTCGGGCCGATATCGATGTCGCCGTGCTTGAGGCAAAACTCAGCGTGCCCGGACAAGGAAACGGCTGGCAGCCATATTCGTTGGTGCCGCTCGTCGGGTCGATGTCGAGCCGCGGATCGCCGCCGCCGCGGAGCAGACCCTCCAGCGGCCCGAACAGATCGGCCATCGCGGCAGCCGAACGGGATCGATCCTGAGAGATCGGCGCCTCGACCGCCTGCAACCGAAGCGAGGCGCTCAGCGTCGACATGTTTTCACGCAGCATCCGCCTCGCTCGCGGGCACGGAAAATTGCGAACTGGCATCGATGCCGGAAACCCGTCCGCCGAAGCAGGGCGCGGCTACCACCAGGTGAACTTGATCGGTCATGAACGGCTCCGAAGCGGCCGACGCAAGCCGCAGTCCTTACCTAACTGTAAATAAGCGTGGTTAACGAAAACCTAACGCCCGGCCCGCAGGACTATCCCGCCGGCAGATACTTCACGAGGCTCAATTGGGAGAGCATCGACGTGGTCTGGTAGGAAGCCTGCAGGCTGGTCTGAAGAGCCAGAAGCTGGCTCGCCACCTGGTCCGGAGAAATCGTCTCGGTCTGGTCGACGACGTTCTGCAACATTACCTTGGCCTGCTTTTGCCGCGCCGTGGCGTCGCTCATCGTGGTCTGCGCCATTGCCAGATCGGTCTGGATATCCTGGATCGTCTGCTTTCCCGGCTGCGCGGTGAGAGCTTGCGTGATCCGCTGGCTCAGCGCCGATACTTGCGCGGCACCATTCGGATTGGTCGTCGAGGTCGTCACTGCGGCGAACACCGCCAGCGCCTGAAGCTGCGAACGAATGGCCGGCTCGTCGGCCTGGATTCCGTATTCGACCTTCACCGTGGCATCGACCCGCGCTGTTGCCGACGCGCGTGCGGTAGCGGTCGGCCCGGGATTTCCGGTGTACCAGGTGACCGTATTCGCCGGCGTGCCGCTGACCAGCGATGTCGCCGAGCCCAGCGGCGAACCGCCCACCCGCAACGGCGGCACGGTCGCGGTCGCGGTCGCGCCGAAGCCGAGTGCAGCGAACGCGGCCGTATTCGAACTGGAGACCGACAGGCTCGCAGCGTTGTCGGTGTGCAGCGAGATCACGCCGCCGCTGACGGTCGATGGCGTCGAAGTGCCTGTGATCGAATCGATTTTCGTCAGCAGCGTCTGGACGTTGTCGGTGACGTTGAGCTGGTTTCCGGTGGCACCCGAAGCGACAAAGGTGATCGGCGTACCATTGACGGTGATGGTGTCGCCAGCCGCAAAGCTCGTGCCCAGCGAGTCGGTGCCCGCCGCACCGGACAGCAAGGTCGCGCCGGTGATCGGCGCAGGTATCGCCGCATGGTTGTTGACCACGCTACCCGTCGCCGTTCCCGTCGTATTGAAAAAATCATTGCCGGCCTGCACCGCCGACGCCGCTACCAGCGACGTATCGGCCAGCGTGCCGATCGCCGTATTCAAGGCCGCGTTGAGATTGGCCGCCGTCGCCGTCGTGCTGACGCCGATGGCGAAACTGCCGGCCGGCGGCGGCGTCGCGGTGGAGGCCGTCAGCGCAAACGATTCCGTCGACCCGTCAGGCAGATTGAACGTGAAGCTGACCTTGTCGCCATTGTTGGGGTTGGTGGCGCCGAGGTCGATCGAAATACCCGCGGGCGATCCGGACGGGCCGGTAACCGTCGCACCGGTCAGCGACGACGAGACCGAACTCAGCTTCAGGCCGAACGGCGAACCGGCGACATCTTCCGCTACCTTCACCGACGTTGCGGTCGGGGACGTAATGACGAGACGACCGAGACCGGTGGTGCCGACATCGGCCTGCTTGCGTTCGGCGATGACCTGCTTCAATCCGGCCTGCGTCGTCGTCCCGTTCAGGATGTCGTCCATCGACGCGACCGACGGGGTGGTGACGGCCGTACCGGAAAACAGGAAGCGGTCTCCGGCCTGGGTATTGAGAATTCCGAGCATCGAGGAAAGCTGCGAGGTCGCGGTTTGCTGGGCGATGCTCTGGCCGGCGGTGTTCAACGCCTGCGAGGAACTGTTCGAGCTGTTCTGGATCGTCTTGCCGATATCGTTCATCGCCTGCAGCACGGTGTTGGCGACACCGATGCTGGAATTGATGACGGTCATCGTATCGGTGAAGGCGGACATGCCCGACAGTTGCGACCGCGCGGCCATGGCAAATCCTTCGTTGACGCCCATGCCCGCATAGGTCGTCGACTTGTCTCCGGTCGTGAGCTGGGACTGCAGAACCGTCATCTGGTTCTTCAGGGTCTGAACCGACTGGTTCAGGATCAGGGAGCCGGCGTAACTGAGGGAGTTGATTGCCATATCGTCCGCCTTATACCTGCGCCTGCAGCAAGCTGTTCATCATGCTCTGAACCACCGACATCACGTGGGCATTGGCGGCATAGGAATTCTGCAGCGCGATCAGGTTCGCCATCTCGGCGTCGATGTTGACGCCGGAAGTGGACTGCATCTTCTGCTTCAACGTGTTGACGACGACATCCTGGCCCTGCTGAAGCTGGATCGCGGTGGTGGAAGCGTTGCTCTGCAGACTGAGGAACTGCTGCATGTAGCTGCTGAGCGTTCCCTTCAAGGGCGCCGCCGCCGTACCCAGTCCGGTCGCGGACGAGTAGCTGAAGGTTCCGGATGTCAACTGGTTGTAGAGAAAGTCGGAACGCGTGGTGTCGCCGGCCTGGGTCGCGGGCGAGGTGTTGTAGACCAACAGCTTGGAAGGATCGCTGAGAACGGCGGCGTTCACCGTGATGCGTCCCGCCAGTCCGGTGAACTGCGAACCGCCGGCGGTGATCGCGCCGCTGTAGAGCGAGGCGCCGTCGGTGAACAACGCCAGTTGCGGGCTTCCGTTCGCCAGCGACGTCGCCGTCTTGGTGACCGAGGCCGCGTTGACGGTCGCAGCCGACGCACCGTTGTCGACGACGCGCAGCGTCGACCCGGACGGATTGGAGAACTGAAGGTTGGCGCCGCCGAGCGCGGCGTTCAATTGGGTCACGATCGACGCCATACCACTCGCAAAATTGATGCCGATCCGCATCGGATTGGCGCCGGTGGCGTTCGACAGCGGAAGCACGGAGGGATCGTCGACGCGAACGATCGAGACCTGATGCTGGGTGTTGGTCGCGGTGTCCGTATAAGTGAGATTGACGGTGTTGCCCGGCAGCATGTTCGACAGGTCGAGGTCGAAGCCGGCCTTGGGCGCCAGCGCTGCGGGCGCCGCGGCGCCGGCCGTGGTCTTATCCGACAGCGCGCTCGCCATCGCGGCGGCCAACTGGTCGACCTGCGTCTGCGCCTGCACCAGCGTCGTGTCACGCAGCGTCAGGTCGGCCGCGATCTGCCCGGACTTGAATGAATTCGACGCGACCATGTCGATCGACGCACCGTTCGCCAGCTTGCACGAGATCGTGCCCGCCGAGGACTTGGTCGGATCGGAATTCCACAGCGAATTCGCGTTCAGCGTGCCCTGCGAATTGAAGCTCAGTTGCGAGGCCTGCACGCCGACGAGTTCGACGCCGTTGGACGTATAGACCGTGGCCTGGTTGCTGCCGTTGGTGGAAACGCGAATGTCCATTAGTTGCGAAAGCTGGGTGATCGCGCTGTCGCGCTGATCCATCAGGTTCGCGGCAGTGGGATCGTTCGCGCTCATGCTCTGCAGCTGGGTGTTGAGCTGCGCGATCTGGTTCATCGCCGTATTGGCCTGCCCGACCGAAATATTGAGGTCCTGCTCCATATTGGAACGCAGCGTCTGGATGCCCTGCGTCGTTGCGTTGAGCTGCTGCGCCAGCGACTGCGCGGACCGCGCGGCCGAGATCTGCGTCGACGCGCTTCCCGATGTCGTCGACAGCGACTGCAGCGCCGTCGTGAAATTCGAGAACGCGGTTTCGAGCGAGCCGGCGGCGCCGGGCGTTCCGTAAACCGATTGCAGCTGGGTCAGCACACCCGACATCTGGTCGGCATAGGCGCCGCCGGAGGTCTCGGAACGCAGTTGCGATTGCACGAACTGGTCGAGCGAACGGTTGACGCCGGTGACCCTGACGCTGGAGCCGACGTCGCCGGTGGATTCCGCAACCTGGTTGATGCTGCGGGCGACGTAACCCGGCGTCTGCGCGTTGCCGACATTCGACGATACGATCGAAAGCGCTGCCTGGTTGGCACGCAGCGCCGTCATTGCCGTGGCGAGAGATGAACTCAAACTCATGTTTACCGCCTCAGGTCAGACCAAGCTCACCTTTGCCGCTTGCCGAAATCGATCAACGTAGAACGTTCAAGAGATCCTGAACCATGCTGTTGGCCGTGGTGATCACCTTGGTATTCGCGGAATAAGCCTGCTGGGTCACGATCAGCTTGGTGAACTCGTCCGCGATGTCGGTGTTCGAACCTTCGAGCGACGAGCCGCTGATGGTTCCGGTCGCACCGGCGATCGCCACGCCCGACTGGTTTGTGACGGCATAGGCGCCGCCATCCAGTGCCTTCAGGTAATTGGTGCCGTTGAAGTGCGACACCGAGACGGCCGCAAGATCGAGGTTCTGGCCGTTGGAGAACGTACCGACCACGAGGCCGTTGTTGTTGACCGCGATCGACTGCAACTGCCCCGCCGCGTAACCGTTTTGCGAGATCTGGTTGATGGTCGCGGTGCCGCCGGTCGAGGCATATTGCGTGAGACCACCGGAGCCGAAATTCATGGAAAGATTTCCGACCGACTGGTTGCCAACCGTCACGTTGTTGAGGGTGATGGTCGAGCCCGTCGGGCTGGTCAGCGATCCGTTCGCGCCGAACACGAAGTTGGTGCCGGCGTTGACCCAGGCGGTATTGGTTCCCGTGGCATTCGGATTGGCCTGATAGAACAGGTTCCAGGTATCGGTGTGCGGACTGCCGAGCGCGGAGCTATCGCTCTTGGCCCATCGCAACTGCAGGTTCACCGGCGTTCCCGTCGCATCGTAGGCCGTCACCGCGCCGCCGCTGATGGATTCTTTCGTGAAAACCGAGATGTCGTTACCGATGACAATACCGGTACCCGGCGTTCCACCGCCGGCCCTGTTTTGCGTCACTGAGGCGCCGAAGCCGAGCGCAGCCCATCCCGCGGCGCTACTTGCTATGTTCAGGTTCGAGCTCGTGCCGGTACTCAGGGTGACGGCGCCGGTCGAGCTAACCGTCGAGGGAACGCTGGTGCCGGTGATAGTGTCGATCGCCGTTAAAAGAGTCTGGACGGTGTTGGTGGCTTTGGTAACGTCGATAGAAAGGGTGCTGGGGGGCGTTGCCGAGCCGGTGTTGCCCGTACCGCTGTTGTTGAAAGCAATGGTGTTGCCGTTGATGACGATGGTGTCGCCCGCGACGAAGTTCGCTGACAGCGAATCCGTCGTGTTTGCGGCGCCATTGAGTTGCGTCGCGACGTTGACGGGCCCGGGAGGAGCGAACTTGTTGTTGACCTGGCTTCCCGTGATTGTCGCATTGGAATATGGCGCCGGCGGCGTGCCGAGCACGAGCGGATTGTGGTTGACAGTGAAGTCGAGCGGATTGAGGCCTCCCGCGGCCGTCAGCGTTCCGGCGGCGGCGCCGGAAGCGGCCGCGGTCGACGGCGTGGTCGGAAGGTTGGCCGCATATTGAATGGCAGTCGTCGCCTGCGCCGGGACGAAGTTGTTCTGGAATTGCAGCACCTTCGGTACGTTGCCGATCGGGTTGCCGGTCTTCGGGTCGACCGTCACGCCCATCAGGTAGTAGCCGGCGCCGTTGACGAGATTGCCGCTGGCATTGAGCTGGAAGTCGCCGCGCCGCGTGTAGTCGGTGGTGCCGTCGAACACCGGCAAGTTGTCGGTGATCCCGATCGGCTTTTGCACGTTGAAGAAGCCCTGGCCGTTGATGGCCATGTTGGTCGCGACCGTCGTCGACGTCACCGTGCCCTGCGTCGTGATGGTCGCCTGCGCGAAGGCGGTGACGCCGCCGGCCACCTGCCGGTCCGGCGTCGCCGACTGCGGGATGAGATCCTCGAAGCTGGTACCGATGCCCTTGTAGCCGGTGGTCGAGGCGTTCGCGATGTTGCCCGAGATGTTCTGGAGCGCGAAGGATTGCGCCTGCAAACCGCCGACGGAAGTGTTCAGTGCGTCAAAAATACCCATGACATCGTCTCCAAATTCGATCCGGGCGGCCAACCGATCCGCAAAACTGGGGCCGCAGTCGCAGGAGAGATTCGCAAGGGCTATGCCAAACCCGAAAGTCCTTTCATTTCAGATGGTTAAATAAAAAGCCCCGGTCCAGGGACCGGGGCACAATTGCCGAGCGGGGCAACAATTGCCGGGCGAAAAGCGTCGGGCATGCTTGAACGGGGTTCAATCAGGCCCACCGCCCATCGTTATGTTTTGCGCATGATCTTTGCCGGAAAACCGGAACCACTTTTCCGGATCATGCGCTAGGAAGCCGTCGGCGTCGCCGGGTGGAACACCAGCGCAAAACCGTCCATGCAGTAGCGCAAACCGGTCGGCTTCGGTCCGTCGTCGAAGACGTGGCCGAGATGGCCGCCGCAGCGGCGGCAGTGAATTTCGGTGCGCAGCATGCCGAAGGTGCGGTCCTCGGTCTTGCCGACGGCGTTCTCCAGCGGCTGGTAGAAACTCGGCCAGCCGGTGCCGCTCTCGAACTTGGTTTCCGAGGAGAACAGCGGCAGGTCGCAACCGGCGCAGGCGAAGGTGCCCTTGCGGTGCTCTTTCAGCAGCGGACTCGAGCCCGGCCGCTCGGTGCCTTCCTTGCGCAGGATCTCATATTGCTGCGGCGTCAGTTGCGCACGCCATTCGGCATCGGTCTTTTCGATCTCGAATTTTTCGGCGGCTTGCGCCGGCGAGGCGCGCAGCCAGCGGAACGCAAAAAGGCCAAACAGGCCGGCTGCGGATGCGAGCAGGATACGGCGGTCGATCATGGGGGTCTCCGTGCGAAGCCGAATGAGGTGGTTCGCCATCAAATACGGCCCGCTGGGGCCGAAGTTACACCGATCCGTCCCGAATCTTCTCACTTTCCTGAGAGCCAAGCTCGACCGGCGGCGCGTCCTGCATTTCCACCGGCGCCGGCGGTTGCGGACGCACCGGCCGCGGCGCACCGGGCGGCGGACGGCGGCGCGGCGGTTGCTGCGGCCGGGTTCCGGCCTGCCGGTTGGCTTGCGCCAGCCGTGCCTCGCGGATCTGTTCCCGCGCCCGCGCGCCTTCCCGATAACGTGCCAGGGCGCCGGCGGCCGCCGAACTGCCTCGCCCCCACATGCCGATCAGATGGCCGGCGACCCGGCCCGTCGCGCCACCGGCCCAGACCAGTTCGAACGGCGAAAACAGCCGCCAGCGCTCGTCGCCCCACAGGATGCT
Organism: Afipia sp. GAS231; assembly: GCF_900103365.1. Lineage (NCBI taxonomy): Bacteria > Pseudomonadati > Pseudomonadota > Alphaproteobacteria > Hyphomicrobiales > Nitrobacteraceae > Afipia > Afipia sp. GAS231. The sequence goes on from NZ_LT629703.1 coordinate 1,255,058, forward strand.
GCGCGCGATCAGTTGCCCCGCCATCGCCGACGTATTGAGCCCCTGACGGCCGAAGCCCGAGGCCACCCACAGCCCTTTGCGCAACTGCCCGATCTGCGGCATGCCATGCACGGTCAATCCGACCGCGCCGCCGAACACGTCCGAGATCGCAACTTTGCCGAGCTTGGGAAACACCGTGGCGATGCGGCGCTGAATCGCGGAACCGAAACGGCGCGGCCGCGCGTCCCAGGTGGTTTCCGGGCTCGCCCACATCAGCCGGTCGCCGCCGACGATCCGGAAATGATCAACGCCGTCGCTGTCGCTGACCGAGCCGCGGAACTGGATGACCTCGCCGAGGCGCGCGCCGAGTGGCTCTGTCACCGCGCCATAACGCCAGACCGGCAGCAGCGTCTCCGACAGTCGCCGCAGCGGCGCACCGAGATGGATGTTGCCGGCCAGCACGATGTGCGAGGCGCGCAGCCGCGCCGACGGCGTTACGATGCGCTTGCGAATGCCTGATGGATCGATGCTGACGACCGGCGTGTCCTCGAAGATGCGCGCCCCTGCTCGCCTCGCCTGCCCGGCCAGGCCCTGGATGTATTTGCGGCCGTCGATCTGAAATGCCTTGGGATAGTAGATGCCGTGAAAATAGCGCCCGGTGCCGAGCTGGTCGCGAACGCGATCGATCTGCCAGCCCTCGACTTCGGTCTCGAAATCCTCGTTCAGCACCTGCAGCCGGCTGATCAGCGTGTCGCCTGCATCGACGTTGGAAACTTCCAGCGCGCCCTCGGTGAGCGCGATACCCGGCATCGCCTCTTCGGTCGCGGCGGCGCGGACATAGTCGGCGCCCTCCTTCGACAGCGCCCATAACTCGCGGGCGTCTTCGAGGCCGACGCGCTCGATCAATTCGCCGATCGGCAGACCATAGCCCGGCATCACGGTGCCAAGCTGATGGCCCGACGCGTTCCAGCCGATATACCGGCCTTCGAGCACGGCGACGCTGGCGCCGAGGCGGGCCGCCTCCAGCGCTACCGTGAGGCCGGCAAGGCCGGCGCCGACGATGCAGATATCGACGTCGAGGTCGAACGTCAGGCGCGAGCGAAAGGGCGCGTCGTCGTCGGGGTCGTCTGTCGCACTTGTGTAAGTCTCAGCCATGGCGTTTTCTTAAGGACCGCTGCGGCGCTTGTCACCTTGTCCTAAGCATGAGCTTGTAGATTAATTCAGGCCAAAACGAATCGAGAATGCGCCCATGCGCCGTTTGATGCTGTTGCGTCACGCCAAGACCGAACATGACGCACCCTCGGGCCAGGACCAGGACCGCCGACTCGACGACCGCGGCCGGCTGGACGCCGCCGCCATCGGCACCTGGATCGGCCGGCATCCGCCCCTCCCCGGCGCGGTTCTGGTCTCGACCGCGGTGCGGGCGCGGCAGACCTGGGAGATTGCCGGGCAAGCCATCAAGGACGCGCACCGGGAACAGGCAGCTTCCAAATGGCAGGTCGAATTCCTTGACGACATCTACGGCGCCGAACCGGCTCGGTTGTTACAGATCGTCCGTATGACCGAGGTCACCGATCCACGCCACTTGCTGGTCGTCGGCCACAATCCCGGTATGCACGAGCTGGCGCTGATGCTGACCGGCAGCGGCGATGCGGCGGCGAAGCAGGCGCTCCAGGACAACCTGCCGACCGCGGGTCTTGCGATCCTCGACTTTGCGATCGACGACTGGAGCGAGGTGGCGTTTCGCGGCGGCAAACTCGTGCGCTTCACCAGTCCGAGATTGCTGAAACAGGCGTCGGACGAGTGAGGCCGGCGGACATATTCCCACACCCGTGTTAGGCTTGCCTCCAGCAGGAGGCGCAGATGTTCAAATCCATCCTGGTGCCGATTGATCTGACCGATACCGATCTGGCCAAGCCCGCGATTGCGACCGCCGCGACATTGTCGCAAACCTGGAATGGTGCGGTGCGGCTATTGAACGTGCTGCAGATGACGCCGGTGATGCTGGCGGAATACGTGCCGGCCGATTTCGAAACCCAGCAACGCCTGACCTCGGAAGATGCGCTCGCGATCGTGGCCCGCGAATCCGGCATCGAGGCACAGCGCATTTCCTATGTCGTAAGACAGGGCGGTATCTATCACGAAATTCTCGAAGAAGCCGCGGCGGTCAAGGCCGACCTGATCGTGATGACGTCGCACCGGCCGGCGATGCGAACCTATTTTCTCGGCTCCAATGCCGGCCATGTGGTGCGCTACGCCAAGTGTTCGGTGCTGGTGGTGCGGCATTAGCTTCAACTGTTCGATGCACTTTCTTCGTTGGAGCTGGTATCCTCTTGGCCTGATGACGCTTTTGGTAGCGGAGATCGTGGATGAAGAAGTTGTGGCAGAAGTGGAGTTACGAGATCCCGCTCGCGATCGGCGATGCGCTTTGGGAAGTGCTGGTGGTGCAGTTCGCTGCCTTTCTCGACCGCCTCACCATCCGCAAGGTCGTCGAGTTCGTGGCCATCGCGCTACTGGTAATGGCGTTCGCGCAGACGCTGCCGTTCGATCTGGCGATCCTGTTTGCCGGCGACATCCTGACGTATCTGGAATTCGTGATCGCCCTCCGCCTTGCCGCCGGGGTGATGCATGTCAGGGCCATATTGAATCAGGTGACCCGCTTCGCCCGGCTGGTGCTGCGCGCATTGAATGCCGCCGTTCGCCTGCCGGCCCTGACCTTCACAAGACTGCGCGAACGGCGCACCGCGGCAGCTTCGAAGCCGCGCCGGCTGTCCGATGCCTCCGATAACGACGGCGGTGCGATCGCGTGGGGCGCGCTGGCGCCCGCGTAAGCCGCCCGAACTCAGAACAGGCCCGGCAAAAACATCGCGACGCGCGCGCGGTATTGCCGGTAGCGATCGCCGAAGAAGGCCAGGAGATCGCGCTCCTCCAGCCAGATCCCGGCGCAGATATAGAAGGTCATGACGGCGGCGAACAGCAGATGCCCCGCCGTCATCGAAGGTGTCGCCCAGAAGGCGAGGATGAATCCGAGATAGAGCGGGTGGCGGACGAAGCGATACAGTCCGGGCGTTTTGAAGGCGACCACTGAGGTGACGCGGCCGGCGAAGTTCAGCACCTTCTGCTTTCGCTCCAGCAGCTTGAAATGGCCGGTCAGGAAGGTGCCAAGCACGATCAGCCAGCCGAGCGCCGACACCGACCGGATCGCCGCGATCGCCCGCGGATCGGCCGCCTGCCACACCGATGCCGGCAACGGCTGCCACGCCGCAAACAACAGGATCAAAACCAGGCTGGCGCACAGCACGTAGGTCGCCCGCTCGACCAGCGGCGGCACATGGCCCGTCAGGACGCGCTTTAAGCCGCGCCGCGCCATGCCGCTGTGCTGCGCCAAGAACAGGCCGAGCAATTGCAGGTCGATGCAAAGCGCGACCGACGGCGGCCACACCGTGCCGGTGTCGATATTCTTGGGAACGACGGCGCCGCTGACGAAACCGACGGCATAAAGCAGCGTGGCGAGAAAGATCGCATAGACGACGACGCCGTAGCCGATGCCGAGAAGCCGTCCAAAACTTCCCGGCGCCAGCCAACGCGTCCCTGATGACCGATGGTCGACGGTGATGGTCACGTGATTTTCCAGTCAGGTTTGGACTTAAGGGAATTCGGACGGGGCCGACGCGCAGCGCGCCGCGCCCTCGCCTATCTTTGGCCCTCGCCTACCTGCTGTACCCGAACGTCGGATCGACGACGCCGTGGACGGCCGCCTCGATCTGGCTGCGCGCGATGCCGATATCGCGCAGCGCACGGTCGTCCATTTGCCGCAGCGTTTTGACCGCTTCCCGACGCGCCCAATAGACCACGACGCCGTTCGCCCAGCTTCCGAGCAGACGGGCCAATCCGGCCGACCAACGCTGGGATGCAGGTTGGCCTGCGGCTGAGGAAATCATGGTCATGGGTCTTCTCCGTTGCTTCTGCGCGGCAAGGCGCTGCCGCCGGCGCCCCCGCTGCAAGCAGCGATTGCACCTATTGTGATGCCTGATTGCTCGCACCCCCTCGGTGCGATTGTTCGCACCCCCTCGGTGCAATCATGGACTTGATAGTGTTTAAATGATCCGATACATTCCTCGGTGCAAGTAAAACATTGCTCTCGGTGCAATAATGTCCAAGTTCGAATATCTGAAGCTTGCCGATACCGTCGCCGTCGAAATCGCCTCCGGCACGCTCAAGCCCGGCGACCGGCTGCCGCCGCAGCGCAGCTTCGCCTATCAGCGCAAGATCGCGGTCTCGACCGCGAGCCGGGTCTACACCGAGCTGCTGCGCCGGGGGCTTGTGGTCGGCGAAGTTGGGCGCGGCACCTTCGTGTCCGGCGAAACCCGCCGCGGCGTCTCCTCGCTGACCGAACCGCGCGGCCAGCGCATCGACCTCGAGGTCAATTATCCGCTGCTGCCGACGCAATCAGCGATGATCGCGCGATCGCTCGAAGGGCTGGAGCGGCCGGAAGCCCTCGATGTCGCGCTCCGGCAGACCAGCATTACCGGCACGCTGGCGGCGCGAAACATTTCGGCCGAGTTTCTCGCCCGCGGCGACTGGTCGCCGGGCGCCGACCAGTTCGTCTTCACCGCCAACGGCCGGCAATGCATCGCCGCAGCCCTTGCGGCGGTGGTGCCGAGCGGCGGCCGCTGCGGCGTCGAAGCGCTGACCTATCCCTTCATCAAGGACATTGCCGCCCGCCTCGGCGTCACGCTGGTGCCGCTGGCGATGGATGAAGAAGGCGTTCGACCGGACGCCATTCAGAAAGCCCACCGCGAGGCGCATCTGTCGGCGCTGTACATCCAGCCGACGATACAAAATCCGCTGGGCATGACGATGCCGCCGGCCCGTCGCGCCGACCTGGTGCGCGTCGTCGAGAAGCTCGGCCTGCCTGTTATCGAGGACACCGTCTACAGCTTCCTCGGCGACGATGCGCCGCTGGCCGCGCTGGCGCCCGATAGCTGTATCGTGCTCGACAGCCTGTCGAAGAAAGTGGCGCCGGGACTGGCGATCGGCTTCATCGTTTCGCCGCCGCGGTTGCGCGAACGCATCATGGCCTCGGTGCGGTCAGGCGGATGGACGGCTTCCGGTTTTGCGTTGACGGCCGGAATACGGATGATGGGCGACGGCACGGTTTCCGAGCTGGTCCGGCTGAAGCGGATCGACGCGGCACGACGCCAGCAGATGGCGGCAAAGCATCTTGCCGGTTTCGAAGTCCAGGCCAACATCCAGTCCTATCACCTGTGGCTGACCCTGCCGCCGCACTGGCGTTCGCAGACCTTCGTCGCGGCCGCCGCCCGCCGCGACATCGCATTGACGCCGTCGACCACCTTCGCCGTGGCGCCCGGGCATGCTCCGAACGCCGTTCGGCTGGCGCTCGGCGCCCCCTCTAGCGAACAGCTCGATAGCGCGCTGCGCACCCTGGGGGGACTTCTGACCGAGAAGGAAGATTTCGACACGACTGAGTGAAGCATCGGCGCGCCTCCCGTCATTGCGAGGAGCGAAGCGACGAAGCAATCCATTCTTTCTTTGCGCGGCAAGATGGATTGCTTCGCTTCGCTCGCAATGACGGAACAGGGGATATCCGCTCGCTTAAAGCTTATCGGCCCCGGGGCCACTCCGCGATAAAACCCCTGGCCTTGTAAGGCTCGATCTTGTCCCACTCAGAGAGCATGCGGCGGCGGAATTCGGGATCGGTGTGCCAGAGCGACCGCGGCGTCGCAAAACTGTCGACCATGACAAGCATCTTCTCGACCTCCGGCCAGTGGCGATGCAGCGTCATCGGATAACGGCGCGCGGTCCAGGTATTGCCGAGACAGATCACATTGCGGATATTTTTCAAACCGATCGCGGCATCGATGATCGGCAGCGAGAAGATGACGTTCTCGCCGGTGTTCATCGCGCAATCCTCTCGCAAAATGATGTTGGCGGGAATGCCGCGCGCGATCATCGCTTCCGTAATGATCTCGCATTCCGAACGTCTTGACCCCGGCGTAATCCCGCCGCTGACGATGGCCCAGCGAAAATAACCGCCGCGCCAGAGTCTTGCGGCTTCCGCGACGCGCTCGTCGACGTCCAGGCGGGTGCCGAACACGAACAACAGATCGGCCTGCTGCAACGGGGTGTGGATTAGATGCCGCGCATTGATCGCGGCAATTTCGTCGTCGGTCGGCAGTCGTCCGCTTCGGTCGGCCACGGCAGCTCGTCTGGTATCTGCAAAATGCGCGGCTACGATGCCGCGCATCGCGCGGCCGGCGAAGTCACGTTTCATTGCGCTTGATATCACTTGTCCCGGACACGCACTTTGCTACGGCAGCAGCGCGTCGGGAAGCGCGTCGAACGAGTAGCTGCGCGGCCGGTTGCGTCTGACGAAGCCGCCGATCTGCCAGGTGAACAGCACGGCGAACCCGACCAGAAACAGCGCACCGGTGAATTCGAAGGTCGCAAGCGCGCGGACCAGGAGTCCGATCATCGCGATCGCGAGCAACGCCAGCAGCACCAGCGCGACGGCATAGGTGTTCGGCCCGATACCGCCGATCAGCCTGGCCTTGCTGCCGGCATCGTCCATGCGGCGGTGCAATTCGACGATGAAGGCGCGGTAGCCGTGGTCCTGCGGCGTCATCAGCGAGACCGTCTGCCAGGTGGTCGAGAGAATGGCGATCCTGCCGCCGCCGACGTTTTCGATATCGGCGCGGAAGCGGCGCGCCTGCATCGACACCGGCCGAAACGACAGACGGACCGACGCGATTTCGCCATAGGGCCAGACGCCGGACCTGCCGCCGACCCGCCACGACAGGCCGGTATCGGTCAGCTCGAATTCATGCGCCGATCCGATCAGCGAGGCCTTGTAGGCATAGCGGGTCTCGGGCGCGCCCTCGCCTGCTGCCGTCCGGTTCGGAAGTGAGGTTGGCAATATAAAAACCCCGTAGCGATCGCGCGGGCCCGCTTGCGCGGCGAGCCGGCTTTACCTTACAAGCGGGCCATGGCCGAGACGACCTATTTTCCGCGCCGCCTGATCCTGGCCGGCGCCATGATATCCGGCGTGTTGCTGGCGCTTGCCGTACACATGCTGGGCGCGCGCTATGGCCTCGACCTCGGCGGCCTGTGGCGATCCGACACCCACGAATTCATGCCCGCGGGCGCGGCCGTCGCGTGGTGGCTGATCGCGACCGTCGGTTTCTCCGGCGGCTATTTCACCGCCAACCTGATGGACAGCGCGGTATCCGGCCAAATTCCGCAGCGGATACGGCAGTTCCTGGTCGCCGTCGGCGTGCTGATCCTGGCCGGTGCCGGACAGGCCGCTTCCGCGCCGAGTCCGATCCCGACCATATCCGGCGTGCTCGCCGGCCTCGCGGCACTGTGCCTCGGCGCGGTGATGGCGTTCTGCGGCGCGCATTTCTCGCTGCGCAAGGTTTGAAGCCGGGGCACTGGCCCGGAGCCCGAGACTTATAGACCGGGTTGCCCGCTTTCGAGGAGCGTCGACACGCAGCGACGGCCTGGGAATGTCGGCTTATGACTCAAAGCTGGCATGGGGCACTCTTTCAGCGACCGCAACAGACCTGGAATTCGACGACAAGAAGCGGAGTTTGGCCGACGAGGATCAGACGTAGACGCTCCCTCGGTCACTGGCGACGCCAGCGACCTTCCAAGAGTCTGATCAAGGAGCCATACGAATGAGCAAGGAAGAAGATAACAAGGCGGTTGTCGGCCGCTGGTTCACGGAATTCTGGGGCAAGACCGTCAACCTCGGAGTCATCGACGAGATCGCCGCGCCCGACATGCTGTTGAAATATTCGCTGCACGAGCCACGCCGCGGACGCGACGACATTCGGGCGTTCATGACCGATTTCCGGGCTGCATTTCCCGACCTCAATTTCTGGGGGACGACCGATCTCATCGCCGAGGGCGACTATGTCGTCGGTCAGTGGGAAGGCGGCGGCACCCACACGGGGCCCGCTTTCAAGGACTTCCTGATCGGCGGCCTGCCGGCCGCCACCGGACGCAAGATGCACTTCACCGGCACCACCGTGCTGAAAGTCATCAACGGCAAGATCGTCCAGGAAATCGGCCTCGACGATGGCGTCACCGCGCTGACACAGCTCGAATTGCTGAAGGCTGCGTAGTCGGCGAGAACTGCCAGCGCACAGCGAGGCCCGCACCGATGTGCGGGCCTCGCTTGTATGATCGGCCTGGACCAGCCCGGGCATTGATCCCCGGCTCTGATTTGGCCCGTCGTGGTCTGTCCGGATTTGAAGGCAAGGACCGGAGTGCGTCCTCGGAAATCGGGTGGCAACGTTGGCGATCCTGTGGCGCGATGCAATCATGGATGTGAATCTCAAAAAGACCGGCAAAACGACACTGCTCTCCGTCGCGGCCGATCCGCGATGGGCGCGGATTCTTGCTCGCGACAGGACAGCGGATGGCGACTTCTGGTATTCGGTCGCAACGACCGGCGTCTACTGCCGGCCTTCATGTCCGTCACGCGCCGCGAATCCCGAGAATGTGCAGTTGCACGCCTCTCTGGAAAGCGCCAAGGCGACCGGGTTCCGGCCGTGCCGACGCTGCAATCCGGACGGACTATCGATCGAGGCTGAGAATGCCGCACTTGTCGTCAAGGCATGCCGTCTCATCGAAGGGAACGAGGAAGAGCCCTCGCTCGACGCGTTGGCTGACGCAGTCAGCTTGAGCCCCAGCTACTTCCACCGCATGTTCAAGGCAGCGACCGGCCTGACGCCCAAGGACTATGCAACGGGCTATCGCGCCAACAAGGTTCGCGAAAGTCTCGTCGCGGGAAACAGCGTCACAGAGGCGATCTACGACGCCGGGTTCAATTCAAGCGGCCGCTTCTACGAAAAATCCACCGGCATGCTCGGCATGACGCCATCGCAATACCGCGCCGGTGGCGCCAATGAGGAGATCAGGTTTGCGGTGGGCCAGACTTTCCTGGGCGCTATTCTTGTCGCGTCGAGCACGAAGGGCGTTGCCGCGATCCTTTTGGGCGATGATGCGCAGGCGTTGCTCCGCAATCTGCAAGACCGCTTCCCAAGGGCTTGCCTGATTGGCGCCGACAAGGAATACGAGGCGATGGTCGCGCGCGTTGTCGGCTTCGTGGAAGCTCCGGAACTCGGCCTCGATCTGCCGCTCGACGTCCGAGGCACCGCCTTCCAGCAGCGCGTGTGGCAGGCGCTCCAGGAAATTCCGGTCGGCGCGACTGTCACCTATGCCGAACTCGCGCAGCGCATAGGTGCTTCGAAGTCCGTGCGCGCGGTCGCCAGCGCTTGCGCGGCAAACAAGCTCGCTGTCGCCATTCCCTGCCACCGCGTGATCCGTACGGATGGTTCGGTTTCAGGTTATGCGTGGGGCGTCGAGCGAAAGCGTGCCCTGCTCGACCGTGAGGCATCGCAGAAAACCGACATCCCCGCCCGTAACTTCTGAGATCCGGCCGATGGACTCTCGCACCGCACCGAACAAGCGCGATAAACCTGTGCGCGTCGACGCCACGTCCGATGCGATTGCTGCCCTGATGCAGCACGATCCCGCCAAGGTCAAAGTGATGCGCCATATCCGCAAACTCGTCGCGGACGGGTTTGCCGAGTGGCAAACGCTGGACGACGGGACCATCCGCCTGCGGCTGATGACGGGCGAGACGTACCTCCTTGGACCGGCCACGATCACGCGCATTGCGTGATCGGTGAGACGCCACTCTTTGGTCGGTGCTTTCGGCATTTTTGTCCGTCAACGGCCTGAAACTCTTTCTCGATTTGAAAGCAAGCATCGGAGTTTGGCGTCGCGCGCTCCTGGGTACGTTCGGTCATGAGGAAAGATGAGGAGACGATTCATGAATCTCGTGACACACGCCGAGCCCTCGGCAGACCCAGCCACCACCTCCGCCAACGTTCTCTTCCACGCGACCGGCGATTGCGCGTTCGGCACGATTCTGATCGCCCGCAGCATGGAGGGGGTTTGCGCCATCCTCCTCGGTGATGACGCTCGCGCACTGGAAGACGATCTGGCGAGACGCTTCCCGCACGCCACGCTCGTACCGAACGAGGCGATGGTTCGCGACGACCTGGCGAAGACGGCACGCTACGCCGACAAGCCCTCCGAGGGGCTCGATCTCACGCTCGATATGCGCGGCACTCCGATCCAGCGCCGCGTCTGGAACGCGATTCGTTCAATTCCGCCCGGCAAGACCAAGAGCTACATGCAGGTGGCGCGCCTGATCAACACCGCCTATCCCCAAGTCACCGCCCGCATCGTAGCGAACGCCTGCGCGACCAATCCGCTCGCGCTCGTCATCCCCTGTCATCGCGTCATTCGCGCCGACGGCGAACTCGCCGGCTATCGCTGGGGTCTCGAGCGCAAGCGCGAATTGCTCGAAAAGGAAGCCATAGCATGAGGCGCGTGGCCGCTTGGCGAGAAAGCAGGACGTGATGAAACTAGCCAGGATAACGGATGAGGTCATCGGGCTCGTCGTAACCCTTTCCGATGGACCGCATATCGTCGACATCGCGAAAAGCGTGGGCGTCTTTGCGCCGTACGATCCGCTCTCGAACGGTCTCTTGAACGGCGCGTTCAAGGATGGTGGTGACTGGCCGTCGATCATCAAGCACTGGGCGCATTTGCAGTGGCCACTCAAGCGGCTTGCCCTCATCGCGGAAACCTGCCCGGACCATCCGGGCCTGGTCATTCAACCGCTTGTCGATCGGAACTTGCATGGCGAGTCCTCCGATCCGATCGTCGCCATCGACATCACGGACATGAAGCCCCGCGAGGAACGGGATCCGACTGGGCGGCGTGCCATGGAGCGGCAATTCGTGATGCCGCCTCAGGACGCGATTGAAGCGGACTCGGCTGCCACACCAGAGACGGCTCACATCATCGGCTTCACGCGCCCCAACCGGGATGGGTCTTCGAAACGGTGACGCCTCGTTTTCAAATTTGAAAGCAGGAACCGGATCCGCTGCGCCACCACAGGCTCTTACCGTTCCGTCACGAAGCCGCGCTCCGCTTCCTCGCCTTGAATTCAACGGGACGCGGGAAAGCACCGGTTTGAAGGCATGAAACGGAGTGGCGGAGCAGCGTTCACCGTCCAACCTTGCAATACAGGAATATCGGAGTGAAGTGCATGACGTCTCGAAACGCCTTCGATGCTTTCGCCGCTGCGCGCGGCGACGGACTGCATCCCAAGCTACGCGAACTGTTTGACCGGAGCGCCGCACTACCGTTTTCCGAACTGACGGTTCGCGGCGACGGCCTGCTTCAGGCAGGCCCTGACCCGGCGTCGGAGCGGCTAGCCGTGCCGTCGAACGCCACGATTTCCGTGGAAGTAGAGGCAAATGCACCGTTGGCTATCCGGTCCATTCGGGGAGGCAAGAAGCATCCCGCACAGGAATAGCAGGTTTGGTTCGATGTGAGGTGGACGGATCTATTTTCTTTCGCCGCAACGGCTCTTGCACGCCGCTGCCTCAGCGGTGCATTGGGCGACGCATGCTCCCGACAAGCCGCAACTCATCGCGCACGTGTAGTTGGTCGAATTGCAGTTTGCGACGCACTCCGCGGACACTTCTCTTTGCGCCACTTGACGCCTTTCGAGCAGAGATGCGGCATTGCTTGAGACTGCTCCCGACAGGAACAGCACCAGCGCTAGGACTCTCCTCATGAAATGCTCCCGGACACGATGCAGCTGCCAGAACCTCCGCCGCCGCACTCGTTTTCGCACTCCGGTTCTTGCTTCCAAATTGGGGCTCATCGCCTTGTCGAGCACGCCCGGCAAATGCCGGCATCGCTATCCGCTATGCCCCTCGATGAGTCCGCCCCGCCCTAGGCGACGATGCGCGCACGCGGCCGCGACAGCATCGCATTGACCTCGGCGGCGGGACGCGGCTGGCTGAACAGATAGCCCTGCGCCTGCGTACAGCCCTCGCGGCGCAACAGCTCGAACTGCGCCTCGGTCTCGACGCCCTCCGCAGTGGTAACGATCCCGAGGCTTTTGCCCAAGCCGGTCACGGCGCGAACGATGGCCATGGAACCGTCGCGGGTGGCGAGCCGATCTGCTCGACGACGTGGCTGGCAAGCAAGGACACCGCTGAGGGATCGCAGTCGCTGTGCTCTCCTATGGCCCCGTCGACGATGACATGTTTCTTGGTGCCGCCCTCTACGTCGATCGTATTCTCCGCGGCGCGAACCCGGCAGAGCTTCCGGTTCAGGTGCCGACCAAATTTGAGATGAGATTAAATCTCAAGACCGCCGCGATGCTCGGTCTTACGATCCCACCGTCAATCCTTGCTCGCGTCGACGAGGTGATCGAATGAGGCGGAGATGGAATAGCGCGCAATGCTGCGATGCATGAGTCCGGAAGTGGCACAATGCAGCCAATCCGGGATGCCCGCAATCCGGTCGCTTCCGAAGGAAGACCGGGCATGGCCTGAAAGTCCGATTCGGTAGCGATTGATGCTGTGGACGGCGCCCACTCTTCGGCATCGAGGTGCCATAGGGTGGTTGCGTTGAAGCAAACCACATTGACGGGAGACATTGCAGTCGCTTGCATGGTCGGATTGCTTGCTCCGGCCGAGGCCACACGAAGCCTCTTTTGTAGGGCTATCGAATATCGTCAGAGGGGTTTCGGTGCGCGAAGTACGTATAGCCTTTGGTAGACCATCGACTCCGGTATCCAATCAAGGAAGGCATGTCCAAGTGGCAGCTTGATCAGGTGAGCGACAATTCTGAATGAAGGCGGATACCAATAAACGGAAAGGTTGGAAAATTTAAGGGGAGAAAACCCGAGCGCCGTGAACTCGAGCATCAATCGCCTATGACTGAAGTGTCTTCTGTAGTCGACGATCGGACCCGAAAGCAGAAGTATTTTGCCGGGATGCTCCTTGGCAACTTTCTTCAGAAAAACTTCTCGCTCCTGGAAGGACAGATAGTAGACGCATTCGATGGCTGTGATCACGTCGTAACCCTCGAATGATTTTTGTAAAAAATCAGCGCATTCAAATCTGGCATTTGGCAGGTTCAGCGATTTAGCGCGAGCAATTGCCACGTCGCTTATGTCGATGCCAACGACGGATCGTGCCTTGTCAAAAACGGCATCGGTCAAGTGGCCTTCGCCGCATCCGAGCTCAAGAACGGATTTGCCCCGGATCAACCGCTTCAGCCGTCGGCGCAAGACCTTGTCCCTGAATCGCGCCTGGGAAATATGCCAGGGATCAGGGGTCGCGTAATAGAGATTGAATTCTGCAGCCGTTCGCATTTGCCGGTTTCCGCCGCTTTAAAAACAAGCGCTGCTCGCGAGTGGTCAACAACCGGTTGCTCGAGACTTCCTTCGGCGGCAACGCCTATTGCATTTCCACCCTTTCCCGCCATCGCGCTTCGAAGGTATCACTGTCCTTCATCGACCGGACTTGCGCGTCTAAGGGATTGCCAGGCCTTCGAGTGACTGCGCCTGTAACTGGTCCGTTGGACTCGGGTTGCGCGGATGCCTCCCCGGGCCATTCCAGCAACGATTTCGAAAGCATGGGCTTGCCTTCGTACCAGCACTTTCGTCCATCGATCAGACGATAGGACCACCAGCGCCCGTGGGGATTTGATGGCATCGCGGCGCTGCATGGTTGCTTGGCCTGCGCATTCGGCATCTCGGCGCACAGAAGCGCCGCAATCCCGGCGACCAACGCGATTGATGCCGGTTTGCTCATTCGCCCTCTGAAAAACTGCTGCGCTGCTGCAATCGGCTTACAGCGACTACCAAATCAGGGCGTTCGAGAACTTCCACCAACCTGTCGAGGACGCGCTCATTGTTGTGCGGCCGCGGCCGAAGGTAGTCTTCCAGTATGTGTTGCGCTTCGTTAATCGCCTCAAGTGCCAATTGTTGATCAGTCATCTGTTCTTGCCCATCAAACAAATGCCCCAGGCAAAAAGAAGAATGGAAAATCAAGCCGCTTTTGGGAAATATCCCCGCTTTTTTTAGCCATTCGATCAATTTTTATTTCAAATGCGGGAACCCTCCGCGCGCGATTTGCGGCGGCTTCCTGGTTCCACACTCGGCACCTTCGAGTAGCCTGAACTGGCGCGTTGCGAAGATCGGCTGTTTGGCACTTTTCGGAAATGGCGCGATGTCCGACTTGAGTCCGCTATCGGGGGGCAAAGCGGAAGTTGGACGTTGGGGCCCTCAGGGCAGCTTTTGGACCCTTCTCGGACATAAGGCGGCCTATTTTGCTGTGCTGCGAAACACCGTTCTCGTCCACGATGCGCTAGGGTGTGCTCCGGCACAAAGGAATCCAGTGAGGCGGCGCGATTTCATCACGCTTGTCGGTGGTGCGGCGGTGCCGTGGCCGCACGCCATGCACGCACAGGAGGGCCTGGAATGAAGAAGACATTTGCTGCCTTTGTCGCGGTCGCAACGATTGGCTCGCTCGCCGCGACGCCCGCAAGCGCGCAGCCTGGCGTCGCGGCTCCGGGCCGCTATTATCAGCCTGCCCCTTACGGAGCAGGTCCCGGGCCATACGACGATTATGGCAGTTGCGAATGGGTGCAACAGCGTTTCTGGGACGGCCGTGGCTGGCGGGTCCGCCGGGTGCGAGTCTGCGGCTGATCCGCGATTGCGGTGAGATTGAACGGCTCATAGCAACCATCGACTGCAGCGATGTGCGATCCATCCCGGCGAACTCGATTTGGAGGACGACAAGGCGACACCGCAGCATATGAGTCCTTTTGTGGCACGAAACAGACATGGCCAGATGTCCGTCTTGAGTCCGCCTTTGGGGGTATAGCGGAAGTCGGACTTCGGGGCCGTCAGGGCAGCTTTTGCCACCCAACGCGGACATTCGACGCTTGGACCTCTCCCTTAAAGGTTCTACGCTGTAGTGATACACAGCAGGGGCACGCACCGATGCGACGGCGGCACCTCATTGCAATAATTGCTGGCATTGCGGCTTTGCCGCTCGCGGCGCTCGCGCAGCAGGCTGTTCCCTCGATCGCGCCGCAGGTTCACGAGGAGATGTGGGCGATTCCCTCCTCGCCTGTCCCGATGCTCGCCTATTTGATGCGACCCATTGGGGGCGGTCCATTTCCACTCGTCGTGATGAATCATGGAGTTTCGCTTGACGCGACGGGGCGAAGCTACTTTCCCGTGATCGAATTTCGTGACGCCGCGCTTTGGTTTGCGCGACAGGGCTACGTGGTGGTCGCACCTGTACGCCCTGGATACGGTGCTACTGCGATCGAAATCCCCGAGCGAGGTCTGTTCGGACTGTTTTTCTCGGGCGTGGGAAAATGTTCGGATGCTGAGTTTCGTGAAGCGGGGCTTGCCGTCGCGTCGATTGACAAGTGGATCATCGACTACATGTCAACTCAGTCATTTATCAAGCGCGATGAGGTCATCATTGTCGGCCAATCGGGGGGTGGTTGGGGGTCGATTGCGCTTGGCAGTCAAAATCCGGAGTCGGTGCGGGCGATCATCGGCTTTGCAGCCGGCCGCGGTGGTCATCTCAATGGCAAACCTAACAACAACTGCGCCCCTAATCAGCTAGTCGATGCCGTTGCCGAATTTGGCCGCACGGCGCGCGTTCCAATGTTATGGATCTACACCCATAACGACAGTTATTTTGGACCCGATCTCTCAAAGCGGATGGTGGAAGCGTTTCGGGCCGCAGGCGGCAATGTCGAATATCATCTGTTATCCGATTTTGGAGAGGACGGCCATTTTTTGATAGATTCGGCGGAGGCCGTTCAACTCTGGGCGCCTCTTGTCAGCGAATTCCTAGCCAAACATCGATGAAAGGCATTGGTTTATGGGCAATCGGCCACTGTACCCATCTGCAAGATCAGCCCGGTATCGATTCCTGGTAGCTGGATCACTTGTGGTGTTCCTGGCGACCCCAGTGATGAGGCTCGACGCGCAACAACTGGTGCCATTCGGCGACGTACCGGCGATCGAGAATTTTTCTGAGGCAGAGATCGCTACTCGGGGACGACAGCCGGATCGCCCGCTGACGTACGCGCCGTGGCGCAAGGTGTGTTTCAAGGCCACCCAAGAGGCCGGGTCGAAATTGGTTTGTCGCACGACCATCAACGGTAAATGGGACACGGGTCAGATCGCACTCAGAGTCGATCTGATCGAACGAGAGGGCGATCCTGTTGCTCGTCTACAGATGTTCGTGCCCCCTGGATCCTTCTTACAGCCGGGCATCAAGTTGACTGTTGACCAGGGTTCGCCCTTGCAAATTCCCTATGTCATTTGTCTCACCAATGGTTGCGTAGCCGGAAGCGTGGCAAATGCTGGCTTAATCCATGATCTGGAGTCAGGTCAGATGCTGGTCTTAGAGACCGTTAATTCCAATGTTGTGGGTGTAACCACCTCGCTTCCTCTCAAGGAGTTTGCCGAAGTTCACCAGGGAGCACCGGCGCAAGTGTTTGAGCAGAGGCTTGAAGGAGATTGGGAGCAATTGGGTCGATGAAGCGTGCCACGTTCAAGTTGCACCGGGCTTCGGCTTAGTCGTCGGCTTGATCGACCGATCCACCAGCCGAACATCCAACAGGCGCGGCTGTAGCCGCGAGAGTCCGCAAGTGGGCACCAAGCGGACATTCGTTGTGCACGGTCGATGTCCGCTTTTGAGGGGAATGCGGGCATCGCCATCCCGTATGCCCGTACTGGATTTGTGAGCACACGTCCTAAGCGACGATGCGCGCACGCGGCCGCGACAGCATCGTGTTCACCTCGGCAGCGGGACGCGGCTGGCTGAACAAATAGCCCTGCGCCTGCGTACAGCCCTCGCGGCGCAACAGCTCGAACTGCGCCTCGGTCTCGACGCCCTCCGCGGTGGTAACGATCCCGAGGCTTTTGCCCAAGCCGGTCACGGCGCGAACGATGGCCATGGAGTCGTCGCGCGTGGCGAGCTCGCTGACGAAGGAACGGTCGATCTTGATCTTGTCGAACGGGAAACTGCGCAGGTAGCTCAGGGACGAATAGCCGGTTCCGAAGTCGTCGAGCGAGATCCTGACGCCAAAGCCGCGAAGCTCGTGCAGAACCGCAAGCGTCGCCGCGCTGTTCTGCAGCAGCACCGATTCCGTGATCTCCAGCTCGAGGCGATGCGCCGGAAGACCTGAAGCCTGCAACGCCGCCTTGACCTGCGACACCAGGTTCGGATTCTTGAACTGCACCGGCGAAAGATTGACGGCGACGTCGACATCCTTCGGCCAGCCGGCGGCGTCCGTGCAGGCCTGCCGAAGCACCCAGTCGCCGAGTTGAACGATCAGACCGGTTTCTTCCGCCAGCGGAATGAAGTTGACCGGAGAGATCAGGCCGCGCAACGAATGGTTCCAGCGAACCAGGGCTTCGAACGCGACGACCTCGTCGCTGGCAACGTCGCGGATCGGCTGATAGTACACTTCGAACTCGTGGCGCTGCAGCGCCGCGCGCAAATCCAGTTCCAGAATGCGGCGCGCCTGGGCGCGGGCGTCCATGCCGGTCTCGAAGTAACGATAGGTGCCGCGGCCGTCCGCCTTGGCGCGATAAAGCGCGAGATCCGCCTTCTTCAATAGTTCATCGGGGTTCTTGCCGTCCTCGGGCGCAAGCGAGATGCCGATGCTGACGCCGACGACGAGCTGATGGCCGCCGATATCGTAGGGCTCCCCGATCTGCTCCACGATGTGGCTGGCAAGCAACGCCACCGCCGAGGGATCGCAGTCGCTGCAGAACTGGACGACCGCGAATTCATCACCGCCAAGCCGCGCTACCGTATCGTGCTCGGTGACGCATTCGCCGAGCCGGCGGGCAACTTCCTTCAGCAGGGCGTCGCCGACCGGATGGCCGAGCGTGTCGTTGATTTCCTTGAAATGATCGAGATCGAGGCAAAATACCGCGAGCTGGTCGCTGCGCTTGGCGAGGCGCAAGGCCTTTTCAAGCTGCTCGCGGAACAGCGTCCGGTTCGGCAGGTTGGTCAGCGCGTCATGGCGCGCCATATGCGAAATTTGCTCCTGGGCCTGCTGCCATTCGGTGATGTCCTCGAATGTCGCGACCCAGCCGCCGCCCTTCTTCGGCTGATCGACCACGCGGATCGAACGGCCGTTGCGGGTGACGACCCTGGTCAAGGTCTCGCCGGCTTTCGCCGCAGCCACCACCATGTCGAAGAACTCATCGGGATCGCCGTCCCATTTCCCGTTCGATTTCTGATCCTGCAGAACGTCGATCAACATGCGGCCCTGCAGCGGCATGCCGGTCCGGTCCATCATCTCGGCGTAACGCTCGTTGAACAGCAGGATGCGGCCTTCCGCATCGAACATGCAAAGTCCCTGCGACATATTTCCGATCGCGGAGTCGAGCAGGACCTTCTGCTGATGCAGCTCGCTGCTCGAACGGCGATCGAGCATGGCAGCCACCAGCGATATGCCGAGAATGGCGAACGCCGCCACCGCGGTCAAAAAGGAAAGCGCGGCCGGAGCGATCGTCAATTCGTCGGTGACGAGGGTGGGATCCGGAACCAGCGTGACCGCCCCCATCGCCGTGAAGTGGTGCGAAACGATCGCGACCGTCAAAAGAGCCGTGGCGGCCAGGGTGTGACTGCGATCATCCCGCCGCACGGCGACAACAAGCGCCATTGCTGCGAAAACACTTCCGAACAGCACCGAAGCGAGAACAATGCCGGGCGACCATACGATGCGCGCCGGAAGCTCGAGGGCCATCATGCCGGTGTAGTGCATCGCGGCAACGCCCATGCCGACGACCGCACCGCCCATCGCGACCGTCGACCGGCGGTTATTGAGCGACGCAATGCCGAGGCCGACGGCGGAGATTGCTACGGCAAAGACCAGCGAGATCAGAGTGACCGGAATGTTGTATCCGGCAGCCGCGCCGGGGTCGTAGGCCAGCATCGCAACAAAGTGGGTCGCCCAAATTCCGCAGCCGCTCACGGCCGCATCGAGGCCGACCCAGATCGCGCGGGTGCGCCCCTGCGAAGCCCTGGCGCGATGAAGCAAACTGATCGCCACCGCGCTGGCGAGCCAGCAAATTGCGCCACCAAGGACGACCAGTCGCCAATCATGCTCGGTGACCAGGCAGTTCAGAACTTGATACATTACAGACCCCTGCTACCGGTCTGTAATGACGGCACTAATGGTGTATTTCAGTTAACGCCCGCGGGTTCGGTTGCGCCGATGGTGAACAAAGGCTCAAAGATCGCGCCAGCCGGGTATTCTGTTCAGTTTCCCGCAATGATCCCGGTACCCCGTTCATCGCCGGCTTTGACCGGGAGCGGCAAAATCGTTGCGACCCGCTGCCGGCGGCCGTCCGAACCAGATCGCCGCGGCGCCCGCCGTCAGCACGCCGGCCGCGATCATCAGCGACGCGTGCAGGCCCGACATAAAGGTGCCGGACTGGCCGACCAGCGAACCGAACAAGGCGACGCCGAGCACGCTGCCGGTCTGCCGGGTTGCATTGAGCACGCCGGCGGCGATGCCCGAACGGGACTTCTCGACGCTTCCAAGCAGTGTCGACGTCAACGGCGGCACCAATAATCCGAGCCCGCTGCTCATCGCGATCAACTGCGCGCAGATCGCCCAGTAGCTGGTATCGGCTTCGATGCCGAGCGCCGCCAGACACCCTACCGCCGACAGCACCGCACCGGCCGCAATGGTGGCGGGCGCGCCGATGCGCTCGGCGATGCGCGGGGCAATCAAATTCACCGGCAGCACCGCGCCCATCATCGGCACGAACGCGAGACCGGTCGCGAACGCCGACAATCCATTGACCTGCTGGAAATACAGGCTGAGCACGAAGATCAAGCCGTAGAGCGCGATATTGACCAGCAGGCCGACCAGCGAGGCCAGCGCGAACATCCGATGTTTGAACAGCGACAACGGCAGCATCGGCTGCGCGGCGCGTACCTCTCGCCAGACGAACAGCAGCGCGAACACCGCGAAAGCTGCGAAGCCCGCAAGCACGAACGGATTGTCCCAGCCGAGCGAGCCGCCCTCGATGATCGCGCCGGCGAGCGAACCAAGCGCTGCGATCGCGGCGATCTGACCCGGCAGGTCGATCTCGCGCCCGGGCGAGCGGGACGTCTCGCCGGCAAAGCGCCAGGTCAGCCACAGACCGGCAAGACCGATCGGCAGATTGACCAGGAAGATCGAACGCCAGCCGACCAGCGTGATCAACGCGCCGCCGACAAACGGACCTGCTGTCAATGCGAGGCTGGCGCCAGCGGCCCAGACGGCCACGGCGCGACCGCGGGCCTTCTCGTCGGCATAGGTGTGGCTGAGCAGCGCCAGTGAATTCGGCACCAGGATAGCAGCAGCCAATCCCTGAACGCAGCGCGCGACGATCAGAGTCGTGGCAGAGGGCGCCAGTGCACAGGCGGCGGAGGCCGCCGTAAAGATCGCAAAGCCCGCCATGAAGATCCGCTTGGCACCGATCCGGTCGCCGAGCGCGCCTGCCGTCAGAATGAAGGCGGCGAACGCGATGGTGTAGGCACTCACCACCCACTGCAATTCGGAGACCCCGCCACCGAGCGAGCCTCCGATCGCCGTAATGGCGGTGTTGACGATGGTGACGTCGAGTTGAACCACGCCATAGCCGAGGCTCATGGCCGCAAGCGTCAACGCCGCCGCATAGCCCGAGGGAACCGGTCCGGTTTCCGGTCGATAGGCGGTATCGTTGGACGATGCCGGCGGCAGTCCGAGAGAAGCGCTTCGCATGGATCACCTCCATTGGCGAATTCAACGCGTCACTACCGCCTCCGTTCAATGGAACGCTTCGCTACCGATCGAAGTATGCTTGTCACGCGCTACTTTGCATGGGGTTGTTTTCGAGATTTTGGCTGGAGACGTGGCGTGACCGTCCGTCTTCACCGGAGCCCGTGGCGCGAAACGCCGCGCGGGGCCACGCCCCTCGCGGCGTTTTGCCTCACCAAGGGTATCTGATCCGCTCGCGGCCCGACCGAAAGCGGCGACGTTCCCTTGGAAACCCCGATGGAACGGACGGAAACAGCGACGGAACGCAGCGCCTGCGCCGACTCACAATCGTTAACGTCCCGCCATATGTAAGGCGTATGACGGAGGCGGCACACGAACGCAGAAGCTGGGCTTGTCAAGGACTGCACAACGCCCCTGTTTTAGCTTATGTGTCTACGCGAACGGTGCAATCTGACCGTCACCTGTCGCCTTTTGCGACGGGTTTTGTTGTCACCCCGCCGGGAGGATGAATGCATCGGCTGCTGACCACGCTCGGGCGTGGCTTCAAGGAGAAGATCGGCTGGAAACGGCTGGGGATCGCTGCGAGTCTCCTCATCATCATCTTTGCGGTTACCCATCTGGTCCGGACGCTGAAGGGCGTCGACACCGGGGTCATCCTGACCGCGCTGACGGATATTGCGCCGCACCGGATCGCGCTGGCCGCGCTGTGCGTGGTCTGCGCCTTCTGCACGCTGACCTTCTATGATTTCTTCGCTTTGCGAACCATCGGCAAGACCCATATCCCCTACCGCATCGCGGCGATGTCGAGCTTCACCAGCTACACCATCGGCCACAATATCGGCGCCACCGTCTTTACCGGCGGCGCGATCCGGTTCCGGATTTATTCCGACTACGGCCTGAATGCGATCGATGTCGCCAAGATCTGCTTTCTCTCCGGGCTGACGTTCTGGCTCGGCAATCTGTTCGTGCTGGGTTTCGGCATGGCCTGGCATCCCTGGGCGGCATCGGCGATGGACCTGCTGCCGGCGTCGATGAACCGGCTGATCGCGATCGGCTGCCTCGCCGGCATCGCCGCCTATTTTGTCTGGCTGATGACCGGCGAGCAGCGCCGCGAACTCGGGCAGAACGGCTGGAAAGTGGTGCTGCCCTCGGCCCGGCTGACTCTGCTGCAGGTGCTGATCGGGGTGGTCGATCTCGGCTTCTGCGCGCTGGCGATGTATTTGCTGATGCCGACCGAGCCAGATATCGATTTCGTCTCGCTGGCGGTGGTGTTCATCCTGGCGACGCTGCTCGGCTTTGCCAGCCATGCACCCGGCAGTCTCGGCGTGTTCGACGCGGCGATGCTGGTGGCGTTGCCGCAGTTCGGCAAGGAACAACTGGTAGCAACGCTGGTGGTGTTCCGGATCCTTTACTTCCTGATCCCCTTCGGCATCTCGATTTCGATCATGGGGACGCGCGAACTCTGGCTCAACGTGGTGCAGCCCTGGCAGGAACGCCGCCGGCTCACCGACGCCTGCACGGCAAAGGCGCGGGTGCGGCAGCCGGTCAACAGCCGGCAACCCTGAGACCGGAATCCCGAGCCGGTAACAGCGTCGTTATCCGTCCCGTCAGGACTTTTTGGTTAGCTCTCGCCGGTTCTCTTATTTCTGCCTTACCGCTAACGTCAAAGGCGCCATGGCCGGAATTGTCTCACGCTCCATCCTGTCTGTCGCGCTGCTCGCCGGCGCGCTGGTCGGACTATCCACGTCATTAGCCGAAGCCCAGATCGCTGATGGCAACGGCGCCTTGCAGATCTCCTGGGAGGTCCGCAACCGCTTCCGGCTGTTCCGCGAGGAACGGGATTTCCTGCTGCATACCGAGGCCGGACGCGGACGCAGCGTGCTGGCCGCCGAACAGGCGCTGGAGGTGCAGAGCGACGGCCGCGGCTGGGCGCGCAACACCGTCAACCGGCTTTGCATCGATCTCACCGGGCGCGTCAGCGAGCCCTGCAGCCGCGACAACGTCAAGGAAAGCTACCTGACGCCGATCGATCACCCGATCGTGGTGCGGCTGTCCGGGCCGGTCCCGGTCGGCGCCACCTGCGCCTGGTCGTTCGACGATGGCGACGGCCCGCAGGTTTCTACCTTCGACTGCGCCGAGCCGGTCAATCTCAGGGTCCGCTATGGCCGCAGCACGGTGGCAAGCGTGGACGTCTCGAGTTCTGACGGCAGCCAGCGCGTTTCCACCGAGATCGCGGTGCGCGATATCTTCGTGGCCGGTCTCGGCGACAGCGTTGCTTCCGGCGAGGGAAACCCGGACCGCCCGATCGCGCTGGCTGATGAAGGCTTCTGCTTCCGCTCCTATCTCGGCACTGCGGCGGCGCAATACTACCGGCCGAGCCGCGCCGGCTACAAGGGCGGACGGGCCTGCGAAGCGCCGGACCTGCTGCCGGTATGGCAGCGGCAGAGCGCACTCTGGTTCAACCCGGCCTGCCACCGCTCGCTCTACAGCTATCAGACCCGCACCGCGCTGGCGCTCGCGGTCCAGTATCCGCACATCGCGGTGACCTATCTGCCGCTGGCCTGCACCGGCGCCACCATCGCCGACGGGCTGCTCGGCACGCAGCGCGCCCGCGACTGCCCGCCATCGAAAACTGCGGCGTGCCAGGGCACCGTCAACAGCCAACTGGCCGAGCTGCGCGAGGCTCTCACCGCCGCCAAACGCCGGCAGCCCGATCGCAAGCTCGATCTGGTGCTGCTGTCGGTCGGCGCCAACGACATCTATTTTTCGGGGCTGGTCGCCGACGTCATCGTCGACACCCCGACCGAGCGCGCACTGTTCCGGCGCAGCGGCGTGATGGCCTCTGTGGACGACGCCCGCGGCGCGTTGACCCGCGACCTGCCGCAGGGATTTGCCAAGCTGCGCGAAGCGTTGAAGCCGCTGGTCGGCGACATGTCGCGGGTGATCTACACCTCCTATGCCAACCCGACGGCGCAAGGCGGCGCGCCCTGCCCGGGCGGACGCGCGGGCTTCGACATTCATCCCTCCTTCAACGCCCAGCCGCAGCGGCTCGCCGCGGTGTCGAACTTCGTCGATAGCGAATTCCTGCCGCAGCTGAAGGCGCTGGCGCTGTGCCAAGGCGGCATCCTGTGCCGCAATCCGCGCGCCGATCGCATGACCTTCGTCGACAGCCACCAGGCCGCGTTCGCCAACCACGGTTTCTGCGCACGCGCCGAGAGCGATCCGGAATTCGATCGGCAATGCTTCTCGGCCACCGGCGACAGTTTCGACCCTGACATCGTCAGCTCGGCCAGCCAGCCGATGCTGTGCGGCCGCAGCGCCGGCGAATTCCGCGCCTATCTGCCGCGCGCGCGCTGGATCCGCGACGCCAACGACAGCTATTTCGCCGCGATGACCTATCCGCAGGGCCTGCCGTCCTCGATGCAGCCCAACGATATTCACGATGCGACCTGGGGGGTGTTGTCGGCGGTCTATGGCGGCGCCGTGCATCCCAGTGCCGAAGGCCACGCCGCGATGGCGGACGCAGCGTTGCCGGCCGCAGCCGCCGTGCTGCAGCTCGATGCGGCCGTGCCCGAGGTGATCTCGCAGCCGGTACCGCCGGTCGCGCCGCCGGCGAAAACGCGCTGATTATCAGCGCGTTTTCCTAGTGTGCAGGCGCCGGTGCAGGCGCGCCCTTCTTCGGCGCCGGAGCTGCTGCTTTGGGCGCCGGACCAGGCTTGATCGCGGCCGCCTGCGCCGGCAGATACTTGGCGATGATCGCGGGATCGACCTGAGCCAAGTTCGTATCCGGAAGGCGCTCCCAGATCTCGTCCTTGCCGAACAGCGATATCCCGAGGAAACCGCGCATCGTCAATTTCTGGCCGTCGGGGCTGACGCTCATCTTCGCCTTGTAGATCTTGCCGTCGCGCGGATCGAGTACGTTGCCGTCCTCGTATTTCAGACCGTCGCGCTTCATGTCGCGGATGAGGGAGATACCCAGCACCGGCGCGTTCTTGCGGTCGTCGGTGCATTTCGAGCAGATATCAACCTTGTTCGGATCTTCGCCGGGAAGCGGAAAGGTCTTGGCGATGACGCCCTCGAAGATGCCGCTGTGATCGACCACGAGAAACCAGGCCACCGGCTTGTTGTTCTCGAGCTTCTGCCACAGCCCGGCCGCCGACGGCTCCGCCGGCTGGGCTGCAAGTTCGGAAGCACAGGCGAGCGCCATCACGATCGGCAATATCAGTCGAATTCCAGATAGTGCATTTCGCATTTTAGCCACCTGATCAATTCACCAAATGAATGGCTGCAGACTAAGGCCATTTGGCGGACGGTTCCAGTACCGGCGCGACCGATTGCCGGACCGCGGCGAACGCGCCGCGGTCTGAAAACGCTCTGCCGGTCATATTACGGTTGGAATCAGTTGACCCCGAGCTTCTTCTGCAGGCTCGACGACGAGGTCGTGTACTGGAACACCAGCCGCTTGTCCGGATAGACGTAGCGGTGCGCCTTCTGCGCCATCAGCGCGCCCTCGTGGAATCCGGAGAGGATCAGCTTCAGCTTGCCCGGATAGGTGTTGATGTCGCCGATCGCGAAGATGCCAGGCACGTTGGTCTCGAACGCCGCGGTCTCGACTGGCACCAGATTGTTTTCCAGCGCAACTCCCCAGTTGGCGACCGGACCGAGCTTCATGGTCAGCCCGAAGAACGGCAGCATGGTATCGCAGTCGACCTTCGAGACCGCGTTGTCGTTGCCCTTCATGACGGCGCCCGAAAGCTTGCCGCCCTCGCCTTCCAGCGAGGTCACCTGACCGATCCTGAGATCCATCTTTCCGCTCGCCACCAGCGCACGCATCTGCTCGACGCTGTGCGGCGCCGCGCGGAAATCGTCGCGCCGGTGCAGCAGCGTCACGCGCTTGGCGATCGGATGCAGATTGAGCGTCCAGTCCAGTGCGGAATCGCCGCCGCCGACGATCAGGATGCTCTTGTCGCGGAACTGCTCCATCTTGCGCACGGCGTAGAACACCGACGCGCCCTCATAGGCCTCGATGCCCGGAACCGGCGGACGCTTCGGCTGGAACGAGCCGCCGCCCGCGGAAATCACCACCACCTTGCACTCGAACACCTGGCCGGCATCGGTGGTGACCCGGAAGCCGGGGTCGCCGATCTTCTCGATCGTCTCCACCATCTCGTTGAGATGGAAGGTCGGGTTGAACGGCTTGATCTGCTCCATCAGCGCTTCGGTGAGGCCATGGCCGGTGACGAAGGGAATACCGGGAATGTCGTAGATCGGCTTTTCCGGATAGAGCTCGGCGCACTGGCCGCCGATCTTGTCGAGGATGTCGACCAGATGCACCTTCATGTCCAGAAGGCCCAGTTCGAACACGGCGAACAGGCCGCACGGACCCGCGCCAATAATCAGCACATCGGTTTTGATCGCTTCGCTCATGTCAGCTTCTTTTCGGTTGAACTGGGCGGAAAGGCTGCGTCTGTCTAGCCAACACAGCCGGAACAGGAAAGCCATAATATGGCGTGCGTGGCTGCGGCAACCCCTTGCCGTCATTCGACAACTGGGCTGTAACGGCGTGAAACATTCGGAGATGGCCCTGTGAACGCCCCCGTGAATAGCTCCTTGCGCCCCGACGCGACCCCGCGTCTGGAGGATTTCCCCTATCGCCTGTCGGACAATGTGCGCTTTGCCGACCTCGATCCCAACCAGCACGTCAACAATGCCGTTTATGCGACCTATTTCGAGACCGGCCGCGTTACGCTGATGAAGGACCGCAGCTACGGGCTGATGCCTGATGGCGTCACCTGGATCATGGTCCGGCTCGACATGCACTTTCGCGCCGAACTGCGCTGGCCGGGCAGCATCGAAATGGGGCTCGGCGTGGTCAAGTTCGGCCGGACCTCCGTGACCTTCGATCAGGTGGTGTTCTCCGGCGGCATCTGCGTCGCCTCGGCGCAGTCGGTGTCGGTGCTGCTCGACGAGGCGACACGCAAGCCGACGGCGCTGACATCTGACATCCTGAAAAGTTTCCAACCCTGGATTCGCCGCGGGATCGATCCGGCATGATGCGCACGGCGCGGCTGGCGGTTCTGATCGTCTGCGCCGCGCTGCAGCCTGCCGCCGCCGACCCGTTCTACCGCGAGGATTTGCGGATTCCGGCGACGGCTGCCGGCCCGCGCGGACTTGAAGCGATGTTGTTGCGTCCCTCGGGCACGCGCCGCTATCCGCTCGCATTGATCAGCCACGGCACACCGCGCGATGCGGCCGAGCGGGCCGGCATGTCACCCTATGGTTCCTATCGGCAGGCGCTCGAATTTGCCCGGCGCGGTTTCGCCGCCCTCGTCGTCATGCGCAGAGGTTATGGCGATTCCGGCGGCGACTATGCCGAGAACAGCGGTCCATGTGGACAACGCGACTACTCACTGGCGGCGCGCGCCTCGGTCAGCGATTTGCGGGCGGCCATCGACGCCATGAAGGGCCGAACCGACGTGTCGACCAGCGGCATGATCGCGGTCGGCGTCTCGGCCGGAGGTTTTGCCACGGTGGCGCTGACATCAGATCCGCCGGCGGGACTTGCAGCCGCCATTAGTTTTGCCGGTGGCCGCGGTTCGCGCGCCGACAACGATGTCTGCGACCAGGATGCGCTGGTCCGCGAATTCGGCGTCCTCGGCCGGACGTCGCGAATTCCGATGTTGTGGGTCTATGCGCGCAACGACAGGTTCTTCTGGCCCGAACTGGCGCACCGCCTGCACGCGGCATTTACCGGCGCCGGCGGGCGCGCCCAGTTCATCGACGCGCCGTCGACCGGCGACGACGGCCACTTCCTGTTTTCGACCGCGATCCCGCTGTGGACGCCGATGGTCGACAATTTCCTGCGCGACCAGAATCTCGGCACCCGCGATCTCGCAGCCGTGCCGGCGCTGGCAGCACTCGCGCAGCCGCCGCAACTTGGCGAAAAGGGACGCGCAGGATTTTCCGATTATCTGTCCGCCAGTCCGCACAACGCCTTTGCGGTGTCGCCGAGGGGCGCCTTCGCTTACCGCGGCGGACGCCGATCGGCCCGCGAAGCGGCCGACGATGCGCTGGCGGCATGTGCGGGTTTTGCGCCGGATTGCACGCTCTATGCGGTCGACGACAAACTGGCCGACAAGACCGGCGCCGGATTGCGCTGAAGAGAGAACCGATAAGGCTGTTACGCCTGCCGTTCCGGCGTCGACACCACGAGACCGTCGAGTTCGTCGCTGACCTTGATCTGGCACGACAGCCGCGAATTCGGCCGCACGTCGAAGCCGAAATCCAGCATGTCTTCTTCCATCGGCGTCGGGGCGCCGACCTTTTCGCGCCAGGCTTCGTCGACATAGACATGGCAGGTCGCGCACGCGCAGGCGCCGCCGCATTCGGCTTCGATGCCTGGAACGGCGTTGCGGATCGCGGCTTCCATCACGGTCGCGCCGTTTTCGACTTCAATGGTTCGTTTCTCGCCGGAATGGTCGACAAAGTGAATTTTGGCCATGATCGCTCGTGCTGCCGGAATACGAAAAGGAGGGTCCCGGCAGTCCTATAACGGGTCGATCCGCACAGCGCCAGCGCTCGGGGGGAAAACCTAACAGGGCATTTTTCGGGGGCTTTGGCCTGCCGGAGCCGGGTTTCGCTCAGGAACGACGCAGGACCGCCTCGATCGCCGTCCGCGCCAATGCGATCGCATCGGCAAGTTCGGTGAGCTGGTCGGCCGGGTCGACTCCGCCCGATATCACCGCCTCGAGACGGGCGGCGGCATCGGCGACGGCAAACGCGCCGATGGCGCGGGCCGAGCCTTTAAGGGTATGCGCCAGCGCAGGTGCATCCGCAGGCATGGTCGCGAGCGTACCGAGGAGGCTCGCCGACTGGGCCGCGAACATCGCCAGCACTTCCTGCTCGAGGCCGGCGTCGCCAAGCGTCATGCGTTGGAGATGTGCGAAATCGATCGGACCGTCATCGGGTGCGAGCGGCGGCGATGGCATCCATTCTATCCGTTCGAGATGAAGCGACATGGCCGGGGTCCGGATCGCCCTGCCGTCGGTTGCCAGAAGGGTCGTTGCGGCCAGCCAATCATGGAACTGGTTAACGGAACGTTGCAAGAATTTGCCGCAACTTCGCCTTGTTTTTGACGGGGAGTCGCCCCAATCGATCGACGACCGCAAGAAATTTGTGTATCCGTAAGGCCTTAACGAACAAAGCTGTTAACGATGATTAAGAATGTCTTAATCGCGGCCATTTCATTCGTATCGCTCTCCCAATAGGATGTTTGCGGATGTAGCGGACAAACGGGCCCCGGTTTTTGCACGGGCGCGCTTGCGCTCCGCGGCGGGGAAAAGACACCGGCTTCACTCTTGCGGGGACGTTAGCAAGAACGGCCGGATGCGTAAAAAGTAAGAGGGCTCGGACTGAACATGGCGAACACTCCCAAGAAGGTCAAAGATCCCACTGAAGTCGCGCTTTCCGCCATTCAGGAAGCGTTGAACATCAGCGATACGACCGTCGACACCAACCGAAATTCTGTTGGCAACGACATCGAGCCGCCGACCATTTCCTCCGCCGCACCGTCTTATTCCGAAACGCCGTACGATACGCGCGATATGCGCCAGAACACGGACCGTCCCGTGTTCGATCCGATCGAGGAGCCGCGCAGTCCCCGTCGCGCCGCCAACGACGATCGCGAAACCATCGGACAGATCCTGCAGGCGATCCAGAAGGGCCGCCCTGCCCGCAGCGTCTATACGCTCGCAACCATCTTCGGCGCCGTCTGGCTGGTCGGCTGCGCGCTTCTGACGGTCAGCTTCCTGCCCTCGCTGCAGGCCGCGATCGGACAGAGCGGTGGCGTGCTGCTGCTCGGCGGCCTTGCCGCGCTGTTCTTTGCGCCGGTGCTGCTGTTCTACTTCCTCGCCAGCCTGGCCTGGCGCGGCCAGGAAATGCGCATGATCGCGCAGTCGATGGCGCAGGTTGCGATCCGCTTCTCCGAGCCGGAAAATGCGGCCGCCGATTCCATGGTGACCGTCGGTCAGGCGATCCGCCGCGAGGTCGCGGCGATGGGCGATGGCGTCGAACGCGCGATCGCGCGCGCCGGCGAACTCGAAACGCTGGTCGCCAACGAGGTCTCGGCGCTCGAGCGCGCCTATACCGACAACGAAGTGCGCATCCGCGCGCTGCTGCAGGACATCGCCCATCAGCGCGACAACCTGGTCGGCCAGGCCGAGCAGGTTCGCAGCGCCATTTCCGGCGTGCAGATCGACCTGCGCCACGATATCGCGCTGATCTCGGATGCGATCGCCTCCCGCGTCGACGAAGTCGCAAAAAGCATCACCGGCGCGCTGGAAGAGCGCGGCCAGCACATCACCTCAGCCTTGAGCCATGCCGGCGACAACATGATCCTGGCGCTCGGCGAACGCGGCGGCGACCTGCTCGACCGCCTCGAGGAAGCCAGCGCCGAGACCACGCGCGCCGTGCTCGACGCCTCGGAACGCCTGACCACCAGCCTCAACTTCAAGACCGGCCACGTCCATGACGAGTTCGTCGATCTGGCCGACCGCGTCCACGAAATGCTGAACGAGCGCATCGATCGCATCACCGGCGAGTTCGAGCAGCGTTCCTCGACCATTGTCGACGGCATTTCGGACCGCACCGAACAGGTCCACGACTCGCTGAAGAACTCCTCCGACTCGCTGCTGCTCGAACTCGAGCTGCGCTCGGGCGACCTCGTCAGCAAGATCGACGACGCCGGCAACCGCCTCGCGACCCAGATCATGTCCTCCGGCGACAAGGCCAGCGACGCGCTTGATGTCACGGTCAACACCCTGGTCGCCAAGGTGATCAGCCAGACCGAGACCGCGCACGACTCACTTTCGCTGCAGATGAGCGCGTTCGACGAACTGGTGAAGAACCAGGGCGGCGACCTGGCGGAGAGATTCGCTCGCGACAGCGGCACGCTCGGCGCGCTGATCACCCGCCACATCTCCGAGTTCGATCGCACCGTCAAAACCTTCGGCGGCGAGATCGTCGAGCGGATGGGCCAGCGCACGCAGGAGATCGGCGACAACCTGAAGAACTACGTCGACACCTTCGACACCCGCCTCTCCTCCAACGGCGGCGATATCACCGCCTCGCTGGATCAGCGCCTGCTGCAGTTCGAAACCACGCTCGGCAGCCGCGTCACCAACCTCGACATTTCGCTCGATACCAAGATCAAGTCGTTCGACGAGACCATCGACGGCCGTCTGAAAGCGCTGGAGCAGACCTTCGACACCCGCGCCAAGTCCGTCACCGAAACCATCGACGGCCGCCTCGGCACGCTGTCGACGTCGCTGACCGAAGGCGCGGCGCAGGCGATCCAGTCGATCGACTCGCGGCTTGGCCTGCTCACCTCGACGCTGACCGACGGCACCGCGCAGGCGCTCGCCGCGGTCGATCATCGCATCACCAACGTCATCGAAACCGTCGATGGCCGCAGCACCCACCTGACCGACACCATCTCGGCCCGGTTCCAGGAAATCCACCAGGGCATCGAGACCCGGGTCGGCGCCATCGCCACCGACATCGACACCCGCGTTGCGCAGTTCGAAGACCTGCTGGGTTCGCGCGTCGAAGCCGTCGCCGGCCGTATCGAGAGCAGCGGCCGTCAGGCCAGCGACGACCTGATGGCGCGCGCGGAATTGCTGTCCTCGGGCATCAAGTCCCATGTCGAGGACGCCGAACGCTCGCTCACCAACCTTGTGGTCAACACGTCGGAAACCATCCAGACCGGCGCGCGCGCCGCGCAGCAAGCGCTGCTGACCGTTTCCTCCGATGTCGGCGCCCAGCTCAAGCTGACCTCGGCGGAAGTCGAAGCCTCCCTCACCGCCGTCGGTACCGGAGCTGCGAACTCGATCCTGACCAGTTCCCGCGAAG
Organism: Afipia sp. GAS231; assembly: GCF_900103365.1. NCBI lineage: Bacteria > Pseudomonadati > Pseudomonadota > Alphaproteobacteria > Hyphomicrobiales > Nitrobacteraceae > Afipia > Afipia sp. GAS231. The sequence continues at coordinate 1,286,657 of NZ_LT629703.1, forward strand.
CCCAGACCACGCTGGTGTCGGCCTCTTCCGAAGCCGCTTCCCAGATCAAGTCGCTCGCCGAAGACGTCGAGCGCACACTCTCGGCCGCAGGCAGCGCCACGGCAGCGTCGGTTCTCGCCGGGGCCCGCGAGGCCCAGACCACGCTGGTCACGGCGTCCTCGGACGCGGCAAGCCAGGTCAAGTCGCTCGCCGCCGACGTCGAGCGCTCGCTCTCGATCGCCGGCACCGCCACCGCCGAGGCGGTCACCGCCGGCGCACGCCAGGCACAGTCCACGCTGGTCGCGGCGTCATCCGAAGCCGCCACCCAGGTCAAGTCGCTGGCCGCCGATGTCGAGCGCTCGCTCTCGATTGCCGGCACCGCCACCGCCGAGGCCATCACCGCCGGTGCGCGTGACGCCCAGAACACGCTGATGACGGCCTCGACCATCGCGGCCGATCAGGTCAAGTCGCTTTCCGCCGACGTGCAGCGTTCGCTGTCGCTGGCCGGAACCGCCACCGCGGAGTCGATCACGTCAGGCGCACGCGAGGCCCAGAACACCCTCGTCACCGCATCCGCCGACGCCGCAAGCCAGGTCAAGTCACTGGCAGCCGACATGCAGCGCTCGCTCTCGATGGCCGGCAACGGCACCGCCGAGGCGATCACGACAGGCGCCCGCGAAGCCCAGAACACGCTGGTCACGGCGTCCGCCGAAGCCGCCAACCACGTCAAGTCGCTGGCGATCGACGTCGAACGCACCCTCAGTGCAGTGGGTGCCGACACTGCGGCCTCGATCCTCGGCAGCGCGCGCGAAGCCCAGAGCTCGTTCGCCGCCACCTCCTCTGAAGCCGCGAGCACGATCAAGGCGATTTCCGCCGACATCGAGCGTTCGCTGAGCAACGTCACGGCTGCTACCACCGACAATATCCAGACCACCGCGCAGACCGCGCAGAGCGCGCTGATTGCCGCTTCGAACGAAGTCAGTTCCAAGGTCAAGTCGACCTCGGCTGATCTCGAGCGTTCGGTTCTCGCCGCCAGCAGCAATTTCGGCTCGACGATGACCGGCAAGACCGACGAAATCGTCACCTACGTTCAGCAGCAGACCGATCGTCTGGCACAGATCGTCGACAGCCGCCGTGGTTCGCTGGTCGAGGCGCTCGCCGCCAAGACCACGCAGCTCACGACCGACATCGACCGCGTCACCGCCGACGCCCTGAAGTCGATCGAGACCCGCGGCAACGCGTTCTCGCAGTCGATGGCGACCAATGGCTCGGAAGTCGCACGCACGATCACGTCGGCCGGCGACCTCGCCACCGGCGCGGTAGCCAAGTCGCTCAAGGATCTGGAGCAGTCGTCGCGTTCGGCGATCGACCAGTCGCGCCAGGTTTCGATCGCGGCCGTCACCGAAATGCAGGAGACCAGCAAGATCCTGCGCACCGACACGGTGGCGCTGTTCGAGCGGCTGCGTGAAGGCAACATCCTGCTGCAGGAAGTGCTGACCGGCGCCCACGACAACCTCAACTCGCTGGAGCGTGCGCTGGTGACCCGCGTGGCCGACTTCGTGTCCGCCATGAACGACGTCACCTCGCGCAACGGCGTCGCCACCCAGACGCTGGAAGACCAGTTGACGGTCTTCAACTCCAAGACCGCCAAGGCGCTGGAAGACCTCGGCATGCTGTCGAGCGAGTTCGATCATCACGGCAAGGCGCTGGTCGATGCCGCGGCCGTGGTCGAACAGGCCAACCGCACCACCACGACCAACGTTGCCGAACGCAAGGCGCAGCTTGAATCGCTGGTCACCACCATCGACCTGCGCACCACCGACCTCGATCAGCGGCTGTCGCGCTTCACCGGCCTGCTCGACGAATCGCTGGCTGCCGCCGAAGAGCGCGCCCGCGACATCGCTCGCGTCGTCGCCGAAACCGCAGGCGCGGGATCGGCTGCGATCAGCCGGCAGTTCGAGGCCGTCCGTGCTGCCGCCGAAAACGAACGGCATCAGACCCTCGACGCCATGGGCGAATTGTACCAGCAGAGCGCCGCCGAAACCGACGCGATGTTCAAGCAGTCGACCGAGAAGTTCGGCACCATGGTGCAGGCCATGAAGGCGATGGCCGCCGAGATGCACAACGAGCTCGAAGCCACGCGTAACGAACTGCGCCGCGGCGTGCTCGAAATGCCTCAGGAGGCCGCCGACAACACCGCGCAGATGCGCAAGGTGATCGTCGACCAGATCGAGGCGCTCGCCGAACTGAACCGGATCGTCGCCCACCACGGCCGCGGCCTCGACGTCGTGAGCCAGAACCGTCCCAGCGTGCAGCGTCAGGAAGAGCCCCTGATGGCCGTCGCCGGCGGCCGCAACGACACCCGCATGCGCGATACCAGCCGAGATACTGGCAGCGCATCGACCCTGCCGCCGCCGGACCTCGGCATGCCGTCGCGCCGTACCGAAGCGCCGCCGGTCTCGCCCGCGAGCCAGGAAGGCGGACGCGACGGATGGCTGTCCGACCTCCTCAGCCGCACCGACGCAGGCGCGCCCGCCGGCCAGGCACCCCGTGGCCGCCCGGCGCAAGGCGGTCAAGGCCAAGGACCCGCCAATCCGCTGGAATCGCTGTCGCTCGACATCGGCCGGCTGATGGACCGCAACCTCGCCGCCGAAATGTGGGATCGCTACCAGCGCGGCGAGAGCAAGGCCTTCACCAAGCGGCTCTACACTCCGGCCGGCCAGAAGGCGTTCGACGAAGTCGCCCGCAAGTACCGCGCCGACCGCGGTTTCAAGCAGACGGTCGACCGCTATATCGCCGAGTTCGAGCGGTTGCTCGACGAGGTCGCGCGGGAAGACCGCGCGCCCCAGGCGCTGCGCGGTCACCTGACCTCGGAAACCGGCCTGGTCTATACCCTGCTCGCGCATGCGGCGGGACGGCTGGGATAAGGCCGCGGCCGATGGCAGAATAGGAAACGGAGGCCTCGCGGCCTCCGTTTTGTTTTCTGGCCACTTCGTCGCTTACCGAAATCGTTCGCTCTGCGGTTTGCGCCGGCCAAAACCAGTCCCTATCTGTTCAATCCAAGGAGCGCCCGCAGGAAGCGCTTCGGGCGAGACCAGGTGCTTATGCCGAACGAGAGCGAGACGGTAAGCCGGCGCGATCTGCTGTCGCTTGTGGGGGCGGTCGCCGGCAGTGCGGCCATGTACCAGGCGATGACCAGCCTCGGCTTCGCCTCGGAGACCAACTATAAAGGGCCGATCAAGCTCTCAGGCGATGCCAAGGGCGCATCGGTATTGATCCTCGGCGCAGGTCTCGCCGGCATGACGGCAGCACTGGAGTTGCGCGCCGCCGGCTACAAGGTCCAGGTGCTGGAGTTCAACAGCCGGCCCGGAGGTCGCAACTGGACGCTGCGCGGCGGCGACAGTTTCACCGAGCTCGGCGGCGCGACGCAGACCTGCGGCTTCGAGGACGGGCTCTATCTCAACCCGGGGCCGTGGCGGATTCCGTATCATCACCGCGCCTTGCTCGATTACTGCAAGCGGCTCGGCGTCGCGCTCGAGCCCTTCATCCAGCTTAATCATAGCGCCCTGCTCCATGCCTCGACGGCGTTCGGCGGCAAGCCGCAGCGCATTCGCGACATCAAGACCGATTTTCAGGGCCACGTGTCGGAGCTGCTCGCCAAGGTGACGCAGCAAGGCAAGCTCGACGAGGCGGTGACGGTCGAAGACAAGGAAATTTTGCTGCAGGCGTTGCGGTCCTGGGGCGCACTGGACAAGAACTATGCCTACCAGGCCAATCTGATTTCATCCGCCTATCGCGGCTATGCCAAGGATCCCGGCGGCGGGCTCGGTGCGGCGCCGGTCGCCGGCGAGGTCATCAAGCTCCAGGATATCCTGAAATCCAGGCTGTGGGGTTACCTGCGGAATTTCTCGCTGCATGAATTTCAGACCACCATGTTTCAGCCGGTGGGCGGCATGGACATGATCGGCAAGGCATTCGCGAGAGAAGTCGGCGATCTCATTCAGTACGATGCAAAGGTCACGAAGATTCAGCAAAGCGATGGCGGCGTCACCGTCAATTTCGTGAATTCCAAAACGCCGTCGACGCCGCAGACGGCAACGGCGGATTGGTGCGTGTGCACGATTCCGTTGTCGATCCTGAGCCAGATCGACATCCAGGTCGGTCCGCGCATGAAGGCCGCGATCGATGCGGTCCCCTACTCCTCATCCGTCAAGATCGGCCTGCAATTCAAGCGCCGGTTCTGGGAAGAGGACGAGGCGATCTATGGCGGCATCAGCTACACCGATTTGCCGATCCGGCAGATTTCCTATCCGAGCAGCGGCTTCAACCGAACCGGCCGCGGGGTATTGCTGGGTGCCTATCTCTATGAGGGCGCCAACGCGTACGAATTCACCTCGATGTCGCCAGCGGACCGCGTCGCGCGCGCCGTCGAGTTCGGCTCCCGCCTTCACCCGCAATACCGCGCCGAGTTCGAAAACGGCATCGCTGTGGCCTGGCATCGTGTCCCCTTCACGCTAGGATGCGCGGGAAGCTGGAGCGAGACGGCGCGGGCCGAACACTATGACAACCTGTGCCAGATCGACGGCCGGATCGTGCTGGCCGGCGAGCACACCTCCTACATTCCGGCCTGGCAGGAAGGCGCGATCCTGTCGTCGCTCGACGCCATCACGCGGCTGCACGAACGCGTCGTCAGGATGTGATGCGATGAAGTCTCGCCTGATCGGACCAGCAGGATGGATGACGGCAGGCCTGATAGGGATGTCACTCGTATCGTCCACAGTGCATGCAGACGAAGAATCCCTGTCGCGATCTCGCACGCCGCTGAGCACCGGCTTCCGGTTCACCGAGCAGACCGGCGAAGATCTGTTCGCCAGCGCCTGTCAGGGGTGCCACATGCCTGACGGCCACGGCGCTACCGGCGCCGGCACCTATCCCTCGCTGTCAAAGGACAACAATCTCGAAACTGCCGGTTATCCGGTTTACGTCGTCGTCCGAGGCCAGAAGGCGATGCCGCCGGTCGGCGCGATGATGAGCGACGACCAGGTTGCCGCCATCGTCAACTATCTGCGGACGCATTTCGGCAACCAATATGGCGACGCCATCACGGCCGAAGACGTCAAACGTGTCAGGCCATAAGATCAACGACTTCATGGGGAGACGGAAATGAAAAAGGGAATGCTGACGTTGGCTGCGTTATTGCTCGGCGCAAACGCCGCCCACGCCGAAGTCGTCCGCTATCCGATTCCGAACTCGACGTTCCCGATCGCCCAGGCGGTAAAGGTCTCCGGCGACGCCGTCACTTTGTATGTGAGCGGCCAGGTGCCGCCCGTGCTCAACAAGGATGTCGAAGCCAACACGCCGCAGGCTTACGGCGACACCAAGACCCAGACCGTCGGCGTGCTCAACCGGATCAAGCAAATTCTCGAAGGCCAGGGATTCGGCATGGCCGACGTCATCAAGATGCAGGTGTTTCTGGTGCACGACGCGCGCGCACCGATGGACTTCAAGGCATTCATGGAAGGCTACACGCAATTCTTCGGCGGCGCTCAGCCCAACCTCCCCGTCCGCTCCGTCATCGGCGTCGCGGCGCTGGCCAATCCCGGCTTTCTGGTCGAGATTGAAGTGACGGCCGCCAAGGACTCGAAATAAGGAATGAAAAAGATGCGCCTGTTTGCAGCCATGTTGATGTCCGCCGCCCTGGCAGGCCCGGCCGTAGCTGAAGGCCTGAACCCCAACCAGCAGCGGGCGTTCGACATTTACAAGGAGTTGGTCGAAATCGATACGACGACGGCAACCGGCGACACCGCAAGGGCCGCCGAGGCCATGGCCGCGCGGCTGCGCGCCGGCGGAATTCCCGACGCCGACGTTCACGCCTTCTCGCCGGCGCCGCACAAGGGCAATCTCGTCGCGCGGCTGCGGGGAAGTGGCGCACGCAAACCGATCCTGCTGGTGGCGCATATCGACGTCGTTCCGGCGCCGCGCGAGGACTGGTCGACCGATCCGTTCAAGCTGGTCGAGCAGGACGGCTATTTCTATGCGCGCGGCAGCGGCGACGACAAATACATGGCGGCTTCCTTTGTCGCCAATCTCATCCGCTACAAGCAGGAAGGCTACAAACCGGACCGCGACATCATCCTGGCGCTGGAGACCGACGAGGAAATTCTCGACAAGGATGCGCTCGGCATCCAGTGGCTCTTGAAAAACCATCGCGACCTGATCGACGCCGAATTCGCCCTCAACGAAGGCGGCCCGGTGGGCCTCAAGGACGGCAAGCCGCTGCGGGTTTCCGTCCAGACCAGCGAAAAGGTCTCGGTGACCTATGCGTTAAGTGTCAAGAACAAGGGCGGCCATAGCGCCGCTCCCACCAAGGACAATGCGATCTATCGGCTAGCGGCGGGCCTCGGCCGGCTTTCGGCGTTCAGCTTCCCGATCGCTCTCAACGAAACCACGCGCGCCTATTTCGAACGCACGGCGCAGATGGAAGGCGGCCAGCTGGCCGACGATCTGCGCGCCGTGCTGTCAGGCCAGACCGATCCGGCTTCGCCTGCGGTGATGCGCCTGTCCGACAATGTCGGCTACAATGCGCAACTGCGCACCACCTGCATCACCACGCTGCTGCAGGCCGGCACCGCCTTCAACGCGCTGCCGCAACTGGCGACCGCCACGGTCAACTGCCGGGTGATGCCCGGCGAGGCCATCGACGGCGTCAAGGCAACGCTGGAGAAGGTGCTCGGCGACGACCAGATCGCGGTCACCCAGATCGATACGGCGACCCCGAGCGAACCTTCCGCGCTCAGCGAGCAGGTCATCGGGCCGATCACCAAACTGTCGGCCGAGTTCTTTCCCGGCGCGGTGGTGCTGCCGATCATGAGCGCCGGCGCCACCGACGGCAGCTACCTGCGCAACGCCGGCATCCCGACCTACGGCCATTCCGGAATGGCCGGCGACATCCATGAATCGCGCATCCACGGCCGCGACGAGCGGGTGCTCGTCAAATCGTTCTTCAACGGCAATGAGTATCTGTACCGGCTGGTGAAGGAGTTTGCCGGCGGGAAGTGAGCAGCGCGAGTTCGTCATTGCCAGCGAAGCAATCCATCTATCCGCGATAAGAAAGAATGGATTGCTTCGTCGCTTCGCTCCTCGCAATGACGTGGGGTGCTACTGCCGCTTCTGCCCGCTCGGCGCTGCGGCTGCCGCCGCGGGCGGCTTGGGCGCTGCAGCCCTCGGCGGCGGTGGCGCAGCTTCCGCCGCCGGCGCGGCGTTGTTGCTGCCGCCGAAGATCACCCGGCTCGGGTTGCGGTCGAAATTGGTCACCGCGCGGCTGATATCGGCGAGCGTACGCCGGCCGTCGGCGATCAGCGCGCCCGAGCGCTTGTCGAAATCGTCGGCCAGTTCGCGGATCGACTTCACCATCAGGTTCAACTCGCCGCCGCCGGCGCCGCCCGCGATGGTGTTCAGCCCGAGCATCAGGCTGTCCGCCTTGCCCATCACGCCGTCGACCTTAAGCATGACGTTGTCGATTTTCTCCGAGTTGCGCGCCAGCGCGGAGGTGAAGGTCTCGAGGTTCTTCAGCGAGCTCTTCACCGATTCCTGGTTGTCGGCGACGATGCGGTTGACGTTCTGCAGGGTGGCGCGGATCGCCTCGGTGACGTCCTGCAGCGCGTTGGGATCGGCGGTCAGCACCGGAACGCCGTCCTCGTCGAGCGGCACGGTAGGGGCGGCTTCCTCGCCGCCCTTCAGCGAGATCGCGGCGACACCGGTCAGGCCCTGAAATTCGAGGCCGACCAGGGTGTCCTTGCGGATCGGGGCATTGTTCTCGACCATGGCCAGTGCGACCACACGACGCGGGTTATCGAGCTTAACCGAAATGACTTCCCCTATCCGGATACCGTTGAAGTTGACACTGCCGCCGTTGCGCAGGCCGGACGCCGGGCCTTCGAACACGATACGGATCGGGCTGCGCGCCTTGGTGGTGTGCAGGCTCTGGAACCACAGCACGAAGCCGAAGGCGGCCGCGATCACCGCCAGCGTGAACGATCCGATCAGGACGTAATTCGCCCGCGTTTCCATCAATTACTCCTAGACCACAACGGCGCGGGCGCGCTTGCCGTTGAAATACTGGTTCAGCCACGGATGCTTCGAGGCCTTCATGTCGGCGATCGATCCTGCGGCAATGATCTTACCGTTCCCTAAAACGGCGATGCGATCGCAGGCCGTATAAAGGCTGTCGAGGTCGTGGGTTACCATGAAAACGGTCAGGCCCAAAGTTCGCTGCAGGGTCCGCACCAGTTCGTCGAAGTCGCCGGCGCCGATCGGATCGAGCCCGGAGGTCGGCTCGTCCAGGAACACCAGTTCCGGATCGAGCGCGAGCGCGCGCGCCAGCGCCACGCGCTTGACCATGCCGCCGGAGAGCTCGGAGGGAAAACGGTCGGCGACCTCCGGCTTGAGGCCGACCATGCCGAGCTTGGCCACCATGATCTCGTCGAGCAGCCGCTGCGACACCTTGAGATATTCGCGCACCGGAAACTGGATGTTCTGCCGCACGGTCAGCGAGGAGAACAGCGCGCCCTGCTGGAACAGGATGCCCCAGCGGCGCTCGACGCCTCTGCGCTCGGCGGTGCTGGCCTTGTCGAGGTCGACGCCGAACACTTCGATGCGGCCGGCGAGTTTCGGCACCAGGCCGATGATGGTGCGGGTCAGCACCGACTTGCCGGCGCCGGACGGACCGACGAAGCCGAGAATTTCGCCGCGCTTGACGTCGAGGTTGAGCCCGTCGAGCACCCGCGTGGTGCCGAACTGAACGGTGATGTCGCGAACCCGGATGATGGCGTCGGAGATTTCGCCTGCCATGTTCACATTCCGATCGATGCGAAGAAGATGGCGAACACGCCATCCATGACGATGACGAGGAAGATTCCCTTCACCACCGAGGACGTGGTGTGCTGGCCGAGCGATTCAGCGCTGCCCTGCACCGCCAGGCCCTCGACGCAGGCGACGATGCCGATCACCGCGGCCATCACCGGCGCCTTGATGATGCCGACGATGAAATGATTGATCGAGATGGCGTCGCGCAACCGCAGCAGGAACGCTTCCGGATCGACGCCACCATAGAGCCAGGCCACGAGGCCACCGCCGTAAAGCGCGGCCATGGCGCCGAGGAAGGCCAGGATCGGCAGCGCCAGCACCAGCGCCAGCATCCGCGGCAGGATCAAGACCTCGATCGGATCGAAGCCCATGGTGCGCAGCGCGTCGATCTCCTCGCGCATCTTCATCGAGCCGAGTTCGGCGGTGTAGGCCGAGCCCGAACGGCCCGCCACCATGATCGCGACCAGCAGCACGCCGATCTCGCGCAGCACCAAGACGCCGAGCATGTCGACGACGAAAATATCGGCGCCGAATTGACGGAAATGGAAAATACCCTGCTGCGCGATGATGCAGCCGATCAGGAAGGTGATCAGCACCACGATCGGCACCGCGCGCCAGCACACCTGCTCCAGGTGATGGATGGTGGAAGTGAGACGGAAACCGCGGGGATGGATGACGACATTGCCGGCCGCGGCCAGCACCGCGCCGAGCATGTCGATCAGCCCGACCAGAGTGCCGCCGACGCCGACGACGCTGCGGCCGACCTGCTCCAGCATGCCTGATATCGTCACCGTATGGCTGTCGATGACGGGCTGCGCCTTCACCCGGCGGACCTCGTCGACCAGGCTCGAATAGTTGGCCGACAGGCCCGCGATCTGGGCCTCGATACCGCCCGCGGTCAGGCTGCGGCGCAGCCGCTCGATCAGCCAGGCGCCGAAGGTGTCGAGTTTCGATACCTGGCTGACGTCGATGAAGATGTTGGGCCGGCTGCCACCGAGCTTCTCGGCGTCGGTCACCAATCGTTCCAGCACCGGAGCAAAGCGGGCCGTCCACGAGCCCGCCGCGCACAAGGCAAGCCCGTTGCCGCTGGCGATCCGCTCCAGTGTCGGGTCTCCGTTCACGATGCCCGCCCCCCGACCGGCTCGCTGTCGATGCAAAAGATAAGGTCCGGCACGCCGCACTGCCTTGTAGAATCTGACACTAGTTCATGATCCGGTGAATCATGATCTAGTTCTTCTTGGTTCAGCATGATCTGCTCGGAAAACCGGTGTCCACTTTTCCGGATCATGCTCTAACCAGCCATAGTTGGTTGCGGCGGGCAAGCTTACGGTTCAGAAATTGCAAGATTTTAAAATGACTTCCACCCCTTCCCCACCACTTGCCCGACAACTTGCCGCAGCCATCGAACGCTGGCCGATCGCGGGTTCCTTCACGATCAGCCGGGGCGCCAAAACCGAGGCGGTCACCGTGGTCGCGGAAGTCAGCCAGAACGGGCGATCCGGGCGCGGCGAATGCACGCCCTACCCGCGCTACGGCGAGACCCCGGAAGCGACGCTGGCCGCCCTTGTGGCGATGCAGGAACCGTTGTCGCGGGGAATGGACCGAATGGCCCTGCAAGCCGCGATGCCCCCCGGCGCCGCCCGCAATGCGCTGGACTGCGCCCTGCTGGACCTCGAGGCCAAAACCGCGGGCCAGCGGGTCTGGACCCTGCTCGGCCGGCCGGCGCCGCGGTCCTGCACCACGGCTTTCACGATCTCGCTGGGCACGCCGGACGCGATGGCTGCCGCAACTGCGAAAGCCGCGCACCGGCCGCTGCTCAAGATCAAGCTCGGCGGCGATGGCGACGGCGCGCGGATCGCGGCGGTGCGAAAGGCGGCGCCCGAATCCGAACTGATCGTGGATGCGAACGAAGCGTGGACGCCGGATAATCTCGAGCAGAACCTCAAGGCCTGCGCCGGCGCCGGCGTGACGCTGGTGGAACAGCCGCTTCCCGCCGGCAAGGACGAGGCGCTGGCGCGCATCAAGCGGCCGATCGCGGTCTGCGCCGACGAGAGCGTGCACGACCGTGCCTCGCTGACGGACCTGCGCGGGCGCTATGACGCGGTCAACATCAAGCTCGACAAGACCGGCGGCCTGACCGAAGCGCTTGTCATGGCCGACGCCGCGCAGGCGCTTGGATTTGAGATCATGATCGGCTGCATGGTCGCGACGTCGCTCGCCATGGCGCCGGCGATGCTGCTGGCGCCACAGGCGCGCTTTGTCGACCTCGACGGCCCGCTACTGCTGGCGCGTGACCGCGACGGTGGACTGCGTTACGACGGCAGCCTGGTCTACCCGCCGGAAGCCGCACTCTGGGGCTGATGCAATAATTTGTGCCGCGCGCAGAACATCACGACCGCGGCCGCCAGCGCCATCGCCGACATCATATAATAGACGCCAGCCCCGTAGCGCGCATAGACCATGCCCGACAGGATTGACGCCGTCATGCTAACAATGCCGCCACAGGCGGCGAGATAGCCCTGTCCGCGCGCCATCAGGTGGATCGGCACGTGGCGCACCAGGAGGCCCATGGTGCCGACCTGGGTAATGCCGTAGGTCAGCCCGTGCGCGAGCTGGACCACACTGAGCACCGCGAGTGATGGCTCCTGCGCCGTGATCGACCAGCGCGCCACCGCGCTGAGTGCGCCGATCGCCACCAGCGTCGAAGGTTGCAGCGTAAAGCGCGGCGACAGCGCGAACACCACGATCTCGGCCAATACGCCGAGCACCCACAGCCCGGCAATGGTCAATCCACCCAGCCCCAATCCCTGCCAGGCGATGGACGCAAACGCGTAATAGGCCGCGTGGCTGCCCTGGGTCAGCGCCGAGGCGACGATGATGGCGACAAAACCCCAATCGCGCAGCAGCGGGCTCGCGCCCTGGACGGCCGCCTGTGCGGGCCTCGGCCGCTCCAGCGGCTGCAGCCCAAGGCTGGCGACGGCGCCGAGCGCCGCGATCGATGCGATCACCCAGATCAGGTGTTTGGCCGCGACGATATCGACCAACAGCCCGCAAATCAGCGCGCCGACCACGAAGGCCGCCGAGCCCCACAGCCGCATCGGCCCGTAGTTCAGGCCGTAGCGCGCCACGCCGCGCAGCGCATAGGCGTCCGTCAGCGGCAGCATCGGCGTCCACAGCGCGCAGGTGGCGGCGTAGGCCAGCAACACCGCAAGCGGCAGATATTGCGTGCCGATCACGGCAAAGCCCAGCGCGGTCGCAAACGCAGCTACCGTCAGGGCCCCGCGCAGCGAATAGCGCTTCTCGGCAGCGCCGGTCACGAACGGCAGCACCGTGAAGCGCGTGGTCGCCGGCACCGCGGAAATGATGCCGATCCACGAGGGATCGATGCCGACCGCCTTCAGCCAGACCGTGAAAAACGGCAGGTGGGTACCCATCGTTCCGAAGGTGGCGCCGTAGAACAGCGCCAGCCGGCCAGCGAATCGTTTCGACGCAGCTTGAGAAGCGATGGGGATTTGTGATTCGCTTGGCATCAATTCAATTGCGATTCGCCCGATATCGTGATGTTCGTTATCGTAACGCGCCGTGATTTGCGCGAAGAGATTTGTATGGCCGACGAAGCATTTGCCCTTTCACCGATCTCAGCACGCGCCGCGCTGCCGGGTGAGGAGGACTATGCCGCGATCAGCGAAGCCTTCATGGAGACTTCGCGGGGCCGCTGGTTCCTGACCGAATACGCCAAGCGCAACCGCAATGCCGACACCCGCATGGTGCTCGACGCGGTCGCGCGGATCGAGCAGAGCCTCGCTGCCCAGAAGGAAGAAACCCTCAGCGCGCAGCGCGAAGGCCTTGCCGCCCAGCAGCAGGCTGCAGATGCCGCCACCGCCCAGGCGGCCGCTAAAGCCGCGGCCGCCGCGGCTGAAGCCGCCGACAACCACCTGAAAGCCGCGCTGGCGGCCATCCGCACCGTTGTCGAGACCGCACAGAACTCCGCCACCGAGGCGCTCGACGGCCTCGCGCTGGAGCAGCGCCAGGCCGCCGTCCGCAAGGGCTCCCGGGTGCTGCGGGAGATTGCCTGGCGGTTGCGGGAAATCGGCAATGACGGCCGAATCTGCGACCTGATCGATTCGCAGGTCGCGGTGATCGAAAAGGCCTCGGAAGAAGTCACGACCGAAGAGGCCAAGGCCGCGCTCGGTGCCGCTTTCACCGTGATCGGGGACCGGATCGCGGAATTCGGCAGCAATGGGCGTGCAGACGAGCCGACCGCGGCGATGGCTGAGCCCGTCGATACCATCGCCGTGCAGGAGGCGGCTGAGGCTTCCGCGACGGCATTCGCTGAACCCGCCGAGGCCGTGGCCGCCGAGACCGCGCCTACGCAGACTTCGTTTGCGGAAGCGGCGGCCATCGAAAGCGCAGACGTCGAAGTTGCGCTGGCATCGGACGAAACGCTTGAGGTGACTGACGTCACCGATACCGCCGTCACCGATGAGGCCGCCGACGCCCAGGACGAGGCGATCCTCGACATGATCGCGATGGAGATGGGCGCGCCGGATCCGATCGATGACGACGAGATCGCAGCAGCGATGGCCGAACCGGCGCACTTCGCCGAGCCCGTGCCGGTCGAACAAGCCATCATCGCGGAAGTAGCAGAACCGGTCGCAGCCGTCGTCGTACCACGGGTTGAGATGCCGCCGCAGCCCGCAGCGGTTGCCGCGCCTGCGGTGGAGATGTCGCTCGGCTCGAGCATTCTCGCCAGCGGCATGTTCAGCAAGCCCGCCAAGCCGGCCAACGATCCGCTGGCGCCGATCCGGCGCATGAGCCAGATCGAGAAGATCGCGTTCTTCTCGTAAGAGGCCGAGCGCGCTTAGCGCCTACGCCCAAGATTCCCATCTCGTTGTGTGCGCCTGCGAACACTTCGCTTTCCGGTTGCTTCGGCCGTCCGCCGGCCTCAAGCTGGCAGGATCGTCTTCTGCGGGGAGATCGCGGTGAAAACCAGGGTCATCGTCAATCCGATGGCGAACAAGGGCAATTGCGGCAAGCGCTGGCCCCAGATTCGTGCCGAACTGGAAAACCATCTGGGCCCGCTCGCAGCCGACGACGTCGTGATGACGCGCGAACGCAATCATGGAACGGTGCTGGCGCGTGAAGCCGTTGCGGCCGGCTACCGCCGCCTGATCTCGGTCGGCGGCGACGGCACGCTCAGCGAAATCCTGAACGGCGTGATAGCGGATGATCGGCTGATCGCACCCGATCTGGTGCTGGCGCAACTGCCCGGCGGAACCTCGAACGAGTTATCCCGTTCGTTCGGCCAGATCTCGCTTACCGATGCCAGCAGGGCCATCGCGTCGGGAACTACGCGCGAGATCGACGTATTTCGCGCCGAGGCCAGGGGCTATGCGGGCGAGCAGGTGACCCGCTACGGCTTCCTGCTCGCGATCGTTGGCGCCGCCGCCACGATCTCATGGCGGGCCCAGCGGGTGCCGCTGCTGAAGCGGCTTGGCCCGGTCAGCTACGTCCTGATGACCGCGTTTACCTCGCTGACCTACAGCCCGCGCGCATACCGCATCAGGGTCGATGATGAAGCCGAACAGACGCTGCCGATGTGGGCGCTGCTGCTTTGCAGCTTCGACGGCGCGGGCGAAGGGTTGATGCTCGCACCCGGCGCCGACCCGGGCGACCGCAAACTCGACCTCATCACGGTCGGCGACATGGGGCGATGGGAAAGCCTGACGAAAATCGTCCCTCGTCTCGGTGACGGCAGCTATCTCGCTCACCCCAAGGTCACACGGCGCCACGCGACGCGGATCATGATCGACAGCGATCAAATGGTCCAGGCCGACGTCGACGGCGAAAGCATCGGCCAGTTGCCGATGTCGGTCGCGCTGCTGCCGTTGCGCGTGACCGTGGCGGTCAACCGTTCCGCGTCAGAAGCCGGACGGTGACCGGCGTCACGTACACCGAAGCACCCCCGGCCTAGCGTCTCCTTTCGAAGATCTCGCGTCGAGATTGGAAGGAGGACGCCATGTCCTGGCTAAATATGTCCTGTTTGAATATCTCCTGTTTGAATATGTCCCGCTTCAAATCCTTGCTGGTGTGCGCCGGCTTGCTCGGCAGCCTGCTGGGCTTCGCTGCCACGGGTGCCGCTTTCGCTGAAGCGCCCAACGCGGAGGTCGGCGGTACCGCTTTGTCGTCGTCGATCGGGGAGCCGCGGGTCGCGCTTGTTATCGGCAATTCGAACTACCAGAGCGCGTCAAAACTCGCCAACCCCGGCCACGACGCCCAATCGATGGCGCAATTGTTGAGCTCCGCGGGCTTCGAAGTGACCGAGGCAATCGACCTGACACGCAACGACATGGTCAAGGCCATGCAGGATTTCTCCGCCAAAATTACCGCACGCGGGCCGAAGACGGTCGCCATGATCTATTATGCCGGCCACGGCGTACAGCTCGCGGGCGAAAACTACCTGCTTCCGGTCGATGCAAAAATCTCCGCGCCCGCCGATCTCGACGGCAATTCGCTTCGCCTGGTCGACGTGATGGGGACGCTGGAATCGATTCCGAGCCGGATGCGCATCGTCGTGCTCGACGCTTGCCGCAACAACCCGTTCCCCGGCGTCAGCGATGCCGGCCGCGGCCTTGCGATCGTCGATGCGCCGAACGGTTCGATCGTCGGCTATTCGACGGCGCCGGGCATGGAAGCCCAGGACGGCGACAGCAATCACAGCCCGTATACGCGGGCCTTCCTGCAGCGCGCACGCGAACCCAATCTGCCGATCGAGCAACTGTTCAAGCGCGTGCGCCTCGACGTCAACGATGCCACCGAGGGTCGCCAGACGCCGTGGGAAAGCTCGTCGCTGACCAGCGAATTCTATTTCTTCGGCGACACTGCGATGGCCGCCGCCAGGACGCCCGATCACAGTCCGATCATCCAGATTGCGTCCAACCTGCCCTCGCGTTCGGTGCGTCAGGCCTATGACTATGTGCTGTCGGAAGCCTCGCCCGACTATTATGAGGAGTTCATCCGCCTTTATCCGCGCGATCCCCTGTGCGACCGGATTCGCCATCTGCTCGGCAACTGGCTGGAGGCAACGGCGTGGCACAAGGCGGTGCTGGCGAATTCACCGGTCGTCTACAAGGCCTTCCATGACAGCTACGCCAGCAGCCCCTATGCGCAATCCGCGTTGAGGCTGCAGGCGCAGCCGAGGGCCATGCCGCTGATGCAATTTACGCGGCTGACGCGGTCACCCTCGATCAATGTCACAAATTCAGGCCTGTCGAAGGATCATATGCCGATGCAAGGCGCATCGAAGATCACCACCCTGCGCGGCAAGGGGTCGAACCTTGGAGCCAATAACGGCGCGGGCAAGATATCGAACCTGCCGAACAAGAACGCCGATCCAATACGGATGAAAAACCACAAGCCCGCAGGCACGATCACATCGCGTAGGTTCGGCGGCGGCACCGGCGGCAGTTCCGGCCCGCACCTTGCCTCTTCGCCGTCCCGCAACTCATTCAATTCGTTGGGCGGTCACGGCGGCAGGCATTGAGTCTGCAAAGAACAAAAAGGGCGGAGTTCATGCTCCGCCCGAATTTATTTTGATGATTCGATCACGCCACCAGTTTGGCGAACAAATCCGCGTCGACATTGCCGCCCGAGAGCACGATGACGACGTTCTTGCCCTTGACGTCGATCCGGCCGGCCAGCAGTGCGGCAAGGCCAACGGCGCCGCCGGGTTCGACCACCAGCTTCAATTCCCGATAGGCATAGGCAACCGCAGCACCGACTTCCTCGTCGGAAGCCGTCACGCCGTTCGCCAGTAGCTTGCTGTTGATCGAGAAGGTCAGTTCGCCCGGGATCTGCGCCATCAGCGCGTCGCAGATGGTCCGGCCGGCGGCGTGATGCGCCTCGCGATGTCCGGCGCGTAGCGACAGTCCGTGGTCGTCATAGTCCTTGGGCTCGGCGACGATGATCTGGGCTTGCGGAAACTTTGCCTTCACGGCGGTGGCCACGCCCGCAATCAGGCCGCCGCCGGACGCCGGCGCCACCACGATATCGGGCGACAATCCCATTGCCGCCATATCCTCGGCGATTTCGCGGCCCGCGGTACCCTGCCCCGCGATCACGAACGGATCGTCGTAGGGGCGCACCAGCGTCGCGCCGCGCTTGGCGGCGATGCCGTTGGCGATGGCCTCGCGGTCTTCCTTGTCGCGGTCATACAGCACGACCTCGGCGCCATAGCCCTTGGTGCGCTCGCGCTTGGTGACGGGCGAATCGAGCGGCATCACGATCGTCGCCTGCATGTTCAGGATCTGCGCCGCCGCGGCCACGCCCTGGGCGTGGTTGCCGGACGAGAACGCGACCACGCCGCCGCTACGCTTGTCCTGCGGGATCGACGACAGCTTGTTGAAGGCGCCGCGGAACTTGAACGACCCGGTCCGCTGCAGCATTTCGGGCTTCAGGAACACCCTGGTCCCGGCGCGCTCGTTGAGAACGGGGAACGACAGCAATGGGGTGCGCACCGCAAACGGCGCAACCACCCGCGCCGCCGCATCGATATCCGCAGCGCCGACCGCTGCAATGGGGGTTGTTTCGGTCATACGCCGTTGTATCGCGCCGGCGGACCGCGGGGAAGCTACATTCAGCATGATCCCGAAAAGTGGGAACCGGTTTTCGGAAAAGATCATGCTCAATCAACAACCTGCGAGCGGGATGGAATCATCCCGCTTGCCGGTGAGCTTAAGCCGCGAAATGCGGGTCTTCCGCCACAAATTCGACCGCATCGCCGTCCGCGTCAGCCGAGCCGACATTTTGGGCATGGTCGACAAAGACGCGCGCCGATGCCTGCCAGGTGTGGGCGGCGGCGAATTCGATGCAGGTCTCGCGCGGAATATGCAACGCGTCGAGGCAGGCCTTGTGCAGATCGTCGTTCAGGACGCCAACCGGCGCCGACCCGATAACGTCGCGGGGACCGGTGACCGGGAACGCCGCCACCGGCAGGCCGCTGGCAAGCGCCTCCAGCAGCACCAGGCCGAAGGTATCGGTCTTGCTCGGGAACACGAAGATATCGGCGGCCGCGTAGATTTCAGCCAGTTCCTCGCCATGCCGCGCGCCGAGGAAGACGGCGTCCGGATATTTGCGCTCCAGCGCCGCGCGCGCCGGCCCGTCGCCGACGACGAGCTTGGTGCCGGGCAGATCGAGGTCGAGGAAGGCTTCCAGATTTTTCTCGACCGCGACGCGGCCGACGCTGAGGAACACCGGCGTCGGCAAACAGAGGTCGATATCGCGCGGATGAAACAGCGAGGTGTCGACGCCGCGCGACCACAGCACCACGTTGCGAAAGCCGCGCATGCGCAATTCGGCCGCCAGCGCCGGCGTCGCCGCCATCACCGCCTGGCTCGGCCGATGGAAGGCGCGCAGCACGCGCCAGACCCAGGATTCCGGGATCGGCGACCGCGCCGACACGTATTCGGGGAAACGGGTGTGAAAGCTGGTCGTGAATGGCAGGCCGCGCTTGCGGCAATAGCGCCGCACCAATAGCCCGATCGGGCCTTCGGTTGCGATATGGATGCTGTCGGGCTTTGCCGCGTCGATCAGCTCGGCGATCTTCCAGGGGCTCGGCAAAGCGAGCCGCAAATCCGGATAGCTCGGCATCGCAAACGTCCGGAACGATTGCGGCGTCAGAAAGCTGACGTCGACGCCGAAACCTTTTGCCGCTTCCGCCATCATGGTCAGCGTCCGAACCACCCCGTTTACCTGGGGATGCCACGCATCGGTCGCGACCAGGATATGCGTCATGCGGCGCGCGCCGCCACGCGGGGAACCGGCGCTGCCCGGCGCAGCGGATCGGTCCAGGTGATGATTTCGAACCTTCCATCCTCGTGCTCGGCGAGCGCGGTGCAGCTCTCGACCCAGTCGCCGCAGTTCATGTAGCGGATGCCGTGCTCGTCGCGGATGGTGGCGTAGTGGATGTGGCCGCAGATCACGCCGTCGGCGCCGTGACGCCGTGCCTCGCCGGCCAGCGTCTTCTCGAACGCCCCGATATAGTTGACGGCGTTCTTGACCTTCAGCTTCGCCCATTGCGACAGCGACCAGTACGGCACGCCGAACATGCGCCGGAAGAAGTTGACCAGCCGGTTCATCTGAATGGCGAAATCATAGGCCTTGTCGCCGAGATGGGCGAGCCAGCGCGCGTTCTGCACCACGAGATCGAAGATGTCGCCGTGGATCACCAGATAGCGCTTGCCGTCGACGCCTTCATGAATGGTGTTTTCCACCACGTCGATGCCGCCGAAATGCGTGCCGTAATAGTTGCGCAGGAACTCGTCGTGATTGCCCGGCACATAGATGACCTTGGCGCCCTTGCGCGCCTTGCGCAGCATCTTCTGCACGAAGTCGTTGTGCGATTGCGGCCAGTACCAGCCGGACTTCAGCGCCCAGCCGTCAACGATGTCGCCGACCAGATAGATGGTGTCGGCGTCGTGGGTTCTGAGAAAGTCCAGCAACCGGTCGGCTTGCGAGCCGCGGGCTCCGAGATGGACGTCGGAGATAAACAAAGTGCGAAAGCGCCGTTCGGGGCTTTCTTCACTCAAGGAGTCACTACCCATGCGTCATGCACCTATCGGATTCCTGTGACAGAGCGATGACGATTCTCGACGATCCTTGGCGTTAACCGCGTCACTAGAATCAGTCTTGCGCCCCCGCTGATCGCGAATATCAGCGCGATGCGACAGTGAGGCGACATACCGCGGTGGAACCGTGATTTTGCGGAGATCCGATCCGGGAACCGGTCAGTAAAACTTCTGGAAATGATGGATCGGGCCGTGGCCATGGCCGACGCTGAAGCGATCCGCCGCTGATATCGCGGCGCTGACGAAGGCCTTGGCGTTGCGAACGGCGGTTTCCATGGCTTCGCCCTTGGCAAGACCTGCCGCGATCGCCGACGACAGCGAGCAACCGGTGCCATGGGTATTTTTTGTGGCGACGCGCGGCGCCGCCAGCGCGATGACACCCTTTGCATCGATCAAATAGTCGATGCTCTCACTGCCCTGCCCGTGGCCGCCCTTGATCAGCACCGCCTTGCATCCCATCGCCAGCAATCGCCTGCCCTGATCTTCGACCGCGGCTTCGCTCATCGCAATTGGTTCATCCAGCAGCGCCGCGGCCTCCGGCAGGTTCGGTGTGATCACGGCCGCAAGCGGAATGAGTTTGCTGCGTAACGCCTCGACCGCCTCGGCGGCGAGCAAACGGTCGCCTGAGGTTGCCACCATCACCGGATCGAGCACGACATGTTTCGGCGACCAGCGAGTCAGCCCGGCGACGATCGCGTCCATCACCGCAGGCTGCGCCACCATGCCGATCTTGACGGCGCCAACCGCCAGATCGGAAAACACCGCGTCGATCTGCGCGGTGACGAATTCGGCTGGCACCGCATGGATGCCGCTGACGCCTTGCGTGTTCTGCGCCGTCAGCGCGGTAATGACGGAGGCGCCATAGACGCCGAGGGCCGCAAACGTCTTCAGGTCGGCCTGGATGCCGGCGCCGCCGGAGGAGTCCGAGCCGGCAATTGTCAGCGCGATCGGCGTCGTCATGTCCGGGCTCGCGCAAATGGTGTGTTCGGGGCCATAAGCTGTCCTAGCGCGGCGGGCAATCGGCAGCAAGTTGGCTTGCCTTTGGCCCCTGTTTTTGGCTAGAGCCCGGTCTGATTGCATTAGACCCGGCTCTAGTCTTTTGTTTTGACGCGTTTTCTAGACGCGAACCGGTGTCCACTTCGCTCGAAAACGCTATAGTGCGGCCAACGATTTCCGGAGACACGCAATGGTTCCCTTCTTCGTCCAATTCAAATGCAAGCTCGGCCAGTCCTATGCCGTCGCCAATGCGCTCGCGGAAGCCGAGATCGCCTCGGAGATCTATTCCACCGCCGGCGACTATGATCTGCTGGTCAAGTTCTACGTCGACAACGACACCGACATCGGCCATTTCGTCAACGAAAAGGTACAGGTGATTCCCGGCATCCAGGACACCCACACCATCATTACCTTCAAAGCCTTCGGCCCGGGTTAGGGTCAATCCGCCTACCGCATTGCCGTCAAAAAATTCGCGCCGGGCGCATTGAACGCCGCGGCCACCGGGAGTTCTGATGTCCGAAACCACCGTCACGTTGAGCCGCCTCACAGCGTTCATTCAGGAAGCACTGACGAAGGTGGGCCTGCCGCAACAGGATGCCGCTGTTGTCGCCGGCCTGATGGCGGAGGCCGACCTGCAGGGCTCGGACGGACACGGCGTGACCCGGCTGCCGCAATATATCAGGCGCATCAAGGCCGGCGGCTTCAACGTCCGGCCGAACATCCATGTCGTCCACGATCACCTCTCTACCGCGGTCTTGAACGGCGACAACGGCATGGGTCATCTGGTGATGAAGCGCGCGGCCGAGATGGCGATCGAGAAAGCGCGCACGACCGGGATCGCCTGGGTCAACTCGCAATTCTCCAACCACGCCGGCCCCGCCTCGCTTTACGCATCGATGCCGCTCGCCCATGACATGGTCGGGCTCTATTTCGCGGTCGGCAACGCCAACCATCTGCCGCCCTGGGGCGGCCTCGACATGCTGCTGTCGACCAACCCGATCGCGGCTGCAATACCCGCCGGCGACGAGAAGCCGATCGTGCTCGACATGGCGACCACGGTTGCCGCCTACGGCAAGGTCAAGACCAAGGCGCTGCGCGGCGAGACCATGCCGGAGGGGTGGATGATCGATCGCGCCGGCAAGCCGCTGACCGATCCGAAGCGCGCCGACGAGGGCATGCTGCTGCCGCTCGGCGGCATGGAAGCCGGCTACAAGGGTTATGGCCTTGCCATGATCATCGGCCTGCTCGCGGGCACCCTCGGCGGTGCCGCGATGGGTAAAGACGTGATCGACTTCAACCATGACGACGACAGCGTCACCAACACCGGCCAGGCCATCTGCGCCATCAACGTCGCCGCCTTCGGCGACGTCGCCACCTTCAAGAAAAGCGTCGACACGCTGGTGCTCGATTTCCGCAACAGCGAGCGCATGCCGGGCGTGCAGCGCATCCTGGTGCCGGGCGAACGCAGCTTTGAGACGCGGGTGAAGCGGACGCGGGATGGAATCCCGGTCGCCCCTGCCCTGATGCGCGGACTGGATCAGGTCGCCGACGATCTCGGGATCGCAAGGCTGGCGTCTTTTGTTTGACGCGTTTTCTACCGCAGATAAGTCTACGCAATCTGCGTAAACTTGATTGCTGTGCGAACCGGTTTCCACTTCGCTCAAAAACGCTATGGCGCAAACTTACGCCGCGTCCTGGCGCGAGCGAAAAACCTGCGGCTGGCGTTCCAGTTCGTCGATCGGCATCGGCCGGCCCATCAGATAGCCTTGCGCGAAGTTGACCCCCATCGCCTTCAGCCGCTCATACTGTTCCCGCGTCTCCACGCCTTCGACCGTCACCGACATGTCAAGACCGAGCGCCAGCGTCAGGATCGAGCAGATGATCGCCGTGCTTTTGTGATTCCGCGTCAGATCGGCAGTGAACGACTTGTCGATCTTGATCTTGTTGAACGGGAATGCGGTCAGGCTGCCGAGCGATGAATATCCGGTGCCGAAATCGTCGAGCGCCAGCGAAATCCCGATGCCCCTCAGCCGTTCGATGAACGCATGGTTTTCCAGCGCGCGTTCCAGCAGCACGGATTCGGTGATCTCGATCTCCAGCCGCTCCGGCGGCAGGCCGGAATTCTTCAGCGCCGACTTGATCATGTCGAACAGTTCGGCCTGCTTGAACTGGACCGGCGACAGGTTGACGGCGACCTTGATGTCCGCCGGCCAGGTCATCGCGTCGTCGCAGGCGCGCCGGATCACCCATTCGCCGAGCGGAATGATCAGGCCGGTCTCCTCGGCCAGCGGAATGAACTGGTCGGGCGGGACCAGTCCACGGGTCGGATGTCGCCAGCGCACCAGCGCTTCCGCGCCCCGCCGTTGGCCGGTCTGCATGTCGAAGAACGGCTGGTAGTGCACCTCGAACTGACAGCGCGCGATGGCGTCGCGCAAGTCGCCCTCGAGGGTGTTGCGGGCCTCGAGGTCGGCCGACATCGCCTCGTCGTAGACCGTGTAGCAGTCCCGGCCCGCCGATTTCGAACGGTATAGCGCCAGATCGGCCTTTTTCAGCAGCTCGCCGTCGCCGTCGCCGTGCTCGGGCGCCAGCGCAATCCCGATGCTGGTTCCGATTTCGACGCGATGACCCGGCAGCATGAACGGCTCGGTGACGAGTTTGGAAATTCGCGCCGCCAATTCGATCGAACCGGAGCGCTGGTCATCACATGCCGCCTGGATTACCGCAAATTCGTCGCCGCCAAGCCGCGCCAGCACGTCGGTAAAGCGCAGCGTCGATTTCAGGCGATGCGCTACCTGACGCAGCAGTTCGTCGCCGGCGGCATGACCGAGCGAGTCGTTGACGTTCTTGAAGCGATCGAGGTCGAGCATCAAGACCGAGAACGTCCCGCCGCGCTGTCGTTCGCATGAATTGATGTCGTTCAGCCGCTCGAGAAAGAACGCCCGGTTCGGCAGTCCGGTCAGGATGTCGGTCTGCGCCAGCTCCAGCACGCGCCGGTTGGCGCGCGCGAGCTGCAGCGAGTTGCGGCTGGCCAGCCACAGATAGGCGGCGAGGAACAAAGTGATGATGATGCCCGCAGCGAGCACCGCCAGCGCGCGGTAGCAGAACGCGATCAACGGACCACC
Organism: Afipia sp. GAS231; assembly: GCF_900103365.1. Lineage (NCBI taxonomy): Bacteria > Pseudomonadati > Pseudomonadota > Alphaproteobacteria > Hyphomicrobiales > Nitrobacteraceae > Afipia > Afipia sp. GAS231. The sequence goes on from NZ_LT629703.1 coordinate 1,310,244, forward strand.
GGCGGCGGGAGCGGCACGCACCTGCCAGCTGGCGTCACCGATATTGAGCGCGCCCAACCATTGCGGCGCCTGCGCCAGATATTTCTTCGAAGCCGGTGTCAGTCGCTCGGAGGAAAAATCCGGAGCATCTTCCGTCGTGGCTCCATCAGGGTAGACACTGACGGCAACCGCCGGACTTGCCGCAGTCGTGGCGCGGATCGACTGCAGCAACAGCGGTAAATCGAACACGCCAACGACAAAGCCGGCGAGGTTGCGCCTTCGGTCGGCGGTTGTCGTCCGCGATGTTCCCTTGACGTAGATCGGTACGCTCACAAACACGCCGATCGGCCGGACGCCTTCTTTTGGCTGGTAAAGCCGCGAGCGCAACACCGTGATCTGATCGTTGTCCCGCGCGCGCTCCAGCGCGGCATGCCGCTCCGGGTCGGCCGAATAATCCAACCCGTAGACCGGCGAGGTCTTCGGCTCGGTGGAATAGAAAACGGCAAAATATTCGTCCTTCTGCGGCGCGGTCACGTAGTTGCCGTCCTGCTGGAAGGATTTGATGCGATAGCCGGAGACGCCATCGCCAATCGCTGCCGCCTCGTATTCGGCGCGCTCCTTGCGGTTGATCCGCGGCAGCCAGGCGACCCGAAGCATGCCCGGATGACGTTCGAACAGTCGTCCGCTGAAGGTCTCGAACTCGCTGCGGGTAACCTCCTCATTGGCGGATTCGAACAGGGTGCGCAGCGCCACCAGCCGGCTGATATACTCGTTCATGCCGTTCTGCAGGATGATCGCCTGGGTTTCGGCGACGCCCTCGAACTCAACGTTGGCGACGCGCTGCTCCCAGCGGGCAACGGCAAAGGCTCCCGCCAATGACAGCATGACGCCGATGGCCATGGCGATCGCGGCCGGTCCAAACGCCGACCGCATCAACCGGCTCCGGCGCCTTCCCGGCACGTCATCCCCATGACGGCCTTCTGAATCTCGCTGGCTCATATCCGTCAGTTTCGCCCGGCCCACGCTTCACCGAAACTCCTGTTCCGGTGCCCACGAACATCGGACATAGACTTGCGTTAAAAACTCAAGAATCCCGCGCCATACCCCGGCCGGTTTGGCAGGCTTAGTTAACGATCCGGCCGTCAACGCACGCGCGGCGGCACATTTCTCCGGGATACTACGGGGGCGAACGCGCGCCCGAAGTTAGCGAGGTCTTCACGCCGTGGAAATATCGTCGGCGCGGAGAATGTGTTCTTCGTTCCGCAAGATGTCGCCATGAATCAATTGCCACCTAAGATCGTTGCAAGCATCGTCGCCATGTTCGCCGCAGCATGCCCGTTGCATGCCGTGGCCGACGAGGCGGGCGTAAGCGCCGACACCATCCTGTTCGGCCAGGTCGCGGCCCTCGAAGGCCCGTCCTCGGCGCTCGGACAGGGCATGCGGCAGGGCATCGTTGCCGCGTTCAACGAGGTCAACGCAAAGGGCGGAATTCACGGCCGCAAGCTCAGTCTCCTCAGCCGCGACGACGGCTACGATCCCGACCGGGCGGTCGTGCAGACCAAGAGGATGATCGAGGAAGACAACGTCTTCGCGCTGATCGGCGCCGTCGGCACGCCGACGGCGGTCGCTACCGTTCCGATCTCGAACGCGAGCGGCGTGCCGTATATCGGTCCGTTCACCGGCGCCGAATTCTTGCGCAATCCGGCGCTTACCAGCGTCGTCAACATCCGCGCCAGCTACAGCGCCGAGGCCGAGGCCTGGGTCAAGCATCTGACCGAGGATCTTCACTTCACCAACATCGCAATCTTCTACCAGGACGATGCCTTCGGCCGCGACGGTCTGGCCGGCGTCAAACATGCGCTGGAAAAGCGCGGCCTGGAACTGAGCGCCGAGGGCACCTTCGAACGCAACACCAGGGCGGTCGGCGGAGCGCTGCGGGTGCTCAAGCGCGCGGAGCCGCAGGCCGTGGTGATGGTCGGAACCTATGGACCGTGCGCCGAGTTCATCAAGCTCGCGCACAAGGCCGGCTTCCATCCGACCTTCGTCAACATCTCGTTCGTCGGCGCCAACGCGCTGGCGCGCGAGCTCGGCGCGGCCGGCGAAGGCGTCGTCGTCTCCCAGGTGGTGCCGTTTCCGTGGGACGTCTCGCTGAAAGTGGTCGCCGATTATCAGGCGGCCCAGCGGGCGCTCGACCCCGGCCTGACGCCGGATTTCGTCTCGCTGGAGGGATATCTCTCGGGACGTCTCGCCGCCGCAGCACTCGAGATGGCCGGACCGAACCCGACGCGCGCCGGCCTGCTGCAGCTCATCAATGAAGTCGGCAAATTCGACGTCAGCGGCAGCGTCATCACCTTCGGCTCGCAAATGCTCGACGCGCCGCCGAAAGTCTTCCTCACCGTCATCCAGAAGGACGGCTCCTTTCGGGCCGTCGACAGGCTGTGACGCCGGCGGCTCACCGCTCAAATTAACCATGTTCGCGACCGCCGGTCCGGTCGCGGCAATATGGCAAGATTTTGCCATATCAGGATCATTCTACCGCCTTGAAAATTTCGGTTAGCTTGCGCAGTCGTCGATCGGAAACTCCGCGTGAGGGATTTTCCGAGGGGGAAATAGTCGCGAGTACCACCATGGGGACGCTCTACGATCTGCTCGGAGCCCTTCCGGGCGATGATGCCGATGGGTTGCGGGCTGCATTTCGCAGGGCCGCCAAGGCCACCCATCCCGATATGAATGCCGACGATCCGGAAGCCCCCAGGCGATTCCGCGAGCTGATGCGCGCCTATGACATCCTGATCGATACTGACCAGCGCGCGACGTATGACGAACTGCTTGCCATTGCGCTGCAACCGCCCGCCGCCGCGAAGTCGACACACGTCTACGAGCGCGTGCGCAAATATGCCTCCAACACGATGGCGGCAACGATCATTTCCGGCTTGCTGGTTGCCGGGTACACGCTGTTCGGACATTTTTCGGACGCGCCCGGCGCTGCGGAATTCCTGACCAGCAGGACCGCAGGTCAATCGGACCAGACCGCCCTGGCCGCGACATCCGAAGCCGACGTCGAAACCATCAGGCCCGCTTCACCGGCGGATGCGGAAGCCGCCAATGCCATGATCGTCACGGCAGCCTTGAACCGAAGCAGCGCACCGGCAAGCCGCAGCACCGAGCTGGCGCATCGCTTCACGCTGGACAACTTGTGGACCCGGCGCGATCCGGTCCTGGCCGTGACTTATCTCGATCGCGACATCATCCTGTATCGGGCATCCAAACTCGACCGCGCGTTCGGCAGCATGGCGCAGGTCAAGCCTGCCGCCGATTCCGGCCGGCCGAAGATTTCCGCGCCGGCGTCGCGCAGGGTATCGACGGTGCGGATCCCCGAGGTCAGGGAGCCGGAGGTCAGGGTCCCCTTGCCACCGCGACGCGCGCCGATGATCGCCGCCCTCACCCCGTGACGGCGCGCTGTCGCGTGTCCTAACTGCCGCTTGTTTTCTTCTTCGGCTTCGGCGGTCCCTCGACCGGCGGCAGCGACTTGAGATATTCCGCGATCATCGCACGATCCGACGCGGGCAGTTGCGAGGTGTTGCGGATCACGCGCGCCATCGATCCTCCGGCGCTGTCACCGTCGGGCATCTGCCCGGTTTCGAGGAAGTAGTCGATATCCTTGGCGCTCCACTCGGCCAGACCCTTCTGGGTGATGTTGGGCACCCAGCCCTCGCCATCCGGATTCGGTCCGCCGGCGAAGCGTTGCGCCGCGACGATGCCGCCGAGAAAATTGCGTGGGCTGTGGCACTCGGCGCAATGGCCGAGACCGTTGACGAGATAGGCGCCGCGATTCCATGTCGCCGAATGCGCGGCATCCGGCACGAACGTCTTGCCGTCGGTGAACAGAAATTTCCACACCCCGACATTGCGACGAACGTTGAACGGAAACGGCACGTCATGATCTCGCACCTTGCCGGACACCGGCGCCAGCGTTTTCAGATAGGCGAACAGGTCTCTGATGTCCTCGACCCTGGCATGCTGGTAGGAGGCGTAGGGAAAGGCCGGGAAATAATGCGCCCCCTTCGGCGAGGTCCCCTTCATCACCGCGGTGACGAAGTCGGCCTCGGACCAGCGGCCGATGCCGTCGTTCGGATCGGGCGAGATGTTGGGGACATAGAAGGTGCCGAACGGCGAGGTGATCGCAAGCCCGCCGCCGAGCTTCAGCCGGTCGGGCTGGTTGGGGACCGCATGGCAGGAGGAACATCCGCCGGCATTGAACGTTGTGAGACCGTTGGCAAGGATAGGCGCACGGGGAGGAAGCGAGCTTGAAGCGACGACCGCGGGGATCGTCAGCCACCAGAAAATGCCAAGACCAATGCCAAGACCGGCGATGCCGGCCAGAACCAAGCCAAGGAGAGTTCGTCCGAGAGTTCGTCCGAGAATTCGTCGTAACATTCACCAATCCGTCATCAGCGGCCCCGAAGCGAACGCTAGTATGTCCGGAGTTCGCACCATAAGCTTCCACGAAATTTTGGGCATTCAACGCCGTTTCGGGAATAAATCCGAAGGGGCGTTGTTTTGAGGCTGACGCCATCGTTTGTTGTCACAGGGAGAACATCATGAAGAAGATTATGCTTGCCACGCTCGCATTGGGGGCTGCGTTCGCCTTTTCCGGTACCGCCTTCGCCGAGAAGATGAAGGCGACGCTCGACGGCAAGGCCGAAGTGCCGCCGAATGCCAGCACAGGTACCGGCACCGCCGACATCGACTACGATCCGGCCACCAAGAAGCTGAGCTGGAAGCTGACCTATTCCGGCCTGTCCGGCCCGGCCACCGCAGCGCATTTCCATGGTCCGGCCGAAGCCGGCAAGAACGGCGGCGTCGCGGTCGCGATCCCGAACGCCACGTCAAGCCCGGCCGAAGGCAGCGCCACGCTGACCGATGCGCAGGCGGCCGACCTGACGTCCGGCAAGTATTATGTCAACGTTCACACCGCAGCCAATCCGGGCGGCGAAATCCGCGGCCAGGTAACCAAGTAACGCCGTTTCACGGTATTTCCTGAAACGAAAAAAGGAGCGGAGGCATCAAAGCCTCCGCTCCTTTGTCTGAGCGAGTCAGGTTCTCACTTGCAAGTTCTCACTTGAGCTTTACACGAAACGTCTCGTGGCAGTCGGTGCACTTGGCCTGAATGGCGTCGAACGCGACCTTGAGGCTGGCGGCGTCCTTCACCGACCCCTTGACCTCAGCGATCGTCTTGCTGACGGGAGGGACCTTCGAGTCGAAATCAGCCTTGTTCTGCCAGATAGCCTGCTTCGCCCCATAAGTCGCGTTCACCACGTCTTCCTTGGGATTGGGCGTGAAGACTGTGGGAATCTTGGTGACTTGCGCTTCGAGATCGGTGATGGCGGCAGTTACCGCGGCCTGGTCATAGGGGATCTCGCCCTTCACCATCTTGAGCATGACCCCGTACATGCTCTTTCCCTGCGTCTTCATCAGATTTTGCTGCTGAACGGCGACATCCTGCTGCGCCACAACGGCGCCAGCACCGAGCAACAAGGCTCCTACGGCAACAACGATCCGCTTCATCCGCCAATTCTCCATCTCGCTAGCGTTTCCAAAAGACACCGCGAACGCACTGCTGCGGCCGCGGGCGGTCTGCAGTTCGAATCCCGCATGCGGAGCATTATTCCCCGCCTGCGACAATATTTCAGAGATTATGCCGCTTCTGCGCCTCGCGGATCGCGATCCACACCCGCTCGGCGGTTGCCGGCATGTCGATGTGATCGATCTTGTATTCGCGCCACAGCCCCTCGACGATCGCGTTGACGACCGCGGGACAGGAGCCGATCGCCCCCGCCTCGCCGGCGCCCTTGACGCCGAGCGGATTGGTCGTGCACGGCACGTTGTGGGTTTCGAAATGGAATGACGGGCCGTCGGCGGCGCGCGGCATTGCGTAGTCCATGAACGTGCCGGTGACGAGCTGGCCGTCGGCATCGCTATAGACCGCCCGCTCCATCAAGGCCTGACCGATCCCCTGCATCGCGCCGCCATGGACCTGGCCGGCGAGCAGCAGCGGATTGAGCGTCACACCGAAATCATCGACGATGACATAGTTGACGATCTTGATGATGCCGGTGGCGGGATCGATCTCGACCTCGGCAAGGTGGGTGCCGTTCGGATAGGTGCCGTCGGCTTGCGCGAAGGTCGCACTCGCATTCAGCTTCGACGGATCGACGCCTGGACGCTTCGCCAGGTCGGCGAAACTGATCGAGCGATCGGTGCCGGCGATCCGGACCCGGCCGTCGCTGAGTTCGAGATCGAGCGCACTGGTCTCAAGTGCTTCGGCGGCGATCTCCTTCAACTTGTTGCCGAGATCGCGGGTGGCGCGCTCGACGCTGACGCCGCCGGTCGGAATCGACGCCGAGCCGCCGGTGCCGAGGCCGGTGGCGATACGGTCGGTGTCGCCCTGCAGCACGTGGACGCGCTCGGGCGGCAACCCGAACTGCTCGGCGATCAGTTGCGCGTAGGCGGTCTGATGGCCCTGCCCGGTCGACTGGGTGCCGATCAGGACGGTGACGTCGCCATTGGGATCGAGCGCGACATTGGCGGTCTCCTCGCCCATGGTGCCGCAGACCTCGACATAGCTCGCGAGCCCGATGCCGCGCACCAGGCCCAGCTTCTTCGCTGCCTTGGCGCGCTTGGGAAACTCCTTCCAGTTAGCGACGTCCATCGCGCGCTTCAGATGCGCGTTGAAATCGCCGGAGTCGTAGATCTTCCCGGTCGCGGTCTTGTACGGCATCGCCTTCGGCGAAATGAAATTCTTGCGCCGGATCGCATCCGGCGTCAGCCCAAGTTTTCGCGCGGCGGCGTCAACCAGACGCTCGACCACGTAGGCCGCCTCGGGCCGCCCGGCGCCGCGATAGGCGTCGACCGGCACCGTGTTGGTGAAGACGGTGCGGACGCGGCAATGGAATGCCTGGATATCATAGAGCCCGGGCAGCATGCCGGCGCCGCCGTGCGGGATATAGGGACCGAAGGTCGAGAGATAGGCGCCCATGTCGCCCATCAGATCGACGTCCATGCCCAGGAACTTGCCGTCCTCGGCCAGCGCCATCTTCGCCGTGGTGACGTTGTCGCGTCCCTGCGCGTCACCCATGAAGTGATCGGCGCGATCGGCGGTCCATTTGATGGTCTTGCGCAGTTTCTTCGCCGCCACCGCGATCAACGCGTATTCGCGATAGGGAAACAGTTTGGTGCCGAAGCCGCCGCCGACATCGGGGCAGATCACCCGCATCTTTTCCAGCGGCATCTTCAGCACCATGCCGCCGATGATTTCGCGCAAGCGGTGGCTGCCCTGGCTGCCGATGGTCAGCGTCAGGTGATCGCGCTTGGCGTCGTATTCGGCAACCGCGGCGCGCGTTTCCATGAAATTGGTGATGATGCGCGGATTGACGATCGACACTTCGGCGACCGCGTGCGCCTTGGCGAAGGCCGCCTCGGTCGCCTTCTTGTCGCCGATCCCGACGTCGAACAGCACGTTGCCGGGATGGTTGGGCCAGACCTGCGGCGCGCCCGGCTTGACGGCATTGGCAAGGCCGACCACGGCCGGCAGCGATGTCCATTTGACCTCGATCGCCTCGATCGCGTCGCGGGCCTGGTCGATGGTGTCGGCGACCACAAAGGCGATGGAGTCGCCGACGTGGCGGACCTCATCTTTGGCAAGGATCGGATAGGGCGGGCCCGTGAACGGATCGACTTCGAGATTGAACAGGCACGGCAAATCGCCGAGGTCTTTGACGTCATCTGCGATCAGGACCGCGCCGACGCCCGGCATGCCGCGGGCCTTGGTGACGTTGATGGTGAATGTCGCGTGCGCATGCGGCGAGCGCAGCATCAGCGCGTGCATGGCGGGGGACGGCGCGTGATCGTCGGTGTAGCGGCCCTTGCCGCGGATCAGCGCGTCGTCTTCCTTGCGGCGCACGCTTTGACCGACGCCGAACTTGATGGGAGCAGCCATCGTATCTCCAATTCCCGTAGCGTTTTCGAGCGAAGCATGCCCTCGGACTTGATCCGAGGGTGGACACCGGTTCGCGTGAAGAAAACGCGTCAAAACAAAAGCTAGAACTGTTCCATATTGCAGTGGTTCGCGCGCCAGCGCAAACGGCTTTCGGCCGGCGAATCAGGCCGCGGCATAGAGATTTTCTCTTTACTTATTGGGACTTAGGCGACTGACGGTCGCGCAGAAGTGAGAATATCCACCCCCTGCCGAACAGCACCAGGATGGAAAAGCCGTATACGAACGCAGCCGTCACGATCAGCAGCAGCAACGCGGTCTCGTCGCGGAACGCCCGCATCTGCGCGAAATAGACCGCCGCGAATCGCGCGGTGACCCACAGGCTGGCCGAGAGCACGAGGCCGGCCGCGGCAAATTTGGCCAGCGACTTGATGAAGCCGCGGTCGAACTCCAGATAGCCCGCCCGCACTGAAAAGATCAGGACCAGCAGCAGATTAATCCAGGCGCCGACGGCGGTGGCGAGCGCGAGGCCGATCTGGGCCAATGGAGCCATCAATGCGAACTTCAGCAGCACGTTGACGGTAAGCCCGGTCAGCGAGGCCTTCACCGGCGTGGCGGTGTCCTTGCGCGCATAGAACGCCGAGACCGCGCTGCGGATGGTCACGAATGGAATGAGGCCAATCGAATAGGCTGCCAGCGTCGCCCCCGCGGCGGCGGCATCGGCGCTGGTGAACGCGCCGCGGGCAAACACGGCGCGCATGATCACGTCCGGCACGGTCACGAATGCGGCGACGAACGGCACGGTGGCCAGCAGCGTGAATTCAAAGGCGCGGCGTTGCGACGCGGCGGCGCCGGCGTCGTCGCCCGCGGTAATCCGGCGCGACATTTCCGGCAGCAGCACGGTGCCGACCGCGATGCCGATGACGCCGATCGGCAATTGATAAAGCCGTTCGGCATAGTAGAGCGCCGACAGCGCGCCCGTGGCCAGGAAGGTCGCAATGATGGTGTCGGCGAACACCGCCACCTGTGACCCCATCGACCCCAGGGTGGCCGGACCGATGGCACGAAAAAACGCCCGGACATCATCGTCGAGCTTGAGCGACGCAAAGCGCGGCAAACCGCCGTGGCGGGCGAGATCGCCGGCGAGCAGGAAATATTGCAGGAAGCCGGAGACCAGCACGCCCCAGGCCGCGGCGTGGCCGGCGGTCGGAAACAACGCGGCCAGCGCCAGCGCCGCCATCATCGAGATGTTGAGAAAGATCGAGGCCGCCGCGGCGCTGGCGAAGCGGTGCATCACGTTGAGCATGCCGCCATAGAGCGTCACCAGCGTGATCAGCAGCAGATAGGGAAAGGTGATGCGGGTCAGCTCGATCGCCAGCCGCCGCTGCTCGGGATCTTTCGAGAAGCCCGGCGCCAGAATGTCGAGCACCTGCGGCATGAACAGCCATGCCACGGCGAGCAGAACCACCTGCGACAGGAACAGCAGCGTAAAGATGCGGTCGGCGAACAATCGCGCCGAGGCCTCGCCGCCCTTGCCGTGGACATGCGCGTAGGCCGGAATGAAGGCGGTGTTGAAGGCGCCCTCGGCAAAGATGGCGCGAAAGCTGTTCGGCAGGCGCAGCGCCACGAAGAACGCGTCCGCGATCGGGCCGGCGCCGAGGATCGCGGCCAGCATGATCGAGCTCGCAAAGCCGGTGAGCCGCGAAAGAAGCGTATAGCCGCCGACGGTGAAGATGCGTCCGAGCATGCGCCGCTTCTATACTAAGCGGCGGGCGAAATCAGCCCCTTAACGATCCAGGCATGATCTTGTCCGAAAACCGGCTGCCATTTTTCGGGATCAAGCCTGAAGTGCGTCGCGCACCGCCTTGATGACCCGTTCCTGCGTGGGCTCATCGAGATAGGCATGCATCGGCAGGCTGATGACGTCGTCCGACAGGCTCTCGCTGGCCGGCAGGCCGCCGCCGGCGACCGGAAAATCCCGGTAGGCGGTCTGCTGGTGCATCGACTTGGTATAATAGATCGCGGTCGGAATCCCCTGCGCCTTGAGCGCTGCGGCGAAGCCGTCACGGTCGGTCCCCTTGGGCAGGCGGATGGTATATTGCGCCCATACCGAAGTGCAGCCGGCGGCGAGCCGCGGCACGGTCACGACATTGCCGAGGCCCCTCGCATAGCGCTCCGCCACCGCATTGCGCGCGGCGATCTCATCCTCGAAGATTTTCAACTTCTCGATCAGTACCGCCGCCTGCATGGTATCGAGCCGGCCGGTAAGACCGAGCCGGACGTTGTCGTATTTGTCAGAACCCTGGCCGTGGACGCGAATGCTGCGCAGCGTTTCGGCGAGCGCGTCGTCGTCGGTAAAGATCGCACCGCCGTCACCGAAGCAGCCGAGCGGTTTGGCCGGGAAGAAGCTGGTCGCGGTGGCGAGACCGAACGTGCCGAGCTTACGGCCTTTGTAGCTGGCGCCGAAACCTTGCGCGGCGTCGTCGAGCACGAACAGGCCTTCGGCCGCGGCAATCGCGCCGATCGCATCATGGTCGGCGCTTTGCCCGAACAGGTCGACGGGAATCACCGCCCGGGGTTTTAGTCCGCGCTGCCGCGCCGTGGCGATGCCGCGCGTCAACGAGGCCGGATCGATGTTGAACGTTGCTTCGTCGACATCGACGAAAACAGGCGTAGCGCCGGCCAGCGCCACCGCCTCGCCGGTCGCGCAAAACGTGAACGACGGACACAGCACGGCGTCGCCGGGGCCGACATTCATCGCCATCAGCACCATCAGCAGCGCATCGGTGCCGCTGGCACAGCTCACCACATGCTTCGCGCCGGAGAATTCCGCCAACGCGGCTTCCAGCGCCGTCACTTCGGGGCCGTTGATGAATTGGCAATGGTTGAGCACGCCGGACACGGCGTCATCGATGGATTTGCCGAGCCGGCGGCGCTGCGCGGCGATATCGATGAAGGGAACGGGTTCTGGGCGCATGTGCTGGTTCATGGTGCCTTCTGGTTCAGCAAGCCTTGCAGGATCGAAATGAGGGTAAATCAGCCGACGATGCGGCGCGGGCCCTTGCGCACGGTGTTCGCCGCGGGTTTGGGGGGCTGTTCGAGGCAGCGGATGGCGATGGCGAGACTGGCGACGCCCTCGTCGCCGGAAACCGCCGGCACCTCGCCGGTGCGTACCGCACTGAGGAACGCGATCAGCTCGGCGCGCAGCGGTTCGTCGTGGCCGACCGGCAGATGGCGCATCGAATAGCTGCCGTCGGGCTTGAAGCCGAAGCATTCCGTCACCTGGCGCGTCAACAGATCGCCCATGACATATTTGCCGCGGGTCGCGACCGTGACGTTGCGTGCCTTGAACGGCGTCAGCCAGTTGGTGTTGATATGGGCGAGCACGCCGGAGGCGGTGCGGAACTGCAGCAGCGCGATATCCTCGCGCTCGGCGATTGCACTGGAAAGCTGCGGCTGCACCTCGACGATATCGGACTCGGTGAAATACCGGATCAGGTCGATATCGTGCACGGCGAGATCGATGACGACGCCGACATTCGACATCCGCGGCGGAAACGGTCCGACACGGGTGATTCCGATGGAAAGGATGTCCTCGCCCGAGATCGCCTGCTTGATCGCGACGACGGCGGGATTGAAACGCTCGACATGACCGACCATCAGCGTCACGCCGGCACTGCGCGCCGCCGAGACGATGTCCTCGCCCTCCTCGACCGTGGAAGCGACCGGCTTCTCGACCAGAATATGGATGTTGCGCGTGATGCAGGCGAGCGCGATCTCGTGATGGAGATGCGTCGGCGCCGCGATCGTGATCGCATCGACGCCCTCGTCGAACAGTTCTTCGAGGCTCGCGAAGGCGCGGCAGCCGACCATCTCGACGGCGCGCGCACGGTGTTCGGGCAACGGATCGACGATGCCGACCAGCGTCACATCCGGCAGACCCGCCAGCACGCGGGCATGGTTGCTGCCCATCACACCCGCGCCGACCACGCCCACGCGCAATTCGCGCCGCGCGTCGCTCTTCGCGTCCGATGCGGACCCTTTAGAACTCATGTCGTAGACCCCAACAATTTCGTCACGTGAATGCCCCACGCGAACGCCCCGGCGGTTCTCTAGCACGCCGCCACAAATGTGGCGAATGCCATCAGCCTTTTCCGGACACGTTTTGATTCAAAGAGTTACATCGCCCTGACGGGGGCGTGGGCTGAAAATCCCGCAAAATGGCGACGGTTCCCGGTCGCTCAGGTGCGCCGATAATCATCCTCGATACGGATGATATCGTCCTCGCCGAAATAGCTTCCGGTCTGCACCTCGATCAGTTCGAGCTGGATCTTTCCGGGATTCTCCAGCCGGTGCACGGCGCCGATCGGAATATAGATCGATTCGTTCTCGTGCACGGTCTTGACCAGTTCGTTGACGGTCACCTGCGCCGTTCCACGCACCACGATCCAGTGCTCGGAGCGATGGTGGTGCTTCTGCAGCGACAGCCGCCCGCCCGGCTTGACGATGATGCGCTTGACCTGATGGCGGTCGCCATTGTCGACCGATTGATAGGATCCCCAGGGCCGGTGCACCCGGATGTGATCCTCGGTGACCTGCGGCGCCACGCTCTTCAGTTTCGCGACCAGGCGCTTCAATCCGTTGGCGTCCTTTTGCCGCGATACCAGCACCGCATCCTGGGTCGCGACCACGACGAGATCGTCGACGCCTTCGAGCGCGACCAGCGCACGGTCGGTCACCACGTTGCAGTTGCGGGAGTCCTCGAACACCGCGGCACCCCGCGCCGCGTTGCCCTCCTTGTCCTTCTCGGACAATTCCCACACCGCATGCCACGAGCCGACATCGGACCAGCCGCACGCCACCGGCACCACCGCGGCACGCGAGGTTTTTTCCATCACCGCATAGTCGATCGAGATCGATTTCGCCGATCCGAACGCGGCCTCGTCGAGCTTGACGAATCCGAGGTCGGAGCTTGCCTTCGAAACCGCACGGCCGACCGCCTCGATGCTATCGGCATCGACGGTGCGATACTCGTCGAGCAGCACGGCGGCGCGAAACATGAAGTTGCCGCTGTTCCAGAGATAGCCGGCCTTGATATAGCCGGCCGCCGTCGCCGGATCCGGCTTCTCGACGAACTTCGCCACCGCGCGAACCTTGCCGGCAATGACATCGCCGGGATTGATGTAGCCATATTCGGTCGCGGCACGCTCGGGCTGCACACCGAAGGTCACGATATTTCCGGTTTCCGCGGCGACCAGCCCCTCGCGGCATGCGGCGAGAAAGGCGGGCGTGTCGCGCACCACGTGGTCGGCCGCCAGTGCCAGCACGATCGCGTCCTTGTCGCGCGCCTGCGCGAAGGCGGCGCCGGCCGCGATCGCGGGGCCGGAGTCGCGCCGCATCGGCTCGAGCAGCACATCGGCCTCGATGCCGATCTCGGCGAGTTGCTCCAGCACCATGAAGCGATAGGCATTGTTGGTGATGACGACCGGACGCTCGAACAGCGAGGTGTCGGAAACCCGCAGGATCGTATCCTGGAACGTCGAACGCGCGCCGAACAACGGCAGGAATTGCTTGGGATGGACTTCGCGCGAGGCCGGCCATAGCCGCGTGCCGGCGCCGCCGCACATGATGAGGGGGATAATTCGTCGGTTCATCGGCATCTCAAATCCTGTAGTGGTCGCGATACCACGCGACAAATTCGCGAAGCCCGTCCTCGATCGACGTTTGCGGCCGGAAGCCGGTGTCGCGCATCAGCTCGGCGACATCGGCGAAGGTCTCGGTGACGTCCCCTGGCTGCATCGGCAACATCTCCCTGACGGCGGCGCGGCCCAGTTCCCGCTCCAGAACCGCTACCACATGGGTCAGTTCTTCCGGATGATTGTTGCCAACATTGTAAATCCGGGCCGGCGCACCGGCGGCCTGGCCGGCATCGCGCGGGGCCTGGTCGACCAGCCGCATGACCGCGCTGGTGACGTCGTCGATATAGGTAAAATCGCGCCGCATTTTACCATGGTTGAAGAGCTTGATCGGGGTGCCCTCGAGGATCGCCCGGGTGAACAGGAAGATGGCCATATCGGGCCGTCCCCACGGCCCGTAGATGGTAAAGAACCGCAGACCCGTCACCGGCAGCCGATAGAGATGGCTGTAGGAATGCGCGATCAGTTCGTTGGCCTTTTTCGTCGCCGCATAAAGACTGACGGGGTGATCGGTCTTGTCGTCGACTGAAAACGGCAGCTTGGTGTTGGCGCCGTAGACCGACGACGAGGAAGCATAGACCAGGTGGCGGCAGCCGTGATGCCGGCAACCCTCCAGCACGTTGACGAAGCCCTCGAGATTGGCGTCGACATAGGCATGCGGATGGTCGATCGAATAGCGCACGCCGGCCTGCGCGGCGAGATGCACCACCCGCCCGAACCGGTGTTTGGCGAACAGCCGCGCCATCGCCGCGCGATCGGCAAGATCGGTCCGTTCGAACGAAAACCGCGGCTCGCCGCGCAGGACGTCCAGGCGGGCCGTCTTCAGCTCCGGATCGTAATAATCGTTAAGATTATCCAGCCCGACCACGGTGCAGCCTTCGGCCAGCAGCCGGCGGGCGACATGGAAGCCGATGAAACCGGCGGCCCCGGTGACCAATATTGTCTGATCCGACATCATATCCTTAAAGCAGCGGCCGGTTCGCCCCTGCCGTTCCGTTCCGGGCCTCTTTACCCGCCACGTCGAGGGTCCCGCAATACTTACCCGCGCCGCTATTGCCAGATTGAGCTTAAAACCATACCAAGGCGCCGAACTTCGGCATGGGACGCCGATTTTGCACCCTTTTTGACATCCCTCTCAAACCTGGCAAGCGCGAACGAGATGCGCCGGATTCTGCTTTCAGCCATCAAGATTTTGATCTCCGCAGCCCTGCTCTATTTCTCACTGCGCAAGGTCAACCTGTACGATCTCGCCGCGCGGCTTAACGTCGAGAGCGTGGGCTGGATTGCGCTGGCGATCGCCGTGCTGTTTCTGCAGATCTTCATCGGCGTCTTGCGCTGGCGCGAGATCAGTTCGGAATGCGGCGCACCGATCGAGGTCAGACAGGGGATGCGCTTCAACTTGATCGGAACCTTCTTCAACCAGACCCTGCCGTCCTCGATCGGCGGCGACGCGGTGCGGCTGTGGCTGGTCGCGCGCGCCGGCGCCGGCTGGCGGGCGGCGACCTATTCGATCTTCGTCGACCGCGCCATCGGCCTGATCGCGCTCGCGATCGTCATCGTTGCAAGCCTGCCCTGGAGCTACCACCTGATCACCGATCCCGCCGGGCGGTCCGCGCTGCTGCTGGTCGATTTCGCCGCACTGGCGGCCGGTGTCGGATTTCTGCTGCTCGGCGTGCTGCCGTTTCCGTGGCTGAAGACCTGGTGGGCGACGCATCACATTCACGCCTGTGCGGTGATCGCCAACCGCGTCATCTTCAGCCGGAAGCACGGACCAAAAATTGCGATCCTGTCGCTGCTCGTTCACGTGCTCGCCGTCGTGATCGCCTGGTGCGTGGTGCAGTCGATCGCGGCGCCCGTGTCGTTCAGCCAGGTCTTCCAACTGATGCCGCCGGTGATGCTGATCACGATGCTGCCGATCTCGATTGCCGGCTGGGGTGTTCGCGAAGCCACCATGGGGCTGGCCTTCGGCTATGCCGGGCTGATGGCCACTGAAGGCGTCAACATGTCGCTGCTGTTCGGTGCGGTATCGTTCCTGGTCGGCATCTTCGGCGGGCTGGTGTGGATTTTCAGCCCCGAGAAGGCGGCCCAGGGCGAAGCGCCGATCGAAGTTCCGAAATAATTGTCCGCGCCGGCATAGATGAACCATTCCGAACCATATCTTTCGTTTGCCGCCGCCATCCTGGCCGTGCTGCTGTCGTCGGTCCTCACCTGGGCGATCCGCCCGCTGATGCTGCGGCATGCGCTGGCAGAACCCAACGCGCGCTCCTCCCATCGCATCCCGACGCCGCAGGGCGCCGGCATCGCGGTGATCGCGGCGACGCTGATCGCGGCCATCGCCGTCATGGCGTTCGCCGCCACGCCGGCGATGAAAATCCCCGCCATCGTGTTCGGCGCGACGCTGTTCATCGCAGCCGTCGGCCTTGCCGATGACGTCCATTCCATTCCGGTGGTACCGCGGCTGCTGCTGCAGGCGGCGGCGGTCGCTGCCATCGTCTTTACGGTGCCCGAGAGCTTGCGGATCGTTGACACGTTACCGCTTTGGATCGAACGCTGCCTCGTGCTGCTGGCCGGGCTCTGGTTCGTGAACCTCGTCAATTTCATGGATGGACTCGACCTGATGACGGCCGCCGAGGCCGTGCCCATGAGCGCCGCCATCGCCCTGCTCGGCTGGCTCGGAGAGGTGCCGGCATCGACGACGATCACAGCTGCCGCGCTGTGCGGCGCGCTGCTCGGCTTTGCGCCGTTCAACCGGCCGGTGGCGAAGATCTTTCTCGGCGACGTCGGCAGCCTGCCGATCGGCCTGCTGCTCGGCTGGTGCCTGCTGCAACTCGCCTGGCACCAGCAACTCGCCGCTTGCGTGCTGTTGCCGCTGTATTACCTGACCGACACCACCGTCACGCTCACCCGCCGCATGGTCAGGCGCGAGCCGTTCTGGGCGGCGCATCGCTCGCACTACTACCAGCGAGCGACCGATAACGGCTTTTCGGTGTGGCAGGTGGTCCGCGAGGTTTTCGCGCTCAACGTCGTACTGGCGGCGCTCGCGATTGCATCGACCCGGCTGCAATCCCCAGTGATCGTGATCCCGCTCGTCGCGGCCGGCGCGCTGGCCGTTGTCCTGACACTGTATCGGTTCTCGCGCTCGAAATAACTGGCGCCGCGCCGGATCAGGGACCTATAGCGTTTTTAAGCTAAGCATGCCCTCGGACTTGATCCGAGGCTGGAAACCGGTTCGCGTCAAATAAAAGGGAGGAGCTCGGTTCTGATTCAATCAGAACCGATAAGGCTCCAGCTCACTGCGCCGGCGAGGACTCTGGGCTTCCCTCGCCCACGGCCGGCCCGAACTCGGGCACCGCATCCTTCAGCACCGCTTTGATGGTGGAGCGGTCATTTGCAGCGATCGCCGCTTCGAGATCCGCGAGCCATTTGCGCAATGTCTGCATCGGCGGTTCGTTCGGCTTGGCCGCCATAATGCCTGATATCCCGATGTCGACAGTCGGTTCTTCGCTCGCAAACAGGATCTCGTTGAGCCGCTCGCCCGGCCGCATCCCGGTGAACACCACTTCGATATCGAGGCCTGGTTCAAGACCCGACATACGGATCATCCGCTCGGCAAGGTCCACGATCTTGACCGGTTGCCCCATCTCGAGGACGTAGACCGAGACGTCCGGTCGCGTCGGCGCGAGCGCATGAGTGGCGGCCGTAATCACCAGATCGCAGGCTTCGCGGATGGTCATGAAATACCGGACCATGTCCGGATGGGTAACCGTGACCGGGCCACCGGCCTCGATCTGCGCCTTGAACTTCGGCACCACCGATCCGTTCGAGGCCAGCACGTTGCCGAACCGCACCGAGATCAGACGCATCCGCGGCTTGCCCGCCGATTGCGTCACGAGCTCATGATCGAGCGCCTGGCAATACATCTCGGCGAAACGCTTGGTCAGGCCGAGCATCGAGACCGGCTCGATCGCCTTGTCGGTGGAGATCATCACCATCGCGTCGGCGCCCGCTGCCAGCGCCGCGTCGGCGACATTGACCGATCCGAAGATGTTGGTCTTGACGCCCTCGCTCCAGTCGCGCTCGAGGATCGGCACGTGCTTCAGCGCTGCGGCATGGAACACGATATCCGGCTTGAACTCGCTCATCAGCTGCATGACCCGCTCGCGATCGCGGATATCGGCGATGCGCCCTTCGATGACGGGGCCGGATGTGCGTGCAGCCAGCGCCTCGGTCACCGCGTAGAGCGCCGGCTCCGAATTCTCGATCACCAGCAGCCGCGCCGCGCCGAAGGTCGCGACGCGTTCACAAATCTCCGAGCCGATCGAGCCGCCGCCGCCAGTCACGATGACCGCCTTGCCCTTCACCAGCGCCTCGAGCCGAGCATAGTCGATCTTCTCGCTCGGACGCAGCAAGAGATCCTCGACCGCGACATTGGTCAGCCGCGGCGCGTCGCCGCTCTCCAGGGACGGCAGGCGGCTGACGATGAGGCCGAGCCGCTTGGCACGCATCAGTGCCGCTTCGGGATGCGCGTCCGGCTCGAACGCCGAGGGGGTCAGCACCACGCGCTTGATCGGCTTCTCGCGGCTCGCAAAGTCGCGAATCACGCTCTCGATGTCGTCGACGCCGCCGAGCACCGGAATGTTGCGGATCGACTGGCCGCGGTCCGCCGCCGAGGGCGACAGCATCCCGACCGGCCAGATCCCCTTGATGGCGCCGTTCTCGATGCCGCGCAACACGACCTCCGCGTCGGCCGCACGGCCGACCAGCAGCGTCCGCGGCGCATCCTCGGCGCGGGCATGGTGGCGAGTTCGCGAATAGCGGAAATAGCGATAGGCGAAGCGCAAGGCACTCAGCGAAAATATCTCAATGAACCAGTACAGCACGATGGTGATGCGGCCGAGAAACACCTGGCCGCCGTGGATATTCGGCGCGACGAAAATCAAGATGTAGTCGATCACCACCAGGGCTACGGTCAGCACAGAGGCGACCCGCAGGATGTTCAAGGCGTCCGGCAGCGAGATGAACCGCCACTTGGTCGTGGTCAGGTTGAAGACGTAGCAGACCACCACACTGAAAACGACGAAAAAAGGCAGCACATGCAGCAGCCGCGGCAGCCGGACGAAGAAGCCCTGGCCGCCCTCGAACCGCAGATAAAAGCTCGCCAGCAGGGCAAACGCCGTCGCCAGCGCGTCATGCGACGCAATAAGGAAATTGCGCAGGGTCAATCGCGAAAATGGGGTCATATATCAACCAGACTAAACCGCAGCCAATTCCCAGGGAATCCCGCGCCGCTGATAGCTCATCTTCTGCGTGCAAGCCAGCAGTCATGACTTGACGGCGCCGGCCGGTTCCCCGACCGCTTGTGGCGATTTCGCACGCAGCACCATGCCTCCGGCGACGCCTACCCCCAGGACATACATCCATCCCTCGTGGAAATCGAACAAATGGGAGTTGAACAGTGACGAGAAGATGTTCTGGAGCACGACCATCAGGCCGATCCACGTCACGAGGCCCTCGCCGCGGAACAGCCTAAGATGTAGCAGCCACATTGTGTAGAGGACGATGACTCCAATGGCGCCCCACTGTATCGCAATAGCCAATGTCTGGTTATGAGGATTACCAATTACTTGACCGCTGGCGAGTTCTACAGTTCCGACTGCAGCCCCTTCGAACAGTCCCCGCGTCGACCCCGTCCCGTGACCAATCACGGGCGAATTAGCGAAAAACCTGAGCGATTTCTGCCAGAACTCAAGTCTAACTCCCATCGACGTCGGCAAATTTTTTTCCTTGTAGAGCTGGTAATCACTAACAAACGTATCAGTCGTCCGACGCAACTGGGGCGAGACGAACCAAACCAATCCTGCGACACCAACCATTATGCAGATTATCATCGCGCTAGTTCGGCGTTTTAGGTGAAGCAGCGCGAATGTCGTCATCATCATCGGCAGCGTGACAATTGCAGTGCGCGACACAATGACAAATGCCATATTAGCGACGAAGCTTACCGAAAGAGCCATCAGTGAAAGTGCTTGCCAGGCTTTTTTTGCACGCAACAGCGTGACAATAGGAAACGCCAGCACAACTGCGCACAACGCAAATTCCTGGCTTTGGTCAATGTAGTTCTTGACGAAGATACCGCGTTCAACATCGTCTCGCTTGATTGAAAAGCCGGGATACAGCATCACCAGCCACGACATCAGCATCATCAGCACGCAGGAAATTAGGAAGGCCGTGAACACCCACATGCCCCGCGCCGAGCGCTCGAAATGATAGACCAGCAGCGGCAGCACTAGGAGCTTGGCGAGAGGGCCGATTGCATAGCTGCGCACGCCCCATGGCGCATCCGACCACAACGTTCCAACCACCGCCAGCGTGAACAGCGCAATCGGCAGCGCGCTGACCGGCCGTCGCAGCGAGACCATGAATGCCCGCCATTCGATCGTCGGCGCCACCGTCAGCACGAAGATCACGCCGAAGATGCCGACCAGCGAGGTCGACCAGGGCAGCGACAGCGCCAACAACACCGCGACGATGTCGCTCGCCTTCGACCACGACGCAGGATCACGCCACGCCGCCAGACGCGAAGGCAGAGTTACCGTGACGCTCACGCCTTGCCTCCCCGCGCGCGGTCGACCAGAGACGTGGTGCTGTGGCCCGGCAGGATGTCGATCAGCACGACCTCGCCGCCGCAGGCCTCGACGATCTCGTGGCCGACGACCTGCTCGCGGGTATAGTCGCCGCCCTTGACCAGCACGCTCGGCTTTATTTTCGTGATCAGCTCGATCGGCGTGCCCTCTTCGAATATCGCGACGAGATCGACCGCCTCCAGCGCCGCCAGCACTTCGGCGCGGGCACGTTCGTCCTGTACCGGCCGCCCCTCGCCCTTCAACCGCTTCACCGAGGCGTCGCTGTTGAGACCGACGATCAGCCGATCGCAGGCGCCGCGCGCAGCCGTCAGCACTTTCACATGGCCGGGATGCAGAATGTCAAAACAGCCATTGGTGAAGCCGACGCGCAGATCCTGCCGCCGCCACTCCGAAAGATGGACATCGAGATCGCCACCGGCGGCCACGATCTTTTCCTCGGCGGCGAGCGAGGCATGCGGCAGGATTTTCCGCCGCAGCTCGGCCGGCGTGACGGTGGCGGTGCCTTTCTTGCCGACCGCGACGGCGGCGGCGGCATTCGCCATCCGCAGCGCCGTCTCCCAGTCGGCGTTGGCGGCGAGCGTCAGCGCCAGCGCGGCAGCGACGGTGTCGCCGGCACCGGAGACGTCGCGCACCTTGACCGGTAGCGCCGGCACATGGATCGAAGCCCCGCCGCGAACCACCAGCGTCATGCCGTGTTCGCTCTGCGTCACCAGCATGGCTTCGCAGTCGGCGAGATACATCGCGTCCTGGGCGGCGTCGGCAATGCTCTTGTCGGAATCGGCGCGGCTGCGGGTAGCTTCCGCGAATTCCTTGCGGTTCGGCGTCAGCACCGTCGCGCCGCGGTAGATCGCAAAATTGGCGCTCTTGGGATCGACGATCACCCGCTTGCCGAGTTTTTTGGCGGTATCGATGGTGTTGCGGATCACGCGCGCGGTCAGCACGCCCTTGGCATAATCCGACAGCAGCACGATATCGGCGCGTGCGATCAGCGGCAGGATGGCATCGATCAGCTTCTGCTCGACGCTGGCTGCAGCCGGCAGCGCCAGTTCCCAGTCGGCGCGCAGCATGTGGGTGGAGAAATGCTCGGAGACGAAGCGTACCTTGCGCGTCGTCGGGCGGGAGGAATCCGCAACCAGCACGGCCTCGATGCGGCTTTCCTTCGAAAGGTCAGCTTTCAGTTTTGCGCCCGCTTCGTCCTCACCGACCAGGCCGACGAAAATGCAGTGCGCGCCGAGCGAACTGATGTTGCGCGCGACATTGCCGGCGCCGCCGATATTTGTCTCGCTGCGCTGGACCGCGATGACCGGCGCCGGCGCCTCCGGCGAAATACGCGACACCTCGCCATAGACGAATTCGTCGAGCATGAGGTCGCCGATGCAGAGCACGGTGCGGCCTGATATCGCTTGGCTGAGGGCGTCAAAATCGAACATCTTGTTACCTGTGGCCCGTCAGCGAAAGCGATCGGAACAGTTGAGAAAGCCCTTCACGTAGGAATCAACCGCGTCTTCGAGCGCGGTGAAGCCGCCATTATAGCCGGCATGCTGCAACCGATCGACCTCGCTCTGGGTGAAGTATTGGTAAGCGTTACGGATCTGTTCGGGCATGTCGATATACTGGATGTTCGGTTTCGTGCCGAGCGCGGCGTAGGCCGACAGCATCAGGTCGCGAAAGCTGCGCGCGGTGCCGGTGCCGACGTTGAACAGCCCGCTCACCGAAGATGTCGCCAACAGCCACATCATGACGCGCACGACGTCGTCGACATAGATGAAATCGCGGCGCTGGTCGCCGTCGGCGATGCCTTCGCGGTGCGACTTGAACAGTTGCACCGGGCGACCGGCCTTGACGTCGTCGAAACGCCGCGCCAGCACGCTCATCATCGTGCCTTTATGGTATTCGTTCGGCCCGAACACGTTGAAGAACTTCAACCCGGCCCATTGCGGCGGCAGCCGCTCGCCGCGCGCGGCGCGCTCGGCGACCGCCATGTCGAACAGATGCTTGCTCCAGCCGTACAGGTTCATCGGCCGCAGCTTCTTCAGCGCATCGATCGACCCGTCGTCGCCAAACCCCTGATCGCCATCGCCGTAGGTTGCCGCCGAGGAGGCGTAGATCAGCGGCACGGCATTCGTCGTGCACCAGTCCAAGAGCCGCAGCGACAGCCGGAAATTGGTTTCGATGACGAGGTCGCCGTCAGTCGCGGTGGTTTCGGAAATGGCGCCAAGATGGATGATGGCGTCGAGCCGGCGGCCCATCAGCCAATCCATCAGCTCGGCGGGCGGCACGAAATCGGCGAGCTGGCGCTTGGCCAGATTGCGCCACTTGCCGTCATGGCCGAGCACGTCGCACACCGCCACGTCCCGGCCGGCGTCGTTCAACGCAGCCACGACGTTCGATCCGATAAAACCGGCACCCCCGGTTACCAGTAACATGCTGTCCCCTGCCATATTATGCGGCGCCAGCTTTGCCTCACTCCCGTCCGGCAGGCAACTTGGGCGACGAGATGTGGTGAAGACGCCGGGCATCACTTTACCTGCCGGTGCAGAGCGGTTACCGACGGAGCCGGAATCAGCCGGGTAGCAGACTTCTAAGGTATGAATATAGATTCATCAATTGGGATCGAGATCGAGGATGCCGCCGACACCCGGCCGATCCTGATCATCCCCTATATGTGGATCGGCGACTTTGTCCGCGGCCATACGGTGGTGCGTGTCCTCAAACAGCGCTGGCCGAACCGGCCGGTCGACCTGCTGGTGACCTCGCTCTGCGCCCCCCTGGTCGACTACATGCCGGGCGTCCGCTCAGGCATCGTCTGGGACCTGCCGCGCGGCCGACTTGCGGTAGCCAAGCAGACCGGTCTGGCGGCTCAATTGCGTGCCAAGGGCTATGGAACTGCGCTGGTCCTCCCCCGAACCTGGAAGGCAGCCATCGCGCCGGCGCTGGCCCGGATCCCTGAACGGGTGGGGTTCTTCGGCGAAGCCCGGTTCGGGCTGATCAACCGGATGCGCTGGGACGAAAAATCGAAGCGCCTGCCCCGCTTTATCGACAAGAACGCCGCTTTGGCGCTGCCTGCCGGCGCCAAACTGCCGCCGGAATGGCCGGTGCCGCAACTTCGGGTCCCGCCCGAGGAAGCCGCGCGCTGGCGGCAGGCCAACGGGCTCGGCACCGGACCCGCTGTGGCGCTGGGCCCCGGTTCCGTCGGCGAGTCGAAACGCTGGACCTATTACCCGGAAGCCGCGCGGCTATTGGCCGAACGGGGGTTTGACGTCTGGGTGGTCGGCGGGCCCGGCGAAAAGGCGCTGGCGCAGGAAATCGTCGTCGCCGGCGGCGGCAAGGTCCGCGACCTCACCGGCAACGATCTGCGCAACGGCGTTCTGGCGATGGCGGCCGCCAGCGTCGCCATTTCCAACGACTCGGGCCTGATGCATATCGCAGCCGCCATCGGTACGCCGACGATGGGCATTTTCGGCCCGACCAGTCCCTATCTCTGGGCGCCGCTGAACGGGCTCGCGGCGACGGTTCTGACCACCACGAAACTTTCCTGCCAGCCCTGCCAGCGCACGGTCTGCACCATGAACGACCATCGCTGCATGCGCGACATTTCCGCCACCGATGTGGCTGACATCGCGCAGCGCGTGCTGCACGAGGCGGCGCCGCGATGAGTGGGATCCTCAAGCCTGCGGCGTTTCTCGACCGCGACGGCGTCGTCAACCACGACGACGGCTATATGGGCACAAGCGAACGGATTCGCTGGATGCCGAATGCGGCCAAGGCGATCCGCCGGCTCAACGAGGCCGGCTATTTCGTGTTCTTCTTCACCAATCAATCCGGCGTCGCGCGCGGCTACTTCAGCGAAGACGAACTCAACACGCTGCATGACTGGATGCGCGCCGAACTCGCCGCCCAGGGCGCCATCATCGACGACATCAGGTATTGCCCGCACCATCCCGCCGGCACCGTCGCCGGCTATCTCGAAGATCATCACTGGCGAAAACCCTCGCCCGGCATGATCCACGATCTGATGGCGCACTGGCCGGTACGGCACGCCGGCAGCTTCGTCATCGGCGACCGCGACACCGATATCGAGGCCGCGCAAGCCGCGGGCCTGCCGGGATTTTTGTTTGCCGGCGGCGACCTCGATGCGTTCGTCGCCGACGTGATGGCGAAGACCAGGGGTTGATCTCAAGGCGAGCACCAGACCACGATGGCCGGACCGGGCATGTCCGCTGGTGGGACCCATACCTGACATTTTCGCAGACTATAACCTTACTATCTGGACGGGCCGATTTTGCTCGTCCGTCCAGATACCAGCAAATTCCAAAACCTCTTCCACCGTCTCGTTCGAGTGCGAGGTGGTGGCAACAAAGCGCTCGCGATCCGAACCATCGCCGACCACCAGTTCGTCGATGATGTCCTCTATGCGAGCGGCGCCCTCTCCGACGACTGCTATAAGAGCAACTTTATCACGAAGGCACTTCTCGACGAATTCATCCAATAAGGATTCGTTCGATAGCGGCAGGTGGAGAATGACCCTTGGCGCATAGCTCATGATTGCTGCTCATGCTCTCCGTCTTCAAACGCGAACCGGCGTCCAGTCGCTCGAAACGCTATAGCGTTTTGTAAACCGCTGCGATTTTGTTGGCCTCGGCATCAAGGCTGAATTTTTCAAGCACGCGCGCACGCGCTCGCTCACCCATCGCTTTCGCCACGGCCGGATCGCGCATCAACGGCTCCAGCACTGCTGCCAGCGCGTCGGCATCGCCAGGCGGGATCAGCACGCCGGTGACGCCGTCCTCGACCACGAATTCGGCGGCGCCCGCGCGCGCCGCCACCAGCGCCGCACCTGACGCCATCGCCTCGATCAAGGTCAGGCCAAAGCCCTCATTGCGCGAGGTGAAGGCGTAGATCGTCAGCCGCTGGTACCAGCGTTGCACTTCCTCATTCGCCAATTCGCCTGTCATAACGATGCGTGATTGAAGGCCGGCGGCTTCGATCTGCTGCTTCAAGCCGCTGGCAAAGCCCTGCTGTTCCGGCACGATGGCGCCGACGATGACCGCCGTAAAATCGGGATAGCGCGGCAACAGCCGGCACATCGCTTCGACGAACACGTCGGTGCCCTTTTGCGCGCGCACCCGGCCGAAGCAACCGATCGCATAACGGCCGGGCAGTTTGGCTTCGGCAAACGCCGCCGCGCGGTCGGCGGGCGGCGCGTAGAGATCGGTGTCGACGCCATGCATCACCACGGTGGCCGCGCGCTTGAGATAGGACGCCGACAGGTCCGAGGTCGCGATCACGGCATCCATCTGCCGGATCAGCCAGCGCGTCAGCCGCTGGTGATGGCGCTGCGCCGCCGAGGTGAACACCAGCTTCAGCGGCCAGCCGAGCGCGCGCAGCAACAGCCCTGCGATCATCTCGTCGTTGCGCCGCGCATGCCAGATCAATGGCGTGCGGCGACGCCAAAGCCTCAAGAGATCGCCAAAACCCATCCGCGCGATGCCGTCGGGGGCATGCGGACCGAGCCAGGCGGCGCGATACATCTCGGCAAGCTTCGGCGCCACCATCCGGTTGGTCGCCGTCACGCCGGAATAGCGCCTGTGCAGATTCGGCACGATCAGCTGCAAATCAGGTGTGAAAACGTTCTCGATCGGCACGTCCGGCTCCGTTTCGAGCAGTTCCTATACGCAACATTAAGCATGGTGGCCAGTTCAGCGGCGCCGAAAGGTACTCTTCACCGTACCGGCGATAGCATCGCCCCTTAACTTAAGCGCGCATGATCTCTTTCGCCAAACCGCTCACACTTTGGCGGATCACGCGCCGGCAGAGGGTGTGCCCATGACCGTGCTTGTCACCGGTGGCGCCGGCTATATCGGCAGTCATATGGTTCACGCGCTGGCGGAAGCCGGCGAAAGCGTCGTCGTGATCGACAACCTGTCCACCGGATTTTCCAACTTCCTGCCCGAAGGCGTGCCGTTGTTCATCGGCGATGCCGGCGACGAGAATCTGGTCGAGGGTGTGATCGCCCAGCATGGCGTCGAGAGCATCATCCATCTCGCCGGCTCCGTGGTGGTGCCGGATTCGATGCGCGATCCGCTCGGCTATTACCGCAACAACACCATGACGACCCGCAGCCTGCTCAACGCCGCGGTGAAGGGCGGCGTCAAGCGCTTCATCTTCTCGTCGACGGCGGCCGTCTACGGCAATCCGGACCAGATGCCGGTGCCCGAACACGCCGCGACGCGACCGATGTCGCCGTACGGTTCGTCGAAACTGATGACCGAAATCATGCTACACGACGTCGCCGCCGCCCACGACATGAGCTACGTCGTGCTGCGCTATTTCAACGTCGCCGGCGCCGACCCGTCAGGCCGCACCGGCCTTGCCACCATCGGCGCAACGCATCTGCTGAAGATGGCGGTCGA
This sequence comes from Afipia sp. GAS231, assembly GCF_900103365.1. Lineage (NCBI taxonomy): Bacteria > Pseudomonadati > Pseudomonadota > Alphaproteobacteria > Hyphomicrobiales > Nitrobacteraceae > Afipia > Afipia sp. GAS231. The sequence goes on from NZ_LT629703.1 coordinate 1,336,972, forward strand.
GGCAGCCACCGGCCAGCGCGCCAAGATCGACGTCTTCGGCACCGATTATCCGACACCGGACGGCAGCGCCATCCGCGACTTCATCCATGTCAGCGACCTCGCCCAGGCCCATCGCGCCGCCTTGTCCTACCTGCGTGACGGCGGCAGCTCGGTGACGCTGAACTGCGGCTACGGCCGCGGCTATTCGGTGCTGGAAACCATCGAGGCGGTGCGCCGCGTCGCGAACCGAAATTTCGCGGTCCAATATGCGCCGCGCCGGCCCGGCGACATCATGACCATGGTGGCCGACACCAGCCGCATCCGCTCCACGCTGGACTGGACGCCGCAATACGACGATCTCGAAACCATCGCCGCCCACGCGCTGAGCTGGGAAGAGAAGCTGTTCCGCGACCGCGGCGGCCCCGCGCAGCAAGCGGAATCGGCGTAAAATCAACCGCTTATTTGGCTTGAAAATCTCGGCTTTAGCAGGCAAGGAGTCATCAAAGCAGCCCTGACATGCGGGTAACTGACGCCCGTATCGTCGATGGAACGCGGATGACCGAGTCTCCTAGAAAAATTACCAGAAAAGTCACCGACGACCCCTATGGCGCGGCCATTCTGGTCCGCCGCCTGGTGGCCGAACAAGGCCTCGCTTACTGGCGGCGCTATTTGCTGGCCTTCACACTGATGGGGGTCGCGGCGGCCGCCACCGCCGCTTCTACCTATGTGCTGGGCCAGGTGATCAACCAGGCCTATGTCGACAAGAACGTCACCGGCATCGCCATCCTGTCCGGCGTCACCGTGCTGTTGCTGTTCATCAAGGGGATCGCGACTTACGGCCAGACCGTCATCCTGTCGAAGATCAGCAACGCCATCCTCGCCAACAACCAGCGGCGGCTATTCGCCAAGCTGATGAGCGAAAGCATCGCCTTCTTTTCCGACCGGCATTCGTCCGAATTCCTGACCCGGCTGACCTCGGGCGCCAAGTCCATCACCGATGTGCTGAACCTGCTGATCAACGCGATCGGACGCGACCTGCTGACCCTGATCGCTCTGGTCAGCGTGATGGTGGCGCAGGATCCGTGGTTGTCGCTGATCGGCCTCCTGGTGGTGCCACCGGCGATGCTGTTCCTGCGCAAGATGATCAAGCGCATCAAGGGCCTTGCCTACAGCCAGTTCACCGGCACCGCCGACATTCTGGAGACGATGCAGGAATCGCTGCAGGGCATCCGCACCGTCAAGGCGTTCACGCTGGAAGACGCGATGCAGAAGCGCATCGACGACGACATCACCGCCGTCGAACGCAACGCCAACAAGATGGCACGGGTCTCCAACCGCGCCAACCCGCTGATGGAAACGCTTGGCGGTTTCGCCGTCGCCGGCTGTCTCTTGTATGGCGGCTACAGCGTGGTGGCGCTCGGCGCCACGCCGGGCCAGTTCTTTTCGTTCATGACCGCCTTCCTGCTGGCGACCGAGCCAGCCAAGCGGCTGGCGCGGCTCAACATCGACCTAAACAGTCAGCTGGTCGGCGCGCGGATGCTGCTCGAAGTCGTCGACAGTCCGGCCAGCGAGCCCGCCGACGACGACAAGCCGGCGCTGAAACTGACCGACGCGCGGATCGAACTCCGCGACGTCAGCTTCGCCTATCGGCCAGGCGAGCCCGTGCTGAATCGCATGAATTTCGTGGCCGAGCCCGGCAAGGTCACCGCGCTGGTTGGCCCCTCCGGCGGCGGCAAGTCGACGGTGTTGGCGCTGCTGCTGCGCTTCCACGAGGTGACACAGGGCGACATCCTGATCGACGGGCAGTCGATCGGATCGGTCTCGCGCAAATCGCTGCGCCGGCAGACCGCCTATGTCGGCCAGGACGTCTATCTGTTCCGCGACACCATCGGCGCCAACATTGCGTTTGGAAAAGACAACGCCACCCAGGACGAGATTGTCGCCGCGGCCAAGGCCGCCTGCGCGCACGACTTCATCATGGGCTTCCCGCTTGGCTATGACACCCCGGTCGGCGAGCACGGCGCCCAGCTTTCCGGCGGCCAGCGCCAGCGCATCGCGGTGGCGCGGGCGCTGATCAAGAACGCGCCGGTGATCCTGCTCGACGAGGCAACCGCGGCGCTGGATTCGGAATCCGAAAAAGCCGTGCAGGAGGCGATCGAGCATCTCTGCCGGAACCGCACCACCATCGTCATCGCCCACCGCCTGCACACCATCATGCACGCCGACGCGATCCTGGTGGTCGAGGGCGGCGAGATCGTCGAGCGCGGGCGGCATGACGACCTGCTGCGCCGCGGCGGCCGCTATGCTTCGTTCTTCCGTCTGCAACACCTCGATGCCGGCCCGTCGACACTGGCGCCGGTGAGCGCAACCGCCTAGACTGTTTTTCTCCCTCGAAAACGAGACCGCTTCATGAACGCCGCTTCCTACGTCATTCCCCTTCCGCCGCAGGCTTCGCTCCCCGTCGTCGGCGAAACCGGCTCCTACCCCGTGCGCCGCATCTGGTGCGTCGGGCGCAACTATCTCGAGCACATCCGCGAGATGGGCAATGACGAGCGCGCGCCGCCGTTCTTCTTCGCCAAGCATGCCGACATGCTGGTGCCCGACGGCGCCACGATTCCCTACCCGCCGCTGACCAAGGACCTGCACCACGAGGTCGAACTGATCGTCGCCATGAAGAGCGGCGGCCTCAACATTCCCGCCGACAAGGCGCTCGACCACGTCTACGGCTACGCGGTCGGCATCGACCTTACCCGCCGCGACCTGCAGATCGCTTCGCGCAAGAAGGAGCGGCCGTGGGAAGTCGGAAAATCCTTTGACTATTCCGCGCCCTGCTCCGCGATCCAGCCGGCATCGAAGATCGGCCATCCCGCCAAGGGCAAGATCTGGCTCACCGTCAACGGCACCGAAACCCAGAAGGGCGATCTGACCGAACTGATCTGGAACGTGCCCGAGATCATCTGGCAGCTCTCGCAGCAGGTGAAGCTCGCCGCCGGCGACATCATCATGACGGGCACGCCGGCCGGCGTGTCGCAGCTTCACCCCGGCGACAAGATCGAGTGCGGCGTCGACGGCGTCGGCACGCTGAAGGTCGCGATCGGCAAGCCGGAATAGAAGCTGGGCGAAGTCCACCATGCAAAGCCCCGGATCAGCTCCGGGGCTTTTTTTCGTAGGGTGGGTTAGGCGAAGGCGTAACCCACCGCGACCAGCAAAGACGGCGGATTACGCTTCGCTAATCCGCCCTATGCGCTTAGCGAACCACAGGCCCCGGCGCGTTCCAATCCCTGACGTTGACCAGCTCCCACTCCTGATTGACCGCGTTGGCGGCGCCGAATTTCCCGATGCAGTCCCAGGCCTGCAAGCCCGCCCCCTGCAACGGCGGCGCCGGGAATTTGCCGTTCGCAGCATCGAGGCATCGTTTTCCCTTGTCGTAATAATTCTGCAGGACCTGACGTTGGCCGCCGAAGCACCGGCCGCTCGGGCAGTCTGCCGGCGTCATGGCAATCGTCTGCACCTTCCACATCTGCGAGGCGTCGCCGCCGCATTCGGCTTGCACAATCGGAGCGCCCGATTGATAGCCGCTGGTCTTGAGGCACAGGCCTGAGTGCTTCGCCTTCAGCAGAAACCACGGATCACCGTCTGCATCCGGAAAAAGCCCGAGTGACTTCAAGTGCCAGACAAAGAACTGCTGGCTGTCGCCACCGTAGTGCGGCCACAGCACCACGGGAGCGCCGATATTCGTGTTGTGGGCGAACACCTCAGCCATCATCTTGGTGGCGGTATTGACGGCGTAGAAATACTCGTCGGCCGCGGCGGGCGCCGCCGTCACCGCCGTGAGAAGTGCAAGCGCAGCGCCGAGGCAAAAGCTGCGCTTGAAGCGAGCCATCAAGGTATCGTGCCGCATGGTTGTCCTCCAGCACTTGCGGAAGTGTCTGGAGAACGGAATGTCGTCTCAGCCTTCCGCAAGGACCAGCCTAGGCTCTGCAACGCAAGGCTGCTGTGAAGCCATTCACACCCGTTCGAACTTTTTCGAATCCGCGAAAGGGGATCAGCGGGCCGATCAGCTTCCGGCGACCTCGACGATGGCTTCGGCAAAGGCCTGCGGCGCCTCCTGCGGCAGGTTGTGACCGATGCCGCCGGTGAGCTCCCGGTGCGAATATTTGCCGGTGAACTTGTTGGCATAGACGCTGGCCGGCGGGTGTGGCGCGCCGTTGGCATCGCCTTCCATGGTAATCGTCGGTACCGCAATGACGGGAAGCGCGGCCAGCTTCTTTTCGAGTTCGAGATATTTGGGCTCTCCTTCGGCGAGCCCTTGCCGCCAACGATAATTGTGAATCGTGATCGCGACATGGTCAGGATTTTCGAGCGACACTCCGCTGCGGCTGAAGGTGGCATCGTCGAAATCCCACTTCGGCGATGCGAGTTGCCAGATCAGTTTGGCAAAATCCTTCGTGTTCTTCGCGTAACCGGCCTGGCCGCGCTCGGTGGCAAAATAGAATTGATACCACCACTGCAGCTCGAACTTCGGCGGCAGCGGCACCTTGCCGGCGTCCTGGCTGCTGATCAGGTAGCCGCTGACCGAGACCATCGCCTTGCAGCGCTCCGGCCACACGGCCGCAATGATGTTGGCGGTCCGCGCGCCCCAGTCATAGCCGCCGATCACGGCCTTCTCGATTTTCAGCGCATCCATCAGGGCAATGATGTCCATGGCGAGCGCCGCCGGTTCGCCGTTGCGCATGGTGTCACCGGAAAGAAAGCGCGTGGTGCCGTAGCCGCGCAGATGCGGGATGATCACGCGGTAGCCGGCCTGCGCCAGCAGCGGCGCGACATCGACATAGCTGTGGATGTCGTAGGGCCAGCCGTGCAGCAGAATGACGGGCGGACCATTGGAGGGGCCGGCCTCGGCATAGCCAACGTTGAGCACACCGGCATCGATCTGCTTGATCGACGCAAACGACGTGTTGGTACCCGGCTTGATCGCGGGAACGCCGGCTAGCTTGCCCGCTTGCGCCAAGGCGGAATCGCTCAGGAACGGGACGGCGGCAGCCGCCGTGGCAGCGGCACCCAGGAAGCGGCGGCGGTGATGGTTGAACTGATCAGACATGTTCTCGTTCCTCAAAAATGCGAGCTTTGTGGAGGCGGCGACAGGCGTACCGCGCGCTGCAAATTTAGGAATGATCGAGATTAAAGCGAATGCACGGCAGGCGGCAGACACAGTTTCGTGTCCCGAACGAATGATCGCTGGAATCCCCTTCCAGGTCCGTGAAATGTCTGCGAAGCCGCGGCCCGGCGGCTCAGGCCGACTTGTCGGTGATCAGCCCGGTGCGCTTGTCGTTGCCGTTCTCGGCCTGCTTCTTGATCATGTCGCGAATCTTTTCTTCGATCTTCTGCTGGGCGGCAGGATCCATCGCTTTGAACTGGTCCTCGGTGATCCCCAGTTGCGACAGCATCTGGGCATGCATGCGCTCCGCCGGCGTCATCTTCGCCCATTCGAGAAATTTCTGCTCGGCGGTCTCGGCAGGCTTCGCCGTCAGCGTGGATTTCGTCGCGCTGGTGGCCGGCGTCGCGATGGCGCCGGAAAACGAAATTGACATCATGCACTCCGGATCAAACGCGCTTTGTCCAGCAAGCTTCGTGCCATCCAGCAACATTTTGAAACAACAGCTTTATCGGAAATCGATCGCGTTTACCTGCGCGGCAAAAATTGCCGAAATCGCTTTTGTCGGAAAAATCTGCCGCGGCGAAGGCGACAACATCACGAACGCGCGACGCCTGCATCCTTGGCGAGACGCGCGAAATGACTGCGCAGCCGCGGCACCGCAAAGTCCATGAAGGCGCGGACCTTCGGCACCGAAGACCGGCCGTGCGGCGAAATCAGATGCACCGGCGTCGGCGCATGTTCGTCGCCGGTCAGCACGATTTCGACTTCGCCGTCACGGATCTGGTCGGCAACCTGATAGGAGTAAAACCGCCCGACGCCGCGCCCGCCGACGACCGAGGCCACCGCGCCGCGAATGCTGTTGATGACGAGCCGCGGCGCGAACTGAACGGTTCGCGGCACGGCGGTGCCCGGCAACGGCGGAAAGGTCCAGGATTGGGCGAGATGCGCCATGGTCACGATCTGGTGCTTGGTCAGGTCGCCGGGCTCGGCAATGCGCGGATGCTGCTTGAGATAGCGCGGCGCGGCCACCACCAGACGGCGCACCTCGCCGATCTTGGTCGCAACCATCGAGGAGTCCGGGAGATGGGCGATGCGCAGCGCGACGTCGATGCCCTCGTCGATCAGATTGACCGGCCGGTCGAGCAGCAACAGCCGCGCCGAGACGGTCGGATAGGCGTCGAGGAAAGCATCGAGGATCGGCCGCAGCACGATTTCGCCTGAGGTGACGGGCGCCGTCAGCGTCAGCGTCCCGCGCGGCGCCGATTTCTCGCCGCCGATGATGGTGTCGGCCTCATCGAGCTCGGCCAGCACCCGGCGGCACGCCGCCGCATAGCGCTCGCCGGCCTCGCTCAGCGCGATCGACCGTGTCGTCCGGTGCAGCAGTTCAGTGCCGACATGCGCCTCGAGGAAGGCGATCGCGCGGCTGACCGCCGCCGGCGAACGGCCGAGCTTGCGGCCCGCGCCGGCCAGACTGCCGACGTCGAGCGCGGCGACAAAGACTTTCATCGCGTCGATACGGTCCATCGTTCCTCCTCGGCAGGGACAGGCTTGGGCAAGGCCAGCCGTCGCCCGCGATGGCCCCATCATCCCCCATTCAATCGCCTGGCGGAAGAGTGTCTGTCGAATAGCGCGTATTCGCTCGCGCTGCGAACGAGCGTACCTCCCAGATACCGGTGCAGGAAGCCCGCGAGGCACGCCTCACCCCAGGACACCAACAGGAGATCACCATGGGTATCGAACAGAAAGTCGCCGTCATCACCGGCGCATCGCAGGGTATCGGCGCCGCCCTCGTCAAGGCCTATCGCGACCGCAACTACCGCGTCGTCGCCACCGCTCGCTCGATCAAGCCGTCGAGCGATGACGACGTCCTCACGGTCGCCGGCGATATTGCCGACTGGAACACCGCTGAGCGCGTGATCAAAGAAGGCATCGCCCGGTTCGGCCGCATCGACACGCTGGTCAACAACGCCGGCATCTTCCTCGCAAAGCCGTTCACCCAATATACCGAGGCCGACTACAAGGCGGCCCTTGGCACCAACACCGCCGGCTTCTTCCGCATCACGCAGCTTGCGATCGCTGAGATGGAAAAGCAGGGCTCGGGCCATGTCGTGCAGATCACGACCAGCCTGGTGGACCATGCCAATTCCAACGTGCCGTCGGTACTGGCATCGCTGACCAAGGGCGGCCTCAATGCCGCGACCAAGTCGCTGGCGATCGAATATGCCAAGCGCGGCATCCGCGTGAACGCGGTGTCGCCCGGCATCATCAAGTCGCCGATGCATGCCGTGGAAACCCATGCGGCGCTCGGCGCCATGCATCCGGTCGGCCACATGGGCGAGATGTCCGACATCACCGACGCGGTGCTCTATCTGGAATCCGCCGGCTTCGTCACCGGCGAAATCCTGCACGTCGACGGGGGCCAGAGCGCCGGCCACTGAGCCATCCGATGCAGCTGGAATTTCGACGCCGACGCACCACGGCCGGCGGTTGAAGCGCCCAGGATACAGGAGAATGACATGACGGAGTTAAGCGCAAATATCGGAGGCGGCCGACATCTCGGCCACACGACACGCGACGAGCAGCCGGAATCGGCCTGGCGGTTTGCGATCGCCGGATTGTGCGCCTCGCTGGTCGGGCTCGGCCTCGCGCGTTTCGCCTACACCCCGCTGATCCCGGCGCTGATTTCCGCGAAATGGTTCAGCGCGTCCGATGTGGTCTATCTCGGCGCCGCCAATCTCGCGGGCTATCTCGCCGGCGCGCTACTGGCGCGGCCGGCCGCGGCGCGCATCGGCGCGGTCGCTGCGCTGCGTACGATGATGCTGCTGGCCACCCTCTCCTGCCTTGCCAGTTCGGTGCCGGTGTCATTCCTCTGGTTCTTCGTCTGGCGCTTTCTCGCCGGCCTCACCGGCGGCATCATCATGGTGCTCGCCGCAACCGTGATCCTGCCGCACACCTCGCCGGCGAGGCGCGGCATTGTCGGCGGCGTGATTTTTGCCGGCGTCGGCCTCGGCGTCGCGGCGTCAGGCACGCTGGTGCCGCTGTTGTTGCAGCAAGGGCTGCAGCAGGCATGGATCGGCCTCGGCGTTCTGTCCGGCGTGCTGACGCTGATCAGTTGGACCAATTGGCCGAAGCAGGCGCCGGCGCCGTACGCGGCGGCCTCCCCTTCGCACCCGAAGCGTCACCGTCAATCGCCCGCTGTCCGCGCCTTGCTGATCCAGTACGGCCTCAATGCGGCAGCCCTGGTGCCGCATATGGTCTTCGTCGTCGACTTCGTCGCCCGCGGCCTTGGCCAGGGTATCGCCGCCGGATCGCATTACTGGGTGCTCTATGGCCTCGGCGCCATCGTCGGTCCGTTGCTGACCGGCCATCTCGGCGACCGCACCGGATTCGGTCCGGCGTTGCGCGCAGCGTTCCTCGTCGAAGCCGTCGCGGTGCTGTTGCCCGCCGTCAGCACGGCGCCAGTCTCGCTGATCGTGTCGAGCGTGATCGTCGGCGGTTTCACGCCCGGCATCGTGCCGCTGGTGCTCGGACGCATCCACGAATTGGTACCGCACAGCGCCGAACAACAGCGCGCCACCTGGGGACACGCCACCACCAGCTTCGCCCTGTTCCAGGCGGCGGCGGCCTACGGCTTCTCCTTCCTGTTCGCCCGCACCGGCGGCGACTATTTGTTGCTGTTTCAGCTCGGTGGTGGCGCCGCGGCGCTGGCGCTCGCCATCGATCTCGTCATGGCGCTGACGGTGAAGCGGAACGACAGGAAGCCGTGACAACGCGCAAAACGCGCCGCAGAGGTTCTGGACAAAGGGCGCCGCTGCGACGCGACAATGTCGATCTTTTCGATCTCAGCCAGATTCGAACAATTCGATTCAATTCCGATAATCGCCGTGCACCCCAATGGAGCATATCGCACCTAGCCTGCCCCTCATGGAAGCTAGCGTGTCCTGGAAAAGCGGCAACGTCGTCCGGCTGTTGTCGGGCGGCGAAGCGATGACAGTCATCGGTTCCGACAGCGTCGGATCCGTGATCTGCCGGCCGCTGAACGACGAACGCCATTTGGGCATCTACGTGCCGCCCTCGTTGCTGGTGGCTGCCGATCCTGGCCCTGACGACGGCACAGCTGCGCATTCCGCGGACATGGCTACGGAGATCGCATGACGGACCGTATCAAGATCATCTGTTCCCACTGCCGCAAATCCTTCAGCGAACGGGCGCAGCGCATGAAGCCGGGCTATCAGACCCAGTGCACGCATTGCATGAGATTGATTACGTTCGACAGCAGCTCCGAAGACCCCAACATCCGGCGGCCTCTGAGAGACGCGCGGGATATCCGGTTCAAGGCCGAAGAAGCGCTCGTGCTGGCACGCATGGCGGCGCAGGCGCCGAAGCGGGATCCTGTATTTTAGAGCGACCGGCCATTTTGGTCGGCCGCGATGAGGCGCCGTCGTTTTGACGGTGCTCACACAGCTTCTGTCATATAACTGCCATAAAACATCGTCCTGAAAGACATCGGGCCACAGATATTTGAGTCGTGCTCCGCCAACATTTCGTGACAGAATTGCTACAGCGAAATGTCAGCAAAATTAAATTTGGAGCGGCGATGAATTTGGTGTGGCAGGGGCGGTCGAATCCGCTGGCGTGGTGGTGGGGTTTCCTGACCCTGGTGAGCGGCGCGAATATCGCGGCCTGGTTCATGCTTTACCGCGAGTTCCAGAACAGCCCGCTGGGCGGCGCGAGCGGCCCCGCCGACACGCAATCGATGCTGTTGCTCTGCGCCGCCTATGTCTTTGGCTGCGCCTTCCGCTCGGTGCTGCCGCGCGCGGACGTTCAACGCATCTGCCTGTTCAACACCTGGCTGTCGAGCGTTATGATCGGCCGGACCGTGGCTACCATCGCCGAGGTCTGCTTTGCGGCGCAGTGGGTCATCATCATGGACCAGTTGGGCCGGATGACCGGAGCGGACACCACCGTGAACGCCTCGCTGGCAATCTTGCCCTTGATCGTCATCGCGGAATGCTTCTCGTGGTATGCGGTGCTGACCAAAAACTTCCTGCTCAACGCCATCGAAAATTCGCTATGGGCGGTCGCCTTCTTCATCATCGCGATCGGCCTTTGCCGGTTGCTGCCGGAATTCAACGGTCCGGTTCGCCTGGCACTCGTCATTGCGATCGTCGGCATCGCCGCCTATCTGGCGTTTCTCGTCACCATCGACGTGCCGATGTACCTGAGCCGCTGGCGCGCCGGACTTGCCGAAGGCTCCAGGCTGCTCGGAATTATCGAGGGTCTTCGCGATGTCAGCACGCGCTGGGTCGTGACCCACGACATCGAGCACTGGAAGGGCGAGATCGCGTGGATGTCGCTCTATTTCAGCGCTGCGGTCTGGGCCAGTCTGGCGCTGTGCGTGGTCTATACGCTCGACGATCACCTTCCCCGCTACCGCACCGAAGCCGCGGCGGTGAGCTGGTCGTCTCAGGCAAGCGTGCAGACGGGCATCCGCACGCCGTAACCGGCATGCGGCCACTTGGCGCGATCGCCGCTTCAGAGAAGCGGCATTCCGCCGTGCTGCATGACGCCGCCGCCGGTCTCGGCAATCACGCGGGCCAATCGCGCGCCGACAATTTCGCAGGGCTCAAGCTGCAGCCCCGGCGCCAGCGCCCGAACCACCGGAACAAGGAACTGCGGACGCGTCAGGTCGATCGCATAGACGGCAATATCGCGGGCTTGCAGCCGGTCCAGAACATGCTGGAGGCTTGAAGCCGGAGTAGTCGACGGTTCTGCAAAATCCCCGGTCTGCGGCTGCAACAATGCGCACTTCTTTGTGTCGAACGTGCCGCGCCTGAGTTGCCGGCGGTCGCTTTCATTCATGGCCTCGTCGCCGGATTCCCGTCGCTTGGCAGCTACCACATGCAGGCCGAGCTCAACCTGGCACAGTTCGAAGACGGCGGCGCGGGCCGCGTCCGCGACGGTCAGGCGGGCGCCGAAGCCAACCGCGAAGCCGTACCCATCCGGACCTGTCGAGATCGCCGCAATAACCGGAATCGCGACGTCGGTGGTGATATCGAGCAGCCAGCTTGTTCGATGCCCGTGCCCTTGCCTTGCCTGCGCCAGCAATTCCGCCGCTCCGGATGCGGCTTCACTTTCCGGCGCCACCGCTCTTCCGCGGCGGCCGCCACGCCACCATAGCGCCACCGCGTCGCGTTCGATCAGTTCGAGCAGCGCACGCAAGGTGGCCTCCTCTCGCGTGACCCCCGCGGCGCATCCGGAACTGAGCTTGAGCGGCGGCTTGAAATCCTGCTCGGTGACGTGCCGGCGATAGCAAATGTCCAGCGGAAACCACATTCGGGCGCCGTCCGCCAGCCCGCTGGATGGCACCCACGCCATCGGGCGGTCGGCCTCAATGCCGGCGTATGCGAGTAGCCCGGAGATGAATTCCCTGACTTGCGTGTCAGGGCTCACGCCGTATGCGGTGAACGGGCCGCGCTCGACCGGGTCGTCGGCTTGAACAAACTGGCTGAGATACTCGATCCCTTCACCGACGCAGGACTCGAAGGCCTTTTGCGGCGACAGCCCCGAACCCGCCAGGCTCGCGGTCGGCAGGCCTTCCGGCTGCTTGCCCAGCGCCGCCGGATCGGCCTCGCCGCCGAAGAACACCAGGCCCGGCGCATCCGGAACCGGAAGCAGGAAGAGCCGGCGAAACCGGGCTGCGGCGCGCAGCATCCGGGCGCGGCCGTCAGCGCGGGCGCCATCGCCATCGTCATAACCGAGATACTGCAGCAGGCCGGACTCTGCGGAGCCCGAATGGGTAACTGGGGGGGCGGCCAATGCAGCCGCGGCTGCCTCCAGGCGAGCCGCCAGCGGGTGCTGCTGATCTCCCATCGCGACCTTCCGATTCACGCCCGATTCACACCCGGGGGGTCAATAGAGTGAGGTCAACATCGACCGGTCCATATGATGGAGAAGCTACGATGCGTGTCGAGATTGTAAATGACAATCAGAACTGGTTGAACTGGGGTACGCTCGTCCAGATCTGGATCGCGGACCCAACCCAGCGTCCCACCACTGTCAAAGAGCTCAAGGACCAAATGAACGCGCACAATGTCTGTGCGACGGTTGCGGGGGCCGACACCAGACCGGTGCAGATCCGGAGCTATATCAATGGTCCCAACGACCCGCTGATGATCATGCTTCCCGACAAGCAGATGGCGAACGACAGACTGGCGACCGTCAAACCCGGTCCGTATAATGTAATGCCGCTGTTTTACGACATCGCCTTCGGCGGGGCGCCCAGGGTCAACCTGTCGCAACAGGAAGCGCTCGATTTCGCCTTCCGGCGCATCGGCGAATACTCCGTCAACGAGTGCTGCTAATATTCGGCGTCAGCCGTGGCCGGGGCGTCGTATTCCGCCCCGCCGGTCGGCAGGCCCGCGGCCTGCAGGCCGTCGCGCAGGCGCTCCCAGTCGGCGCGACGACGTATCGGATACAGATGTAACAGCCAGCCGACGATCGCCTCGTCGGTTGCCGGTTCGGCGCCGAACCAGTTGGCGCGGACGCGGGACAGAAACCGCGCGCCTTCGGCCGCGGCCTCGGCCTTGCGCCCGAGTTGGGCGAGCGCCGCCGTGCGCCAGGCCGCCACACCCCACAGCACGTCCTGGGCCTGATCCGCGGCCTCAAGCGCCGCGGTATAATTTCCGTTGAGGAATTCGATGTCGGTTTGATAGGCCCAGTGCGTTCGACTGGGCGAAACCGTGGTGTCCAGTGCAATCTGGCCGAGCTCCGATGCACGCTTGGGGTTGCCACAGAAGGCGGACAGCAGCGCCGCCGAGATCGCGGTCCAGGAATCGTTTGGATTCAATTCACAGGCAACCTGCATATGCAACTCGGCCTGCCCGAATTGCTTCGTCATCACATGCGCCCAGGCAAGACAACGATGGGCGTGGATGTCGGCGGCATCGAGCTCGACCGCCTTGCGTGCGAGTTGCAGCGCCTTTTGCTCGCGCTCACGGGAACGCAGCACCCCCGGATGGGCAATATGCTCGATCGTGTGAATGTCCGCGAACCCGCAATAGGCCGGGACGAATTGCGGGGCTGCGGCAATGATCTCGGTGAATTGTGTTGTCAGGCGATCCCAGTGCTGCGGATCGAATGTGCGGACCAGCGTCTGGTACCGCAGCCATCTGTCGTAAACCCCGAGCGAGATATCGGGCTGCTCGGAAAGACGGCGCAGGCGCTCGGCCGACATGTGCACATTGAGCGCCATCGCGATGCGGCGAATGACGCGCCGCTGCGAGGCAAACCAGTTGTCGAGGCTCAGTTCGAATCCGTCGCTCCAGATATAGAACCCGGTGTCCACTTCCTTCAGCATCAGCGTGAGCTGGATCGCCTGTTCGGCCTGATAGGCAAACATCTGGATGACGTAGCGCGCGGCTTTTTCCTGTTCCGGGCCGGACCGCTCCAGGAATGGCGCATCCGTCACGTGCCATTCCCGGAACTTGACCAGGGAGGCAATCAGGAACTGGCGAAAGCCGACGACGAGGTGGGCCTTGTCGGAATCGACCTGTTGAATGTCGACCGGCTGGAGCGAGAGCAGGATCCGCGTTTCGGGCTTCGCCGCAGGACTGATCGCCGTCGACAGCACCGCCTGCGGTATTGCCGTGATCGGGTTCGCCGGAGTTTCGATGCCCGCATCCTGCGTCAGCACGGCGGGTTCGTAGTCCCCCATTTTGATCTCGGCGATGAGTTTCTGCGTCGCAGCCGAGGGCTCCATACCGTAGTCTTCGTCCAGCAAATCCCACAGCGACTTGTAGATGCGCAGGGCATGCGACGTGCGGCCGGCAGCCGCGTGAACGTGCATCAATCGCCGGCACGCGTCCTCGTGGGTCGGATCAAGGTTGAGGATGGCTTCCGCCAACCGGCTTTCCTGTTGCGGATCGCGTGGCTGGGCCAAGCCCTTTTCCAGGGCGCGCAACAGGCGATCGCACATCGTGTGCCGTTTGGCCTGCAGCCAGACTCTGAACGAAGAATCGAGATCGTCGAGGCCGGCCAACAGGTCGTCCGTGAGACATGGCCGTTCCAGCAACAAAGGATGCACATCCCCTGCTTCGGCTGCGTGGATCACCGCCCACGCATCCACATCGATAGCGTCCCGCTCGAACCTGATGTCATGGGCCGTGACGTTCAGGCCGTCGCAGCCGGCGTCGACAAAAACGTCACGCAGTTCGCGAATGACCTGGCGCAGCACGGCACGTGCCTGCGTTTCCTCCGACTCGCTCCACAGCAGCCCGACCAGCCGCTCGCGCGTCTCCTGCAGCGGCTCGCTCAACGCAATATAGCCGAAGATCGCCCGTAGTTTGGCGCTCTTGATCCGGATCTCGCGGCCGTCACGCCGGAGCGACAGGGGTCCGAACAACGAGAGCTGGAGCAAAGGGCGTAACTCCGTTTTCTCCTGGGCACGGCAAGGCATATCGCAGTTTGCCTATCCCGTCACCGCCTTTGCGCGCTTTCACCGCGGCAATCGGCCGGCGTCGAGACCGGCACTCGGCTTGACATGTCGGTCGCAAGCGCTCGATAATTTGGCTGCAGCATCGAGGTCATGCTCCACAATTCGGCCAGCAATTTAAGATTGATTTTATTGAATGCGCGCTCATTGGTCGAGCGGCGCGACGGGCCTCCAAAAGTTAGCATCGTTTGAGCGATCAATTTATCTGAGCGACCAACAAGCCGCATGCGGCAGCGCATAGTCAACACGTCAACCGGCGGGCTTGAGCTATGATGACCCATCCAGGAAGCCACATTGCCAGCACCAGGCTTACACTCGCTGCTGGAATTCGTGCGGGCCTCACAGGCTGCGCTGTTGCACTGTGTCTGACGGCATGGATTGCGGCCTCGAACGACGCGATGGCGCAGGCCGCGGCCCCCTGCAAGCACGATTTTTCGTGGAGTGATCCGCCGGCGCTGGAACCACCGAGCGATATCTGCGGCACTGGAGACAGTGCGGCGGATTTCTACGCCCTTTCCTGGCAGATTTTTAAATTTCTGGTTTGGCCCGCGTCGACGCAGCGTGGAATTCCCGATACCGCCAAAAAGATAACGGACGCGGGTCCGACCACCTTCGAAAGCCTCAAGGCCGACTGGGAGATCTTTCGGCAGAACGCCGAAATCCCCGCCGACTGGACCGCCTTTCCCGGCTCCGCCGATCCCTGCAACAACCATCCGAACATCGAGCCCGGCGCGCTCGTTCTCGCGAATTTCAACGAGTTTGGCGATATTGCCGAGGGCGAGTTGGGCGGCAAATCCGTGCACATGCTGGTCGCTCAAAATCGGTCCTATGTGCGCTACCAGGCCTTCTTCAACAAAAAGGTGTTCGACACGATCACCGGCAGCCGGCTGTACGACAGCAGCGCGGTTGGAAGGGTTGGGGATGCTCCGGATGGCGTGCCAGTCCCGGAAGCCACCCGGCAACCGGCCGGCGCCTTGACCGTAAAGTCGGCATGGATCGAATTGCCGGGCCCGAACCCGATCGATCCATCCCGATTTTATATCCGGAAAAGGGCCTGGGTCCAAAATCCCGATGACCACGAGTGCCGGATGGCGGATGTGGGCCTCGTCGGTCTTCACATCGTCTACAAATCGCCGTCGCGACCGCAGTGGATATGGTCGACATTCGAGCATGTCGACAATGTACCGGAGCCGCTTCCTGAATCGAACCGGAGCTACACGTTCAATGATGGCTCCAGCCTGGCCATGAAGGACGGTCCGGACGACGATTTCAAGATTCCGAGGCCGGTGGGAGCGGCCGGACCCGGCGATCCTCCGAGGCCGTACCAGGTCCAGCGGTTGCAGCCCATCACGGCCGACGCTTCAGATTTGAACCATGTTCAGCAGGAGAAGCTCAAGGAGCTCGGGAGCGTCTGGCAAAACTACAAGCT
This sequence comes from Afipia sp. GAS231, assembly GCF_900103365.1. Taxonomy (NCBI): domain Bacteria; kingdom Pseudomonadati; phylum Pseudomonadota; class Alphaproteobacteria; order Hyphomicrobiales; family Nitrobacteraceae; genus Afipia; species Afipia sp. GAS231. The sequence goes on from NZ_LT629703.1 coordinate 1,353,031, forward strand.
GGTCATGGCCCAATGGACGGAAATTGGAATGGCTCCTGACCATACTGCGAACCCTCTCATTCCAACTCCTTCCTGCGCCGGCCCCAATATGAGCGCCACGGCGAATACGACCATGGAGACTTTTTTTCAGGCCCAGCCCGATTGCTCCTTTCAACTGACCTGCATGGGCTGCCACGAAGGGACTCGTAGAACAGACTCGATCTGGTCAATCCCGTTCAATCGCAACAGCCCGTCCGGCATGTCCCGCTCCGGCTCCCGCGCCCTCGCGATCAAGTCGCTCCAGGACTTGCTGCAGGTTTTGCGAACAAAATAGGCAAACTCAGCCCGGCCGGGCGCGATCCCGGCCCCGTTGGCCTCATCCGATCACTTCCGGGCCGCCGGCTGATCGAAATGTTGCCGAAACACGGTTTTTCGGAGGCCCGGCTGCTAGCGGCCGATTCACAGCACCTTCACGGCACATGTCCCACGATCGGTGACGGTTTGAACGGACCCATGTCCGATCTTGGACCGCGATCGAAGGGAGTGAGTCATGACCTCGATGGAGTTGTTGTCCAATCCCGTTCCCTACGCGCCGCCGCTGCGCCACGGGCATATGGTGGCGATGTTCGTCGATCTGGATCATTTCATGCGGATCTGCACCGACGATCCGCCCGAAGCTGTATTCAGCCTAATCGGCGGCTTTCAGCGCGTCGTGACCGCCGCCGTGGCGAGCTTCAAGGGTGAACTCAACTCGTACCAGGGAGATGGCGTATTGGCCATCTTTGGCGACGTGGCCGGCCGGACCGATTGCGCGACGCGCGCGCTGAGATGCGCACGAGAGATCCTCGAACACATCGAAGCGCTCGGCCTGTACTACGTCAGCCTGAGCGGTCACCCGACCTCCGTCTCGATCGGCCTGCAATACGGGCCGGTCTGGGCCGGCACGATCGGAATTTCGAGACGCTTCGGCCCGACCCTGATCGGTGACGCCGTCAATGTCGCGACCAGGCTTGAGCAGCAGGCGCGACAACTCGACGCACAGGTCGTGGTGGGTAACGAGGTGATCCAAAGGGCGCGGCAGGAATCCAGTTCGCACGCGTGCGAACTGGAGCAGTTTGTGAATGTCGGCCCGCTATACGTTCACGGCCGAACAAGCCCGATCCATGTTTGGAAACTTCAAACCCGATCGAGCGAACTTCTGCCGAATAGCGGCACTGACGTCGAGCCGCACGCAGGCAAGCGATCCGCGAAATCCTAGACAGGCCACTCCGCGAAGTGGCGCCGCCAATGACCGTTTGGCGGCGCCATCTGATATCGGGGGCCTGATTCGCCCGACGACGTAACCTGCGAGGCCTGCGACAAATTGGCACGACGGGCAAATCACCGAAAGTATGTCGAGCCCTTCGCGCAAAAATATTTCGCTGGCCTCGTCGGGCAAATCAGACGTTCAATTCCCGCCATCCTGTCCCACCAGAGCAACTGTGCTGAAGTAAACCGGCGATCGGCCGGGCCTCAAGGCTGGCGCGGGGCGCGCCCCGCCTTCGGCGGCTTACGGCCTTGACCCCGTCCGCTCTCCGGTCTGTTGGCTTGGCATGCGCTCGGTCGATGACCGAGCGCGGTGAGGTGCGCTCGCTCAGTTCAGTGCGTAACGGCTGGGATCCCATTTCTGCCGTCGTGCGATCATGATGTTGAGGATGACGATGAGCTTGCGCATGCAGGCGACAAGCACCACTTTCGGCTTCTTTCCCTTGGCAATCAGGCGGTCGTAGAAGGCCTTGAGCACCGGGTTGTTCTGCGTGGCTGCGCCGAGGCAGGGCATGTAGATGGCGTTGCGGACCCAGCGGCGGCCACCCTTGATATGACGCTCACCGCGCCGATGGCCGCTATCGTCGTCGTACGGGGCGGCGCCTAATAACGCACCGGCGATCTTGTTGCTCACCTGCCCAAGCTCCGGCATCCCCGCAATGAGGTTGGCGGAGGTCGTTTCGGCGAGGCCCGGCACGCTCTCGATGATCTCGGCACGCTCGGCAAGGTGTGGCGAGGCCTTGATCTTGGCCGCAATTGCCGCCTCGAGCTTGGCAATTTCACTGACCAGATTCTTCAAGACGCGGGCATGCGTTTTCTGAACCAGTCCTGGTGCAGCATGCTCGTTTTGGCTTTGCAAGCGCGTCTTGAGATCACCCAGACCGATGCGCGCTTTCACCAGCGCCAGCAACTCCTCGCGTGCGGCATCGTGGGTCTGGCTCGGCGCCTCGGTAAATATCTCGGCGAACCAGGCGATCATCTCCGCGTCGATCACATCGTTCTTTGCCAGCCGGCCGGCCGATAGCGCGAAGCTGCGGACGCGTTTGGGGTCGACGATCCGCACCTCGACACCGGCCTGGCGCAGTAGCTTGGCCCAGTCACGCTCGTAACCGCCGCTCGCCTCCATCACAGCCCTGGTTGCCTTGTACTTGCGAAGCCAGGCCACCAGCTTGCGGTGGCCTTGTCCCGTGTTCGGACAGACCTGACGCAATGACAGCGAGCGAATGCACGCATCCACCTTGTCCTTTGCCACATCGATGCCCACGACAATGCGATCATCTTGTGCCATCATCCACTCCCTTCCTTGCTCGGTACGGGCTCGAAGCCCTTGCAACTGTTCGGGTTGAGGAAGACGCCGGAGCTGTCCCTCGCTCTGGTACAGGCTCTGTCGCCTTTGGGGCGTACGGGCTCAGTTCCAGCAACGGGCGGTTGGTCCGCAACCGCCCGTTCGCTCATTCTGCCAAATTTTTTGGACACAAGGGGCGTAGGCCATCGTCGCAAACGAGGGGGCGGGGAGCGGTGGACGCGACAGCGCACGAGACGAACGTGCTGTACTTGATCGCCCGGTCCCGGCTACGCCGAGGCTTCCGTATGTTGGCTCGCCGGAGCTTTAGCGGAGGCGGCAAGCCGGGCGATGACGATGGGATTGCCTCAGCTCCGCATCGCTTGCAGGCCCTTGAAGGTCAGGCGCTTGGGATCCTTGACCCCGGCCAGGTAGAGCCGGCGGATGAAGGCAACGACCGCCTCGCGATCGCAATCGGTCAACGCAACAATGGCATCAACGGCAATACGCTGGGCGTCCATGGGCTTCCTCGTGCTGACAGGTGCCTCAAGCCACCCAGCGTGCGGCACACCGGTTAATCCGGCGTTAACTGTCCAGCCATCTAGGCCGATTCGGAAGCACCTACGTATACGTGAAATAACGCATGAGACGACCCGACGCATCCTGGTCCGGCGGAACTCACGAATACTGCATCACCCCGTCATCGACCTTGCCGTAGCGCAAGGTGACGATGTCGAGCGCGTAGTTCTGGTACAGCCGCCACGGCCGCTTCGAGCCTTGCTTGGGCATTTTCGCGATCGAGCGCTGCACGTAGCCGGAGGAGAAATCCAGCGACGGCAATTCCGAGATCGAGGGATCGATATTGTGCGGCATGCACTGCTTGTAGCCGTGCCGGTCCATGTAGTTGACCAGGCGGCAGACATATTCGCAGGTCAAGTCGCATTTCAGCGTCCAGGACGCGTTGGTGTAGCCGAACGCCGAGGCCATGTTCGGCACGTCCGAATACATCATGCCCTTGTAGTTCAGCGTCTTGGAAAAATCGACCAGGCGGCCGTCGACGCTGACTTCGAGCCCGCCGAGCACCTGCAGCACCAGTCCGGTCGCGGTGACGATGACATCGGCCTCGAGTTCGCTCCCGTCCTTCAGCTTGATGCCGTTCCTGGTGAAGGTATCGATCTCGTTGGTGACGACGGAGGCCTGCTTGTCGCGGATCGACTTGAACAGGTCGCCGTCGGGCACCAGGCACAGCCGCTGATCCCAGGGATTGTAGCGCGGCGTGAAATGGGTGGCGATGTCGTAGTCCGGTCCCAGCGCCATCTTGACGCCGCCGAGGATCAGTTGCTTGACCCGTTCCGGCTTGCGCCGCGAGAGCTGGAAGAAATACATGCCGAACAGCACGTTGCGCCAGCGGATCAGATGATAGGCGAGCTTGGCCGACAGATTCCGCCGCAACTTGTTCGCCAGCGCATCCTCGGCCGGCCGCGCCACCACATAGGTCGGCGAGCGCTGCAGCATGGTGACGTGCGCGGCGGTCTTGGCCATCTCGGGCACCAGCGTCACGGCAGTGGCGCCCGAGCCGATCACGACGACGCGCTTGCCGGCATAGTCGAGATCGTCGGGCCATTTCTGCGGATGCACGATACGGCCGGCGAAGTCGGCTGTGCCCAGAAATTCCGGCGTGTAGCCTTCCTCGTATTTGTAATAGCCCGAGCACATGAACAGGAAATTGCAGGTGAAGCGCACCGTCTCGGTGGCGCCCTCGCCCGCGCTGCGCTCGGCTTCCACAGTCCAGCGCGCCTCCGGCGAGGACCACGACGCCCGTTTGACGCGATGATTGAAACGAATCTTGCTGTCGATACCGTTCTCGGTCGCGGTCTGCCGGACGTAGTTCAGAATGTTCGGCCCGTCGGCGATCGCCTTCGCCTCGGTCCACGGCTTGAAGGAATAGCCGAGCGTGAACATGTCGGAATCGGAGCGGATGCCGGGATAGCGAAACAGGTCCCAGGTGCCGCCGATGCAGTCGCGCCCTTCGAGGATGGCGTAGCTCTTGCCCGGGCACTTCTGCTGCAAGTGATAGCCCGCGCCGATACCGGACAGGCCGGCGCCGACAATGAGTACGTCGAAGTGTTCGGCCATATGGCCCCCTGCTTTCGCTGCCGTCATGGCCGGGCTCGTCCCGGCCATCCACGTCTTCCGCTCGTACCGACTCTAAATACGTGGATGCCCGGGACAAGCCCGGGCATGACCGAAATTGGCAGAATCTAGACGCGAAGGTTCGCGATCAATACCGGTAATGATCGCTCTTGAACGGGCCTTCCTGCTTGACGCCGATATAGTCGGCCTGGTCCTTGCGCAGCTCGGTCAGCTTGACGCCGATCTTGGCGAGGTGCAGCCGGGCCACCTTCTCGTCCAGCGACTTCGGCAGCACGTAGACTTCCTTCTTGTACTTCCCGTCCTTGTTGTTGGCCCAGAGTTCGATCTGCGCCAGCGTCTGGTTGGTGAACGACGCCGACATCACGAAGGACGGATGGCCCATCGCATTGCCGAGGTTCACCAGGCGGCCTTCCGACAGCATGATGATGCGGTGCTTGTCCGGGAATTCGATCTCGTCGACCTGCGGCTTGATGTTGGTCCACTTCAGGTTACGCAGACCCGCGATCTGGATCTCGTTGTCGAAGTGGCCGATGTTGCAGACGATGGCCCGGTCCTTCATCGCGCGCATGTGCTCGATGGTGATGATGTCCTTGTTGCCGGTCGCGGTGACGAAGATGTCGGCGCGCGGAGCGGCGTCTTCCATGGTCACGACTTCGTAGCCTTCCATCGCCGCCTGCAGCGCGCAGATCGGATCGATTTCGGAGACCATGACGCGGCAACCGGCCTGGCGCAGCGAGGCCGCCGAACCCTTGCCGACGTCGCCAAAACCCGCAACCATCGCGACCTTGCCGGACATCATGACGTCGGTGCCGCGGCGGATGCCGTCGACCAGCGATTCACGGCAGCCATAGAGGTTGTCGAACTTCGACTTGGTGACGCTGTCGTTGACGTTGATCGCCGGCCAAAGCAGCGTGCCGGCCTTCTGCATGTCATAGAGACGATGCACGCCCGTGGTGGTCTCTTCGGAAACGCCCTTGATGCTCTTGGCGATCTCGGCGAAGTAGCCCTTGGGCCTTTCCTTGAGCTGCTTCTTGAGAAGCGCGAAGAAGACTTCCTCTTCTTCCGAACCCGGCTTGTCCAGGAACTTGGTATCGCCGTTCTCGGCGCGCAGACCGAGATGGACGTACATGGTGGCGTCGCCGCCGTCGTCGAGGATCATGTTCGGGTGGCCGCCACCGTGCCAGTCGAACAGCTTGGCGGTGTAATCCCAGTATTCGGCGAGCGTCTCGCCCTTGACGGCGAACACCGGAATGCCGGCGGCTGCGATCGCCGCCGCCGCATGGTCCTGCGTCGAATAGATGTTGCAGGAGACCCAGCGGATGTCGGCGCCGAGCGCGGCCAGCGTCTCGATCAGCACGCCGGTCTGGATCGTCATGTGCAGCGAGCCGGCGATACGCGCGCCCTTCAAAGGTTGTTTGGGGCCGTATTCCTCGCGCGTCGCCATCAGGCCGGGCATCTCGGTCTCGGCCAGCGAGAGTTCCTTGCGGCCGAATTCGGCGAGCGAAATGTCCTTGACGATGTAGTCGGTGAAGGCGGGCTTCTTGGCGGCGGCGGTCATGTGGTTGATCCCTTAGAAAAGCATATTCCGAAAAGCGCTGGGGCTTTCCGGAATACGCAGGACGATTACGGAGAAAATCAGAACGCCTTCTTCAGCGCGGCGGCCAGATCGGTCTTTTCCCAGGAGAAGCCGCCGTCCTTGTCAGGGGCGCGGCCGAAATGACCGTACGACGCGGTACGGCGATAGATCGGACGGTTGAGCTTCAGCGTGCGGCGAATGTTGGTCGGCGTCAGGCGGAACAATTCCGGCAGCACCTTCTCGAGCTTCTTCTCGTCGACATTGCCGGTCCCGTGGGTATCCACCAGCAGCGACATCGGATCGGCGACGCCGATCGCGTAAGCGACCTGGATGGTGCAGCGTTCGGCCAGACCCGCGGCCACCACGTTCTTGGCAAGATAGCGCGCGGCATAGGCCGCCGAGCGGTCGACCTTGGTCGGATCCTTGCCGGAGAACGCGCCGCCGCCGTGCGGCGCATAGCCGCCGTAGGTGTCGACGATGATCTTGCGGCCGGTCAGACCGCAATCCCCGTCGGGTCCGCCGATCACGAAGTTGCCGGTCGGGTTGACCAGGAAGTCCGAAGACTTCTGCGGCATCCAGCCCTTCGGCAAGGCCTTCTCGACCTCATGACCGATCATGTCCTTGATCAGGCCGGGCGAATACTTCTTGCCGTTGCGGCTCTTCTCGTTGTGCTGGGTCGAGACCACGACCTTGGCGCAGCCGACCGGCTTGCCGTCGACATACTTGACCGTGACTTGGCTCTTGGAGTCGGGCTGCAGGTCGAACATCTGTCCGCTGCGGCGCTTGTCCGACAGCACCTTCAAAATCCGGTGCGCGAAGAAGATCGGCGCCGGCATGTAGGAGCCCTTTTCGTAGACTTCGCTCTCGGTGCAGGCGTAGCCGAACATCATGCCCTGATCGCCGGCGCCTTCTTCTTCGCCGCTCTTCTTTTTCTTGGCATCGACGCCCATCGCGATGTCGGACGACTGGCCGTGCAGCAGCACCTCGACGTCGGCGCCGTGATAGGAGAAGCCGTTCTGGTCGTAGCCGATGTCCTTGACGACATCGCGCGCAATCTGGGTGATCAGTTCGCGATCCACCACCGACTTGCCGTGGATGTCGCGGAAGAGCTGGCCGCGGCCTTCGCCGGCGACCACGATCTTGTTGGTGGTGCACAGCGTCTCACAGCCGAGGCGCGTATTGACCGCGCTGTCGTCGGCGATGCCGAGTTTGACGTCCTTCTCGAGGAAGGCATCGAGGATCGCGTCGGAGATTTGATCCGAAACCTTGTCCGGATGACCCTCGGAAACCGACTCGCTGGTGAACAGATAGGACGCGCGCATCAACCAACCCCTTGTTGCCGCCTGCTGTCGGCGGCTGTCTGTGTGATCTATCCTGGAATGTCAGTCTCGACGGCGCGATATGACGTAGGATTCGTCGTAAAACCAAAGCCCATTATGCTTGCGCAGAACCTCTCTGGTGGCATCGAGGGTCCGGCCGTTTTCAGTCATTTCCGTCAACCGATCGTCTTCGATCTGGGCGACATACACCGCCGCGTTCCACGCCGCAAAAGCCGTCGAGGTTCCGATCGAGCCGGTCACCTCGTTGGGCAGCGCTTCCATATCATAACGGAAGATAGAACGGTTATCGGCGTAGGCATTAAAGTTAAGGTCCCGCCCGGCCGACCCGAGCTCGTATTTCACCGCGCGGAGTAGCTCATGACGGCTCACAGCGAAAGGATTTTCTCCCGGCCAGACCGATTGGATGATTTCGAGGCCCGGATCCTGCCCGTGGGAGTGAATTCCAATCAAACGCCCCCCTGCCCGCAGCGCCCGGGCCAAGGGGGCGATAATCCGCTTGGCGCGGAAATTCACAGAGGATTTTGCCCGGTAGGGCTGGGAAGCGATCACAAGGTCGAAATTGGCCTCGGTCCGGCCCGCCCTTGGGATGATCGAATCAAGCAGGAATCGGTGGTCCTCCCGGTAGACCACCAGCGCCACCGGCCGTTCATAGATCGGCATGCCGGTCCGGGGGCTGATATTGGCGCGCCAATTCTGCTCCAGAAATGGTCCCAATTCGCCGATCTGGGCCTCGAATTCACCCGACGACGCCCCCCGCAGGGCGACCTCATGCCAGATCATACCGGCCGCCGCCGCGGGCGAGGCCGGCGTCAGCCATGGCGCCTCGGCGTAGTACATGTTGGTCAGCACGAACACGGTTGCCGGGTGCTCGAACATCCGGTCCGGCACCTTGTCCAGCGTCAGCCGGACGTCCTCCAGGCTGAGCTCCTTGCCGGCGATGTAGAACGGCATATGCGGAAAGCGGCCGTGCATCGAGCGCATCACCCGCGCCAGCACCGTACCGTCGCCGACGCCGGCGTCGAATACCCGCAGCGCCGGCGGCCGTGGATGCAGGCTGGTAAGCTCCAGCGCCACCCGTTCCGCAATCACCCGCTTCTCGCTGCAGGTGTGAACGAACAGCAGGTATTTCTGCCGGTTCTCGAAGAAGCGAAAATTGCCGCGCGGGTCGCGCTTCTCGGGCGGCACCTGCAACCCCCGCGGCGGCGGCAGCCCGCCGGGCGTGGAGGCGGCGACATAGGCCTGGATGCGGTCCAGCGTGTCGATGGTAATGCGCTTGCCCTCGCGCAGCCGGTGCACCAGCTTGCCGTCGTTGACGGCCCGGCGGCCGAACGTGGTTTCCGCCATATCAGCCTGGCGGCAGAAATCGGAAATCAGGCTGAGGATCTGGTCGTTCTTCATCGGGCGGGTATTCGAGGACCGGCTTGGGACGCCCGGGTGGGCAGCGGCGGATCGTCCGGTTGTCCTACCACCATCTGCCCAATGGGGGAAAGGCGGCGCTTGAACCGGCGGACCGCGGAGCGCAACAAAAGCCCGGACGCCCTTCCCGTCATTGCGAGCGAAGCAAAGCCATCCAGATGCGCCGTTTGATGCTGATCCTCACCATGGCCCTGTCGGCGCTGTGGACGATGCCCGCCCTCGCCCAGTCGCGGTCGCAGCTTGGGCCGCTCTGCACCTCGGAGACCACGCCGGCCGATCAGCAGATTGACGCCTGCAACAAGATCATCGCGCTGAAGGCGTTTTCCGGCGCCCAACTCGCCCAGGTCTACTTCTGGCGCGCGGTCGGCTGGAACAAGAAGGGCAACTACCCGCAGGTGATCGCTGACACCACCGAGGCGCTGCGGCTCAAGCCCGACCAGGCGCTCTATAATCTGCGTGGCTCCGCCTATTTCGACAAGGGCGAGTACGATATCGCGATTGCGGACTACAACGACGCGCTGCGGAGCGGTCCGCCAAGCGGCACCATCTTTCACAACCGCGGCAACGCGTTTCGCGGCAAGGGCGACTATGCCAAGGCGATCGCCGATTACGATCAGGCGAACAAGCTCAGCCCGAATGCCTATTCCCTGCTGAACCGTGGCCTGTCGAAGCAGGCGCTCGGCAATCTCGACGGCGCGCTCGCCGACATCAACGACGCGATCCGGCTCGATCCGTCCCTGCCCTCCGGCCTGATCGACCGCGCCGTGGTCTGGCGCGCCAAGGGCGACCTCGACCGCGCCATCGCCGACGGCACCGAGGCGATCCGGCTCGCCAGGGCCAAGGCCCCCGTCAACATCATGACGCCGCCCGGCAGCGTGTTGATCTCGGCCTACACCCAGCGTGCGCTCGCCTATGAGGCCAAGGGCGATTTCGACAACGCGAAAAAGGATTACGCAGCAGTGCTGGAAGGCCGCGCCTCGGATGCCGGCAGCAAGGCCAACCAGGCGACCGCGAAAGTCCGCCTGTCGCTGCTGTCGGAGGCGCCGGCCCCTCCCCCACCGCGGAACGCGATCACAGGTCCCTCGCCGTTTGGCTCGGCAGCAAAACGGGCGGAGTCTCCGGCGCCCGTGCAAAGCGTGGCGACAAGCCGGCGCGTGGCGCTCGTGATCGGCAATGGTTCCTATGCGCATGTCAAAGCCTTGCCCAACCCCTCCAACGATGCACGCGCGATCGCGAAGAGCCTGCGCGACATCGGATTTTCGGTGACGGAGGGTATCGACCTCGACCGCGCGGCGATGCAGACCATGACCCGCGAATTTCTGCGTGAAGCGGCGCGGGCCCAAATTGCGGTGGTCTATTATGCCGGCCACGGCGTGCAGATCGACGGCCGCAATTATCTGGTGCCGGTCGACATCCAGTTTCAGAGCGGCACCGACGTGACCGCTGTCATGATGGACATGGATACGATCTTGGCCGGCCTCGACGACCAGGTCCGCACCAACATCCTGATCCTCGACGCCTGCCGCAACAATCCGATGGCGCCGAAAGTTGTCTCTGCGGGCGCCAGCCGCGGCATCGAAGCAGGCTCAGGCCTCGCTGCGCCGACCTCGCTCGGCGCCGGCTCCACGCTCGGCGCAGGCACCCTGATCGCGTTTGCGACCGCGCCCGGACAGGTCGCGCTCGACGGCGAAGGCGCCAACAGCCCGTTCTCGGCAGCGCTATCGCGCCACATCGGCACGCCCGGGCTCGAGGTGCAGCAGATGCTGACCCGCGTGCGCGCCGAAGTCGTCGCCGCGACGAAATCGAAGCAGGTGCCGTGGTCGAATTCGTCGCTGCTCGGCGAGGTTTATCTGGTGGAGAAGTAAGCCGCACGCGACCTAGCTCGCGTGAGCCACATACGCCTTCACGCTCCCGGCGATCCGTTGCGCCTCGATCGCAATCTCGCGCAGTTGGCCCGTCGGCACCGTGATCTGACCGCAAAAATAAAGGCCCGGCGCAGCGGTGACCTGTCCCGTCAACAGCGGCATGCCGTGTTGATCGAACACGCCCTGCACATCCGGGATTAATCGCCGCAGATCGGGCCGGAAACCCGTCGCCAGAATGACGGCATCGAACGGCTCGGCGCGCGCATCGGTGAACGTGACGCCATCAGCCGTAAAGCGATCGATGCCGCCGCGTATCCTGATCGAACCGTCGCTGATGCGGGCGAGCGTGCCGATATCGATCAGCGGTACGCGCCCATCCTCTTCGACCATCTGCCGCGGTCCCTTCGCGGCACGCCGGAGGCCGAGTTTTTCGAAATCGCCCACGGCCAGCCGCAGCACCGGCGCGTTGATGAAATCCACCAGACGTGCCGGCAGCCGCCGATACAGGATCGCCCACGACAGAATCGGAAATCCCAGCAGGTCGCGCGGCAGAATCTGGACGGGCCCCCGCACCGCTAACGCGACGTCGATGCCGGCATTGGCAAGCTCGAGCGCGATCTCGCCGCCGGAATTACCGAAGCCGACCACCAATACGCGCTTGCCCGCGAAGGAATCCGGATTGCGGTATTCACTGCTATGGATCACGCGACCAGCAAAGGTCTCCGATCCGGGCCATGACGGACGATACGGCGCGTCCGCAATCCCTGTCGCAATCACCATCGCGCGCGCGTTGATCGGGCCTTGAGCCGTATCGGCGTGCCATCGCGCGCCGTCGCGGTGAATCCGCGATACCTCGGTGTCGAATACCGGACTGATATCGAAGCGAGCGGCATAGCTTTCGAGATAGGCGACCATCTGCCCACGGGAGGGATAGGCCGGATAGTCTGACGGCATCGGCATTCCCGGCAAGCCGGAATGGCCGCGGTCGGTGTGGAGGTGGAGCCGGTCGTAGTGCCGCCGCCAGACTGCGCCGACGCTATCGGCTTTTTCGAAGACCGTGACGGACAACCCCGCAGCTCGCATCGTCGCCGCGCAAGCAAGCCCCGCGGGGCCTGCGCCGACGATGATGGCATCGAGATCGAGCTTCATGTTATCCACCCTGCCCGCGCGAACGCGACAGCCGGAAGGAACGAGGGAAAGTCTACTTCCCCCACACCTCGTTCGCGACTTCGACCGCGAGCCGCAGCTTGGCCCACTGCTCTTCTTCGGACAGGATGTTGCCTTCCTCGGTCGAGGCAAAGCCGCATTGGGGGGATACCGCGAGCTGGTCGAGCGGAGCGAATTTGGCGGCTTCCTCGAGCCGGCGCTTGATGTCGTCCTTCTTCTCGAGCTCGCCGAATTTCGAGGTGATGACGCCGACCACGACGATCTTGTTGCCCTTGGGCAGATAGCGCAGCGGCTCGAATCCGCCGGCGCGGTCGGAATCATATTCCAGGAAATAGCCGTCGTAGTTGGTACCGGCCAGCATGGTCTCGGCCACCGGCTCGTAGCCGCCGGACGAAATCCAGGTGGAGCGGAAATTGCCGCGGCAGACATGGGTGGTGACGACCATGTCGGCAGGCTTGTCGGCCAGCGCGTAGTTGATGACGCGCGCGTAGATCTCCTGCAAGCCGTCCGGGTTATCGCCGCGCTCGCGGGCCTTGTGCAATTCTTCCTGCGAGCAGAGATAGGCCCAGACTGTATCGTCGAACTGCAGATAGCGGCAGCCGGCGTCGTAGAACGCCTTCACCGCCTTGCGGTAGGTCTTGCCGAGATCCATGAAGAACGATTCGAGATCGGGATAGACGTCCTTTGAGATCGCCTTGCGACCACCGCGGAAATGCAGCACCGCGGGCGACGGGATCGTCATCTTGGCGGTGACATGCGCCGTATCGGCATGCTTTTTCAGGAACCTGAAATGATCCAGCATCGGATGGTTGTCGGGAAAGTCGAGCTTGCCGATGACGCGGATGGCATCATGCCGGGTCTGCACGCCGGCGAACTGGATCCCCTGATCGGGGTGGTACAGTTCGCAACCGGTGAGATGGCTGAGGAAATCGAAATGCCACCAGGAGCGGCGGAATTCGCCGTCGGTCGCTAGCTTCAGACCAGTCGAGGCCTGCCGGTGCACGACCTTTTCGATCTCCATATCCTCGGCCTTGCGCAGATCTTCAGCCGTGATCTCGCCCTTCTCCAGTCTGGCCCGCGCTTCCTTGATGCGCGGCGGCCGCAACAGGCTGCCGACCTCGTCGGCGCGGAAGGGGGCTTTGGTTCTCTGCATGGTCTCAACTCCCGAGAATTTTATTCAATGTGCTGCGGCACCCGCAACGCCGAGATAGCGCTCGAGCACAGCCGGATCGGCCTTCAACGCGGCACTTGCCGCATCGTGAACGATCGCGCCGCGTTCCAATATCACAACACGATCGGCCAGCCCCAGAATCTTTTGGGCATTCTGCTCGACGATGATGGAGCAGATGCCTCCGGCCCGGGTGATGGTGCCGAGCGCCCGCAGCAACTCCTCGACGATGATTGGCGCCAGCCCCTCGGTCGGCTCGTCCAGCAGCAGTACTTTTGGATTGAGGGTCAGCGCCCGGCCGATCGCCAGCATCTGCTGCTCGCCGCCAGACAACTGGTTGCCGAAATTGCCGCGGCGTTCCCTCAGCCGCGGAAACATCTCGTAAACCTTTTCGACGGTCCAGGGTCCCGGCTGGGCCACCGCAGTCATGTTCTCTTCAACTGTGAGCGAGCGGAAGATATTGCGCTCCTGTGGCACCCAGCCGATCCCGGCGCGCGCCCGCTGGTCCGGCCGCATCGTGGTGATATCGAGCCCTGCCAGCGCCACGGTGCCGCCGAAGCGACGGGTGACGCCGACGATCGAGTTGATCAGGGTGGTCTTGCCGGTGCCATTGCGTCCCAACAGTGCCAGCACCTGGCCTTCGCCTAGCGTCAGCGACATCGAGGGCAACACCACGGCTTCGCCGTAGCCGGCGCGCAGGCTGTCGATGGCGAGCAGATCAGACATCGGCGGCCTCACCGAGATAGACCGCCTTGACCTGGGGATCCCGCGCCACTTCGTCCGGCGGGCCTTCCACCAGCATGGCGCCGTTGACCAGCACCGAAATGCGGTCGGCGAACGAGAACACCAGATCCATGTCGTGCTCGATCAGCAGCACTGTAACGTCGCGCGGCAAAGCCGCAACAGCAGCCAGGATGTCGTGGCGCTCGCTCGCAGGCACGCCGGCGGCGGGCTCGTCGAGCAGCAGCACACGCGGTTTGGTCGCAATCGCCACCGCGATCTCGAGCAGGCGCTGCTTGCCGTAAGGCAACGTCGCGGTGCGTTCGTTCATGACGTCGAGCAGATGAAAACGATCCAGCGTTTCCGCGATCTCCTGATTGACGTCGCTGCGCGTCCCCATCCGTCGCCACCAGTCGCCGCCGCGACCGAGCCGCTCCGAGACCGCCAGCCCGACGGTCTCTAACGGCGTCAGGTCGGCATAGAGCTGATTGATCTGAAAGGTGCGCGACAGCCCGCGCAGCACCCGCGTGTGAACCGGCAGATCGGTGATGTCGTTACCTTCCAGCAAAATTCGCCCCGCATTGGGCTTCAGCACGCCGGTGAGGAGGTTGATCACGGTGGTCTTGCCGGCGCCGTTCGGTCCGATCAGCGCATGGCGGGCGCCCTGCTCGACCCGCAGCGACAGGTCACGCGTGACGCGAAGCCCGCCGAAGGACTTCTCCAATCCTTTTGTTTCCAGCGCAGTTGTCATGACGCATCGCTTTCGGGAACGGCCACGACGGCCTTGCGTCCGGCAAATTGCCGGATCACGAGGTTGGGCAACCACAGCGCCCCGCGATGGATGCGGTCGCGGCCGACCAGCACGATCACGACCAGCACGAGGCCGATCCAGAACTGCCAGTATTGTGGCGTGATAGTCGAGAAGAACTCCTGCAGCATCTTGAACACGACGGCGCCGATCAGCCCGCCATAGAGATAGCCGGTGCCGCCGATGACCAGCACCAGCATCAGGTCGGCTGAGCGCTCGAACGAAAACACGTCGAGCGAGGCCAGCGCCGTGGTCTGGGTGAACAGCGCGCCGGCGATGCCGGCATAAAATGCCGCTACCGTATAGATCGCAATCAGGCGGTGATTGACCGGAACGCCGATGGCAGAAGCCCGCAACGGATTGTTCTTGATGGCGCGTAACGACAACCCGAACGGCGAGTGCACGATCCGGCGCGCCAAAAGGAACATCAGAAACAGCACGATCAGCGAATAGAAGAAGCCGGTCTTGCCGAACATGTCGAAGGCAAACAGGCCGAGGATCGGCGCCATCTCGATGCCCTGCAGCCCGTCGGTACCGCCGGTGATGTTGGAGAAGCGTTCCGCCAGCGCTTCCAGCAGCAGCGCGATGCCGAGCGTCACCATCAGCCGGGTCAGGTCGACGCCCCGGATCACCAGAAAACTGGTGAGGAAGCCGAGCACCATGGCGACCAGACCTGCCGCGACCAGCGCCAGCACCGGCTCGGTGATGATGCCATGCAGCGCCAGCAATCCCGCGCAATAGGCGCCGACGCCGAAGAACGCGGCGTGGCCCAATGAGACGATGCCGGCATAACCGAGGATCAGGTCGAGCGACAGCGCGAACAGCGCCAGCCGGACGATGTCGGTCATGATCAGATAACGTGACGGAAACAGGAACGCGCAGGAAGCCGCGAGAATCCAGAACGCGATCTCGGCCGGACGCCAGCGCGCGCTGGCGATCGCATGGGATGAGACGTCGAGAAGCGTGGTCATCGCGGGGCTCAACGCGCGGCGGTGCGGCCGAACAGGCCGTTCGGACGCCAGATCAGGATCACGATCATCATGGTGTAGATCACGAACGGCCCCATCTTGGGAACGTAGTATTTCCCCGCGACGTCGCCGATGCCGAGCAGCAGCGAGGCCAGGAACGGCCCGGTGATGCTGGAGGAGCCGCCGACGGTCACCACGATCAGAAAGTAGATCATGAATTTCAGCGGGAAGTACGGATCGAGCCCGAGGATCTCGGCGCTGAGCGCGCCGCCGAGGCCCGCAAGGCCGCAACCGAAGGCAAACGTGAACGCAAACACCTGCGGCACGTTGATGCCGAGGCCCGATGCCGCACGGGGGTCATCGACCGCCGCGCGGAGCCGGCTGCCGAAGCGCGTGCGCGCCAAAATCAATTGCAGTGCCACCGTGAGCAGGCCGCAGATCACGACGATCATCAGCCGGTAGCGACCGATGCCGACGCCGAAGAAATCGAACTGGCCTTCGAGGGCCGCCGGCAGCTTGATGAAGATCCGCGACGATCCCATGATGTAGTCGACCGCCGCCACCGACATGAAGACGAGGCCGACCGAGAACAGCACCTGGTCGAGATGGCTGCGGGTGTAGAGATGGCGGTACAGCGCGCGTTCCAGCACGATCCCGATCAGCGCGCTTGCAACAAAGGCCAACGGCAGGGACGCAAAGAACGGCCAGCCGGACTGGTTGACGAGAACGGCACAGACATAGCCGCCGGTCATGGCGAAGGCGCCATGGGCCAGGTTGACGAAGTTCATCAGCCCGAGCGTCACGGCAAGCCCGCAGGCCAGCACGAACAGCAGCATGCCGTAGGCAACACCGTCGAACAGGATGGTGAACAGGGTTGTCATCGAGTCAGCTTGGCCTGCATGGCGATACGAAAACTATAGATCGTCATGGCCGGGCTTGTCTCGGCCATCCACGTCTTCCCGACGTTCGGCAGCGAGAAAGACGTGGATGCCCGGCACAAGGCCGGGCATGACGTGGAGAGAGGCGAGCCAGAACGCGTCCGAAGAGACGACTTCGTCGTCACTTCTTCGTCTTGCCGGAATCCTTCACCGCCTCGAAGGTCGCGAATTCGACGTTGTAGAGTTCGCCGTCGACCTTCTCGACCTTGCGGATATAGATGTTCTGCACGATGTCGCGGGTTTCCGGATCGATCGAAATCGGACCGCGCGGGCTTTCCCACTTCATGCCCTTCATCGCCTCGATTAGCGCATCGCCGTCGGTCTTGCCGCCGGTCTTCTTCAGCGCCTCGTAGATCAGGCGGATGCCGTCATAGCCGCTCACCGCCATGAAGCCCGGACGCGAACCGAACGCCTTCTTGTAGGCGGCGACGAATTCCTTGTTGGCGGCTGACGGATGTGCTGCGGAATACAAATGCGCGGTGACGGTGCCGAGTGCCGCATCGCCCATGCCGTTGAGCAGGTCGTCGTCCATCACGTCGCCGGGGCCAATCACCTTGATCCCCGATTTGTCGAGCCCGCGCTCTGCATATTGCTTCATGAAGTTGCCGCCCTGGCCTGCCGGCACGAACACGAACACGGCGTCCGGCTTGGAGTCCTTCATGCGCTGCAGGAACGGCGCGAAGTCCGGATTGGCCAGGGGCACCTTGACCTCTTCGACAATCTCGCCGCCGCCGGCGGTAAAGTTCTGCTTGAAGAAGGTCAGCGCGTCATTGCCCGGCGCATAGTCGGAGGTCAGCGTCGCCACCTTCTTGATGCCGTTCTTGGCGGCCCAATCGCCGATGATGGTCGACGACTGCGCCAGCGTGAAGCTGGTGCGCACGATATAGGGCGAGCGCTCGGTGATGATCGAGGTGCCCGCCGCCATCACGATTTCGGGAACCTTGGCCTGGGTTGCCAGCGGCGCCGCCGCAAGGGCTGCCGGCGTCACGCCGAAGCCGGCGATGAAGCTGACCTTGTCGTTGACGATCAGTTCCTGCGCGAGGCGCTTGGTATTGTCGGGAACCGCAGCGTCGTCCTTGAGGATGACTTCGATCTTCCGGCCGGCGACGGTATCGCCGTTCTGCTGCATGTAGAGCTTGACGGCGTTGTCGATCTGCTTGCCGGTCGAGGCTTGGCCGCCGGTCATCGGCAGAATCAGGCCGATCTTGACCGCATCTTCGGCTTGCGCCGGTGCAAGGGCCAGAATGCCGGCAACGGCACTTGCGGCCAGCAATAGTTGACTGCGAATGGACATAAAATTGGTCTCCCCCTGATCGGTCTTGTGCCTCGAACCGAGTCCCCGGCCCTTGCCTCACCATAGCCCAGATTTTTCGGCCGTGTAGCGCCGCGACATGACGTCCTCCGGCGGCGTATTGTCCAGTCAGACTAAGGGCGTGCCCCTGCCGCAAGGCAGACTTTTCGCCCGTAACGGTACACGCAGGTGTTAGGTATCATGATACAATCGAAGCCACCACCTGCTCGGCCTGTCGCTTCCGGATAAGCGCTCCGGCATTTGTACGATTGTACAAATAAAATGGTCCTGTCAACGGAAACGCCAGGGTCTGGGCCGGCGCCAAGGCGCGCAGTCCATCATCCGTAAAGATCAAAGTTGTAATTTGCCGCCGATGCCGATCAGAGCCCGCCATATCGCCGCACTCGTTGCCGTTGCCCTGGCATGCCTTGGCTTGAGCGGGTGCGGGACCATCAACGAAAAACTCGCCGCCGGCATGAGCGACTCGATCCCGGCATGGGCCGGTGGCCTGCCCGCGGACGCACCGCCGCGCCCGGGCACCGCGAAATACGACGAGTACATGAAGGAGCGCGAGCGCAAGCGCCTGATGCCGGCAGCGGAACGCCCGGAGGAGGCCAAGCCTGTTTCCTCTTCGAATGATGCGATTCACTGACATTCAAATCGCACTGATTGCAGCGTCGCCGGGAACTGGTTCCAGCAGGGAACACACCACAAAATCGCCGCTGGCATCGTGCCGTCACGCATGCAATACCGCGTCGTCGCCTTTGCGGCATTTCTTCAACATTAGAACAGTCTCGCACGGCGACCGTCGTTGCGCCGCCGGTAACGGCACCGCACGCTGTGCGAACAGGATTTTCCGATGCGCTGGTTTCTCAGCACGATTGCCGCTCTCATTGTCGCCGTTGCGATCTATCTCGGACTGGCGGCGTCCTCGCTCACCACGCTGGCGTCGGCCGCACGCGCCGGCGATATCACGAAGATCCTCGAGAAGACCGACGTCAAGGCGGTCAGCCGATCGCTGACCAACCAGATCGTCAACGCCTATCTCGATCGCATCGGCGCCACGCGCAAGGTCGGCGCGATGGAAAAGATGCTGATCAACACCTATGGCGCGACCATCGCGGATGCGATGGCGGCCAAGATGCTGACGGCCGACAACCTCACGCAGATATTGAAAAACGGCAAGGTCGACGCTTCACAGGGACTGCCGTCGTTTGCCGGCCTGCCGGCCTTGGGCGATTTGCACACCGGAAACTGGCTGGCGCTGCTCGGACGGGTCAATTTCATCCAGCCGGTGCTGCTCGGCATCCGCGTCAGCGAAAAGTCCGACCCGGAAAGCTACGCCGCGATCAACCTGCACTTCGAGGGAACCGAATGGCGGCTTTCCGGCATCGAATTGCCGAAGCCGATCGTTCGCACCCTCGCCGCGAGCCTGCCGGTCAAATAGACGCGGATCACAACTCGCATCAATCCATGAACACCACGGTCTTGCGGCCGTTGAGGATGACGCGGTCCTCGAGGTGGTGGCGCATCGCACGCGCCAGCACGCGACGTTCGATGTCGCGGCCCTTGCGCGACAGGTCTTCCGGCATGTCGCGGTGGCTGATGCGCTCGACGTCCTGGTCGATGATCGGGCCTTCGTCGAGATCGCGGGTGACGTAATGCGCGGTGGCGCCGATCAGCTTGACGCCGCGCTCATGCGCCTGGTGGTAGGGACGCGCGCCCTTGAAGCCCGGCAAAAATGAGTGATGGATGTTGATGCAGCGTCCCGACAGGCTTGCCGACATCTCGTCCGACAGGATCTGCATGTAGCGCGCCAGCACCACGAGATCGGTATGGCTGTCCTGAACCAGTTTCAGGATCGCCTGTTCCTGCTCGCGCTTGGTTTCCTTGGTGACCGGCAGATAGTGAAACGGAATTTCGCCGAAATCGAGCGAGCCATAGGCCTCACGCGGATGGTTGGAGACAACAGCGGTCGGGATCATCTGAAGTTCGCCGGTGCGCCAGCGGTAGAGAATGTCGACCAGGCAGTGATCGGATTTGGAAACCAGCAGCATCACACGGCGGTTATTGGCGCGGTCGCGCATCTGCCAGTCCATGCTGAAACGATCGGCAATGGCGGTAAAGCCGGTCTGCAACGCCTGCAATTCCACTGCGAGATCGGCAGCGGCAAAGACCACCCGCATGAAGAACTTGTTGGTCTCGACGTCGTCGAACTGCTGGGCATCCAGGATGTTCTGGCCGTTATGCGCAAGAAAGGTCGATACCGCGGAAACGATGCCGGGGCGATCCGGACAGGACAGGGTCAGGACGAACTGATGATCGGGCATGGCTGATTTGATTACAATTAAGGCAGAGAGGAAGCGGCAATTTGCGCCCTGCTCTATCACCGCCGACGCGCTTGCGCCAATCCCGAAAGGAGGGTCAGGATGAACAAATCGCGGACGATTTGCGTTAGGATTCGATCATGGCTGACAGACTGAACGGGTACCGCATCCTGATCCTGGAAACGCGTGAAGAGGCGCAGTTTTCGCGACTGCTCACCGAGCAGGGCGCCGACGTCTTGCAATGCCCGATGTTCACGATTCACGACGCGCCTGATCCGGCGCCGATCGAAGCCTGGATCGGGCGATTCATCGCAAAACCCTGCGACGACATGGTGCTGATGACCGGCGAAGGCTTGCGCCGGCTGATGAAGGTGGTGCGGCGCATCGGCGTCGAACCGGCCTTCGTCACGGCGCTCGGAAGCGCTCGAAAATTCATTCGCGGTCCGAAGCCCGGCAAGGCGCTACGCGAAATCGGGCTGGAGCCGCAGGTGACGACGGAAAAGCCGACCTCTGAGGGCGTTGCCGAAATGCTGTCGCGCCACGATTTGCGCGGCCGACGCGTCGGCCTGCAGCTCTATCCGGACAAGGATCACGGGGTGCTGATCGGCGCCATCAAGGCCCAAGGCGTGTCTGAAATCGATACTGTGCTGCCCTACGCCTATGACGCGCAGGCCGCCGACGCCAATATCGTTGTTGCCATCGACGAAATGGCCGAGGGGCGGATCGATGCGATCGCGTTGACCAACCTCGGTCAGGTCCGCCGCCTGGTCGAAGTCGCCCGCGCCCGCGGCTGCGAGGACCGCTTGCGGCAAGGACTTGGGCAAACCCCGATCGCCTCGGTCGGACCGGCGGTGTCGGATGAACTCAAGGCGCAGGGCTTGCGCACCGATATCTATCCGGCCGACGACGCCTTCTTCATGCGGCCGCTGATCTCGGCGATGGCGACCGCGCTGGCGAAACATCCGCCGCGGGCTGTCGGATCACGCTGACTCTCGTGCAGCCTACTCGCCGTAGTGTCGCAAGCGTTCGAGGTCGAGGACGGTGACGCCGCCATATTCCAAGCGCAGCAGCCCCTGCTGCTCCAGCCGCTTCAGGCACTGGTTGGCATTCTGCCGGGAGATGCCGGAGAGCGCCCCGATCTCTTCCTGCGTGATTTCGAGATGCGGCGTCAGGTCCGGATAGAGAATCGGATTGAACAGCGAGGCGATCGAGCGGGCCAGCCGCGCGGTCGCATCGAGCGTGCGGCCATATTCCAATAGCCCGATGAACTGCCCGAGACGTTCGTTGAGCTGTCCGACCAGGAAGCGATTGAAGCCGACGCTGTTCTCGAACAGCCACAGGAACGTGCTGCGGTTCATCATCGCAATCCTGGTATCGCGCAGCGCCACCACGTCGTAGCGCCGCGGCTCGTTCTTCAGCACGGTGCCCTCGCCGAACCATGCGCCGGCGGTGAGACCGGCAAAGCTCGCGGCCTTGCCGCCGCGGGAGACGATGCCCATCCGCGCCAGACCGCTGACGACGCCGGTCCAGTAGTCGAACTGATCGCCGCGCATGAAGATGAATTCATCGGCGCGGTAGGATTTTTCGACGATACCGGCGCGCGCGATCTCGATCTCGCGCTCGCTGAGCTCGCGCGACCACGCCGCTATCCGCTTCAGATAATCCGGGGCAATCATTGCTTCATCGACCGTCGCCCGTGGCCCCAACTCTCATATTGCACTGCAACAATCACCCGTACGCGCATCCGACTTCACGAAATTTGCTGGCCAATTGTCAGCCACAAGACATTTCAACGTATCGCTTTCCCTTATTGAGGGCCACCTCGTGCCGGCTCGCCGATGGTCCCGTCTGATGGCACGGGAACGGCCGGTATGCGGGGTGCGGCGTTACCGCGCAGCGGCTTCGGTCCGACGTCAATAGTCGGATGGCCTCGCGGGTGCCGCCGATGTAGGATCGCACCATCGTGTGCAAACATAGATAAAGAGCGCGCAAAGCGCCGTATCTGGAGGAATGGGTTGGCTTACTCTTTGGAAGTGCGCGGGGTGTCACTGCGCTTTGGTGGCGTCCGTGCGCTGACCGAAGTCAGTTTCGGCGTCAATGATGGCGAGCTGTTCTCGATCATCGGGCCGAACGGCGCCGGCAAGACCTCGATCGTCAATTGCATCTCGGGCCGCTACAAGCCGACCGAAGGCCAGTTGTTCTATCGCGGCAAGGACATTACGGGCCTGAACCCGAACGCGCGTCCGTCGCTCGGTATCGGCCGCACCTTTCAGAATCTGGCGCTGTTCCACCACATGAGCGTGCTCGACAACATCATGGTCGGGCGGCACCACCTGCTGAAGAACAATTTCATCACGGGATCGCTGTACTGGCTGACCGGCGCGCGGCGCGAGGAGCTTGAGCACCGCCGCAAGGTGGAGGAAATCATCGACTTCCTCGACCTCCAGTCGGTCCGCAAGGCGACCGCCGGCACCCTGCCCTACGGCCTGCGCAAGCGCGTCGAGCTTGCCCGCGCGATGGCGCTGGAGCCGCAGTTGATCCTGCTCGACGAGCCCATGGCCGGTATGAACTTCGAAGAAAAAGAGGATATGGCGCGCTACATCGTCGATCTCAACGAAGAGTTCGGCATGACCGTGATGATGATCGAGCACGACATGGGCGTAGTCATGGATATCTCCCATCGCGTCATGGTGCTGGATTTTGGCCGCAAGATCGCCGAAGGCGATCCGGCTGCCGTGCTGGCCGATCCCCATGTCAAGCGCGCCTATCTCGGCGAAGAGGACGAGGTCCTCGTCGATCCCGACGACAAGCCCGCCGCCGCTCCGGAGTGCGCGGCATGATGGATTACGCGGGCCGTGTCGCCCAAGCCGACACCTATCCGAAAATGTTGCGCCTCAACGCCAAGGAGCACGGCGGCGAGATTGCGCTGCGCGAGAAAGATCTCGGGCTGTGGCGCATCTTCACCTGGAACGATTATCAGACACGCGTCCATGATTTCGCGCTCGGCATGGTCGAACTCGGCCTCGGGCGCGGCGACGTCATCGGCGTGATCGGCGACAACCGGCCGGATTGGGTCGCGGCCGAAATCGCAACCCACGCCATCGGCGCCATGAGCCTCGGCCTTTATCGCGACGTGCTCGACGAGGAAGCGGCGTATTTGCTCAGTTACGGCGAGGCCAAACTGGTATTTGCCGAGGACGAAGAGCAGGTCGACAAGCTGCTGGCGCTGGCCGAGCGCGTGCCGAACCTCAAGCACATCGTCTATTCCGATCCGCGCGGCATGCGGAAGTATGAAGATCCGCGGCTGATGGAAGCCGGGAAGCTGGCGGATATGGGTCGCGAGCGCGCCGCACGCGAGCCCGGGCTCTACGACCGCCTGGTCGATCAAACCAAGGGCGAGGACGTCGCGATCCTCTGCACCACTTCGGGCACCACGGCCAATCCGAAGCTCGCGATGCTCGCTGCCGGTCGTGTGCTGAAACATTGCGCGACGTATCTCTCGTTCGATCCGAAGGGACCGGACGACGAATACGTCTCGGTGCTGCCGCTGCCGTGGATCATGGAGCAGGTCTACGTGCTCGGCAAAGGCCTGCTGTGCCGGATGAAGGTCAACTTCGTCGAAGAGCCCGACACCATGATGAACGATTTCCGCGAGATCGCGCCGACCTTCGTGCTGTTCGCACCAAGGGTCTGGGAATCGATCGCCGCCGACGTCCGCGCCGGCGTGATGGACTCCTCACCTCTGAAACAGAAGCTCTACAACCTCGGCATGAAGACCGGCCTCTCGGCGCTTGTCGAAGGCAAGCACTCGATGCTGGCCGACAAGGTGCTGTTCCGCGCGCTGCGCGACCGCCTCGGCTTCACGCGGCTGCGCTCAGCGGCGACCGGAGGTGCTGCGCTCGGGCCTGATACCTTCAAGTTCTTCCAGGCCATGGGCGTGCCGCTGCGCACGCTCTACGGCCAGACCGAACTGCTGGGCGCTTACACGCTGCACCCGGCCGGCAAGGTCGATCCGGACACGACCGGCGTGCCGATGGCCGCCGATATCGAGATCAAGATCGACAAGCCCGACATCGCAGGGGTTGGTGAAATCGTGGTACGCCATCCCAACATGTATCTCGGCTATTACAAGAATCCGGAAGCCTCCGCCGCCGACATGAAGGACGGCTGGATGCATTCCGGCGACGCCGGCTATTTCAACGACAACAAGCAGCTCGTCGTCATCGACCGCATCAAGGATCTCGCCGAGACCTCGCGCGGCGAACGCTTCTCGCCGCAATATCTGGAAAACAAGCTGAAGTTCTCGCCCTACATCGCCGAGACGGTGGTGCTGGGCGCCGGCCGCGATGCGCTGGCGGCGATGATCTGCATCCGCTACTCGATCATCTCGAAATGGGCGGAGAAGAACCGCATCTCGTTTACCACCTATACCGACCTCGCCTCGCGCCCGGAGGTCTATGATCTCGTGCGCAAGGAAGTCGAGACCGTCAACGCCACGCTGCCGCCGGCGCAACGCATTTCGCGCTTCCTGCTGCTCTACAAGGAACTCGACGCCGACGACGGCGAGCTGACCCGCACCCGGAAAGTCCGCCGCAGCGTCATCAATGAAAAATACGCCGGGATTATCGATGCGATCTACGGCGGCAAGCGCGACATCCCGGTCGATACCGTGATCCGCTTCCAGGACGGCACCACCCAGCGCATCCGCACCACGCTGCGGGTGGTCGATCTCGCGCATGATATGCCGGTCGCGGAGGCCGCGGAATGAACATCCATTTCCTGATCCAGCTTCTGGTCAACGGCCTCGTGGTCGGCACGCTCTATGGCGTAGTCGCGATGTCGTTCGTGCTGATCTACAAGGCGACGCAGGTGGTGAATTTCGCGCAAGGCGAATTGCTGCTGATCGGCGCATGGGTGTGCTGGGCGCTGCTCGCGAAATACCAGGTGCCGTTCTGGATCGGCATGCCGCTGACGCTGGTGTTCATGTTCGTGTTTGGGATCGCGATCCAGATCCTGATCCTGCGCCCGATGATCGGCGAGCCGATCATCTCCGTCATCATGGTCACCATCGGTCTCTCAACCGTGTTCCAGGCCGCATTGAAGTGGATGTTCGGCGTCAACCCGCAGCCGTTCCCGCGCGTGTTCGAGAGCCAGTCCGTCAGTTTCCTCGGCCTGCAGATCCAGACCGTCTATGTGATGAGCCTCGTGGTATCGGTCGCGATGATGATCGGCATGGCCTGGTTCTTCCGCGCCTCCAAATATGGCCTCGCGATGCGTGCCACCGCCTTCAACCAGCAGGTGGCGCAGTCGCTGGGTATCTCGGTGAAAAACGTGTTCGCGATGGCCTGGGCGATTTCGGCCATGGTATCGGCGGTCGCGGGCGTCGTGGTCGCCGTCGTCAACGGCGTATCCTCCGGCCTCTCCGCTTACGGCATCAAGGTATTTCCGGCCGCGATCCTCGGTGGCCTCGATTCGATCGGCGGCGCCGTGGTCGGCGGCATCATCATCGGTCTCTTGGAAAACGTCGCGCAATATGTCGACAGCGAATATCTGCACTGGGGCAATCTCTACGAAATCGCGCCGTTCTACGTGCTGATCATTATCCTGATGATCAAGCCCTATGGGCTGTTCGGCACCAAAGACATCGAGCGGGTGTAATTCATGGCTGGCCCTTCCCTCATCCCGTCCGGCGACTTCCGCACCACCTATGCGGCGGACACCACGATCTTTCCGACCACGACCAGTCGCAACTTTGCGATTGCCGGCATCATCCTGGTTTGTTTCGCGCCGCTGGTGTTCAGCAACTACTGGCTCAGCATATCGATCCAGATCGGCATCTTTGCCATTGCGGCGCTCGGCCTCAACATCCTGGTTGGATTCACCGGCCAGATCTCGATCGGCCACGCCGCGTTCTTCCTGTTCGGAGCCTTCACCTCGGCCTACATCTCCAACACTGTGCCGATCCCGGTGTTCTTCGCCATTCCGCTTGCGGGTGTCATCACCGCGCTGGTCGGGCTGATCTTCGGCCTGCCGGCGGCGCGGCTGAAGGGGCTTTATCTCGTCATCGCAACGCTCGCCGCGCAATACATCCTGCTGGATTTCTTCTCGCGCGCCGACTGGTTCTCCGGCGGCTCGGTGCCGGCCAGCGCCAATCCGTTCTCGATCTTCGGCTATACGTTCCGCGGCGATAAACAATATTTCTACGTGGTGCTGGCCTATCTCGTGATCAGTTTTCTGCTGGTGACCAACCTGATGCGCACCCGCGACGGCCGCGCGCTGGTCGCGATCCGCGATCATTATCTCTCCGCCGAGATCATGGGCATCAACCTTACCAAATACCGCACGCTGTCGTTCGGGCTCGCCGCCTTCTTCGCCGGCATCGCCGGCGCGCTGTACGCGCACTATCAGCTCGTCGTCTCCAATGAAGGTTTCGGCATCGAGCGCTCGATCCTGTTCCTGGCGATGATCATCATCGGCGGTACCGGATCGGTGATGGGCACGCTGATGGGTACCGCGTTCGTGGTGTTGCTGCCGGAATCGATGGAGTGGCTCAGCTCCGGCCTGAAGGGCAGCGCGATCGACAAGGCGCTGTCGCTCAACAACAACATCACCTTTTTGCGCGAGATCACGATCGGGCTGATCATCATCGGATTCCTGATGTTTGAGCCGGACGGGCTTGCGCATCGCTGGCGGCAGATCAAGACCTACTGGAAACTCTACCCGTTCTCGCATTGAGGCGGGAACTGGAGCGACGACAACGAACTCAACAAAAGACCGGAGGAAAATGTCTATGACGATGAAATCCCTTTTGAGCACCGTTTCACTGGCGCTGCTGATCGGCGGCGCTTCCGCAACCGCTCAGGCGCAAATTGCGATCGGCCATCTGCAGGATCTGTCGGGCGGCACCGCCGACGTCGGCACCCCCTACGGCCAGGGCGTCGCGGACACCTTCGCTTGGGTCAACAAGAACGGCGGCGTCGGCGGCAAGCCGCTCAATGTCGACAGCAACGACTACGGCTACCAGGTGCCGCGCGCGATCGCGCTCTACAAGAAATGGTCGGCACCCGATGCCAAGGTCGCCGCGATCATGGGCTGGGGCACCGCGGATACCGAGGCGCTCACCGGCTTCCTCGCGCAGGACAAGATCCCCGACATCTCCGGCTCCTACGCCGCCGCACTGACCGATCCGGAAGGCACCAGCGGCAAGGCCAAGCCGGCGCCGTATAATTTCTTCTACGGCCCGAGCTATTCAGATGCGCTCCGTGCCGAATTGACCTGGGCGGCCGAGGACTGGAAGGCCAAGGGCAAGCCCGGCAAGCCGAAGTTCGTCCACATGGGCGCCAACCACCCCTACCCGAACGCCCCGAAGGCCGCCGGCGAGGTGCTCGCCACCGAACTCGGCTTCGAGGTGCTGCCGCCGCTGGTGTTCGCGCTTTCGCCGGGCGACTACAGCGCGCAGTGCCTCAGCCTGAAGAGCGCCGGCGCCAATTACGCTTATTTGGGCAATACCGCCGCCTCCAATATCTCCGTGATGAAGGCCTGCAAAACCGCTGGCGTCGACGTTCAGTTCCTCAGCAACGTCTGGGGTATGGACGAGAATGCCGCCAAGACCGCGGGCGATGCGGCCGACGGCGTCATCTTCCCGCTGCGGACCGCCGTAGCGTGGGGCGGCAATGCGCCGGGCATGAAGACCGTGATCGAAATCTCGAAAATGTCCGACCCCTCAGGCAAGGTCTATCGTCCCGTGCACTACATCGCCGGCGTCTGCAGCGCGCTGTATCTGAAGGAAGCGCTCGACTGGGCCGCCAAGAACGGCGGCGCCACCGGCGAGAACGTCGCCAAGGGCTTCTACCAGAAGAAGGATTGGGTGCCGGCCGGCATGGAGGGGGTCTGCAATCCCTCGACCTGGACCGAAAAGGATCACCGCCCGACCACGAAGGTCGATCTGTATCGCTCGAAAGTATCGGGCGCGACCGATGGCGACATCAACGACGTCATGGCCAAGGGCACCATCAAGCTCGAGAAGGTCAAGACCGTCGAACTGCCGCGCAAGCCGGAATGGTTTGGCTGGTAAGCTGAGACTGAACGTCACGAACACAGGACGTCATCCCCCGCCTCGTACGCAATTGCACACTGGAGCGGGGGATCCAGTACGCCGCGCCATCGCGGAATAACTCAGACGTCAGTGGAATACTGGGTCACCCGCCTTCGCGGGTGACGACAGCGAGAGTGAACGGACATGATTGAAACCGTCGATACCGCCCGCCCGGCGCCAGCCGTCGCCACCGCCCCCGCGCCGCTGCTCAGCGTGCGCAACATCGAGGTGGTGTATGACGACGTCATTCTGGTGCTGCGCGGGCTGAGCCTCGACGTGCCCAAGGGCGCGATCGTGGCGCTGCTGGGCGCCAACGGCGCCGGCAAGTCGACGACGCTGAAGGCGATCTCGGGCCTGCTCAAGACCGAGGACGGCGAAGTCACCCGCGGTGAAATCGTGTTCGATGGCGAGCGCATCAACGGCATCGATCCCGACAAGATCGTCCGCCGCGGCATCTTCCAGGTGATGGAAGGCCGCCGCATCATCTCCGACATGACGTCGCTGGAAAACCTGCGGCTCGGCGCCTTTACCCGCAGCGACAATGAGGTCGGCGACGACATCGACATGGTCTTCAAGTATTTCCCGCGCCTGAAGGAACGCACCGGCCTCGCCGGCTATCTCTCCGGCGGCGAACAGCAGATGCTGGCGATCGGCCGCGCGCTGATGGCGCGCCCCAAGATGATCCTGATGGACGAGCCGTCGATGGGGCTGTCGCCGCTGCTGGTCAAGGAAGTGTTCGCCATCATCAAGGAGATCAACCGCGACCTCGGGGTCACCATCCTGCTGGTGGAGCAGAACGCGCGCGCCGCACTTTCGGTCGCCAGCCACGGCTACATCATGGAACAGGGCAAGGTGGTGCTCGACGGCTCGGCCGACGAACTGCGCGACAACGAGGACGTCAAGGAGTTCTACCTCGGCGGCGCCGGCGACCAGCGCAAGAGTTTTAAAAACCTGAAGAGCTTCAAACGGCGGAAGCGGTGGCTGTGAAGGCTACAGAGCGTTTTCAAGCGAAGTGGGAACCGGTTCGCGTCAAGAAAACGCGTCAAAACAAAAGGCGTTTACCCGAGCACCTGCTCTGCCTCCGTCACCGCGCAGAGCACGTGATAGAACGACGACGCGGGAATCGTGGCGACCAGCGAGTTGCCGTCGCGGTCGAATTGATCGTACCAGCCGCCGGCCACGGGATGGCAGAGGTAATGCCGCTCCAGCCGCACCAGCGCCATCAGCGCCTCGTCGGCGGCACCGGCCTCACCTGCCTCCGCTTGCGCGATCCACGCTTTGGCAATTTCGGTCTGCGGCCACAGCCGTCGCGTATGACGCTTGACGTTGCCGGCGGTGTCGCCCTCGTCGACCAGACAGCCCGTCGCCTCGTCACGGTAGCGCAGCGCCGACGCCAAGAGCTCGCCGCGAAAACGTGCGGTCGGACAGCCTGTGATGCGCTCGAATCCTTTCAGCAGCCAGGCCCATTCCGCCTGATGTCCGGGCTCGATGCTGACAGGCTCGATCCTCGACCAGTCCTCTTCAAAATATTCGCCGAGCAGTTGCTTCTGCTTGTCGTAGAGGTTGGCGAGAAACAGCGCGAAGAAATCACCGGCGCGGTTCTGGAACACCGGCTCGTGGGTCGCGTCGAACACCGCGATCATCGCCTCGAACAGATGCATCTGCGGATTCTGCCGCCGCGGCATCGACGCCGGCAAGCCTTCGTGAAAGCCGCCGTTCGGCGAGCGCAGCTGGGTATCCAGGAAATAACAGAGCGCGTCGATCTCGGCGCGAACCTGCGCGTCGCGATCCAGCGCGTAGACCGTCGCAAGCGCCAGCAGCACGAAGGCGTGGTCATAGGTATCGCGCAACGGCTTGAGCACGGCGCCTTCAGGCGTCAGGACATGGACGAAGCCGGGCTTGCCGTCGGGGCTTTTGGCCTTGGTCAACAGGTAATCCAGCCCCTTCAGCGCCACCTCGCGGCCTTGCGAATACCAGCCCATCTGTGCGGCCTTGGCGAAACAGTAGATCTGCCGGGCCTGCACCAGAATACGGCGTGGCGCTGCGACGTCGGCACGTCCGTCCGGCGTGAGCCGGTCGATAAAGCCGCCCGTCTTCGGATCCCAGCCTTCGCCAGACCACAGCGGCAATGCATGGTCGATCATGCGGCCCTTCAGCCGCGCGATGACGTCGACCGAATCCTCCGCCGCAGCAGTTTGTGCATCAGCCATCGCGTTCTCCGAGGCAACTCCAACACCGATAGAAGCCGCCGTCTGATAGCACGTCACAGGCGGCGCGCAATGAGCCCTAACCTGACGGATCAGCCATGACCGACCACTACGACG
Source organism: Afipia sp. GAS231 (assembly GCF_900103365.1). Taxonomy (NCBI): domain Bacteria; kingdom Pseudomonadati; phylum Pseudomonadota; class Alphaproteobacteria; order Hyphomicrobiales; family Nitrobacteraceae; genus Afipia; species Afipia sp. GAS231. Next base: position 1,383,754 of record NZ_LT629703.1, read on the forward strand.
CCCTCGAAACGCGCGAGCCGGCCAAGCGCGAGGCGGAGCTGTTCGCCAAGCTCCCGGATATTCTCCGCAAGGCCATGGCGGCGTCCGCCTATGCCGAGCGCCTGAAGGGCATCGATCCCGCTTCCGTGACCGACTGGGCCGCGCTGGCGCGGCTGCCGGTGCTGCGCAAGTCGGAACTGCCTGCCCTGCACAAGGCATCACCTCCTTTTGGCGGCTTCGTGGCGGGGCCGCTGGGCTCGTTCGGGCGCCTGTTCACTTCGCCGGGCCCGATCTTCGAGCCCGAGTCCGCCCACGCTGATCCCTGGCGGGGCGCGCGGGCGCTGTTTGCTGCCGGCTTCCGGCCCGGCGACGTGGTGCTGAACACCTTCAGCTATCATCTGACGCCCGGCGGCTTCATTTTCGACGCCTCGGCGCGGGCGCTGGGCTGCGCGGTGATCCCGGCCGGTCCCGGTAATACCGAGCAGCAGTTCGAGCTGATCGAGGCCTACCGCCCGGTCTGCTATAGCGGCACGCCGGATTTTTTGAAGATCCTGCTCGATGCCGCCGGCGGGCGCGACGTGTCATCGATCAAGCGCGCGCTGGTCTCAGGTGCAGCATTTCCGAAATCACTGCAGGACGAGGTCAAGGCGCGCGGCGTCGATGCCTATCAGGCGTTCGGCACCGCCGACCTCGGCATGATTGCTTTTGAGACCCCGGCGCGCGACGGCATGACCGTCAACGAGGATCTGATCATGGAGATCGTCAAGCCCGGCACCGGCGATCCCGTCGTGCCCGGCGACGTCGGCGAGATCGTCGTCACCTCGCTCGATCCGCAGCATCCCTGGATCAGGCTTGCGCTTGGCGACCTCACCGCGGCGCTGCCAGGCGTCAGCCCGTGCGGGCGCACCAACATGCGCATCAAAGGCTGGATGGGACGCGCCGACCAGACCACCAAGGTCAAGGGCATGTTCGTGCGGCCGGAGCAAATTGCCGAGATCGGCAAACGCCATCCCGAACTCGGACGGCTGCGACTCGTCGTCACGCGCTCCGGCGAAGCCGACCTGATGACGCTGAAAGCGGAAACGGCCTCTCCGGCCGAAGCCCTTCAGAGCGAACTATCGGCGACATTACGTGCGGTGACCAAGCTCGGCGGCAATGTCGAACTGGTCGCGGCCGCCTCACTGCCGAACGACGGCAAGGTGATATCCGACGAGCGGTAGAACCGCGACCGCCTTCGCCGATTGGTTTTGGGGCGGCGTGCGTGCTCGCAGGTCGAGCGATGGGGTGGGGGAAGCCGTCCGGCTAAACCGATCTCCGACGCCGAATTCCCTGCAAATAGGGAAAATTAAAGGGAATTTCTAAAAAATTGCCCTCTAAGCGACTTCTCATACGCGGAAAACCGCGCGCTTTTTTGCGACTCGGTATCGATCACCTCCTCAAAATAACAGGGAAATCATTTACGGGATCAGGGGGGCGCGTTGCTATGTCCATCCATTCGCACGGCTGTAATCATCAAACTTGGGGTGGCGAAGCTGTGGCCCGTTGCTTTGATCGGACCAGCACGCGTAGAGCGCCTAGCGGTTGAATTGAAGGAAGCAGCCATTGCTGCAAAGCAGCGGAAGTGAAGCCATAGCAGCGGAAGTGAAGCCATCCACCGGCTTGTCGAACTCGGACTGAGAGCGAAGGGTAAGCAACTTGGAAACCAACGAGGAGCGCGACGCCCGCGGCAACACTGGCATCTGGTAGGTCTTCTATGGTGATGTGCACGTCGCGCACGATCGCGCGCCGCGTCGGCCAGCCGCACGAGAAGATCCTTGAGAATTGCGCTGTGGCTTCTATCCGGGCTGTCACCCTAGGGAGCACAGCAACGGCTCGGCCACCAAGTTCGAGACTGCCCGTCTTCTTTCGAAGAGGCGTGGAGGCTTTTCTATCCAACCGCATCGACGCCGATTTTCGGACGTGGCGCCACCACCGCGACTTCACAGCGTGGAAGTATGCGATGCGAGGCGCCGGCTATCCGGGTGTATATCGAATCGGCTGCAGCTCAAGACGCCGCGCGCCTTCACGCCAAATTAACGCTAAGGTACGAATCTGCCAGTTCGTTAAAGTCGGTCGGATGGCATTCATGGTCGAGTTAGTCCCAAAACACCATCCTAGCGCCCGAAACATGCAGGAGCCTGGAAGGGGTCTGAGAGTTCTTTCTGAGGTGCCAAAGGCTAAGAGATGAAGTCTAATTTCCTCCTCGGTCTGCAAGATACGTCTGACGGCTTTTTTAATGCTGGCTGGGCCCCCCCTGACTATACGAATTTCCTTCCCTCCACCACGCTTGGCACACCGTTAGCGCCGACGCCGCCATTGGTCAGCGAAGCTGTCCAATCCTCAGGCGCGCAAGCCGGAGCTACTACCTCGGTCGCCGTGACAACGGGGGGCATTACGTTCAATCTTTTATTCGACGCCGCGGCTATGGCCGCTCCGGCAAGCTTCCGCGCGGGCATCGAGCAGGCGGCGGCCTTGATTACCGCTTCGATCACCGACAAGATCACCGTAAACATCAAGATTGATTATAGCGGCACCGGTGGCGGCGCGGCCGCTGGCCCAGATAATGGCGTCTACGAAAGTTATTCTTCTGTCAAAGCCGCCTTGGTCAATAACGCGACTTCTGGAGATACGACCTTCAACGCGTTGCTCAGTGGCACAACGATCCAGGGACAGTCCAACGTCGCGGTCTGGAATGCACAGCTAAAGCTTTGGGGGGTGATCGGAGCCAACGACACCACCACCGACGACGGCAGCGCTACCTTCGCGACCGATATCAATCCGAACCTGCTGGTCGGCGTCGCCCTTCATGAACTAACACACGCGCTGGGCCGCGTCCCATATGGTCAGCCCCAAAGTTCTTCACCAGATATTTTCGACCTCTTTCGTTTTACCGGCGCCGGGACGCGACTGATTTCGGGCGGATCCACAGCTCCTGCCGCTTATTTCTCCGTCGATGGCGGCAATACAAAGATCGCCGACTACGGTCAGAATTCCGATCCCAGCGACTTCCTCAATAGCGGCGTGCAGGGATCAACCGATCCCTTCAATGAATATTACGGGTCTGGCACCATTCAACAACTTTCCGCGATTGACCTCAAGCAGATGGATGCGCTCGGCTTTCACATATCGTCCGGCACTTCGGCGCCCGTCGTCAATCATGCCCCCGTACTGACGATAACATTGGCCAATGTGGCTGCAACGGCCGGACAATCCATCGCGGCCTCAAGCCTGTTCAGCGCGACCGACGCCGACGGCGACCCCCTGACCTATTACCTCTATGACAACACCCCTGACGCCAGCAGCGGCCACTTCGTCGTCAATGGCGCTGTTGTGTCGGCAGAAACGCCTTACGGGGTCACCGCTGCCCAACTGGCGCAGACCACGTTCGTCGCCGGAACTTCTGGCGTCTCCGACGATCTTCTCGTGATCGCCTACGACGGCAAGGCCTACTCCAACGGAGGCAACTACAGCGAATTTCACGTCAACGTTGCAGCAAACCACGCACCGCTGTTGACTGTGGCGTCGGCCAATGTGGCTGCAACGGCCGGACAATCCATCGCGGCCTCAAGCCTGTTCAGCGCGACCGACGCCGACGGCGACCCCCTGACCTATTACCTCTATGACAACACCCCTGACGCCAGCAGCGGCCACTTCGTCGTCAATGGCGCTGTTGTGTCGGCAGAAACGCCTTACGGGGTCACCGCCGCCCAACTGGCGCAGACCACGTTCGTCGCCGGAACTTCTGGCGTCTCCGACGATCTTCTCGTGATCGCCTACGACGGCAAGGCCTACTCCAACGGAGGCAACTACAGCGAATTTCACGTCAACGTTGCAGCAAACCACGCACCGCTGTTGACTGTGGCGTCGGCCAATGTGGCTGCAACGGCCGGACAATCCATCGCGGCCTCAAGCCTGTTCAGCGCGACCGACGCCGACGGCGACCCCCTGACCTATTACCTCTATGACAACACCCCTGACGCCAGCAGCGGCCACTTCGTCGTCAATGGCGCTGTTGTGTCGGCAGAAACGCCTTACGGGGTCACCGCTGCCCAACTGGCGCAGACCACGTTCGTCGCCGGAACTTCTGGCGTCTCCGACGATCTTCTCGTGATCGCCTACGACGGCAAGGCCTACTCCAACGGAGGCAACTACAGCGAATTTCACGTCAACGTCGCAGCAAACCACGCACCGCTGTTGACTGCCACATCGCCGAATATCTCCGTGACCGAGGGGCATTCGATCGCCGCAACCAGCCTGTTCAGCGCGACCGACCTCGACGGCGATACGCTGTCCTTTTATCTCTATGACAGTAACACGAGTCCGAACAGCGGCCACTTCGTAGTGAACGGAACGACGATTCCGGACGGCACCAATTACATGGTGACCGCCGCACAACTCGCGCAGACCTCTTTCGTAGCAGGCACCGCAGGTACGACAGATAACATCGTCCTAACAGCCTTCGATGGAACGGCTTTCTCCAACCATCCAACTCTCAACATAACTGCGACGCCGAACCATGCCCCGGTGCTGACCGTACCCTCGACCAATGTCGCTGCAACCCAGGGACAGTCCATTGCAGCATCCAGCCTGTTCAGCGCGACCGACGCCGACGGCGACTCGCTAATCTATTACCTTCTTGACAACACCTCCGCGGCGAACAGCGGTCACTTCGTAGTCAACGGAATCGTGCAGTCCGCCGGAGCGGTACATATGCTGACCGCCGCGCAGGTCGCGCAGACCACGTTTGTCGCAGGGGCTCAAGGCAGCAACGACGATCTTTTCGTAATCGCCTACGACGGCAAGGCCCTCTCGGGCCACGACTACACTGAATTCCACATCTTTGTGTGAAACTGGACGGCGCACGCCGGCGCATCATTTGGATTCTAAGAGGAACGCCCGATAGGCCCGCTTGATTCCGTCTTCGAGCGTCGTTTGTGCGCGCCATCCAAGCTTGGCGAGGCGGCTGACGTCAAGCAACTTGCGTGGCGTGCCATCGGGCCTCGATGAATCGAAACTGATATCGCCGATATATCCAACTGCGGCGGCAACCACTCGCGCGAACTCAGCGATCGTGATGTCCTCACCGGTACCGATATTGACCAGCTCATGGCTGGAGTAGATCTTCATCAAATGAATGCATGCGTCCGCAAGATCATCAACAAAGAGGAATTCCCGGCGTGGGGTACCGGTACCCCAAACCACGACGTTGCTGGCGCCAGAAGTCTTCGCATCATGAAACCGGCGAATCAGCGCGGCGACCACGTGGCTGTATTCGGGATGATAGTTGTCTCCCTGCCCGTAGAGATTTGTCGGCATCACGCAAACGAAATCGGAGCCGTATTGGCTGCGATAGGCTTCGGCCAGTTTCAGACCAGCGATCTTGGCAATCGCATAGGGCTCATTGGTTGGCTCAAGCGGTCCTGTTAACAGCCGATCCTCACTCAACGGCTGTGGTGCATGCTTAGGATAAATGCAGGAAGAACCGAGAAACATCAGTTTCTCTGTGCCATGGACATGGGCTGCATGGATGACATTGGTCGCCACGATCAGATTGTCGTAAATGAACTCGCCACGGAGCGTGTTGTTTGCGGCTATCCCGCCGACCTTGGCCGCCGCCAGGAAAACCACCTGCGGGCGATTATCAGCGAACCAGCGATTTACTGCCGATTGATCACGCAGATCGACTTCGGTTCGTTTTGCCGACAACAACTCGACATTCTCCCGCTCCAGCCGTCGCACGAGCGCGGATCCGACCATGCCCCGATGGCCAGCGACGTAGACAGTCTTACCGGCCAGATCAAACGGTATTCTTGCCATTGGCGACCTCGCGTTGGGTCATTGCGATATCGGCTATCACCATTTCCCTTACAAGTTCGGCAAAGGTAGTTTTAGGCTTCCAGCCGAGCTTGCGGTGCGCCTTGCTGGCGTCGCCGATCAAGAGATCGACCTCGGTCGGGCGAAAATAAGTCGGATCAATCCGCACAAGGGTCTTGCCGGACTTGCATTCGACACCGGTTTCCTCGACTCCCTTGCCGCGCCACTCGATGCGGCGGCCGACTTCGGCGAATGCCAGTTCAACGAATTCGCGCACTGAGTGGGTCTCGCCGGTTGCCAGCACAAAATCTTCGGGCGCTTCTGCCTGCAGGATCTTATGCATACCCTCGACATAATCCCTGGCGTGACCCCAGTCGCGCTTGGCCTCGAGATTTCCAAGGTAAAGCGACTCTTCTAGTCCGGCTTCGATGCGGGCAACGCCGCGCGTGATCTTGCGCGTCACGAAAGTCTCGCCGCGGATCGGGCTTTCGTGATTGAATAGGATACCGTTCGAGGCATAAATGCCATAAGCTTCGCGATAGTTTACGGTGATCCAGTAGCCATAGAGCTTGGCGACTCCGTAGGGCGACCGCGGATAGAACGGGGTCGTTTCTTTCTGCGGGACTTCCTGCACAAGGCCGTACAGCTCAGAGGTCGAGGCTTGATAGAACCGTGTTTCCTTCTCCATGCCCAGAATTCGGATCGCTTCCAGCAGACGCAGCACGCCGATCGCGTCGGCATTGGCGGTATATTCCGGGCTCTCGAAACTCACACCGACGTGGCTCTGCGCGGCGAGGTTATAGATCTCGGTCGGCCTGATCTGCTGCACCAGCCGGACCAAATTGGTTGAATCTGTCATGTCGCCGTAATGAAGCAAGAACGGCACGTTGCCGGAATGGGGATCCCTGTAAAGGTGATCGACCCGCGAAGTGTTGAAAGACGACGATCGCCGCTTGATGCCATGGACGATATAACCGAGGCCCAGCAAATATTCGGAGAGATATGCGCCGTCCTGGCCAGTGACACCAGTAATCAGCGCAACGCGTCGTTTTGGATCCTGTACCGCCATTTTCACTCCACACTGCTGCGGCTAAGCCCCCGGAAGATGCCCCCGGGCGGTAAACGAGCCTTTGCCAGGCCAATGTACCGTCCCTCCCCGTTCTCCCAGCCTAATCGGGGGTACCAAGGAGCTTCTGCAGGCGGCGCAGGCCATAGCACCCAGCCGAAACGAAGTCTAATCCCAAAGTCATCTTAAATCAGAACCTTAGACTCCGGATCAAGCACTCGATTGCTGCCCCCGCGGATCGGGGGCGGCTTGGCCAGGGCTACCCGCGGCGATCGCTCCAGATCAACAATGGTCACGCCACCATTTTCGAGCCAAGGCAGACCATGCCGTCGCCGCAACGCTGCCCGCGCCTCAATCAAGCTCAGGGGCTAGGTCGAATGGTCGTTGTCGGCTAACTGCCCAATGACGGCAAGGCGATATCAGACGAGCGCTAAAACGCATGGACGCGATCGATAACCTCGTCCTGCTGCTTGCGCGTGATCTCCGCAAACATCGGCAGCGAGAGAACTCGGCCCTGATCGCCGAATGCATTGGGAAACTGCTCAAGACGGTGACCAAGCCGCTGGTACGCGGCGAGGAACGGCAACGCGGTCGGATAGTTGATCGCAGTCTGCACGCCATTGGCGTTCAAATACGCTGCCAGCGCATCGCGGCGCGGATGCTTGATGGTGTAGAGATGATAGACATGGGTGCGGTCCGGCGCGACCTGCGGCACGATTACATCCTCGATCTGATTGAGGCCGGCATTGTAGACGTCGGCGGCCTTCTGGCGCGCCGCGGTCCAGTCCACGAGATGCGGCAGTTTGGCCGACAGGATCGCCGCCTGCATGCCGTCGAGCCGGCTGTTGATACCCTCAATCCGATGCTGGTGCTTTACTAGGCCGCCGTGGCGCGCCAGTATGGTCATATGCTCGGCCAGTTCGTCGTCGTTGGTGACGACGGCCCCGGCGTCGCCCATCGCACCGAGATTTTTTCCCGGATAGAACGAATAGGTCGCCGCGCTGCCGAACGTCCCGACCATCTGACCCTTGTAACGCGCCAGATGCGCCTGCGCGCAATCCTCGATCACCCAAAGCCGGTGCTTGCGTGCGATCGCCATGATCGCGTCCATTTCTGCGGGCTGTCCGTACAGGTGCACGGGAATGATGCCGACGGTGCGCGGCGTGATCGCGGCCTCGATCGCCTTCGGATCGATCGTGAATGTGCGGCCGTCGGTGTCGCAAAACACCACGGCCGCGCCGGCGTGGGTAATCATCGCGGACGTGCTGATCCAGGAATGCGCCGTGGTGATGACCTCGTCGCCCGGACCGACCTTCAACGCCGCCATGGCGAGATAGAGCGCATCGGTGCCGTTGGCGCAGGACACGCAACACTTGACCTCGGCGGCGGCGGCAAATTCATGTTCGAAAGCATCGACATAGGACCCGCGAATGAACGCGTTGTCGCGAATCACAGCGGCGATAGCTTCGTCGATCTCCGGCTTTATGTTCCGGTATTGGAGCTGCAGATCGGCAAAGGGTACTGGCATCGTTGGTGTTCCTTATTTTTCCGCCAACAGCCGTCGTGCTGGATTGCCTGCATAGGTTCCGGCCGAAGTAATGTCCTTGGTCACCACCGAGCCCGCTCCGATCACGACGTCATCAACGATCTCGACTGGCATAATCGTAGCATTTGAACCGATCGAGACGCGGTTGCCGATCAGCGTCTTGCGCCAAAGTTCTCTTCGGCCACGGGCCGGCCCGCCGGTCGCAAACGTGTCGTTGACGAACATCACGCCATGACCGACGAAGCAATCTTCGCCGATCGTGACGAACTCGCAAATGAACGCATGCGATTGCACCCGCGTACGCGCACCTATCGCCGCACCTTTCTGGACCTCCGTGAACGGACCGACAAAACAGTCATCGCCGATCCTACAACCGTAAACGTTGCACGGTTCAACAATCTTGACCCGCTGGCCGAACTCGACGTCGCGCACACCGGCCTGATGTACTTCTGGCCGATTCACGATGCGATACCTAACCGGCTCAACCGTGGGGTGAAGCGAAGTGAAACTTCCGCGCCGGTCTCGATCGATTCATAGAGTGCGGAGATCAATTCTAGGCTTTTGCGACCCTCAAGCCCATCAACCAGCGCCGCGCGCTGGTTGATGAGGCAATCGATCACGTGCTGGTAATAGGCATAGTGGCCGAAACCGTAGACGTTCGGCGGATTGACGGAGAATTTTTCGATCACATCCCTGTCGGAAGGCAGTTCATCGACGAACCGCCAGTGCCTGATCTGGTTGACTGCGAACCCTGCTATTTCGACGGTACCGTTGGCGCCCAGGATCGAGAGCGAACCTTCGAGGTCGGTCGGCCGGGCCGCCGTCGTTGCCTCGATCACCCCAAGCGCGCCGTTGCGGAACTTAAGCGTCGCGACCGCCGTATCCTCGGTTTCGATCCTGGCCAGCGCCGTGAACGCGCGGGCATGGACGCTCACGACGTCGCCAAAGAACCACTCCAGCATGTCGACGTGATGGCTGGCCTGATTGGTGAGAACGCCGCCATCATAGGCCCAAGTGCCTCGCCAAGCGTCCTGATCATAATAGGCTTGATCGCGGCACCATCGCACCCGCACCGTGCCCAGAATGAGGCGGCCAAACCGGCCAGCCTCCAGCGCCTCGCGCGCTTTGACCACCGGAACGTTGAAACGGTTCTGCTTGACGATGAAGAGCTTCACTCCGGCTTCGTCGCAGGCGCGGATCATGTCGTCGGCGTCCTGAAGCCGCAGGGCCATCGGCTTCTCGACCACGACGTGCTTTCCGGCCTTCGCGCAGGCGATAACATGGGCGGGATGCATTCCGCTCGGCGTCAGCACCGCCACGGCGTCGATGTCCCTGCGTGCGAGAAAGTCGTCGATGTCGTAATGGGCGGGCACGCCGAATTTCAACGCGATCACGTCGGCGCGCGCGCGAACGGGATCACACACCGCGACGAGGCTGGCTCCCTGCACGTGATTGCCACCCAACAGGTCGGAATGACGCTTGGAGATGCGCCCGCACCCGAGGATACCAAATCTGATCATGGGATGAACCTCTGTTCCGGTTGACCGTTGCTCGATCGCGGCCAAAACGTCGGGACGGCCAACGAAGACTACAAGCACGCAAATACCGCTGTCCTATATTAACAAAAATCCATGCAAATCAAGGCGTTTCCGCCCATCCAACCCAACTTGGGCGTCGGTTGTGGCGGAAATTCTGACCTCCGAGCTGCCCAGGCGCGAGAAATCCGACTTCGCCTGGACGCAGGGACCGCGACCTTCGCCATCCGCCATCCGCCATCACATTTGTTTTCGGATCGCATTCAGAACCTGTTGCATCTCGCTGCGGGCAGCAGAGACCCGGCGGAATTCCGGCTTGTGGGCACCAGTCGGTTCGGATACAAACGCGCTGGCGCTGGTGGATGACAATAGACTATGACCGATCGATCTCAGTTGATCCGGACACGCGCCGGATTGCAATTGCTGATCTGCATTCATATTCTAGCGTGCTGTGTCTCCCTCATTTACGTTTCAAAATTCTATCCTGACTACCATATTCACTTTCAACCGGCCGGCCTGCCTGGCCTAGTCGCGATAATCGCGGCGTTTGCACTGGTCTCTGTCGTCTTTGTGTATGCCGAATTCAGCTTCGGCTACTTGGTCGGCTTTCATTTTTATATCATGGTCACTGGCTATCTTTGGCTGAACTGGTTCTCCGAATTCAACTATGACCATCGACTGACCGGGCTGTCCGCTACGGCATCGGCGATTTCGTTTTTGGTGCCCGCGCTGTTCATCCGTTCGCCACTGCCGCAAGTCTGGATACCATCGCCGCGCACCTTCGACAGATTCCTCGATCTCATCCTTCTGGTCGGCGCTCTGACTGTCGCCATCGGTGCGACCTACAACTTCAAGCCGGTCGCGCTCGGCAACGACGTCTACGCCTTTCGCGGCATGCTGAACTTCCCGACAGCCCTGAACTATCTCCTCGGGATAACATCGAACGCGCTGTTGCCATTCGCATTCGCCTGCTTCATCGAACGCAAAAGCTTGGGGCGCGCCGCCGTTGTCCTAATTCTCCTGTTGTTGTTTTATCCGATAACCTTGAACAAGCTCGCCTTGTTCAGTTCGGCTTGGATCGCCGGCATGGCTCTGCTCTCAAGAATTCTCAGCATCAGAATCGCCGTTGTCCTGCCGTTGTTGGTGCTGCTGCTGATCGGGATCGTTGCCGCTGCCCTGTATCTTGGCGGCGCCATACCGGAAAACGCCGCGATACCTTACTTTTGGCTTATCAATTTTCGAATGCTGACCATCCCCTCCATGGCGATGGACTACTACAATGACTTTTTCTCCAGAAATGATCTAACGCATTTTTGCCAGATAAGGCTGTTGAAGCCGCTTATCGACTGCCCCTATCGAGAACAGCTCGGGCTGGCGATCTACAAGGATTTCGGGATCGGAGGAAACTTCAACGCATCGCTTTTCGCGACAGAGGGCATCGCATCAGTTGGTGCGCTGTGGGCACCCGTTGCGGTTTTCGCCTGCGGACTGGTAATCGCCATGGGTAACCGCCTGTCCGCCGGCCTGCCAGCGCGCTTTGTTTTCATATCTGCGGCGATCTTCCCACAGATCCTGCTCAACGTTCCCCTGACTGTGACGCTGCTGACGCACGGCGCCGCATTTCTCTTTTTGCTCTGGTACATCACGCCACGCACCATGTTCGAGCCTCTCGCAAGTCGTGCGGTCGATAAAGCGAAGAGCACCTCGACCGCGTAAGGGAAGCGCCCTTTCGGCCCAGCCAATTCACTAATGAGAGTATAAGGCTCCTTGTGTAGCTCTTGATCAAGGCAAGGTCTTGTCCTGAGGTGGAAGATGCATCACCGGTAACTTTTTGAGCATTCCAGCAGAGTCTGCGACTCGCACACGAGAATTAATTTTCGGCACATTTCTCGTCGTTTTTGTCTCACTGCAATCAGTCCTTGTTCTGTTTTTTTGGATTGAATGGAACATCGGGAAAAAAAGTACTTTCGCCAGCGGTTTTTTCTCTCACTCAGTACCGCGGCTATGTTTTCTGACGTATCACCACGGCTATGTTTTCTGACGTATCGTCGGAATCTTCATTGTGGCTATGCGATCGGCCGCTCGTTTGCCAAGAATGGATCAACAAGTGAGCCAAAGGAAATTGCGCCGCTTTTGCTTTCGCTGGCGACTTATGCATCCTGTCGATCCATAACAACCTTGGACCACCTTGTCCTGGCTCGGCCTGCATTCGTTTTGGACCGACGTTTCTGGCCTTGGTTGTAACGACGGTCACGGGTTGGAGTGTGATTGACCATTGGGATTATTGGAGCGGGAAACCGCTGGTCCTGGGCTTTCACGGGCTGCGTCCTATCTCCTGAGTTGCTCAGTTTTACTCGCGTTGGCTATTTGCGATCGGGCAAAACTCGGCCGCCAAGGCGCTCGAATTGTCCTTACCCATTTTATGCCGTCTTGATCTTCGCAACTGCGCAGGCCCGCTTGGCGCTTGCAGTATCCCGGTTGTTGCTGCCTTTATTCAGCGAGTTGTGAATTTGAAGGGGCCACGCGGGGCCCGGTTTGGGGCATCTGGAAGCTGAAACCGCGTCCGCCGCCGCCAAGATTGCCCTCGTCAAATGCATTTAGTAAGGGGTAGCAGCATGGCGTGTCAGTCCGGATGTGCGAACAGGAGCCTTTCCGATGCAGGATCGTCGAATTCTCGTGACCGGAGGAGTTGGATATGTGGGACGCGAACTCGTCCACCAGCTCGTCACGGCGGGAGACGGCGAGATTCACGTCCTCGACAGTCTCGCCTGCGGCGAACAGCGCCTCGACTTCATGGATCGAGACAAGTTCGTGCTGCACCGTTGCGACGTGCGCGACGACGAGGCGGTGTCCGCGGTCATGAAAAAGGTCGCTCCCGAAATCATCCACCATCTGGCTGCGATTCATTTCATTCCGACCTGCGAGGCGCATCCCGGCAGTTCGAACAGCATCAACGTATCGGGCACGGTCAATCTGTTGAATGCGGCGCCGCCGAAGGCCCGGTTTGTTCTCGCCTCCACGGCCGCGGTATATCGTCCCTTCTCCGGCGAGCACGTCGAGCTTGATGAAGCGCTGGGTCCGGTCGATATCTACGGACATACCAAGCTTCACGCCGAGCACTTCGTCCGGTATTTTCACGATCAGAACAGGATTCGCGGCGTCATCGTGCGGCTGTTCAACGTCGTCGGGCCCGGCGAAACCAATCCCCATCTGGTGCCCGCAATCATCGGGCAGCTCGCGCGGGGAAAGACCAGCATTTCGCTCGGCAATCTTTTCCCGCATCGCGACTACATCGACGTGCAGGACGTCGCACGCGGATTCAGGGCCCTGGCGGACCATGCCGCATTTGACGGTGGGCCCGTGATCTCGAACCTGGGAACCGGCGTCACGCACGCGGTGGGCGATGTCGTCCGCCTGATCGCCGAGGCGGCCGGCGTCAAGCTCGACATCCTGCAGGATCCCGCGCGCGTTCGCGCCGTGGACAGGCCGATGCTGCGGGCATCGACCGAGAAGCTCAAGCAGATAACGAACTGGGCGCCGGCAATGACGCTAGATCAAAGTATGCGCCGTGCCTGGAATAGCCGCGTGCAGGACGGCTTTGCATGAGACAGCCTCGTGTCGCGGCGGTCGCGATCACGCCGCCAACGTTCAAGGCAAGCGGCGGGGTGTCGGCGGCAATCCAGCTCACCAGGGAGATCGCTGGGATCTGCGATGCCACGCTGTTCGTCATGGCGGAGAATGACGGGACCGAGATCGAGGATGGGCTTCGCATCGTTCGGCGCAAGGCCAGGAACATCCTGCTGCCGATCCAGCGGTTTCTTCCCCGGCAGGCGACGACGATGGCCTGGCGCGCGGACCTTCTGGAATTGCTGCGCGATGGAAACTTCGACGTCGTCCACCTGCACAATCCGCACCCGCCCGGCGCGCTGCGCGAGGTGGCCGGCATCTGCGCGAAGCTGAAGATTCCATACGTCATTTCGACCCACGGCTTCGTCGAATTCAACGATTTTTCCCGGGGGTTCGAATCGCCAAACTGGCAGAAGCCGTTGCTGCGTTGGCTGGTTCGGCAACCGGTCGTGGAAGTCGCACGAGGCGCCGCCCGCGTATTGATGCTGTCGCCATGCGAGGCGCCGATCCTGTCGGCCATGGGGGTGCCGGCCGAGCGGCTGCGGGTTGTCACCAACGGGGTGGATCCCTATTTTTCGGAAGCACTGCCGGACGCCGAGCGGCAACGCCTGGTGCAGCGCTTTGCGCTGCCGAGCGGCAAGCCTTTGATGTTCTTCGTCGGCAATCATACGCCCAACAAGGGCATCGACACGCTATTAAAGGCCCTGCCGCTGATGCGCGAAGGCGCGGTCGCCGTGATCGCCGGCCAGATCCGCTCCAGGGACGAGCACCTGAGGCTGCTGGCCGGTTGCGGCCTGACGCCGGACGATCCACGCCTGCGATTTACCGATTTCATCACCAGGGATGAACTGCGCGCGCTGTACCGGAGCGTCGACCTGTTCGTGTTTCCGTCGCGAGCAGATACGCTGCCGCTCGTGGTCCTGGAGGCGATGGTGAGCAGCCTGCCCGTGGTTTCGACACGGGTCGGGGGCATTCCCTTTGAAGTTACTCCCGAGACTGGCCTTCTGGTCGAACCGAGCGATCCGGACGCCCTCGCCAAAGCCCTGGATAAGGCCTGCGCGGATGCCGCGATGCGCGCGCGTCTGGGAGCGGCCGGACGATCGCGCGCCATCGAAACCTTCAACTGGAAGAAATCCGCCGAACTCGCCGTCGCGATCTACCGCGAGATCATCCAGCCCTGAAAATCGCAACCATCGGCAAATTTAGGCTGTGGCCTTGCGACCAACGAATGAATAGAGCCGTCCGGGACGGTTGTCGAAGCGTTCAGCGCCAGCAAGCAGCGCCGAGAATATCAGATCGGATTTCAGGGCGAGCCGCCATCCCGGCACAGGAACCTTGCGCGACAACAACGTCACGATGGCGTCGCGCAAGCTTTCCAACGTATAAGGGTGCAGATTGATCGGGCTGCGCAGCGGCGTCAGAACGTCCAGCGAAAAGCCGGCGCCCTTCAGCGCGGTCAAATACTCGTCGAGCAGAAACGCATGCTCGCCGCCGTAGACATGATGCAGGGGGTGGCGATCCAGGAACCTCCCGAGATCGGCTTCCCTGCTGATCACGTGCTCTCGCGCGGCGACAAATATCCCGCCGGGCTTCAGCACCCGGTGAATTTCGCGACAGGCGCCTTTGAGGTCGCGGGTGTGATGCAGGACCGCACGCGCAATGACGACGTCGAAGCTCGCATCAGCGAACGGCAGTCGCTCGGAAACCTCCTCCACGACATTGATCGGGAGCGATGCTTCCCGTGCCAGCGAGCGGATGGCGGCGGCGCCGACGATCGCGCTCGGATCCGGCTCGAGTGCCGTGACCGCAAAACCATCCTTCGCCAGCGCGAAGCTCGTAATGCCGCGCCCGGCACCGACGTCGAGGGCGGTTCCAGATCGCCCCCGCAACAGCGCCGCGATGCTGTGCCATTCCGGCGAGCCGTGGTAGCGCTCGGCGGCGGCGGTGAGCGGGTCATCATAGAACGCGTCCATCACCATCTGCCGCCGGTCCGGGTGGTTGCGCAGCCAGACCACGGCATCTTCCCACGTCGGCAATTTCGGATCAGCGCTCATCGGCTGTCAATTCCCTGACGACAACCGCGGGGTTCCCGGCCACGATCGTATATGGCGGCACGTCCTTGGTGACCACGGCGCCGGCGGCCACGACGGCCCCTTCGCCAACGACCACGCCGCGCAGCACAAACGCTCCCGCACCGATCCAGGCGTCGTCGCAAATCCTGACCGGACTTTCGCCCAGGGAGATCTGGCGCGGATGTCCGCTTTGATAGATCTCCCTGGTCTGCTCGTGACGGTCCGCGGCCCGGATCGGATGCGTCAGACTGTCGAAAATATTGGCGGCGTGCGAAATTAGAACCCGGTCGCCAATCGCGATCGAGGCCGCCGACCAGATTCGCGTCCCTTCGCCGACATAGCACCATTCGCCGATCGTGATTTCGCCGCCGTGGGCGAACGTCAGCAGTTCACCCCGAATGCGGGTGTGGCGGCCGACCACGATCGCACGGCTTTCACCCCGGATGTTCCTGATTCTGGCCGACCAGGCCAGAACCGCATCCTCGTGCATAACGCAGGTAGCGCGGCCAATGAGACGCTGGATCAGGTAGTGGATGTTCATGCCGTCAACTGCAGGCACGCGATCGCGCGGGAAGATGCGGCCCGGTCCTCGCCCCATCCCTTTCCGGAATGGACGTCGTAGACGGTCGCGTTCGCGAGTTCGTCCGCCGACGCCCTCGTCCATCCATCCCTGCGGTAGCCGAAATAGTCGATCCGGTGGGATGCGGGAGCGAACGCCTCGACGATCCTGTTCACCTTGGCGAGATCGAACACCTGATACCAGCCGAGATTATCGCGCTTGCCGAACGGAACCGAAATGAAGCAGTTTCCGCCCGGTTTAAGAATCCGCTTGAATTCCTGCACAGCGGGAACAAAGCCGCCCTCGTCATTCTCGGCGTCGGCGGATTTTCCGGTGTAGAGCATCGCATTGTCCAGACCGATGTGCTCGATGGTCGAAATGCTGACGACGGTATCGAAGGTCCGGTCGGCAAACATGGTCTTTCTGAGGTCGCCGAACACGTAGGAATAGCCATCGTGCCAATAGCAGCGCTTCTCGGGCGCTAGCGTCATGATGGTGAGATCGGCGCCTTTGAGCGGCGGCCGTCGCAGCAGGAAATCGTGGTTGAACGTGGATCCCGCATCCAGCATTTTGCCGACATCGCCCAATCTTGCGAACACCCATGGGTATTCCACGACACGTTCGTCCATGGCGATCCCGTAGCCCGCCGGCAGAGTCTGCTCGCCACGAAGCAGGCCCTGATCGATCGCGGAGGTGATGAGCTCTACCCGTGCGGCCTGATATCCCGGGCTGAAAGGCTGACGGCGCATTTTGAATACCGGCGCGGCGGCATTGTCGAGCAACCATTTGAATCGATAGATCAGTTCGTCAGTGCGCATCACCTGGACCTATCGTCCGCCGATCATCCGGCGGGCTTGCGATGTTGGGCGTATCGTCGTTGGCGACGGCTTCTAGCACAGCTAAGCCTGCGCGACGAGATCGATAAATCCGTTCCATTGCAATGACTTGGAATACAATTGGGAGACTTGGCGCCGTCCCTCGGCCGCCATCGCCGCCCGCTCTGCCGCTTGATCGAGGCAAGCTTCGACAAGCTCCACGGCATGGACCGCGGAGTCATAGACCTTGATGGTCACATCAGGTTCCATGCCCGGTGGGTAACTGCCGGCGTCGGATACCAGCAGCGCCCCGCAGCCCATCGCCTCAAAGCAGCGCATGTTGCCACGGTCCCTGCCCGCCATGTCGATGGCGCCGTTGAGCACGATCTTCGATCGTCCGATCAATTCATAGAGCTGTCGTCCGAAAACCGGCGGCCGCGCCAGGTGGGAAACAGCGGCCGGTCGGCGGTGTTTTCGGAGCGGCAAGAGACGGCCGAAGGGGCTCTCCGCAAGGCGCGTCAGACGAGAAGCATCGAGGCAATAGACGACTTGCCGCGACGCCCCAAGACCGGCGATCCGCTCGAGGATCTTCGCGCGCGTGGCATGATGACGGGAATATCCGCCGACAAAGAGAATATCGATCGGCCGTTCGTCGGCACCATACTCGTCCATCACCGGATCGATCGCCGGAAAGAAGGTTTGGACGCGGCATCCCTTGGCCTTCCAGTCCGCCAATATCGACGGAAAGTTGCACACCAGCAGATCGTATGCCGAGAGGTCGGCGCCTCCGGAAGGTGCGGCGCGCCAGCAGATTGTCTTCTTCACACATCCCGGCAAACTGCCGACGAAGCGGCTCGGATATCGAACCGGATCGAGATTGTAGAATACTTCCGTTCCGTGGTGCTCGATCTGCGCCAGCAGGATCTGCTCGAGCGAGCTTGCCGCCGCCATGCCATTCTCGTGCGCCCAGTATTTCTGGAGAACCTCGTCATCTCCGTTGGTGAAGAACGCATCTGGCTCGCCACCAAGCACCGGCTGCAGAAAATGCAGCGCACCGAACCGGTCGCTCAGGAAGACCCGGCGCCGCTCGTCGAAGGAGGTCGCGCGCGCTGCCAGACGATTCAGATGATGCAAATAGGAGGGATAGATCCCGCTATTCTGGAACAGGCGCATGTTGGAGACCGAGATGACCTTGCAATTCGAACCCGCGGCAGATCGAGGCGATCGAGCCGGAATTTGACGACAACCTGCTCACCCGCCGCTTCGGACAGTTCAATCGCGAATGGAGGGCAACCGTTCGCACCAAATGCCCCATCGCGCGGGAATCTGCAATGATTGACATCCAGGCGCCGCTCCTGCCAGACATTGGCCCGGCCAGCCCCCAGGACAGCCATCCGATTGCATGCGCCGGAAGCGTCGATCAAGGAGCAGGAAATGACCGACGATGCAGAAGCGAAGCACTCTCTAAATGATGCGTCCATCTATGACAATGCCGAATACCTCGCCCACAACCCGTCCTGGCACGTCGAAGACTCGGCCTGGAAGGCCGCGAAGATTTGGGAGATTCTCGACCGCAATTCGATCAAGCCCGCACGGATCACGGAGGTCGGCTGCGGCGCCGGAGAAATTCTCGTTCAACTGAAGACGAAGCTGCCCGACAGCGCGTTCGTCGGCTACGAGATGTCGAGCCAGGCGTTCAAGCTTGCGTCTGAGCGCGAACGTCCCGGCGTGCATTTTGTCAACAAGAGCATCTTCGAGGATGACGTTCGTTTCGATCTGCTGTTGTGCATCGACGTCTTCGAGCACGTCGACGACTATATCGGCTTTCTTCGTTCCCTGAAGAAATTGGCCGACTACAAGATATTTCATATTCCGCTGGATCTTTCGGTGCAGTCCGTATTCAGGGATCAGGCGCTGCTCCACGCCAGAAAGAGCGTGGGACATCTTCACTACTTCACCAAGCAGACCGCGATAGAGACCCTCAAATACGCCGGATACGACATCATCGATTGTAACCTGACCGCGCTGACGATGGAGCTTCCCAATCGGGGATTGAGGGCAAACCTCATGAACGTGCCGCGCTGGCTGGTCTCGCGCCTATCGCCTGATCTGGCGTCGCGCCTGCTCGGAGGCTGGTCGCTGATGGTGTTGGCCAAATAATCCGCCGGCACCGCTGGCCACGATTGCGCGGGCGTTGCTACGCCGACCGCGCCAGCATCCACTTCATATGAAGATACGGCCAGATGCGCCCGACCGTTTCCCAGTCCCAGGCCTTGGTCCGGTCAAGCCGCAGCACCGCATCGCGCAGCCGGGCTTCGTCGACGATTTCGGCGAATGCCGGAACCTTGCGATCGAGCAGCGCCACAGTCCAGCCGGAGAGCGGCCCGTTCAGCCATTCCGGCATCGGCGAATTGAAACCCACTTTCCGACGCCCCGTCCGGATCGACTCCGGCATCCGGCCTTCCATCGCCCGCCGCGCAATCACCTTGGTGTAACCGTTCGAGGACTTGATCTCGTCCGGCAGCGCCATCGTGTAGGTGACGAGACGCCAATCCATGAACGGCATTCGCACTTCGATGCCATGGGCCATCGACAGGCGATCAAAATTCCGCAGAATCGTTGGCAGCACCGTACCGTGAAACATGCGATAGAGACGCCGATTCAACGGCCCCCAGTTACGCGGCAGCACGTCGTCGTCGCCGACAAGCGCAAACTGCGCGGGAACGTTGCGCAGTCCGCCGCGGAGGAAATAATTGCGCTGCCGCTTGATCATCATCGCCCGCAACAGATCGACGCCGCGTCTGGCCAGCGCCGAGTTGGAAGAAAGCCCCGCCAGCGCATTGCGCAGCCGGAACGCCCCCGATTGTCCCTCCTGGAAATAAGCTCCCATCAGTTCGTCCGCGCCATGGCCGTCCAGCGACACCGTGACGTTCTGGCGGCGGAGTTCCCGATAAATCAGCCAGACCGCACTGGGAAGCGCGATATAGACGTCGTCATTGTCGTCAAGGATGCGGTCGAGTTCCGACAACGCGTCGCTCTCGCCGATCTCGAGAAACGTTGGATCGACGTTCGCCCAGGCGGCCGCCTCCTCGGCCATCGGCCGCTCGTCGTTCAAGGCGCCGGGAAATGTCGCGACGAAGGCGTGACGCCATGAACTACTGTCGCGCGGTCCCATTCCGGCCTTTTCGTGAGCGGACATGGTGCAGATCACCGCGGATGAATCGAATCCGCCCGACAGGCAGGTTCCGATCGGCACGTCGCTGCGCATCCGCAGCGCCACCGCATCCTCGAACAGTTCGTGAAAGCGTTCCACGCGCTCGGCGTCGCTCTCCGGTATCGCCGGGAGATGATCCACGGTCCGCCACCAGCGGGTGATCGCCACGCGTCCCTCGCGCAGCCACATGTAGTGGCCGGCCTGCAGGCGGCGCACCTCCCGACAAAGCGTCCGCTCGCTTCCCTCGACGCCGAAGGCATCGAGTAGCAGCCGCCGCGCCACGTCGACGTCCAGCGACGTCTGGATCAGCCCGCTTCGTACCATTGCGCGCTGTTCGGATGCGAACACGAAGCGTTCCGGCGACATCGCGTACAGCAGCGGTTTGATGCCGAAGCGGTCGCGGGCCAGGAACAACTCTCTCGTTTGGGTATCAAAGATCGCCAGCGCCCACATTCCGTTGAAGCGCGACAACATCCCTTCCCGCCAGGCCTGCCAGGCGGCAAGAATGACTTCGGTGTCGGACTGGCTGCGGAACACAGCGCCCCGCGCCTCAAGTTCGCGCCGAAGCTCCAGGAAATTGTAGATCTCGCCGTTGAACACGATCACATGACGGCCATCGGCCGAATGCATCGGCTGATAGCCGCCTGCGCCGGGATCGATGATCGCCAGCCTGCGGTGACCAAGGGCCAGATCGCGATCGGCGCTGAACCAGCTTCCCTCACCAACGGGGCCGCGATGGGCCAGCAGTCCGGTCAGCCGCGAAATTTCGACCGGGTCTACCGGCTTGCCAATGATGTTGTAGATGCCCGCAATCCCACACATCGCTAGGAGGCCCTCATCGGCAGGAAGCGGCTGGCGATGACACGAAGATCCCGCCAGCAAGCGTCGCCATAGGGGCCGATCCGCGATGCTGCGACCACGACGACAAAAATGATACCGGCCGCCAGCAAATAGATTCCTCCCACGTACCACCAAGCCGGCGCATGGTCGGACAGGGCATCTCGGCCGATATAGCGCAAGACCAGCGCCGTCGCGATGCCGATCCCAAGTGGCATCAAGACAAAATGGAGAACACGCGACCACATGCCGGCGAGACCAAAACCTCGACGCAGCAGGATGACGGTGGTGACCATCTGGGCGATCATGCCGACGCAGGCGCTCCAGCCCGCCGCCTGCCATCCGAAAGTGGGCAGGGTCACGGCGCTGGTGGCAAGCGTGAATACGGCCGTCACCATCGAGATCAAGGCGTTGGACTGGGACCGACCCTGCGCCAGCAGATAGAACGCGAAAACATTGGCGCTGCATCCGATCATGCCGGCGACGGCGAGCACGACCAGTACCTGCTGGGCTTCGGTCGCCGCTTCGCGACCGGTCCATACATCGAGCAGCGGCCCGGCGACGGGGATCAGTGCTCCGAGCGCGCTCGCGGCGAGCAGGTTCAATATCCAGGAGGATCGGAACAGCAGATCGGCCTTGCGATCGATGGACTCCCTCTGCATCGTACTGAAGAGCGGGAACAGGATTTCGCCGACTTTCAGGATGCCGACATACATCGCCTCTTCCAGCCGCTGCGCGACGGTATAGAACCCGACGAACTGCGGCGGCATCAAGGCTCCGAGCAGGTACCGATCGGCTTGCCCGGCAATGAGGCCGCCGCCTTGAGCGGCGAGCTGCCAGGCTCCCAGCCTGACGAGCTGACCCAGCGGACCTCGATGAAAGGCGGGAGGCGCCAGCCACTGACGGATCGTCCGGAGCGACAGCGCGAACGCTGCGACCAGGCTCGCGGCAAAGCCCAACGCCTGGCAGCCGAGAAATGTCGAGGCCAGCGGCCAGCGGGGGATCAGCACCAGCATGGCCCCCGTCGCCATGACCGTACTGACGATGTTGATCGAAGCGATGCGCCGGTAATCCTGCCGGGCCGTGAACAGGGCCAGAAAGACCGCGGACAGACACTGACACAGCCAGCCGAGCGCACCGAGAACAAAGGCAAGCGTGAGATCGCTGCCGTCCATGCCGTTCAGATGGAACGCAAGACGCGCGAGCGGCGGACCGGCGAGCGCGAACAGGATCACGATCGCCCCGCCCGTCGCGATCGCCAGTAACAATGCCGCCGCGAAGAAACGTCGTGCATCATCGCGCTCGCTTGCCGCCAGCCGCTGGGCCAATTCGCGGGTCGTCGACAATGCAAGCGTATTGCTGAAGGCCAAGGCAGGCGCAATGCAGGCGGTCACCAGGCCGGCAATTCCGAACACGTTCGCTCCCAGGCTCAACAGGACGAATGGAAGGATGATCAGATTCAATCCGACGCTCACGAGGAACGCCGTCGCGTTCCACGCCGAATTTCCCAACAGATGATAACTGCGTTTTTGTGCCGTCATCTCAGCGTTTCAAGCCTGTTACGGTCTGATCGGCCGGGGTGCCAACCTGCGGCCAGCTCAGCAATATACGGTTGGGCAAGCCGGAGCGACTATCCGCGATGCGTCCGTATCCAGGCAGGCAAGATCTGATCACAACAGCATTCATAGACCAAAAGCCGGGGTCAAGCGACCCAGGAACCGGAGCCTGTGACTACGCAAGCCTGCGCCCCTTGTAAACAGGCCGGGTGCCCGGCCCGGATCCGGTACGGCGGTTGTGCCGGCTGCCGAGTTGTTTTATGGGTCTGATGCGTCTTAGATCGATGTCCGTTTGCCGTCCGCGAGACAGGCAGCTTTTCATCGCCCGGCGGATTTTCGGAAGCAAGAGTTGATGCAGCGCGCGAGAAGAATTGTCGTGGTGACCCAGCACTACGCGCCGGATCCAAACACAACCGCGATATTCATGACTGCCATTGCCGAGCAACTGGCGCTTGAATCTCCTGTCGTGGTTTTTTCCGGCTGGAGCGGGTCCGCGGCCGCCGCTTCGCAGCGCCAGGGTGGTCCGCATATCATCGAAATTAGGAACTGGATGCCGGCGAAGGCCGCGCTGGTGAAACGGGCAGCCGCCGAACTCTGGTTCAGCATCCGCGTGTTCTTTATCCTGCTGATGCGCCTGCAACGGGGAGACGTCGTCGTTACCGTCACGGCGCCGTTCATGCTGCCCTATTCGGTCGCCGCCGCGGCGTGGCTGCGCCGCGCCCGGTCCGTGCTGATCCTGCACGATCTGTTCCCGGACGTCCTGGTGATGGCCGGACTGATGCGGCCGCGCTCGATCGCGGCGACGGCCATTCACGCAGCGAACGCCCTGATGTACCGTGCGCTCAGCGCGGTCATTGTTATCGGGCGCGACACCACGCAGCTCCTCAAGCGATACAAGGGCGTGACACCGGACAAGATCTGTTTCATCCCGAACTGGGCAACCCTCCCCATCGGTCTGCGGCCGATCGAATCGAACAACAGCTACCGACAAGTGTGCAAGCGTGGCTTCATCGTGGGCCTTTCCGGCAACCTCGGATTTACGCACGACCCGCTGGTAGTGTTCGAGGCAGCCCGAATGCTTCTGGATGCGGACGATATCGGTTTTCTGCTGTCCGGCTGGGGAACGGGCTTTGAGAGTCTGCAAGCCTTGCAAGCGGAGGCCAAGCTACCAAATGTCGTGATGATGGGCCGCGTCCCCGAGACCGATCTGGCCGAGTTTCTGGCGTCCGCCGACCTGTGGATCATTCCATATCGCAAGAACGCTGCCGGGGTGTCCGTTCCGAGCCGATTTTACAATCTGCTGGCGATCGGCCGCCCTGTCGCGATCGTTTCCGAGGCAAATGCTGAAGCCGCGGTAACAATTAGGGACAACGATATCGGCTGGGTAGTGCCACCAGGCAATCCCGCAGCGCTGGCTGCAGCGATCAGGGCCGCCGCATCTTCGGGGCAGGCTCGGGCAAAGGGCATGCGCGCCGTCGAAGTCGCGGGGCAATACAGTTTTAAGCAAGCGATGACAAGATATCGCAATCTCGTGCACCGGCTGCTAGAGAAGCCGGTATGATCAGGGGATTGGTATCGTGAAAGAGGGTCGGCCGGTCGTCCTTTTGACGGGGGCCAGCGGTTTTATCGGTCGTCATCTGGCACCTGCGCTCAGAAGCCAAGGCTGGATCGTTCGGAGCGCCTTACGCAGGCCACCACTCGGCGCCGATGACGCGCTGATCCCGTCCATCGACGGCGAGACGAACTGGGACGCCGCACTGCGCGACGTCGATGCCGTGGTGCACCTGGCTGCCCGTGTCCATCACCCCGAATCCGATGGCGAGCACAGCCTTTACCATTCGCTCAATCGGGACGGGACGGTCAGGCTCGCTCAATCCGCGGCAAAGGCGGGCATCGGTCACTTCATCTACATGAGCACGATTCTTGTGAACGGCAGCAAGACGGACGGGCAAGGACCGTTCCGGGAGGATGATGTTCCCGCACCGAAGGGCCTCTATCCAATTTCGAAGGCCGAAGCCGAGAAAGGTCTCGCGATCGTCGCACAGACAACAAACCTGAAGATAACAGTCATTCGCCCACCGTTGGTTTACGGACCGGCGGCGCTCGGCAATTTCCGTCGGTTGTTCGGCGCCATCAAGGCCGGGCTGCCGCTGCCGCTCGCCGCCATTCGCAATCGCCGCGCTTTCGTGGGCATCGAAAATCTGGTGTCGTTCATCACGCTCCGGCTTACCCATCCCGGGAGATCGTTCGAGGTGTTCCTGATAGCCGACGACGAGCAGCTTTCGACACCCGAATTCGCGCGCCGGATCGCGAAGGCCTGCGGCGGGCGGGCCTACATGTTTCCATTGCCCGATGCCGTACTCCGTCTGTTCTTCAAGATCACAGGACGGCCCGAGTTCGGCGACAGCCTGCTGGGCTCCATGGAGATCGACATTACAACGGCGCGCAAAACCGGGTGGACGCCGAAGGTGGCGCTCGACGACGGCCTGCGGTTCGCCGTTGAAGGCTCAGAGCCCGGTTCCTGCGAATCCTGACTCTCCCCCCTCCAGAACTGCGGACGGCCGTCACATTACGTCAAAGTTTGGATTCTGCAGCTCCGGGCGTGAGTTGCCGCCAATTGCCGTAATCGGCCTGCATTGACCACTTGCCGGGCTGTTGATATCAGTGCGCACCCTCTAAAATCCCTCAGAAATCGTTGGTTCCGGAGTCTGTCTCCATGGATAATCCCGAACTTCGTACCGATGATCGAGAGTTTTATGCCGGAGCGGTAGATTACTTCGATACTGAAAACGTACAGCAGATCGGAAAGCATCTCGAGATCGTCCAATCGTATATCGCCGCCATCGCGGATAGTTTGGACGAGTTCTACGCCCACAAAAACGGCAACGTCCGCTTTGTCGAGATTGGCGCCGGGACTTGCCTCACGTCACTCTCGCTCCGAAAGATGTATCCAAAGGCCAGATTCACATGCGTCGACATTTCGATGTCGCGGATGCAACAGTTGATTGAAAACTCTGCCAGGCTCGTCGGCGTGGACGGCGGCGATATCGAATTCGCCGAATGCGACATGTCCAACAAGCTGCCGTTCGGCGACGGCCAGTTCGACATCGTCGTATTCGATGCATCGCTGCATCATTCGCGCAACATGTGGCTCACGCTTTCGGAGTGCAAGCGAATCCTGGCGCCCGGCGGCGCCGTGGCGGCCTTCCGCGAGCAATATCTGGCGCCGATTTCCGCGAGCTACGCGCTGAAGCGCCTGCTGCTGACGAAAGAAGTTCAATCGGGGGTGGCCGAAAATGCATATCTGAAGGAACAGTACGCATATTATTTCCTGGCCAACGGCTTTTCGCCGCAGTTCCGTGGAGTCACGCCGGGCGCAAAATGGCGTTTGCTTTCGCCACTGAATGGCCTGCTTTTTTCCAAGTGGTCGATCTGGGCGCCCGTCACCCGTTGACTTCGTCCGGACGCGAGGCGGTTGGGAGGTTTGTTTGAAGGAAGCAATCCGCAAGCTGGTACGCCTTGCGCCGGTAACAATCCTGGTCCGTCTTTCGATGTGGGCGATCGGGGCGGCATTACGCGCTGCGAGCGTCCTGAAAACCGCGGCGCTGTTTCCGCATGCTGCCGAATTGCCGTATTGTCACTGGTCGGTCACCGTGAAAAACGCTGAAAACATCCGGCTTGGACAGGGTGTCGTGATCGGACCGAAATGCACGCTCGGTGCCACCGGCGGAATTACGCTCGGCGATCATGTCCGGCTTTCGGAAGGAGTCATGATCGAAAGCGCCGGACTGGATTTTACCAGAGATCCTCCCTACCCGCACGTGCACCGGCCGATCTTCATCGAAGAGGGAGTCTGGATCGGCGCCCACGCGGTGATCCTGGCGGGCGTCACCGTGGGCGCCCGCAGCATCGTCGGCGCCGGCGCGGTCGTCAGCCGCTCCGTTCCTGCTGACACGATTGTTGCCGGCACCGGCGTCAACCAGTGGCCGCGGCAGGAAGGCCGCACTCACCGCGGCGAAAGATAGACCCGGTTGATGAAGGGATCGATGCCGGCGGGCACGCCATTCGCACCGATGCGTCCGACGGGTTTGTCCGGTCCGTAGATCGAGTTGCGGAGCGAATACAGCACCTGGAACAATAGGCGCGGCTTCCGCGTCGGCGGAACTCCGCGATGGAAACCATAGGTATTTTCGAGAAACGCGGTCCCCGCCTTGCCGGTGAACGTGGTGACGCTGGTTTCACCGAAGGCATCCAGGATTTCACTGTCCTGATAGCGGCGGATCTTGGTCAGCCTGTCGATGCTCTGCGATCCCGGCACGAACATGTGCGGACCCGAAACCTCGTCGACATCGGTCAGATAGCAGAACAACTTGACGAAGCGGATGTCATCGACGTCGCGATGAAACAGCTCGGCCTCTTCAGCTTTGCCGTCCTTGTGCGGCATCGACCACCACGCGGTGATCAGGCTGATCGTGGGTTTGGCACCCAGAAATCCGGAAACGATGCTCAGCACGTTCGGGTCGTTCGCGATATCCAGTACATGCGGCGCGCGAATGATGGCCTCGTTCGAAAAAAAGGCGACATGGGTCTGCGGCGGCGCATTATCAGGCGCGACAAACTTGCCGAACTCCGGCCGGTAGGGGTCGGCGCATTCGTTGACCGAAAAGAAGGCGTGCATGGCCTGCAGCTGGTCCGGCTTGATCAGATTGTTCAGAAACAGATAGCCGCGATCTTTCAGGATGGCCGTCTGGGCCGACGTCTCCCCGGTGCCCCTAGCTTCGAAGACCGGTAATCTGCTGGCGAGACTGTTGGCCTTGCGTTCGCGCGACGGCACGCCGAGAATTTGCCGCTGCGCATAGAACTGCCGATAGCGCTTGTCGGTCAGGACTTTCAAACCCCGTGCGAGCTTTTCTTTCAGCATTCCGCCTCACCTTGAAAAGTAAAATCCGGGAAGTGAATCTTCCAGCAATCAACCCAGGTTGGCCGCTTTAACAACGATCGCGCCGAGCCTGTCAATGCGGCGCAACAACCAGAGCACGCGCTCTCCGATACCCCGCCTTGAGCCATATCAAACCGACAAATAAGGGTTCGGTGGAAAGGCCGTGGCATCGCTCTTGCGGAGCACATCGACCCCGATGGTCTGGTCCGGCTTTGGCACGCCATGCGCCGACGGCGCCATGTTGCGACGCAGCAATCTATAGGCGGGACTGGCAAGGAAGAAGCGCGAGAATTCCATCTTGTACGACCGTATTCCCGGCCGGTGCGCATAGTCGTTGTAATAGGGAACCGGTTCGATGAAGTCGTAGATGAGCAGCAGGCCACCTTCCGCCAGCACCCGGTCGGCTTCGGCGACACACCGCAGATGCAGGCGTGGATCGACCAGATAGAAACAGAAGCCAAACACGACTAGGTCGAACTGCCCGTCCGAGAACGGCAACGCATCGGCGGTCCCGACTTCGAGTGACAGCGATGGAAACCGGGTACGGCCGTCGGCAACGGCGCTGGCGGAGGGCTCGACGCCAGATCCGGTCGCGCCAAACCGCTCGCAAATGCTGGCGACCCGATATCCGTTGGCGCAACCGATCTCGAGGACCGATTTTGGCGCAACCCCCATTTCGTCCAGCGTGATGAGGACGATGTCCGGACCCGGTTCGCGCAGATGCTGCAGATTTCGCCCATACCAAGCGTCGCCCTCGCTGCTGAGAAAAACGTCCTTCTGGCTGCGCTCTGTCATGCGTTCCGCGAATTCAACAAATCGAAGGGTTAAGATCGGCAAACCGGTTTCCAAGCCCGACCTGACCAAATTCTTGTGCCATTTGGGTCATGTTTTGCCAAGCGCCGGAAATACCTATAGGTCACGCAACGCTGCCCATAAACCGGGTTTCGATGAAGTCCAGACCGCCTCACCAGCCTCGTACCGCGAGCCAACCGAATGACGCCGACAAAGGCTGTCCCAGTTGAGACCGATGCTTTGACCAGGAGACGCTGCTCTTGAACGGAGACGGCCGATCAGACCACAGGTCGAACGAGGCCGCCCGGACCGTTGCCGGCAAGCTTGGCGGCGTGCCCGATGGGAATACCCTCGTCAGAATAGCGGTATATTTTGCAAATTTCGGGTTGTCGAAGGCGGCCGCCTATTTGGCGCCGCTGATTCTGGCCGCCTGGCTCGACAGTTCGTCCTATGGCATCATCGAATATGCGTGGTCGTGGGCAGCGCTGGTGGCTACGTTGCTAACGTTCGGGATACCCGCCGCAACACCGCAGCTTTCGCTGTTGCGGCGCCCTGTTCCGGTGTCGGACATACTCGCGCTTTGCGTGGTCGGCCCCGGCCTGCTGCTGACAACGGCAGCGGTGATTGTCATGCTTGTCGCCAAATCGCCAGCGCAAGCGGTCGTGCTGAGTGCGTGCACCATCGCACTCGCGCAGATAACGCTGAGCTCCTATAGCCGAACGTTCTCGCATCGAAATCTGGCGCTATGGTTCGAAGGTCTTTCGATCTTCGGAATCGCCGTCGTCGCGCTTTGCCTCGCATTAACTGGAACTGCGGGCCTGTTGCCGCTCGCCATCGTGTCGGCGCTGGTCGCCGTTGTTTTCGTGATCGGCGCGTTGGCCCTGTTCGCGCGGCTGCGGCAGACCGAACTGACGACCAGGCTGCGCAGCGCCGCCCGCATCGGACTGCCGCTGCTGGCATTCACGCTCTCTTCGATCTGGGCCTCCGTCTGCGGTCGCGTCTATATCGGCGCATTCCTCGGAACCGAGGACCTCTCGGTTTATTCCGTCGACTTCCGTGTCGCCTCCGCGCTGCTGATCGTGCACAGCGTCATCGCGACCGGCCTGTTCGCACGTCTCTACAGCATGCCGTCGCGGCAATACGACCGCTTGCTGAGTTACTATCTCGCGGCCATCGCGTTGGTGGCCGTTGCGATGATTGGGGTCTTCCCCTTGGTTGTCGGCACCTTTCGCTTCCGCTCGATCGGAACGGACAATATCAACGCGGCGATCCAGCTTTTTCCGATTGTAATGCTGCAGGTCTACGCCTGGGGAGCCTGGGCATCGCTTGAGATGCGGCTTGCGCGGACCAGACGGTCGTCACCCGCTGCTCGAAAGACCATCACCCTCATGCTTGCGATTGCAGCGATACTGGCCGGTCTCGGCACGCAGGGACTGCTCACGCTAACGCTCTGCACGTTCCTGGTTGCCTTGCAGATGCTGGGCGGCGTCGCGGTTCAACTCTGGACGCTGTGGCGGCGCGGCGCAAAAATGCCTTTTTCAGCAATTGTGTTCGCGTTTGGTGCGGTTGTGATCGCACTCAGCTCCCAGATTGCCGCAAAATGAGCTGACTAAATTCCAACGAAGCCAGTCGGGATCGATACATTTCAGCTTTCAAAGCGCGAAAATCGGCAATAGTACTTTCGTGCCCCGCTGGTCAGGGGTTGGGCAACAACATTCGCAACTCAACGGTGTCTTGTTTGCAAACTAGTCGGGTCGGTATTCGGGCCAGCGCCAGCAACAAGATTGGTGGCGGGCACATCGTGAGGTGCACGACGCTGGCTTCGGCGCTCGCAAGATTTGGCGCGTCCTGCAGCTTCTATTCGGATACCGAGACGCTTGGATTTATCCCGCAGGAACCGGCAATCGAGCTCATTGGCGACAGCCAGATCGACGACAAGCTGGTCCATGGCCGGTTCGGAAAATTCGATATCTTCATCTGCGACCACTACGGACTGGATGCAAGGTTCGAGCGCGCCCTGCGCCCCAATGCTGGGGTATTGGTCGTCATCGATGATTTGGCCGATCGGCCGCATGATTGCGATTTGCTGGTCGATATGACGCTGAACCGGCCAGGTTCCGTTTACGACGGCCTGCTTCCAAGGTACGCATCCGTACTCGCGGGGGTCCGGTACGCTCTGGTCCGGGAGGAATTTTCGGCACTTCGCCCGCAAAGTCTCGCCCGTCGCGGCAGCGGCAGAGTCGAACGTATTCTGATTTCGTTCGGCTTGACGGATCCGGACGGCCTGTGTGCCCAGACTGTCGACCTCGTTCGCGAGATTTGCAGCAAGCTGCCGGATTTCAAGACCGCAGACATCATGATCGGATCGCAATCGGATCAGCTTGCCGACTTGCACCGGCACATAAACGGCGACGCGCGCTTCAACGTTCATGTCGGCGCCAGGAATCCATCCGCTATCATGGCGCAGGCGGATATTGCGATCGGTGCCGGCGGGACGACGTCGTGGGAACGCTGTTGCCTGGGTTTACCGACAATTCTCGTCTCGATTGCCGATAACCAGCAAGCCATCGCAGCGGCCCTTGAGGCAGCCGGCGCCGTGGTTCTGCTGCCTTCGCGTGAATCCTTTCGCGCCGATCTTCCGACGGTGCTGGCGGGGCTTGCACGAAGTCCCGCCGCAGTCTTGGATCTGGGTGTTGCGGCGGCCGGAATATGCGATGGACGCGGCGCCGAGCGCGTTGCCGAATACATTTTTGATCTCTATGAGCGCAAGCGCACGCGCGCCGAAAGGGACTAAGAAATGCCGCTGAGGGTTCACGTACTTTGTGCAGAAGGACACCCGGTCGTAGCGTCTCTTCTACGTTGGAAAGAAAATCAGGAGACGAACAAAGTCGACGTGATCTTTCGGCCCGAGGATGCGCGAGGCGGCGACATCCTCTTCCTGATTTCATGCCCTTTCATCATCGATGACAATATCCGCTCTCGATACGGAAAAACACTGATCGTTCATGCCTCCGATCTTCCGATTGGACGAGGATGGTCGCCGATGGTCTGGGAGGTGATTCAGGGTGCCAAATCAATCACCGTGACGCTGCTCGAAGCTGCGGAAAAGATCGATAGCGGCGCAATCTGGAAGAAGCAGAACTTTCAGATCGCAGATCATGAACTATACGACGAGATCAACGAAAAGCTTTTCGGTATTACATGCGAGTTGATGAACTTTGCAGTCGTCAATTTCCGTACCGTCATTCCAGTCCCGCAGGATGATCGAGCCCCCTCCTACCATCGCAAACGAACGCCTAACGACAGCAAAATCGATCCGGATCGAAGCATTCGGGAACAGTTCGATCTACTGAGAATTTGTGACCCTTTGCGCTTCCCCGCATTCTTTGAACTGAATGGCCAAATGTATGATATCGAGATACGAAAACGACCGCGAAGCTAGGACCAGCGCCTCAAAACAGTTGGTGTCTCCGGGCTAAAGAGGTATAAGTGCCGAACATGAAATGAACTCCATGTCAGCGCACCCGGAATCTAGCTACCGAAGCGAGTAGAGTTTGCCGGGAGTCGCGTTGTCATCGATATGACGCGGTATCCTCGATGGCTTCCAAAACTGCGACGTTTGAGATAGCGGGACGGCCGATAGGCCCAGACTACCCACCCTACATTATTGCAGAGATATCGGCGAACCACCAAGGAAAGTTGGAGAAGGCTCTCGACTTGCTGGAGGCTGCGGCTGCGACCGGAGCCGACGCGATCAAGATTCAAACCTACACGGCCAACACCATCACCATCCCTCACGAAGGCGACGACTTTCGTATCAAGGGAGGGCTATGGGACGGATATCTGCTTTACGATCTCTACAAGGAAGCGGAAACGCCTTACGAGTGGCACGCGGCCTTGTTTGCCAAGGCGCGTCAGCTTGGTATCACGCTGTTCTCGACCCCGTTTGACGAGACGGCAGTCGATCTGCTCGCCGGCCTTGATGCGCCTGCCTACAAGATCGCTTCCTTCGAAGTCATCGATCTGCCCTTGATCGCGTATGCGGCAAAGCATGGCAAGCCGATAATCATCTCAACCGGCATGGCCGATCTCGGCGAGATCCAGGAAGCCGTGGAAACCGCGAGAAGCAATGGCGCCGGCGGGGTTGCGCTGCTGCATTGTACAAGCGCCTATCCCGCGCCGATTGAAGAGGCCAACGTGCGTACTGTCGCACATCTCGGAGCGGCGTTCGGCGCCGTATCGGGGCTTTCCGATCACGCACCAGGGTCGGCCGCTTGTGTCGCATCGATTGTGCTGGGCGGTTCCATCATCGAAAAACACTTTACGATTTCACGCGCCGAAGGCGGCCCGGACGCTGCGTTTTCACTTGAGCCACACGAATTCAGGAGGCTTGTCGATGATTGCAGGTCCGCTTGGTCTGCGCTCGGCACGGTCGGCTACAGTCTGACCCAAAGCGAAAAAGGCAGCACACGATTTCGCCGGTCGATCTACGCGGTCAAGCCGATCAAGGCGGGGCAACTTCTGACGAACGAGAACGTTCGTTCGATAAGACCGGGATTCGGGCTTCCGCCAAAATATTTGCCTGAGATTATCGGACGCACGGCCGCCCGTGACATAGCCTATGGCGAACCGCTAACGTGGTCGGCGATCGCTTGATAACAACAACGTAACTCCCGCACTCGTCCGGACCTCGTAGTCTTCGGTGGATCAACATGTCAATTCGCTACGCCAAATCGGAAGAATTTCTTGCCCGCGCCCGGCACTCGATACCTCTGGGAGCGCAGACCTTCTCGAAGAGCGTTACCCAGTATCCGTTCGGCGTATCGCCGTATTTCGTTACGCGCGGAAAAGGATCGAAGGTTTGGGACATCGATGGCAACGAATACATCGATTTCATCAATGGGCTCTGTTCCGTGACGCTTGGCTATTCCGATGCGGACGTCAACGCAGCCGTGGCAACCCAGCTTGAGGACGGCACGATCTACTCGCTCTCTCACCCGCTCGAAACCGAAGTCGCCGAGCTGTTGTGCGAGATCATTCCAAGCGCGGAGATGGTTCGCTTCGGAAAGAACGGATCCGATGCGACCGCCGGCGCCGTGCGCATCGCCCGCGCTTTCACCGGTCGCGACCACGTGCTGACCTGCGGCTACCATGGCTGGCAGGACTGGTACATTGGCGGGACCGCCCGCAACAAGGGCGTGCCGCAGGCGAGCCGCGACCTGACGCACGCCTTCCCCTACAACGACCTGCCTGCCCTCGAGAAAATGCTCGCGCAGTTCAAGGACGGGGTTGCCGCGGTCATCATGGAGCCGATGAACGTGGCGCAGCCCGAGCCCGGGTACCTTGAAGGCGTAAAGGCGCTCACGCACGCCGCAGGCGCGCTTCTGGTGTTCGACGAGACGATAACGGGCTTTCGCTACGCGCTCGGTGGCGCGCAGGAACTGTTCAACGTTGCCCCCGATATCACGACTCTCGGCAAGGGCATTGCGAACGGCTTTCCACTCTCGGCCGTATGCGGCCGCCGCGACGTGATGCAGGAAATGGAAGAGGTGTTCTTTTCCTTCACCATGGGCGGCGAGACCCTGTCGCTGGCCGCCGCCAAGGCAACGATCGCAAAACTCCGGCGCGAGCCCGTCATCGCAACAATGCGCAAGCGCGGATCGCGCATCCTGACCGAGGTGACGAAGCTGATCGACAAGCACGGCATCGGTCACTTCACCTCAACGAGCGGCGATCCCACATGGTCGTTTCTGTTGTTCAGGGATTTGGAGGGAACCAACGCGTTCGAGATCAAGACGCTCTGGATGCAGGAGATGATGGAACGCGGGCTCCTATCCGTCGGCACGCACAATATCAGCTATGCCCACAGCGAAGCGGACGTCGATGCGCTGGTCGCGGCTTACGACGCCATCTTCCCCATCCTGCGGCAAGCCGTCGATCACCGCGCGATCCGTCAATACCTCAAATGCGAGCCGCTGGAGCCGCTGTTCCGCGTTCGCTGACGGCAACGCTCCCGGCATGATCGCGCAGCGCGATACCAAAATCTCCTCCGTGCCCAGAATTGGACTGGGCACGGTGCAATTTGGAATCGACTACGGCGTTTCCAATACGGCCGGCCAGGTTTCGCCGTCCGAAGTATCCGGCATTCTTGTGACCGCTGGTGATGCCGGCATCAAGGTGCTCGACACCGCCGCCAGCTATGGCAATGCGGAAGAGGTTCTTGGGCGCGCGCTACATCCCGGTGATCGCTTTACCATCGTGACCAAGACGCTGCCGCTGAGCCACGGTCTCGAACAGGTCGAAAGCCGGGCGCGGCGTTCGCTGGAATTTCTCGGCACGAAAACGGCCGACGCCATTCTCGTGCACGCCGCCCAGGACCTGTTGGGGCCCGATGGACCTCGCCTCTGGGCGATGCTGCAGCGGCTGCGCGACGAAGGCCTGTTCAGGCGGATCGGCATCTCCGCTTACTTCGCCGATGGCCCGCTGCAACTGGCGCGGCAATACCGGCCCGACCTCATGCAGATTCCCTTCAGCCTGCTCGATCAGCGCCTGCTGCAGAACGGCGAGATGGCGTCGCTGAAAGAGCTCGGCGTCGAAATTCACGTCCGCTCGATCTTCCTGCAGGGGCTCCTGATGATGGATCCTGCAAAACTCCCGGCCAGCCTGACCCACGCCGGCCCCGCGCTGGCGGCCACCCGCGCCCGGATCGGGGAGGCTGGGCTCACCCCGGTGACGGCGGCGATCGGATTTACGCTTGCCCGCCGCGAGGTCGATATCGCCGTCGTCGGCGTCACCAAACGCGACGAACTATCGGAGATCGTGACCGCGGCAGCCGCAGACCTTCCCGAGTTCGACTGGCCGGCCTGCGCGATCGACGACGCGATCACCCTCACCCCATCCCGCTGGTAGCCCGAATACGAGAACGCCCATGATCCTCGCCATCCTCCAGGCCCGCATGTCCTCCACCCGGTTGCCCGGCAAGGTGCTGCGGCCGATCCTCGGCCGTCCGATGCTGGGCTGGCAAATCGAGCGCATCCGGCGGTCGAGGACCATCGACAGGCTGGTGGTGGCAACGAGCGAGGAAGCTTCCGACGATGCCATCCAGGCGTTCTGCGACGCCAATGGCGTGTCGTGTTATCGCGGCGCGCTGCATGACGTGCTGGCGCGCTTTCACGGCGCCGTGAAAGCGTTCGGGCCGGCCGAGCAGGTGATCCGGCTGACCGGCGACTGCCCGCTGATCGACTGGACCATCATCGACGCCGCCGTCGACCTGCAGAAGCGCGAGGGCTCCGACATCGCCGGCAACGGCATCAATCGCACATATCCCGATGGCCTCGACGTTGAGGTGGTTTCATTTTCGGCGCTCGACCGCGCCCATCGCGAAGCGACCGAACCGGGCCATCGCGAGCATGTGACCCAGTATATCTACCACAATCCCCAGAAGTTCCGGCTGGCGCATCTGACCCAGACGCCGGATCTCGGCCTGTTGCGCTGGACGGTGGATACCCCGGCCGATTTCGAGATGGTCGAGAAGGTGTTCGCAGGACTGGCCGGCCTCAACAACAATTTCTTGCAGCAGGACGTGCTTGGGTATCTCGACCAGCATCCCGAAATCGTCGCGATCAACGCGCCGGCCTGATGCCCTTCCCCGCGCCTAAGGCGAATATTGGCTCCAAAGACGTGCTGTTCAGGACAGGGCTTTGCGCCGGGAAAATGCCTGGTGATATTGTTCGGCAACGTCGGAGGCGAATTTACGCCACCCAAAAAGGCTGACGGCGCGCGCCTTGCCGGCCGCCCCCAGACGCGTTGCGAGGTCGGGGTCGTCGAGTAGCCGTGAAATGGCGGCAGCCAGTGCAGCTTCGTCGCGCGGAGCGACGGTCAGACCTTCCAGACCGTCCCGGGCAACCCAGGGAACTCCAGTGGGCAGCTCCGTATTCACTACGGGAATACCGCTGCACATAGCTTCCAACTGGACTATTCCGAATGCTTCGGCTTCGTTGACCGACGGAAGGACGAACAGATCGGCGGCGCCGAAAGCCTGCCGTTGCTCTGCCCGCGACAGATATCCGGCAAAGGTCACGCGATCAGCCACGCCGGATGCGGTCGCGATGCCCCGTAATTCGGCTTCGAGCGGGCCGGTACCAGCGATCAGGAGGTGTGCGTCGACATGCCTGAGCGCCTTCAGGAGGACGTCGAAGCCCTTGTACGGCACCAGACGTCCGCAGGCGACAATCAGGCGCGAATGCTTCTGCCTGAGCTCGCTGATTGGCGCGGCGTCTTCCGGGGCCTGGTTGCACCAGAAATCCGTGTCGATGCCGTAGGGCGCCACCACGCATTTGCTGCTGTAGTTCGCCAAATACTCCGATTGCTCAACGATCGAGGGATGGGAGACGATGATGCAATCGGCCCGCTCGACAGATTTTTTCAGCAGCGGATGAAAAATCGGACGAAAGAGGTTCCTGCCGGTGATCTCCGCATGCCAGTGGATCACGAGAGCCTTGCTGTCGGGGATCCCGAGCAGCCCGATATCGACGAATGGAAAAGGCGCGTGAAATGCGATGACGTCGGCGTCTCTGACGCGCCGCAGGAACACTGGAATAAACCCCGGCGAGATGGGCAGCGAGCTGAATTGCGCCAGCGTTGTCGTCCGCTCGACCGGAAGACCGTCGACCTCAACCGTGTTCCCTAATCCGAAATAGCGGCAAACCAGCAATGAAGACGAATCGCCGTCAGGAGTTCCAGCCGTAATGCGCGCGATTGCTTCCACAATACCCCCGTGATGATCGGGCGTATAAACCTTGAAGGCGTGAAGAATTCGCATGAGATAAGCACACCATTCGCATCGCAAATGCGGTCTAATGCACATGATTCCAAATTCGACGCAATCAAAATCGGCTAGTTCCGACTATACAACCAAGGTCGCCCGGCCTCTACCGAAGGTTAGCGCTGCGCGAGTTTCAAGTCTCGCTCGGCCATCGTTCGTGCCAGTTCCGAAAAGGTCATGGCGGGACGCCAACCAAGTTCCCGCTGGGCTTTCGTCGCATTTCCCACCAGCGGCATTAGTTCGTTCGGACGATAAAAGTCCTTGTTGATCCGGACGATCGTGCGGCCTGTTTTGATATCGATCGCCCTCTCATCGATACCGACACCCTGCCACGCGAGATCGAGGCCAACCGTTTCGGCGACGATCTCGCAGAAGTCGCGCACCGAATGCGAACGGCCGGTCGCAAGCACGTAGTCGCTAGGCTTCTCGCTCTGCAGCATGCGCCACATTCCCTCAACGTAGTCAGCCGCAAAACCCCAATCCCGGCGGGCGTCCAGATTTCCGAGTTCGATGCAATCACGATTGCCCAGCGCAATTGCCGCGAAGCCGTGGGTTATCTTGCGCGTGACGAATTCAAGGCCGCGCAACGGACTTTCGTGATTGAACAGGATACCGCTGCAGGCAAACACGCCGTCGACATTGCGGAAATTGACCGTCATCCAGTGTGCGTAGAGCTTTGCCACTCCGTATGGACTTCGCGGACAGAAGGGAGTGGTTTCGGACTGCGGCGACTCGTTGGCGTCACCGAACATTTCCGATGTCGACGCCTGGTAAAACCGGATCAACGGGTTGAACTTGCGTACCGCCTCGAGGATTCGGGCCGCGCCCAGCGCGTCGGCGTCGCCGGTCAGGACCGGCGTTTGAAATGACGAACTCACGACGCTTTGCGCAGCCAGATTATAAATCTCGTCCGGCCGTTCGCGTTCAATGACCGAAAGAATGTTCGATGAGTCCAACAACTCAAGATCAGCGATCTTGACGTCACGATCGACACCGACCTCTCTCAGTCGCCAGATATCCCTTGCGGCAGCTGGACGCGATCCGCCGACGACGGCGTAGCCCTTACTCAGGAGAAGCCGCGCAAGATACGCGCCATCCTGTCCGGTAACACCTGTTATGAGCGCTCGCCGCGTCATCCTCTCAGATCGCTACGAGTGTTACTGGCCGCAACCAATCGCGGGGCAGGCATTCGTCAAATCGACGGCCGACCTCGTTCAGCAGTTGCGCAATGGAGCAGGTCGTCATAATTCTCGCTCTTTAAGCAACCTCGAACCATCGCGCAACCACCAAGCGCCCTCTTTTCCTTGCAATATCGGCTCGAACTGACTACTACCGGGCGAATTTTTCAATAACCCCGAAATGGAACGTATGCTTCAACAGAAGTCAATCCTGATCACGGGCGGCACCGGCTCGTTTGGTACCGAACTCGTCAAGGTTCTGCTGCGGGATCACGATCTCAAGAAGATCATCATCTATTCGCGCGACGAATACAAACAGGCGATGATGGCCCAATCATTGCCTGACAGCCGACTTCGCTTTTTCATCGGTGACGTGCGCGACCTCGCCCGGTTGACGATGGCGATGCGCGAGGTCGACTTGGTGGTTCACGCGGCCGCGATGAAGCATGTGCCGATCGCCGAATATAATCCTATGGAATGCGTGAAGACCAACATCATCGGTGCCGAAAACGTGGTCCAGGCCGCGATGAGCAATCGCGTTCCAAAGGTCATCGCGCTGTCCACCGACAAGGCCTGCAATCCGGTGAACCTTTACGGCGCCACCAAGCTCGCCTCGGACAAGATCTTCGTCGCGTCGAACAATCTGTCGGGCAGCACGGGAACCAGGTTTGCGGTCGTCCGCTACGGCAACGTGGTGGGATCGCGCGGCTCCGTCGTGCCGTTTTTTCGCGATCTCATCGCCAAAGGCACCGACCATCTGCCGATCACCGATCCGCGAATGACCCGCTTCTGGATCACGCTAGACAAGGGCGTCGATTTCGTTCTCAACAGCGCGGAGATGATGCAGGGCGGCGAGCTGTTCGTGCCGAAGATCAAATCGATGTCTATCGTCGATCTGGCGAAGGCCATGGCGCCCGGCATCCCGCAACGGGTCGTTGGCATCCGGCCGGGCGAAAAGCTCCACGAGGTGATGATCACCGAGGACGACGCACGCTTCACGGTCGAGATGGCGGACCGCTATATCGTTCAGCCGGCGCTTGCATGGTGGAGCTACAAGGGCTACGATGACAAGGGCAAAGCGGTCGCTGAGGATTTCCGATACGCCAGCGACAACAATCCGGACTGGCTCGACGCTGATGCGCTGAAGGTCATGCTCGACAATCCGACAAGCGTTCATGGCTAAGCCTTCCATTCCCTACGGCAAGCAGGTTATCGACCACGACGACATCGCGGCGGTAGACGAAGCCTTACGGTCGGCATGGCTGACCACCGGTCCCCGGGTCGGCGAGTTCGAACGTGCATTTGCAGAGTTTTGCGGAGCCGCGGAAGGCGTCGCGGTCAACAGCGGAACCGCGGCACTCCACGCCGCGATGCGCGCCCTCAAGATCGGCGCCGGCGACGAAGTCATCGTCCCCGCGATCACATTCGCCGCCTCCTCCAACGCAGTTGTCTATGAAGGCGGCACGCCGGTTTTCGCCGATATCGAGACCGATACGCTGCTGATCGATCCCGCCGACGTCGAAGCGAAGATTACCCCACGCACCAAGGCGATCGTTGCCGTCGACTATGGCGGACAGCCCGCCGATTATGATGCCCTGCGCGCGCTGGCGGCCAAGCGCGGCATCAAGATCGTGTCCGATGCCTGTCATGCACCGGGCGCGACCTACAAGGGCCGCCAGGTGGGAACCATCGCCGACCTCTCGGCCTTCTCGTTTCATCCGGTGAAACATCTCACGACCTGCGAAGGCGGAATGATCCTGACCGAGGATGCCGGGATGGCGCAGCACATGCGGCGCTTCCGCAATCATGGCATCGATTCCGACCATCGATCGCGGGAAAAAACCGGCACTTTCGCCTACGACATGGTCGAGATCGGCTACAATTACCGGCTGCCGGACATTCAATGCGCGCTGGGAATTTCGCAGCTGAAGCATTTGCCGCAGTGGCTGGTCAGGCGGCAGGCGATCGCTGCGCGGTATGACCAAATGTTTGCCAGCCTGCCGTTCGCGCGGCCGCTGGTGACGCATCCGGACCGTACCAACGCCTATCATCTGTATGTCATCCGCCTCGACCTCTCGGCTCTGAAGATCGACCGCCGCCGCGCCTTCGATCATCTCAGGGCGTCCGGGATCGGCGCCAACGTGCACTACGCCCCGGTCTACCATCACAGCTTCTATCGCGAGCGGTTTGGCTACCAGATTGGCCTGTGTCCTCGCGCCGAGGCGGTTTATCAGGAAATCCTGACATTGCCGATGTTCCCTACCATCACCGATGCAGAGATGGATTACGTCGTCGGGACCGTGAGCGAGCTCAGGAACCTTTCCTGACCCTAGGAGGCTCGACGTGCGCGCATTGTTCGTCACGAACCAGCTTAAGACCGAGTTTTATTCGCCGTGGGCGCGCGGCATGGAAGCTGCCGGCGCCGACATCTTCTGGATCAGCACGGGCGAACGCTGGACCAATTATCTCCTGGGCCAGGGCTGGGACCGCTCCAGCATCCTCGATCTGTCAGGACTGGGTTCGCGCTGGACCTCCCCCTTCAAGCCGACCGTGGAACAAAAATCCCGCATACAGCGCATCGACCAGGGCGCCGAGATCGGGCTCAAGAATGCGTTGATCATGGACCGCGAACTCGCCCTTAATCCAGGGTGGGACATCGAGGCCTACGGACAGGTCACCGCGCTGGAGATCGAGCGCTTCGTTCTCGACAACGACATTCGCTTTGCATTTGGCGAGGACACCTGGGCGCCGGAGATCATCACCTCGGCGGTGATGCGCGCCAACGGCAGACACTTCCACGCGCCTCATACGATCCGGATTCCGTCGGAGCGTTTTGCATTCTTCCCCGGTGTCTTTCAGAAGCGCATCGACGTTTTTTGCGAGCAACCGGGCGAAGAGCATCGGGCCATTGCGCGGCAGGCGCTCGAGAATTTACGAGAGCGCGGCGAACGTCCCTACTACTTTGCGCTCAACATGAATCAAAACCGGTTGCGCAAACACTGGCTCGACGAAGCCCGGCAAGCCATCATGCGGCCGGCGGCCGCGCGTTTCGATCACACCATGCCCTCGTTGCAGACGCGGATCGCGCGACGGCTCGCTTCCGTGCTATCCGAGACACTCGTAAGACGGCCTAGTACGTTTGATATCCCCCCGGAAACCGCTGAACGGCCGTTCGCGCTGTTTCTCTTGCAGAAACAGCCGGAGTCTTCCGTCGACGTCATCGGCGCGCCATTCACGAACCAATACGAGATCATTCAGGCACTGACCCGGCTGCTTCCGTTCGACTGGGAAATGTGGGTGAAAGAGCATCCGAACGCCATCGGCGATCGCACGCTCGCTTACTACCGCAATCTCAGGCGATTGCCGGGGGTACGCCTGATCGATCCGTTCGCCGACACCCATCGGCTGATTTCACGCGCGGGACTGACCATATCGATTTCCGGAACGGCGTGCCTCGAAGCCGGGCTATTGGGCAAGCCGGCTATCACGATCGCCGAGATGTACTTCGACAAAGTTCTGCTGCGCAACGGCTTCAATCCGTTTAAGGCCAGCCACGGCGACTTCGCGGGGATAGTCGATGAAGCCGCCACCATGATGGGATCGCCGACCGACGGCGGAATCGAAGACTATCTGGCCTGGAGTGTCGCGCAGTCCTTCCCGGGGATAATATCGGATCCCGCCAATGTCCCCTCGGTCATCAATCAGGAAAATATCCGCAACGTCGCGGATGCGACAATGAAGTTCCTGCAACGACTTTCACGATAGCCCGCCGTTGTGGCCGTGACCGACTTGTCTGCGCCGGCTGCTTCAACGCACAACAAGCAGAGCGAAAGACTAGTCCGGCCTCATTTTCCGAATGGCAAACGCAATCAGGTAGGTTGCGAGGCCTGCCACCAGACCAACGAGCACCACCACCAGCCCAGGCTTGGTCGACGAAGCGCTCCGCACCACGAATTGCGTCACGGCCGGTTCACGCAAGACTGCAAGTTGACCGGTCAAATCCGCGATCGTCCGCCGCGATTGCGTCACGGTCTGGCCTAAGCTCAGATAGGTCCGGGCGATGTCGGCCCGCAATTGTGGGAGCTCGACCATGCCGAGCCTCTGAGACAGGGCAAGTTGGCCACGTCTGCTCAAACCCATCCCCATATTGATCATCGTTTCGCCGGCGCCGGCGGAAGACGGCGAACCTTCAATCTGGTCAAGCCGCACGATTTCATCGGCAAGGTGGCGCGCCATCTCCTGGATCTTGACTTCGGACTTCTTCGCATCCGACGTGATTTCGGAGAAAACGGGCATGCTACTCGAAGCGAGCTTGAGCACCTCTTCTTCTGCCGCAAGCTTGTTTCTCAACCGCACTTTCGTGTGCTCGGACCGTGGCTTGATCCGATCGAGGATGCCATCCGCGATGAAACGATGAACAGCTGTGATACGTTCGATGCGGCTCTCTTCCGCCACCGACAGAATTCGGACGGTTCTTCCCGTGTCGACGACTGTGACGATCGCTTCCAACCTGAGCTGTATTACGCCCAAATTCTTGAGATCATCCGGCACCGGCGCGACAAGAACCTTGTCGCGAACATATTGCTCCGTCGATGCGACCGGCTCGAAAGTCTGAAAACCATCTTCGACTGCGTACTCGCCCACGGAAACGTCGGTCCGATACTCGTAGGTCGGAATTATTCCGACAGCATAATATGCGAGCGCTGCAGCGAGCCCGACCGTGCCCGCGATCCAGATAGATCTCCGTTCACTCGAATCCATCATCATCTGTTACGGCTCGCTACCATACCCGCCAGATCGACGCGCTCTCACTTCGATGCGCCCTAGTCACGCCACCACCTGGACCGCGGCTGTCCGTCTTCCGAGATACCATCTCGTTAGCAGCCAAATCCCGAAAAACCCAATATTGAGGATAACCGACGATGCCAAAAGGATGCCATTGACGATCGGAACCAGAAATATCTGGAAAATAAGAAGCGTGTAGAGAGGAAGCGCAAACAAGTCGCCGCGCTCGATGAGCCTGCGAATGCGCCCCGTGACGTACCCGAACGCAAAACCGTAAACGACGATCAGATACCCGAAGTCGATATAGGCGGGTCCCCAGAACGTGCTGAACAGTCCGGAAGTCGGATTGTGCGTCTCCAGATCGGAAACGGAGCCTGGACCCAGAATCGCCCGCTGCACCTGATCGTAAAGCGTGAATTGGTATTTGCCCCACAGCAAACTCGCGTCGGGACCTTTGGCCTGGACCAGATAAAAGAACTCGAACACGCCGTGCAGCGTGTATTGACCGACGCTCGTCACGTAGTAGAGGGCGTATCGTCCAAGATCGGGCAAGTCTCTCATGGTGGCGATAGTACCAGCGTCGAGCGGAACGAGCTTGGTATAGCCGGACATGCTCGCCAGCCTGTCCACCTGCACGCCCACGCTCTCGATGGCGCGTGACACAAAGAGATACATGGTAACCACGAATACAGCAGACACCAAGCCGAGAACACAGAGCACGTGTCGCCGCGAAACCGTGGGAACGGTTAGCAGCCAGCTGATGATCGCCAGCCCGGCGACGAGGAACAGGACCGACCGGCCGCCATAGACAAATGAGAAAAGTGGATTGATGCAGAACGGGATCAGGGCTGCGACCAGCATCCCATTGTAACGCCCGCTCCGAAACAGCACCACGGCCACAACTCCGCCCGTCAGGATTGCCGGCGACAAGCC
The DNA here is from genome assembly GCF_900103365.1 of Afipia sp. GAS231. NCBI lineage: Bacteria > Pseudomonadati > Pseudomonadota > Alphaproteobacteria > Hyphomicrobiales > Nitrobacteraceae > Afipia > Afipia sp. GAS231. The sequence continues at coordinate 1,427,864 of NZ_LT629703.1, forward strand.
AAAATAGAGCCCGGAGAACAAATTCGAACCGTTGACTTCCATTTTCAGGCGCGCGTCGGCGAGGGACGTAGCTTGCAGAATGCCGCGATAGGCCACCAGATCAACCGTCTTGGCGACGATCGCCACCGCTCCGGCGACAATGAGACAAAGCAGGATCAGGCGAACGTCACGTTCGTCGAAAACAAGGCGTTGAGCTGGAATCCGAAGATCGGATTTCGACGATGACGCGAACGACAATCCGAGCCAAAGCGCGACATTCGCAGAGATGAACAAGGTCACCGTCTCGAACGTGCCATAGAACACTACCGAGACTGGCATCAGCAGAAGGCAGACAAGCCAGCACGACCATGCCCCGAATAGGGCGCGTTCGGGAGTTACGCGGGTGGTATGGAAAACGAACTGTTCCATGCTCAGGCTATTTGAAGGACGGCACCGTAGAATCGAGAGCGGCGCGGATTGAGACAGATACATCCTATCGCGATCGATGTCACCACGTGGCCAAGCCACGGCTCATAGTTGTCCTTGTCGAATTCTCGCGATCTCGTCGTCCCTGTTCCGCAAGCTGAACAAAAACCGAGTCTCGAACGATTGGCCGAGCGCTGACTTCAAAAGTCGACCAAGCCGATTGCGATGATTTCTCGGGTTTCCGTTTCGCGTTCACCTGCGACCATCGGAACGAGATCAAATTCATTGGCTGGTCGAGGCCGGGATGATGGCCAATATTCGCACGCCTCGTGCCGTTGCCAAGTTTCGATTGGCGCTCGAAATCACCCCGAAAAGAGGCGTCTCCGCTACCGAGAAACCCATGTGAAGAAAACGGAGATAGTTGGGAGATTTCGTGACGTGGCTCCACGCGATCGACCCGCGCAAAGCGAACGAATCGCTCAAACAATAGGAGGCCGCCGCCGAAACCCCGGGGAAACCGCGTCATTTCGACGATTCCTATTTTGGTATGACTCTCACTCCCACGTTCTACGCGGCATCATAAGCAACACTTGGACTCGGACGACTATCCCCGGTTTGATTAGCAACCATATGAAGGTGGTCCAATATCGCTCAGTTAAAAAATCGCCACCTGCCTTTTCCAGCTGGTGGCGATGATCGCGTGATTCAAGCCGTCAGATTATTGCTGACCGGTCGGATTGCTGGGGCTTCCGATCGGGGAGATCGTGCCGCCCGCACCACTGCCTGTATACGTCGGCTGCGCCTGCCCTCCAGCACCGAAGAGACACTGCCTACACGTAGGCTGCTCATGCGGAAATTCTCAAGGCCGCTTGTTACGGCAACGGTCGTTCCGGCCGTCGAGGCAGAAACGGATTGGACGCTTTCGGTATATTCCTCGGTGGGCTCAAGCGCGCCGTTGAGCTGGGGCTGATCCGTGGTCGAGGTCTGATTGGGGGGCGGGGTTTGGCTGGCCGGAGCAGGAATGAAATTGAAGGCTTCCGCCTCCACCGCGTCTGAAGTGGCGTCGGGTTGACCCGGCAGATCCATGATGGATTTGGATTTCATCGCCTAGCACTTGTCCCAAACAAGGATCGGACCCGTCTCTTCCCGGACAGCCAAACGCCCCTTATGCCGCACCACCGGGAATTGACATTGCGGAACCATACTACTCAAATCGCGAATGTTCATGCTTTCCATACCATGCTTCCGGCGCGGAAATTTGACGTATCGAATCGGAACGCAAATCGATCCACTTCGGTCCAGGTGACACCCTTCGCGGGTTCCGATGGAATCCCCCAAGGACAAGCCGGCGCCAGGCCCGAGGGGCATTCCTGGCGCAGGCCAACCAGGCTGGCCGGCCAAACCCGGAACCGGCAGTTGGAATTTCCGGCCAAATTGTCTAAGTCAGGTGGCGGCTGCCCTTTCCCCGCGAAATCCCAGAAAAAGAAGGTTTCTCAATGCCTTTCCCCCGCGCCTCGCAGGCCCTTACCCGCTTCACCGTGCTCGATCTGACCCGCGTCCGTTCCGGGCCCACCTGCGTGCGGCAACTGGCGGATTGGGGCGCCAATGTCATCAAGATCGATGCGCTGCTGGAAGACGCGACCGGGGAACAGCCGGGCGGCCCGCGCCAGGGTTCTGACTTCCAGAATTTGCACCGCAACAAGCGGGCGATGACACTGAATCTGAAGGACCCCAAGGGCCTCGAAGTGTTCAAGCGCCTCGCCGAACAGGCCGACGTCGTGGTCGAGAACTTCCGCCCCGACGTCAAGGCCAAGCTCGGGATCGACTATGAGAGCCTGCGCCAGATCAACACGCGCATCGTCTATGGCAGCATCTCCGGCTTCGGCCAGGACGGTCCCTACCACAAGCGGCCCGGCTTCGATCAGATCGCGCAGGGCATGGGCGGGCTGATGTCGGTCACCGGCGCGCCGGGCGAAGGGCCGATGCGGGTCGGCATCCCCGTCGCCGACCTCACCGCCGGGCTGTTCTGTGCCATCGGCATCCTCACGGCACTGCTGGAACGCGACGTCTCTGGCCAGGGCCAGTGGGTGCAGACCTCGCTGCTGCAGGCCCAGATCTTCATGCTCGACTTCCAGGCCTCGCGCTGGCTGATGGAAAAGGAAGTCGCCAAGCAGGCCGGCAACAACCACCCGACCAGCATTCCGACCGGCGTGTTCAAGACCTCCGACGGCTACATCAACATCGCCACCACAGGCGGGCGAATCTGGGAGCGCTGCGCGCAGGCGATCGGCGCGCCCGAACTCGTCACCGATCCGGATTACGCCACGGCGCCGTTACGCTCGAAGAACCGCGACGCGCTGAACGCCGTGATCGACAGACTGACGCAGAGGAAGTCCACGGAAACCTGGGTCAACGAGCTCAACGCCGCCGGCGTGCCCTGCGGCCCGATCTACTCGATCGACCAGATGTTCGACGATGCCCAGGTCAAGCATCTCGGCATCGCGCAACACGTTCCCAACGACGAGAACCGGCAGATCCAGCTTGTCGGCCAGCCGGTGACGCTGTCGCGCACGCCGAGTTCGATGGCCGTGCGCCCGCCGGAATTCGGCGAGCAGACAGAGGAAGTGCTTGCCGAGTTCGGCTTCGGCAACGACGAAATCGCGGAGCTGCGCCAGCGCAAGGTAGTGTAATCGCAGCGGCCGGCCCGGCCAGCGCAACTGGGTGCGTTCGCCGATTGGCCGAGTTGGTCGCCTTCCCGATGATGGAGCCATCCTATGCCTCGCCGCCGTTCAAGCTGGTGATCGCCGCAGTTGCCGTCTTTCGTCAGAACGCCGCCGCGATTTGCAGCGGGCGCGTTGAGATCGCCACGCCCTTCCAGCAATCGACACCTGATTGGCCTTGCGTACCTATTTGAACGCCAGATTCACTATGCATCGACAACCGAAGATCGTCACAATAGCTCTTATTTTGACGGCGGCACCACGATGACGTTCCATGCCGTCGCCGCACCGGCGATACCGAGCGTAAACCGACGGGTGGTGACCACCATGCGTTCGCCATTGGCGGCATGGAGCTTCATCCAGGCTTCACATTTGTCCAGCTTCCAGTCGCCGGTCTCGCAGACCCCGATGAAGCCGGAATGTTTGGCTTCCTCGAGCGAGGTCAGGCCTGACGACCACAGCTCGTCCGGCGTCAGCGGCGCCGGATGATCGGGGCTGTAAAAGGTGATGGGCTCGCCGGTATCGGTATAGGCCGCAACGACCGGCCAGCGCGAATGAAACCGGGATTGCCACACGTCGGTCAGTTCGCGAGCCAGTTCGGAACGCGCGCGATAGGTCGCACCTTCATTGCGCTTCTGATCCAGTTCATAGGCGACGATCTTCGGCGAGGCCGCGAGCACCGCGAGCGAAATCACCAGCCAGGTCGCCGTGAGGCTCGACAGCGCGATCTGCCGCACCCGCACCGCGGGTATCGCGACCAGCGCCAGCGGCACCAGGAAGAATAGCGGGATGCCCCAATCGGTCTTAATGTAGATATGGAATATCACCGCGCCGATCGGCGGCCCGAGCGCCACAATGACCTGGACGATCCAGACGTTGAGCGCCTGGGAAAGGTCTACGCCGGAGTTTGCGCCGCGCGACCAGAACGGAAAGAGCTTCCAGCGGCGCGACGGCCATGCCAGCGCAATCGCCGCCAGCACCACCGGCACCACCACCAGCGCAAGGTTATGGCCGACATAGCCGAGCGCGAGATCATGGATCAGCGCGCGGTCGGTGATGGTGTAACTGTCGCCGGCATAGGTCAGTGCTATAAAATTCACCTGCTTCAGCCATATGAAATGCGGGATCATCGCCACCACCAGCGTGGCGATCGCGACCCACGGCGCCGGCGAACGCAGGAACTGCAAACGTGCCGGGTGAATCAGCGCGGCCAGACCAATGGCGCCGATCATGGTCAGCACCCAGTATTTGGTCATCAGCGCCAGCGCGCCGGCCAGCCCGAGCCAGATGCCCGATTTCGCGCTGCGTTTTTCAAACGCGTCGAGATAGGCCAGCATCAAGAGCGGCAGCGTCACCAGCTGCAGGATATCCGGATTGTATTTGAAGCCCTTGAAATTGAAGATCGGATAGAGCGCGAGCATCACCACGACCAAGAAGGCGCGGCGGTGGTCGACCACGCGCAGTGCCAGCAGCCAGCAGATCACGAGCCCGCACCCCAGCGTCGTCATCGCCAGCGCGTAGGTTGCCCAGTCCTTGACCGGAAAGACCATGAACCAGACGCCGGCGACCCAGCCCGACAGCGGCGGGTGCTTGCCATAGCCGAGCAGGAACTTCTGGCCCCAGGCGTAGGCCTCTGCCACGTCCATATGGACGTCCTGGCCGGTCTTCAGGTTGACCAGAATCAGGGTCCACAGCGCGGCATGGACCGCGGCAAAGCCGATCACCAGCCACAGGCTGGCCTTGGGACCGATGGCGCGCGAGGCCAGCCATGCTCCGAGCCGCCGGAGCGAGGGAAAGCGCCTGCCGCGGGAGGCCGCGGGCAAAAGGGATGCAGTCGACATACTAGCGTGCGTAGCGCGTTTTTTGCTGCTGTGGAATCGGTCAGGCGGGAAGAATCCCTTGAAACATCAATTTTCACTAGACTAGAGCGAGGTCAGGCCGAAAGACGGTACCTTGGGTGCGTGTCGACAACGGCTTTGCCGAATGCGCTCTCTGCGAAAATCTCTATCGAATAAGTCAGTCATCCATCCGCTATGCCTCGCCGATCGATTGCTCCGTTGAAATGAGATGAAAACATCTATGTCCTCGTCGGCCGCAACATTTGCGTGAGGCCACCGAACGTTCTGTCGATGATGGGCCAGAACAGCAGCAGGATCGCGAGCGTCGTGATCGATCCGACCAAGCCGTTCGACCAGAACACCTTCATGGCGCCGCCGGAGCCGATCATCGACAGCCGGAACGCATCCTCGGCACGGTTGCCGAGCACCAGCGCCAGCGTAAGCGGCGCCAGCGGAATGCCGATCTTCTTGAAGACGTAACCGACGACGCCGAAGCCGAGCATCAGCCAGATGTCGAACATCGCGTTCTGGATCGCGTAGGCGCCGATCGCGCAGGACACCACGATCATCGGGGCGACCGCAGCGAACGGTACCCGCAGGATCGAGGCAAAGATCGGTACCGTGGTCAGCACCAGCACCAGGCCGACCACGTTACCGAGATACATCGAGGCGATCAGGCCCCAGACGAAATCCTTGTGCTCGACGAACAGCAGCGGCCCCGGGTTGAGGCCCCACACCATCAGGCCGCCCAACAAAATCGCCGCGGTGCCGGAGCCGGGAATGCCGAGCGCGAGCATCGGCAGCAGCGCTGCGGTACCCGACGCATGCGCCGCGGTTTCCGGCGCGAACACGCCCTCGATGCGGCCCTTGCCAAAGCTGTCCGGGTCCTTGGAGAAGCGCTTGGCAAGGTTGTACCCCATGAACGAGGCGGCAATGGCCCCGCCCGGCGTGATGCCGAGCCAGCAGCCGATGAAGGACGAGCGCAGCAGCGTCACCCAGTATTTCGGCAGGTCCTTCCAGACCGCCAGCACCACGCGCAGGGAGATGCCGGCGGCGTGGCCGCGCAGCGCCAGACGCTCCTCCATCGTCAGCAGGATTTCGCTGATGCCGAACAGGCCGATGACCGCGACCAAGAAATTGATGCCGCGCAACAGTTCGGTGGAGCCGAAGGTCATGCGCAACTGACCGGACACGGTGTCCATGCCGATGCCGGCGAGTAGCAGGCCGAGCGACATCGAAATGACGGTCTTGTGCTTGGCCTCGCGGCCGAGGCCGACGAAGGAGCAGAAGGTGAGCAGATAAACCGCGAAGAATTCAGGCGGTCCGAATTTCAGCGCGAAGGACGAAATCATCGGCGCCAGAAACGTGATCAAGAGCACCGCGACCAGCGAGCCGATAAAGGACGAGGTGAAAGCCGCCGTCAGCGCTTCCGCCGCCCTGCCCTGTTGCGCCATCGGATAGCCGTCGAAAGTGGTCGCGACCGACCAGGCTTCACCGGGAATGTTGAACAGGATCGAGGTGATGGCGCCACCGAACAGCGCGCCCCAGTAGATGCAGGACAGCATCACGATCGCCGAGGTCGGATCCATGGTAAAGGTCAGCGGCAAGAGGATCGCCACGCCGTTGGGGCCGCCGAGGCCCGGCAGCACGCCGACGAAAATGCCGAGCACCAGCCCGACCATCATCAGCAGCATCGTCTTCCAAGTCAGCAGAACGGAAAAGCCGTGCACGAGCAGACCGAAAGCTTCCATTATTCAGGTCCCGTCGATCTGTTAGTGGCCGAAGGCCGCTTCGAGCGGCCCCTTCGGCATGATGACGTCGAAGGCGATGTCGAAGGTCACGAACATCACCGCAGTGAAGATCAAGGCGGTCAGCAGCGACTTCCACAGCGCGATCTTGCCGACCATCCGCATGAAGCCTGCGATCAAGAGGAAGCTTGCGACATAGAGCCCGAGATATTGCGTGGCGAGGCAGAACAGGAAGGTCGGCACGAACACGGCCATGACGCGGCGAAGCTGCGCCCGGGTGACGAAAACTTCCGCGGCTTCCTTGCGCGACAGGAAAGCCGTCGCGAGGCCGTAGAGGCTGGCGCCGCCGAGGATCACCGAGAGATAGAACGGAAAATAACCGGGCTGCGGACCGGTCGAATCCCAGGCCGCCCCGGTGCGCCAGTTGTCCCATCCGAGCGTCACGGCCAGCGCGAGCAGCAACAGCGACACCACGACATCGACAACGCCGGTCGACGTCACCGCCGGCGAATCCGCCTCCGGTGCGGTCGGGTCGTCGACGACAATTTCGATATCGGTATTGGACATGGATCACGCTTATCCCGGCAGGTTCGCTCCGGCAGAGGGGATAGCGTGCTGGTATACCAAGCGTCAATGAGGTCAGGCGCGCTCCGGAAACGCGCTCGCAAGTGCAGCACGATCGGGCCGCAACACGCCGCGCTCGGTGATCAGGCCCGTCACCAGCCTGGCCGGCGTGACATCGAAGCCATAATTGGCGACCGGCGAGCCCGCCGGCACCACGCGCACGGTTTCGATGCGCCCGTCGGCGGTGCGGCCGGTCATGGTAGCGACCTCGTCGGCGGCGCGCTGCTCGATTGGGATCTGCTTGATCCCATCATCGATACTAAAGTCGATGGTCGGCGACGGCAGCGCGACATAGAACGGGACGCCATTGTCGTATGCTGCGAGCGCCTTCAGATAGGTTCCAATCTTGTTGCAGACGTCGCCATTGGCGGTCACCCGGTCGGTTCCGACGATCGCGAGATCGACCATGGCGTGCTGCATCAGATGGCCGCCGGTGTTGTCGGCGATCACCGTGTGCGGAACGCCGTGGTGGCCGAGTTCCCAGGCCGTGAGCGAAGCGCCTTGATTGCGCGGCCGGGTTTCGTCGACCCAGACGTGAATCTTCAGGCCACGATCATGCGCCAGATAGATCGGCGCCGTCGCGGTGCCCCAATCGACCGTCGCCAGCCATCCGGCGTTGCAATGGGTCAGGATGTTGATCGTCTCGCCCGGCGCCTTGGCCGCGGCGATCGCCTCGATCAGCGCCAGCCCGTGCCGGCCGATCTCGCGGTTGATCGCGACATCCTCCTCGGCGATCTCGGTGGCGCGGGCATAGGCGACATGTGCACGCTCGGAGGGCGGCCGCGCCCTGATCGCATGCACCATTTCATCAAGCGCCCATTTCAGATTGATCGCGGTCGGCCGCGTCGCGATCAGCAATTCGTAGGCGCGACTGATGCCGGCGTCGGAACGATCGTCGCGGACCGCCAGCGCCATGCCGTAAGCGGCGGTCGCACCGATCAACGGCGCGCCGCGCACCAGCATGGTGCGGATCGCGTCTGCGGCTGCTTGCGCGGTCTCGATACGCGCAATGACGAATTCATGCGGCAGACGCCGCTGGTCGATCGCGCCGACCGACCAGCCGTCCGGCTCCAGCCAGATACTGCGGAAATGCCGGCCGTCGACCTTCATAGCCGCAACACCCGTCCGGCCACCGCGTCGAGCCTTCTCAGCAGTTGCGGATCGCGTGCATCCGGCGCCGTGATCAGAGCCGTATCGAGCGCCCGGTCCGAACCGACGGGACACGGCTCATGCGTGCGCGGGAAATCGCGGGCCAGGCGCGCCACCAGCGCCCTCGCCCTCTCGGCATTTGAGTTCAGCACGCGAATGATATCCTGCACGGTGACGGCGTCATGATCGGGATGCCAGCAATCGAAATCGGTGACCATCGCCACGCTGGCGTAACAGATCTCGGCCTCGCGGGCGAGTTTCGCCTCGGGCATGTTGGTCATGCCGATCACCGAATAGCCCTGCGCCTTGTAGGTCAGGCTCTCGGCGAGCGAGGAGAACTGCGGACCTTCCATGCAAACGTAGGTGCCGCCGTGCACCGCCGCGATGCCTTCGGCTTTGGCTGCCGCCGCCAGATGCACGTGCAACCGCGGCGATACCGGATGAGCCATAGAGACATGGGCGACGCAGCCTCTGCCGAAGAACGAGCTCTCGCGCTTGTGGGTGCGGTCGACGAATTGATCGACCAGCACGAAGGTGCCGGGCGGCAGCTCCTCCCTGAACGAGCCGCAGGCCGAGAGCGAAATCAGGTCGGTGACCCCGGCCCGCTTCAGGACGTCGATATTGGCTCGGTAGTTGATGTCGGAAGGCGACAGCACATGTCCCTTGCCGTGCCGCGGCAGGAACGCGATCGGCAGGCCTGCGATCACGCCGCGCGTGAGCGCGGCGGATGGTTCGCCCCAGGGGCTTTCGATGACCTCGTCACGAACGTCTTCCAGCCCCGGCAGGTCGTAGATGCCGGATCCGCCGATGATGCCAAGAACAGCATTGGTAACGGCACTGGTCATGGGTACTCCCGATCAACTCGTCACAGCAGATGTTCGACTATACTGCGACGCAATAATCAAGCATTCTCCGCAGGCTACAAGGGATCTTGAAATGCCGACCACAAACGACAGGGAAAAGCGCCAATCCATCGTCGACGCCTGCCGCAGCCTGAATGCGCTGGGAATCAATCAGGGCACCTCGGGCAATATCAGCCTGCGCCATGACAACGGCCTGCTGATCACGCCGACCAGCGTGCCCTACGAGACGATGCAGCCCGAGCAGATCGTATTCATGGCTCTGGACGGCTCGCACGATCCCGCACAGCGCCCGTCGAGCGAGTGGCGGTTTCACCTCGATATCCTGCGGGCCCGGCCCGAGGTCAACGCCGTGGTCCACGCGCATCCGCCCTATTCGACGATCCTGGCGATCATGAATCTCGAGATCCCGCCGATCCATTACATGATCGCCTGCGCCGGCGGCGACACCATCCGCGTCGCGCCCTATGCGACCTTCGGCACGCAGGAGCTGTCGGAGCACGCTGTGCGCGCGCTCGAGGGTAGACAGGCCTGCCTGCTCGAACATCACGGCATGATCGCGGTCGGGCCGTCGCTGTCGAAGGCGATGTGGCTCGCGGTCGAGGTCGAGGCGCTGGCGCGGCAATACCATGGCTGCCTGCAGATCGGCACGCCGCGACTGCTTCCAAAGCAGGAGATCCAGAACGTTCTCGGCAGGATCGCAGGATACGGTCCTGCCGATAAGTAACATGGCCGGAAATCGGCCGGCGTTGCCGATGGCGTTACTTCGCGACGAAACCCGCTTCGTTCATCAGCGAGGCATTGAGCTTGTCGTCGTCCTCGAGGAATTGCACCATATCCTTGCCGGTCAGGAAGATCGGCTTCAGCGCCTGCTTCTCCATGTAGTCCCTGTATTCGGACGTCTGCGTCACCTTCTGGAACAGCTCGACATAGAACGCCTGCTGTTCCGGCGTCACCTTGCCGGGCAGGAACATCGCGCGCAGCATCAGGTACTGCACGTCGAGCCCTTCCTCCTTGCAGGTCGGGATGTCGTTCCAGGATTGCGTCTCGGTGACCTTGGTCTTGTAAGCGATGCGCTCCTTGTCGAACACGCAGAGCGCGCGGACCTGGCCGGCGCGCCAGACCTCGAGGTTTTCAGAGGGGTTGTTGACGTTGGATTCGGTGTGATTGCCGACCAGTTGCGTCGCCGCCTCGCCGCCGGACTTGTACGGCAGATAGGAGAATTTCGCCCCGGTCTTCTGCTCCATGAATACGGTCAGCACGTGATCCTCGCGCTTGGAGCCGGTGCCGCCCATCTTGAACGGCGCGCTGGCAGCCTTCGCGGCCGCGATGAATTCCTTCACGCTTTTCGGGCCCTCCGCGTTGTCCCATAACACGAATTGATCGAGCGCGATCACCGACACCGGCGTCAGCTCTCGCCAGTTGAACGGAATTTTCGCAGACAGCGGCAGCATGTAGATCAGGGAGTAAGCGATCAGGACCTTGTTGGCGTCGCCGTCGCTGGACTTCATGTACATCAGCGCCTCCGCGCCGGACGCGCCACCCTTCAGCGACACCACCATCGGCTGCTTCATCAGATTGTTCTTCTGGATCGCCGCTTGCATCATCCGCGCCATCTGGTCGGAAGCGCCGCCGGCGCCCGCCGCGACCACGATTTCGACCGGCTTGGTCGGCTCCCAGGCGGCAAAAGCCGGCGCGCTGGCGATCATGGCCGTCAAGGCGGCGGCGGCTTTCAGAATATGTCCCACGCGCGTCTTCCCTATACGAATTGTTTGATTTGCGAACGGGTTGCAGGTCTCGCGATAATGCTGGGTTAGTTGCAGTAGTTCAAGCCGAACCCGCGATCGGCCTATATGACTTTCGCGGTATTATGGCGCAAACGCCACAAGCAATTTGAACGGCCTCGCTTACGTCTCCGGCAAAGGAGACGACCATGCCGTTACGACCAACCAACGACCACCAGACTCGCCCGGCCATCAACACGCTTGAACGGCTCACATGGAGCTAGGCGGCCAGATACTCGAGAACCGGCAGCGGTACGACGAACTGAGCCACCAGATGCGGCACGTTGAAGCCGTCATCAAAATGCCGGACCCCAGCTACAACCTGGGACGCATTGCCGTGAAGCGCCGCTAGCCCAACAAGTGGTTCAAGCGGGGCACTCTATATCGGCGGGCTGTAGACGTGCTGCGGACGGCCACGGGGCCGATGACAACGGCGGAGATAGCCGATGCCGTCCCTCAAGGCAGAAGGCATTGAGGCCGCCAAGGCTGACGCTCAGAGTATCGCCCTAGCCGTACAGCACGGCCTCAAGAACCATGAGGGAAAAGGCGTGGAGATCGTCGGGGAAGCGAGGCCCGCCCGATGGCGGCTGAAGCAGGTCGCGAACTAGGGTGATCTTACGCGCCTTCCGGCTTCCGATGGGAGCCGATCAGATAGCCCGCCGAACCACCGAGGGCCATTATCACGGCTCCGCTGAGTTGCGTGAAAAAGCCATGCGAAACGGCAATCGTGAAAATGCCAAACGCGACTAGGGCAGCGCAGATTGCCAGCAGAGCGAGGTTTTTCATTCCGCGATCCTAGCATCAAAAGCTGGCGAGGCCAGACCGGCGCGATGGCGATTGAATGGAACTAACCGACTTGCCCTCACAAATCAAGTTGCGCGCCCTCGCGCTTGATCGAATATCGACGGCCTGCACTACAATTGGCGTTTTGGCGCCCTTGGCCGGCACATTTTTGGGCGGCGCGTCGGCGCTTCCGACAGAAGAAAATCTTTTTGTTGCTTGCTTTATTTATCTGGGTGGAGCGCTTAGGCGGGCTGATACTTGAGAACGTACGACGAATTGGGCCGCCAGATGTGGCACGTCGAGGCTGTCATTCAAAATGCTGGGCCCCACGTACAACCAGGGCCGCATCTCCATGAAGCGCCGACAGCTCAGAAAGTGATTCAAGCGGAGGACCCAATGTAGGCGGACTGTAGACGTGCTCAGGACGACTGTCGGGCCGACAACCACCGCTGAGCTAACAGCACGTCGGTCAGAAACGTCAATCGGCAATGTACTAGGAAATTTTGTTTGTCGGCCGCCTTCTGTTATGTTTTAAGATGGAACTAAGAGGGTTTATGAAGGGTATCATACTAGCCGGCGGCACTGGCATGCGCCTGTATCCTGTCACTTCGGTCGTTTCCAAACAGCTTCTGCCCGTGTTTGATAAGCCCATGATCTACTATCCGCTATCTACGCTGATGCTTGGCGGGATTCGAGATATTTTGGTCATTTCCACCCCTCAGGACGAGCCCCTGTTTCGCCGCCTGCTAGGCGACGGCTCCGAGATCGGGTTGAAGTTCTCCTATGCGGTCCAAGAAACTCCTCGCGGACTTGCGGATGCCTTTGTCATTGGTCGGGACTTCATTGGAAAGGACCGCGTGGCGTTGGTACTCGGAGATAACATTTTCCACGGCCATGGCCTTCAGGAAATACTCGCCAAAGCTGCCTCGCGCACCAGGGGAGCCACGGTGTTCGGCTACATTGTTAATCAGCCGCAAGCATACGGAGTAGTGGAGCTTGCCCCCTCGGGCCGTGCGTTGTCGATCGAAGAGAAGCCCGAGCACCCAAAGTCCAACGTCGCAGTGACTGGGCTCTATTTCTACGACAATGATGTGGTCGACATTGCTGCCAACATCAAGCCATCCGAGCGTGGCGAGTTGGAGATCACTGACGTCAACAATTCCTATCTCCAACGCGGCGCCCTCTTCGTCGAAGTCCTTGGACGCGGCTTTGCCTGGCTAGACACCGGCACCCATGCCTCGCTCGTAGAGGCCAGTCACTTCGTGCAGATTCTGGAGCAGCGACAGGGCTTGCGCATCGCTTGTCCAGAAGAGATCGCACTGCGCCAAGGTTTCATTTCTTTGGAAGCATTTGAGAAAGCAGCGCGACGCAGCGCCAAGAGCAGCTACGGCGAGTACTTGATGTCCATTGCACGGTCATTCAAAAGCTAGAACTCTCTTCCCGGGAAAGATGTGAAACGGTTCAGGAACTTCACAGTTTTCGTTACCGGCGGCGCAGGCTTCATCGGCTCGGCGGTCGTCCGGCATTTATTGCGCGATACCCACGCGCGGATCGTAAACATCGATAAATTGACTTATGCCGCCAATTTAGACTCGCTTCCCGGTGCGGTCACCAATCCACGTTATTCCTTCGAGCAGCAATGCATCTGTGATGGACCGGCACTGCGTAAGTTGTTTGAGAAGTATCAACCCGACGCAGTGATGAACCTTGCTGCCGAAAGCCACGTCGATCGCTCGATCGATAACCCCAGCGATTTCATCCAGACCAACGTCGTGGGGACGTTTACTCTGCTGCAGGAAGCCCTGCGCCACTGGCGCTCGCTTTCCAGGGAAAAACGGGCGTCTTTCCGCTTCCTGCACATTTCTACGGACGAAGTATTCGGCTCAGCCGGCGCGCATGAGCACTTTACAGAAGCGACCGCCTATGCTCCCAATTCACCCTATTCCGCCAGCAAGGCCTCATCGGACCATCTGGTCCGGGCTTGGCGCAGGACCTACGAGCTACCGACCCTGGTCACTAACTGTTCGAATAATTACGGACCCTATCACTTTCCGGAAAAATTGATTCCGCACGTGATCATCAAGGGGCTCGCAGACAGATCTATGCCGATCTACGGGGATGGCAAGAACGTTCGCGACTGGCTTTATGTCGAGGACCATGCCAAGGCCCTGACACTTGTGCTTGAACGCGGCGTGCTCGGTGAGACTTACAACGTGGGCGGAGGCAACGAACGAACCAACCTGCATGTGGTAGAGACTATTTGTGATTTGCTGGATGAACTTTCGCCAAGCGCAGCCGGCTCGCGCAGACGCCTGATCACTTTTGTGGCCGATCGTCCTGGTCATGACAAACGCTATGCGATAGATGCCTCCAGGCTAGAGCGCGAGTTGGGTTGGCGCTCGGAAGAAACCTTTGAAAAGGGAATTGTAAAAACGGTGGAGTGGTTTATCGACCATGAACCATGGTGGCGTTCAGTATTAAAGCGGGGCTACAACGGGAGCCGCCGAGGATTAAGCTTTGTAAGCCAGTAAGTTCTCGGAAATGAGCACGACGTGGCCCAAGTCGGCGGAAGGTGTGACTTAGCAAAGTTTGTTGCTGCGATTGCCGGCTGAGGTGCGCGCAAGCAACAAGGCTTGAGCTACCGGCCTTTCCAGTTCGGCGTGCGCTTGTTGAGGAAGGCATCCATGCCCTCGCGGAAATCCTCGCTCATGTAGGCGCGCAGGATCAGATCCCGGCCTTCTTCGCGCGAGAGCGTGCGCCGCAGACGCAGCACCGCTTCCTTGGCGGTTTCCATCGTGATCGGCGCATGGCCGGCAACGAGTTTGGCGGTTTCGGCGGCGCGGCGTTGCAGCGTCTCAACATCGGGCACGACTTCGTTGAGCAGACCGAGCGACAGCGCCTCGGGCGCCTCGATCAGCCGCGCGGTAAAGATTAGATCCTTGGTCCGCGCCGGCCCGACCAGCGCGACGACGCGACTGATATTGGACATCGACAGACAGTTGCCCAGCGTGCGCGCGATCGGAAAGCCGATGCGCGTCGCAGCGGTACCGATCCGGATGTCGCAACAGGCGGCAATGCCCGCGCCGCCGCCGGTGCAGGCACCTGCAATGGCTGCAATCACGGGTACCCGGACCCGCTCCAGCGTTCCGAGCACGCGATCGATCCGCTCCTCATATTCGAGCGCGTCTTCGGCGGTCTTGAAGGCGCGGAACTGCGAGATGTCGGTGCCGGAAGCGAATGCCTTGTCGCCCGTACCGGTCAGGACCATCACTTTGATCGAGCGGTCGTCGTTGATGGCCGTGCAGATTTCCGCCATGCGCTCGTACATGGCGAAGGTCAGCGCGTTGCGCGCCTGCGGACGGTTGAACGTCATCCGGGCGATGCCGTCCTCGACGGAATAGAGCAGGTCCTCGGTCGCAGCTACCGGAGCGTTCATCACGATTCTTTCTGTTCTTGTTGTTTAAGTCGAGGCCGAACTCAGGCGACGGCAGTCTTCGGCATCGGCACGACGTCGCGGCCTTTCAGGACGTCCATCGCCGCCAGCACGCCGCCGGCGCGATGCGGCACCTTGGCGAGATCGAGGCCCATCTCGACGCCCGACAGCGTTCCCATCAGCATCAGATCGTTGAAGTGACCGATATGGCCGATCCGGAACACCTTGCCCTTGATCTTGTTCAGGCCAGTGCCGAGCGACATGTCGAAGTTTTCCAGCACGACCTTGCGGAACGCGTCGGCGTCATGGCCTTCCGGCATCACCACGCCGGTCAGCGCGGGCGAATGCGCACCCTGCTCCTGGCACTGGGTTTCCAGACCCCAAACCTTGGCGGCCGCGCGCGTCGCGGCGCTGTGGCGCTTGTGGCGAGCGAAGACGTTGTCCAGTCCCTCTTCCTCGAGCATCTTGACCGCTTCGCGCAACCCGAACAGCAGGTTGGTCGCGGGCGTATAGGGCCAGGTACCGGCCTTGTTGATCGCGATGACTTCCTGCCAGTCCCAATAGGAACGCATCGCCGGATTGGCCTTCGCCATCGCAAGCGCCTTTTCGGAGACCGCGTTGAAGCCGAGGCCCGGCGGCAGCATCAGGCCCTTCTGGGAGCCTGCCACCGAAACGTCGATACCCCAGGCGTCGTGCTCATATTCCAGCGAGCCGAGACCGGAGATGGTGTCAACCATGAACAGCGCCGGATGCTTGACGCGATCCATGATCTTGCGGACGTCGAGCGGGTGCGTAACGCAGCCGGTCGAGGTCTCGTTATGCACGATCATGACGGCCTTGATCTTGTGCTGCTTGTCGGCCGTCAGCCGGGCCTCGATCTGTTCGAGGTCGGCGCCGTGGCGCCAGTCGCCGGGCAGGAAATCGACGTCGAGCCTGAACTTGTCGGCAATGCCGCGCCACAGCACGGCGAACTGCCCGGTCTCCGCCATCAGCACCTTGTCGCCGGGCTGCAGCGTGTTGACGATGGCTGCCTCCCAGGCGCCGGTGCCGGACGACGGATAGATGATGACCGGCTGCTTGGTGCGGAACACCCGCTGCATGGCGCCCAGGACCGTATGACCGATCTCGGCGAATTCGGGACCCCGGTGGTCCATGGTCGGCATGTCCATGGCCCGCAGCACCCGGTCCGGCACGTTGGTCGGCCCCGGAATCTGCAGAAAATGCCTTCCAGTATGCACGGTCATAGGCGTCCTTCCCGGTCTTGTCTTGGCTTCGCAGGCACCCGAATATCACTATTTGCCGAGCTTGTCCCCTGCCCGGCGGGCGCCGTCAAGAGGGCCAAAGCCAGCTCTCGCTACAGCTTTTTATGAGCGCGATATTCGGCCCCCAAGCCGATGCAGCACAGCGCTGACGCCATCGGGATTTTGGTCCTTGGCATGATGGCTCCCCTCGGCAAGGTGCCCCATATCCAGCGAAACCAGGTCGGGTCCACCATTGATCTGTCAGGCCGCAACAGCCTTCCTGCGGTTTGCAGCGATCCTTTCATCCACCAGGATAACAATGGCGTCGAGCAGGGGATGACTCATCCCTTGTTGCTGGGCGACGAGTTGCACGAGCTTGTCGGCACGTTCGATATTGATCGCGCCATTGTTGAGCGCGCGCGCAGCCGAAGCCGGACGCGACAGGCTTTCCGCAGCCGCAGCATATTTCTCGAATGGTACAAGCTCATCGCGCGAGGCACCGAGCTTCACGCACACGTCAACGACAAAGTCGTATATCGAACGAGACTCTTCGAGATTGGCATGCACCGCTTCCTGTGCGGTTCGCATGCCGTCCTGGGTGATGCACCTGTAGTTGCCGGCCAGAAGCATCGCCCATTTGGCCAGTGGCACGAAAAGCGAGTCGTGAACACGCAACTTTACCGGCAGTTCGATCTCGCCTTCCGGGGCATCGAAACGAACGGCATCGATATCCTTCTCGATGTTGCGAAGGATCTCGTTGCTCTTCTCGTTGTCAAAGCGTGCAACCTTGAAGTTGGTCGGCAAAGTTACTTGCAAGATGTTGACCTTCTCCTCCGGAGGCCGGACCGCCTGCGGATCCGGGCTGCACAATGTCAATGTGCCGGGATCGAAGCTGTTCCATACCGCAGGCATGGTGTATGCCGGCCCGAGCAGTTCGCTATTCACATTGCGGATACGCTTCATGTAAGGCAGCGGCGGCATGTTCATAATCGACATGCACGGCACACGCGACTTCGCCACGGCATCGAGCAATTCGCGCACACCGGGCGAGCCGTATTGCGGCTCCTGCATCGCCAGCCCGATCAGGTCGTAGTCTTTGGGATTTATATCGGCCGGACCGGAAGCAGACACCTTGCCCGGCAACTTGCGGGAATCGATCTCGATCTGCTCTTTGCGGCCCCGGATCGGCATCCGCACGCGAAAGCCTTCGGAATTGATGAGGTCAGCCTCAGCCGGCAAACAAACAAGTTTCACGCTATGGCCGCCGAACATCATTTTGGACGCAAGAAGCGAACCATACGACGCACCGAGAATAAGAATCTTGTAGTTGGGCATAGTTGGCTCCGGTGTTGATTGGATATCGGCAGGACTCGACGTGCAAGCACTCTCAGAATCTGAAAATGATCCGATAGGACCTCGACCGCCTCTGCCGAGGTCAAGGGATCATTTTAGCTGTTGAGCGAGTACACCTGGCTTGACCGGATTCACTTCCGCAAGTTCTTCAAAGGGCTTTTCAGGATGCATCAGAAACGCCGAAAACCCGCCAAGCAGGAGCAATCCCATCGACATCAGGAACGGCAAGTACCAGTTGCCGGTCACGTCGATCACGTAACCGGCGACCAAAGGCGACACGATCGCCGCCAGCGCCGAGCCGGTATTCATCAGCCCGGCGGCCGTACCGGAATATTTTGCAGCAATATCCATCGGCACCGACCACATCGGGCCGATCACGAGTTCGGCAAAGAAAAAGCCGCCGGACAGGCACAGCGCGACGATCGTGATGTCGTGAATGAACAGGATCGGAAGCAGCGACAGGAAGGCGCCGGCAAATCCGATGACCGTGACGCTCAACCGCGCAAGGCGAACATTGCCGGTGTTCCTGAGAATGCGATCAGAGAGGATTCCGCCCAGGCTGTCGCCGACGACGCCGGCAAAAAATACGCCGGAAGCAAACAGCGCCGAATTCTTGATATCCAAGCTGTAGTTGTTCTTGAAGAACAGCGGCAGCCAATTGAGATATAGCCAGAGCGTCCAGCCGTAACAGAAGTAGGTGAGCGTGACCGGCCACATCCGGCGCAACAGCGGTCCCCATGGCACCTGCGGTCGCTTGTCTAGGGGGCGCGGCGGCAGCGACGCCAGTTCGGCCTCGGTGATTCCGGGGTGATCCTTCGGTTCATTGCGGAAATACAGCGCCCACACTACGCCCCACACCAGGCTGACCAGACCCAGCGCGACGAAGGAGCCACGCCAGGTCAGCCAGGCCATCAGCGTTGCGATCAACGGCGGCGTCGCGGCGTTTCCGAGCCGCGCGAATGCGTGGGTGAGGCCTTGGGCGAAGCCACGCCGGTTGGCGGGCGTCCAATACTGCATGGCGCGCGTCGCCGTCGGAAAGGTCGCGCCTTCGCCGAAACCAAGCGCGACGCGGGCAATGAACAGCGTCAGCAGGCTGGTCACGAAGCCGGTCGCGATGGTGGCGAGCGCCCAGATCAGCCCGCACCAGAACAGGGTCTTGCGCGGCCCGAAGCGGTCTCCGACCCAGCCGCCGATTACCTGAAACAGCAAATAGGGATAGGCAAAGGCCGAGAACACCAGCCCAAGCTGGGTATTGCTGAGGTGGAGTTCCTTCTGGATTTCACTGGCCGCCGTGCCGATGTTGACCCGGTCGACATAGGTGATGAAGTACATGACACACAACATCGCCAGCACGACATGGGTGGCCTTGAACCGAAGCCGCATATTTCTCTCCCGTTTCGCTTTTTTTGTATTGCTTCAACGGCTGCGCCGAGCCGATGGCGCTAACCGTCCCGATGGTCTGCGGCCCGGTTAGGTTTTGACCACCTTCAGGTGCGCCGGAGAATTTGACTGCGTCTGCTCTTCCAGCGATTTCATCGCAGCTTCGACGCCGCCGGCCCGATGCGGCACGCCCGCAGCCGCGAGACCCATCTCGACGCCGGACAGGGCCCCAATCAACGTCAGTTCGTTGCACTCGCCGAGGTGACCAATGCGAAACACCTTGCCGGCGAGCTTGCTCAGACCGGAGCCGAGCGACATGTTGTAGGTGTCGAGCACGGTCTTGCGGAACTTGTCGGCGTCGTGCCCCGGCGGCATCAGCACAGCCGTCAGCACCGGGGAATATTCGGCGGGCTCAAGACAGAGCACTTCAAGGCCCCAATGCGCGACGGCAGCGCGGGTAGCCGCCGCCAGGCGCTGGTGTCGAGCGAACACCGCGTCCAGCCCTTCCTCAAGCAGCATCGCAATGGCTTCGCGTAATCCGTACAGCAAGTTGGTCGCCGGCGTGTAGGGGAAAAATCCCGCAGCATTGGGCTTCAGCATCTCCTCCCAATCCCAATACGACCGCGGCATCCTGTTGGTCTTCGCAGCGGCGCGGGCTTTCTCGGAGATGGCGTTGAAGCCGAGCCCCGGCGGCAGCATAAATCCCTTTTGCGAACAGCTGACGGTGACGTCGACTTTCCACTCGTCATGCCGGTAATCGACCGAGCCCAGCGAGGAAATCGTATCCACCAGCAGTAGCGCCGGATGGCCCACCTGGTCCATGACGGCGCGAATGTCGCCGATCCGGCTGGTGACGCCGGTGGAAGTCTCGTTATGCACCACCATCACCGCCTTGATGGCATGCGCGATGTCCTGCGCCAGCGCGACTCCAATCGCCGTGGGATCGGCGCCATGGCGCCAGTCACCCGGCACAAAATCGACCTCGATGCCCCAGCGCGCCGCCATCTGCCGCCACAGCGTGGCAAAATGGCCGGTCTCGACCATCAGGACCTTATCGCCCGGCGAAAGCGTGTTGACGATCGCCGCTTCCCAGGCCCCGGTGCCCGACGACGGAAAAATAATGACCGGTCCGTTGGTTTTGAAGATTTTTTGGCAGCCGTCGAACACCGTCTTGCCGAGCTCGGCAAATTCGGAGCTCCGATGGTCGATGACCGGCATGTCCATGGCGCGGAGCACGCGATCGGGCACCGGGCTTGGCCCGGGAATTTGTAGGAAATGACGTCCTTGGGGCATGGATTCCTCGTTTGGACCGAAGTCACCAGAGGTATTGCATTCATTTTTTGGAATATCAATCATAACTTTGAGTTCAAAATTACATCGACGGCTCCCGATTCAAAGCTTATGTTACGCTTATGAAGCCGCTGATTCCCCATGACGCCGGTTCGACGGCCCTTGCAACCGCTGCGGATGCCAGCCGCGAAGACCAATCCCTGCACGACGAGATCCTGACGCGGCTGCGCGACCATATCGTCGAAGGCAACATCGCGGACGGCGGCCGCGTGCCGGAACGTCAGCTTTGCGAGATGCTGGGCATCTCGCGCACGCCGTTGCGCGAGGCCCTGAAGGTACTGGCGTCCGAAGGGCTGGTGGAACTGCTACCCAACCGCGGCGCCCGCGTCCGGCAATTGAGCGAGCACGATCTCGCTGAACTGTTCGACGTCATGGGCGGCCTCGAAGGCCTGGCCGGCCGCCTCGCCTGCGAAAACATCACCGACGCCGAAATCGCCGAGATCGAGCGGCTGCATTATGAGATGTACGGCTTCTACCTGAACCGCGACATGCACGGCTATTTCCGCGTCAATCAGTTGATCCACCACAAGATCGTCGAAGCCTCGCGCAACACAACGCTGCGAAACACTTACGCCAACTTCGCCGGCCGTATTCGGCGGGTCCGCTACTCCGCCAATTTTGCCCGCAAGCGCGAGCGATGGGGGGAAGCCATGCGCGAACACGAAACTATCCTGGACGCGCTGCGTCGCCGCGCCGGCAGTGAACTCAGCGACATTCTGTTTATACATTTGCGCAACAAGCGGACTGCTGCCGTCGAGCATCTGAAAGACGGCGTCGCCACCTAGATCAGGCAGGCGCTGCTCACACAGCCTTGGCTGCTTTGAATTCAAAACTGAATCAAGTGCGAAATCATTGCATTTATTTTCCCACCCAAGTACGAGCGAGCGATGTTTGCCGGTAGCAGCGGGGGTGGAATGTCCAACGAAGGCTCAGTGAAGCTAGAAAGCAAACTGGCCCGCGAGATCACGGGCGACGTTTTCTTCGATGCCTTCAACCGCGGCCGCTATGCGACCGACGCCTCGTTCTACCAGATACTGCCGCTCGGCGTGGTGGTTCCCCGGACCGTGGACGAGGCGCTGCGGACGCTCGCCATCGCTGCGGATGAGGGCCGAATCGTCACCCCCCGCGGTGGCGGCACCTCGCAATGCGGCCAGACCGTCAACGAAGGGATCGTCATCGATTTTTCCAAACACCTGAACCGCATTCTCTCGCTCGATGTCGCCAACCGGACCTGCGTGGTCGAACCCGGCATCGTGCTGGATGATCTCAACCGCCAGCTCAAAAAGCACGGCCTGTGGTTTCCGGTGGATGTGTCCACCGCCTCGCGCGCCACCATTGGCGGCATGGCCGGCAATAATTCCTGCGGCGGACGCTCGCTGCGCTACGGCACCATGCGCGACAACACGCTGTCGATGGATGCGGCGCTCGCCGACGGTACGCGACTGCATTTCGGCGAGGTCCCCCGCGACCTCGCGCAGGTGAATTCTTCCAAGAGCGGCCTCGACTTGTTCCGCGACATGCTCGATCTCGGCGAGCGGGAAGCAGGCGAGATCGCCGAGCGGTTTCCGAAGGTGCAGCGCCGCGTCGGCGGCTACAACCTCGATGCGTTGGTGCCGCGCAATGCGCCGAACAACCTGGCGCATCTATTGGTCGGCTCCGAAGGCACGCTGGCTTTCACCACGCAGGTCGAACTCAAGCTTTGGCCCGTCATCCGCAACAAGGTGCTGGGCGTCTGTCACTTCGGCAGCTTCTACGAGGCGATGGATGCGGCACAGCATCTGGTGAAGCTGCGCCCGATTGCGGTTGAACTGGTCGACCGCACCATGATCGCGCTCGGCCGCGAGATCGCGATGTTCCAGCCCATTATCAGTACCGCCGTGCGCGGCGATCCCGATGCGGTGCTGATCGTGGAATTCGCCGAGGAAGATCAGGCCGAAAACCTACGACGCCTGAAGCAGCTCGGTGAATTGATGGGCGATCTCGGCTTCGGCTGGGACCAGCCGCAGCGCAAGTGGGGCGGCGTGGTCGAGATATCAGAGCCCGCGCTGCAGGCCGGCATCGCCGATTTCCGCGCCGCCGGCCTCAACGTCATGATGTCGATGAAGCAGGAGGGCAAACCGGTCTCCTTTGTCGAGGATTGCGCGGTGCCGCTGCCGCATCTCGCCGACTATACCGAACGGTTGAATGCCATCTTTGCCAAACACGGCACTCGCGGCACCATGTATGCGCACGCCTCCGAAGGCTGCCTGCACGTGCGCCCGGTGCTCAACCTGAAGCTCGAAAAAGACGTCAAGGCGATGCGGGCGATCGCCGAAGAGACATTCGAGATGGTGCGCGAATACAAGGGCTCGCATTCCGGCGAGCATGGCGACGGCCTGGTCCGCTCCGAATTTCATGAGACGATGTTCGGTTCGCGCATCGTCGCCGACTTCCGCGAGGTCAAGCACCGCTTCGACCCGGACAATTTGCTCAACCCGGGTAAGATCGTCGATCCGCCCAAGATGGACGATCGTTCGCTGTTTCGCTATCCGCCGGACTATCGCATCACGGAGTTCAAGACCGCGCTCGACTGGTCGGCCTATCCCGGCGCCGGCGGCGGCTTTCAGGGCGCCGTCGAGATGTGCAACAACAACGGCGCCTGCCGGAAGCTCGAAGGCGGCGTGATGTGTCCGTCCTATCGCGCAACCCGCAACGAAAAGGATGTGACGCGAGGCCGCGCCAATACGCTGCGGCTCGCGATCTCGGGCCAGTTGGGCCCGGATGCGCTGGCCTCCGACGAGATGATGGACACGCTGAAACTCTGCGTGTCCTGCAAGGCCTGCCGTCACGAATGCCCGACCGGCGTCGACATGGCCAAGATGAAGATCGAAGTGTTGGCCGCGCGCGCCGCCAGGCACGGGCTTTCGCTGCGCGACCGGCTGGTCGGCTACCTCCCGCGTTACGCCGGTCTGGCTTCCCGCTTTGCCCCGCTCGCCAATTGGCGCAATCGCAGCCCGATGCTGCGCGCGCTGTTCGAAAAGTTCGCAGGCATCAGCGCGCAACGCGCTTTGCCCGCATTCCGGCGCGACGTGTTCGGGCCCGATGCCGAGACCTTCGGCCCGGTTGACGGCCGCGAGGTCGTGCTGTTCGCCGACACGTTTAATCGCGCCTATGAGCGAGAAAATCTCGACGCCGCGCTGCGGGTGCTGGTCGAAGGCGGATACCGCGTTCACGTTCCGAAGCCCACCGATCGCGGCCGACCGCTCTGCTGCGGACGTACCTTCCTTTCAGCGGGGCTGGTCGATCAGGCGCGCAGTGAACTAGACCGGCTGGTCGCGACCTACGCCCCGTTCGCCGCGCGCGGCGTGCCGATCGTCGGCCTGGAGCCGAGCTGCCTGCTTACCCTCCGCGACGAACTGCTCTCATTGCGCGCCGACAACGATGCCAAGAGCGTCAGCGCGCATGCACTGTTGTTCGAGGAATTTCTCGTGCGCGAGGCGGAGGCCGGCCGGCTCAAACTGCCGCTTGGCTCGATAGCCGAGAAAGCATTGGTGCATGGCCATTGCCACCAGAAATCATTCGGTGCATTCAAGCCTGTTGAAAAAATACTGCGCCTCATTCCCGAGCTGAACGTCGAGATCATCGAGTCTAGTTGCTGCGGCATGGCCGGCGCGTTCGGCTATGGCGCCGACACCTACCAGGCTTCGATCGACATGGCCGAACTCTCGCTGCTCCCCGCGGTACGCGGTGCCGACGCGGCTGTGCTGATCGTCGCCGACGGCACCTCGTGCCGGCATCAGATCAAGGATGGCACGAAGCGTGCTGCGCTTCATGTCGCGCAGGTGCTGGCGATGAGCCTCGACAGCGCCAGAACCCATTCACCCCCCTCTCCGATCACAAAGGAACAGACCGATGGCTGAACTCACTCTCGACGTTGCCCGCAAGATTCTCGATGCCGCGCTTGCCAAAGGCGTCGAGAAGAAATTCAAGCCGCTGGTCATCACCATTCTCGACGCCCGCGGCTGCGTCAAAGTCACGGCGGCGCAGGACGGCACCAGCCTGATGCGGGCCGAGATCGCCCACGGCAAGGCCTATGGCGCGCTGGCAATGGGAATGGGATCGCGGGCGCTGTTCCAGCGCGCGCAGGAGCAGGCCTATTTCATCGATGCCGTGAACACGATGGCGCAGGGCCGCCTGGTACCGGTGCCCGGCGGCGTGCTGATCATGGGCGATGGCGGCCTGCTCGGCGCGGTCGGCGTCAGCGGCGACACCTCTGACAACGACGAGATCTGCGCCCTCGCCGGCATCGAAGCCGCGGGGCTGAAGGCCAACGCCGGCTGAATCAGAACAGGAAATACATCGGAGAATGCGATCAGCGAAACCGAACCAGCCGCCGCGGCGGAAGAAAAGTCTTTTTCGCCGCTCGAGCTCTTTTCGCATCAGCTTCATGGAGAATCAGCAGGAAAATCTTCGGATCCTGAAGGGCGGGCCGGCTTTTTGGGAAAGCCTTGAAGCAAAGCTTTAGCTGACGAGCCGGACCTTCCGCCCGAAAAGAAGAAAAAGATTGTCGAAGCTCTCCGCAAGCTGTCGTCCAAGTACAAGCCGTATCTCGATGCGATCGGCGGCGACGGCTCGCCTGGCAAACCGAAAACCCGCTGAGTTGCACATGAATGCCAGGTATGTGACGGGTTGCTGGCGCTTCCAGTTTCCATTCGCGACACGGTCCGGAATGCCGGAATTCGTGCTGCAGCCGTCCCCATCAGGACGATAGGCCACAGAGTCAGACGCCCTCGTCGAACGTAAATTGCGCTTAAGAACCCGGATTACCATTGCAACCCCGCTGATCACGAAGCCGACCGCTGGCATAATTCATTTGCTCTCGTACCGCGATTAGCGATTTGTGGATCCAAGCGGTTCCGGCACTTTGTTCTTGATCGGCTTCACGGTACGAAGAAACGCAAAGATCGATTTTAAATCATCGCCCGAAAACATCCTGAAATGCGTCCATGGCATGGGTGGTAGCAAAGCGCGGCCTCGCCCCTGGTGTTTGCCTTCTCGGAGCGTTTGTATGAACTCTTCCTCCGTCCATTTGCCAAGACCCGTTTCGTTGTCGGGCGTGAGATTAGCGGCGAAGCTCACGCCCCAAGGTCCCGCATGCGCCGTGTGATACGTTGAAGAGGCGATCACCCAAGGAGGAGTTGGGACGAGAGCCGGAGTCTTGAGTTCTGAGGGATGTCCTGAAAGGTATCGCGACATGTCGATTTCGGGCGGTCCATCGACCACCTCCCTGTATGGCGTATGACACCCTTCGCAGCCGATCACGTGCACGAGGTATTCGCCCCGCTTGATCATCTGTTCCCCAGCCCCCTGTTGTGCATCAGCGCTGATACACAGCGACACCCAGATGACTGCAGCTGCGGCCGAAACGGTTGCATTCAGTCGTGCGTTTCGAATCATCAATCTCGCTTTCATGAGCATTGCTTTGTTTGACCGAAGCCTATGGGAACCAGAACGCATTGATCGCGCTGCCACTCTTAGAGACAGAAGTCTCAACGTCCAGCTGGGGCCGTCGGCTCTGGAACCCTGTTCTTGACCGCCTTCACCGTGCGTAAGTATGCGAAAATTGACTTCAAATCCTCGTCCTTGAGATACACGAAGTGCGGCCATGGCATTGGTGGAAGCAGAGATCGGCCGCGCCCCCTTACCTTGCCTTCGCGAAGCGTTTTAATGAACTGCTCCTCGGTCCATGTGCCCAGGCCCGTTTCGTGATCCGGCGTAAGATTTGCTGAGAAGCTTATTCCCCACGGCCCAGCATGGGCCGTGTGGTCGACTGAAGTAACAAGAATCCAAGGCTGACTTCGGACGGGCAGTTCAACTTTCACGTCGGCTGGGTGACCCGCCAGATAAAACGGCATGTCCTCGGGCGACGCGCCTAATACTTCACCTTTGTGAGGAGTGTGGCAGTCTTCACAACCCACGACATCCACCCAATATTTGCCGCGCTTGATCATCTCATCCTTCGTCATTGGCTCCGCGTTCGCACTGAAACAGACGGACGCGAAAACAAGCGATGTCGCGGCCAAGGCTCTTAGTCGCTGATTTCTCACTTTGGTGGCTCGTCCTTTGACTGAGGTTCCTCGGAAATCCACTTGCGGATCAATGTAACCGCCTCATCGTCTACAAGACGCGTTCCGAGCGGTGGCATTTGAATATAGGGGTTTCTCGACGCAATACGCTCGGCCAGGACGCTGTGGTCGGCATCCCCCGCGCGCACGCGCTGCCCAGGAGTTTCCCACGAAGGCGGAACGAACTTGCTGATATGCCCCAAGGTTGTATCCAGGGCGGGGGGCCGATCGGGGGGAGGCAGAGTGACCGGATACTTTAGCGAGAAGTCGAGATTACCGAGTTCTCCGCTGAAGGTGTGGCACCCTCCACAGTTTCCGTGGAGATAGCCCAACGCGGCGCGTGCTGTCGGACTACGCGCGGCAATACGTGGGTCTCCGTTGGTCAAATAGCTGGGCAAACCGCGCACTTGCCCGTTTTTGATCAGCGTAAGTAATGTCACATCTCCGTCCGGAAGCGGCTCTGAGTGCGGCGCGTTGGGATCGCGATCGACTGATAGCTGTAGGGCACCAAAGCCAAGGATCGGCACTGGATTCCCCTCATGACAAGAATGACAGTCCGACCTCGACGGAATGCCGTGACGCACCTTGTCGTTAATTGGGACGCTGTTGCGAATACCTTGTTTCGGCGCGAGCACAGCCTGTGTTTCGTCGTCATTCCAAACATAAGTCGCGTATTTCCAGCCTTGCGCGGTCCGCTCGATGTAACGGGTTTCGGCACGGCGGGAAAATTTGAATTCCTTCCAAAACTTGGTGCCAATCGGGAATTGCCACGCGTCCGGTTGCGAAGCGTCGACGAATGCACCCGGCGGCAATTGCATCCAGCGAGATTTGATGGCGCCGTCGGACCAAAGCGGATATTGGGGCGAGTACGCAAGCTTGTCCGGGCCGATTGTTTTCGTATCCCAATCTTGATAGAGGCCGGTATCGCGCAACGTCGGCGGTAATGCATCGTCGAGCTCGCCGCCCGCCACGGCGAGCAGCGGAGAAAGCAACGCAGCCGCGATTCCCACCCTTAGGGCACTCGCGCGAACACGATTCTGGATTTTCGGGGGCAGGTAAATCAGGTCGAGCACGAGAAATAATCCGAATTCAGCGCAGAGAATCGGACGGGCGCCGCGGGAGCATCGCGACGCCCTTTCCGGAGGCTTTCAGAGCTAAAACTTGACGGTGACACCGGTGTAGACGGACGATTCAGTGCAGCTACCCGCATAAACTCCGTTGCAGACACTGCTAAGATTATGGTCCAAGCCGGACTTGTTCTGCCAGTAATGATAGGCAACCCACACGTCGACGAAATGCGAGCGGGTTGGGCCCCAAACCGCTTTACTAACGTCGAACGTCAAGCGAATTGGCTCGGCATTGAGTTCGGGCACTGTGGCGATTCCGCCACCAGCGATCCCGAGTGGAGCGTTCGAGTTGCCTTTTGGACCGATCAGGCTGGCGCGACCGCTAACGGAAAAGTAGCGAATGCTCTCAGGGAGAAATCCCAGATCCATGTAGTAATTGGCCTCAAGCCTCCACGTGCCGTTGTAATTCGTGTCGCCGTCCGCGAGGCAGGTCACGCCTGGAACGCCAGGACCAAAGAGCCCGCACTGGGTGAAGGAACTGTGGCTGGTTTCTTTGTAGTACAAGGGCGCAAAGTTGAAAAAGCCCCTATATGGAAGGTCGAAGGCGAACTGAAGGCCGGCGACGGCTGCATGTTTACGTGTCCCGACAAATGTGTTTTCCGTACTTCCATCGACTCCAACCTCGAACGACACATTACGCAACGGGCCCACGGAGAAGGCAGTGGTGTTGAATATCTGGTTGAAGCCGAATGTGCTTCGAATCAACCCGAAGAATTCGCTTGAGCCGCCACACCCGGTAGTCCGATAACCGCAGGGGCCCTCCGGATTGTTATGATCCGACATGTAATAGCCGACGTTGATCGAGTTCGTTCCATATGCCCACGCATCGAAGTGGGTGAAAGCTACAACCTGTCTTGCCGTCACTCCTTGGTTCGGGGTTCCTGGCTCGATGCCCCTGGGCTCGTATGCATAGGTCAGCAGGTTATCGTTGATATAAAAGAACGGCACAGCAGCGACAGGCGCGAGTGCCTTCACCGGCTGATCCGCAGCCATGTCAGCCGCGTTGGCGTCGCTAGTCGCGGAGAGCGCAGCTATTGAAATCACCGCCATCAAAAGTACGCTGGAACGTAGAGACTTGCTCGAACCTAAAGACATTAAATCCCCCAAAAATGACTGCGTGCGATATGCGGAATACGCATTTATCGACACCGCCCCCCGTTTAAGCAGTAAAAAACGCTACGAAGACACGTCTGCTTCGCATAGCGTCAAATATGCAGCTGCTCGTATCCAAAAATGCAACGGCTATCGAAGCGCAGTTTCTAATTAGAGAAATGCGCGGCGTATCTCTTTGACGAACGCGCCTAATATTCCAAGGCTTGGAGTCGACTGCTTCGAATGTCGCTGCGGATGCGACATCGAGCGAAGCGCTCGGGTTGGAAGACGTGAAAACTTCACCACCCAAGGGCAATGCTGGAAGCACGCAATTAGCTTCGATTAGTGTCAGTGCCTAAGCGGGCATAAGGCATGCCATTTACCGAATGAAGCCGTGTAGCAGCCGTTAAGCACTGCGAAGGCGGTCACGATCAAGGTACTGCTGGCAATTGTGTTGTCATATGCGGAATGAAATGCGTCTGCTCTCGTACCATCGAACATAGCCGCATCGTCGCATCACTAGAATCACGATGCGGCGCATCGCTGCTCATTCAGGACCATTCACAGGGGTGTATTTGGTGAGCAAGAAGACACTCGAGGGACATCAGCAGACCGACCCCGCAAAACGACACCACCGAAACAAACGTCTCGCGCTCCGCCATCGATCTGCGGATGCCTGGAATAAACGCGGCGCAGCAAATACGGTCATACCGCTCCTGCTCGTACTGGAAGATGACACGAAATAATCGCGCCGCTGAACTCTTTGGAGCCCATCTGCGTGACCCTTTCGGGTCACCGAACATTCTACGTACAGTACTGCCTCAGCTTCTCCTGGCGGAGTGCTTAGAGCGGCATTTGGCGCGCTCCTTCCGCCAGATCAATGAATCTTGCCGTATCTATCCAACGAGAAAAATAGATAGCTCATTTTTCGAAACCACGGCATGCCGTCATCGTATCCGATACTCGTTCCGGATGCAGCAAGCTGGCTTTGCGCTTTGATAATTTCACTGGCCGGCAAGGGGGTCATCATGCTGTATATAGGCAGATCCAGCACGGCTTTAACTTCTCCCGACCCGGTCGTCATGAAGGCGCCGGTGTGCTTATCGAGCTCCTTCGCCTCAAATAAAAGGTCATCGACGGAAGAGCCTATAACTCCAATGTGCTGAGATGGCGCAGCCATATTCATACCAATAGCGCCACTCTTGATGTTGTAACCAACAATGTAAGCATTCAAAATGTTTCGTTTCCCGTGCTTGGCATATCGCTCAATGACCGAGATACGTGAAAGTTTCTGACCATTAAATTCCGGAATTATCTTTCCGTCTTTCGCATTTAGCCATTGCTCAGCAAACCCGTCCCCGTCAGCAAATGACTGGCTCCACACGAATACTTTAACCCTAGCTCCATCGGGCGACACTTCTATCGGTTTGAGTTCAAGTTCTTCCCGCTTTAAGTCGCCGAGGCCTGGCTTTGTACTCATGATAACGCCAGAATAGTCGACCTCGATTTCACTGCCCGATGTCAGTTTTCCATTTTCAGCGACAAGCTTTCCGCCCTTGAAGACATATGCTGGCTTAATTTCGTCCATTCGTGGAATGAGAACAATATCGGCAAACCTCCCGGGAGTGAGGGAGCCAAGCTTATCTTCCATCTTGAAACTTCTGGCGACGTTATAGCTTGCCATCTTGATGGCTTCGATGGGATTGACGCCCATTCCGATAACCTTCTGAACGATATTGTCCATGTGTCCACTCTGGACCAGTGTACCGACCGCAATATTGTCGGTTCCGAGCAGGAGATTGTCTGTGGGCAGGTGGTTGTTGACCACACCCGGAATTATTCTTTCCAAACAACCCAGCATATCGCGCACCACCGTCGGTAGGCCGATGCGAAGGTCCGCCACCGTATCTGCGTAGGTGAGAGCGTTGTGATTGTTGCTCGTGCCCAGCGCCGGGAAGAGATTAAGTTGATCCGACGATCGGTTAGTCTGAACGTGACCATCAATCAGCATATTTCTCGAATTGGTCGTGGCCAGTTTTAGAAATTCGTCTTCATTGCCTGCGAGGAGAAGATTGTGGTTTAGCTCGCCCATCCCGATCACGGGAGCCCAATCGAGCAATTTTATTGCTATCCCGGCATCGACCTTTTTTCCTGGAGCAAAAGCGTAAAGTCGATAAGGGAATCGCTCGTACCCCTTGAACACTTCCTTGGCTGCTGCCACGCCGTCTTCCTGCGCCGCGCTTACGAGATCGTTCGTTTCAGCATAAACCGCGGTCGTGCCATGTGGCGCCAAAATACTCTGCATGGTGGCGGGCGTTGCCATTTGCGACTCTATGTGGAAGTGCGCATCGATTAGTCCGGGAATGGCGTACATCCCTCTCCCGTCAAATACTGCCTTCGCGCTTATTTTCTCGCTTGGGTTTACCGCGATGATTTTCTCGCCGTGTATCAATAGAGAGCCCGGGTAAACGCCATTGGTAAAAACGTCCACTACCTTGATATTTTTGATTAGCAGATCGGCAGGCGCGTTTCCGTCGATAATATCCAGAACGATTTTGTATTCCGCCTTCAGCGACTCGACCGTCGGTTTATCCGTCGCGGCCAGAGCAGCAGGATCACACGCTAACATCGTGGACGCTATTGCGACCAATAGAGACCTGAATGAGCTGGCCAAAGAATTCATCTTCCATTTTCCTGCTTGTGTTGACCTGCGGAGCGACGGCAACGAACTTGGCGAATCAATGCGATGGAGCTAGCGACTAACGCTGACTCGATCGCAGCTGCCAGTTATGGTGGAGCACGAATGTCGCCCGTTAGATCATTCGGCTGCGCAAAAGAACGGCCGTTAGAAATCG
This sequence comes from Afipia sp. GAS231, assembly GCF_900103365.1. Classification (NCBI taxonomy): domain Bacteria; kingdom Pseudomonadati; phylum Pseudomonadota; class Alphaproteobacteria; order Hyphomicrobiales; family Nitrobacteraceae; genus Afipia; species Afipia sp. GAS231. The sequence continues at coordinate 1,459,710 of NZ_LT629703.1, forward strand.
ATCCTGTGCGTTATAGGAATGGGCCTGCGTCTCGCATAGCGATATAAATGCAGACGGATGCTTCGAAATATGCAACAGTTAGCGTCAATTACGAACGCAACCGGTGGCTACGCGGATTGAGGTCAACCCTAAATCCATCGGGAGCAAACTGAAACGGCGGCAAACGCTCCTTACCCTTTGGCTACTATGATGCGCATTCACGCTCGCTCAATCAGCTATTTCGATATGATCCGACGATGCGGCTCAATTCGCGGAGCTGCACGCCATTTGAACGTCACAGCATCTGCAGCAAATCGCCAACTGCTTGCTCTAGAAATGGAGGTGGGCGAGCCCCTGTTCGAAAGACTAAACGCGGGACTGAAATTGACTGCGGCCGGTGAAATATTCGCCGATCATGTAACCAACGTGTTACAGGATGCGCAACGGTTAAAAGGTGACCTTGATAGTTTACGCGGTCTCCAGCGTGGAAGCTTGAATATCATGGCAGTCGAGGGGCTTCAGCTGACGTTGATGTCGACGTTAGCGACGCAGATGTTGACGAAGTATCCTCTTATTGAACTTAAAATTACAGCCGGCAGCGCATCGGAAATTTTTAGCGCCGTTGCTAACGGGGATGCGGATGCGGGAATCGGCTTTACTACACACCGTAATCCAGCATTACGCCAAGCCGTCGTCGCCCGATTCGGGTTTGTGGCAATTCTGGCTCCTAAACATCCGCTCGCATCAAAACGTGCTGTGACTTTCGCTGAGTGCGCTCGTTATCCTCTAATATTGCCCACCCCCAACCTGTCTTTGTATGGAATACTGCAGCCAGCTCTCAAGGACTATGCCCTAAAGGTTGTTCTACAAACAGGCTCGGTCGAACTGATGAGGAAGTTGGCTGGTGCTGGGCTGGGAATCGCATTCAGTCCACGAGTTGGGACAGGGCGTGAGGCTGAGGCCGGTAAGTTAGTTCAAGTTCCGCTTAAAACTGCAAAGACACTTTTTTGGGAGATGGGAGTTTACGTGCGCGCCGGGCGCTCGCCCCCTCCAGCCTTGGACGCCTTCTTGAAACTTGCGGCCGCGGAAATTGAACTGCGGCAAGGGCGCCCGTAAAAAAGGCGCAGGTTTGTCATTCGATTTCATCTTTGGGATTGAACTTTTGTTTGGCCGGAGACAGGTCCTTTGCAGCGGCCTGCAGCTTTCTGTCGGAATACCCTTCCCAATTTGGATCGCGCAGCTTTCTTTTGAATATCTTGCCGCTATCTTCGCGCAGCAGCGCGCCAACAAAGCGAATATCCTTGGGCACCTTGAAATTCGCAAGCCGCTTCTTAAGATAGTCCTGTACAGCGGAAGGCGATTGAACCCCGCCATCTTCAGGCTCGATACAAGCGCATAAACGCTCGCCGAATTCCTCGTCCGGAATGCCGAACACTGCGCAGTCGCGAACTCCGTCCATACCTATTAAAGCATTCTCAATCTCCGCCGGATAAATGTTTACGCCGCCGGAAATTACCATGTCGCGTTTGCGATCACACATGAACAGATATCCGTCTTCATCGAGATACCCGACGTCTCCGACGGAGACCAACCCGTCTCGACTAGCTTCCGCTCGGGCCTCTGCGTTTCCATGGTAATTGGCTTTGCCGACAAGTCATCGAACGCAGAGCTGGGACGCTGGGTCGACGCGGTTTCACGCGACGCGTCGGTTGTAATGCGATGCTCCTCGCAGACAGATATGTTGGCAGCCGTGAGGGCCGGTATCGGCATCTCCGTGCTGTCATGCTTTGTTGGCAACGCGCACGCGGAACTCGTCCGCGTCGCTCCAACTAAGCTCGCGGGACTTTCAAATATATGGTTGCTGGCGCATCCAGATCTTATTTCTGTTCCTGCCATTCGGGCTGTCATCGACTTCGTCACGACATCTGCCCGCGCAGACCATGATATACTTCGGGGATAGCGGTTGATCGCGAATTACGGCTCGATCCTCGGGTCCCGCCGGGACTTTCGATCTAACCTGAGTTCAGCCGACGCCATTTCTTCAAATTCTACCGGACGGGCGGGCTTTGGTACAATCACTCCGAAGGCCTTGATGGTAACCTGCTGCATTTTTCGACACAGCCCGTTACCGATTTCTCGCTAGGCGAAGCAGAAATCAATTTCTACAATGCTGGACAGCAGGTGCTCTGAGACCGGGTAAATTGGAGACGTTCTCTGGGCCGCAATTGGAGCTTCGATCGTCACAACGTCCAGGCGCAGACGCCAAGACCATCGAGCGTCGGCAATCCACAAAAATTCGAACGCAAAACTTAGAGGAACTGCTATGGGGCGCAAGCTGATCGATATCTCGGTAGCTTTGCAAAGCGACATTCCCGCCGATCCTCCGGGCGGCGGGCCTGAAATTGCATACACCGATCATCTGCAGGGCTTGCCGGCGATTTTGCGCTTCTTTCCGGGACTGAAAGCGGAGGACCTGCCTGACGCTCTTGGTTGGGCGGCCGAGCGCGTTCAACTCTCAACGCACAACGGCACCCATCTTGATGCCCCATGGCATTTCCACCCTAGCATGAATCGCGGCGAGCGCTCGTGGACAATTGATGAGGTGCCGCTCGAATGGTGTCTGCAACCAGGCGTGAAACTGGACTTCCGTCATTTCGCCGACGGCTATGTGGCGACTGCCGCTGATGTCGAGACAGAGCTCAAGCGCATTGGTCACACGTTAGCACCGTTGGAGATCGTCGTGGTCAACACCAGCGCAGGCACCAAATATGGCCAGCACGATTATGTGACGTCTGGCTGCGGCATGGGCTACGAGGCAACAATGTATCTGCTCGAACGCGGCGTGCGTCTAACCGGCATTGATGGCTGGAGCTGGGACGCGCCATTCATTCATACCGCGAAGGAATATGCGCGAACCAGGGACGCCAGCCTAATTTGGGAGGGCCACAAGGCCAGCCGACATATCGGCTATTGCCACATTGAAAAGCTGCACGGTCTCGAACAACTTCCCGCGACTGGATTCACAGTGTCGTGTTTTCCGGTCAAAGTCGAGCGTGCTTCAGCAGGATGGACCAGGGCGGTGGCTATCATCGACGAATAGCTAGTTACGGGGCCGTCCAGCCCACCGATCCGTCCAAGCTGAAAGCATTCGCTGCACCGATATCCAATCATTTAAGAGAGAATAATATGAAGATGGGACGTTGGGCGAGGGTACTAACCGCAGCATTTATCGGTTCAATGCATGGGACATCGGCAATGGCTGATCCTATCCCGTCCGGCGCGGTCGCGTTGAACGTGGAAGCGATCGGCTATAGCAACTTGAACGACAAGCCAGGCTTCAAGATGTCCATACAGAAGTCTGGCGAGCGCTGGTACCTTTATGTTGGTCAGTTCTGGGATCGCGGTTGGCATATCGTGGACGTCACCGATCCGGCGAACCCGACTATTGTGAAGGAAATTCCGGGTCCGGACAACACTGATACGGGTCAAATGGAGATTGCCGACGGAAAAATGATCACGGCCATTGCCAAAATCTTTCCGGGCTGGGGCGGCGATCCCAGCAAACCTTTTGATGAGGGCGTGTTGATTTGGGATCTTCGCGATCCTTTGAATCCGAAGAAGCTTGGTCAGTTCAAAACTGGATTCCTTGGTGTTCACCGTGCTGGCTATCCCGGCGGCAAGTACATGCACCTTCCGGCTTATGTGCCGGGCTACAAGGGTAATATCTATATCATCGTCGATATCAGCGATCCCGCGCATGCCGTCGAAGCCGGTCGCTGGTGGGTGCCGGGGCAGAAGACCGGCGAATCCCAAGTCATGCCGCCGGACACTTCGCTTCATGGACCCGCATTTATTGTCGGCAACCTTGCCTACCTGCCGTATGGCGGCGCGGGCATGATCATTCTTGATATTAGTGACGTCGCACACCCGAAGGAGGTTGGCCGACTCTCGATGAGTCCACCGTTCGGCTCAAACATTGGCGTCCATACGGTCGTTCCCGTACCGGAACGCGGGTTGGCTTACATCAACTCAGAAGTCATTCAAGAAGACTGCAACGAACCGCTCAATCATGCTTCGATCGTCGATATCGCTGATCCAGCGAAGCCGCGGCTTATAGCAATGCTTCCGCTACCGCTCCCGCCATCGAATTGGACTATCAAAAGCTTTTGTGAGCGCGGAGGCCGGTTCGGGCCCCACAACCAGAATACCCTGCTCCACAATCCATTCGTTCAGAAGTCCAGCAACCTAGTCTACCTGACTTATTTCAACGCCGGTTTACATATTTACGATGTGAGCACGCCAACCGCCCCCCGCGAAGCTGGATATTTCCTGCCTCCTGATCCGACGCGCCGTTATGGTCCGTATCCCAAGGGAAAGCTTGTTGCTCAGAGTGAAGACGTTCTCGTCGATACACGCGGCTTCATCTATGTGACTCACAAAAATCAGGGACTTTGGATCCTGAGGTACACCGGCAAGTGAGGTTGCCACGATCCGGAAGCGTCCCTATGAGGCAATAGAAGACGAAGACTTTTGGGACAAATCGTAATCCGCATGTCGCTAGCGGGACCAGCCCAGTCGGCTGGCAAACGGCGATAGCGCCCCTAAGGCGTTCCTCCCGAACTTGCCGGGATCTCAATCGAGATCCCGGCCTTTTCGAGCGAACTTTCGAGTCACTCCGAGCCTAACCAATCTGACGAACCACTTAAATCGCGTCACCGGCCGCGGTACCGGACTCCACGATGTAGCGCATTTCCCAAACTTACATGGATTGTCTCACCTAACATACCTACGTGAGTCTCCTTGGGAGATCGGACGCTAATGCATCGCATCTTTCAGAGGTTCATTGATCTCTTGTCGGCTGCTGAAGATTCGGCCGGATTTTCTGATGCAATGGCCGTGACAGCTGCAGCTCTCGATCTATCTTGTTTTGCGTATCTCGGGCTGCCCCGCCAATCGCGCGGTAGACCACGTTTGATAACAACATACCCGGAGGAGTGGACCTCACATTACCTCAAGAGCCGGTATGAGCTTATCGACCCTGTCATCGCGCAAGCACTTCAAACCCCAGAGCCTTTTCAGTGGGGGATTGGATCGCGATCACCGTTCGACTCGCCCAAGCATCACCAGCTTTTGGATGAAGCTGCTCAGTTTGGCATCCGTACTGGCTTCACAGTTCCGATTCATGACGGACGTGGCCCGATTGCGGCACTAACCTTTGCCGCCAACAAACGAGAAGCGCCGTTTGAAACCTGTATTAACTCGCATGCACGCGTCCTTCAGCTTATGGCAATATATTTTCATGCTCACGTTCGCCGTAAGCTTACTGACCAGCCTAAAATAGGCGGAATACTTCTATCTCCTCGGGAGAGTGAATGCCTCCAATGGGCTGCACAGGGCAAAAGTTCCTGGGAAATCGGACGCATCCTTGGCATCTCAAGACACACCGTGGCTTCTTATCTTGATAATGCAAAGCAAAAGCTGGGGGTACGTACGATCGTACAAGCGGCAACCCGACTCTCGGCTGCAAAACAAGAAGAGCACAATTAAGGCGAGACTGCCCCCGCAGCTAGGGGTGATGCCTCCGATCATAAAGCGCGCTTCAAAGGATGACGTGCGCTGCATGGAGGAAATTATGATTCAGCTCATCACTGAGCGATGCTATGGCGAATTTGCGGAAGCTCTTATCTCGATGCACCGGCTCCGCTATCGGGTTTTCAAAGAAAGGCTGGACTGGGACGTGCACACCAGTGGGGATATGGAAGTCGATAGTTTTGACGCTCTCCATCCCGCTTATCTTTTGCAGCTAGCAACAGACGGTCGTCCACAGGGTTGCGTTAGATTACTTCCATCTGTCGGACCTACCATGCTGAGTGAAACGTTTCCGGTACTTCTAGCTGGTCAACGTGCACCGTCCACGTGCTCCATATGGGAAAGCAGTCGGTTCGCGCTGGATTTGGCTGCGGATGCTCCTAAGGGGAAGCACGCTATAGCTTGCGCAACATATGAATTGTTTGCTGGTATGATCGAGTTCGGCCTCTCGCGGCGACTTAGTGATATCGTCACAGTAACCGACGCTCGAATGGAACGAATCTTGCGCCGAGCCGGCTGGCCATTACGACGCTTAGGCAACCCGCGCAGCCTTGGAAACACCATGGCCGTTGCAGGATATCTCGAGATTTCCGCTGAGGTCCTGGCGGCGATTCGTAGCGCCGGTGGGTTCACCGGACCAGTCCTTTGGGAACCTGTCGTTCTCGCCGTCGCCTAATGTCAATCTCGCAACGCACCCTGCTGTCGCTCTAGGTAGATTGCGCGTCTGCTGAGCGACACAATGTGCCCGCCTCGGAGAACGAGAGAATGGACCAGCTACGCATACTCCGGATGCACGCTATTGATTTGAAGCAGCTCCGGTTTGCAGTCGCGGCCGCAGATTATGGAAGCATTCGGCAAGCCGCCGAAGTTCTGTCCATGCGACACTCGATCCTGAGCCGCTCTATTCGTCTTCTTGAGCATCGGATTGGCGTCACCGTATTCGAGCGCTCTTGTGGAGGGGTAACGCCAACGTCGGCTGGGCGAAGCGTTCTCTGGATGGCCAAAGCAATTCTAGAGCAAGTCGATGTGCTTGTTTCGACAGCACAATCGAATGGACGGGGCGACGCTGGCCGCCTTTCAATTGGCTTTTGCACATCCATATCGACCGGCAATCTGCGAGCGACACTGACCGAATTCAAGCACCGCAATCCTTCGATCGAACTCGCGACGGTGGAGCAATCACGTACGCGTCTTGCAACGGCGCTGCGCAATGGAAGCGCGGACATTCTCATAGTAACTGGTGACAAGCTCCTGCCGGACAGCAATGTTCGCTCGCTTTGGAGCGAACGCATCCTGGTATCGCTGCCGGAAGACCACGCACTAACAGCGGAAACTGCCTTCTGTTGGACTGCCTTGCGAGACCAGAAGATCCTTCTAAGCCAGCATGATCCCCCACAAGAGCTTGAAGATATATTGATATCAAAGCTTGCTTCTGGTGCGGATCGACCGCAGATCGAACGACACGACGTCAGCCGCGGAATCATAAAGAGTCTCGTCAGCATGAAGCTCGGGATTAGCCTGGTCCTGGAATCAGATATCGGCGTAAGCCTCGCTGGGTTGGTCTATCGCGAATTGCGCGATCGAACCGGTCCGACGCGCGTTACCTTTTCGGCGCATTGGCGCGCTGATAATGGCAATCCCGCCTTGGATAGCTTTCTCAAGCTCCTAACTGAGCGCTACCCTTTGCTGGTCTCCTGCGACTGAACCACGCGACGGAGCTTTGCAAAGCCGCGATCAGTAGCCATAAATCGTGCGACCATCGGCGCGATAAGCTTACCCGGTTCACAAATGGGTTGACCGGATCCGCTTGCAACTGCTTTCGCATAGGCAAGTAGATCTCGATGCACGGAAGCTGGCAATTCGACACTGATTTTTACCGGTCTTTCGTCTGGAAGTGCTCCAATCTTTAGCTTGGTCATTTTACCCTCTGTATGGCTCGAGAACGAGGTCATGATTCACGATCACACGCATCGAGAATCCCGGGCGGATGGTCAGCGTCGGCTGAATATTGAGGCTGCGACGGACAACCTGCTGGCCGGTTTGATTCAGCGAGTCCCCTGCCCCGTGCCGCAAAGCCTGGATAATGGCACTGTCGTTGCTGTTGGTGTCGGAGCCCGCGCCGGTGCCGACAGCAAGCAGTGTCGACAGGGCAGCAGCTTTGAGCAATTCGCCCCAATGGTTGTCGACTTCGTCTTCGAGGCCGGCATATGCTGCCGCGTCTGCACCCGGCTGCCGCTCGAGAACGATCGAACGGCCGTTCGGCATGATCAGGCGGGTCCAGACCAACAACACGCGTGACTGACCGAACGCAACCTGGCTGTCATAGACCCCGATCAAGCGCGCCCCTTGCGGGATGAGCAGAAGGCGCCCGGTTGGCGTATCGAAAACGTTTCCTGTTACCTGCGCGGTGATCTGGCCTGGAAGGTCCGATCGAATCCCGGTGATCAGAGCGCCCGGAATGACAGTTCCAGCCTGCACGATATACGGTGAAGCCGGCCTGGTGACCCGGTCGGGGCTTACTGTACGGCGATCCACGGATGCGTTGACGAAGGCGAGCTTCCTGTCCTGACCACTCGGCCCGGATCCTTCGTCGCTATTGGTAGTCGGGATCGATGGAGCATTGCGGTCGCCCCCCTGAGCCACAGCAGCAGGTGGATGCACTTCTCTCCCACTGGTTGAAGCGAACAAATGGCTTAGGCGGGCTGCTTCGGTTTCCTGATCCCGGCGCTGCTGTTCCGCATCTGGAGCTATGGCGCCGATCGTCGGCGACTGACCCTGAGCGGCAAGGATCGGCCGACCGAGGTCTCCAGGGAGTGGTGGACCAAGCTGCGGGACGGCTTGGCGTGGAACATCTGTGTAGTCCTTCGGCAGCGCCGTGATGCCGTCGGCAACATTATGATGGTCGGTGCTGTACAGTTCATCGGCCGCCTGGTTTCGGGAGCGATTGTTCTGCAGCGACCACAACACAGCTCCGCCGATGACAAGCAAGGCAACCGCGCTCCCTCCCGCCAGAACCTTCCGCGACAACCGTGTCACGCGCGGATGCTCTGCTCTTAATCGGAAGTTCCTGGACTGCTCATCCTGTGTTTGCGGCGGAATCGCCTGCTCTTGATCGTTTCCGTTCTGGGTATTCATGACGACGGCCTCCCGTCAGTCCTGACAATTCTGACCTTCTGCTGGTGCTCACCACCGAGCCGCAGTTCTGCGGCTGCAAATAGCCGATCTACGATCAACACATTGCCGTAGGCGCGATAGTTGACGAGTTGGGTATTGCCGTCGGGGCCGATGACGAAGAGCGGCGGCATCTCGCCCTGGACAATCCCTAGCGGGAATTCGACATAGACCTTGCGGCCATCATCATACGCGGCAATCGGCCGCCAGGGTGGGCTGTCCCCTTCGATTGCGTAACGAAAGACGCGCTGGGCCGGATCGGGAAGAACAGGTCTTAGCGTGGCCGCTCGCGATCGCTCGCGAACGGTTTCCGGGTAGTACCAGGCAACGGACGGCATATATGGGCGTTCGCGGGAGCGGAGCTCGATCAGGTAAGTGCGCCGGTCGGTATTGACGACAAGGTTGGTTTCGATCGACGCGCGGGTCGGCTTCACCAGGATGTGGACACGTCGTGTGTCGCCATTCCCGCTCTCGGTATCGCCAACCACCCAGCGTACTGTGTCGCCGGCCGCGATCGGTCCCGATCCTGTCAATTGCTCTCCCTCCTCCAGCGCAATATCCGTGATCTGGCCAGGTGCGGCGTAAACCTGGTAGAGCGCCCCGGGGCTGTACGCGTAGATCTGGGCCGCGTTGAAGTATCCCCGCTTGCGCGGTTCGACGCGCGCCGCACTGTTTGCTGTCTCGACCCGACTCACGGGTTCGGCGTCTTCCTTCCCTCCCGACTTGCCGCCAAGTACTGGTTTCCAAAGCGGAGGAACGTGAAGCGGCTGCTGTCTGTCGTCGACCGGTACTGGAGGCGCTGGCAACGCAGGCACTTCAGCGTCATAGCTGATCTCCGGTGGAATGTAGGTCGTACAACCTCCGACGGCCGCCGCACAAAGCAGTAGGGCGGACAAGGCTGCTCGCTTCGATGTCACGAATCCAGCGTTGAACTTGCTATGTGGAATGGAAGACTTCGCGTAAGCGTCTGACGTCGTCTTGGTCACTGACCCAACTCCTTCGACCAGTTGATGGCGCGGACGTAGACGCCAAGGGGATTCTTGCGCAGCCGTTCGGCATCGCGCGGTGTCTCGATGACGATCGTCAGAATCGCGGTCCAGCGCTCGGTCGAACTCAACGAGCCGTTGTCGTAAATGCGTTGGATCCACGCGATCCGAAAGCTTTCTGAAGAAGCGCGGATGACGCTCGAGACATCGACGGAGATCTGCGCTTTACCCAGCTTGGCAAACGGATCGTTGCTACGTGCATAGTCGTTAAGCGCGGCCGCGCCGCGATCGGTCGTAAAGTCATAGGCCCGAAGCCAATTCTGGCGCAGAACGATGCCGTCGGCCGGCAGGCCTCTGACATCCTCGATAAAACGCGCCAAATGGTAGGCGATCTGAGCGTCGGTGGGCTGATAGTCGATGCTGGCCGGCGCAACCCTTTGGGCCTGTCCGAGATGATCGACTTCGACTACCCAGGGCGTGATCGATCCTTGTGTCGATTGCCAGACAAGTCCGGTGGCGAGGCCAGCCGATAGCACGAGGCAGCCGAAGGCCATCAAGCGCCAATTTTTGGCCTGCACGCGAGCGGATCCAATGCGCTCGTCCCAAACCTGCGCTGCCTTTTGGTAGGGCGTGACAGGTTCGGGTATGCGCCCGTAATGAACGGAAGGTCGTCTGAACATTGGTGATTGCCCATTCCATCGAGTGATCGGCTTGAAGTCGTTGCGGTTTCATGATTTGAGACGTCGCTCCCCGCGGCACGTGGCTAAGTCGGCGCGTGGCTGCGTATCAGTGCTCTCCTTCGGACAAATCGACAGAGGAGCCGCTGCCGCCGTGGTCACCGAAGCGGACCGCGTGGCCGGCTGTCGACGCGCCATGCCGAATGGTCTCGGCACGTTTCATGCGCCGTGCCCAATCCGGTTGCCCATCCGCGGAAGCGCTCGCAGCCGGTTCACTCGCTTGCCCGTTGCCGGTCAATGTGGCGGCCGCCCCACGTAACGGGCTCATGACGGCTGAGGCACCGGCCTCAGCGGCGCCAGCAAGACCGCCGCCTCGATAGGCTGCGGACGCACCGGTCAAGATGGCCCCACCACCGCGCGCAGCGCCTGCGAGCGTTCCACCGGCAAGGCCAGCACCACCGGCAGCGAGGCCCGCGCCCGCTGCAACGACGCCGCCAGCGGCAAGGCCGGTTCCGATGGCCGCGCCGGCGCCGAGTTGCGGCCCGCCGGAGACCAGGCCGTTTGCGATTCCCGGACCGAAGATACCGAGGCCCAACAACGCGAGCGCCGCGAGGACTAGCGTCATCGCGTCTTCGATGGTCGGCTGGTCGCCACCGAAGCCAGAGGTGACCTGCGAGAACAGGGTCGAGCCGATGCCGACGATGACGGCCAGAACCAAAACCTTGATTCCGGAGGATATGACGTTGCCCAAGACCCGCTCTGCGGCGAAGGCGGTCTTGCCAAACAAGCCAAAGGGAATGAGAACGAAGCCAGCAAGCGTCGTCAGTTTGAATTCAATCAGGGTGACGAAGATCTGGATCGCCAAAATGAAGAAGGCGAGCAGCACCACGACCCAGGCGAACAGGAGAACGACGATCTGGACGAAATTTTCGAAGAAACTGATGTAGCCCATCAGGTTCGAGATCGAGTCGAGCAGCGGCCGGCCCGCGTCGAGTCCGACTTGAGCGACCTTTCCCGGTCGCAGGAAATCGGATGCAGATAGGCTTGCGCCGGACGCTTTCAGCCCAAGGCCGGCAAAACTCTCGAATACGATGCGCGCGAGATTGTTCCAGTTGCCGATGAGATAGGCAAAGACGCCCACAAAGAGCGTCTTCTTGACGAGGCGCGCGATGATGTCTTCGTCCGTTCCCCAACTCCAGAACAGCGCGGCGAGCGTGATGTCGATCGCGGCAAGGGTTGTTGCGAGATATCCGACGTCACTACCCAAAAGCCCGAAACCGTTATCGATGTAGCGGGTAAACGTCTCCAGAAACTGGTCGATGATGCCGGTACCGGTCATGGCCTGCTCGCTTCAGGTAGCGCCACGGATGGATACCCTTGCGGCATTCGGCTCTCGTCCTTTGGCGCGGGCGTCAGGCCGGCGGCCGGACTAGCGTGGCCCGAAACTGCGGCACCATCCTTCCTGCCAAGGAAGCGACGCCGGTTTTCGGCCCAAACTTTCTGGCAATGCTGATAATCTGCCGCATCCTCCGAAGTGACCGTGCGGCAGCGGGCGAGATTGGAACCGTCAACGTCCGAGGCCTGCGCTGCTTTTGGCGGCGCAGACGCTTTTTCTCCACCACGAAGCTGGATCGTGCAGGCTGCGACGACCAGTATCCCGATTGATGTGAGTAGCGACAACGCCTTGAATGGGCCTGTATCAGCCATCAGTGAAACATCTGTACGTTGGAGGATTGATAGCCCTGTGCCGGCGTCAGAAACCGTCGGAGCTGTTCTCGGCCCTGGTCTTGGGCCACGGCGCGCTGCGCCGCTTCAAGGCTCTGCGCCCTGCCCTGTGCCGTCACGACAGCGGTGAGGTCGGCGAGCTGCTGCGCATTCAGCGCGAGAATCTGATTGCCAGCCTGCGTTGCCTGCAAGGCGCCGCTGGCGCCTTGGCTTGACGTAACAAGCGCGGACGTCTGGATGCGATTGGTATCGAGGTTGCCAACGATGCCGGCTTGAACCCGGAGCGCGTCTTGCGTTGCGGCATAAGAGTTTTGCCACCGCGATTGAGCGTTTGTAATCAGCAATTGGCTCGACTGGCTGCCTGTAGCCGGCGCATAGCTGGTCGAGAACGCGCGATCGATCTGCTGAACGTCGTAGGCGATCCGCTGAGCCTGGGCCAGCAATTGCTGTGTCCGTTGGATCGATGCTTGCAGTTGCTGCAGCGACGAGTACGGCAGGTTTGCCAGATTCTTGGCCTGATTGATCAGCATCTGCGCCTCGTTCTGCAACGAAGTGATCTGGTTGTTGATCTGCTGCAGCTCCCGCGCTGCGGTCAGGACGTTTTGGACGTAGTTGTTGGGATCGAAGACGATCCACTGCGCCTGCGTAGGCGCTGTGACGCCAAGCGTGACAGCGACGGCGCCGGCAGCCAGCAACGAGCTAAGAGGGCTCATAGCGATCTCTCCAGATTGCCGAGATTGGGGATCAGGTCTGTGGCCCAGGCGACGCCACGGTGCTGGAGCCAGGCGGGCACGAAGCCGTCATGTCCATGTTCGGCTAGGAGCCGCTCGATGGCAGCCTGGTCGGTCTTGGAAGAGGCGGCCGTAAAGGCGAGGGCAACCTCGCCAAGGCCGAGTTCGAACATCCGGTTGCCGCGGCGGGACTGGCAATAATAGTCACGCTTCGGCGTCGCTCGGCTCAGAAGCTCGATCTGGCGGTCATTGAGGCCGAAGCGGCGGTAGATCGCGGTGATTTGCGGCTCGATCGCCCGCTCGTTCGGCAACAACAGCCGCGTCGGACAGCTTTCGATGATCGCCGGCGCGATGGCGGAGCCGTCGATGTCTGAAAGCGATTGGGTGGCGAAGATGACGGACGCATTCTTCTTCCGAAGTGTCTTGAGCCACTCCCGGAGTTGGCCGGCAAAATCCTCGTCGTCGAGAGCAAGCCAGCCTTCATCGACAATAAGCAGCGTGGGCCGGCCGTCGAGACGGTCCCCGATGCGATGAAAGAGATAAGCCAGCACGGACGGCGCGGCGCTCGTTCCGATCAATCCTTCGGTCTCAAACGCCTGGACCGAGGTCTCGCCAAGGCGCTCGAATTCGGCATCGAGCAGCCGGCCGGAGGGACCGCCCAGGCAATAGGGTTGCAAGGCGCGTTTCAGGGAGTTGGATTGCAGGAGAACTGACAGGCCCGTCAGGGTGCGTTCCTGCATCGGCGCTGAAGCGAGAGACGTCAGCGCCGACCACAGATGATCCTTGACCTCCGGGGTGATCTCGATTTTTTCCCGCGCCAGGATCGCCCCGATCCATTCCGTCGCCCATCCGCGCTCGGAAGCGTCGTCGATCCAGGCCAACGGTTGCAGGGCGACGGGGTTTTCGCCCCCGTCAGACAATGCACCGCCGAGATCGTGCCAGTCGCCACCCATGGCGAGCGCGGCCGCCCGGATCGAACCACCGAAATCGAACGCAAAGACCTGAGAGTTCGGGTAACGGCGGAACTGCAGCGCCATCAGGGCCAGCAGGACCGACTTGCCAGCACCTGTCGGCCCCACCACGAGGGTATGGCCGACATCGCCGACGTGGAGGGAGAATCGGAACGGGGTCGAACCCTCGGTCTTGCCGAACAGGAGCGGCGGACCCTTGAAGTGCAGATCCCTCGCCTCGCCGGCCCACACGGCCGACATTGGAATCATGTGGGCGAGGTTGAGGGTCGAAACCGGCGGCTGCCGCACATTGGCATAGACATGTCCTGGCAGGCTGCCGAGCCAGGCTTCGACGGCGTTCACCGTCTCGATCATGCAGGTGAAATCGCGGCCCTGAATGACCTTCTCGACCAGCCGCAGCTTTTCGTCGGCCGCACCGGGATCGCCGTCCCAGACCGTGATAGTTGCCGTGACAAAGGCTTGTCCGATCTGATCCGAACCCAGTTCCTGCAGGGCGGCGTCGGCATCGATCGCCTTGTTGTGGGCATCGGTATCGAGCAGCGTCGACGCCTCGTTGGTCATGACCTCCTTGAGAATGGCGCCAATCGATTTTCTCTTGGCGAACCACTGGCGGCGGATTTTGGTCAGCAGCTTGGTGGCATCGGTCTTGTCGAGCATAATCGCCCGGGTCGACCAACGATACGAAAACGCAAGGCGATTCAAGTCATCCAGAATTCCTGGGGTCGTCGTGCCCGGGAAGCCCACAATCGTTAGAACTCGCACGTTGGCTGAGCCCAACATCGGCTCAAGCCCGCCGGTAAGCGGCTGGTCGGCCAACAGCGCATCGATGTACATGGGAATTTCGGGCACTCGAACGCGATGACGCTTTGTCGAAATCGTTGAGTGCAGGTAGGTCAGCGTGTCCTGATCGTCGAGCCAGCCGCATTCCGGCATGAACCCTTCAAGGAGTTGAAGCACGCGGTTGGTTTGATCGATAAACCCACGCAGCACCTCGCGAGCGTCTGCTCCAACGGTTCGATCGCGCCCCTCATAGAGCAGTCGCTCTGCCCTGGCGGCCCCCTCCTCCGGTGGCAGATAGAGGAAGGTCAGGAAATAGCTGGACTCATAGTGGGCACCTGCCTCCTCGAATTGTGCTCTGCGCTCGGCATCGACCAGCGCGGACGCGACATCCGGAAAGGTGTTCGGAGGGTAAGCACCTGCAAAATGGCGCTGCGCCTCAACGAATACGGCCCAGCCTGATCCGAGGCGACGCAAGGCGTTGTTCAGACGACCGGCGATGGCGACAAGTTCAGCCGGCACCGCACTGTCGAGGTCGGGTCCCCGAAATTTTGCCGTCCGTTGGAACGAACCGTCCTTGTTCAGGATGATTCCCTCGTCCACCAGGGCCGCCCAAGGCAGGAAGTCCGCAAGACGAGCGTTGGAATGGCGATATTCTGCGAGATTCATCATGACCGAGAGCCTCAGACGTTGAGATGACCGGGAATGCGCAGGTGTCGGCGCACCACATCGACGAAGGCAGGATCGCGTTTGGCGGCCCAAACGGCGGCCATGTGACCGATGAACCAGAGGACAAGACCCGCGATCCACAACCGCAGCCCAAGTCCAAGGGCCGCCGCCAATGTGCCGTTGACAATCGCAACCGACCGGGGCGCGCCGCCCATCAGGATGGGCTCGGTGAGCGCGCGGTGAACGGGCACGACAAAACCTGCGACCGGTCCGTCCATCAGATCACCACGCCGCCGCCGAAGGAGAAGAACGACAGGAAGAAACTCGAGGCCGCAAACGCGATCGACAGACCAAACACGATTTGGATCAGCCTGCGGAAGCCACCGGACGAATCGCCGAACGCTAGCGTCAGTCCGGTAACGACGATGATGATGACGGCGATGATCTTGGCGACCGGACCTTCAACCGATTGCAGGATCTGATTGAGTGGCTGTTCCCACGGCATGTTCGAGCCAGCTGCCCAGGCTGGCGCGGTCATCAAGAGAAACGTTCCGGAAGCGCTCAGCGATGCGGCATCTCGATGAAAACGAAATTGCGGACGCATATCAGTCTCCTGCTGGTGAAAGGCTGTAGTCGCCTGCGGACCCAAGCCCCGTCACGAGGGCGAGTTCGACGAGGCGACGATCGGTACCGCGACCGGCAAGCACGGCGATGAGGTTAATGGTCTCGGCGATCAGAGCGCGCGGAACCGTGATGACGGCTTCTTGGATGAGCTGCTCGAGCCGCCGTAGCGCACCGAGCGCTGTCCCGGCATGGATGGTGCCGATGCCGCCGGGGTGACCGGTGCCCCAAGCCTTGAGCAGGTCGAGCGCTTCGGCGCCGCGAACCTCGCCGATCGGGATACGGTCGGGGCGCAGTCGCAACGAGGACCGAACGAGGTCCGATAGCGTGGCTACGCCGTCCTTGGTCCGCAGCGCGACAAGATTGGGTGCCTTACACTGAAGTTCGCGTGTATCTTCGATCAGCACGACCCGATCGGAGGTCTTTGCTACCTCAGCCAGAAGCGCATTAGTCAATGTTGTCTTGCCGGTCGACGTGCCGCCAGCGACGAGGATGTTCTTCCGCGCGGCGACAGCAGCACTTAAGGCGCTGGCCTGATCCGATGTCATCGTTCCCGCGGCGACATAGTCGTCAAGAGTGAAGACTGCGACCGCAGGCTTGCGAATGGCGAAGGCAGGAGCCGCAACGACTGGAGGTAACAACCCTTCGAAGCGCTCGCCGGACCCAGGTAGTTCGGCAGAGACGCGTGGCGAGCCGGCATGCACCTCTGCGCCTACATGATGTGCCACAAGACGAACGATGCGCTCGCCGTCCGCCGCTGATAATGTTTCGCCGGTATCAACCAGTCCACTCGACAGCCGATCAATCCACAACCGTCCATCTGGATTGAGCATGACCTCGATGATGGCATCGTCTTCCAGGTAGCCCGCAATCGCCGTGCCAAGTGCGCTACGCAGCATTCGCGCACCGCGCGAATTCGCCTCCGATTGAAAGGAATGGATTGCCACCGCCGCCCCCACCGAATGAGGACGTCCAAACAACGTCCTCAGATGAGGATGATAGAAAGGCCACCAGTCGACTTGGCGCAACGAGCGCTTTCAGAGATCGCAGTCCAGCGTAGAAAAAGAAAGACTGATTGTGGGAGCTAACGTTTGAAGTCCACGCGATCGAATCAATTTGCTCCGGGATGCGCTGCAGTTCTCTCGGCGAGCATCATTGTTTGCAGACAACGGTCGAGTGATGCGATGGCATCCTGAAGAGACGCTCACGACCCTGCCCTGCAGCAAGCCATAACGCGCAAAATTGAACGTATCGATCGTCACCTCGGCGGTCTGGCCCGCGCTCCCAAACCCGATGTCGCGATTCGAGATCATCGCCTCGGCTTCGAGCTTGCTGTCGGCGGGCACCACCACCAATTGTTGCGCCGGGGTGACGACGCCGCCGACGGTGTGTATTGCGAGCTGTTGGACCGTTCCGTCGATCGGCGACCGCAGGATCTGCTCGCTCAACTTTCTTTCAATCTTGACGAGGTCCTGACCGCGCGCGTCCGACAAGCCGCTCAAGACCTGGCGTTCGTAGCCAGCTTGGTCTGCTCGACCTGCTGCTCGAGCGCCTGACGGACTGCCTCCACTTCAACGAGCTTGTGCTGCTGCACAATCCGCTCACTGCACTGGCAAGCACACCACGAAGAAGCGCCAGACGCGGGCACTGGTGCCGCCACGACTACTGGACCATATGCGCGGCTCGGCTCAGCTCAGCTCAGCTCAGCTCAGCTCAGCTCAGCTCAGCTCAGCTCAGCTCAGCAAAAATTGATCGCCGACTGCTTTGTCGAGTTCAACGGCAAACCGGTCGCGTCGGTCAAGAAGGGCTTCAGCGCCGCGGTGGGATCGGCAAGGTGACGCCCCAACGATCCGACAATTACCTCGCATTCAAAGAGATGTCACAATTTTTTCTTCCGACTGTGACGTAGCTCAAGCAGAATGGTACTGGTGCCTCGTGACGAAGACGAGCCGCGCAAACTGACCCTCAACGAAACGACCGGTGCCGTGGTCTGGGCGTCCGGTGACGACGATCGCGATCATCATCGGCACTGATTGACGGGGACATCAGCAGCAATGACCAATACAAAAGCCCCGGGCTAGACCCCGGGCGCCTGGCATGACCGAACCAATCTCGCGTTCCATACTCGCATGATCGCAGCCGTCTCTTTCGCCTCGCTCTGTCTCGCCAGTATCCTGCTCGCATGGATCGACCTGCGTCGCGGCATTATTCCGGACTGGCTCAATCTGGCGATCGCGTTCGTTGGCCTTGCGAAGGCCGCGGCGCTTGAGGGTTGGTCGGCGGCGCTCGGCGCTGGCTTTGAGGGCATCGCGATCGGCGCAACCGTCTGGCTGTTGCGCCGGCTCTATTTCATGTTTCGGAAGTTTCAAGGTCTCGGCCTCGGTGACGTGAAGCTGCTCGCAGCCTCCGGCATTTGGCTCGGCATCGCCGGCGCTCCGCTGCAGCTCCTGGTCGCCTCGCTGACCGCACTTGCCGCAGCGGGCGTCATGCAACTCGTAGGGCAGACAATGACGCGGCAGTCGTCGCTTCCGTTCGGGCCGTTTCTCGCGCTCGGACTAGTGATCACGCTGGCGCTTGCACAAGGTGGCTGGGTTGGTTAGCGCCGGCCCCGGCGCTCCGGCGGCATGCCCGGAGACCCTTGCGCGATCGCATTATCGGCCGGCAGGCGCACCTGGCCGACCGCCCCGGGCTGAGGCAGGCTCAGGATCGCAGTTTCCTGATCGCGCTCCAGCGTCACCTCCCGGCCCCGAACCGAACGCAACTTCCAGCCCTGATAATAGTCGCCGATCCTCAACCGTAGCGCTGCCTTGGTGGTCTGGTCGACAAAGATGCCGAATCCTTGATCTCCGCTGGCGATGGTCCCGACCAGCGAAAGCTGCGGACGCTCGATCGGTAACGGCTTCGGCGGTGGTGGCGGAGCTTTTGTCACCGATGCGGAGGCGACAGCGGGCGGCGGCGGCCGTCGCGACACCGAAAAGATCGGCCGCTCGCGCGTGGCCGACAGGCTCGCAAGCGGGATCCCCCACAGCGGATTGGCGCTCGGGGCGCGTTCGGGTACCGCAGGAAGCCCGACCACCTGCGCGGGAGCAGCCGGCGCATCCCAGGGCGAGGATACAGACGGCGCGTTGCCGCGCCGTGAGGCATCAGCGCCGATATCGGAGACGTCCGTCGGCAGCGCCGAGGTCGAGCCGGCAGCGCCGAGCGCTGACAGCAGCAATGCGAGCCTCCTCGCAAGCCTTCCTATCGTTATGCGCTCTATCATCTTGCACCCTGCCATTGTCCGGAGATCGCGAGCAGAATGCGCAGCCTGCCCTCGCCGGATCCAGCGGAACTCGCCGCCGATTGCACGACGAGCTGGTCGACGAACAGGAACGGCATGCCGGCCTCAAGATCATAGAGCAAGCGCTGCAAGCCGGGCTGATCAATCTCGCAGCTTGCGATAATAGTAACAAACCCGATGTTGGACTGGGTGCCCTGCAACTCAACCTGGGACGACAGCACGTTGCCGCCGAGCTTTGTCACCGCCGCGGACACGCGCTGCAACAACGCTGCACCGGCGATGGTCACGGTTGCGCCTTCCAGGAGCGGCGAGCCGGATGGCGCGGCGATGTCGGTAGCTTGCCCGCGCGCGGCAACGCTCCCGCGGCCCTGAAACTGCGCCAATACGTCGGTTGAAGCGGCGACATCGGCTTGTTGGCCTAGAACGTCGCTGAGCGAGCTTCCGATCACGCATAAAAACAGAATCATGACGCCCAGATATGACGTCACGGCCACCAGTGGCCTGCTCAGCAGCTTTCGTAAAGTCGCGGCCTGATTCATGAGCCTGACCCGAAATATGGCGTGATGTGCGCCTCGATGTGGAACCGGTCGCCCGGATCGCTCTGGGCGCGCGTGGTTGGCGCGAAGAAGGTGGCGCGAGTGAACTGCGGCAACTGCTCCATGAGTCGGATCAGGGACGGCGCGTCTTGCGTCAGCCCGACGACCTGCATCTTGTCGCCTTCGACCCTAAGCTCCGTCACGTAGGTGGTGTCGGGCAGCACGCGCGAAATCGCCTCAAGCACCATAACGCTCGAAGGCGAGGTCTGCTTGCGCTTCGCCAGCAGCGCTTCCGCCGATCCGCCGGACTGGTTGACGCGCAAAGCTGCCCGGCGCTGCACGATCTGGTGCTGCAGTTCCTGCTGCTCGGCGCTCAGCATGTTGCCGACATAGGCTGAGATCGCGAGCGATGACGGCGCGGCTACGCTGGCGCCGACGAGCATCAGGCGCAACAGACGTGTCACGTCGATGGCAGAGCCGGGCGCGCGCGTCAGCGACCTTTCAAACAATTTGACCTGTCTCGGCGCGGATCCAGCCTCGGGCACCTCGACCAGCCCTGCCGCGGATGCCGCAGCAACGTCCGCCGCAAGCTCGAGCAATGGTTGAATCTTTTGCTGCGACGTTGCCGCAAGCGTCAGTGCGATCCGACCGTTCGCGATCGGCACCGCTGGGGTCATTCCGAACACCACATCACCCGCCGTCCACGGCGTCAGGAGATCGATTTGGGCGCGGATCATGCCATCGAGAAAATCGCTGGCTTGCTTCGGAAAATCGACTTCACGAAACAACACCTGTTGAGGTCTCATCAGCACCTCGATGCGGCTGCCGCGCAACGCTGCCAACCACCCCGGCGTCAGAGCTGGCTCGGGTTGGCCATGCAAAAGTCGAAACGACGCCTCCGCAAGCCTCGTACCTTTTTGCCCCGAAGTGAGGCGCGCGGTGAAGCTGTTGGCATCACCTTCCACGAATTGCACGCGCCGCGGCGGCGCGATCCGCGCCGCACCGACATGTACCGCAACGGCGACGGCCGCGATCCAATCCCCGAAAAGGCCTTTCAGCTCCGACATCATGGCGGTCACAGCTCCTTTGGCGTTCGCCGTTGTACGATCACATCGTCTTCCATGACAACACCCGATAGGGGTCTTCCCCGCCGCGAAGGCTTATCACCACTTCCGAAGCCGCCCCGCGGCCGTTTGGAAGACGAATTCGGATCAGTATCCGATAGGCTCGGCTCTTTTGCGCGGTCGCACTCCCCGCAGCACCGCCCAGCGCGGCCGCAATCGCGGCGCCGTCGTTCGGCAGCGAGGTTCGATCGTTCAGAAATTGTTTCAGGGTGAGCGGTGTCATGCCGGGCAACGCCGCAATCACCTCCAGCGCGGCGATCCGAACGTCGACGCCTGAAACGCCGCTAAACACAGTGACGAACGGTAACGCGCGCTCGACCAGCGCCGACGGAAGGCCGAGCACGAGTGCAAGTTCGTTGACATGGGCGAACGGCGCCTGGCGAGGCGAATAGGACCGGCCTCCAGCGCGATACAGTGCGTCTTCATTCCCGGCGGCGTCCTGCGGTGGTCGGGTCCGCCAGGCAATAATGCGATCGGCGTCCTGTCGCGCATCATCTTCGCTCGCGCCTAGCACGGATAGCAGACCGGCCAGCATTTCCTTCGGCGCCGCGTTGAGATCGACCCGCGCCGCCTCCGAAACAAAGGAGACGGCAAGATCAGCGCCGTTCAGGCGTATTTGAAACGAGCCTTGCGGCGGACGGGCATCCTCTCCCGCACGCTGCAGTTGGTAAGCCGTAAGTTCGACAGAGGCCGCGGTCAACGCTTCCGCCTGCAAGGCGCTATCGTTGACAGCGAGCGCACGGGCTGAAGTTGACAAATAGAGCGAAAAGATCGTCGCCAGCGCGGCTAGAGCCGCGAGAATCCACAGCACGACGACAATGACGAAGCCTTGCTCCGAGGGTGACCCTGCATTGCGCTGAACTGGTTCTCTCATCAAGAGCCGCCCCGTTTCGGCGCGTTGCCGGCGTCCTTGCCTTCGTCCTTTGGGCCGTCCTTCGCATCGTCCTTGGACGTATCATCGGATTTCCCGCCGCCGGCCGGCATATCGACGTGGACTGGCGTCACCGAAGAGACCGACAATACCCGCTCGCTCGCTGCATCCCGCACCGTGAGCATGATCGCGGCCGGCAGCTTGTCTTGATCGTGCCAGCTGTCGCGAAAGACCCGATCTGGACCGGCATAGCCAAACGACAGACGAAGCGGCGGCCGCAGCAGCACCACGGGGTCGGACACGTGCATCTGCTCCGACAGCGAGGCACCGGAGGCCAGCGGACCGAATGGTGCGCGCGAGCGCACCGTTACGAGACGGCCTTGATCGATAGTCTCGCCGATCTGTACGATATCGAGACCCACACCGACATTGGGCCCGAGCGCCGTGCGCACGAATGTGACCGACAGCGCCGAGCCCTCGAACAGCGGCTTGCGCTGCTCGCGATTGGGCGGCACATATTCCGCGGCAGCCACATCGGCGGAGATTCTCTGCATCGCAATGCCGATGAGTTCGTTGTGCTGGATACGGTCGACCCCGCGATTCCAGTTCGGAAGCCACTGTGCGGTGATGGTGGCCAGCGCCGAAAGCACGAGGCCAGTCAGCGCCAGCGCCACAAGCGTTTCAATCAGCGTAAAACCTTGTTCGCCGCTCCGTTCACCAGTGCGCGGGATCGTCATCGCTGCGGCCTGCGCATCAATCGGATGGTTTGGAGTTCGACAGCCGCACCCGAGGGCGAACGGACACGGATCTTGACCAGTTCGGGAACCCAGGCGACATTGCTGTCGTTGCCCGCCGCATCACCATCCAGCGGACCGATATCGACCTGCCAGCGAAAGCCTCGGACCTCGCCGGAAAGCACGCCAGGCGCAAGTTCCTTGCGCGGCGGTAGTGCGGTCGCCATCACCATCTGCGCGGTTTGCGCCAGTGCCACATGGTTCTCCAGCGCCTGCACGCCGCGGGCATTGGTCGACATGACCGATCCGATCGCGACGATCACGACCGCGACGACCGCGAGTGCGATCAGTACCTCAAGGATCGTGAAGCCGGCATCGGGCCGATCAGTTGGCGAGCGTCGGGCGGGCAACAATTTCGATCCTTCCGGTCAGCCAGTTGACGCGAATTTCGTAGGCCGTATCGAGCCGCGCCAGCGCGATGGTGCCGCCGCACGACGTCCCGTCAGCGAAAAAGCTGATGCGCGACAGTACCGGGCGCCGCCGGCAGGTTTGCGGCAGCAGCGCATCGAAGCGGACGTCGTCCGGAATGCGGACAGTCTGTGTCGTCAGACCGGAGTGGATTGCGCGCGACGACGCGTCGACCAGCGTCGAAACATCGGCACTCCGTCGGATCGCGGCATCGCGGTCGGCCTTCAACAATGTCGCGGTCTCCAGCGCATAGGCTTGCAGCCGCGAACGCGAGGTGTGGTGCGGCAAGATCGGCAGGAGCACGGTTGCAAGCATGGCGATCAGCGCGATGACGCACACCATTTCCAGCAACATGAAGCCGCGTTGGTGCTCCCTAGTCATTCCTAGCGCTCGTGATAGTGTTCAGCGAGATGTCGGCGGCGGCACCGCTGCCACCCTCTTGTCCGTCGGAACCATACGACATGATGTCATAGGCCCCGCGTTCACCCGGCGCACGATAGATGTAGGGATGGTTCCATGGATCGTTGGGAACGGCGGCGCCTTTCAGGTAAGGCCCGTTCCAGGCGCTGGACCCAGGGATCTGGCGCACCAGTGCTGTCAGGCCCTCAGCGGCCGAGGGGAAACGGCCGACATCGAGATTGAACAGATCGAGCGCGCTGGCGAAACTCTGCATCTGGATCTTGGCTGCCTTGACTTTCGACTCGCTCAGGTAGTTCAGCACGCGCGGACCGATTAAGCCCATGATCAGTCCGATGATGGTGATGACCACCAGCATTTCGACTAGAGTGAAGCCCTGCTCCCTCTGGCGCGCGTTATCCTCCTGGGCGCGGCGACCGGCAGTCGTGGCGGAGAGTTTTTTTGTCATGGTGATGGTCCTTGCGTCATCCAACGAGCTGCGTGACCGACAGCAGCGCCGTCATGACGGAGACGATCAGGCCGCCGACCATCGCACTGATGGTAATGATGGCGAGCGGTCCGACAATGCCGACGATGCGGTCGAGGCTGCGCTGCAATTTAGCTTCGTAGAACTCGGCGACCCGGCCCGCGAGCACCGGGAGCTGCCCGGTTTCCTCGCCGAGCCGCAGCATCCGCAATGCCATCGGCGGCAGGCTGCTCGAGGCCGAGAGCGCCTCGGACAACTTGCCGCCATGCCGCACGCGATCGGCCGCCGCCGTCCAGCTTTCCACGTTTCCGGTGACCGCCATGATGTCGACCAAGATCCGAAGGGTCGCCGTTAAGCTGACGCCACTGCCGAGCAGGACGCCGAGATTGCGGCAGAACAGACCGGTCCGGTGGAATTGAAAGATATCAGCAAGGCCAGGCATGCGCGCCAGCGTTCCGATCGCGGCCGTTCGCATGCCCGGACGCCGCAGCAACCACCAGATTGAACCGATTAGGACTGCGCCCGCAAGCAACAGCGCAGTGCTGTTGGCGCGCATGAAATCAGAGAGCCGGATGAAAACGCTGAGCGCCGAATCCGACTTGCCGCCGAAATCCTGCAACACGGCGGAAAACTGCGGCAACACGAACAGAATGAAGAACAGCATTACGCCGATCGCCGCAATCAGCACGAAGGCCGGATATTGCATCGCGTCGGTGAGCTTGCGGCGCATCTGTTCAGAGCGCGCCCGTTCGGCGCCGAGCATCTCCAGCACCTGATCGAGCGTGCCGGAAACCTCCCCCACTCGCACCAGCGCCACATACATCGGCGAAAACAACGCCGGAGTCGCGGCCACGGCATCGGCAAAGCTCTCGCCGCTCAGGAGGGCTGCGCGCAATTTGGCGACCACCGGGCGCAACCGGCCGACGTCGGCATCGCTCGCCAGCAGTTCAAGCGCGTCGTCAAGCCGCGCGCCAGCCTTCAGCAGCAGCGCGAGGTCGCGGGTGAACGTTGTCACCTCCGCGCGTCCCGGCTGGTTGAACGGACCCCAGCCGCCGGGACCAGCTGCGGCCCGCTTTTCCTCGACAGTTTCGATCGGCAGCAGGCGCAGATATTCAATGCGGACCGCGACCTCGGCCGCGGTCGGCGCCGAGAGCGTGCCATGCACAAGTTCGCCGTTCTGCGTTAGCGCCCGGTAGCGAAAATTCGGCACGATTTACCTCACCGTAGTGACGCGGAAGATTTCCGCAGGCGAAGTCAACCCGGCGCGGCACTTGGCGATACCGTCATCAAGCATCGTCGTCATGCCGCCACGGATGGCGGCCTGATCGATCTTCAGCCCATCGGTTTTCTCCCCGATCAATTCGCGTAGTTCGTTGTCGAGCTCGAGCACCTCGAAGACGCCGAGCCGCCCCCGGTAGCCGGCGCCGCCACAGCGTTCGCAGCCGCACGGCAGGTGAACGCTGTCGCCGACCTGAAAGCCGAGCACAGCAAGCCGTGGATCCCCAGTGATATCGGCTTCCGTCAGCAACTTGGACGACTTGCAGCGTTCGCAGAGTTGACGCACCAGGCGTTGCGCGATGACCGCACGCAGCGTCGAGCGCAACAAATAACCTTCAACGCCGAGATCGAGCAGACGCGGCACCGCCGCTGCAGCGGTCTCGGTGTGCAGCGTTGTGAGCACAAGATGTCCGGTTAGCGCGGCGTGAACCGCGACATGCGCGGTCTCGGAATCACGGACCTCACCGACCATGATGACGTCGGGGTCCTGGCGCACGAACGAGCGAAGCGCGGTCGCGAACGTCAATCCGATCGCCGGCTTTATCTGTGACTGATTGATACCGGGAATTTCATATTCGACCGGATCTTCGATCGTCAGAATCTTCCGGATCGGCTCGTTCAGAATCGACAGGATCGTGGCGAGCGTGGTGGTCTTGCCGCTGCCGGTCGGCCCCGTGATGACGATCATGCCATGCGGCAGAGTCAGCAGTCGCCTTAGCTTGACGTCGTCGGACGGCCCGAAGCCGAGCTTGTCGACCACCAACAGCCCACGATCCTTGGGCAAGATGCGGATCACCGCGGATTCGCCGTGTTGGGTCGGCATGGTGGCAACGCGAATATCGATGTCGGCGCGGCCGACGCGCAGCCGCGCGGCGCCATCCTGCGGCAGACGACGTTCCGCAATGTTGAGGCTAGCGACAATCTTGATACGGGAGATGACGGCTTGCGGCAGGACCCCAGCCGGCGCCGCCACCGGTCGCAGCATCCCGTCGATCCGCATGCGGACAACCAGACCAGTGAGAAACGGCTCGATGTGGATGTCGCTTGCACGCAGTTCTACAGCTTTTTCCAGCAAATCGTTGACCGCGCGCACCACCGGCGCGCCGCTGGCAAGATCGCGCAGACTTTCAATGTCGTCGTCGCGCAGCTGCCGAAATCCGTCCGCGTCGTCGCGTTGCTCGGCGCCATCACCGGCCAGGCGCTGATTCAGCACGACTGCCAGATCGTCCGGCGACGCGATTTTGATGCGGATATCGGCCCCGAGCACAATTTCGGCTGCACGCCTCGCCGACAGATCGGTTGGGTCCGCGATTGCCAGCACGACGATACCGTCGGCAGATTGATGAGGGTATACGAGGGTTTCCCGGAGAAAACGATGCGAGAATGATCCGATCATAGGCGTGGCCGATAGCAGCTCCTGCAGCATCACGCGCTCGAGATCACAGAAGCGAGCCGCCTCATCGGCGAATTCGCTGGCCGACAGATCGGTAAGCTCCCAAAGCTTGGCGTGGGAGATCGGCTGTAGATTGGTCGGCATGCCGCCTTGCGGCTGATCGGCGGCGCTTGGGTCTGCCGGCTCCTGCCCGTCCTTCAACCTCAGGTGCCGCGCCTGACGAAGATGCTCGACGAACTGCAATGACTGATGACCGGGCATACGTCTTTTCCAGTCGTACTGCTTTGAATGAGCGCGCGATGCCGCGTTGGCTTCTGATCGCCGGGACTGGAGTTATTGATCTGGATTGTGACACCCGTGCGAAGCTACGGTGATGCCGCTTGAGGCTTGTTGGCAACATCACCGTGCCATCAACTCATCAAGGAGAGCCGCTAATTATTACTGTCATATTTCCCGCCTAAGGATGCGAACCCGGATCAGCTTTCGTACACGATCCGAGGCAGTGTATTTAAAGTTGGATCGGCAAAGGCATGGCGCGCGTTGGCAATCAAGGCCGATCCGGCTCGGTTGCGCACAACATTTGCCTCATCGCGTTTGCGTTTTGCGCCGCCAACGTTTTGATATCGTGCAATTCTGCGACGGTCGGGACCACCGCGCCGGCTGACATCGATGTGCTCGACAAGGTACGTTCGCTGGATATTCTGCCCCGGCAGACCCAGACCGTAAGCTCCGCACAGCCGAACGTCGGCGAGCGAACTCGCACCGCGATGTTTGAGGGGACTGTCATATCGGACGTTCCGGAAACGCGGGTGCAACCGGCGGCCAACGGCGACGGCAACGGCTACGACCTGAATTTTGAGAACACACCTGTCGCAACCGTTGCCAAGGTCGTGCTCGGTGACATTCTGAACATCGGCTACGCCATCGATCCGCGGGTGCAGGGTACAGTTAGCCTGGTCTCGGTACGGCCAGTGGCGAAGTCCGACATCGTGTTTGTGCTCGAAAACGCGCTGCGGCTAAGCGGCGTGGTGCTGGTCCGCGACAGCGCCGGTTATCGCCTGACGCCGCTTGGCGACGCGGTCGGCACGGGCCGGGTCGATTCTGCCGCAGCCAGTCCCGAGCCCGGCTATGGCGTGTCGGTAGTGCCGTTGCAATATGTGTCGGCGCCGACCGTCCTGAAGTTAATGGACTCGTTTGCCACCAAACCAGGTAGCGTTCGCGCCGACGCGACGCGCAATCTGCTGCTGATCCAGGGCACCGGTGCCGAACGCCGCACCGCGGTTGACACTGCAATGAGCTTCGATGTCGACTGGATGCGGGGTCAGTCGGTCGGAATTTTTCCGGTGAGCAACAGCGCGCCGGAGCTGATCATCGCCGAATTAGAAAAGATCATGGATTCCGGCGAGAGCGGCCTCAGCCAGAGCGTGATCAAGTTCCAGCCGGTGAGCCGGCTCAACGCCATCCTGGTGGTTAGCCGCAAGCCGGCGCTGCTGCAAACCGCCGCGACCTGGATCAGGCGGCTCGATCACGCGGACACCGCGCGCAACAGCGTCCATGTTTACCGGGTAAAATACGGCGAGGCCCGTCAGATTGCGCGGGTTCTTACTGATATGTTCATTGGCGGCGGCTCGGCCCCGCTGGACAACGCCGACAGCCAGTTGGCGCCTGGGTCAGGCTCATCGGCGTCATCCAGTGCCGATCGGCTGTCGCTGAACTCCAACTCCTCCTCGCCAACAGGCAGCTTCGCCTCACGCATACAATCCGGAACAAGTAACGGCGGCGCTCCCTCGGGGTTTGGTCAGCCCCAGCCGGTGACCGCCAGCCCATCCGGCGGCGGCGCACTCGACGGCCGAAGCACTGGAGGTAACGGGCAGCCGCTCCTGCAGAACGTGCGGATCACACCAGATACCGTCAATAACACGCTGCTGATCTATGCCGATCAGGGAAATTACAAGATTATCGAAGCGACCCTGCAGCGTGTCGATCAGCCTCAGCTACAGGTGGCAATCGACGCAACAATTGCGGAGGTCACGCTTAACAATGAGCTGAGCTATGGCGTCCAGTCTTTTCTAACGAGCAGGAATCTCGGTTTGCGACCGGACACTGGCTCCATTCTCAACACCCAATCGACATCCGCGCCCGGCGCGACCGGCGCTGCCTCGGCCGCCGGAGCGGTCACCAACGCGTTTATCAACCGCGCCTTTCCCGGCCTCAATTTCCTGATCGGATCCGAGGCGCAACCGAGCGCAATTCTCGATGCGCTGCATTCCGTGACCAGCGTCAAGGTGCTGTCAAACCCCTCGCTGGTCGTGATCAACAATCAGGTGGCGACGCTCCAGGTCGGCGACGTAGTACCGGTATCGACCGGCAGCGCCACCGTGCTGACTACCAGCAATACCGTGGTCAATACCATTGACTATCGCAACACCGGAATCATCCTGCGCGTATCGCCGCGGATCAATGTCAACGGCAATGTCAGGCTTGAGGTGGAACAGGAAATTAGCAATGTTTCGCCGGCGACTGCCGCCAGTCTGACGCCGACGGTGTCAGAACGGCGGGTGAAAAGTTCGGTTTCGGTCGCCACCGGGCAGACTGTCTTGCTCGCCGGGTTGATTAGCGAGCAGCAAAATGGGCAGCGCAACGGCATTCCACTGCTCGATCAAATTCCGGGTCTGGGCGACGGTTTTTCGCATCAGGACAAGAAGGGAACCCGCACCGAATTGATTATCTTCATCCGTCCCCAGATCATCCGAGATGGCGTAGACGCCCATCAGGTCGCCGAAGAACTGCGGTCGAAATTGCGTGGCAGCGTGGGAGCAAGCACCGATGATCTGCGGGTTCCGACGGTGCGCTGACGCCGTGGCGAAGACGCGGCGCGGAGCGACCGTGGCGGCATTGGCGAGTGCGCGGCTGCATGTCGTTGCTGCGAGCCTGGTCGTGATCGCCTGTTTTTGGTGGCAGGTGGGTCCCGCTCGCGCCGATGCGATGGCGCGCGCCAACGCGGCTTACACAAGCGGCGATTTTGTCAAAGCAGTCAACGCGTTGGCGCCGCTTGCGTTGCGGGGAAATCCCAAAGCGCAGGCTATTCTCGGCTTCATGTATGAAAACGGATTTGGCGCGCCACAGGCCTACGACGCCGCCGCGAAACTCTATATGCAGGCGGCAATCAGGGGCAATCCGTTCGCTCAGCGTATGCTCGGGCTGATGTATGACAAGGGTCATGGCGTACCGCAGGATTTCGTTCTGGCTTACAAGTGGCTGAACCTCGCCGCGGCACACGCCCCGAAACGCGATCGCGACTATTCGTTGCGCCTTCGCAACGCCGTGGCGTCGAAGATGTCGCCTGATCAAATTGCCGAAGGGCAACGGCTTGCGATGCTCTGGGCGCCTGGATGGCGATAACGCACAACAACGATTGCTGTGCGGCGCCGCGCAAACGTCATCTGCGTGTCAACTCGACGCAACAACGCGCAACGAAATCTTCCCTGGTCGGTCATGTCACCGGCTGAAGAGGGTGACGACAATGAAGATATTGAGACCGTTTGGCGCGGACGGTTCCGCCTAGAACCGGCCACATCACGCGGCCTGCCCCCTGACCGGCGAAATAAAGCAGCATCCCGAGACCCGATACTCCGTAAAAAGGCGCCATGGAGCGGAAATAGATCGAACCAGCGGCAAGAACCTCCGGGAACAACGCCAACCAGGCGTGGCGGATATCATCACGGCAAGTCCCAGCAGCTCGGTGGCGGCGGCCGCGAACAACGCAGCAACCCACGCGATGCGCTCCGCCCTCCGGATCTGGCCAGCACCGATATTCACCCCGACCATGGTGAGCGCCGTGCTGCCAAGCGGAAACAGGATTTGAATCCGAATATAGTCCAGTCGTGACAGCTAAGTGATCTGGCCAACGTAGATCTTTACCGGAAACATTCCCTGCCCCATTCACAGCGCGACGTGAACGGCGCGATGAAGGGGGCGAGAACGATGCACATTCAATCGAAATAAAAATCGCGCTCCGCAACGAAATCCGCGTTGATCAAATGCGAACTGAAGAGATCATGCGCGCGCCAATTCCCGCGCGTGTCAGGAAACATCTCAATAAAATGTGAGCAACGTGACGACGTTGGCTCATGCTGCCGGCTTCCGTCTGGCAGACGATGGATACCAAAGCATTTCGATCGGGACGCGCCGACTCGGCATCCTCCTGATGCAGAGCCCGTAATCCGCCCGTCATTCTGGGCGAATCGTAGAGGCATCTGTTGGCTTATCCGCAAGATCGTAAGCGGCTGGGTTGGAGCCGAGTTCGGTTACGCCCTTGGCAAGCTCGGTTCGGAACGAATTCTGGAAATCGTCGTCATAGGTCGCGATGCTTGTGCGGATCGCTGCTTTCCAATGATCGCCGCGGTCCCAGGCTTCCGTAAAGGCAGACGCAAGATCAGCGTGCTGCCGGTTGGCGATCATCGCTTCGATCATTGATCTGGCCTGAAGCCGGTCCTTCGAACTCTTTGCGGTCGCGTCGCGATCCTCCTTCCGGCGGGATCCGACAATGAGTTTGTGGATGGCGTATCGCTCCGGTGATGGGATGAAGACTAGCACGCCGGCGCCATGCAGCAGCACCGCACGAATGGGCTCGTAGATCAGGTAGTCGAGGAAGCGGAGCGGGAATGCCGCCGCTCCGCCCAGCGCTGGCATCGGGACTGGCTTCCCTGCCTGGTCGTCGGACCACTGGTTGGGCGTCAGGAATTCCGCCTGGAATTTGTCTCTCGAGACGAACTGGGTGGAGACCCTGCCGTCGACCTGGCTCGGAACCTCACGAAAGGTCGGGTCGACCTGTCGAAGCACCTGCAGGATGGGTGGCATGGAATCCTTGATAGCCACCGAGATTTCGTGGAATTGCGCAAAGTCGGCGTCGCCGGTCTGCATGGCGACCGCATCAAGGCGTGTACCGAGCACGGCGGGGTAACATTGGTAGGCAACAGTACCGACGAGCACTCCCCGCAAACGGAAGAAGCCGGCCTTCGCCAGTCGTTCCACCACTTGGCCAGTCATCGGCAGGGGGCGCGGCAGATAGGCCTCGCGCGTCAGCGTGGAAACGAGACGGCGGCGTCCTTTCAGGTCGGCTTTCAGATCCTTGAACGCCTCGACCCTCTTGGAGATTTCAGGATCGTCAACGGGACCGACGTAGCGGCGATCCTGGGCGCCGCCCTCGGGCTTGGGCGTGTCGAAGTACCAGTATTTCTTGCCCTTGACCTCAACGGCCACGAATCTGCCGTTCGAAGAGAACTCGGAGGTGAAGCTCTCGTCGAGACTGCGCTGGACCAGTTCGGAATAGAGCGTCTGGTAGCTGATATCGAGACGTTGGGCGGGAGCCATGGCAGATGATCCGTTATACTATTTTTGCGAGAATAGTATAACCAAGGGAACTCAAGCGCAACACAGCTATACTAGAATCGCTAAAATAGTATAACTTATTTATATATCAATACCTTATATAGTAAACGTGACGCTAATCTGGACTATAAGCCCAAGCCGCGTTTTTGTCCGACCGACCATGAAATCCCCTCACCGCCGACGACGCCGGTGACCACCCGCCCCTTGGCCCGTTCATGCACTGTCCGCCACGGCACGAGACTGAAGTCGCGCGCGCGCTCGATCAGCGCAAAGCGGCCGCTGTTAAGCGTCAGCATGCGGCGATAGGTGCCTGTGATCCGCTCGCCCGGTTTCGTCTCGGCATAATCAAGGCCGGTCTCGCGCGTCATGCGCGAGCCGACCTCAACTAGTTTCAGCCGCTCCAGCGTTTGAAGCAGATTGCGCGCGTAAGCGATCCGTCCGCCCTGCTCGCGCGCAAGGCCTTGCTCCAGCAACCACTGCCGCCGCAAACGAAGCGCGCCCTCGAATTCCGACCCCAGTCCTGACGAAGCGATCATCTCCGACGATCTGGCAACGAGTTGCTTGTCGAGCCAGGTCGCGCCGGACGCGCCGGGCAGTTCGTCAAGGCTCTGCCAGGATAGCACGGTGATCCGCGCCGGGTTGCGCGATCGCTGCGCGGCCTCGAACTGACCTGCGCGTTCAAGATGGTCCGCACCAACGGACCAGTCGCCGTTACTTGAGCGCTCGACCAGGTCTAGCCGCCGCATCGCTTCCAGCCGGCGGACATGCGCCTGAATGTACTCCCCGGCAGCCTTCGGATCGAACTCTCGATGCAGTTCGGCGCTGTAGACCCCATGGTTACGGCGGGCGACGTCCGCGACGGTCCGGTCGACATCGCGCTGGCTGACGTCGCGCGCGCGAATCTCGACGATGGTATTTCGGATCAAGGGTTCGGAGGTCACTTGCCGGACTCCGAGATCGGCGTAATGCGTTCGCCCATCGATCCCGTCCACAATCACATATCGGCGGTCGTGCAACTCGTCAGAGATCCCTTCGGCAACCAGCCGCCCAATCACCCGCGCGGCGCCGGCCTGCCCGTCGAAGATCACGTGGTCACCGGCCGCACGGTGGATTCCCACCGCAGCCAGGGATCGCATTCCTCTTTCGGCGATCGATCCTCTCGAAAGTCCGCAACATTGAAGCCTACCGCCCCCGCTCAGGAATATTCAGGTGGTAACGCGTATGTTTGAGCTGTCCAGTCCTTAGCAGCGCACCCTTCTTCACCAAATCCCGCAAGTCCCTGGTGGCCGTGGCGCGCGTCGTCTTGGTGATGCTGACGTAGTTCTCGGCGCTAAGCCCTCCCTCGAAGCCGTCAATGCCTTCACGGGCCATGCGTGCCAACGCCTTCTCCTGGCGTTCGTTCAGCTCACCACGCAGAGTGTCGTACAGCCGCGCCTTGGCGAGATAGAACTCCAGGCGCCTAAGCGTATTGGCCTGCGCCTCCAGGACCGTTTCGGCAAAATATGTCAGCCACGCGGTAATCTCGTTGTTCTTGTTGCTGCGCTCTAGCATGTCGTAATAGGCCTTGCGGGCCCGTTCGATAGTGAACGCTAATGCGATGAGCGTTGGTTGTCCTAAGCTCTGTGCCAGGGATTTTTCAGCGAGCGCGCGCCCAATGCGGCCGTTGCCATCCTCGAACGGGTGGATGCTGACGAAGTAAAGGTGGGCCATACCCGCCCGCGTAAGGTAGGGCATGGGATGGGAGCCGCCGGGCGCTGTGCGGTTGAACCACGCAGCAAAGGTATCCATTTCAACCGGCATGCTCTGAGACGGCGGCGCTTCGAAGTGGACTTTGGGATCGTGGATACTACCGGAGACCACCTGCATCGGCTCGGTGTGCGTTCTGTAGCCACCGATGACGTGAATGTCGTTACGTTCGCTCATGATCATGTCATGCCAAGCGAACGTGGTTTGATGGGTCAGCGGAGCGGCAAAGGTCTCGTAGAGGTTGACCATCATCCGGGCGATGCCTTGTTCGGCCGGAGGCACCTGGCGCTTGTCGCCTGCGAGGCCAAACTGACGCCGGAGGGACGACTGGACGTTGTCGCGATTGAGTATCTCGCCTTCAATCTCGGAAGTTTTCAACGCCTCGTCGCTGATCATCTCGATCTTGAACATGTCGCGATCATCCTGGCTAACATGCTTGAACGCACCGATGAGCTCGCCGGAACGCAACAGGAAACGCTTCTCAAGCGGCTCCAGCACCGCCATGTCATATCTGAATCCCGGCCAATCCGGCTGTTGCCAGTTCCATCCCATGAGCAATAGCGACCTTTCCTATAGCTCATATTATGGGGAAAAAATGAGCTATAACAAACCCTCCATGCCTCATACGGTATTGGGGTATTAGGAAGCGGCAAAGGAACCGGCAATTTTGGCAACTGGAACATATCATCTCAGATGACGAACTGGATCGACTTGAGGTCTTGAGGATCGCCTCGACCGGATTGTGGGCGTAATTTGAAAAAGTGTAGTTCAGGCGCGCCGTCTCAAGCGCTACTCCTTGTCAAGCGTCGACGCTCGCATCTCGCGCCATTCTCACAGGATTGAACCCGCCGTATCACACCAAGATCGGACTATTTCGACAGGTTGTCTGACTAACAGGCGGAGAAAATGCGTAACGAACGGCGTTTCCTATTTCCGACCGACCCATTTCGACGAACCAACGGAAGTTAGTCGACAATCGCTCCCAGAGAAGACAATGCTTGCTTGCTTGCTTGCTTGCTTGCTTGCTTGCTTGCTTGCTTGCGCGCGCGTGCAAGCCCCTTCACGTCCTGAAGACTCATACCTTTGTACGGGCGCGGAGAACGAATGACACGCTCCTTTAGTCCATGCCCACGTTCCAAGCGCGGATCGTATCGTCCTCTCCTGCACTCCAGAGTGCTACTTTCACGCCTCCCAAAAGTAACTGCCGGAATCCTGCTTCTATGACCCTCGGCGAGGATCAAGAATTAACCGGAACCATCGACTAGCGGTTACGGTACGCAACCACCCCGTCACTTCATATGACCGCCGTTAGCGAAGTCGTATTGGGCAGCGCTCACCACTGCGCATCGTCATCGACGGGCATTAGCAAAGCCGTCTGCTTGTTCATAATTTCCGGCTGGATTCCGTCGAAGGTTGTAACCGGCATAGACAAGGGAGATGACCCCGGCCACCTGATGAGTGATCGCATCCAAGGTAGCGCGAACCACGCTAATGCAACAATTTGCACTGCGACATTTAAGCCAAATGCGATTTGATAGGCCATGACGGGCCTCTGACCATCGTTCGTGGACCAGTGCTCCAGAATCAACCCCGTCACGTATTGAGCTTGAAATGCCCAACCGAAGTGCAAAACGTTCAAGGCGCCGTTGGCACGACCGACAAGTTCTGTTGGGAAGTAATCAGATATGACCGCGAAGCTGACCACGGTTGCTGCTCCGACAATGGCGATGGTCGACCAAGGCATAATGGAGGGTAAGGGTGCGCGCAGGATGAGAACTAACTCTGCTGCGATGAGCAGAACCGCGGCCGCGACCAATACCGTTTCCGCCCTTATCCTTCTTCGTCGAATCAAATGCAGGCCGGTACCGAATAACCACGCCCCCCCGCTGAGCACGACCGACATTATGAATAACTGTTGGACGAGATTTGCACGATCGAGCCCTTCAACCTCCGTCAACCACGACGACGCCCATAGTCCCTGCAAGGACCAAGCCGAACCGATGCAGGTCGCGGACAAGGGAGCAATTCTCCAGAAGCGCCCATCCCTAAACACGTCTTTTAGAGTGCTGTGGCTCGGTGAGGTCGGCAACGCGATGGCCCGATCTGGTACCAGGACATAGATAAGCGCGGCTGTAGCGCCAGTCACCGCGGCTAACAGGACAAATAGCTGGCGCCAACTAATCCACGCGAGGAGTTGTTCAGCTGGAGCGGTGGCGGTCACCGCTCCGAGCGAACCCAACATGACCATGTAGCCGTTCATTAGAGCCACACGCTCTTTCGGAAACCAGAGTACAATTGCCTTAAGCCCGGCCGTCAGCGATGCCGCGACACCAAGCCCGATCATTGCTCGCCCAAGCAACAAAGCTGGGAAATCCGTCGACATTGCGAACAGTCCGGCTCCTGCTGCGGCTACCAAGAGCAGCGCGCTTTGGATACGACGTGGACCATAGCGGTCCAAGAGTACGCCGATGGGAATCTGCGCAGACGCGAACACGAGAAAATAGACCGAGGTAAGCAGCCCCAGGTCAGCAATGCGAAGACCCGCATCAGCATTGAGGTGGCTGGCGATCAGACCATTGATCGTCCGAAACAGATACGCAAGGTAGTATCCCAAGGAGAAGGGAAGAAAAATACATGCGATGAGCCGCAAGCCGTGGACTGCATCAGCAAAACGCGTTTGGAAGGTGCCGAAAGTTCGGATTGCTGCCGTCCTCCCGGACGGCAGCAATCGGTCGGTCTAAGTCGCCGCCCAAATCTGGCTGTGAAACGGCATTAACTGACCGTTCGCGAGAAGCTGCCGGCAAAATATTATCCGGCTTCACCTGGGAAGTTCGACGATCAGCCAGGCGATCAATCGTCTCCTGCATCAAGGGACGGCTTGAACGAACGCGCCGGTCAACTTGCTCGGCGAGTTCATTGAACCGGTCTCGACCAAGAGCACATGCCTCCCGCTGCAGGGATTGCGGCATGGGCGGGGTGACAGTCAGATGATATCGAGCGTGCAGCGCGGCCGTCTCTGCAACGATTCGAATCTCGCTTTGAAGGCGTCCCAGCTGACTGCCAATCCGATCAAAATCTTCTCGGAAACGATCCTCAACCGACGGAGCCGGATCGAGAAACCGCTCAAGGGCAGTCTCTATTACCATGCTCTTGCCGACACCCGGCCGATCGGTCGCCGCTTTGAGGCGCTCAAACATCGTCTCGGAGAGATGAACGGTCAATTTTCTGGTTCGTAAAGACTCTTGAGACACCCGCCCCCCATCAAGGCAAGCTTGATCAGAGCCGATCTGGCCATCGAATTCGTCTCCCGCCTTCATTGTCGATCTCCCTAATTTATCGACGCCTATACAGATCCGCAGGTGGCTCTCGGGCCCGTTACAAGAAGTTGAGAGGAAGGACCAAACGTGCACCCGATCGGGAAAAACGACGAAATGACCACGGCTGCAACTGCGTGAACATCGGGTTCGCGAATTGTCGTAGAAAAAGGAAAGAGACGGCGAGGTATGGGCATGCTCGCGCTTTTTAGTTCAAACGGAACGTTCGATATGAGAAAGCGCTTCAGTCTCCGGATTCGTCGAGCTTCGTATGGATGATATCGTCAGGAATTTCCCGCAGAAAGCTCTGTCCCTTCTGCAATCGACGCCCGAGCGCCTCGACAAATCCTTCAAAGCGCTCGCGGCCCTTCAGCTGCGCGGCTCCCTGCGCATCGTTGGGCAACGGAGGCGTGATTGTCAGCCAGAAGCGAATGAAGAGAGCCAAGGTTTCGGCCGTCATACCAACGTCACGCTCTAGCCTCTGCATCTGGCGCGACACCCGGTCCAGTCGACGGGCAAATGCGGCCTCCTGTCTGTCTGCTCCATCTGGTGACAGAAACGAAGCGACTGCCGCTTCCACGATCGCAGACCGAGACAGCTTCTTGCGATCGGCAAGATCGGTGATCTGCTTCAGAAGGTCTGGCGGAAAATACACGTTCATCCGGTCACGCATACTTCCTCACAGCTCCATGCCATCGTTTGGATCAAGCGCGACTTGGCGGACAACGCCACGCATCTGCTGACGTATGAGCCGGGACTGCCGGACCGCGTCCTCGTCGTCGTCAAGAACAACGGAAAATTCTTCTGCCGGCGTAGGCCCCGTCGTCTCCTTGACGATCGCAACGTGATCGGGGAGTTCGGGCTCTCGACGAAGACCACTGTTCGCCGTGTCTTCCACAAGCTGATGGGCTTTTTCAGGTGGAACCGCCGCCGGCTTCAGCGCTTCAACCGCCGACCATCCGTCCGCTCGCGACGACCGGCTAGAGGCCGCGGGATCGGGCGGCGGCAAGACCCGCTCGGTAAACCGCCGATCCTCGTAATAGCGCGCCTTCTTCGCCCTGATAGGCGGCGTGCCCGCCACCATGACGATCTCGTCCGGCGGAGGAAGCTGCATGACCTCGCCTGGGGTCAAGAGTGGCCTCGCCGTTTCCTGCCGCGAGATCATCAGGTGCCCGAGCCAGGGGTTCAACCTGTGTCCGGCATAATTCTTCATCGCCCGCATTTCGGTCGCCGTACCGAGCGCGTCGGACACCCGCTTGGCGGTCCGCTCATCATTGGTCGCGAAGCTGACCCGGACGTGGCAGTTGTCGAGGATTGCGTTGTTGGGCCCATAGGCCTTCTCGATCTGATTGAGCGATTGCGCGATCAAAAAACTCTTAATGCCGTACCCCCCCATGAAGGCGAGCGCGGACTCGAAGAAATCGAGGCGACCGAGCGCCGGGAACTCGTCGAGCATCATCAGGACACGATGCCGGCGGTCCCTGGCATGCAGGTCTTCGGTCAGGCGCCGGCCGATCTGATTAAGCACCAGACGGATAAGCGGCTTGGTCCGCGAGATGTCGGAAGGCGGCACCACGAGGTAAAGCGTCGTCGGGCTGATATCGGCGATCAGATCTGCAATCCGCCAGTCGCACTGGCGCGTCACCTTGGCCACGACGGGATCGCGGTAAAGTCCGAGGAACGACATCGCGGTGGACAGGACACCGGAGCGTTCATTCTCGGACTTGTTGAGAAGTTCTCTCGCGGTCGAAGCGACCACGGGATGCGCACCTTGCTCGCCAAGGTGCGCTGTGGTCATCATCGCCTTCAACGTCGCCTCGATCGGGCGCTTCGGGTCGGACAGGAAGGCAGCGACACCAGCCAGGGTCTTGTCCGCCTCGGCATAGAGGACGTGGAGGATGGCGCCGACCAGAAGCGAATGACCGGTCTTTTCCCAATGGTTCCGTTTGTCGAGCGAGCCTTCGGGGTCAACCAGGACATCAGCGACGTTCTGGACGTCGCGCACCTCCCACTCCCCACGTCGAACCTCGAGCAGCGGATTGTAGGCTGAGGACTTTGGGTTGGTCGGATCGAACAGCAGGACGCGGCCATGACAGGAGCGGAAGCCGGCGGTCAGTTGCCAGTTCTCGCCCTTGATGTCGTGTACGATGGCAGAGCCGGGCCAAGTCAACAGCGAGGGGACAACCAAGCCGACACCTTTACCGGACCGGGTGGGAGCAAAACACAACACGTGCTCCGGTCCATCATGGCGAAGGTAGTTGCGGTCGAGCTTGCCCAGCACCACGCCATCCAGACCGAGAAGTCCGGCCGCTTGAACCTCCCGTTCATCGGCCCAGCGCGCCGAGCCATAGGTCTCGACATTCTTGGCTTCGCGGGCCCGCCAGACCGACATGCCGATCGCCACCGCAATCGAAACGAAGGTCCCCGACGCCGCGATGAAGGCACCCTCGACAAAGACCTGAGGGGCATAGGCATCGTAGACGAACCACCACCAGAAGAAGACCGGCGGGTAATAGACTTTCCAGCCCGACAACTGGAACCAGGGACGTCCAAGCTCCGGCTGGTAAGCGAGCCGCCAGGCCGTCCACTCGGTTGCTCCCCAGATGGCGATCAAAACGATCAGGCCAACAACGATCACCTGTCCCCAGAGGATTTTGGTTCCGGACATTCCGAAGGTCCTTCCGCAATTGAATTGGCGAGATAGCTAGAGGCCTAGGTCGCGCTTGCGACCAAAACCCCATTCAATGCCGCCGCCGTCCTTCACGACGCCGGTGACGTGCTGGCCGAGCTTTCGTTCGAGCTCGCGCGACCAGGGCACGAGCTGGAAGCCCAGCCCGTTATCGATCATGGCGAAGCGCCCCGAGGCGAGCGTCAGGCGCTGGCGATAGGTGCCCGCCACGTGTTCACCGGAGGCGGCCTTCAAGTGAGGCAGCCCGGTGTCCGCCGAGACTCTTGCCCCCACCTCGTCCAGTTCGCGTCGGCGCAACGTGTTCAGGAGATCGCGCTGCAGGATAATGCGCTGGCCCTGCCGACGTGCCAGACCTTCCTGGATCAGATGCTCGGTGCGAGCCTCCATAGCTTCGCGGACCTCGCGACCAAATCCGCTCATGGCAAGCGGCATGGGGTCCCGTTCGACCAGTCGGTGGTCGAGCCAGGTCGCCCCCTTGGCGGTGACCTGCTTCCCAATATCCAGGTCGGAACGGATCGCAAGCACCAAGGTGGGACGCGGATCGCCGGCTTGACCCCGGCGTCGTACTTCGACAATTCCACCGACCGGCGGTGCATGTTCGAAGGCCTCGATCCCTCGGAAGCGGACGTGGTGGGCGCGTCCGTCTGTTCCATCGATGACCACGTAGGCCTCGCCAGTCAGTTCGTCATGTAATCCCCGATCGACAAGCCGCCCGACGATCTGGGACGTCGGCGGTCCACCTTCGATGATATAATCGGAAATGCCGCGCGCCTCCTCGCGCTCGGTAAAGGCGCGGTGCATCGTCTTGATGATATCGCCTCGCATCCCGAGATCGCGTAGGTTACGCTCGGCTTCGAGCCCGACCATCCATTCCCCAGGAGCAGCAGATGCGGCGAGGCCCATCTTCTCCAGATGCTGGAGGCGACCAACCATCAGGCGCCGGATCTCGAGGTCGGAGCTGCCCGGATTCACAGGTCGAAGATCGATGAAGCCTGTTTCATCGGCTGCCAGCCGGATCTCCTGATCGAGCCCCGTCCATCGCTCTGCCGCGACCTCCCTTTCCAGGGAATTGCGGATTTCATGCTCCGGTTTTGGTCCCAGTTCGATGGCAACCAGATCCTCGGCGCGTGAGCGTAGGCCTCGGCTGATATAGTCGCGGGAGATGACGAGATCAGCGCCCTCTTCGTCGACGCCCCGAACGAGAAGATGGACGTGAGGGTTGTCTGTGTTCCAGTGATCGACGGCCACCCAGTCAAGCCGCGTGCCGAGGTCGATCTCCATCTGTTTGGCTAAGTCGCGGGTGAAAGCCTTCAGGTCGGTCATCTCGCCGGCGTCCTCGGGCGAGACGATGAACCGAAAATGGTGGCGGTCGTCCCTGCAGCGTTCCGCGAAAGCCGCGCCATCGGCACGGTCGCTGCTGGCATCGAACATCTCAGCCCGCTCGCCGCTCCGGGTGACGCCATCGCGCTTCAGGTATGAAAGATGGGCTGTCAGCGGCGCCGAGCGGAATGCTCGTCCTTTGTGGCGGACAACACGCGCCTTCACCACGACGCGCCGCGCGGGACTGAACAACCGGCTGCGGCTAAAGGCGAGCCTGCCTCGGCCAAAGGTCGAGCGCCCGTAGGCCGTAGAACGCCTGCCAATCGCAGCCTGGCCCGAGGTGTGTCCGGCTTTTTTCGCCGCGCGTAGCACCTGGTTGATGAAGCTTTTCGACTTCAGCGCGCGGGTACTCCGAATGCGCCCAGGTCGAATACGCAGGTCGCTGTCGCCCACGGTCATGGCCGGGCCCCGATGGGAGTAAAGGCACCTACAGTGCTGAAAATCTCATTGATCGCGCTGCTCAAAATGCACGGCGCGGCACGCGCCCCGATCGACCGGCACGGTGGAACCCAAGCGATGCCAATGGCTTGCGGTTCGACCGGCGAGCCTCTTTTATCTCGCTGATTAGCTGTCGTGTTGTAAGCGTCCGAGTCCTGCACCACTCTTCGATAGTGTGTTCTCGTTCCATTTCGAGTTCTCTGCTGCATTGGAGAATCTCCGGTGGGTCCAAAACATTTCCAGAACAAAGCCAGGCGCGAATGGTGGTCGATTCACATCGAGGCCTGGCAGCGTAGCGGCGTTTCGCGCAAGGCGTATTGCCGTCAACATCGATTGGACGAGGGGACGTTCGCGCGTTGGCTCAAGGCGCTTGCTGGCGAGGAAGCTGCATGCAAGCTCACGGAATATCAGGCGGAATTGCGCCGTGAAAAGCGCCTTGAACAGCGAGAAAAAGGGCTGCGACGACGCTTTGGCGTGAGCAAGGACGTGCGCAATCGCGCCCTGCAAGCGTTCTGGGCGATGAACTGGAGCGGAATGGGCGTACGCGAATATGCTGCGGCGCTGTCTCTGTCGCCCTATGCGCTTCGCAAATGGCGTGACCGGCTCGACGACGGCGAGGTCGAAATCGACTGGCGTGCGCATCTTCACCCCTCCGCCCGCCCCGTCGTTAGCACTAGTGCTAAGGAATCGACCTCCGAAAGCAGCTTGACAGGCGCTTTGAACGACGCTTCAGCGACGCTGGCCCGGCGCTTCTTCAGCGACGAACAGAAGCTGGCGATCGTGATGGAAACCGAGCAGCCGGGTGTGACGATCTCCGGCGTTGCCCGCAAGCATGCGATCGTCGCGGGGCTGCTGTTCCGCTGGCGAGTAGAGTTCGGCGTGGCGCAGAAGAAGCGCGCGAAGCTTGTGCCCGTCGCGCTCGCCGACGGCATGGCGGCAACGCACTTTCTGCGTGAACTTGTGCAACCGCCGGAAGGAATGATGGTCGCAAGAACCATCTGTTCGCCGGCAGCGATGGCGGCGGGCATCGCTGGGCGGTCGCCTGTTCCCTGGTCGAAACCTGCAAGCTCAACGACGTCGAACCCTACTCCTACCTGCGTGACGTGTTGCAGCGTATGGTCGACGGACATCCCGTGAACCGTCTCGACGAACTGCTGCCGTGGAACTGGAAATCCGCAGAGCCCTTGTGATTTGAACCTGCGCCGCACGGATCTGCCAGCTTGCCCGTCATGCCAACGGCCACGGGCATCAGCTGCACTAGCCAAATATAGCGCGAAATGCCATCCTAGAGGCACTAGCGGCCGTGACGGGCCATACGGGCGACAACGCCCGAACAATATCGAGGCTATCAAATGGTCACTAAACGACATCAACCAAAGTCGTTCGAACGTCGTGGGGACGCACGTATCATAGATCGCAGTGATATCTCTCACTTCTTCGGCAAATGCGAGCTGTGCGGAAAGGAGGATGAGCTTCGGCCGTACGGCCCAAACCACGAAAATATCTGTTTCAAGTGCGGCATGAAAAGTAAGGAATTGACTAAGAAGCGGTTCACCGAAATGCTGAAGGGTACTGGGCACTGAGGGCTGAATATCGGACATCGCGAAGACGGAAGCTGCAATAGCTGAGGCCTCTCCAGATGGCTCATCTTTGCGATGTGACAGGGATAAAGAGGTGACGCAGTCTTCCCGAAACGCAGCAGACGCAGGACTGCTTTCCGAAGCCATTGCCGCGCTTAGTGAGCTGGTCTCGCGCGCGCAGGAAGTCCACGATCGATCGTTCGACGATGGCCATTCCGTTGATACATGGCAGAGCGATGAACTCCGTGCCGCGATAAAGCGTGCTGAAGCGGTGATCGCGAAAGCGGAAGCTGCCATAGCTGAGCCCCGTACAAAGTAGGAGCTCCCCGAGCCGGTGCTTTGCCACCCGAGGCCGCTAGGCTCGTCAAGACCCGACGTCATGTGCAGCCTCCGGACGCATACGTCGTGCTTCTCCACCGCCCACCGCCCTCGTGTTTCCGTCCATTCTTCTCCAGCGCACGCCAATGCATGCGAGCTTGCGCATTCAGTCATCGCGGGCCTCTTGCATCAAATCTCGCGACGAACAACCCTGTTGTCTGTGGCACGAGGGCCGAAGTGTCGTGAACGGAGGCGGCCGTCGGACCCCTGTTCGGCGGGCGCCCTGGCTGCAGCCGGGCGGCCATCTTTGAGCTTTCAGACCGCACAACGAAGAACGCCGCTGCCGATGGCTCTGGACTCGCGACAGCGCTGGAAGCTGCAGTGCCGCTGCCGATGATCGGCATCAACCTCCGCAAATAGGCCTGGGTCTCCGCTGGCAATGGACGCCCGGCGAGATGCTCTTCGTAGCGAGCAGGTCCTGCGTTGTAGGCTGAAAGGAAGCCAGGCGCACCGTACCGGTCGTACAGTTTGCGAAGGTACGCAGTACCCGCAACAATGTTGTCATGGGGATCGTAGGGATCGTTACCGAGGTGGTACCGAAAACGTAGCTCTGCCCACGTCTCTGGCATAATCTGCATCAGGCCCATGGCACCTTTCGGTGACCTCGCGCGCACGTCTCCGGCGCTTTCGACATCTATGACTGCGCGCATCCAATGCACCGGGACGCCGAAGCGGTGCGAGGCCTCCTCCACGAAATCCGCAAACGGGTCGCTAGTTCGGGACTTCGCTGCAGGCTCTGCGAGGCGCATCTCCGCTACAGCAGTAGCGTTCCCCACAGTCAGCGCGACGAACAACGGTACGACAGCGCGTAGGCTCCTCTCGAACAAACGCAAGCGTGCCACCGTGCTTACGTCCGTCCAGGGTAAAGCTGCTTCGCGCCGGCCTTTCGGGCGCCCTGGACCGCCGCTGCGCGCGACAGATTTGCAGTCGTTGGCCGGGACGGAGGAATAGCGCAGCTCTTGGTCGAACAGAGGAATGGCAGATCGGAAACTTAATGCGCGCACGATCAATCCTCCCAGGTCCACACTGGAAGCGCGCGGCCAATGACGGACGATGCCGGCAGGAACCCGAAATAGCGGCCATCCAGCGAGTTGGTGGACCGCCAGTTCATGACGAAGAGTTCGCCCTCACCGACGACGCGGCAGCCCTGCCATTTCGGGAGCGGATGGCCGCGACCATCGCGATCTCGGGCCTCGCCCATTTTGATGGCGTCAATCGAAACGGTGAGCCCGCTTCTGCAGACGGTTTGCCCGGGAAACGCCAGCACACGTTTAAGCATCGGCAGCCCGGCTGGTAGATAGCCGTTCAGGTCGAGAAAGGTCGATAGTGGTTCCGGCGGCTGAACGGCAAGGAGTTCAGTGACGAACAGGTTGTCGGCCGGCTGCAAACGATAAAGCCCGATTGGTACGCTGTCGGATGCATTCCAGACATAGAGCGGTG
The DNA here is from genome assembly GCF_900103365.1 of Afipia sp. GAS231. NCBI lineage: Bacteria > Pseudomonadati > Pseudomonadota > Alphaproteobacteria > Hyphomicrobiales > Nitrobacteraceae > Afipia > Afipia sp. GAS231. The sequence goes on from NZ_LT629703.1 coordinate 1,504,529, forward strand.
TGATCTCCAGAACGATTGGTGCAATAAGAGCCGCTGCCCCGCCGAGCATCGCGATCAACGTCTTAGACCGTCCTGTCATCGCATGATCCTCTGCCGATGAAGCCACGCCTGGTGACGGGCTCTCGTGTAAGAGCGTGGGTTTTCGTTGACGGAAAGACGGTTGTGGACGTGATGCCAATAGTCCGGTGCGGCGTCCGCTGGATTGATGTCCAGTGCTTCGACGACGTCGATCAGCTGAAGAACCCGCTCAACCTTGGACCAACCTGAAAGCCGTAGGAGAATCTCACCGCCAGGCTGCACATACGGTACAGTCGAGCAACGCCGTCCCGGGGCGACCGCGCGTAGGACGTCGATTCGCGAGATTGCCGCTCCGAAGTCGGTCGACGTCCAGCGAACGAACGCAAAGATGCTGCCTGGCGCAAATAACATCACCCGTCGGCGACCATCCAGGACCTTCTCCTCGACAGCGCGTCCGAACCGAATGCGGTTCTCGATGCGCTTCTCGAGCCAAAGGAGTTCGACTTCCGTGAGATCGCTCATGAAACGCTCCGAACTTGTGAGACTTTCTGATTGCGTGGCTGGATCGCGATTGCGACGGCGCGGAAATTGATCAGCAAAAGGCGCTAGATCTTTGCGAGGGACAAACCATCAGATCCTGCGCGTCACACGGGGGCAGATCGCCAAGTAGCGCGCAGCTCAAGCTGGTCGCGCTCGGATGAGTGTTTGCGCCGCATCCTTGGCGACTAGCGGCGTTCCTGGCCCGCATATGGGCGCAGCACCGGATGCTTTTTGGCCGGCAGAACAGTCCCCTTCCCAGGATCAGACGTCGACGTTTTGGTGCCCAGATCGGCCCAGGCCTTCAAATCATCCAGTGCGTAGACGACGCGGCCGCCAATCTTCCGATAGGTCGGTCCGGTGCCGTAGGTGCGGTGCTTTTCTAGGGTGCGGCCGGAGAGACCGAGGAATCGCGCAGCTTCGGGCGTGCGCAGGAAGCGTGGCGGTAGGCTGGCTATTGGGTCGGGCATTTGAAAACTCTGTGATGACGATTTGTACCGGCGGTGGTGCCGGCGGGTGTGCGGTCATCGTGGAGGAGCATGCCCTCGCAGGGGGATGCCGGTGATCGGAGGCTGGATTTTCGATACCCCCAGATCGAAGGCACTACTTGTTTTTGCGCCGCGGCCGTAGAAGTCCACGATAGCCACCGCGCATCAATTCGAAGCCGCTGTGTACGAGGCGAATGGTCCGATTCCGCAGATCGTGCGTTTTCCAGGCGCGATCCGGGATCTTCCTCTTGCCGAACAGCGCCTCGGCTATTGAGCGGTAAGTGCCGCCAGAATTGCGAGCATCGAGCGCGCGAATGGCGGCGCCTAGTCGCCCGCGCCGCTGTTTGGATAGTTCATAAAAAGGGGGCCCTGGGGCGCGCCCATTCATTGCCCGCCACAACCGTCGGCCAGCGTGCGCGCGTGCATCAAAATCGCCGTCAAACGGCAACTCGGCTACATACCTTGCGCCGATAGCTGGGGGCTCTTTCAGCCAGACACGATGCTCCACAGCGCCGAGACGGAAGATGGCGTGCCATCCATCGGAGGCGCGCCGCACCTGACCGGCCGTGAGATCGAGCAGTGGCTGAGGCGCGTCGCCGGTACGGAGCGACGTGGTCGCTGCGATTGGAACGACAGTCGGCAGAACCTCGGGCGCCCAAAAGATGGTCTGCTCGCTGCAGGACCCTTGTGGGTCATGCGCGAAAGCAGATGCCCCACCTCCTCCTGAATTCCGGCGTTGCTTCACCGTCTGGACTGTTGACGATCATCGCTTCGTAGTCGCGTTGATAGTCGACATTGCGACGCAGACATTCCCAAGCGATGTCAGTGATGCCAGCATTCTGTAGGCTCTGGTAAGTCTCTGGCGACCGCCAGTCGAATTCAGGCATTGCTTCCGCCCCATTCACGCAGCTAACGAGGATTGCGGCGCAATAATTCTGAACGATTGGGTTGTAGGAAGTCCCTAGTTTGGCACCACGTGGTGCTCAGGGATAACCACCAATTCGCGGAGGAAAGATTTGTCTTCAAAGGAGAGATGATCGGAAAATTTCTTCTAATTTGATCCAGTACCGCGCAAGAGACGGCCCTGCTGGGTAACCCATTTCGCGCGCGTCAGGTGGCTCTCGTACGCATTCCGCGCACGGTCAGGTTCGCCGTCAGCATCGATATGCAAGACAATTTGTGCGACTTCCCGCCAGTCGGCCCCCTCGCTTTCCGCCTGCAGAAGGCGCGTATAGGTCACCACATGCTGCTGGTCATAATCCGTAACTGTCAGGTCGGTCGGCGCAGCATCCGCGACATCAGGATCAAGCGGTGGTTTTGACATTGGGCCTATGCTGCACTAGCGATTGAAATGCAAACTGAGGCGTATGCACTGCCACCTCGCATGGTTTGCGAGCGAAACATATGGCAAGCCGCCGCGAACCGTCGGGGAGCTCTTTCTCTACGTTTCGGCAATCGAACCTCCATCCGCGAACACAAGCCGCTGGTACGTCCGCGTATTATAACACGTAGCGCCAAAATACGCGATTGCCTTCTATCCTGCGGATGGACATCCGCAAGGCCTTTGGAGGAAACGCTCGCCGATTCCGGCTTGCCCTTGGCTTGAGCCAGGAGGCGGTTGCGGAACGCATGGGTGTCGACAGGGCTTTCATAAGCAGCATGGAAAGGGGGCTGCAAAACGCGACACTGCTCACGATCTGGCAGACTGCCCAAGCCCTAGAAGTGCGGCCTGCAGATCTGCTCCAGGAAAACGCGTCTAAGATTCGATCCTGATCTTCGCGCGGCGGGCCGGAGGCTCGGCGAGCGCCGGACGCGGGCACGGGTCGCCGTTACCAAACCGGCTTCGCTCTATCAAGCGCTTCGCCTTCCCCTTCCAGTTCAAGCCTCGCGTCCCGATACGATTTAGTTCGGGCAACGCCGTAGTCCCTTGCACGAAATCAAAGGTGATCTCGGCTTCAGACTTTCCTCGCCCAGAACGGTTTCGAGTTTTCGAGGTCTTGGATTTTGTACCATCGACTCGCGTCTGGCGTAACCCGCGGTGGAGATCCTCTCCTAATCCATCAGGTTTGTTACGGCTTCCGGTGCTTCCAGAAAGGCATACGGATTCAAGAATTGGCGACGCCAGAGGAAATTCCGATCTACCTTGCTGAGCTTTGCCTCATCGCATACCGCGGGCCAGCGCTGCTTGATCGTTTTGACCTGTCTGGTAGCGAGCAGGACCGCCTCTGCATTGTTCATCAGAAACAGCGGCGCCGCCTTCAGGCACAGAGCAATTTGGCTCGCGCGCTCCTGGCCCATGATCAGCATGGCTTGGGTGGCTTCTCCGCCTGTCCGACTTTGCGGACAGATGTCATATGCCGGGGTCAAGGACAGTTCCTTGCCGTTCCAGAAAGCGGCGTGATTGCGCGCATGGTCATCGGTATTTCCACAGAGAATGTTGAACAGCATTCGTGCAAAGAGTTCTTTGAGCGTCTCTCTTGGCGTCTGAAACCGGTGACGAATGATGGTCGCAAGTTGCTCGTAGCTGGCATAGCGGGCCATGAGTTCGTCGAGCTCGAGCAGCGTGAGGGCGGAAACCATGGCTTTCCGGCTCCAACCTCCTTCCACCTTGACGCGATCAAAGCGTTCGATAAGGAGGACGTCCTTTCCTGCTGCGCGCTCTAGGCTTACCGGGGCGACGGTCAAGCCGACATCGGCGGCCAGACGCATGGCGATGTACTCGGCCTTGACGACGCTGTAGAGGTCGTTCTGCGATGAGAACTTCGCTACAAATTTCTTGTTGCCCGACGTGATCATCGCCTTGGGGCGTGCACCACCGATCGAGGTTCCATGGAGAAGGGCCTGATCGAGTTCAACCGGGAGCGGAACTCCCTTTTCAACCAGCGCTGCGGCGTCCAGAAGCTGATGGAGGGAGGCTTCAGGTCCTTCGCGCGCCAGGTAATTCGCGGAAGACGTCTGAAAATCCAGTGCGCCGATGCGGTCTGAGCCGGATTCCAACAGATAGGTGAACTCATCGACGCTGCCCGGATCGACATTCCTGCTGCGCGCTCCGAATTTTCGATTGATGATAATGCGACGGCCCCATGCGTCGGGAGCCGCATCGCGAATACAGTTTGGCATGCTCAACCCCGCCGTGAGCGGCAAGATTCCGCTCCGCAGCGGCAATTCCGGTTCGTAGAGCGGAATGGCATCCTTGCGCGCGAGGTAACTTCGCCCGTAGTTGAATACGAGTTGCTTGCCACTTGCCGATAGCAGGCCGGCGACGACGGGCTTCGTTTGATCTGGAAGCCAGACCCAGACAAAAGCCTGGGTGTAGTTGGCATCAGAAGTCATCGTCGGCCTCGATACGCGGATTGCGAACCGATTTCGGCAGCAGTGCCATTATTTCGCGATTGGTCTCGACCGCCTTGGATAGCGCTGTCTGATCGGCATCGAATAGTCGCACGCCGACAATTGTCGAGACCTCGAACACCGCGCCGATCGTGCATCCCGGATCACCCGTCTCGATGCGCCGCAGGAGACCACGCGAGATCCCTGCCCGGTCGGTCACATCGACGGCCTTGAGCTTTCGTTCGATGCGCGCTTTGCGAATGAGCTGGCCAAGAAGGGCCGCCGCGTCAGCGGCATAGGGAGAGAGTGGGCGCTGGGTTTTGGACATTTAGGAACGGTCCATAAATAGCACATATTTGGCTCTGCGGTCCTTTTATAGCCCATTCGATTTTGACGGTCAACCTGTTTGTACTATAAATATCTCATTTAGATTGATATGGACTATTTATAGATCATTTTTGTTCAACGATGCGGTTCGACGATGATAACCGCGTCTCCGATTTGGCCTCCAATTTTTGTCCCCACCGGTGACCGGAGGGATCTTCCCGAAGCGAAGCGCAGGCAGGAGAAAGAGGCAGCCGCAGGAGCGTCAGCATAGCGCCGATGCGGGAACCGCGGCGGGACGCGGGACCGACTGCAGTCGCGAGACCGGTTAAGAAGGCACCCGCAGAGGGGCAGTGATAGCGACGCCGGAATGAAATGACGGCGGGACCCGAAGGCGAGTGCCTCCGGCGAGCGACCCATGATTGCGCGAGGGATCAAAGCCGGATGGCCGAGACGCCTTGCGGCTCGGTTTACGAGAGCCCGGTCCGCGGTCAGCGGACGCGCCCAACGCTGAAGGCGGGAACGCCATCACTTGAATGCATCATTGAGAATTTGTGCGCGGCGAATGCCGGCAGGGGACAATTGCGCATCGATTACGGGCGTAAGCTCGTTCGCACAATCCTCACGAAGACCATCGTTTGGGGCCCCGACGGGTTGAAGCCTATCGCACGCGATGCGCGGGCCCAAGCCACGGCATCCACATCAAGGCTGTGACTGCCGTGAGCGGGCTTTTGAAGCAAAAAAAGCCCCGCCCGAGGAACTCGGGCGGGGCGCGATGAGCCTCAGTCGCCATTCGGCCTGCGGCTGCGGGACCAGATGAGGCTGAGGGTCTCGGCGTCTTCGTCGTCGAAGAGGTTGGCGTAGATCGGCGCGTTGAAGCTCGGATCGTCCAGCTTGACCGAGAGATAATCGCGGCCCTCGGCGGAGCGCTTCGGCCAGGCGGCGCCGATCTCGGCACGACCGACATAGACCCGGTGGCTCGGCGCGTTGTCGTTGGTCCGGTCGGTCTCGGGGATAATGCGGACGCCCCTGGTCTGAAGGCTCAGGGTGACGATTTCGCCGTGGAATTCCTCGCCGGATTTCTTGAATGAGCCGATGTTAGCCATGTCACTTCTCCTTGCTGTTTTCGAGCTCCGCGACCACCGCGGCCTCGATGGCGATCTGAAAGCCGAAGGCGATCGACGCCGCACCCACGGGTGCCGTAGCGCAGCGGAGGATGGCGGCGGTGAGACTTTCTTGACCCGCGAGGAATGGGCGAAGCCCAGGGGAAGAAAGTCTCACCGCCGCCATTGCGGCTCAGGCGATCGAGGCGCAGCCGGCCTTCGGCCAGATCAAGCCAATGAGAGGCTAGGTGCTCGCGTGCGCTGAACAGCATTTGGGAGAGGTGCCAGCGCGCGATCGGCTCACACAAGGAACCCCGCCTTCCCGGCCAAGGAAAAGAAAACCTGGCGTACAGAAAGGCGTCCCGTTGTTAACGAGCAGACGGAAGTCAGCGCATATGCCGGCTAGCACTGGCTGTGCAGTCGGCCAAAAAGTTCATCCGGTTCAATCGAGCCGAGCGAAACGACCGCGATGCGGCGATCAGCAACGACGACTAGATTGCGTTATGGCAACCCGGTGACAACAGACGCGCATAGTCACCCGCCCGGGGGTTGCCGTCCCATTCGGTGACTGACTAGCCTGAGTGCAACGCCTGGTCTGAGAGCGATATCGGTCTGTATCGACACATTCGATCAAGCGGTGCCCGCGACAGCGATGGCGCCAAGCACGGCGAACGATTCCCGCCATCATTCCAAGGGAATATCGAGCCGTGCAAGGGCACGTCGCCGAGAATGAGCTTGGTGGTGGTTCCGTGGCTAAGGTTGCAGTGTTGCGCCTTTCCACCACTGTAGCGCGGGCTTAGAAATAGCCGATCCCGTGCGCGTTTGGAATCCCTTGCAGCCGAGCTGGCCAACCGGGGCCGCAAAAGGCGGCCCGAGCGCGCGCGGCCCCGTTCACGGTTACGGTGTAGAGCGGACAATGCCGCTCTGCAGGTTGGATGAATAGCAGCTGGAGATACGGTGGCGCTTACGCACCACCGTTGCCGAAGTTCCAGACGGGGATGCCAAGCTTCCGCGCCTTGTCAGCCAGGTTCTCCTGAATGCCGGTGCCGGGGAAGGCGATGACACCGATCGGCAGCGCGTCGAGCATCTGATCGTTGCGCTTGAACGGTGCTGCCTTGGCGTGTTTGGTCCAATCGGGCTTAAAAGAAATTTGCGGAACTTTACGGTGGTCGGCCCAGCGCGCGGCGATAAGTTCAGCCCCCTTCGGCGAACCGCCGTGCAAGAGAACCATGCCGGGATGCTTGGCATGGACCTGATCGAGCTTGTCCCAGATCAGACGATGATCGTTGCAGTCGAGGCCGCCGGTGAAGGCGATCTTCGGACCGGGAGGCAACATAACCTCGGTATTGGCCCGGCGCTTGGCGGCGAGGAAGTCGCGGCTGTCGATGACGGCGGAAGTCAGGGCACGATGATTAACCTTCGAGCCGCTGCGCGGGTGCCAGTGCGATCCGATTTGGCGGGCGAAGTGTTCGGCAGCTTGGTCGCGGAACAGTTCCATGACATCGCGGCGTTCGATCAAACTCATGCCCTCGGCGGTGAGACGCTCCAGTTCGACTGAGCGGATCTCGGAGCCATCCTGGTCGCGTTGGCTGCGCTTTTGCGCCTGCTCATTGTCGTCGAGTTCACGTTCGACCCGCTCGCCGGCGCGGTGGAAGAGATTGACCGTCGACCACAGCAGGTCCTCAAGATCAGGTTCGAGGCGAGTGTCGCTCAAGGTAGCGGTGAGTGCGTCGAAGATATCGGCGACGGCACCGGCGATGGTACGGGCTTCGGGAAGCGATCGCGGGTCGGGCTCATCCTGGAAGGGCCGATAGCCATGGAGTTGAAGCTCGGTAAGGATGTGATCGGTCGGGGATGTTGTCTGTGGCGGCTCGTAGGCCTGTTCCTTGAGGTCGATGGTCATGATGGCGTCCTTTTGTCGGATCGGCCGCGCCCATCGCGGCCTTCATGGCGACGAAAGGCGGCAGGCGGACCGGACCTGCACCGCCGAGCGGAGCGACAGCGGCCGCAGCGAAGCGGAGGATGGCAGGAGCCGGCTATTTTGTTTCGCGATGTAAAGCGGCCCTTGCGGACGCGACGGAAAATAGTCGGCGGACGCCATTGCGTGGCCGGACCGCTTGCCGCAGGGTCGCCCTCTCAAGAAGGCCGTGGGCGCGGTCCTCTCCGCCAATATGGAAGCTCCGTGGTCGATGGCACATGGTCAGGGCGGAGTCCCCCAACCTCGTTCCGTGATCATCTCATCTAAGCCCCAGTGCTCAAGAACCGGCCAACGTCCTCCGGGGTGAGCTGGATGCGCAACGCCGCGCGCAGCGCGGAGATGTCAGAGTTCCGCAGATCCTCGTTGAAATCTCCATCCTGTGGCGACAGCACCATCGCCTCGATCCCGGCCGACTGAGCCCGGTCGAACAGTCCTGCCACCGCGCCATCGCCCGCCCGATCGTCATCACGGACGATATAGATTCGGCGCAACGTTGCTGGAAACAGGAATGCTGCGAGATGCGCGGCCGAGAGCGCTGCGACCATCGCCATGCTGGGTACAGCGCAGCGGAGCGACAGCATGGTCTCGATGCCCTCGCCCGCCGCCATCACGTCGCCAGATAGACCGAAACGAACCGCATGTCCGAGAAGATGGCCCATCGCCCGGCGTGGAGTTCCGACTGGTGCCTTGTCACACCCAGACGGATCGAGCCATGTGCGGTGTACGCCGGTGATGTGTCCCTGGAGGTCGGTAACAGCCGCGATCATCGCAGGCCAAATTTCGGCTGTGGTGCCTGCCTCGGGACGGTAGTAGCAACGCGGATGGAACCGCAGGCTGTCGATGCCATGCAAGTTGATTATGCCGCGTTGACGTAGATAGGTCTCCACTATGGTGCCGGAAATCGGGCTCGACATGGCGAAGAGCCGCCGCGCAGATTCCAGTGAGCCGGTCGGTACTGTTGACAGATGCCGCCGACAGTCCGGCCCGGGTTCGGATCGCGGCAGACCCAGGAAGCGGCGTGCCTCGTCGGCGACGTCGCGGAAGTCGAGAAGACCGCAGGTTTCGCGAATGATGTCGAGGAGATCGCCGTGCTCGCCCGTTGCGGCGTCAGTCCATTTGCCGGCTGGTCGTTTCGGCAACTCCCTCAACCGAACGAACATGGAGCGGCCCGGCGTGTTTCTGACATCGCCGACTAACCAGTAGCTCCCCTGGCGCCTTCCGTTCGAAAGATAGTGGCGACACACCGCCTCGGCATCGCGCGCAAGACGGTGCACCAGTTCGGAAGCGTCGCGCGGCATCACCCGACTTCCCGCTCGCTGATGCACGCGATACTGGTACGCTGTGGTACCTCGGCGGAGACGCCAATACCGGCCGCGTCAATGGGTAAGAACATGCCCGTGACGCTCTTGGGCAATCGTTCGATCAAGACCCTGGCGTTTACGCTCCGGATAGCCGACTGGCTTGGCACCAGCTTGTTGAAAGGATCCTCGCCAGAGGGCGACAACGCGATTCTCCTGATACCGTTCGTCATCTCCAAATCTCCCATGACGGGCGGCCGAAAGCACCTCTCTCGGCCTCCAACCCGTCACAGAAACTGACCCGCCCTCTCACTCTTTTGGTCTCCCGGCAGGCTCCCGAGACGACGCATTACGCCGCCTCGTGATCGGCGACCAACGTCGGTGCGCCCACGGCGAGATCGGGAAGGAATCCGAGGAGATAATCCGCGGCCTTGCTAGCTTGCGAAGCCGCCCGCACAATCGCGCGATTATCCTCGCGCAGCACCTCGAGCCAAGAGCCGATGTAGTCGGCGTGCCGCACGGTGGGCACAATGCCGAGCGACGCACAGCAAAACGAGGAGGAAATCTCAGCGACAATTTCCTCGAAGGCGTATTTTTTGCTACCGTAGCCGCCCGAGAGCTCGCGATTGAGCCGGGAGGAATGACCGCTGGCGTGCGCCAACTCATGCAGAGCGGTCCGGTGCCAGTTGATCGGCTCGAAATAGGCAGCCGGAGGCGGTACCTGAACGTAGTCGTTGCGAGGACAGTAGAAGGCCCGGTCGCCCCCAATACGGAAGTCGATCCTGGTCGCACGGATCAGCGCTTCGACCTGCGGCTCAATCATATGAGACGACGGTGCGATGCTAGAGGCATCGACGGATAGGCCGTCACATTGTTCGGTATTAAAAACTGTAAATCGCTTCAGGAACGGAATCGCTCGGGCTTCATCACCCGCCGTGCACGCCCGCTTCATCTCCTCGGCGGGCACGAAGCGGTCGGCGTAAACAACGGTTGTACCGCGCTCGCCTTTACGAACGCGGCCCCCGAGCGAAAATGCTTGGCGGAAAGTGAGCCAGCTCTGGCCCGAAAAGCCCCGCTCGACGGCGGCACCTAGCAGGATCAGGATGTTGATGCCAGCATATCGCCGGCGGGTCGCGGCGTTATGCGGTATTGCAAGCGGCACCTTTGCCGCGGCCCAGGGCTGGACCCACGGCACACACCCAGATTCCAACTCGGCGATGATCTTGCTGGTGATGTCTTCATAGAAATTTGTCCGGTCGGTACCGACTCGGGCCTTGCGAACATGTCTGGGCATCGCGGTTCTCCGCGACGGGTGCCACGAGCCTCTCTCGTAGCCACTAACCCGTCACGGCAAAACCGGCCGTCCCTCTGACTCTTCGGTCCTGCTGCGAGAACCCAAAGGGCTGGTCGGTCGATCCGCTCGCAGGCGGCAAGACCAAGGAAGATAGGCGCAGGCGATCAGTGAGTGTCGGCGCGAAGCGCCGTGGAACCCGGACCGAGCGCGTTCGGCGAGGGACACCTTATTGCGCGCGAGGGATCGAAGCCGTATGGCCGAGACGCCGCGCGGCTCGGTTCAAGAGAGCCCGGTGCGGCGCACGCCGCACGCGCTGAAGTACAAATCGAGTTATATCAGCGGCACGAATTGCACGCCACCGGCGCCTCGTTTTAGCACCGACATCTAGCGAGGGCTGTCGTTCCGACAAAGGGAGGACTAGTCACGGCTGTAATGTTAGGTGAGCGACAGATTTGTCGGCTTGACTGTTGATAGCCTGATCAAATCAGATGACTCTTAATCATCGGGCCCCAGGTTCGAGCCTCCCCCCGCTTCGTCACGATGGTTCTGCTTGTGCAATCCAAAGCGGAAGTGGATGGGTGTCGCCGCGCGCTTCAAGTCGCCTCGCCTCTCGTAAGGTCGGCCGCTGCACATTCGACGAGCCGTGTCGCTGATGCCAGCGCTAGCCGCGCGAGAAGTATGGATCTGCCTGCGCGATATGGCGATGGTGTTGGCCTGCGCCGCCGGCAGCCCATGAGGCGCGAGGAGATTGCGTGTCGTGCACGACGACGGTCATCTCGAGCAGGTGCAGTTCAGACAGATCGGGTCCTAGAAGCCCAACCGCGGCGCGCGATCTCCGACGCCACCTTTCAGCGAGCATTCCAGCGGGATTTGTCGTGCGACCGAACATGCGAGCCCTGATCGTTCCCTTATGCGGGGGTCCTCCGTCCTATTTGCACTCCAAATCACCCGATTCCCGCACCAGCACTTAGCGGCCCCTTTCTCCGAAAGCTTGTCATTCTCTATCTAGAGGGCCCGGTTGACTAGAAAGGTGAGGATGTGTGCAAGCATGAGGCACGAAACGGCCAAGCCGAGTTACTTGAATTTGCAATTTCTTAGGTCGCGCACCGGGCGACGATGCTCGGAAAGATCGCGCGATTTCGTCAGTTGCCTGAATTCGCAATATGGACGACTGATCCATTGACGCGCGAGCCGGCAGTCATGACACGTCGCATCGCCCTGCCTGCCCGTTATCCGCCCATCAGCGGGTGGCCCGCACTCATGCGCGCGGACATGGCCGCCGCTTACCTGGATTACCGCGACACAGGTGAACTCGCACGCGCCGTCGGCCGCGGTGAGGCACCGCAGCCAATCGGCTATCATGGAGTTGGGCGTACTCGAGAGCCAGTTTGGTCGAAGGCGATTATCGATAAGGTCACGGCACCAGGCAAGGCTATGATTCAGAATCGATTAGAGGGACAAGACTTGGCCTCTCTCGTATGAATTTACCCCACACCGCGTTGAGGCTTCCCCGCTACTGCCGGCGAAGGTCACTAAAGAGTGGTCGATGGGCCTATTTCTTTGAGCCACCGACTTGGGCCCGTAAGCAGGCCTGCTACGTCCAGGCCGAAGCGTTAGGGGACGATTATGCGGCGGCCTTAGACCGAGTCGAGAATGTTCTGCTGCCCGCCTTCGACAGCTGGCGTTCAAGAGGATTGACCGACATGGTTCCAGCTACTCCTGTGCCCGGCACTTTCGATTGGCTGGTCAGTGTTTTCAAAGCACATCAGAAATGGAAAGAGATAGATCACAAAACGCAGCGCAGCTACGAAAATGGCTTGGCGCTGTTTGCCAACCAAAAGCTGAAGGATGGTAGCCGCGCAGGCTCGAAGCAGATTTCCGACTTCACGAAGCGATTTGTCGACGCAATTTACGCGAAGCTGCTCGTTGTGGAAGAAAAAGACGGGGATGGAAACGTTGTGAAGCGCGAGCGTCGCCGCTCTGCAAATGCGTCCATGACTGCTTGCAGGCGCGCTTGGTTTGTTGGTCAACGCGCGCACGAAGCGGATGTCCCTGCGGTCAATCCATTCTCGCGCATGGGCCTGAAAATCCGCACGCTTGCTATGCCCGAGCGCCAGACGCCAACAGCGACTTGGGATGAGCTGGTTGCATTCAGGATAGCCGCAAACAAGCTCGGATACGGCTCGGTCGCGACGGCCGCGTTGTTGACCTGGGAGTGGTTGCAGCGGCAAGAACACATATTCGGCGCCTTCGAAATCTCGCATTATCGGCCAAATGAGCGGCCGAATAGTGTGAAGATCGTCCATCCGAAGAATGGTGAAGAAGCCTGGTGGCCTCTGTTCGACGAAACCGGTGCCTCCCTATTTCCCGAGTTGATGGCGGAGCTCGACGCCATTAAGGCAACAATGATTTCGGGGCTAGTCTTTCGGCGTGACCATGAGCATCGCCGGTCACGCGAACAACTTCCTTGGATTACGGCACGCAAGGATCTGCGTTACCTTCGAGCAGTCGTGAAGAAGATCGTCGCAGCGGCTGGGCTACGAAGCGAACTCTCATTTACTTCCTTCCGCCACGGCGGTTTTACCGAAGGGGCGGACAGCGATCTTACGGATGCCGAGTTACGCGCTGCGGCCCGCCATCGATCTCCGCACCAACTACCAACTTATGCCAAGCGCACACGCAAACAGCTGATCTCAGGCGCCAAGAAGCGCCGTGAAGAGCGACGAAATGCTCCCCATCGCCTGTCAGAATGACCCCTCTGGCCCAAAATGATCAAATTCACCTGGCACGAGCTCCTGGTTAACCGGGCTATTTGCCAGGCCACGAAGGCTTTCGCTTTTCGCTGAATGCCTTCAGGCCTTCTTTTGCATCCTCGGTCATCGCCAGCAACGCGATCTGGCTTTCGGTGTAGGCGATGCTTTCGTCGAACGACATCGAGGCGATGGCCCGCATGGCATATTTGCCACGGCGGATCGCGGTCGGCGATTTGTCGACGATGCGGCCGATCAGCCAGTCGACCTTGGCGTCGAGTTCGGCCGCGGGCACCACATAGTTCAGAAGTCCGGCAGCCTTGGCTATATGGGCGTCGAACGGCTCGCCGGTCAGCGACCATTCGTTGACGAGGCGTTTTGGCGCGATCGTCTGCAGCAGGCTCAGCACCTGCATCGGGAACACGCCGACCTTGACCTCGGGCAGTCCGAAGATGACGTGATCGGCTGCGACCGCTATATCGGTCATGCACAGCAGGCCCATGCCGCCAGCCATGCAGACGCCGCCGACGCGCGCGATCGCGGGCTTGGTGGCATTCTGCGACAACCGCAACAGATCCGCGTAGTCGACATTGGGCCTTGAAAAATCCATCGCAAAGGCGGCGCCGCTGTTCTGCAGGTCGGCGCCGGCGCAGAACGCCTTGTCGCCCGCTCCCGTCAGCACGATGACGCGGATGTCCTTGTCGTCATGCGCCTCGCGATAGCCGCGGGCAATGCCGGCGACGACGTCGGCATTGATGGCGTTGCGCTTGTCCGGCCGGTTGATGGTGATCCAGAGCGCCTGTCCGCGCTTTTCGCGTATCACACTATTAGTATCGGTCATTGTCCCACTCACCTGTTCGCTATTGGTTGGCGAACATTTGCCGCAGGAAGGCGGTGGACTGCAAGGCCGTTTACGTTCAGGGTGATCGATTATCTTCGCGATTGTTATTTCCGATCGCCTCGGCCCAGTCAGCTTTGGGACGCGATCCGGGTCGGCGTTATTTCACGCGTCGTCCCTTGAAAAATCCGGCATTCGTCGTGTTCTGCTTGATATTGGCGGTCTCGCCCTGCTCTGCCGAATTCTGAATATCGTCGTGCCCCTTCGACGTATCCTTGTTCACCTCGGCATGGTCGCCAGTACCCTTCTGGCTGCGATTGGCAGGTGGCACTGGCGGCATTTCATTATGACGTGACATTTTGATTTCCCTTGCTGCGACGCATATCGCTTAGCTAAGGAAACCGCCGCGCTTTGGTTCCAATCGCAGCCCGCTGCGGTGCAACATGCGACCCGGCCCTATCGGCCAGGCTCAGGCCCCGGCCTTCTTCACCCAGACCTTGTTGTCGTGGAACGCGGCGCCGCCGACCGGCGCCACTTCCTCGGCCCCGGTCAGCATATTGATGCCGCGGCCGCCGATATGGGCCTTGTTGGGCTGAATGGATTCCGCGATCAGCACGCCACGGCGCACGCCGTCGAACAATTTGGCGGTCAGCGTGGTTTCGCCGCGCGTGTTGCCGAGCGTCACAGCCTCGCCGTCGGCGATCCCGAGATCTGCAGCATCGGCAGGATGAATCATGACCGATGGATTGCCCTCACGTGCAATCGAGGACGGCGTTTCATTGAAACTGGTGTTGAGAAAGCTGCGCGACGGACTGGTGGCGAGCCGGAACGGATGCGCTTCATCCGCCTCCTCGATGATCCTCCAATGGTCGGGCAACGACGGCATCTCCGCCCACGGACCCATCCCGGGCGTGCCCCAGGGCGGATGCGCCCAGTCGGCCTTGAAGTGGAACTTCTTGTCGGCATGGCCGAAGCCATCGAGATAATGCGAGGCGCGGAAGTCCGGCTGGATATCGCGCCACAGATCCTTCTCCAGGCTTTCGATATCGCCGTGGCCGCTCTGCTTGAGCGTGGCATCGATCAATTCGCGCGGCGTCATGTCGAAGCCCGGATGCACGACGTTGAGGCGGCGGCCGAGGCCCTGCAAAACCTCGTGGTTGGAGCGGCACTCGCCGGGCGGATCGATCAGCTTGGCGCCGACCGAAATATGCTGATGGCCGCCGCCGTAATAGAGGTCGTCGTGCTCCATGAACATGGTGGCCGGCAGCACGATGTCGGCCATCTGGGCCGTCTCGGTCATGAATTGCTCGTGCACCACCATGAACAGGTCTTCGCGCGCAAAGCCCTGACGCACCAGCGCCTGCTCCGGCGCCACCGTCATCGGATTGGTGTTCTGGATCAGCATCGCCTTGACCGGTGGCCCGTTCTTCAGCGCCACCGGATCGCCGGTCAGGATGCGTCCGATCCGTGATTGATCGAGTACGCGGACGGAGTTGTCGCGCGCGTCATGGCCCTCGATAATAGATTCGTTGAACTTCCAGATCGCGAAATTGTTGAAGAACGCACCGCCGCCCTCGTATTGCCAAGCGCCGGTCACGGCCGGAATGCACAACGCCGCATGCATCTGCGCCGCGCCGTTGCGGCTGCGGGTAAAGCCATAACCGAGGCGGAAGAACGTGCGCTGGGTCTGGCCGACCGCGCGCGCGAACGCCTCGATCTCCTCGACCGGCACGCCAGAGATCGCCGAGGCCCATTCCGGTGTGCGGGTCGCCAGATGCGCTTCGAGTTCGTCGGGACAATCGGTGTACTCAGCAAGATAGGCCCGGTCGGCATACCCCTCGCGGAACAGCACATGCATGACGGCGCAGGCGAAGGCGCCGTCGGTGCCGGGCTTGAGCAGGATCTTGATATCGGCCTGCTTCATGGTTTCGTTGTTGTAGACGTCGATCGCCGCAATCTTCGCACCGCGCTCCTTGCGGGCGCGCATCGCGTGCGTCATCACGTTGACCTGGGTGTTGACGGGATTGGTGCCCCAGATCACGATCAGGTCGGAGACGCCCATCTCGCGCGGATCGACGCCGGCGATCTTGCCGGTGCCAATGGCAAACCCGACGCGTGCGATGTTGGCGCAGATGGTAGAGTAGAAGCGCGAATATTTCTTCACATTGGCGAGGCGGTTGATGCCGTCGCGCATCACCAGTCCCATGGTGCCGGCGTAATAATACGGCCAGACCGATTCAGCCCCGAACTCGCGCTCGGCCAAATCGAAACGTGCGGCGATTTCGTCCAGCGCCTCGTCCCAGGAAATCCGCGCGAACTGGCCTGAACCCTTCGGTCCGGTGCGGCGCATCGGATAGAGCAGCCGGTCAGGATGATGGATCCGTTCGGCATAGCGCGCGACCTTGGCGCAGACGACACCGGCGGTGTAGGTCTGCTGCTTCGAGCCCCGCACCCGGCCGATGCTGCGGCCTTCGATCACCTCGATGTCGAGCGCGCAGGCCGACGGGCAATCGTGCGGACAGGTGGAATGGCGGATATCGACCTTGGCGTGCTGGTTCATGTCACCATAGGTAACATCAAATGTTTCTGCCGCCGAAGGACTTTCTCAAGGAAGAGTGAAATGCATTTTGTATCAATAAGTTAGATAAGTTCTCACCCTCTAAATGTTGCATTGAAGCGCAATGTGTATTTTCACGATTGGCAAACTTCGCGCTCAATCGACCCAATCCAGCATGGGCGAGTTTGAGCTAACTTCGGCAAGTAAGCTCCAAGAAGATCGTGTCAATGAATGCACGCGTCAGACGTCGCCGGTGCACGACCAGACTAGATCGGCAGGACGGAGATTTAGGTGGCGATAGGTTCAAATCGAGGACCTGCAAGCGCGTTTGTTATAACTTCTGGCCGAGGCGACCTCCGACGGCCGGCTGCAAGGTCAAGAACGGCCACCAGGTCGCCGCGTAGGGTGGCGTGATTCTCGCCCCGCTTGTCGCCGGGGGTTATCACCACCTCGCCAACGAGCGAGCGGATGTCCTCGCAGGCCTCCCCATTGGACTCCGGCTCGGCGAGCGTTTCGGCGAGGCGGATCACGTTGGCGCGGTAGTGCTCAGCGATCCAAAGCGGAACATGGGCTCTGCAATATTATTGCTAATATTACGCGCAGCACTCTGACCATCAAAACCTCAAGCCGCAACGGAATCACATTAGTGCCTGGCTGTCTTGTTCCGCCGTGTAGTCGGACGCCCTCCTCATGGACAGTTCTTAGCGCGTTCATGAAGATAGACGCGGCGCCTAACACCGCGAAAGCCAGGAAGCAGCATCCCAAGAATTACTCACTTGCGCTGCGGCCGACTATGCAGATTCGGGCTGCGACACAGTGCGGATGTGTTAGGAAGTGCCGCGTGTTCGGTACTCACTAGCCTGCCCAGCTCAGGAACACATGCCATCGTGGGCAAACGATTCCGAAAAGCCACGGGCCGATTGCGGCTATTGGGGCGGTGATTTGCAGACGAGCCAGCGCCCGGCCTTGGATTACCAATTATCGGAAAATTGCTCGATCGATTGGGATGGCCGTCGGCAGTTCACATCAGCGAGTATGCCGGCCTCGGAATTTTAAGAAGTGGACCTGGCTGTGTTGCGGGTGGCGGTCGTCCGGATGCTCGCCTTCTCTAAGTGGCTTCGGCGCGTGCAAGAAGGCGCATCCTTTCTTTTCGTCGAGAGCGGCATTGAGCAGATGAAAATAAAGCTTTAACAAGGCGGCTTGCCCACCGCCTCTGAAGTGAATCACATTGTCCGTCATTTTTGGCCCTTTACATGCGCAAACGGCGAATGAATTCCAGCAGCCGATATTGTTAACGTGCTGTGACGCGCAAGACCCACCCGAAGCGGAGATAATGTCGTCCCGCTTTGGATCGAGGCAAAACTAAATGAACAAGAGCTACCGTCTATGCGAAAACGGACACGCCACCTAAAACCGGTGCCGCATCCCTGATCCGAGTGTCCATCCGTCAGCCGTTCCCACTGGCTAATGGCAGCGTGAGGCAAAACACCGCGCCGGGCAGCGGATTCTCCGCCCAGATGGCAGCGCCGTAATTTTCGGTGACGGTGCGCGCGATAGGCAATCCCAACTCTCTCCTTTGCGGCCCTTTTCGATTTGCGGGTCGGGATTGGGGAACGTCCGCTTTCGACGTGCTCAAGGCGTTCGCCGAGGCCCAGTGCTCGAGTGGTCGGGCGAGGCGATCGCGCTCGTATTTCGCTGGCACTCCGATCGCGGCGTCTGTTTTTGCATAGTCTGGTGCATCCGTTTCGATACTCTTTAGAGCACACGATCGGGCCGCTTTGGAGGTTCGCAAGCTGATATCGAATACTTGACCTCCCCACCGCGCGAAAACTGAGTCGAACCCAAACCTGTCAACATCGCTAATTCTGTGTGGCGATAAAGATGAACCTTAAGCGGAGAAAAGGAGCGACCGGTCACAAGGCTGCTGAACATCCAAGGCAGCGCTTCACAGTGGCTGGGCCTTGTGCGAGCGACAGATGACTCATGCTTGGTATGTTACTTTTGAGGTGCTCAAGAGCGGGGTATTGCCCAGAAAGCGAAGCCCTCGAGAAACAAGAGTGTTTGAAACTGAGGCGGAAGCCAAGAACTTCGCGCGAGCGAAATTCGAGGAGGGCCTGAAGGTTTACGCCGGCACTATTAATCCTCACTCGCCGAGAAAATTAATTGTCTCAACCTGCATAGCTTGTTGGCTCGAAGATGAGCAAGAACAAGAAGCTAAATCTTCGAACGACGCTGGGGAAACGCGAAGGAAATAGTCAGGCTTTCGATGCGAATTTCGGGCGTGTTACTTGAACGGCAAGGAGACAACTCCAACGCAAACAATTGGTCGTGCCCCCACCGAGCATAACGCAGTCTTTCCGATGTTTTAGTTTCGTCAAGAATTTCAGGTAAATCAATGAGTACAGTCTCTGCCGCACTTTTTCCTTGAGTGTTGCCATTATGGCACAGGGGCTCCGGGCTCGAGCATTTAAGATTTCCCTCAGATCAATTTTCGCTTCACATCAGAAGCGACGGAGCTGGAGGAAATACGATGAAGAAGTTTTTCCTGGGTACGCTTGGTCTAGTTGCAATGGCTGCTCCTGCGGTCGCCGCTGACCTTGCGGTTAAGGCAGCCCCGCCGCCACCGCCGCTGCCCGTGTTCAGTTGGACCGGGTTCTATATCGGCGCCAACATTGGCGGTGCCTGGGCCCACAACAACTGGACCGATACGCTCTTCCTGACGAACTTCAACAACAACAACAACGGCAGATTTATCGGTGGCGGCCAGATCGGCGGCAATTACCAGATCGGTAACTTCGTCATCGGCGGCGAATGGGACTTCGACTGGGCCGGCAACAACAACGGCGGCACCGGGGTCGTCATTCCAGGTGTTGGGACCATTGTGGTCACCAACAACAATCGCTGGATCACGACGGTGGCCGCCCGCTTCGGCCTTGCCGTCGATCACTGGCTGTTCTACGGCAAGGCTGGCGGCGGCTGGGTCGGTAACAACAACCTGACCGTCACCAACGTCACGACAGGTGTGTCGCTGACCTGCGGTAACTTCGCCAACTGCGGCAACAACACCGGCGGCTGGCTGGTAGGCGCTGGCTTCGAATATGCGTTCACGAACAATTGGACGGTGAAGGCCGAGTACGATTATCTCGGGTTGGGCAACCGGACTTTGTTGATTCCGGCCACCGCCCCGCTCCTTGCCGGCGATACGTTCACCTCCAACAACCGCAATATCCAGATGGTGAAAGTTGGGGTAAACTACCTGTTCAACTGGGGCGCACCGGTTGCCGCCAGATACTAATCACTGAATCCACTTTTGACTTCGGCGATCATAAGGGCTCGGTCACCGCTAATACCAGGTCGGATGTTAATACGATCGCGGCGCGCATCAACTATCACTTTGGCTGGGGTACCCCGCCGGTCGTATCGAAATACTGACCTCGACCAATTTCTATTTCTCCAGCAAACTAGGCCGGCAGAAATGCCGGCCTTTTTTATTGGGTGAATATGTCTGAAAGATTCGCCGACTTGCGGAAACGGAGCCGCTTTTTTTTGCGACTGCAATCCCGGTGAGGCCAGTTGAGTCCCGAGCGCGGCAAGTCACGCGTGGGCAACCCCTAGCACCCGCTGGTCCCCCACGTTCGGCCACAACACGCAGCAGTTCCGTGTCCCCTTTGCGTCCGACTGGCGCGACAATGCCGAACTCGGCGAGGTACGCTCGGATCGAATTGATCACCGCGGCGGCTGGCGGATGAATAGATAGCGCGTGCAGTGAAGCATGAGACAACTGTGTTGCTCAGGCGTCTTTGTTGGCAATATGGCGGTGGCCGGACCTGAAACATTGCTCTTGGGATCACCCCTCCTGACAAACATGGTCGAACGTCGGGGATCGGGCTCCCGTCAATGCACCAGCGCTTTCGTCAGTTTGCTGAAACTGTTCAAGATGGCGAAAGCGGCCAAGACCATCGCGATATCCGGCGCACAAATGAGACGTCCTCGCTAGCGTATTATCGGTCGCCCGCTCCCGCCGAAAGGCGCACACGTTTGGAGGATCCGCATCGTTAGCCGACTCTTTGGCGCCTGCCTGCCGCAGTCGCTTTTGCGGCCTCAGCCGGTGTGAAGCCCTTCAAGAACAGGTCGACGACCATGTCGGCGAATTCCTCGGGATCGATGCTGCCCGTGGGGTCGTACCAAGTGTGGCTGAAATTGAGGATGCCGAACAGCATCATCGTGTAGACCTTCTTGGTGCGCTTGACGATCTTGCCTTCCGTGTCGAGCCGGATCAGCAGATCGGACACCATGTCCACCAGCTGCCGCTCGAGCGCCTTGATCGTTTTCTGCTCGTCCTCGCTCAGAAACGAAAGGTCGTTCAGGATCAGCCGCTGCTCGTGGGTCGAGCGCGCGTTGAGGGTGACAATCGCCGTGATCGCCGCACGAAATTGCTCCAGCGCGGTGGGCACGCCTGCAACCGCGGCTTCGACGTCGACGATCATCTGACGAACATGAGCATCCAGAATCGCGAACAGGATCGCTTCCTTGGAATCAAAATAGTGATACAGCGCACCCCGGGAAAGCTTACAGGCGTCGGCAAGCTCGGCGATCGAGCTGCGCATATAGCCCTGCCTCGCGAACAGGCCGCAGGCCGTCGTCAGGATGCCCTGATGGATTCCGTCGTAATTCTCGGAGCGTGTTCGCGCCATTGCAATCTCTCAGTTCATTCGCTGCTCAGGCGCGAATCCGGACGACGTTTGCATCTCATCATACTATCGGTGCCGGCCGAAGGCCGCGACCTCCCGCCGCAAGGATCATCCACCGCAACCGTCTTCCATCCCAGGATCACCAGCTTTGATCTGGGTCAATTAACCGGTCAGCCGGATTAATTAATAGGGTCTTCCATGCGGCGGAGCAAGCGTAACCGGCCTCGCTGTTTCTACCGCTCGTCACCCGTGGCTATCTGATGAAGCATGGATTTGGGCGTCATCCCGATCTCGACCTTGAGCTGGTCGCGGATGAGGCCGCGAAGCGTGCGCGCGATTTCATCGGTCGCGACCGGCGCGCTGGCCCGGGCGCTTTCGCTCGTCGCCCACAACAGGAGTCCGCCGAGTTGGCGATCGCCCTCGTCCCGCAGCGCTTCGAGTTGCGCCGGGTCGGCAACCTCCGGTCCCGCGCGGGGCGTCGCGGGAATACGCGGATGTTGCAGCTTGTCCGCCAGCCGCCCGACCTCGGAGAATGCGGCATCCTGAAGCCGAATTTGTTCCAGCAAGGGCCCGGTCTTCCAGTCGGCCGCGAGTTTCAGGCCATTGAGGGCGAAAATGATCGAGAATACCTGACCGCGAACGAAATCGTCATCGCTCTTCGGCAGAACATGCGTGCGCAACGCGTCGATCACGCCATCGACGACGACTTCGAAGGATTTGGTCATGCCGCGGCCTCCAGCGCGCGATCGAAGGCACGCACAATCGAAGCCATCTGGCTTGCCATCACCGCCATCCGCATGTCGTTGAACCGGTCGACCTCGAAGGCATGGACCGCACACATCTGAATCGCGGCGGCCTGATACAGGGCGAAGGCCTCGTAAAAGGCCAGGCTTTTGCCGGATATCGGAATTCCGGACACGCGTTGATACAGATCGATCACCTCGTCGCGCTCGACCACACCATAGAACTTGCGGCTTCCAGCGTTGAACGTCGGCATCAAGGCCCATGCAAGATCTTCGTGAGGATCGCCGAAATGCGTGAGTTCCCAGTCGAGAATGGCCGTGATCTTCTGTTCTTGCTCGAGGAAGTTTCCGATCCTGTAATCGCCATGTACGACAGTCCGGCGCGGCGGCGGCGGACAGTTCTCCTCAAGCCAGCGGCCTCCCCAATCCAGCAGCGGGTAATATCGCGCCGTCGGCCGCGCCAGCGATGCACGCCAGACCCTGATGGCGCGAACCTCTCCTCTCGCTTCGCCGGCGACATCTGACGCAGCCAGCGATGTCCCTCTCCAGTCGAACTTGTGCAGTTCGCCCAATATCGCGACGAATTGCCCGGCGATGTTGCGACGGTGATCTTGACTGAGCCCACTGCTGGCCCAGGGCGCCGGCACTTCGCCCTCGACATGCGCGCACACGAAGAAGGGAAAACCGATTTCGGCGCCTTCCTCGTCAAAGCTGACGAGAGCGGGAACCGGCACCGCCGTTCCGGCCAGGGATTGCAGCGCGTTCACCTGGGGCAGAACCGAATAGGGAGCGAACAATCCGTTCGGCGGCCCGACGCGCAGAATCAGCTTGCGGTCGGGACTTGATGGCCGCCGCGCGACGAAGCTGTAGGTGATCCAGGAAAATCCGGAAGATTTGCGGGCGAAGTCAGCAATTGCGACCTCGCCGCCGAATTTGCGGCCGAGATGCACAGCGAGCGCAGTTCGGATGACGCTGTCATCCACGACCTTGGACGGCAGCGAAACCGGGTCGGCGGTCGTGCGCGGCACGCGGTCGGATGGTGCGGCGGTCCCCTGCATCAGTTGACCGAACGCGAATAACCGCGCCACTTCTCCTCGCGCAGCGCGGATTTCATGATCTTTCCGGAGCCCGTCAGCGGCAGCGGATCGAGACGAATCTCGACCGACCGCGGGCACTTGTAGCCGGCGATCAGTGTTCGGCAGTGGGCAATGACCATTTCCGGCACCAGCGCCCGGCCTTCCTTCGGCACCACGATGGCGTGGACCGCCTCGCCCCAATGCGGGTCAGGAACGGCAATGACTGCACACTCTCTCACATTCTCGTGCTGGAAGATCGCATTCTCGACCTCGCCGGAATAGACGTTCTCCCCACCGGAGACGATCATATCCTTCAGACGATCGACAATGTAGACGAATCCATCCTCGTCCATCCACGCGCAGTCGCCGGTATGCAGCCAGCCGCCGCGCAACGCGCGCGCTGTCTCCTCCGGCTTGCGCCAGTATCCGAGCATCACGCCCGAGCCGCGGATGGCAATCTCGCCGACGCTGCCGCGCGGCAATTCCTTGCCCGCATCATCGACAATTCGAAGCTCGACGCCCGGCGCCGCGCGCCCGGCGGACTTTCGCTTCTCCGCGACCGGCCCTTCGAGCGCGTGGTACTTCCACGGCAGGATGGTCGCGAGCGCCGCGCATTCGGTCATTCCATATCCCTGATGGAAGCGCCAGCCGGGAAGGACCTTCATGAGCTTGACGAGAAGGGCATCCGGCATCGGCGAGGCGCCGTATTCGCAATCCTTGACGCTGCTCAAATCATATTGCCCGAACGAAGAATGGTTCAGCATCATGTTGAGCATGGTCGGGACGAACAGACAGTAGTCCACCTTGTGGGCAGCTATGGCTTTCATCGCGGCTTCCGGCTCGAACCTGGAAATGGTCACGTGCGTGCCGCCGACGAGCGTCAACGCGACCATCGGGGAAGTGCCGGCGAGATGAAACAACGCGGCCGAATGCAGATAGCGGGTGTCCTCCCTGAAATTGAGCGAGTAGATCCACACTAGGGACTCGTAAATGATGTTGGCGTGGGACAGCATCACCCCTTTCGGGAAACCCGTGGTGCCCCCGGTATAGAAAATGCCGGCCAGTTCGTTGTCGGCGCCCGACATATCCTCGACCGGATCCTCTTCGGCGAGCGCTGCGTAGCTGAGCATGCCCTCCGGCGCGCGTCCCTCACCTACGTAAACCAATGCAGCCAGTGGCTGCGACGCCCTCAATTCCACGGCCATTGCCGCGAAGGCGTCATCGACCAGCAGAACGACCGGCTCGGAGTCCCTCAGGACATAGGCGTTCTCCGCAGCCGCCCAGCGCGTGTTAAGCGGCACCGCAACCGCGCCGGCCCAAGCGATGGAATAAAAGGCTTCAATATAGAGATCGCTGTTGAAGGCGAGGATCGCGATGCGATCGCCACCCTTAACGCCGAGCCGACGAAATCCGCCTGCCGCACCGGCAACCCTGTGGCCGATCTCCTTCCATGTGCGCGAGCGGCCGACATGAATGGTGCCGACATTGTCCTTGCGCAGCTGGACCGCCGAGGTAAGCGCCTGCGTCAACTTCATATTTCCCTCCCTTGCCGGCGCCGCGGATCTTTCCGTCGAGCCTTTGATCTAGAGCCCGCCGGTTCTCCGTGAATCCGAACAGACCGAGCCCGGCCGGACAAATCAGTTGATAATCCGGATAGACGGTCTATTATTGCACGGGCAGCGTTGCCGGTAAAGCCTTCGCCGCGATGTCCGTAGCAATCAGCCAAGCCGCGCAAAGACGGCGGCAAACCCAGGGGGAAGCAATGCGAAGAGCCTGTTCTTTGTTGGCGGTATGGACGTTGACCCTCGGATGCACGTTGGGAACAGCATTTGCCGAGAACGCGTACGGACCGGGCGTAACGGACCACGAAATCAAGCTTGGGACGAACGCCCCCTACAGCGGCCCGGCATCGATCTATGCAAGCTTCCCGCGCACGATGCTGGCCTATTTTGCGATGTTGAACGAGAAAGGCGGGATCAACGGTCGGCAGATCAATATGCTGACCCGTGACGATGCCTATAGCCCGCCAAAGACCGTCGAGGTGACGCGGTCACTGGTCGAAAACGACAACGTGCTGGCCATCATGGCGCCGTTCGGGACGCCGACCAACGCGGCGATCCAGAAATACCTCAACACCAACGGCGTGCCACAGTTGCTGGTGCAAAGCGGCGGCACGCGATGGAACGACCCCAAGCAGTATCCGTGGACCACGCCCTACTCGCCGACCTACGTCAATGAATCCAAGATCATCGCGCGCTACCTGCTGCAGACCAAGCCGGACGCCAAGGTTGGCATCCTGCTGCAGGCCGACGACATCGGAAAGGACTTCATTGCCGGCCTGAAAGAAGGGCTCGGCGCCAAGTCGGATACGATGATCGTCAAGGAGGCCAGCTATCAAGCGACCGAGCCGACCATCGATTCGCAGATCGTCAATCTGAAAGCATCGGGCGCCGATACGATTCTGATTGCCGCACAGAACAAGTTCGCTTCGATGGCGATCCGCAAGATCCATGAATTGGGATGGAAGCCGTTGATATTCCTCGGTTCGACCGCGAACTCGATCGCCGGCGTTCTTGCGCCAGCCGGGCTCGACGCCTCGACCGACATTCTGACGACGACGTCCTACAAGACCCCCAACGATCCGACATGGGCTGCGGACAGGGGAATGATCGACTATCTGACGTTCATGGCGAAACATATGCCCGGGCAGGATCCCAACGATGTCATCGCGGTCACGGCGTACACGACCGCACACCTCGGTGCGATCATTCTGGAACGATGCGGCAACAATCTCACCCGGGAAAACGTGCTCAAGCAGGCCACGAGCCTGAAGGGCGTCGCGTTGCCGATGTTGCTCCCGGGCATAGCGATCCAGTCAAATCCTGCAGATTATGCGGCCATCACGCAGCGCCAGTTTGCGCGCTTCGACGGCAAGACCTGGGTGCTGTTCGGCGACGTCATCGGTGCCGATTCCGGTGCCAAGGACTGACCGCGCGATAGCGCGTGTATGAGACCTGCAACGGCCTTTGGCTTCCGGGGAGAACAAGAATGCTAACCGCTCAAGACGACCTGATCGGCCACCAAACACCCGCCCCGTTTGCAACGTCGGGCGCCGGCGACGCCCGTTTCACCGAACGCTATTGGTACACCGCCCATCCGATCGACGGCAGCGAACTGCTGTTCGATGCCGGGCTCGGCTACTATCCGAACAAGGACGTGATGGACGCCTTCGCCGGACTGACTATCGGCCGGCGGCAATATAATTTCCGCGCCTCGCGCCGACTCGGCGGACGTCCCCTCGAAACATCGGTCGGGCCTTTTCGGATCGAGATCGTCGAGGGAATGAAGCGGCACCGGCTCACGTTGGTGGAAAACCCCTCCGGAATCAGCTTTTCGCTCGAATTCGAGGCCAGCTTTCCTTCGGCCCAGGAGAAACAAAACTACCGCGAGCGCGACGGCCTCGTTGAGGAAGACCTCGCGCGCGTATCGCAGTTCGGCCGCTGGCGCGGCTGGATCGTCGTCGATGGCCGGCGCTTCAACGTCGAACCAGCGATGTGGTGGGGACAGCGCGACCGTTCCTGGGGCTTGCGCTCGGAAATGCGGACGGACGAAACCAGGCCGCCGGTCGCGACGCACCGGAATTTCTTCTGGACCTGGTCGATGTTTCAATTCGAAACCTCGGCCCTGTCGATCTTCCTGAAGGAGCGCTCTCCGGGCAAGCCGCACTATCTGTCCGGAACCGAGTTCAAGCGGGAATCCGACGGATCGGTATCGCACCGCGAGGTCGTCGCGGTCGAGCACCGGATCGACTGGGCCAACGATCCGCTCGGACAGACGATCGCGAACGGCGATCTGACTTTCCAGTTCGATCGAGGCGCACCACGCCAGGTGAAGATGCACGGGCTTCCGACACGTTTTTATCTGAAAGCCGGCATGTATGGCGGCCTGCAGGGATGGACCCATGGCGACGATCGCGGCGACTATTATGCCGCGCACGATGTCTGGAATCTCGACGATCCCGCAACGCGGGAGGTCGCGCGCACGCTGTCGGATCACGTCATCAAACTGGAGAGCGCCGGCGATGTCGGATTTGGCATCAGCGAATACGGCGTTGCCACCGGATATCCGCTCTATGAAGGCCCGCAAAAATTCCCCGCGCTGTGACCAGCGTTCTCTCCATCAGAGACGACGACGATGAAAGAGGGATCCTTCGATTGCGCACCTGCAATCGGATCGGCCTGCGACGTCTGGGACGGTATCGACGTTGAAGCGCTGGTTTCGCTCGAGACCGTCGGCGCGCACCGCTACCGCAGTCGTTATGGCGACGGCAATCTGAATGGACGCCTATGGCGGCCAGGTTCTTGGCCAGGCCATGATGGCGGCGTCGCTGAGCGTTCCCGAGGACCGGCCGGCGTCAACCTTCCAACTGCTGTTTCTTCGCGGCGCCGATCCCGGCCATCGGATCGACTTCGAGGTCAGAATTCTTCAGGACGGCAAGCGGTTCTCGTCGCGGCATGTCTTCGGCTACCAAGGGGACGGACGCGCCGTCCTCAACGCCCAAGCGACATTTTGCACTCCGCAATCGGCGCCCGGCCATGCCGTACCCTCGTCCGCTCCGGAAGAGAACCCAGAGGATTTGCCGGAACTGACTGTTCTGCCACCTGCGCTGATGGAGGGCTTGCGTCCGTTGGCGCCGTACTCGAATCTGGTCAAGCCGTGCATGGATTTTCGTATTCCGGGCATCGAACGCCAGCTTGTGGCGAAAACCGCGCAATCGCGGTTGCGATTCTGGTTGCGCGGCAAACATCCGCTCGCCGGTGATATTCGCGCGAAAGCGGCCGTGTTCGCCTATCTGTCGGACTGGTGGCTCAATTTCAGCAGCCTCGGCAGTCACCTCCGCGACCTGCAGTCGCAGCCACCGCTCTACATCGCGAGCCTCAATCACTGCATCTGGTTCCACCGCGCATTTTCCCCCGACGAATGGATGCACTTTGAATCCGAAAGCGCTTGCGCCGACGGCGGTCGCGGCCTGTCGATCGCCCGCATCCATGATCGCGCCGGGCTGATGCTGGCGACCGCGACCCAGGAAACGCTGATGGTCCATTCGGGCGCGTAACCGGAAGCAAGCAGCCTCCCCCTTACCCGCAATCTGACCAAAAAATAAATTGAACGGTCAGTCGGATTATAATATCCTCCCCTAATCTTAGGCAAGGCAAGCAGCACGCGCGGGACCAACCGGCGGCTCACCGAGGGAGGCTGTTCGTGGCGCGTGAAAAGATGGATGCCGTCGTGATCGGAGCCGGCGCGGGTGGGCTGTGCGTCGCCGCGCGGCTGTCCCATGCCGGGCTGCATACGTTGGTGGTGGACGACAAGGGCCGGCTCGGCGGCCGGGCCTCGACCGAACAAATCGAAGGCTTTACCGTCAACATCGGCGCCATCGCCATCGAACTCGGCGGTGTGTTCGAAGAGACCTTCAACACCGTCGGCGTTCCCCTCGATATCCGCACGCCGGAGCCGGCCTCCTCCTTTTTCATCGACGGCAAGTTGATCGACGTCGGCCGCGGCGGCTGGTCGCTGCTGCTCGGGCAGCTGACAAAACAGGCCTCACGTATCCTGGAAAAATTCGCGGATGCGCGCTCCGGCAATCTTCCGGACGGGCGGCAATCGACCGAGGACTGGCTCAAGAGCTACACCGGCAATGCCACGGTGCACGCGCTGTTCCGCAATCTCTGCGCGGCAATCTTCGCCTGCAACGCCGATGAATTGCCGGCCCGCGCCTTCCTGACCTATTTCACCAGCAAGGGCGCGTTCAAGCGCTTTGGATTTTGCCCGCAGGGCACGATCGGGGTCTGGAACGCACTCGGCACCGCTATCAAACGGAACGGCGAGATCTGGCTCGCGACGCCAGCGCTGCAAATTCACACGACCGACGGCCGCGTTGAAGGTGTAACGGTGGTCCGGGATGGCCAGCAGATCCGGATCGACACCGATCTCGTCATCAGCAACGCCGGTCCCAAGGCGACTGTTGCGCTGGCGGGCGAAGCAGCGTTCCCTTCTGCCTACATCGAGAAGGTTCGCACCGGGCTCAAGCCCGCGGCCAATATCGTCATCAATATCGCGAGCCGCGAGCCGCTGATTTCGCACCCCGGCATCGTGACCTTCGGCAAGACGCGCCGTCTCTGCAACATGGCCAATCTCACCGCCACCTGCCCCGAACTGGCGCCGCCCGGCTGGCATCTTTATGTCGCCTACGCCGTGCCGATCCCGGCGCTCGGCGATTTCGATTCCGACGCCGAGGTCGAGCTGGCGCTGACCGACCTGCGTGAGCAGTTTCCGAATTTCGGCCAGGCGAAAGTCCTCTCGATCCGGGTGATGCGGGATGACTGGCCGGCACAACGCAGCTGCGCCGGCTACGATCTGCCGCGGGAGACCGGCATCGAAGGCCTGTGGTGCGTCGGCGACGCGGTGAAGCAATATGGCAATGGCGGCACGCAAGCCTGTGCGGAAACCGCAAAACTCGTCACCGATGCGATCCTCGCCAGCCGGCCGCGCGTTGCGCAGGCCGGCAGGGTCTAGCATCGATGCCGGCGAAGATCGCAACGCGAGCGGGCAACACCGGCGGTCAGACGACGCCTGCCCCACCGTGCCTGCTCGAATTCCGCAACATTCGCATCGTCTACGACAATGCCATCGAGGCGATCCGGGACGTCAGCATTGCGGTGCCCCAGGGCGGCATCGTCGCCTTGCTCGGCTCCAACGGCGCCGGCAAGTCGACGCTGTTGAAGGCAATGTCGGGAATTCTCTACACCGAGGAAGGCGTAATCGAGAACGGCACGATCCGCTTCCGCGGCGAGGACGTGCATCACCTCGCGCCCGATGAGCTGGTACGGCGCGGCATCGTCCAGGTGCCGGAGGGCCGCCGGGTGTTTCCGGCGCTGACCATCGACGAAAACCTGCAGATGGGCGGCTACACCAAAACCGCCGCCGAGGCGCGCGAGCGACGTGAGACGGTGTTCGCATTGTTCCCGCGGCTGTTCGAGCGCCGCGGCCAGATCGCCGGCTACATGTCCGGCGGCGAGCAGCAGATGCTGGCGATCGGCCGTGCCCTGATGACCGATCCGGTGCTGCTGGCGCTCGATGAGCCGTCGCTCGGCCTCGCGCCGCTGATCATCGACCGCATCTATGAAGTGATCGCCAAGCTGCGCGATGAGATGAAGATGACGGTGCTGCTGGTCGAGCAGAACGCGCAGCGCGCGCTCGATATTTCCGACTACGGCTACATCCTGGAGACCGGCCGCGTCGTCCTCGACGGCTCCGCGAAGAAACTCGCCGCCAATGAGGACGTCCAGGAATTCTATCTTGGCGTCTCCAATTCCGGGCGCAAGAGCCTGCGCGACGTCAAGCACTACAAACGGCGCAAACGGTGGCTGTCGTGACCTCTCTGCTCAGGATCGAAAATCTCAGCAAGCGCTTCGGCGGCCTGCAGGCCGTCGCCGATGTCAGCCTAGCGGTGAGCGCAGGCGAAATCTTCAGCGTGATCGGCCCGAACGGCGCCGGCAAGACCACGCTGTTCAACATGATCTCCGGCGTGCTGCGCCCGAGCGGCGGCAGCATGGTGTTCGACGGTATCGACCTCGCCCACGTGTCACCGTCCCGATTCGCCGCGATCGGAATCGGCCGAACCTTCCAGAACCTCGCCCTGTTCAAGCACGGCACGGTGGTCGAGAACATCCTGACCGGCCGCCACACCCATCTGCGCTCCAACGTGCTCGATGCCGTGATCTTCTTCGGCCGCACCCGGCGCGAGGAAATCGAAGCCCGGCAACGGGTCGAGGAAATCATCGAATTTCTCGAGATCGAGCACATCCGTGACGCCATCGTCGGCACCCTGTCCTACGGCCAGCAGAAGCGCGTCGAACTGGCGCGGGCGCTGGCCTGCGAGCCGAAGCTGCTGCTGCTCGATGAAATGGTCTCGGGCATGAACCAGGAGGAGACCGAGGATATCGCCCGCTTTGTGCTCGATATCCGGGAGGAACTCGGCATCACCGTCCTGATGATCGAGCACGAGATGCGGATCGTGATGGATATCTCCGACCGCGTTCATGTCCTGAACTTCGGCCGCAAGATCGCCGAAGGCACGCCGGCCGAAGTCCGGAGTGACCCGGCCGTGAGAGAAGCCTATCTCGGCGGCCATCGCGCAGAAGCCGCAGCACAGGTGAGCGCGTGATGTCGGTTCTCGAAAGCCCGCGCACCGAACATCCGCCGTTCCAATCCAGTTCGGCGTGGACATCGTCCGGCGCCGACGTTAATTCCCTGCACGCCGCGCTGAGAAACGCAGCAATCACCCTTCCGCAACTGCTGCGCCAGCGCGCGTCGATGCATGGCGACAAACTGGCGCTGCGCGAAAAGGAATACGGCATCTGGAATCCCTATT
This sequence comes from Afipia sp. GAS231, assembly GCF_900103365.1. Lineage (NCBI taxonomy): Bacteria > Pseudomonadati > Pseudomonadota > Alphaproteobacteria > Hyphomicrobiales > Nitrobacteraceae > Afipia > Afipia sp. GAS231. Next base: position 1,535,988 of record NZ_LT629703.1, read on the forward strand.
CCTGGGATCATTACTACCAGACCGCACGCGCGATCGCGCTCGGCCTGATCTCGCTCGGCCTCAAGCCGGGTGACCGCGTCGCGATCGCCGGCGAGAACACGCCGGAATGGTTTTATGCCGATCTCGGCGTCCAGATGATCGGCGCGGTCGCGGTCGGCATCTATCCGACCAATCCATGGGTCGAACTACAATACATCGTCCGCCACTCCGGCTCACGGGTCGTCATCACGGGCGACCAGGAACAGACCGACAAAGTGCTGGAAGCACTCGCCAACAACGACGGCCTGCCGGCGCTTGAGGCCATCGTCTGCGTCGACACCAAGGGCCTCCGGCAATACCGGCAGTCGCAGTTGATGTCGTTCGAGACGCTGTGCCAGCTCGGCAAGACTTATGCGGCCGAAAACCCCGAGGCCAACGCGACTCTCGACCGCCTGATTTCACAGGCCACGCCTGACGACGTCTCCATCCTTGTCTACACCTCAGGTACGACAGGTCCGCCCAAGGGCGCGATGCTGACGCATCGGAACCTGGTCTACGCCGCCTATGTCTACGCCGAAGCGGTCGGGATCGCCGACAAGCCGTTCGAAGCCGTGAGCTACCTGCCGCTGTGCCACGTCGCCGAACGCTGCTACGGCGAGGTCACGCATCTGGTGCTCGGCGGCACCGTCAGCTTTGCGGAATCGATCGACACCGTCGCCCTCAATATCCGCGAGATCGCGCCGACGTTTTTTGTCGGCGTGCCCCGCATCTATGAAAAGCTGCAGCAGGGCTTTCTGTTTCGGCTCGGCGAAAGCGGCGCGTTCCGCCAACGGTTTGTTAAAGCCTGCCTTGCCTGGGGCCGCAAACTCTCGGACCGGCGGCAGACCGGGACCGCGACGACGCTCGACCGTCTGAGCTACGCGCTCCTGTATCTCGTGCTATTCCGCAACATCCAGCGCCATCTCGGCTTTGCCCGCAGCCGTCACCGGCTCTGCGCCGGCGCCTCGATCTCGCCGGAGACCTTGCGCTTCTTCGACATCATCGGCCGCCCGGTTTCGCAAGGCTACGGGCTGACCGAAAGCGGCGGCGTCGCCTTCATTCAGACCGAAAGCCATCACCGGCTCGGCGGCTGCGGCCTGCCATTGCCTGCGACCGAATGGAAGCTCGACAGTGACGGTGAAATCCTGCTGCGCAATCCCGGCGTCTTCAAAGGCTATTTTCTCGACGAAAAGGCTTCGACGGCTTCGGTCGAGCCGGGCGGATGGCTGCGCACGGGCGATATCGTCGAAGTGCTTGATAACGGGGAAATCACGGTGGTCGACCGCAAGAAGGCGATCATCATCACCGCCGGCGGCAAGAACATCGCGCCATCAGAGATCGAAAATGCGCTGAAGGATTCCGAATTCATCAAGGAAGCGATCGTGGTCGGCGAGGCCAAGAAATATCTCGGTGCGATCATCCAGGTCGACTTCGACAATGTCGGCCGCTGGGCCCGCGACAAGGCGCTGCCCTACACCAATTATAAGTCGCTGTCGCAGCTTGCCGAGGTGCATGAGCTGGTCGAGCGCGTCGTCAACGAGACCAACAAGCGTTTCGCGCGCGTCGAGAACATCCGCCGCTTCGCCATCCTAGAAAAGGAACTCGATCACGACGACGGCGAGTTGACTGCCACCCAAAAGGTCCGCCGCGCCCTGATCGAGAAGAAGTTCGCGCGCGAACTCGCCATCATCTACCAGGCGGAGGGCTGATGCAGTACCTGATCCAGCTCCTGATCTCCGGTCTTGCGATCGGCGCCATCTACGGCCTGATCGCGATGGGCTTTGCCGTGATCTACAAGTCTACGGGACTGGTCAATTTCGCGCAGGGCGAAATGACCATGATTACCGCCTACATCGCCTGGACCATTTCGACCACGGTCAGCGGCAACGTGGTCGTGGTGGCGCTCGGCGCCATCCTCGCCGCCGTCGCGCTCGGCCTCGTGATCGAGCGGCTGGTGATGCGGCCGATGCTCGGCGAGCCGGTGTTTGCCACCGTCATGGTGACGATTGGTCTGGCCGTGATCCTGCGCTCGTCGATCAATTTCATCTGGGACGCCTACCCGCACGGCCTCGACGTCGGCTTCGGCCGCACCATCGTGCGGATCGGCGGGGTCGGCGTCCGCACCGGACAGATCGCCGTCATCGCCACGCTTCTCGCACTGCTCGCGGCGATCTGGGCATTCTTCCGCTACAGCAAGATCGGCGTCGCGATGCGCGCCGTTGCCACTGACGACCGCACCGCGCTGTTGATGGGCATCAGCGCGACGCGCGTCCATGCGCTGGCCTGGGCCGCCTCGTCCGTGATCGCCGGGATCGGCGGGGTGTTCTTTGCGTTGTCCTATGATCTCTCGCCGGCGATGTTCCAGCTCGGGCTGAAGTCGTTTCCGGCCACCATCCTGGGCGGCCTCGATGCCGTGCTCGGATCCGGCCTCGGCGGCCTCCTGATAGGCATCACCGAAAATCTCGCCGGCGGCTATGTCGGCTCGGGCATGAAGGAAGTCGCGGGCTTTGCCATGATCATCGTGGTGCTGATGATCCGCCCGTTCGGTATCTTTGGCGAACGCGACATCGAGAGGGTCTGATGCGCACCGGTGATTTCAAACAGACCTATGGTGAACTCGTCACGCTGGTGGACTCGCCGCCGGTATGGGCATGGTCGGCCGTGCTGGTGACGGCGCTGATCGCTGCACCCTTTGTGCTGAACTCCTATGCACTGTCGTTCCTGATGATCATCCTGATCACCGCAGTGGGCGCGCTGGGGCTAAATATCCTGACCGGGTATACCGGCCTGATCTCGCTCGGCCATGTCGGTTTTCTCGTCACCGGCGCCTACGCCTATGCGGTGTTGGTCTCCAAATATCACATGCATCCGCTGATCGGCTTCCTCGGCGCCGGCGTGGTGCCGGCGCTCGCCAGCCTCATCGTCGGCGCGCCGTCGCTGCGGCTGAAGGGGCTCTATCTGGCCATCACCACGCTGGCGTTCTCCTTCATCATCAATACCGTGATCCTGGAGGCGCGCTGGCTTACCAACGGCGCACGCGGCATCTCGGTGCAGCGGCCGGAGATATTCGGTCTCAGCTTCGATAGCGACGCGGCGTTCACGTATCTCTGCCTCGGCTTCGCCGTGCTCACGCTGTTCGCCACCCTCAACATCCGCCGCAGCCGCGTCGGGCGAGCATTCGTCGCGATCCGCGATAACGACACCGCCGCCCGCGTGATGGGCATCAACCTGCACGCCTACAAGCTGTTCGCCTTCGTCACTTCCGCCTTCATCACCGGCCTCGCAGGCGCGCTGTACGGCATCTACCTGTCGTTCGTCAGCGTCGAAGGCTTTCCGTTCCTGCTCTCGATCGAGGCACTGGCAATCCTGATTGTCGGCGGGCTCGGCTCAGCGCTCGGCGCCGTGCTCGGCACCATCCTGATCGTTCTGCTGCCTGAAGCAACGCGGCTGATGTTCAGCCTGTTCAGCGCGCAGATGGACGCCACCTTCACGACCGGCGCGCAGGAACTCAAGAGCATGCTCTACGGTCTCGTCATCATCCTGTTCCTGCGCTTCCAGCCGCGCGGGCTGGTCGGCGCCTGGCACGACATCCGGCGGATGTGGGTGAACTGGCCGCTGCGTTACTGACAAAAAAGCAAACCAACAGGAGGAGGAAACAATGATCAAATATCTGGCGAGCGCGTCGCTGCTGCTCGCGGGCGCGTATCTCACGGCCGGCCCTGCGCTTTCCGCCGATCCCGGTATCACCGATACCGAAATCCTGATCGGCGACGTCGAGCCCCTCACCGGCCCACCGGCGCTGCTCGGCGTGGCCGCTTCGATCGGCCACAAAATCGCGATCGCGGAAGCCAACGTCGCCGGCGGCATCAACGGCCGCAAGATCAAGTATGTGCTGGAAGACGACGGCTACGTCACCGCCCGCACTATCCAGGGCGTCAAGAAGGTGATCGATGTCGACAAGGTGTTTGCGATGCTCGGTATCTCCGGCTCGGGTCAATCCATCGCCGTGATGCCGGTGCTGGAAAAGGCGGGCATCCCCACCGTCATCGACGTGGCGCCGGTCAAATTCCTCTGGGAACCGCCGCGCAAGAACGTGTTCGTGGTCGGGCAATCCTACGAGGAAGGCATCATCCACCTCGTCAATTATCTCGCCGACAGGAACCCCGGCAAGAAATGGGGCCTGATCACCCAGGACGACGATTACGGCATCACCGTGCGCGACGGCTTCGATACCGTGGTCAGGGCCAAGAAGCTCAACGTGGTCTACAGCGGCAACTACAAGAAGGGCCAGCAGGATTTCTCGTCCGACATGCTGCAACTGAAGGATTCCGGCGCCGAGGTGTTTTTGGCCGGTGGCATCATCGGCGAGAACATCGCGATGATGAAGGAACTGGAGAAGCTCAACATCAAGCCTGTCACGGGCATCTTCTGGCCCGGACGGGTCGAGCCGGTGCTGAAGCTGATGGGTCCGGCCGGCGACGGCATCTACGCCGTCGACTATGTCGAACCGTTCGCGGGCACTGCCGGCAAGGCGTTTCTGGAAAAGGCCAAGGGCCTGCTTCCGGAAGCCGAGATGAAAGGCATCAACCGCTACAGCATGACCGGCTATGCCGCCGCAAAAGTACTGATCGAGGCGATCGGGCGTTGCGGCAAGGACCCGACCTGGGCCTGCACCATCGCTGAACTGGAAAAGACCAAAAACGTCGAAACCGGCGTCATGGCGCCGATTACCTTTGGCCCCGGCGTCCGGTTCTCGAACCAGAGGCTGCAGATCATGCAGGCTGAAACGGCAACGCTGAGCTTCAAGCCGGTGAACTGAGCAACGAGACGCTGGCCGGCACGCCTCGCGCCGGTCAACCCTCACATCCGCTTGGCGACCTCTTCCAGCATGACCTCGGTGGCGCCGCCGCCGATGGTCAGCACCCGCGCATCGCGCACCATCCGCTCGATCGGCGTGCCGCGCATGAAACCGGTGCCGCCATGCAGCTGCAGGCAGCCATGCACGACCTCGTGCAGCACTTCCGGCGACAGCGCTTTCACCATCGACACTTCGCGCGGACAGGGCTTGCCGGCCTCGACGAGCTCCGCAGCATGATAGGCGAGCGCCCGGGCGGCCGCGGCCTTGGTGGCGAGCGAGGCGAGCTTGAGCCGTACCGCCTGCTGGTTCCACAGCGGGCCGCCGAAGGCCTGCCGGCTCTTCACATAGTTCGTGGTGAGCTCGATCGCCTTGGCGGACTCGCCGGCGCAGATGCCGCCAATGCAGATGCGCTCGTTCTCGAAGGTTTCCATGATGCCGTAGAAGCCGCGGTTCTCCTCGCCCAGCAGGTTTCCGGCGGGGATCCGCACTTCCTGAAACCCGATCTCGGCGGTGTCGGAGCAAAGCCAGCCGTGCTTGTCGAGTTTTGTCACGGATATGCCGGGCGTCGTCCTCTCGACGATGAACAGCGAGATACCGCGGCTGCCCTTGGCGGCAGGATCGGTGCGCGCCGCGACGATCAGGATATCGCCGTAGACCGCATTGGTGATGAACATCTTCGAGCCGTTGATCACCCAGCAATCGCCGTCGCGGCGTGCCCGCGTCTTCAGCCCGGCGACGTCGGAACCCGCATCGGGCTCGGTCACTGCGATCGAGCAGATCGTCTCGCCGCGGATAATCGCAGGAAGATATTTCCGCTTCTGCTCAGGCGTGCCGCGCAGCGTGATGTGGACCGCCGACATGTCGGTATGAACCAGCACCGACGAGGTGAAACCGCCGAAGGTCGAACGTCCGAGTTCCTCGGCCCACACCATCGACGCCAGCGCGCCCATATCGGTGCCGCCGTATTCGGCCGAATGCCGCATGCCGAGGAAACCGAGCGCGCCCATGCGCCGGTAGATCTCGCGCGGGATCTTGCCGTCGCGCTCCCACTGCTCGCCATGCGGCACCACTTCCTTCTCGACGAACCGCCGCACCTGCTCGCGCAGCATCCGCAACTCCTCGGATAACTGCGGCTGCTCCGAGAATTGGAATTCACTGTCGGACTGGGCGCGGACATCGGTTGGCTTGACGTTCATGGCGATGCCCTTTCGGCTTTGAGATGGAGGTGCCGGTCGAGAAACAAGGCGATGTCGGCGACGGCCCGATGCGCCTCGGCAAGTTCCCCACCGAACATCTGGAAGACATGGATCATGCCATTCCAGACCTGCAGATCAACCGTGACACCGGCGGCGCGCGCTTTGCCCGCCAACATCACGGAATCGTCCAGGACGGTTTCGCGGTCGCCGACCTGGATCAAGAGCGGCGGCAAGCCCGCGAAATCGGCGTAGAGCGGCGAGACTAGAGGATCCCGAGGATCGCCCTCTCCGCCCAGATAATTCTTCGCCAGCGCCAGGATCATCGCACGCTGATGGATCGGATCGGCCTCGGCTCGGCTTAGATAACTCGCGCCGGTCGCCGCCAGATCGGTCCAGGGCGACATCAGCGCAGCCGCCGCCGGTAGCGGGCGCTTGTTATCGCACAACGCCAGCATCGCGGCGAGCGCGAGATTGCCGCCGGCGGAATCTCCGGCAAAGGCGATATTGGCGGGCTTCAATCCCTGCTGCAGCATCCAGTCGTAGGCCGCGAGCGCATCATCAAGCGCAGCCGGGAATCGATGCTCCGGCGCCAGACGATAATTGATGGCGAGCACACGACAGCCGCTGGCCAAAGCGATCTGCGCGATCAGGTCGCGGTGCGAGGTGACCGAGCCGATCCGAAAGCCGCCGCCATGGAAGTAAAGAATGGCCCTGTCCTTCGGCGCGTCGGCCGGCAATATCCATTCACCGTCAACACCGCCCGCAGTAACTTGCTCGCACTTCACTGGAGCCATCGTACCGCCGAAAGCAGCATCCCAGTCGCTGCGCATCTGCGCCACGGTCGTGTCGCGGTTCCAGTTCCGGTACACCGCGCGGATACGCGCGATCGCCCGATCGATCGGAGCCGGCGTGATGTCTTGAGCCGCGCGTGCCATCTCAGCCGCCCACTCCCATGCCGCCCGATACGCCGATGGTTTCGCCGGTGATATAGGCCGCTTGATCGGACGCCAGGAAGCGCGCGGCGGCAGCGACTTCCTCGGGCTCGCCGAGACGCCGCAACAGCGTGGCATCGGTCATGGCGTGCAGGATCTTGTCGCCGCCCTTTGCGACGGCCGCTTCCAGCATTGGCGTCCGGATCGGGCCCGGCGCAATTGAATTGGCGGTGATGCCGAAGCGCGCATTTTCACGCGCGATGCTTTTGGTGAAGGCGATCACACCGCCCTTGGCGGCGGAATAGACAGCGCCGCCCCTGGAGCCGAGCCGGGCCGCTTCCGACGTGATGTTGATGATGCGTCCAAAGCCGGCCGCCTGCATCGCCGGCAGCGCGGCATGGGTGCATGCAAGAGCTGAAACCAGATTGACCGCAAGCAGCTTCACCCAGTCTTCCGGCGTGGTGTCGGTAAAAAACGCGTGTTGATCGAGGCCGGCATTGTTGACGATGATATCGAACGGCCCCTGCTGTGCCATGGCCTGCTGCACCATGCCGGTGTCGCTGACATCGAGCTTGACCGCGGCCGCGCCGACCTGCCCTGCCAGTTCCGATGCCGTTGTAATGTCGAGATCACCGATCACGACCTTTGCGCCGGCGCCCGCAAAGCTTCGCACGATTGCCGCGCCGATACCGTGCGCGCCACCCGAGACGAAGGCGCGACGGCCGTCGAGCCGCCCGAAGGGCAACAAGGTGCTGCCAGAAGGCACTTGCTAGCGCCCCGTAAACTTCGGCTTGCGCCGTTCGATGACGGCGGCAAGGCCCTCGCGCGCGTCGGCCATGCCCGAAAGTTCAGAGACGGTCCGCGCCTCCTCGGACAGGCATTGTTCGATACTGCTGCCGGACCCGGCCCAGACCAGTCGCTTGGTCGCAGCCAGCGCCTTCGGCGCGCCGGCCGCCAGCTCCCGCGCAAGCGCCAGTGACGCCTCACTTAGTTCTTCGTCAGCCACGACCTTGGTGACGATGCCCATCTCCAGCGCCTCGGGCGCTGATATGACCGGATTGGTCAACAGAATCGACATTGCGCGGCGCAAGCCGACCAGCCGCGACAGCGTGACGGAGACGCCGGCATCCGGCGCCATCGCCACCCGCGTCGCACCGGCCAGGAATTTGGCGGATGCGCCAGCGATCACGATATCGGAGGCGCAAACCAGACCGAAGCCACCGCCGCCCGCGGCAAAGCCATGTACCGAAGCGATCACGGGTGCTTCCAACCGTAACAACCCCGTTACCGCGTTCTGCAGGTAAGCGGTGGCCTGGCGGATATAGGCCGGCAATTTTTCGCCCTTGGCCGCAAAAGCACGGACATCACCGCCGGCACAGAAATTCGCACCCTCGCCGCTCAGGATCAACACGCGCAGATCCGGCTGGCCGTGGCAGACCATGATGGCGTCGCACAGCGCGCTCAAGAGTTCTGCGCTCATGCCGTTGGCCGCATCTGGCCGGTTGAGCCGCAACCGCGCGATGCCGTCGGCGATATCGAGCAAAACAGGTCCCGTGTCGATCATTGCCAGACTTCCCAAAGGCTAGATGAGGAACGAAAGCGTAAACAGCGCCTTCTCGTTGTTGACCAAGATCACCTTCTTGTAGGCCATCCGCAGTTCGCCATCGACATAGCGCAGCCGGTATTCGTTGCGGGCGGCCCAGATCGTGTCGTCGCGCAGGCTCGATTCGAAGATCATGCTGTTGCTGGCAACTGCGATGTCGCCGTCCGCTTGGTCCTCGAGCAGCTCGATATTGGAGACCAGGCGCCGCAGCCGCGACTGCGGCGTCTGGGTATGGTGCTTACCTGTGAGCAATTGCTTGACCCGCAGCGAGATGCGCGAGCGGTTGTCGTAAATGATCGACATTTCCTTCTCGGGATCGATATCGGCGCCGTTGGCCGGCACCCAATAGACCCCGTCATCCGTCCATAATGCTTCCCAGGCCTCGTATTGATGCTCGTCCTGGAATCGCGCCTCCTTGTAGATGAAGGCGGTCACCGCGCTCATCAGCGTGGCACTGCTCTCGCGCGACAGCATTACACCGGCTCCATCAGCTTGCGATAATGGCGCCAGATGCCGCGTGAAGGCACCTCGTCGGTGACATGGCCGACCTTGAAGCCGAGTTCATCCTGATGTTCGCGTTTTTCGCCACGGCCCAGGAATATCCATTCGGGACTGCGCGCCAGGACGCCGCGATGGCAACGCTCGTACATCTCGGAATCATCGGCCAGCAGCAATCCGGCCGGCCCCACCGATCCCATGGTCTGCTGGCGCAAACGCCGGTTCATGTCGGGCACGCCCTTGAACTGCAATGCCGTGACATGCTGCACGCTGTCGGCGACCGCAAGCGGCTGAATCACGAACATCTGTATTTCCGCGATGAACAGGTTCGGAAAGATCATCACATGCGGCGTGCCGTCGATCATGATCTCGCGCGCCTGCTGATCGCCATAGGCGGCCTTCATGCGCGCGGTGTAGTCCGGCAGCCGCTCTTCCGTGGTGCCGAACCAGCTCATCGGCACATCGCGCTTGCGAAACTCGGGGCGCAGATCGATTTCGGTATGGCCGTTGCCGTAGTCGCGCGTCAACGCGGTGGAAGCGCCGCCGTAGAGTTTTCCGATCGCGCTGTCGGCGACGCCGAAGATCGAGGAATGCACGAATGCCGGATGGTAGCCGTCGCATTCGTTTTCCAGGATGAATTTCCAGTTGGCCTTGACGCGATGCTTCAGGAATCCCGCGGTGACCTCGACCTCGCCTTCCGGCGAGGTGCGGACCAGGCGATCGATGGTCTCGGCCGCGCCGCCGAGATGCTCTTCCAGCGTCGGGCCTTCAGCAGCGAACGAGCCAAATACAAAGCCGCGATAGGACTGCACGCGCGTGACGCGGCCGAGCGCCAGCTTTGTTCGGTCCTGGCCTTCATAGCCGTCCGGGAAGGCATAGCCGACCAGACGGCCGTCATTGGCAAAGGTCCAGGAATGGAACGGGCAGGTAAAGGATCGCGCATTGCCTTTGTCGTAGGAGCAGACCTGATTGCCACGGTGCGAACAGCGGTTGAGCAGCAGGTTGACCTTGCCCTGCTCGTCGCGCGTCATGATGACCGATTGCGGGCCGATCGACTTGACGATGTAATCGTTGGCTTTGGGAACCTCGCTCTCGTGCCCGACATAGACCCAGGTGCGGTACCAGATGTTCTGCAGTTCGGCCTCGAAGATCGCGGGATCGCTATAGAGCGAGCCATGCACCCGGTCCGGCCGGATCAGTTCCCCCCATTGCGACGCGCGCGGCATGACGTTCATCGCTGCACCTCCCATAGCTGCCCTACGGCTCTCTTGCGGAGACCTGCGGCATCCGTTAAAAATAATCCGACCGACCGTTCTAATAATAGCATCGGAGCTTTCGGGCTTCAAGGGTCTTTTCCAAAGGGAACGTCCCCGTTTCGCCGAGCAACTGGTTAGTGCGATCGCGCCCGTTTCTCACACCGGCGCCTGTAGAAGAGGACCAAAGGGATGGAAAGCCGTAATTCTGCCGACCTCGCACGCGCGTTCTATGCCGCGCTCGCGGACGGCAACCGCATCCAGCTCGACGCCCTGCTCCATCCGGAATTCACCGGCCGCACGGCCGAGGGAATGCCGTTCGGCATCGGCGGTGATCATGACAGTCCGGCGACAATGCGGCGCAACGCCTGGGGAACCATCGCCCGGCACTTCGAGGCGCGGGTCGAACCGGAGCGTTTTCTTGATCTCGCCGACGGCCGCCTGCTGGTGACCGGCCGTTACCGCGGCCACGGCAAGCAGAGCGGCGCGCCGCTCGATGCCGCGTTCGCGCACCTGATCACGATCGAGCAGGAGCGCATCAAGGTGCTGGAGCAATATACCGACACCGCGCGCTGGCATGATGCGGCCGGTCCTTTGCGGACCATACTGCTCGATTTCGCCGACGGTGTCGCGACATTACGGTTGAACCGCCCGGACAAGGGCAACGCGATCGATACCACCATGGCCAGCGATCTCGCCGAGGCCGCGACGCAGATCGCGGAAAGGCCTGATGTTCGCGCCGTGCTGATCGCGGGCAACGGACCCAATTTCACGGTCGGCGGCGACCTCGGCCTGTTTGCAGGCACAGCGCGCGAGCAATTGCCGGACCGGCTTCGCCGCATGATCGACAGCTATCATCTGGCGATCGAGCGGCTGACGAGTATCGATGCGCCGGTCGTGGCGGCCGTACGCGGTGGCGCCGGTGGCGGCGGGCTTGGACTGCTCTATGCCGCCGATATCGTCGTCGCGGCGGATGATTCGAGATTCGCCCTTGGCTATGGCGCGTTGGGTCTCACCGCAGATGGCGGCAATACCTGGTTCTTGCCACGCATGGTCGGGATGCGGCGGGCGCAGCAACTCTTTCTGCTCAACCGCCGCTTGACCGCGCAGGAGGCATTGGAGTTCGGATTGATATCGCGTCTCGCATCGTCTGATGACGTGGAAGCCGAAGCAGCGACTATCGCAGCAACGCTCGCTGCAGGCCCGACACGGGCTTACGGCGCCGTCCGCCGCATGCTGCGTCAATCGTTCGAGACAGGCCTGTCCGATCAACTCGACGCCGAAAGGGATTCGATCGTCGCCGCCAGCAGCACAGATGACGCTCAAGAGGGAATTGCCGCCTTTGTCACCAAACGCCGCCCAAGATTCCGCGGCGGATAATGACCAGAACAGACGACAGCAAGATTGGGCCACCGCTAGCGCTGCAGTGCGCTCAGTTGAGCTTGCTCACGTTGGACGTGGCCAGATTTTCTTGGATCTCTCGGTGCACACATCGTGCACACGCTGCCCTCTAACACATTGAAAAAATTGAACTCTCGTTCCAATCCATCATGGGGAAGTTTGAGCTAGGTCCAGCCAATGAAGGCCAACGAAATCTAAGTCGCACATCCCAACGGCAGCTTTGCACCACAACCTGCCGTTCGTTCATCATGGCATCGCGATCCATAGGCGCGTCTGACTATGACAATTTCCTATCACCAGGAGCCAGGTTGCGGGCGCCATTACTGCAGGCTTGAACTGGAATCGTGAACGCCGCCCAAACACGATCCTGCCAAGGGGACTGGTCCGGGCAACGGCATGGCAGCGCCCAGCAAAACATGCAGCCGAGATAACCGCAGCCTGGACGGGACGCGCTGTGGTGATTTCCGCGATGCCGAATTCGTCGCGACGCGTGAGCTGTCAACGCGTTCTTCGCCATCAACTGCTCGGCCGCCTGCCGCGCCAGAGGCTTGGCGACACCTCGCTTGACGTAAATTTCGGCTAGTTCGTCGAGGTTAAACGCGGGGTTCTCGTTCGACTCCCTGCGCTCCCGTGCAAGACCAGCCTGTTCGGTGTCCGACTGCGAACTGACGGTAACATAGTCGCCAGCCGCCATTGACACCGCCCAACCACCAATCCCGCAATCAGCCGGCTTGGTGTGCAAGTGTGTCCTTCCATGCAATCGGCAATTGTAAAACAAAGGGCATCGAGATGTGCCTGCGGGAGCCGGATATCCAACTCCCGCAAGCTGACTTTCGTGCTTACCACCTGCCGGAATGCGCGCCGCCATCGACGTGCAGGGATTCCCCTGTAACGTTCTGGGCTTCGGTCAGATAGACGATGGCATCGACGATGTCCTTGACGCTGGAAATCGTGCCCAGCGGCGCTAGAGTTTTCAGGAATTCCGCCGGATCGTCCTTATGCAATGGCGTATCGACCATGCCGGGCGCAACCGTGTTGAAACGGATACCTTGCTTCGCGTATTCGACCGCCAGGTTACGGGTCATGGCATCGAGGCCGCCCTTGGTAATCATCGGCACCGAAACATTCAGGCCCGCGATAGGATTCTCAACCAGCGACGACGTGACGCCGACAACACTGCCACCCGACTTCTGGGCCAGCATCTGCTTCACTGCAAACTGCGTGACGTAGAGATAGCCTTCCAGATTGGTTGACGACAACTTTTTCAGATCTTCACCCGTGTAATCGGTGAATGCCTTGGGAAAGAAGATGCCGGCATTGTTGACCAGCGCATCGATAGAACCGAACTTGCTGATCGCGGTTTGGGCCACCTTCGCGGCCACAGATGCATCGCCGATGTCGCCATCAACCAACGCGAGCTTGGGGGACGCCGGCAATTCCTTCGACTTGGTAACACTACGCGACGTTGCGACGACGTTATAGCCCTTGTCCAGAAAGGCCTTTACAGCGCCTGCACCGATACCCTGTGAAGCACCCGTTACGATAACTGTCTTACTCATGATCTTCTCCGTTGTTTAAGTTAGTTGCTGATAGATTCGTTGGCTTCTGCTCGAAACACCGGATCGATCGAAATCGGATTCAGGTGATCGAGGTAATTACTCATCGTCTTAAGGGCGACGCCGATTAGAACCTCCATCATTGTGGCTTCGTTGTACCTCGCCTTAAAAAATCGCTCCTTGACACTTTCGGCGACGAAGCCGCGCTCTTTGACCAGTTCTCGAGTCAATGCAACCAGCGCATCCAGCCTTTCATCGGGCAGCGATTTCCTGCAGCGAATTGCCTTGATGACCGCGACGTCGAGTTTCATTGCCTTCAGCACCGTGGCATGAGCCGCCGTGCCGTAGAGGCACCTATTTTCAACCGAAGCGGTAAGGAGGATGATCTGCCTGTCCGTTGCAGAGAGCGACGAGCTTTCCCAAGCCGTATCAAGCGCAAGATAGCCATTCAGAACCGATGGCGAATTAGCGAAGGTCGCCATCAGATTCGAGATAAACCCGAACTTCTTCCGAAAGGCTTTCATACCTTGCTTCGAGCCAGCGGGCGCTGACTCGACAGTTTGGGGTTCAAGGCATTTCATCGTGGTTTACTTTTTCCGGGAGGGACCGGACCGTTTATCGAACGGCAACTTCACTGAGCTGCGTCGACGATGTTCAGGCGCACGTTGAGGCTGCCGCGCGTTGCATCCGAGTAGGGGCAAACGTGATGAGCCTTTTGCACCAGGGTTTCGGCATCGGCCTTCGTCAACCCAGGCGCGTAAATTGCGAGGGCGACGTCAAGGCCAAAACCGCCATCGGCGCGCGGACCGATCCCCACTGTTGCTGTGACGCTGGCGTCGGCGGTCACTTTCGGGCCACCTTGAGCGGCAACGTACTGCATCGAGCTCAGGAAACAGGCCGCATAACCGGCAGCAAACAACTGCTCCGGATTAGTACCGGCGGCACCATTGCCGCCCAGTTCCTTGGGTCTGGTGAGGTCGACAGTCAGGTTTCCGTCTGCAGTGGCAGCGTGGCCAACACGGCCGCCGGTCGCCTTGGCGTTGGTTTGGTACAGGACTTTGGTCGGCATAACTGACTCCTCTTCATCTTCGGCGATGTTCTCCATCGGCGATGTTCTTCATCGATGGGTGTAACAATGGGGGAAGAGGGTCCGATTGATTAGCCGGAAATATCTGGAATCACTTTTCCATTTATGGAATAATCTACAAATGGCCGATTTGAATGATATCGCTGTTTTCGTGAGGGTTGCGCAGTTCGAAAGCTTCAGTCGCGCAGCACACGCCCTTGGCATGCCCGTTTCTACGGTCAGCCGGAAAGTCGCAGCGCTTGAGGCGGAACTGGGCGTAACGCTGCTGCAAAGGACGACGCGCAAGCTTGCGCTCACTTCACAAGGTCGGAATTATTTCAATCAATGCAGCGAACCGCTTAACCTGCTGTTCGACGCGGAACGGGTTTTGACACAGACCCAAAAGAAACCGGAGGGGTCACTCAAAATCTCCGTGCCCGTGGTTTTAGGGCAAGGCCCGTTTCTCGAATTTATTTCTGATTTTCTGAAAAACTATCCGCGCATCAATATCGATCTTTTCATCACCAACGTGTTTTTGGATTTGATCGCTGAAAATGTGGATGTTGGCATTCGCTTTGGCGAATTGAAAGACTCAACGTTGATTGCAAAAAAGCTTGGCAGCCAAGTCCGTTATGTTGTCGCTTCTCCCGAATATTTGAGAGATCGGAAACCTCCAACCAAACCCGAAGACCTCAAACTGCATCAGTGTGTCTTGCTCAATGGCAAAAATAGCGAAGCGGAGTGGGAATTACTGAATGGACGCAAACGCGCCAGAATTCGTGTTTCAGGCCCCATTTCGAGCCGAGATTTCCAATCAGTCAGTACGTTTGTTTACAGAGGGCACGGCGTAGGTTTTCTGCCTTCGACCTATTGCAACGACAAGATCAGAAAAGGTGAGCTCTTGAGGTTGCTGCCTGGCTGGACTTCCAAGGAACTCGACGTCCATACCGTCTACCCCACAAGAGACTTCCTTCCTTCAAGGCTCCATGTATTTCTCGAAGCACTGAGGGCTTGGAAAAGCCCACCGTGGGGTTAAGACCAAAAAGAGGCTGTGGAGAGCGCGGCGTCGCCCTGCTCATCTACGTGCCTCGGACGCATCGCCGCTGCAGATGGCCGTTCTCACCGGCTGATCTCCCAACCCGCTCATCGCGTCCGGCCGAAGCCGCAAGATTGTGCCGATCTACGAAAGAGTGTCTTCCTGCTGGCGGCTGTTCGTCCGACGGTTAAGTCGTCCCATATACCGAACAAGTTCAGGGGGTGCCTGGCGTGCCCAAACGTAACCAAGCGAGTAGCGAGCGGCCTTTCCATGACAAAAACAGTCAAGATCGACTTCATATCTGATGTGTCATGCCCTTGGTGCGTGATTGGGTTGGGAAACCTGGATGCTGCGCTGAACCGCTTCGAAGGTCGATTAGCAGCCGACATTCGTTTTCAGCCCTTCGAACTCAATCCGGGCATCCCGCCGGAGGGTGAGAGCCGCTTCGACAACGTGGCACGCAAATACGGCGTCGGGCGAGAGCAGGCGATCGTGAACCGTGAGCGCCAGCGTGCCCTGGCCGCGCAAGTGGGCTTCGACATGGTGACAACCGACGAAAGCCGGTTCTACAACACATTTGACGCGCATCGCCTGCTGCACTGGGCTCGGATCGAGGGGCGACAAGAAGAGCTGAAGCGCGCGCTGCTCGCAGCCTACCACACCAACATGCAGAATCCAGGTGACCACGGCGTGCTCATGGCCGCTGCTGAATCTGTTGGCCTTGATGGCGCCGCTGCGCGCGACGTGCTCACCTCAGGGTGCTACGCCGACGAGGTGCGCGACGCCGAAGAGAAATGGCAGCGAGCGGGGATAAGCAGCGTTCCTGCCGTCGTGGTCAACGATCGCTATCTGATCACAGGGGCCCAGCCGCCGGAGGCGTTCGAGCAGGCCATCCGCAAGGCCGTGTCCGAAGTTGTCTGACCGGTGCCGCCCTGACCATCGACCGGATAGGTCATCAAGGGCGCCCCTGTGTCCGAACTTTAGAGCCCAAGTTCTGAGAGCCCCGGGTGGCCTGTGGGGCGTGGTCGTGAACGATCCCAATGGAATCTACGCTCAGATTCCGTGATCGGGAGATCGTTGATACAAGCGAAGCGTTTCTCCATCAATCCATTGACGGCGAACTCCCAGTTTTCATTTCCGTATGAACGAAACCAGTTTTCGCTATCGTCATGCCATTCGTAGGCAAACCGCACAGCGATCCGATTCTCCGTGAATGCCCAAAGCTCCTTAATCAGGCGGTATTGGAGTTCTTTCGTCCATTTGCGCGTAAGGAATGCAACTATCTCTGTACGACCGCGGATAAACTCCGATCGGTTTCGCCAGTAACTGTCCGGAGTGTAGACGAGTGCGACCCGTTCAGGGTCGCAGGAATTCCAACCGTCTTCGGCGCCTCGCACCTTCTGCACGGCAGTCTCACGGGTAAAGGGTGGCAACGGGGGGCGTATCTCAGTCACGTTAACTTCCTCGTTTATATTTCGACTGGGTGGGGGTCTAGAACCGCATCCACTTCAGTGGGATACACGCTGAAGCCCAATCTAATGATCATTTCTTTTGCTCGCCCCACGATATACAGGGAGCGCTGTCGATCCGAGCGACGTTTAATGGCGATCAGATCCGCCCGATGACGGCATTGTCTTTGTCGATGAGAGGTACCAAATTCAGACACTTCACCGCTGGACCTCAATGACCCGGTCCACGACCCCCACAACCAACGTTAGCGTGGTTTCACAAATCGCAAGGCGTATTGGTCAGTCTGACCCCGCACCTTTTCGTCTTTGACGGGCAAGGTATGGTCATCGTCCGGCCGCCGCAGAAAGTTGCCTTCGGCAATTAGCTCGAATCCAGCCGCGGTTACCTCGCGGATCACCTGCGCTTTCTCGATGCGATGCAGCCGCGCAATCGTAGGGAGGTCGGTTCCAACCGGCGCTTCGTGATCGAGTACGAAATAGGTGCCGCCCGGCTTTAGGCTTGCGAAAACCTCACGATTAAAGGCTGCTGTGTCGACTTGGCCGTATTGCGCGATCTTGAGATCATGATAGTTCTGGGTCAGCCAGACTAGGTCGAGAGGCTTAGGGAAACTGACGGTCCCGAATGGTAGCGCCTCCTCGCTAACGTTGGTCAGTCGCCCCTCGGCAATCACCGCCTTGAGCCGCCCTGTCCAGTCTACATTCTCGAGCGCGTAGACGTGGCCGCTAACGCCCACCACACCACTCAACATGCGCGTAAAATAGCCGCCGCCCGGAAAGAACTCGCCGACGCTCATGCCTGGCTTCACACCGGCAAACGCGAGCGTTTCCGCTGGCTTGCGATTTAAATCAGTTTTCACATCGCCGGTGGGGCGAGTTGAATCAGCGACAGCCGCCGATACATTGGCGGAAACAGGACCGTCAGCGGCGAGGACAGTCACGACGGCGGCCCATCCGATGGCTCCAATAGCGCCGATCAACACCAGCCGTGAAAGTACCACTCCTATTTTTAGCCGTGACATAACTACACCCATCTTTCCGCTATCCGATCCTGTTCGCCCGAGAACACTCGTCTTGCCGGGCAGCAACGGCGCGATCTTCGCCCACTGCGTTTCGCTCAACTCGTATCGCTTGATCCCAATAGCCACAGCTCCGTGCCGAAACACGGGGCCCTATGAATCAGCGATCAAGCCGCTTGAGAATCCTGAATGTCGATTCGCCCTAGCCGTCAATCCATTCATAGGCACGGAAGAAGTTAGCTTCCTGTTATCTGAACCGCCACTAGCGATATGATCTGCGGCAAGCGGTGGCCAACCACTTTTCGCTGTAGTCGACGAATCTTTCAGAGAGCCGGTATCGGCCAAAATGATTGCTGGAATCACCGCGATAGCTGATGCCAGGTCACACCCCACCTATCAGGCCATCTCCAATGCCTTTGACACCGGATCTGTCGTGTGTGATCGCCTGCAGAATCTCGACGATGGCTCCTTCGGCCCACTGATAAAGTTCTGCTGTCGTTTTATTCTGGAGCGGATGAGGTACGTAGACCGCAGCGGCGTCCAAACCGATCGATCCTTTCTGGGAGTCGAAAGCCTCCTGAAACTCGCTGGTCAGTACGCTAACGCCGGCAAGACCTTTCTTATCGAGGTCGTTGAGGTCGTGCGTAGAGCATGACGTGCACGATCCGCAATCCGAAAGTGCGATAATCACGGCATCGCAATTTTCAGCGATGTCCTTGATCATCTCGCGCGGAGCCACTCGCGTGTTGGTGGGCTTCTTGTACCGGCGCGTCTTGATTCCGCGCTCGGTGCAGAGTTGCTCGAGGCGATCGATGAATTCGTCGCCGCGCATTTTTCCAATATCCATGAGGGCGATTGTCTTGCCGCTGATCTTGTCAAGCGGCGCCACTCTTTCGCGCAAGGTAGACGCAGTTTCGCCCGTAGGATCGCGAAAGCTAATTCCATACTTCATATCTGGATCTCCCTGGTTACCGGCTTTGATTCATTGCGAAACCGGCCGCCAGTCCAACCGGCACAAATCGCAGAGAACAAGCCCGCCTGGCCGCCCGCCTGGACGATCAGGAGGCCTTCGGGCCAGAACTTGTTGACCATTTCGTTGCGCCGGCTCTTGTCGACACCTTCCGCGACGTCGTGCGCGCCCTGGATCACATCCTCGCCGCGACGCACCAGCGCCTTGTGCAGTTCTTCCGTGATATGCGCGCGGTCCCATCCGGCTTCGCGGAAGATGGCATAGTGCTCGGGGACCAGAACCAGCATGGCGTTGGTAAATTCGCAGAGCTTGTGATGTCCGACCGCGAGCAAGGACATGGCCAGCGATTTCGTGAGTTCTTCGGGAGTCCGCGAACGCTGGTCGATGAACCCCTGGATGCCGTCGCCCTGAAAAAGCGTTACGGCATTTTTGCCGCTTGCAATTCCGCGTGCGACTGAAAGAGGCCTCCAGGTCGGGTCCGATTCATCCTCTGCGAAGCAGAAGGTGAATTTTCCGGGGCCCCCTAACACCGCGCGGTCAAGTTCCCCGGGGCGACCGCCGCCCACGTTGCGGATGATCAATTGAAGTGCTCGGCCGATGGTCGCGTTGGCGCGATTACCCTGACCGAGACAGTTGATGCCGGAGTTCATGCCAATCTCTCGGGCAATGGGTCCGTTCACAACGACGATGGGACTTGAGAAGCACGTCGTGCACAACAAGCCGTGCATGGTGAAGAGCGGATCCAGTGCTGCCTCGAGCGCCGCGAGAACAACCGGCAAATACTCGGGGCGGCAGCCGGCCATCACGGCGTTGATCGCCACCTTCTCCACGGTGATCGGCGACAGGTTGGGTGGAACGTCGCCGATGATTTCATCGGGCTTACGAGTTGTCCCCTCAAGCATGCGCAGGATGCGAACGTCGGTCGGGGGAACGACCGGCAGCCCATCGGTCCAACCTCGATCGAAGCAAGCTTCGATCTCGTCGTCCCACTCTCCGAGCCTGATCTGTCGCGATTTGAAATCAAGTTTGCCATACCTTGCGCGCAGCGCGTCGTAGACGCCGGGTTCGCGCGACTTCGATCCGCATCCTGGTCGCATTGTCGGCAGGCCCTCTCCGAGCCCCTTGAGACCGGTCAGCTTCTCCCAATCATCGCGATTCCATCCGTAGGTACGGGCAATCTCCTTGCCATCCTTGATACGAACGAGCGTCGGCACGGCTTCGACATCGAACGCAAATGACGATTCGAGTGATGTGTCGTCAACCGCCCCCACATTCGACGGGAAAGCTGGATCGTCCTGGGTATAGATGACGGTAGGAAGCTTGCCAGCAATCTGCCCGAACACTGGCTCTACCATTTGACAGGTTTCGCATTCGCGTTTGGCGAAGATCAAAACGCCATCCTGGTGCTGCTCGGTGATATCCACGGTTATTGCCTCCATATTTTGAGAGATCCTTGACCTCCGGGCGATTTCGCGAAGCGGGATCACTGGTCAGTTGCCAAATCCGCTCGGGTAGCTAGTCCGGCTGAGGTGACATCATCGGGGTCGCCGGGACCGGATCCTCGCCGGCGGAAACCACGACCGGCTTCAGGTTGAACTTCACACCGGCTCCAAATCTCTCCGCGTAGGCGGCGTCGGCCTGCACCGGATCAAATTCTGCGCTCAATTTGGAGACGACGACGGTAGCAAGGCCATTTCCGATGATGTTGGTTACCGAACGCGCCTCCGACATGAAGCGGTCTACGCCGATCAGCAGCGCCAGGCCTTCTACGGGCAGCACGTGCGTGGCAGAGAGAGTCGCCGCAAGGACAACGAAGCCGGATCCCGCAACCGAACCGGATCCCTTCGAGGTGATGAGGAGCAGCAGCAAAAGTCCGAGTTGCTGCGCCAATGTCATTTCGATCCCATAAGCCTGCGCGATGAACAGAGCTGCCATCGACAGGTAGATCGCGGTACCATCTGCATTGAAGGAATAGCCGATCGGGAGGACGAGGCCGACGCTCGATCGCGAGCATCCCAGGTGTGCAAGCTTGTCCATCAGCCGCGGCAGCACGCTTTCGGACGAGCAGGTACCAAGAACAATCAGTACCTCGTCCCCCATGTATCGGAGGAATCGGATGAGGCTGAAGCCGTTTAACCGGGCAACTGCTCCCAAGACAACGAACACGAAGATGATGCAGGTCGCATAGACCGCGAGAAGCATATGGCCCAATACAAGGATCGAGCCCACGCCGTAGCGGCCGACAGTGAACGCCATCGCTCCAAACGCCCCGACAGGCGCAAGCCGCATAATCATCCCGACAATCTTGAATAGAATATCGTTCGCCGATTGGGCCAGCAGAACGAACGGCCTGGCACGGTCGCCGACCAGGACGGCCGCGCCCCCGAACAAGACTGCGAAGAACACAATTTGGAGGAGATCGCCCCTGGCGAAGGCGGCGACCGCATTGTCGGGGACGATGCCGGACAAGAAGTCGGACAAATAGGAGCCAACTGGCGCCGCCTTGTACTTCGACACGTCGACTGCCTGGCTATCGACGGTAGCCCTGTCAAAGCCGGCCCCTGGCTTCAACACGTTCATCACGATCAACCCGACAATTAGTGCGATCGTTGAAACGACTTCGAAGTAGATCAGTGCCTGTCCGCCCACGCGTCCCAGCCGACGCAAGTCGCGAACTTCGGCAACGCCGATGACGATCGTCAGGAAAGCGATCGGCGGAATAACCATTTTGATCAGCTTGATGAAGATATCGCTCAGCATCTGCATCGAGACGCCGACGGCGGGCCAGAGCGTGCCCACGGCCACACCCAGAAGAAGTGCCACGACGACTTGCGCGGTCAGATTTTTTGAGAATTTTCGGAGTGGTCTCGTCATTCGGGGGTTCTCCCTGAGCGTCGATAAAAACTGGAATGCCAGATATATACAAATATGGGCTTTATGTCAAACTGGAATTCCAGTTTGCGTCCTTGAATTACTTCGCCGGCTCCATGACCTTCGCCGTCGGCTTGGTCGCGAAGGATGATCCGCGCTCGGCCAGGAATTTTTCTGCTTCGAGGGCGGCCATGCAGCCCATGCCGGCCGCCACGACGGCCTGCTTGTAGCGGTCGTCGCTCACGTCACCGGCCGACCAGACATTGTTTAGCGACGTCGCCGTCGACCACGGTGCGATCTTGATGTAGCCGCCATCGGTCATGTCGAGCTGTCCCCGGAAGAGTGCAGTTGCCGGGTCGTGACCGATCGCCACGAACGCGCCATCGGCCGTGATCGAGTGTTCGGATCCCGTTGTTCTGTCATGCAGCCGGACGCCAGTCAGGCGTGGCGAGGGCTGATTTTCGCCCAAGAAAGCCACGACCTCGGCGTTCCAAATCACTTCGATTTTGGGATGTGCGAAGAGGCGATCCTGCAAGATTGGTTCCGCGCGCAGGCAGCCACGCCGATGAATGAGCGTGACTTTGGAGGCGTGATTGGTCAGGTAAAGCGCTTCTTCTACAGCAGTGTTGCCGCCGCCAATGACGACGACTTCCTTGCCGCGATAGAAGAACCCGTCGCACACTGCGCAGGCCGAGATACCGTAGCCGGAATATTCAGCTTCGCCGGGACTGCCGAGCCATTTTGCCTGAGCCCCGGTGGCTATGATCAGCGTATCGCCGAGGTACACGTCACCCGAGTCGCCGTGGGCGACGATGGGATGCTGCGAGAGAGTCACCCTGGTGATCGTGTCATAGACGATGCTTGTGCCCACGTGCTCGGCCTGCTGCCGCATTTGCTCCATGAGCTCCGGCCCTTGGACGGCCACGCCAAATCCGGGAAAGTTCTCGACGTCGGTCGTTGTCGTGAGCTGGCCGCCCGGTTGAATCCCCGTGACAAGAACCGGCTTCAGATTTGCCCGGGCCGCGTAGATGGCGGCGGTATAGCCGGCGGGCCCGGCACCGATGATGAGGACCTTTGTCGTAACGTCGGCCATAGGCGACACCTCCCAAACTGGAATACCAGTTTAGGACAAACCTCGGATGTCGGTCAACTGGAATTCCAGTTTGGAAAATTACGACGCTTAAGCGGCGCCTCGAGCGCGACGGCTGGCGGCCGTCCCCTGCGCTTCGCTGCCGACAATCGGCACAGCGAGCTGTTGTACGATCTTCAAATGAGCGACGAGTTCTGCATTTGCCTCATCGATACGACCGGTAACCGTCAAATCCACGATTCGGCGATGCTGCTCCACCGCCCGGCGCATGCGTTCAAGATCCGGGGGCAGTCGATGGCGAATGGCGTCCAGCTTGTGTGAAATAGCCTGATAGGCCTGCGTCAGCAGAGGATTTTCGGCCGCATGGACCAGTGCCTGGTGAAACTCCGAGTCCATCCGTTCTGCCTGCTCAATGTCCTTTGCTTCCACCGCCAGCGCACCCGTTGCGATTTGCTTGGAAACCGCGATTGCAAGCCGTTCGGGATGATCGGCCAAAAGGCGAAGGGCGCCCAGCTCCAGAACCGTACGCATCTCGCAAAGCGCCCGCACCGACGCCTCGTCCAGCACCATGACAAAGGTGCCGCTTTGAGGACGGATCACGACCAGTCCTTCACGCGCGAGACTGGCAAGAGCTTCGCGGACCGGCGTCCTGCTGATGCCCAAGGTTGCCGCCAAAGCACGATCCGACAATTTCTCGCCGAATCCGAATTTGCCGCGAATGATACACTCGCGGATCGTTCTCTCCGCCTGAGCGCTGAGATCTACCATATGGTCCATTAAGCTGGCATACCAGATTCCCCTATCCTGAGCAACGAACTCACGTCCGATTGGGGGGTAGCCTATGCACCGTGACCGTGATGCCGAGACGACTATTCCCGCGGCCGAACGCGACCGGCCGCGGCGCGAGCCCGGGACAAGCAGGCGCATCGTCAGGTTCAGAGCCGCACGGGCTTTCGGCTCTGGATACCGTAAGGGGCAGCCCAACCAAGTCCCTCCAGGGTGGATGCGCGCGGTCGATATTCGCAGCCGACCCAACCTTCAAATTTGAGCTCGTCGATCAGAGCGAACAAATATGGATAGTTGATCTCGCCGCCATCCGGCTCGTTACGGCCAGGAACGCTTGCGATCTGAAGATGCTTCAATTCCCCGGAACCGCTGGTGCGACCTGCGGCGGCACGCAGGGTTTCGGCGATACGTCCTTCGGTCATCTGGATGTGATAGATGTCCAAATGCAAATGCAGGTTGGGATGATTGACGGCCTCGATCGCTTCAATCGCTTGAGCCGTTGAGGTCAGATAGAAGTCTCGCATGCCATACGTCGTGAAAGCTCGCCGTTGGCGACGATTCCCATATGGGGGTTGATCGGCTCGATAACGGCGGCAATGCCATGTGATCCCAACGTCTCTGCCGCATGTGCCAAATTCGAAAAGTAAGTCTTCTTCATGCGATCGCGATCAGCATTCTCCGGAACGGTTCCTGCAATCACGTGGACACACGGGCATCGTAGCGCTCCCGCATACTCGACTGCCTGAGAGACCGCGTCGCGAAATTCGGCTTCGCGCCCCGGCAACGCGGCTAATCCACGTTCTCCTGCGTCCCAATTTCCCTGTTCGGTGTCGATGAGCGCCATCTCAAGCCCGTTCGCTTCGAGGCGCTTCGCTACGTCAGTTGCCGACCAGCGATAAGGCACTTGGGCCTCCACGCCTCGAAAGCCGGCATCTGCAGCGGCCGCAAATCGATCGAGAAACGGATACTCGTTGAACAGGTAATGAAGGTTGGCGGCAAATTTCGGCATTTGGCTACCTTTCGTCGATTTCTACTATACTAGAATTTGGAAAACGCCGCAACTGGTATGGGAACATGTAGAATCCGTCCGGTCGGAGTGACCGATTGCCCTATGGCTCCGCATCGGTATGCCGCGAGGCTAGGAAATAGTCCTGCCAAGTCCCTCACCCGCGACGTCGCCGGGCAAGTGGACCTTGATTATTCTCCGCTCATTTCAGGGATCGAGGGCCTTTCCCGGAACAGTCGTCGGGCCGCCTCAGCGTGCGCCGTTATCGTCGATCACGATAAAAAACTCCGCGGTCTCGTTGCCGATGTTGTGGAATTCGTGCTGAACATTGCCGGGATAAAAAAGCGAACTTCCAGCCGGTACCTCGAAGCGCTCATTGCCAACCATCACGGCTATTCGACCGCGACTGACGTAGAGATATTCTTCAATGCCCGGCTGGTGCGGTGGGAACGCGACCGACGCGCGCAGTGGAAGAGTATTGACGACGAAATTCACCATGCGGTCAGGGAATAAGGGCGATAGCGAGCGCCGTTCCAGGCCTGATTCCGGGTCGCGAAAAACGGGCTGTTCAAAGGGCGACAAGAGCGTCGGCTCGCGGTGGCGGTACCCGCCAACGAGATGGGAAAGGCCTATGTTGAGCGCGCGAGACAGTTTGCCCAACACCATGGCCGTTGGCACGGAAGTGCCACGCTCGATCCTCGAAATCATCGCGCGGCTTACATCGCTCAGTTGCGCCAGGGCATCCAGCGTCAGATCCTTCTCAAGCCTCAGGCGACGGAGATTGACCCCTAGGCCCTCGCCCTGTTCGGTCTTGCGAATCTGCCGACTGAAATGCCGTAACATCGTGGCCATGCCGAACCGAACCGTCTCCCGGGAGTCGTGGCTTCCAACGCTGTCTTATAAGATAGAATCTCTGGCGACGCCACGGCCGTATGGCGCGCTCGAGTGTCAGATCGGGCCCGTCTCAGCAGAGCCTGCATCTGCCCTGGTGGAATGGCCGCAAAAGGCGTGTGAACGCGACGAGGCGGCTCGGCGCCTGGCGCAGATCGGCATTCAGCCGTGATATGCAAACAGCTCGATCGGGTCGTTGAAGCCGCGCACCGGATGTTCGCCGACGCGTTCGAGTTCGAAGTCGTCCTTGACGAAGTCGGCGAACGCGCGCGACAGCAATACTGTTCGGCCTAATTGCTTGGTGAGGGTTTCAAGACGCGAGGCCATGTTGACCGCCGGACCGATGACGGTGAAGTCGAGCCGGGCGCGCGACCCGATATTGCCGTACATGACGTCGCCAACGTGAATGCCGATGCCGTAATTGAGCGGCGCGCGACCGGTTTCACTGTCCTTTTCGTTCAGCGCCACCATGGCCTGACGTGCTTCGGATACTGCATGCAGCAGATTTACGCAGGCCGACGGCTGCCTGAGCGGAAAAATGGCGAGCAGACCGTCGCCGATGAATTTCAATATTTCCCCGCCATGTCGCACGATCGGCTCCGACATCGCGTCGAAATAGCGGTTCAGGAGATCGATGACGTTGTCGCGCGGCCAGTTGTCGGAGATTTTTGTAAAGTCACGCAGATCGCAGATCATGATGGCGGCGCTCACCGTCGTCCCGGTTCCGCGCCGGGTGGCGCCGGCCAGAATGAGCTCGCTGGCATGCGACCCGACATAGGTCTCGAGTAGCGTTCGTGCCAGCCGATTCTTGACACGGATTTCGCTGACCAGCGCCAGCACCGGCAACATGTTCAGCAGGCAGGCGATGTGCGCGTCATCGAAACCACCGGGACGATTGGTCGCAAAGGTCACGATATGGCGCTTGCCGAGCGTATGGTACAGCGGCCATGCCACATAGTCAGTCAGGCCCTTTGCCCGCATCTCGTTATAGACGGCGTGCTGGCGGCCGAGCGAGGGATCGCGTTCGAGATTCTCGCGCACCTCGGTGGCGCCGTCGTGGATTTCGTCGGCGGGGCTGCCGATGTATTCGGCTCGCTCCCTGACATCGTAGTCGACTCTCGTAAGTTCAGCCTCGCGCATCCCGTCGGTCCACAAGATACGGCCGCCGAGCCATTGCGGATGGTGGATCAGGACGTGAAGCGTCGCCCGCGTGACCGGAATGCCGCCCCTCTGGAGCCGGATACACATTTCACCGAAAATGTTGTCAAGGAATCGCTCATCGCGCGTGTCGTTCACCAGCCAGCGCACAACGTCGCTGTCAGAATGCGCGGTAACGAGATCGACGGTTGGAGGCGCGTTCATATCTTGCTCCCGAGCAGTGACCTGGATCGATGATGCAGGATATGTCATGTCCCCGCTCGGCGGTGTCAACGGAGACCGCCGCGATCGCGTGCATTGGGTTGACCTTGGATCGCCGCGCATCCGACGCCGGAGGGCGTAGCGTTAGCGCAACGTCCTCCCTTTCAACCAATGACTCGCCTCTGGTGATTCGAAGCGCTTTCGACTTGCAACAGCGGTTCACACGAGATTCGTCTCTACCGCGATGTTACCGTGCGTTGCCCGGGAATACGGGCACACCTTGTGCGTCGCCTCGATCAGGCTCAGCGCCACATCCGTCGCGATACCGGGCAGGCTAACGTTCAGGCGGACCGCGACGTCGTAGCCGGCGCCGTTCGGTCCGAGGACGACTTCCGCATCGACCGCGAAGTCAGCCGGCAGCATGACCTTGATCCTGCGGGCCACGAGCTCCATCGCCGACTGGTAGCAGGCCGACCAGCCTGCGGCGAACAGTTGCTCGGGATTGGTGCCCTCGCCAGAGGTGCCCGGCCTCGACAACTTGACGTCCAGTTTGCCGTCATCGCTACGCGACGAGCCAACGCGCCCACCGGTGGTGTGGACCTTGGCGGTGTAGATTACTTTCTCCGGTCGGTTCACGATGCACTCCCGTTGACGCGATTTGCTGGCCGGAAGCCAGGACGGTGGTGGCTCACGGTCGGGGCGGCTCCTACACGTACTCAGTCGATCTCGTGACCGATTCCCACGTGTCGATCTCCTTCCCTAGCGAATTCAACTTGTCTCGGACCAATTTCAGCGCGTCGCTGCCGAGCAGCAGATGCACCGGCGGATCATTTGCTTCCACCGCTTTCAGGATTGCACGAGCGGCCTTGGCGGGATCACCTGGCTGCTGGCCACTCTTTTCCGATCGAGCCCGTCGGATGGGGTCAAACAGCACATCGTAGTCGGCAATACTCCGCGGCGAACGGATCATCGATCGCCCCGCCCAGTCGGTCCGGAAGGCGCCGGGAGCTACTGCCGTTACCTTGATGCCGAAGTCGCGCACTTCATGCGCCAACACTTCGGATATGCCTTCAAGAGCGAATTTGCTGCCCGCGTAATAGGGAATGCCCGGTAATCCCACATATCCCGCCATCGAAGTAATGTTGATGATATTCCCACGACGCCTCTCGCGCATGAATGGCAGCACCGCCTTGATCATCGCGACTGCTCCGAAAACGTTGACGTCGAATTGACGCCGCATCTCTTCGAGTGGACTCTCCTCAAGGGTCCCTTCATGGCCGTATCCTGCACTGTTGACGAGCACGTCTATCGGGCCAACATCTCTTTCGGCCCGTGCAACCACGGGGCCGATGGCCTCGAAATCCGTGACATCCAGTACGATTGCTCGTGCGCGGGTGGGGTTCATCGCGCCGAACTCCTGTCGCGCCGCTTCGCTTCGCACCGTTCCGATCACGGAATATCCAGACGAGAGTGCTTCCGTCGCCAGAGCCCGTCCGAAGCCGGAACCAGCCCCCGTGATCAGAACATTCCTCTTCCCACTCATCGCGATATATCTTCTCCGGCGGCGTAGCTGTACTCGATGATCTCGTAAGCCTCTGCCATCGCGTTAGGCTCCGGGATACGGAGGCGCAGCGGTGGACACGAGACGGCGCTATTTCTTCGCTCGAACCGCGTCTGCCGTCCCCTGGATGAATGCCTGGATCTTCACGACATCGTCCTCGGACAATCTGCCCGTAAAGTCGGGCATGCCGAGAGACACGAACGGGCCCTTGAAAACGATGTCTTTTAGGTTCGCTATGGTCGCGCTGTCGGAATAGCCCAGATTCCTGATATTGCCACCCTTGTCGACGCCCGGAACGCCATGACAGAAGCCGCAGTGGCTGACATAGAGTTGCGTACCAGGAGCGACATTCGCGGCATCGTACTTTACGCCTTCCAGCAGGCTTCCAATCGGATACTTTGCGAACTCGGGAAGTGGCGCTTTGCCACCGACGGCGAAGGTGAACACCGTACCTGGACCTTCCGTGTCGGTCGCGCGCTGGCTTTCACCGTAGACGCCACCCCATCCAACCGCCACTGACACGTATTGCGTGCCATCGACCAAATAGGTCGCTGGCCCGGCGACAACCCCTGTGCCCGTCGGGGACTCCCAGAGCTTCTCGCCCGTTTTTGCATTGTAGGCAATGAAGCGACCATCAGCCGTCCCCTGAAACACGAGATTACCCGCTGTTGTCAGCGTGCCTCCATTCCACGGAGACGCATAATCCTGTTTCCACACCTGCTCCTGCTTCACCGGATCCCATGCAATCAAACGACCGAAGGGCCGGTTCTTCGGCGGTGTAATGTTCACATCGTAGCCGAGGTTCCAGCCCAAACCGCTCATCGGATTGCCGGGAATGCTGGCGTTGTGTGTCCAGTTCTTCTGAGCCGTCAAATTCATCGGCACATTCTGCGCCGGAATGTAAACCAGGCCGGTTTGCGGATTGAACGACATCGGATGCCAGTTATGAGCTCCGTATGGACCCGGGATAGAATCAAACGACTTGTCGCCTCGGGCCTCCGGAACTTCGATGGGTCTTCCACTCGCGTCGTAACCGGTCGCCCAGTTTACATCCACGTAGTTCTTCGCCGAGATAAAGCGACCGTTGGTACGATCGACAACAAAGAAGAAGCCATTTTTCGGTGCGTGGAGGATAACCTTGTGCACCTCACCGTGGAGCGTGATATCCGCGAGGATCATCGGCTGTGTCGACGTGTAATCCCAGTTGTCGCCCGGCGTTTCCTGATAGTGCCAGACATACTTTCCCGTGTCGGGGTTCAGCGCGACGATAGATGCAAGATACAAATTATCGCCGCCGCCGGGGCTCCGCAGATTGCGGGTCCAGGGAGCTCCATTGCCAGTTCCGATGTAAACCAGATTCAAGTCCGGGTCGTACGCCATCGTGTCCCACGGCGTACCGCCTCCGCCATTGATCCAGTATTTTCCGGCGGGATCCCAGGTCTTCGCCGCCGCTGCCATCGACTCATCTTCGTAAGGCTTGCTCGGATCACCCGGTACGACAAACCATCGCCAGGCCTGCTCACCAGTCTCCGCATCGTAGGCAGTAACATAACCACGCACGCCGTACTCGGCCCCGCCATTGCCGATCAGCACTTTTCCCTTCACCACGCGCGGCGCACCTGTAACAGTATAGGAATGGCTGCGATCGATGATGGTGTCTTTTTCCCAAACCTTCTTCCCGGTAGCCGCGTCGATTGCCACCAACCTTCCATCGTAGGACCCGACAAAGACTTTGCCCTTGTAGAGCGCAACGCCGCGGTTCACGACGTCGCAGCAGCCCTTGTAACCGCCCTGCCGCGGCACTTCGGGATCGTAGGTCCAAATGCGCTTTCCGGTACGCACATCGATGGCATGGACCACGCTCCATGACGCCGATACATACATAATTCCATCGACGATGAGCGGCGTCGCCTCGACACCTCGCAACGACTCGAGGTTGTAAGTCCATTTAAGACCAAGATTTTTTACGCTCTCCGTATTGATCTGGCTTAGCTTGCTGTAGCGGCTCTCGGCATAGTCGAGTCCATAACTCAACCAGTCATTGGTCGTTTTCGCGTTTGCTATGATCGCCGCACCGTCGATTGCCGCCGTAATCGACTGGATGCGTTGCGACGACAACGGCTGACCACTGATCTCCTCCGCCGACGCGACTGTTCCACAGAAAATCGCGGCGAGTATCGCGATGGCGACGCCCGCAACATCCAACTTGCGCGTGATGAGAGTAACGAGCTGTGCAGAACGGTGGTGGCGCGCCATGAGTTTCATGATCTTCTCCCAGTGGCCGGATCTGGTTTGAAACCTGATTTTCGACGCCTGCTTAACTCGACGCTCTCAACGGCGGCGATTGGCATTGCGCCAATATCACGTCACACTCGCAGAACCGGCGCACGTCGCTGTTTACCCGACATCGTATTAATAGGTACGTTCTCTTTAAAATGATCATCCACGTTCGTGAGGGTCAAACGAATAAACATGATAGTCTTATCGGAGAAAGAGATCGGTCGCCTGTGTCCTCCACAGTGACCTCGAACTTGCCGCTCTCGATCACGATGTCGCCTGTTCGGAATCCTTCAGCGCAGATCGGCTCCGCCAATCAACAGCTATCGAAACGCAGATTGGCGATCGCGGCCTGAACGGCCGCGTCGCTCCCGAAACCCGCCACCAGCAGACATTACCGAGGCAAGCCGGAGGTTGAGTCCTGCATCAACCTCCGCTCATCTCAGAGATTGCCGGCGTCGATCACAGCCTGCGCGAACGCTTGCGGCGCCTCTTGAGGGAGGTTGTGGCCAATTCCCCCACTGATCGTTCGATGCAGATACCTGGCGGCGAATTTCTTTGCATAAGCGCTCGGGTCCGGATGTGGAGCACCGTTCGCATCACCTTCCAGGGTAATCGAGGGTACGTTTATGGCAGGAAAGGTCGCGAGTTTCTTTTCGATGTCGTCGTACCTGGATTCCCCCTCGGCCAAACCGAGACGCCAGCGGTAGTTATGAATGGAGATCGCGACGTGGTCCGGATTGGAGAATGCGGCCGCCGAACGTTCGAAGGTGGCGTCGTCGAACGCCCATTTCGGCGAAGCCTGCTCCCAGATCAGGCGTGCAAACTCCTTGGTGTATTTCTGATAGCCGGCCTGCCCGCGTTCGGTCGTAAAGTAGTATTGATACCACCACAGCAACTCGGCTTTCGGCGGCAGGGGCGCCTTGTTCAGGGCCTGACTGCCGATCAGGTAGCCGCTGACCGATACCAAGGCCTTGCATCGCTCCGGCCAGAGCGCCGCGACGATGTTGGCCGAGCGCGCGCCCCAGTCGCAGCCTGCGATAGTCGCCGTACTGATCTTGAGCGCGTCCATCAAGGCGATCACATCGGATGCAACTGCTCCTTGCTGGCCATTCCGCATTGTGGCGCCGGACAGGAATTTGGTGGTGCCGTAACCGCGCACAAATGGGACGACGACGCGATAGCCGGCTTTTGCGAGCTGAGGGGCAACGTCAACGTAGCAATGGATATCGTAGGGCCACCCGTGCAGCAACAGAACAGGCTTGCCACCGGCCGGTCCGACTTCGGCATAGCCGATACTCAGATCGCCAGCATCGATCTGCTTGAGCGGGCCAAACGACGTGTTTGTCCCGCGGATCGTATCCGGTACGACTTGAGAGGCAGTCTCCGCCTGAGCGGAACTGGTTCGAGCGAACGGAATAGCTGCCATACCGGCGGCGGCAATGAGCAAGCGCCGCTGACGATTGATCTCTTTCATAAGGTCTCTCCATTGGGGTTGTGAATTCGAAACACTCTTGACGTCGGCATGTATCTTGGCTGTGTCCGGTTCTCCCGATTTGGTAAGCTCACGTTTCCGACATGCTGCGACCTACGAAACGGCCGCGGCTTGCTTCGGTGATGGCTCTCCGCCGAATGCGAACCCTTGGCCGGGGGCTGCTTCAATAAGTTGGCGGGTGTAATCATCTTTCGGGCTTCCGAAGACGTCGGCCGTCGCTCCCTGCTCGACGACTTGCCCGTGCCGCATCACGGCGATGCGATCGCATAGTTGGCTCGCTACGCGCAGATCGTGGGTGATGAACAGGATGCCGACGCCAGTCCGCGCCTGAATGTCTTCAAGCAGTTCAAGGATTTGCGCCTGAACGGATACATCGAGCGCAGAAACCGGCTCGTCAGCGATAATGAGGCGCGGTTGACAGGCAAGAGCACGCGCGATCGCAATGCGCTGCCGTTGCCCGCCAGAGAATTCGTTGGGGTAGCGGCGAAGCGCATCCGGCTGCAATCGCACCAGCTTCATCAATTCTTCCGCCCGCTGCCAGGCGGCGCTGCTGGACACGCCGAAGTTCAGTGGCCCCTCCACGATCGACGCCCCGACGGTCTGGCGCGGGTTGAGGGAGCGATAGGGATCCTGGAAGATGACTTGTACGTCACGGCGGACCGGCACAAGCTGACGGGGTTGAAGATGGGTGATGTTGCGGGAGTTGATAACGATCGTCCCGCCGGACGGCTCGGCCAACCGGGCGAGGCAACGAGCAAATGTCGACTTCCCCGAACCGGACTCGCCGACGATTCCGACCGTCTCTCCCGCGGCAACCGACAAGGATACCTCCCTGACGGCGGCCACGTTCGTCTTGCGCGCGGGCCAGTGTCCACGGACGAAGCTCTTGGAAACTTCCGTGGCTGACAGCAAGGTGGCCGCGGCGGGCCGATCCGGGCGCACCTTCGGTCTGAGCGGTGGGACTGCCGCGATGAGCGAACGTGTATACGGATGCTGCGGACGCTTGAGAACGTCCTCCTTGCGGCCAGACTCGACCATTTGCCCCAGGCGCAGGACCACGACGCGGTCGGCGATATCAGCAACGACGCCGAAATCATGTGTGATGAACAGGACGGCCGTGCCATTTTCAGCCTGCAGCTCGCGGATGAGCTTCAGCACCTCGGCCTGTGTCGTCACGTCGAGCGCCGTGGTGGGCTCGTCGCAGATCAGCAGAACCGGCTTGAGAACCAGCGCTATCGCGATGACAATTCGTTGGCGCTGTCCTCCGGAGAGCTGATGCGGGTATGACCGATAGAGCCGTTCCGGATCCGGAAGATTGACGCGCGCCATCATCTCCATGATTGTCCGATAGCGCGCCTTGGGGCTCATCCGCACATGCTGTCGCAGCATCTCGTCGATCTGTTCACCGCACGTCACCACCGGATTGAGGGCCGTCATCGGCTCCTGGAAAACCATTGCCATGGAAGGACCGCGCAGCGTTCGTAACCCGTTCTGGGTCAAGCCGACCAGTTCACGTCCTTCAAGCTTGATTGATCCGACGGACGGCCGAAGTCCGGATGGCAACAGTCCCATGATGGCACTTGCAATCATCGACTTGCCGGAGCCCGATTCGCCGAGAAGACAGACCGTTTCGCCTTTAGAAACCTGAAAGGAGACGCCCTCGACCGCGTATGGGCGATCCGCTCTCGGGGGCAGTTGAATCGTCAGGTCGCTGACCGAAAGTACGGGTCCGTCGATCGACACGGTTGTCGTCGCTGCCATATCACTCTCCGCGCTTGTTGAACTTGGGGTCCAGCGTATCTCTCAGGCCGTCCCCCAACATGTTGACGGCGAGAACGGTGAGCGCGAGGAAGATTCCCGGAAACAGCACGTTGTGCGGGTATTGATTGAACTGAGAGCGCCCCTCCGCCATGATGTTCCCCCAACTCGGCAGGTCTGCCGGCAGACCGATGCCCAGGAACGACAGGATGGCCTCCACCAGGATCGACGACGCGCAAACATAGGTCGCTTGAATGATGAGCGGCGCAAAGGCGTTGGGAAGAATGTGCCGAAGCAGGATTTTCCAGGTGGGAGTAGCCAGCGCGACGGCGGCCTCGACATAGGCTTCTTCACGAATGCTCAGCACAAGTGAGCGTACGAGCCTGGCAACACGGGGCATCTCCGGCAAGGCGATAGCGGTGATGACGCTCGCCAGCGTTCCGCCGAACAGCGCAATCAAGGTAACAGCGAACAGGATTCCCGGAATCGCCATGACGCCGTCCATGACGCGCATGACGATACCATCGAAAACCCTGAAGTAGCCGGCCGTCAAGCCAAGTGCCACGCCCATAGCGACTGCCAAGGCCGCGACGCAAAGCCCGACGGCGATCGAAACACGGCCGCCATAGAGCGCCCTGCTCCAGATGTCACGCCCAAGGCTGTCGGTTCCCATGACGAACCAATGCGGAATGACGTTACCGTCAAGACTGGTGAAATCGGCCCGCGTACCGGGCAGCGTATTGCTGATTGACGGGTCGATGGCCGTCGGATCTATCGTGCCCAGCCAGGGCGCCAGGATCGACATCAGAATCAATGTCGCGAGCACGACGCCCGACAGGCGCACCGACCAGTTGTTGAGAAGGCGCGTCCAGAGACGCGGACGACGCAAAACGTTTGCCGATGACGAATCGACAGCAAGGGTATCGAGTGCAGCTTCGGTCACGCGAACCTCCTCATTGGCGGATGCGAGGGTCGAGCAGCAAATAGCTGAGATCGACCAGGAGATTGATCCCGACATACACCGCCGCGAACAGCAAAGTGATGCCCTGGATCAGGGGAAAATCTCTCGACAGCACTGCGTCGACCGTGAGCGATCCCAATCCCGGAATTGCAAAGACCGACTCTGTGACAACAACGCCGCCGATCAGAAGCGCAACGCCGATACCGATGACCGTCACGATGGGAATTGCCGCGTTTCTCAAGGCATGGTGAACAAGGACCCGCAGCTCCGATATGCCCTTTGCCCGGGCCGTTCGTATAAAGTCCTCGGTCAAGGCTTCCGCAACCGAGGCCCGGGTGACCCTGGCAATGAGCGCCAGGTAGACAATGGACAAGGTCGTCGCCGGCAGGATCAAGCTGCGCAACCAGGGAAGTGCGCCATCGGCGATCCGGTGATAGCCCTGAACGGGCAACAGCTGAAATCGCAGCGCGAATATCCAGATCAGGACGTATCCGGTCACGAACACCGGCACGGAGAAGCCGAGCGCCGAAAACGTCATCAATCCCCGATCGAGCCAGCCGCCATGCCGCCACGCCGCCAGTACCCCGAGCGGCACCGCAACCAGGATCGTGACGACGATCGTGACAGCGGATAGCGCGACGGTCGGTTCGATACGCTGTCCGATCAGTTTCGAAACCGGTTGCTTCATGAAGAACGATTGTCCGAGGTCGCCATGCAGGACACCAAGCAACCATCGACCGAATTGCAGAGGTAACGGGTCCTTCAGTCCCAACTGGGTACGAACAGCATCGAGCGCGGCCGCGCTGGCATCATTGCCCACGATCGCCGCGGCCGGATCGCCCGGCGCAAGGCGCGTCATGAGAAAGATGATCATCGCCACGATCAGCAGGACCGGAATCGTGGCAAGAATTCTCCTGGCGAAAAACATCGACATCGGATGATCAATCCTTCTCAATGCCCCAGAACACACAGACGGGCGCCGTCACCGTGCCTCGGATCACGTCCTTGCGGACCGCCGTGATC
Source organism: Afipia sp. GAS231 (assembly GCF_900103365.1). Classification (NCBI taxonomy): domain Bacteria; kingdom Pseudomonadati; phylum Pseudomonadota; class Alphaproteobacteria; order Hyphomicrobiales; family Nitrobacteraceae; genus Afipia; species Afipia sp. GAS231. Next base: position 1,571,938 of record NZ_LT629703.1, read on the forward strand.
GTCTTGTACTCCCCGATGGGCGCGACGATCGCGGCATCAAAGACACGCTCCTGGATCTTGTCGGCCAACAATCTGCGTTCGTCATCGGTCGTCGCCGTCAGGAACTCGTCCTTGAGGGTCTCGACCTGCCCGTCCGTCGGCCAACCGAACCAGCCGATTTGCCCGGAGCCGGTGAGAGGCGCGTAGAACAGCGGATTGATGTTGTCGGGAACGTTCCAGCCTGTGATGAAGGCACCCCATCCTCCCTGCGAAGGAGGGACTTTCAAGGAACGGCGCGCGACGAGCGTCGGCCAATCCATTGACTGCAAGTCGACATTGAATCCGGCCTGTTTCAGCAAGGCCGCCATCACCGGCGGAAACTTGTTGAGGATCGCAAAGCTCGACGGATAGAGCAGCACGACCGGTTCGTTGTTATAGCCCGCCTCCTTCAACAGTTCGCGCGCCCGGGCGAATTGCGGCTTGCCGGTGAAGTAGGACGTCTTGTCCGAATGATAGGTCGTGCCTGTCGGATAGACGGATGGATTGGTATTGTACAATTCCGAGTGAACCATCTGCGCCTTCATGAGCGCGTCCTGGCTGATCGCCATGAACGCGGCCTGCGCCACTTTGACGTTGTTGAAAGGCGGAAAGAGATGATTGAGATGGAGCGCGAAGGATCCCTTGGGAACGAGGTTGGCAAACGAGACCTTGGGACTGGCCTTCAAGGCCGTGTATTGGTCGGCGGGGACCCATTCAATCAGGTCCACCTCGCCGTTGATGATGGCGTTTGTCTGGGTTTGACCGTCGGTCAGAATCACCCACTCCATTCGATCGACGTTGACGACCTTGCCGCCGGCAGTTCCCGAGGCCGGCTCGTCGCGCGGCACATAGTCGGTGTTCTTGACATAGACGACGCGTTCGCCCGGGCGATATTCATCCGCTTTGAATACAAACGGACCCGAACCTATCGTGCTGGTGATTTGCTGGTCCGCGGGCGTTTCGGCGACCCGTTTGGGCATGATGAAGGGAGGCACAGACGCCGGCTTTGACAGCGCCTCCAGCACCAGACCAAACCGCTGCTTGAGCGTCAGAATGAATGTGTCACCGCTCCTGGCCTCCAGAGAGGCGGTTGCCGCAAGCAACTTTTGCCCGAGATTGTCGCGCTGGCCCCAGCGTTTGAGCGACTGGATGACGTCGGCCGACGTGACCGGCGCTCCATCGTGAAATTTGAGAGCTTTCCGAAGCCTGAAAGTCCATACCTTTCCATCGTCGCTCTGGTCGTAGTCGGAGACCATTTGCGGCCTTACGTGTCCCTCCGCGTCCACGCCGAAAAGCGTGTCGTAGATGGCGTAGCCGTGATTTCGCGTAATGATCGCGGTCGTCCAGATCGGATCGAGTATCTTGAGATCGGACTGCGGTACGACGCGCAGGACCTTCGGCTCCGCGCCAAGGCCGTGTCGCGGCGCCGCGGCAGCGAGCATGAGACCGCCAGCCATTGACAAGAACGATCGCCTATTCGTCATTTGAGCCTCCCTGTTGCTTTATTGGACGTCCTGCTGGTGTGGCCTAGGCGATAAGTTCGACTTCGACACAAGCGCGCGGCGGAAAGTGACTGGAAGAATCCAGGCTAGGCCGAAACTTTGGTGTCCGCAGTGCGAGTTGAGACCTTGAACGATGGACCGTTCGGCCCAAGTCGGATGCCGTCTCGGAGGTTCTTCCAAGGCAATGCGGTCGGGTCCGCCAGGAAAGGGCCGGGCGATTTGACGACCATGATCTCCGCGGCGATAGCCGCAAAGTCAGCGCGGAAATGGACCGAGCTCTTGTTGACCAGGATGCTCATTTTTTCCGGGTCGATACCAACGGCCCGATACATGTTGCGATCAAGCAATTGAGCTTTCGCGGATGTCACGACAATACGGACGTCGTCGATTCTGAGGCATGCGGTCGGGCCCAGATCGGCCTGCTTGCCATTCATCATGGGACCGCCATAGACGAGCTTTCCGTCCGAGAGAGCCTCTACATGGAAACGTGCACTCAGGGGACTATCCCCAGGAACCTCGGCGCATCCACCAAGATTGATCGAGATTTGAGCGCCGACACCGGCGGCGTGTGCAGCCGCAGCAGCCTGCGCATCGCAAATCAAACCGACCGCGGCATTCCTGGCCTGGTGGCGGATCAGGGCCTTGAGCAATCCCGTGGTGTTGGAATTTCCGCCGACGCCCGGATTATCCTGCGTATCGGCCAGGATGACCGGACGCTTTGCCGTACGCGCGATGTCAATGGCTCTTGCGACAGCATCGTCGGCGTCCTCGAATTCGACCTTCCACTCGGGCTCGGTGTCCACAATCCGCTGGTAGATTCGCATCACGGCACGTTCGATAGCTTCACGATCGCTGCCATAGCCCCAGACAGTTGCTCCGCAGTCGGGGAAATCGGCAGCGGAGAAACCTGGTGCGAATGACAGGGAAAGAACCGCGCCTTCCTCCTTCTCCAGCAGGTCATAGACGCCGCGCGCCGGCTGCAGCATGGTCGACATGGCATTGACCGGGATCAGGAACGGGATGCGCCGCGCTGCGCGATGAATCGTCTCGCGAGATGAAACCAGATGAAGCAGCAGTTGCGCCGCCCGGGCGCCCGTTTCGGCCATATCGACGTGGGGATAGGTGCGGTAAGCAACCACCACGTCGGCGAGATCGAGCATTCGATCCGTGACATTGGCGTGCAGGTCGAGCGATACGGCGATCCGCATGCCGCGCCCGACGATGGCGCGGATCCGGGAGAGCAGTTCGCCCTCGCCGTCATCGAGATGTTCGGCAACCTGAGCGCCGTGCAAGTCGAGGTAGATGGCATCGTAGTTCTTGCCCTTCACCGCCTCGACGATCTCGCCGGCGATACGCTCGTAGGCATCCTTTGTGGTGTGAGCCGAGGCGCCGGCCCCTGCCCAGATGATCGGCAGCACTTCGTGCCCGCGCTCCCGGACGTTCCTGATGAAACCGCCGATGGGGATGTTTACGTCCAGCAGGCTGAAGACGTCGTCCCCCCTCACGAGACTGGGGAAGTCCTCTCCGCGCACGAAGCTTTCATACGTGGCTTTCGACGGCGCAAACGTATTGGTCTCATGCTGAAAACCGGCGACAAGTATTTTCAACGGAGCTTCCTCTGGTTGTTGACGGCACGAGCAGGCGATCTGCCTGCCGCATGGGGCGGCGGGCGGTTGCCAATGCTCTGGTTCGCAATTTCGATGGACGGCCGGACTTCCGGCCTACTCTGTCGCCGCTCCGGGTCCGTACCGGGTGGAGACCGGCGAGAGAATAGGCTTGACCTGCGTTCGAGCAACAGCAATCTATGCTGTACTTCGTTGCCCAAATAGCAACAGGGTCCGGCCATGCGAGAACTAGGTCAAAGTCGCTTGAGATACTTCGAGGCCGTCTGCCGGCACGGTTCAATCCGCGGCGCCGCCGACAGTTTGAATACCGCGCCGTCGGTCATCACCCGACAGATCGTGCTGCTCGAGAAAGAACTGGGCCTGAAATTGTTCGAGAGGCAGGCGCGCGGGATGAAGTTGAACGACGCCGCGGCGCACGTCCTGGATTATTGGCGCAGTTGCCAGGCCCATCGTCAGCAGCTTACGGAGCGGCTGGAGGCTATCGAGCGGCTGGATGAAGGATATGTCAGGATAGTGCTCAGCGAAGGCTACGTAGATCACCTGATCGAGCACGTCGTAGGTCCGTTCTGCGCTCAGCATCCCAAATTGTCGGTTGCGATCGATGCATTGCCTGTCTCCGACATCATGAATCAGGTTGGAGAAGACGCCGCCCATATCGGATTGGCTTACAACCCGCAGGCGGACCCTCGCATCCAATTCGTCGCAAGTGCACCCGCTCCGGCCCGGCTATTGGTTCGCGTCGACCACCCCCTGACGCGGCACCGCCGTCCGATTACCGTGAGCCAGTTGGCAGAATTCCCGCTTGCGTCAATGCCGCGGGGCTACGGCGTGAGCCAGTTGGTTGAGGCACTCGAATATTCTGAGCACGTGAAATTCCGGCCGGCATTCATCAGCAGTTCAGTCGCCGCTTTGCGGCGATATGTGAGAGCAACACATGGCGTCGCGATCCTTGGCGCCGGCGTCGCTGCGGCCGCCGAGGTGGCGCGCGGCGAGGTTGTCATGCTGGATATCGATCACGCCATCTGCGCAAAGGCAAAGCTTCGGCTCGTTACACGCCGCGCCCGACCGCTGTCTCCGGCGGCAGTTCGCTTGCTCGCCAATATGCGCAATCGGCTTGCATCGTTCGGTGTGTCTCCCTGACGAAGAGCTGACCTGTTCTTGCCAGAACGTTGGCGGCACGCGAGGAGCTCGCGAGCGTGAGCACGCCGACGGGATTCGGATGACCGGGCAGCTGCCTGCGTCCAAGTATCAGGTATCCAGCAGCGAAGCTGCCAACTTGCTCTTTAGTATTTTTCCCGTCGATGTTGCTGGCAACGGCTCAAGCCTGATAATTTGAGACGGCCGCTTATAGGAGGTAAGAAGAGGCTTGATGTAGCCCACCAAATCATCAACGCTTGTTTCAGAGTTTGCTTGCAGCTGTACAAACGCGATAACTTCCTCGTTGCCCGGCACCGATTTTCCAACAACCGCCGACTGAACTACCGCCGGATGGGAGTTTAAAACCGCCTCCACTTCGGCGGGATACACATTGAAGCCCGATCTAATGATCATTTCTTTTGCTCGCCCCGCGATATACAGGCAAGCGTTCTCGATCCGGCCAAGGTCACCGGTCTTAAACCAACCTTCACGATCGACTGCGGAGGCCGTCAGATCAGGCGCACGATAATAACCCAACATGACGTTCGGTCCACGGACATGAAGCTCGCCGACCTCCCCCGCCGTCGCGACAGAACCATCCAATTTGACAATGCGCCCTTCGACTCCCGCCACGAAAGATCCAACGGTCTGATCACTTCTCGGCTCTTTGGGATAAACGCTCGAAATTGTTGGTGAGCACTCCGTTATCCCGTAACAGTTCAAAAGTGGAATTTCGTACATTGCTTCGACACGCCCCTTCAGGGTGAGGTCTAACGGTGCGCCCGCCACCATCAGGTGTTTAAGAATACCACGACCAGGGCGGCGCTTTGTGCCCACGGCATCTTCATATTCCAGCAATCGTTGATACGTCGCGGGAACTCCGCCGAATATCGATGCCTCGCCACTTGCAATCGCTTCCGCAAGACGTGCTGGTTCAAATCTGCGAGCTAGGCGCGCGGTTGCCCCCATCATCAGCGACATTAGCAGAAACGTGAACCCAGCAATGTGGGAGATCGGAAGAACGATATAAAGCTGATGGCCGCTTCCTTGAGACTCATACAACGCATTGGTCCGCGCGCTAAAGAGAAGATTTTGATGAGTGAGCATAACTCCTTTCGGAGTCCCTGTAGTGCCCGACGTGTAGATGAGAATGGCAACCTGCTTGTCCCGCTCTTTCTCGACGGGCTCGGGAGCCGCAGCTGAGTTGATTTCGGATGCGAGGATCCCGGGGAAGCCATCGATATCAGCGGATCTTGCGCTATAAAATGCAGCGTGCGTCGCAGCCTCAGGAGACACATCGGAGGTGAAGAGTTTTAGGCGCGCACCGCTGTGCTCCCGAATTTGCTCAACCTCGCGCCGCGAAAGTCGCGGGTTGACGATGATCGCCCAAGCATCAAGCCTGCTGATAGCCAACAAGACGATCGCGGCCGCGGCACAGTTTTCACTGACAACCATCACTCGATCACCGGCGCGCGCGCCCAATTCGCCTAGCCGTGAGGCGGCATGGATTGTCGCCTCTCTCAACTCCTCAAATGTCAGCGAGGCCGCATGGTCAACAATGGCGGGCTGCTTCGGCGCAATAGACGATTGTTTATCCACCACTTCGTGAAGACGACGCGGCAACTCTGCAATAATGTTCGCGACACTGATCGAAATGTTCATTTTGCACCTCGGCACCGTTAATTTTCCATCCCACACTCCGGAGCAAGGCCGGACGATGCAACTTCGTCGAAGTTCCGAAGCTAAACTGCCCGCGCCTGCAGGAAGCGGGAGATAACAACATTCTGAATCTCTGTCGTACCGTCGAGGTATTGAGCTGCTTTTGCGGAAGCCAAATGCCGCGAGATTGGCGTTTCGGCCAAAAGACCTCGCGCGCCTGCAAGCTGCATGCATTGTGCGATACCGTTGAACGCAGCCTTCGTCGTGAACTTCTTCGCGTGAGCAGCTTCAATTGTGGCCCGTTCTCCTCGGTCAAGCTTCGATGCAGCAGCGGTGAACAGCAGTTCCGAGGCTGAAAGATCCGTTGCAATGTCGGCCAACATCCATTGAAGGCCTTGAAAATCGATCGTTTTCGAGCCGAATGCGGAACGCTCAGATGTTGATTTCAGCGCGTATGCCAGACTTGATTCCAGCATTCCGCAGCACATCGCGCTAACCAAGGTGCGCGCCACATCAATTCCGCTCATCGCCCGCTTAAAGCCTTCACCAGGTCGGGCAAACAGCGCCTCATCAGGCACGAAGCAGTCAGAGAGTTCCACCCCGGCCAGGCCCATGGAATGGCACCCCACGAGATCGTAGGCCGCCGTGATCGAGAGACCCGGACACTCCCTCTCGATTAGGAAAGCGGCAACACCTGCTGGTCCAGCATCCACATCGGTCTGCGCATACAACAAAAATAGATCCGCAGATACGGCATTGGTAATCCACGCCTTGGAGCCATTTATTCGCCAGCCTCCTTGGCTGCGCGTAGCCTTTGTTTGCATAGCCGCCGCATCCGAACCCGCGGAGGGCTCAGTTATGCATACGGAGAGAATTAGTTCTCCTGTTTGTATCCGACGAACATATCGATCGAGTTGAGAAGGTGAGCCGTATTCCGATATCGAGCCGCCAACCGCGTTGTGAACGGCGAGACTGAAGGCAAACGGAAAATCAGCCGAAGCTAGGATTTTGAGGACCTTTCCCATGGAAACGTGGCCCAGACCCAAGCCGCCGTGCTCAGCGCCGATTTTGAGCGATCCAATTCCAACATTGATAGCCTCCCGGAGCTCAGTCGATGCCATCGAGCGCGACTTTTCCCAAGCGGCGGCTCGCGACAAAATTGTATTGCGAGCGAACTCATCGGCGATCGTAATGATGCTCATTGTTCTCCCAGACTTAGCTACTGGATCGTGTCCGGAGCCGGACTTTTCGTCGTTCGATTACAAGACGACCCTGCTCGAAACGTGCGCCGGGATGCCGTGAATATCCCGACAAGTTGGGGAGGAGCCGCCATTCTGACGACCGGGAGAAGTCAACCCACCACCGACGTGGGGATTTGTGCGAAACGCCGGCTCCGCCATGACCAGGCGACATGCCATTCAAGCCGTCACCGCCCGCTGCGCCATCACCTTGATCAGGTTGGCGCGATAGTCCGACGAGCCATGGATATCGCTCATCAGGCCGTCGGCGGAGACGGTGACGCCGTCGAGCGCACTGGCCGACCAGTTGGCCTTCAGCGCCGCCTCGATCGCCGGTACCCGCATGACGCCGTTCTGCGAGGCCCCGGTGGCGGCGACCCGGACGTCGCCTCCCGGGCTCCTGGCCACGAACACGCCGGTCAGCGCGAAACGCGACGCCGGGTGGGGAAATTTGGCATACCCGGCCTTGCCGGTCACCGGGAAGGAGACCGCGGTGATGATCTCGCCGTCTTCCAGCGCCGTCGTAAACAGGCCCTTGAAGAAATCGCCGGCCTTGATGTTGCGCTTGTTGGTTTTCACGGTGGCATCAAGCGCAACCAGGGCCGCCGGATAATCCGCGGCCGGATCGTTATTGGCGATCGATCCGCCGATGGTGCCGCGATGCCGCACGGCGGGATCGCCGATCAGCGAAGCGAGATAGGCCAGCGCGGGAATCGCTTTCTTCACGATACTGCTCTGGGCCACGTCGTAATGCGTCGTGGCGGCCTTGATGACGATCCCGTCGCCCGATGGTTCGATACCGACCAGTTCCTTGATCCGGGCGAGATCGATCACGTCGGATGGCGACGCCAGCCGCTGCTTCATCACGGGGATCAGCGTGTGGCCGCCGGCGAGGTACTTCGATTCCGAACCCTTGGCGAACAGTGCCGCGGCTTCGTCGACCGAGGAGGGGCGATGATAAATTGTCTCGTACATGATGCTCTCTCCCCTTAACCGTGAATGGCATGCCAGACGCGATCGGGCGTCGCCGGCATTTCCAGTTTGTTGTGACCGATGGCGTCCGTGATCGCATTGATCACGGCCGCCGACGAGCCGATCGCGCCGGCTTCGCCGCAGCCCTTGACGCCGAGCGGATTGCCCGGACAGAGCGTCGGCGTATGCGACAGCTTGAACGAAGGCAGGTCGTCGGCGCGCGGCATGGTGTAATCCATGAACGAGGCCGTGATCGGCTGACCGTTGCTGTCATAGACCGCGTGTTCAAGCAGCGCCTGACCGATGCCTTGTGCAAGGCCGCCGTGAACCTGGCCTTCGACGATCATCGGGTTGATCAGCCGGCCGAAATCATCCGCCGCGACGAAGTTGACGAACGAGGTCTTGCCGGTCGCGGGATCGACTTCGATCTCGCAGATATAGGTGCCGGCCGGGAAGGTGAAGTTGGTGGGATCGTAGAACGCGGTTTCCTTCAGACCGGGCTCCATGCCGTCGGGCAGGTTGTGCGCGGTGTAGGCGGCGAGCGCCACCATCGGCAGCGCGATCGACTTGTCGGTGCCGGTGACCTTGAACTCGCCGTTCTCGATGACGATGTCGTTCTCCGACGCTTCGAGCTGATGGGCTGCGATCTTCTTCGCCTTGGCTTCGACCTTTTCCATCGCCTTGATGATGGCGGTGCCGCCGACCGCAAGCGAGCGCGAGCCGTAGGTGCCCATGCCGAACTGCACTTTATCGGTGTCGCCATGGACGATCTGCACCTGGCTGATCGGCACGCCCAGGCGTTCCGAAATCAACTGCGCAAAGGTGGTTTCATGGCCCTGACCGTGGCTGTGCGATCCGGTCAGGACCTCGATGGTGCCGACCGGATTGACGCGGATTTCAGCCGACTCCCACAGGCCGACGCCGGCACCGAGGCTGCCGACCGCTTTCGAGGGCGCGATGCCGCAGGCCTCGATGTAGCAGGAGACGCCGAGGCCGCGCAGTTTGCCCTCGGCTTTGGCCTTCGCCTTGCGCGCGGGGAAACCGGCATAGTCGATCGCCTTCATTGACGCATCCAGCGAGGCGCCGAAGTCGCCGATGTCATAGGCCATGATCACCGGCGTCTGATGCGGGAACTGGGTGATGAAGTTTTTGCGGCGCAATTCCGCCGGGTCGACCTTCAACTGCCGGGCTGCTGTTTCCATCAGCCGCTCGACCAGGTAGCTCGCTTCGGGGCGGCCCGCGCCGCGATAGGCGTCGACCGGCGTGGTGTTGGTATAGACCGTCATCACCTCGGCATAGATCGCCGGGATGTTGTACTGGCCCGACAGCAGCGTGGCGTAGAGATAGGTCGGCACCGACGACGAGAACAGCGACATGTAGGCGCCGAGATTGGCGTGGGTTTTTACCCGCAAGCCGATGATCTTGTTGTCCTTGTCGAACGCCATCTCGGCCTTCGAGATATGGTCGCGGCCATGGGCGTCGGTCAGAAAGGCTTCGGTGCGGTCGCCGGTCCACTTCACCGGGCGACAGACCTTCTTGGAGGCCCACAGCGCCACCATTTCTTCGGGATAGATGTAGATCTTGGAGCCGAAACCGCCGCCGACGTCGGGCGCGATCACCCGCAGCTTGTGCTCCGGCGCGATGTTGTAGAACGCCGAAAGCACCAGGCGGGCGACATGCGGGTTCTGCGACGTCGTGTACAGTGTAAAATGCTCTTCGGCCTCGTCATATTCCGCGATCGCCGCGCGCGGCTCCATTGCGTTCGGCACCAGGCGATTATTGGTCAACTCCAGGGTCACCACATTGGCGGCCTTGCCGAAGGCGTCCTTGACCGCGGCTTCGTCACCGATGTGCCAGTCATAGATCACGTTGCCCGGGGCTTCCGGATGCAACTGCGGTGCGCCCGGTTTGAGCGCCGAGCGGATATCGGCGACGACGGGCAGTTCCTCGTAGTCGACCACCACGGCCTCGGCCGCGTCCTTGGCCTGGTTCTTGGTCTCGGCGATCACGACCGCGACCGCCTGGCCGACGAAACGCACGGTTTCCGGCGCCATCGCCGGCCATGCGCCCATCTTCATCGGCGTGCCGTCCTTGGAGGTGATGGCCCAGCCGCAAATCAGGTTGCCGACCTTGTCGTCGACGATCTGCTGGCCGGTCAGCACGCCGACCACGCCCGGCATCTTCATCGCCGCGGATGAATCGATACCCTTGACCTTGGCATGCGCGTGCGGGCTGCGGATGAAATGGGCATGGGTCATGCCCTGAAGCTTGATGTCGTCAACGTAGCGGCCCTTGCCAGTCGTGAAACGGCGGTCTTCCTTGCGCACAACGCTTGCGCCAATGCCTTCAACGCCCATGTTCTGTCCTCCCAACCGGAGTTATTGTTTCCGCCCTTTCCATCGAAAGGTGGCGGTCTTGAATGCAGGTTTGGTAGCCGGCGGAGGCTATTCGGCCGCCTGCGAGACCTTCATGCGGCCGGCCGCATCGAGCACCGATTTGACGATGTTGTGGTAGCCGGTGCAGCGGCAGATATTGCCTTCCAGCTCATGGCGGACGGTTTCCTCGTCCAGCTTGCCGCCGTAGCGGTGCACGATATCGACCGCCGACATGATCATGCCGGGCGTGCAATAGCCGCACTGCAGGCCATGATTGTCGCGGAACGCCGCCTGCATCGGATGCAGTTCGTCGCCCTTCGAAAGGCCTTCGATCGTGGTGACGTTGGAGCCGGCGGCCTGTCCGGCCAGCACCGTGCAGGATTTGACCGCCTTGCCGTCGATATGGACGACGCAGGCGCCGCACTGGCTGGTATCGCAGCCGACATGGGTGCCGGTCAGGTTGAGATTTTCGCGCAGGAGATGGACGAGGAGGGTCCGGTCCTCGACATCGACCGAGACGGCGTTACCATTGATCTTCAGTTCGACTGTCGGCATATCCAACCTCCCGGTTTCTCTTTTCCAGAGACTTTGTCCAAATCAGCAGTGGCGCCCACCAGGATCCGCCGTTCTCGCCACGGCGACCGAAGCTGTCGCAGCTTTGCCGTTGAAACATTGAACGAGCCAAAGTGAGGGATCACGCTGACCTGCCACCGGCTGCAGGATCTCCTGCCGTAGTCATTGTTGTTACTTAAGCAAGCGACAAAAGCCGGTCATAGCACCGGTCAAAATAAAACGGATGGTACCAGCGCGCTGGATGATTCCGAGCCATGCGAACACCAGCGAGAGGCTTCTGTACTGATCGCCACTACCGGCGCCGGAGAACCAGCGCCTCCATCATCCGGCGGCAGGAGAAACGCAGGCGAACTCGATCCGGGTGCCGCCCGGCTCCCGCACCATAAAGTGTACCTTGGGGCCCTTGCCCGATCGCTCCGGCGCAAACTCAATCGACGCGCCGGGCCATGCCGCTACACGTGCGTGCAATGCATCAAGTGCGCTACGATCCGCAACCTTCAATGCAAGATGATGCAAACCGATGTTGCGACGGCGGTCGAACGGCACGCATTTCTCCGGATCCTCGACCTGCCAGAGCGTCACGATACCGTTTCCGTCCGACACGAACGACGCCGGATAACTCTGGTTCTCACCAACAACCCTCCAGCCAAGGCAGTCGCAAAAGAAGCTCCGTGCGAGCGGAAGGTCTTTCACGGCAAGTCCGACGTGATCGACGCCGACCGTCAACGGGACATTATCCTGCATAGCTGATCTCCTTGCGCTCGCGCGCGTTGTCAATAACTTGGTGGAAGCGGCCGAGGTCCGCAAGGTTAGCCTCAGTCATAAAATGCCGGCAGCAACTTAAGGCCGTCAGTTTGCTTCTTGTCGTGATTGATGAACATTATGGCTTTGTAGGTCTTGATGATCTGCCTGATTCTTTCCATCGATTCGATGGATGCTTGTTTATCTGTATTGAGCGAAGGAACCCTGCTCTTAGCGAAGTTCTCTTCCAGATGGACAACATCGCCCGACAGTACGATGAAACCAGAATTTTTGAGATGGACGAGCAGCGACTGGCTGCCGGGCGTATGCCCCGGCGTCGATATGAGCGTAACGCTTCCGTCACCGAATACGTCGAGGTCTCCGTCGGTCAGACGTAAATTCCTAGGATTTCCCATGAGGCGGCGCGCCAACGCCATCAGCTGATTAACGTTTTCGTTTGGCCCATTGCCTCCATGTATCCATTCGTATTCTGTTCGCTGTATCAGAATCTCGGCATCGGGGAACAGGGTGACATTGCCAATGTGGTCCCCGTGAGTGTGTGAAATGGCAACGTAGGTGACGTCGGGCAGCTTGAGACCGATTTCCGCAAGCTGACCCGTTAATGTCTTGTCCAGGTGATAAAGGATCAGCTTGGGCAGAGTCGACCAACCGTTCGGATCGGTAGCCGTGGCCTCCGGCACTCCCGTGTCCCAAAGTAACCACTGGTTTCCTCGCTTGACCAGCCAGCAGGTCGATGAAAACTCTATGCTGTGGCCCTGGTTTTCGCCGGGAGTCCAAATCGATTCATCGTTGGCAATCGAGCGGCCGCAATCCAGTCTGTACAGCTTCTCCGCGAAGCCGGCGTTACTTGGGTTCGGCAACTCTCGAGAAGAAGCAATCGCTGTACCCGTCAGTAGTGACAGAAGCAGCAGCCCACATGCGGAGCCAAGATAACGCTTGCGAATCATATTTCTATCCGTCGATCGTTGAGAAAAGGCAGTTCAACTTCAGACTTGAAAGTTTCGAACCACGTCTGCATCTGGGTCGAATCCCAAACCGGGTCCTTGGGGAACAGCGATCATTCCGGTCTTCGGCCGCACTGCGTCGCCGTACAGTTGAGCCTCAAGGTCAAAGTACCGCCACTCGACCAGGGCGTCTTCCGAGCCTAGCGCGGCGCTTGCGTGAACACTCGCGAGCAAGCCGGGGCCGTCATAGAATGAATGGACCATCACCACGGTCGCACTTGCCGCGGCAAGCGCGAATACCTTCTGAAGTTCGGATATACCTCCCATTTTGGCCGGACTGGGCTGGACGAAGTCGACCGCGCCGGCAGAAAGCATCCGTTGGAACTCCACCAGCGTTGATGCATTTTCTCCTGCCGCAATGGGTACTTCACCCTCACGACGTAATCGGGCCAAGCCGTCGAAGTTCTCTGGAGGCCAAATGGGCTCTTCCAGCCAGCGCAGATTGAACGGTCGCAGCCTGGCGCTCATATCGAGGGCCTCTCGCACAGTCCATGGACAGTTGACGTCCAGCGTGATCTCCACGTTATCGCCGGCAGCTCTTCGCGCCTCACGGACCGCATCCACGGTGATTTCATGGAGCTTCAGATGGGAGAAGCCATCGGCCAGAGCTCGATTGACGTTTTCGACCAGAAGCTGCGGGTCGGTGTAGCGAACGAGACTTGCATAGCAAGCCAGCTCCGACACTGCTGTACCACCCAACAGTCGGTGTACGGGCTGGCCAGTTGCCTTTCCCAAGATGTCCCATAACGCAATATCGATCGCGGAAATCCCGAACATGATGGCGCCGCCGCGCCCGAATATGTGAAGGCGCTTCTGAACATCGAGCATCAACGACCCGATGCTCAGCGCGCTAACGCCGATACACAACGGAGCGATAACCTTTTCTATCGCAGCCTTGACGGCGGGAATTGCGGTGAAGCCGAACGCCTCGCCCCAGCCGATAATCCCGCCCTCGGTCGTTACCTTGACCAGCAAGGAGTCGGCGCTACTTGCGTTCTTCTTTCCCCAAGCTGACGCAGCCGACTTGCCGCCTCCTGCGAACGGAATGCTGACAACGAAGACTTCGATCATCGCGATCTTCATATCTCGGCCGGCAGTTCCCTGGTCAGGTGGCACCGGCACTCTCCAATGCCCTCGTCTCCAACGTGGCAGGCGCACCGCCTTCGTACAGTGCAAGGACATCGGCGATGGCTCGGTTAAGCGGCGTCGCTACCCCCACAGCGCTCCCGAGTTGGACTACTCCGCCGGATAACCACCGGATCTCCAACTGCCTGCTGCGTTGCAGGTCATGATGCATCGATGACGTCATGTCGGGCGCCACGTCGTCGGCAAGCGCGAGGCGCCGCTCGGCGTAATCCGCCTGGAGCTTCGCGCCATGGGCGTTTGCAACAGCGACAACCTCCCGCATGACGTCGAGCAGGAACGCCCGCGTCTGCCGGTTCTCCCTGATTGGACCGATCGCACTTCGCATGGCGGTAGTGGTGCCGGACAAGCCGACAAGAAACACGTACTTCTCCCAGATTTCCCGAACAACGTTGGTGGACAGTTCGGCGTTGATGCCGCCATTCTTGCAGGCTTGCAAAAGCTCTTCAGCGCGCGTCGACCGGCGGCCATCGAACTCGCCGAAGATCAATCGTTGCATCGGTCCCGTCTGCCGGATAACGCCAGGGCGATCGATCGTGGTCGCGACGTAGCCGACCCCGCCCATGATCCGGGTCGGGCCATAGGCGTTTCGTAACGCGTCGTCCTTGAGCACACCATTTTGGAACGAAATCAGAGTCGTGTCCGGTCCAACCATCGGCTTGATCTGCTCGAGGACCGTCTCCGTGTCCCACAGCTTGACAGCCAGCAATACGAAATCCGCCACACCGAGATCGGTGGGATTGTCTGAGGCTCTCACGGGATTGACGCACACCTTTTCAGGACCGCCTTCGACGACCAGTCCGTTCGCGCGGATGGCCGCCAGGTGAGAGCCCCGGGCAAGGAAGCAAACATCTGCACCGCCTTGAGCAAGGCGGGCGCCAAAGTAGCCGCCGAAACCTCCTGCACCGATCATCGCTATGCGCATAGTGAGCCCCTGACTTATTCAAATGGGGGAATGGTCGAAATACCGACGGAATCGAGCCGCGTTTATTGCATCGATCCAGCCCGCTCTTTATGCAAAGAGCCCAGCTCTATTTCGTAAGGGCACTATGTCAATCCGAAAAACGAATAGTTTAGATTACACCTATCTCGACAACAGATTGCGGGCAGACCAGAGGGGTATCGCCCGTAAGGACTAGCTTGCGAACTGCACCCCCTGCGTGTCAGCGACCTGAGACGAACCGACCTGCACTGGCAAAGCGACGTTGGACATGCGCGACCAGACCCGCCCTGCCATAGCGCGTTGATCCGCCTTACCACTCATACAACATTGATCCCTCATTCAACCGCACAACGGAACAGTGTTCGCCGAACAATGAACGTTCACGTTCGTGCGAACGAGTCGTAAACTGAGATACTGGATGCGATTTCGCCTCGCGCCGACGGTTGGCAGAGCATGAGAGGTAAATCGACATGCGATCTAATCCGACCTTGCGTTGAACTCGTATGCCACCGCCCAACACCTGGAGTTCCAAGAATGACCACCTCGTTCGATTATGCGCCGCCGAAAGTCTGGAGTTGGGACAAGCCGAACGGCGGACGGTTCGCGAACGTCAACCGACCGATCGCCGGCCCGACGCACGAGAAGGAACTCCCCGTCGGTCGCCATCCCCTCCAACTCTACTCCCAGGGAACGCCGAACGGCGTGAAGGTGGCCGTGATGCTCGAGGAGTTGTTGGCGCTCGGCCATAGTGGCGCGGAATACGATGCCTGGCTGATCAGAATCGACCGCGGCGATCAGTTCGGGAGCGGCTTTGTTGGGCTGAACCCCAACTCCAAGATCCCGGCCTTGGTTGATCAAAGCGGACCGATGCCGATCCGGGTCTTCGAGTCCGGTGCTATCTTGATATACTTGGCCGAGAAGTTTGGCGCGTTCCTGCCGACCGGACATGGTGCACGCGCCGAATGCCTGTCGTGGCTGTTCTGGCAGGCGGGAAGCGCACCATATGTGGGCGGAGGCTTCGGCCACTTTTATGCCTACGCGCCGACCAGGATCGAATACGCCATAGATCGCTTCTCCATGGAGACGAAACGCCAGCTCGACGTGCTCGACCGGCACCTCGAAACGAGAGAATTTATCGCTGGCAACGACTACACGATCGCCGATATCGCCGCCTGGCCCTGGTACGCTGGCTTATCAAGGGGCTGGCTCTACGAAGCGGCCGAGTTCCTTCAAACACAGGAATACAAGAACGTTGCGCGCTGGATAGACGCGATCGCCGAACGGCCGGCCGTCCGACGCGGGCGAATGGTCAACCGCGTCAATGGCGAAGCCTCAAGTCAACTGCATGAACGGCATGACGCCGGCGATTTTGAGACCAAGACGCAAGACAAACTGGCGAGCGGAACATAGCAGCTCGCGCATTGGTTGCGTGCGGCGCGCTTGGCGCGGATATCGAGTCGATCACGCATTAGAGCTACCATCTTCCGTTGGACCGCCCAGGGTTACTTTAGATACCAGCGTGGTGAAAAACTTCTCGGCCATGCTGTTCACCACACCTGTGATCAGACGTGACCCAAGCTGCGCGAGCTTTCCGCTTATCTGGGCCTCTATTTCATACGTTAGCACGGTGCCATCCCCTGCTCCCTGGAGATGGACACGAGCACCACCCTTGGCAAAACCCGCGACACCCCCCGAACCCTCGCCCCGAATGCGATAGCCGTTATCCGGATCGATCTCGCTCAACTCAACTCTTCCGGTGAAGCGCGCTTTCAATGGACCTATCTTGGCGACAATGGTCGCAGCAAATTCAGTCTCGGAAAGCATCGAGAGAGTTTCACAGCCCGGGATACACTCTTTGAGAATGTCTGGGTCATTGAGTGCGGCCCACACGGCGCTTTGCTTCGCCGGAATCGTATAGCTTCCCGTTAGATCCATTGCGCTTCTATTCCATGTTGGCCTGAAGACATCGGCAGGCTCTACTCTTGAGCTGCACTGTAGTGGGCCAACAGAATGTCCCGAGTACCGGTCAGCTTGTATCTGATGGTGCCATACCTTCAGGTGCAAGGATCCACCCCGAAACAAGAACTGATCGGGACGGCCTGTGCGGCCGCCTACCGATATCAGCACACTTGCGGACCTGCACTCTCCTGCAGGTCCGCAAGCTCGTAACGGCACTTAGGCTGTCACCAACGCTACCGGCTTTGGCTCATGCATGCTGCGCGCAGCATTCTTGCCTACGACCCGCTCCACCTGAACAAGATTGTCCGAGAAGGTGGGACAATTTCCCATCCCACCGAACCGAGCCGCGGACACGCTATTGACGGTCCCCTCCTCGTTGTGGGTCCGCCAATATCCGACGGTCGTAACGACGAGACCAGCCCGCACGTCGTCGGTTATCTGAGCGACGCCTTGGAAGCCTCCGGTCCGATTGTACACTTTCACCTCATCACCATGTCCGATCATTCGCTCAGCCGCATCTTGCGGGCTAAGGAGAACAAACTGGTTACCCTGCAGCCTCTGTTTCTTGGGCTCGTTGGCATAGTTCGTGTTCAAGAACGCGTGGCTCTTCGGAGCTACGATGCTCAGAGGATAGAGCTTGGCAAGCTCGGGCTCGTCAGCCGCGCTCTCGTATGGTCTGGTATAACCGGGAAGCGGTTCGATAGGCTCGCCACTCTGCATCTCGTTGTACAATTGACGGAATGGAGGTGCCACGAAATTTGTCGCGTTGTTGAGCAAGATTTCACACTTGCCGGACGGCGTCTTGAAGTTCCCCTCGGCGTGAGGCGTCCGCGTGTCTGCCGCGCCCAAGTTCAGCTTCGCGTAGCCTTGCGCCCGAAGCAGGTCCATATCGATGCCCTGCACCTGGGGCGCAGTCCAGTCTATCGTGCTTTCAGCCAGATCCTTGTCCGATTTGATGAACTCGGGATCGGTGAAGCCCATCGTTTTCGCCAGCCTCCGGAAAATTTCCGCGTTCGAACAAGCTTCGCCGGGCGGCTCGATCGCTTTTTGATTGAGCGTAAGGTAGAAATGCCCCCAGGAGAACATCATGTCATCGTGTTCGGCCGCCATCGTTGCCGGCAAGATGATATCGGCATAAGCCGCGGTATCGCTGACGAAGTGATCCGCGACGACGGTGAACAGATCTTCGCGTTGAAGCCCCTTGACGATCTTGTCGACATCCATCGCCTGGGTCACCGGATTTGTATTGTAGACCATTATGGATTTGATCGGCGGATCAAGCTTTGTCTCGCCCAATAGCGCCTCTCCCAACTTGAGGAGATTTACGACACGCGTGCCGGGCTTAATCCAATCCGGTCTGCAGATCGCCCCGAAGTTCACGGGGAACTCCCACAACGGCGCCTGATAAATGCCGCCAGCCACATCTTTCCAGGCGCCGGTCAAGGCCGGAAGCGCGATGACGGCGCGGATCGCCTGCGCTCCGCCCGCAGTACGCTCAAGCGCTACGCCGATGCGAATCGATGCGTTTCGCGACTGACCGTATTCACGAGCCAGCTTCCGTATGTCGTCGGCGGGGACACCGGTGATCTTCTCGGCCCATTCAGGTGTGCAGCCAGCCGCGTGCTCCTTGAGTTCCGGGAAACCCAAGACATACTTGTCGACATAGTCGCGATCGACGAGGTCTTCCGCGATCAGCGTTTGGATCATGGCCATCGCAAGAGCGCCATCGGTTCCCGGCTTGGGCGCGATGTGCCAGTCTGCCTGCTTGGCAGTGCGCGACCTATATGGATCGATCACTACGACTTTTGCACCCTTTTGGCGCGCCTCCGTCACGAAGGGCCAATGATGCAGGTTGGTGCTGAGAGAGTTGCAGCCCCAGATAATGATATATTTCGAGTAGGCGAAGCTCTCAGGGTCCAGCGCGTTAGTGGGCCCGACAGTGAGGAGCCATGCTGTGGAAGAGCCCGAAGCGCAATAGGTCTTCTCGCAAACGGTGGCGCCGAGCTTGTTGAAGAATGCGTCGCCAACCGTAAGGCCCTGCACAAGACCTTCATTGCCGAGATAGCTGACGGGAAGAATGGCTTCTGCGCCATGGTCAGCAATAGTTCTCGTCCAGCGCTGTTTGATTTCCGCCAGCGCCTGGTCCCAGCTGATCCGCACGAAGGGCCGGCTGCCCTTTGGCCCGTTACGCTTCAGTGGGTGCAACACGCGGTCCGCGTTGTAGTGGCGATCCGAGTAATCGTTGAGTTTGACGCATAGTCCGCCACGCGTAACCGGATGCTTCGGGTTTCCACGAACGTTGACTAATTTGTCGCCTTCCACGGTATAAAGCATTGCGCAGGTGTCGGGACAGTCGTGGGGGCAACCACCAAAATATTCCCTCGTATTCGCCTTCGTCGTTGAAGTGCTGGTCGGCATCGACATATTCCTTCTACCGTCAGGTTAGGGAACTCTGCGCATGGGACTTACGGTCACCAAGAGCGGCCTCTCACAGTAAAATCCAACGACTCAATCGAAATGAGTACCGGTTACCGCGAATCTCGTGGTGCCGGCTTGGCTTTGCAGTCTGTCCGGACTCAGGCCTTTTATTTGCACCGGTACTTCACTGACCGGGCTCTCGGGATGGATGATCGACCAATCCTTGGTCGTGCGCTTTGCATGTCGACAGAACATGGCGGCAACATCATCTATGAGATCGCATGCCCCCCTCCTCGTGGATACGTTCGGGCGCCGAATTGAATATCTGCGGCTTTCGGTGACCGACCGCTGCGACTTACGCTGCACCTACTGCATTCCAAAGGGATTTCGCGGCTTTCAGGAACCGGCCTCCTGGTTGCGGTTCGAGGAAATCGAGCGCCTGATCTCCATTATGGCTCCTCGTGGGCTGAAACGTGTCCGCCTCACAGGTGGCGAGCCGCTGGTGCGGCGAGACTTGCCAAATCTTGCGGCGCGCCTTGCCGCAATACCGGGCATCGACGATCTATCCTTGAGCACCAACGCGACCCGATTGCATGCACTCGCGGCGCCGTTGAAGGAGGCCGGCGTGAGGCGCGTCAACGTCAGCCTGGACTCGCTTCGCGCAGACCGCGTCGCCGCGATCTGCGGCCGGGATGTTCTCGACAAAATTCTGGCTGGCCTGGCGGCCGCCAAGGAAGCCGGTTTCGCACCGATCAAGATCAACATGGTCGCGATGCATGGCGTGAATGACGACGAAATCGATGACATGGTCGATTTCTGCATGGAGCAGGGATTTGTTCTTCGCCTGATCGAAGCGATGCCGATGGGGGCAACCGGTCGAAATACCCAATTCCTTGATCTCCAGCCGATCCGGCGGCGCTTGCAGCAAGAACGCGGCCTAGTCGCGGGCGACGTGCCCGGCGGTGGGCCTGCGCGATATCTGAAAACGCCAGACGGGCGATTGAGCATCGGCTTCATCACTCCGCTTTCAGAACATTTTTGCGCCACTTGCAATCGGGTGCGGCTCGCAGCCGACGGGACAATGTATCTCTGTCTCGGTCAGCGGGAGCAGCTGGCATTCGGTCCACTATTACGTCGCGGCGCCAGCGACGAAGAGATAGTGGAGGCACTTCGGTCAGCAATGAGCCTAAAACCGGAGCGGCACGAGTTCAATGAAAAACCTGATAAAATTTCGCGACTCATGGCCGCGACGGGCGGCTAGTCGATTGCCACCATGATGTTCGAATGAGGAACGACAATGCCCCATGTGGTTACCGGGAACTGTAGCGACTGTAGATTCACGGATTGCGTTCTCGTTTGTCCGGTGGCGTGTTTCCATGGCGACAATCAACGAATGTACATCGATCCGATCGCATGCGTCGATTGCGCGGCATGCATTCCGGCCTGTCCGGTTCACGCTATCAGCGAAAGCGCGGATCTCTCGGAAGACCAGGTAATGTGGATTCAGATTAACGCTGATAGATCGAGCACCACACCCGTGATCCGGAGCAAGCAAACGCCGTTGGCGGGTGCGGAGGAACGACGAGCCGCCCTGGGCTATTCCTGAACGCATCAAACCGTAGTGGCCTTACCCGTGAACAGAATTGGAACAGCCGATAACCCCTTGCGGGTTGCGATCGTTGGAAGCGGCCCTAGTGGCTTCTACGCGGCTGAAGCACTGCTGCAATCCGAACACACGACCGAGGTCGACATTCTCGAACGTCTCCCCGTCCCTTACGGCCTCGTCCGCTATGGTGTCGCGCCCGACCACCCGCGGTTAAAGGATGTCGCAGATACGTACGCAGCGATCGCTCAACATCCTCGCTTTTCATTCATTGGTAACGTGTCATTCGGCAAGGATTTCACCCTCAGAGAATTGGCGGATTGTTATCACGCGGTGATCTTTGCCACGGGCGCGGCAACGGACCGGAAGCTTGGCATCCCCGGCGAGGATCTTCAGGGAAGCCACGCCGCTACTTCATTTGTGGGGTGGTACAACGGTCATCCCGACTACCGAGATCTCAAATTCGACTTATCAGGTGAATCCGCCATCATCATCGGCCAGGGCAACGTCGCGGTCGACGTCTGCCGGATCCTGGCGAAGTCAACCGATGAATTGCGAAAGACCGATATCGCATCGCACGCACTGGACGCCCTGGCCGAGAGCCGCATCCGCGAGATTCATCTCATCGGGCGCAGAGGTCCGGCTCAGACACGATTCACCACCAAGGAGCTACGCGAGCTCGGTCAGCTGTCTGAGTGCGATCCTTTCGTGGACCCTGATGATTTGCTCCTGAGCGAAACGTGCAAGTCCGAACTGAACGACGTTCGCGAGCCCGCCCGCGCACGCAATTTCGAGATATTCCGGACCTTCGCCTCCCGTCGGCAGGAAAAGCCGAAATGCTGCCGCGTCCACTTCTTCCTGAGTCCACGAGAAGCACGTGGGGAGCATAGGCTCGAGGAACTGGTTCTTGAGCGAACCCGGCTCGTCGGCGCTGCCGGTCGTCAAGAGGCGATCGGCACCGGGAAGACGGTATCTATCGGGACCGGACTGATGATTCGCAGTGTCGGCTACAGCGGACTTCCGTTGGAAGGAGTTCCATTTGATGAGAAGCTCGGCACGGTTCCCAACAAGGACGGCCGCGCGGCGATAACATCGTCGAACGGATTTCCAGTCTATGTCACTGGCTGGATCAAGCGCGGGCCGACCGGAATCATCGGGACGAACCGAGCCGACAGCATGGCAACTGTTGCGACCCTTCTCGCAGATCTGCCGACCTTCAGCTCTCAACCCAAAACTGGCCGCGAAGCGTCGGTCTCCTTGTTGGCGCAACGGTCGGTGCGGTCAGTCTCCTTCCATGATTGGGAAACGATCGATCAAGCGGAGAAAGCGCGTGGCCTTCCCGTTGGCAAGCCACGAGAGAAATTCACGAGGATTTCCGAAATGCTTGCGGCCTGTAACGCCTAGCAGTAGGTTTTCTGTCGGCATCGTCAAAGTCAATGGCGACTTCTGGGAACAACGGTCGCTTGCAGGGCTGATGAGCCCCTCTCCGATCGTGTCGAGATCGGGATGCCAACGCAGTAGTGGCCTGGCAATTTTTGCGAACTATCGAGTGTCGAACGATTGGAGCAGCCGATGCAGTTAGCTCTTGAAATTGATCTTTCCGCTGCGTCACTGCAAGCTCAGGTTTTCAGGCAGATCCATGGCTTGATCGTATCTGGCCGCCTGAGACCCGGTACACGCCTTCCCGGAAGTCGTGCTCTTAGCGAACAGCTTGGGGTGTCGCGCAATACAATCATTCTCGCTTACGAGACATTGACGGCCGAAGGGTATCTGGAGTCGAGGGAAGGTGCCGGAACATACGTGTCAAATACGCTTCCCGATAGCTCGTTATCGGTTGCAGACTCCTTTACCAACAGAGCCACCCACACCAAACCGATCCACTTGTTCGTTCCTGTCGCCGAGGAAGCGAAACGATCCACATTCCCCAATGAAATCGTTTGCGACTTTGCGCTTGAGAGCACCGATCCCGCTTGCTTTCCGCGCAGCGTATGGCGCCGACTAACCAATTGGCGAATGCAATCTTCGAAATTCAACTTGACGTATTCCGGTACCCCGAAGGGGCTTCGGGAGTTGCGAGAGACTCTTGCCGGCTATCTGGGGGCTTCTCGCGGCATTTCATGCAGTCCGGATCAAATAGTGATCGTCACTGGTGTTCAGCAGGCGCTGAACGTCGCTGCTCATCTGTTTGTCCGCGCAGGGACAACGGTGGCAATGGAAGCGCCTGGTTGCAGCGCAACAGCGGATCTTTTCCGGGCTTACGGCGCGAATATAGCGCCGGTTCCCGTCGATCAGAGTGGCATCGTCGTAAAGCACTTGCCACAATCCAGCATGAGCCTCGCCTTCGTCACTCCGGTCCGTCAATATCCGATGGGCGTCATGTTGTCAGCTTCCCGACGCGAAGTCTTGCTGGATTGGGCGAACCAAACGGACTCTCACATTGTCGAAATCGATTTCGACACTGAGATTCGCTATCAGGGATCACCGCCACCACCCCTGAAGAGCCTCGACACCTTCGGACGGGTGGTCTACGTCGGCTCGTTTGCAGCCTCCATCGGCCCGGGGCTGAGGGTGGGATACATGGTCCTGCCGCCCCATTTAGTGAACCTTGCCGTTCACGCGGTATCACTTCTCGACCATGGCTTTCCGTGCACAGGTGTTCCTTGGCTCGAACAGGCCGTGCTGAATGACTTCATCGAAACCGGCGCCTTCGAAAAGCACCTCAGAAAAATTCGCAAAACCTACATGGCACGGCGCGACTGCCTGGTCGCGGCACTTCAGAAACATGTCGGGTCCGTCCAGATAAACCCGGTGCATTGTGGCACACATCTGGTATGGGAGCTGCCGCCGGATTTTCCCAGCGCCGTCAAATTGCAGACGCTGATGCTGAAGCAGCAGATCGGCGTCTACACGTTGCGCGACCAGAATATCGGAGACGCGGACTATCTGGAGAATTGTGATCGGTACCTCCTGTTGGGATTCGCAGCGCTGGCAGAACCGGCGATCGAAGAGGGAATCTCGAGGCTCGCCAAGGCGCTTTGAAGATCTGATCCAGCAAAAACGACCGACCACACTGCCGACTCTTCAGCCGGGCACACTGCGCGACCCGGCCTTGGCAGGTTCTATCGCGCCAAATGTCACAAGCTCAACAACTGGTACCATCGGCTTTGCCTGCACCGGCGCTGTGAGGAGCACTCCCGCCTTACTAAGTTATGCCTGGAAATTGCGGGCGAGCTCCTACTGCGACGGCGCCGGCAGTTAGGGACGCCGGCGGGTGTTTTCCACTTCGGTCATGGCGCCGCTGGTAGATACCACAAGGGAGTAAGAGATGAGTGGCACAGCTACGAATTTGGGCGACTATGAAGCCATCACGAAGGTCGTTCAACATTATCTGGACGGCGCAAAATCGGGGAAGGGAAGCGAAATGAAGCCCGCCTTCCACAAGGACGCTACGATTTTTGGATATGTGGGACCTGATCTCTTTGCTGGACCTATCCAAGGGCTTTACGATTGGAACGACAAGAATGGTCCAGCCACTGGAATCAAGTCTCGTATTTCGGAGATCGACGTCGTCGGCACGATCGCGAACGTGCGTTTGGAAATCGACGACTGGACGGGATCGCGCTTCACTGACATGTTCACGCTGCTGAAGCTGGATGGGAAGTGGCAAATCATGAACAAGGTCTTCCATCTCCATAGTTGATATTTAGGTTGGCGTTCAGACGGCACCAATTGCATCTGGACCCGACTTCGGTCGGGTCCATTTTTCTCCATTTTTCGCATCCGGCGTCCAGACCAGTAGAGGGGCTGCGGCGTCGGCTGGACCAGCCACGGCGCCGCACCACGTAACGCCAGCTAACTCACGAACGACGATGCAGGAAGTCGACGACAAGTTTAGTCGTCGCGGCAGGCTGTTCTTCCGTGATCCAGTGCCCGCAATCGGGGATGATCACGTCTTCGACATTATCGGCGACACACCGAACCACCGCGCCGATCATCGGGCCGAATGTAGCTTCACCACCCAGGGCCAAGACCGGCATCTTGAGCTTGCCCTGCGCAAGGAACGCCTTGTTGTCGATCGCATCCTGGCTAAACGACAGGAACTGCGCAAAACCCGCTCGCATTGCGCCGGGTTGCGCATAGAGCGCCGCATAATGCTGGCGCTTCGCTTCATCAAAACGCTCCGGGTGCTGGGAAAGTTCGTTCCAGAAGCGGTCGAGATAGATGCGCTCCCGGCCGGCGACCAGGCGCTCCATGTCATGACCACCGAAACCAAAGTGCCACATAGCCGGCTCCTGCAGGATCTTTTCCCAGGGTCCGATGCCGGGCAGCGGCGCATCGATTGCCACCCATCGGCTTACGCGCTCGGGGTGGGTGGCGGCAACTGCGTAGCCGACCATGATCCCGATATCGTGCGTCACCAATTCGAACGTACGCACACCCAGAGCATCCAGGACGCCCACCACGTCCGCCGCCAGATTCTTCTTGTCATAGCCGCCATCAGGCTTCGACGAGAGGCCCGACCCACGCAGGTCAGGCACGAAAATGGTGTGGTCTTCGATGAGTGCGCTCGCCAGATGTCCCCACATGTCGCCCGATGTGCCAAAGCCGTGCAGCAGGACGACTGCCGGGCCATGACCGCCGACCCGCACATGGATGGATGTACCGTTGGTTTCGATCGTCCGCGTCTGCATTACAGCCGGGAAGGGATAAATCCCATCTACTTGGACATGTTCGCTCATCTGTTTGCTCCTGGTCTGGGCGCGTGCCGCACCCGTGAGTGTGAACTGGGCCACCGTGCCCAGACCGATAGCGGTCGCGCTCAGAAAGTCGCGGCGAGAGGGGTTGAGGTGCTTGATCATGCGAATTTCTCCTCTGCGGATCGAGGTCGGCAAGTACGCAAAGAGCCGTGCCGAAGCCGGGATCGAATCTCCGACTATCGGTGGTCGAGGCTGGGCGCGGCATCGGCTCTGCGCGTTTTATAACGGTCGTATTAAAACATGCAATGGATTTTTTTGACGACCGTGTTAAAACATCGGTGCGACGACCCGCGCGATCGGAATGGATGACACAAGATGGTGAGACCGAGAGAATTCGATGAGCAAGCCGTATTGGATCAGACGACGCAGCGCTTCTGGAGCAAGGGATATGCGGCGACATCCATGCGGGACCTCGCCGATAGCACCGGGGTAACTACGGCGAGTCTCTACAATGCGTTCGGTGATAAGAGAGCGATCTACCGTCTCGTGCTCGATCGGTATGTCCGTCTGGCGCTCGAAACCTGCTCGGCGACCTTCGGAGGCGATGACCCACCCCTGCGCGCATTGGAGCGGTACTTCGATGCGCTCATAGAGGAGGCGCTGGCCGACGCCCTTCAGAAGGGATGCTTCGTCGTCAACACCGCGCTTGAAGTCGCTCCGCACGACGCGGACTTCCGTGATCTCGTTACGAACGTCTTCGCCCAAATCGAGAAGTACCTGCGCGATTGCATCGCTAGCGGCCAGTCAGGCGGGACAATTCGAACCAAACTGCCGGCTGGCGACCTGGCCCGCCTCTTCCTGGGCGCAACACTGGGCATCCGCGTGTTGGCGCGGACGACCTCGGAACGTGAGCTCCTCACCGGTGTCGTTCGTCCACTGTTCGCGCTGCTAAGGACAAAGTGAAAAAGCTTGAGCGACGTGCGCCGCGGCGCCGGACGATTGGTTCTCCAGTCCAGGTATCTCACCTTAAACCAATCTATATTGAGCGTCCGACAAGACGTACTGTGCACCTTTGTCTGCGATCATGATTGTGGGCGTATTGGTGTTACCCGACGTGATAGTCGGCATTACGGATGCATCAATGACACGCAGCCCATCGAGCCCGATCACACGTAGGTGCTGATCGACGACCGCCAGCGGGTCGTTTTCAATTCCCATTTTCGCCGTGCCGACAGGATGAAAAATCGTTGTTCCGATATCACCGGCGGCCTTGGCAAGAGCAGCTTCGCTGTCATCGATCGATGGCCCTGGGATGTACTCCTCTGGACGAAAGCGGCTGAGCGCCTTCTGCTTCATTAAACGGCGAGTGACCCGAATCGCATCGGCTGCGACGCGGCGATCCTCGTCGGTCGAGAGATAGTTCGGTGCGATGACCGGCTTTGTCGAGGGATCCGCCGAGCGCAGGCGAACAGTGCCGCGGGACGTTGGCCGGAGATTGCAGGCCGAAACCGTGATCGCCGGGAAGCGGTGCAACGGATCCCCAAACCTGTCGAGCGAGAGTGGTTGGACGTGGAACTGGATGTTTGCGCGATCGAAGTCTGGCGACGAGGTGGTGAAAATTCCGAGCTGGGATGGCGCCATGGTGAGAGGCCCCCGCCGGAACAGTGCATATTCAAGGCCCATCATCGCGCGTCCTACCAGCGAGTGATAGGTCTCGTTGAGGGTCTTGGTGCCGTGCACCCGGTAGATCGCTCTTTGCTGCAAGTGGTCTTGCAGATTGCGCCCGACACCAGGCCTGTCGGCAACGGTGGCGATACCAAACTGGCCGAGCCATTCTGCTGGCCCCACACCGGACCGTTGGAGGATCTCGGGTGACCCGATGGAGCCGGCGGACAGTATAACCTCGCCTTTCGCACGGACCTCGACTGTGCGTCCGTGCTGCCGATATCGAACACCCACAGCACGCTGTCCGTCGAACAGCACCTTGTCGACCAAAACGCCAGTTTCAAGACGCAAGTTGGCGCGATGCAGCACCGGCTTCAGAAATCCGCGTGCCGCCGACCAGCGGAAGCCGCGCTTCTGATTGACGTGGAAGTAGCCGACGCCGGTATTGTCCCCGGTATTGAAGTCCGGCGTCATCGGGATACCCATTTCGACGGCGGCTTTCGTCACGCTGTCGAGGACATCCCATCTCACGCCCGGCGGCTCCACGCGCCACTCACCGCCGACACCGTGATGTTCGGATTCACCCAAAAAATGATCGTCAAGGCGCTTGAAGACCGGACGCACGTCGTCCCATCCCCAGCCGGTAAGGCCAAGTTGCCGCCAATGATCGTAATCAGACGCCTGGCCGCGCATGGAGATCATGGCATTGATCGCGGAGGAGCCGCCCACCACCTTGCCACGCGGATATTTCAGCGACCGGCCGTTAAGGCCTGCTTCGCTCTCTGTCGCGAACATCCAGTCGGACCGCGGATTGCCTATAGCGAAAAGATAACCGACCGGAATGTGAAACCAGATCCAGTTGTCGTTGCCACCGGCTTCCAGAACCAGAACACGGTTGTTGCGATCGGTCGATAATCGATTCGCAACGACACAACCCGCGGAACCGGCCCCCACAACAATATAGTCATAGTCGCCGTCCAGTTCAGTTCTGGGAACCACCGTTTTCTCCAACTGTTGGGGTTTGTTTGCGTAGCGAGCACTTCCACGCGTCGAGGATCACGTCGCAGCAGTCGTCCAGAACACTGAACGGTTCAGCGATGGCGGAAGACCGGCGCCCGTTTGTTGACGAAGGCGTTCATACCCTCCTTCTGCCCTTCGGTTGCGAACGCAGCCTGGAACAGAAGACGCTCATGGCGCAAACCCTCTGAAAGCGGTCCCTCGAATGCGCGATTGACCGCTTCCTTCGCCATCCTCACGGCTGGTGCGTTGTAGCCGGCGATCGTATGCGCAGCTTCCAACGCAATCTGCAAAAGGTCGGTACTCGGTACGACGCGCGCAACGAGACCGACGGCCTTCGCCTCCACAGCACCGATGGTACGACCGGTAAGGATGAGATCCATGGCAAGCGATTTTCCGATTGCACGCGTCAGCCGTTGTGAACCTCCAATACCGGGTAGAATGCCCAGCTTGACCTCGGGTTGGCCGAATTGCGCGTCTTCCGATGCAATAATGAAGTCACAGAGCATCGCGAGCTCGCAACCACCGCCAAGAGCAAACCCGCCGACTGCCGCTATGATAGGTTTGTAGATCGATTTGACCTCGTCCCACGGGCCAAGAAAATCGTTCATGTAGAAGTCAGTGAAGGGCTTCTCGGCCATTTCCGCAACATCTGCGCCGGCGGCGAAGGCGCGCGCACTGCCCGTGATCACGATCGCCCCGACCTGATCGTCTGCGTCGAATGTCTTCAACGCCGCGAGCGTCTCGATCGCCAGTTGGCCGTTCAAGGCGTTCAAGCTCTTTGGCCGATTCAAGGTGATGAGGCCGACACGGTCGCGGCGCTCGACGATGATCGTCCGCAGCGAGGTATTCGCGGGAGCGGCCTCCGGCTGTTCTGAAGGGGACGGGCTGTCTTTGCGGATTGTTGCAACGGTATTGCTCATAGCCTGTTTCCTTCGTTTCGGAGATACCCGTATCATTCAGCCGCTCGCGGCAGTGAGCCGGAGGCATCGATTTCGGTGAGCAGGACATCATCCGGCGCCGCGTTGGAGTAGGCGCCATGAGCAGCCATCAGCTCGTTCAGAATTGCTTCGCGGTGTTGATTGAGCGCCGGCGAAACGGCAGGCGTTTCAACATCGTTCTCGGCATACCCGGAAAGGCGGATAGGATTGCCTGCAGTACGGATATGACGCGGCCCCTCACCTTTCACTTTCACGATCATGTTGCGGGCCTTGAGTTGCGGATGGTCGAATAGTTTGTCGATTGTATTGATCGGAGAGCAAGGAACGCCGGCCTCGTTCAGCTTGGCAATCCAGCACTCGACAGGCTCTCGCTTCGTAATTGCCTCAATAGCCGTGACCATTGCGGGGCGATTGCTGCAACGCAGGTCATTGCTCATGAAACGTGGATCGAGCGCCAACTCAGGCGATCCGAGCGCATCCGCCATCAACATGAAAAGCGTATCGTTGCCGGCGGCTATGATGACGCGCCCGTCCATCGCGGCGAAGCTTTCGAATGGAGCCAATGAAGGGTGACTGTCGCCCGTGCGACCCGGTATCTTGCCCTCCACGTCATAACGCGCGAGCGCCGTCTCCATCAGCGCCGCCTGGCAGTCAAGCATGCCAATATCGACGCGCGTTCCCTGTGCGTTTTGCACTCGCTTGTAGAGGGCGGAGACGATGCCAATGGTGGCGAAAAGCGCAGCTCCGAGATCGCCAAAACTGGTCCCGACGCGGGAAGGCGGACCATCCGGCCATCCTGTCAAGCTCATCACGCCCCCCATGGCTTGCACGACCATGTCGTAGCCCGGCAGGTCACTGAATGGTCCGGTATGGCCAAATCCCGAAATCGACGCGTAGACAATATGCGGATGCGTTTTGGCCAGCCGTTCCGCGCCGTAACCAAGACGGTCCATAACGCCGGGACGAAAGTTCTCGACGACCACATCGGCCCGGTCCAGGAGTCGTTCGAGCAATTCCCTGTCGCGCGGCGACTTGATATCGAGAGCGATGCTCTCCTTGCCTCGGTTGAAGCACATGAAATAGGCTGAATCACCGTCGACGAACGGGCCGAACGCCCGCGTGTCGTCGCCGCTGCCAAGCTTCTCGATCTTGATTACACGCGCACCGAGGTCGGCCAACACCATCGTGCAATACGGTCCGGCCAATACCCGTGAGAAATCGAGGACCGTAATGCCTTCGAGCGGTCCCTTTTTCAGAGCCTGAATGCCCTGCATGATAACTCCTCCCAAGGTGCCGGTCGATTTCGGTGAAACTCGATACTTCAACCCGAATTCTCGGTTGGTGAAGTACCGGTTCGATTGAAAGACCTGAGTCCGCGAAACTGGCCGATCCGGTGGCAAGCGACTTGTTGCAACCGGCGCTCGACCATGAATGGACAGCCAGAGGGGGCATTCGGGTCGCATTAGGTCGTACGACGACCTTATCGACCCGAAGTATACCGCGGCAGGAGCCGCGCCTCCCGGCCGCCGCTCCTTCTGGTCAATGACCGGCGCTCTGACCACCGTCGACGTGCAGGATCTCGCCGGTGACGAAGGGAGCGTTTTCCAGAAACATGATCGCGTCGACGATGTCTTGAATTTCTCCCATTCGTCCGACTGGATGCAGCTTCGCTTTGAAATCATGTGTTTCCGGAGCGTGCATCGGCGTCTTCATAACGCCGGGAGCAACGGCGTTAACACGAACTCCCTTTTTTGCGTACTCAATCGCCAGGGATTTCGTGGCCGCGTTCAGCCCACCTTTGGTCATCGAGGCAAGGACGGACGGAACGCTGCTGTTGGCGTGATCGATAAGGCTGGTCGTAATCTGCACGATGTGACCCGACCCCTGCTTTAGCATTTCGACCGCGACGCGTTTGGTAACCCGGAAGAAGCCGCCCAGATTGATCGCCATGACCGAAGCGTAGTCATCCTCGGTGTAATCAACCAGGGGCTTCGCGATGAAGATACCGGCGTTGTTGATCAGGGTATCGATGCGTCCAAAGCGTGCCATGCCCTCCCGAACGATCCGGTCGGCTGTCTTCGGATCGGCCACGTCTCCGGCGATGGTCAGGACGTCCGAATCCTTGCTAGGCTTGATGGACCGGGAATTGGCGATCACCCGGTAGTTGCGATCGCGATAGGCCTTCACAAGCCCTGCACCGAAGCCCTGTGATGCACCGGTGATGACGGCGACTTTCTGCTCTGTTCCCATGGAATTTCTCATTGATCAGCGGACGACATGATTGACTTCCGCGAGACGGCCCACGTCTGGTGGATCACATTTAGCACCATCCGCGCCCAGTCGAACGGCCGTTGGCCGGCAGCTTCTGTTTCTGAAATCGGAACAGTGCACGGTCGCGCAACGGAAGACGTCAATTGCAGTCAGCTCGTGAATTCTCGACGCGCCGAGCGTACGCTCGCCACGATGTGCGCATGCACCTCCGACACCCTGCGCGTATGATGGGTGTCGGGATGCGAAATCAGCCAGTAGTTTCGCACGAAGCGGATCTCAGGCAGCAACCGCTTAAGATCCGGAAATCGTCGCGCGGCGTAATCGTGCAATATTCCCACGCCGTGGCCACCCCTCACCGCCTCCATCTGTGCCACCACGCTTCCGCACTCGTAGTGCCGGTTCATGAATTTTCCGAGTGCGGACGCGTAGTCGAGCGCCCGGCTGTAAACGTAATCCTCGACATGCGTGACGAAGAGATGGCCGGCGAGATCGGCCTGTTTCCTGATGGGTCCCAGGCGCTTCAGATAGCTTTCAGCGCCATAGACGCTGAGCGTGTAGTCGGTAAGTTTTTTGACAATAAGCCGGCCCTGCTTTGGACGGTCCAGCGTGATCGCGATGTCCGCCTCCCGTCTCGACAGCGAGAATGTCCGCGGCAGGGGAACGAGTTGAATGAGCAAGTCGGGGTGCCGCGCGGCAAGCGCGCCGAGCTGGCTGGCAAGAAAGTAGTTCCCCAGCCCATCGGGAGCGCCGACGCGAACCGTGCCTGAGATTGCCTCAGACGATCTGCCAAGGTGAGCGCCGACCTGAAGGAATTCCGATTCAGCCCGCTCGGCTGCAGCAACGAGGGCCTCGCCTGCACTTGTCAGGACGCAGCCCGTCGTACGTCGTTCGACCAACTGGGTTTTCAATTCCTGCTCGAGGGCGGTGAGCTGCCGCGCCACGGTCGCGTGATTCACGCCCAAACGCCTGGCAGCACCGAGAATTTGGCCGGTGCGGGCGACCTCCAGGAATATGCGGATACGATCCCAATCCATCGACTTCAATTTCTGCACCACAAGTCTGCGATAGCTCTCGCTGCTGTGCAGACGTTAACATTTCACGGCGGACTTGCGGAAACAAGGAAGTCGTTGTGCTCCCGCAAGTCAATCATTGCATCAATGGCACGCAAGTCTCCGGCCGCAACGAGCAGACGTCGCCCGTCTTCAATCCCGCGACAGGTACCTGAAATCGGCAATGGGGCGTGCCCCAAAGCCGACATGCGCGCTTCGAGGTGACCGCCGGTCAATTCGCCTGTTTTGCGGCATCCTCGATCACTCGAGCGACCGCGGCCGGCTGAGAGACAAAGACAGCGTGGCTTGCGGCCAATTCGGTAACCTTGGCGCCCGAGCGTTGATACATCCAACGCTGAAGCTCAGGGCTTATGACACGATCCTTGGTGGTCAGGATGGCAAAGCTGGGCTTGTTGTGCCATGCCGCCTCGGAGAGCGGCGCGCCCATGGCCTTTTCGGCAAGTTGCTGCTGCGAGTCCGACATGAACTTGGCTTGCGCCTCCGGAACATCAGCGGCATAGGTTGCCCGGAACTTGTCCGCAGGGATGAAGAAATATTTATCCAGCGAGGTCTTGGTAGTAGCCGCCCGCATGGCGTCGTTCGGCGCGGCGAACTTCCCCATCAGCTGGCCGCTGGCCTCACCCTTATCGGGCTGCAGAGCAGCCACATAAACGAGCGCGCTGACCTTGGGGTCATTGCCCGCTTCCGTGATCACCGAGCCGCCATAGCTGTGACCGACCAGCACGACGGGGCCTGTCTGCGCATCGATGACGCGCTTGGTGGCGTCGACGTCTTCGGCGAGGCCGGTGAGCGGCTCCTGAACGATCGTCACATGGAAGCCGTCCTTGTTCAGAATGTCATAGATAGCGTGCCAGCCCGAGCCATCGGCCAGTGCGCCATGGACAATGACAATGTCCTTTGCTTTCGTCTGAGCGTGAGCCACCGTGCCACTCATGGCAAGCATGAGCGCGATTGCGGAAGTTTTTCCGAGAATAGACATTAGATGATTCTCCAGGGGGTTATTTTGCCCGTTGCTGTGCACAACCATCCGGTGGTGGGCGATATTCACCGGTGATGGCTATCTTGATTGGCGCAGGTTGAATCTGCGCCCGGCGAGCCGGGCGCAAGACATCAGGCCAGCTTATTTTTCATTCCGAGAATATCGAGAAACTCGACTGACGGCGGCTTTGCCAACATCTCTTCGACCCGCGACATCAGCGACTTGGCCATGTTGCCAGCAAGATGCGCCTGCCGATCCTCTTCGCTCGTAAAGGCGTCGAAGATACCGAACGTCGTCGGCGAAAGCTTGAGGGCGAACCAGATCGGCGTGCCCGCCTCCTGATTTGTCATTTCAACACCGGCAGCAAGAAAGTCCGCCACCGCCTGCTCTTTGCCCAGCTTGGCTTCCAGCCGAACCAATAGCCCGCACTTGATCGTCATTTTTCTTCTCCACTCAATGATTACTAAGGGCTCCAAAGTCGGCGGAAACCTATAAGAGACACCGCTTTGGAGCTATTGGCAGGATTGCCAATTTTGATACCTATCCAGCCATGGCAACTCCTATTTTCGGCAGATTCATCGGGAATCTGAATCCGCTTAGCAGAGCCGAAGCCCTGATCGCGGTGTTGGCAAACATGTCAATTCTGATACCATTCTTGCCATGCGTATCCACATCCTTGCTCTCAATGGCGTGTTCGACACCGGCCTGGCCGCGGTGCTCGACGCCTTCAGCACCGCCAACGCGTTGGCAGAAATGAGCGGCACGTCCTCGCTGCCCTTCCAGACGAAGCTGGTGGGTCTGCGAAAGACCGTCACAACCGCGCAGGGCCTGAGCGTGCCGGTAACTTCGGCAACGCGCGCGCAGACACCGGATGCGGTGGTGATGCCTGCCATCAACCGTATCATGCCGGAGCCGCTGGTACAGGCGCTCGCCAGCGGTGAGGTACGCGCAGCCGGCGCGGTGCTGCGCAAATGGTCGGGACGCGGCGCGCTGACCGCGGCCGCCTGCGTTGGCACGTTCGTGCTGGCGGAAGCGGCCCTGCTCGACGGCGAAGAGGCCACCACCACCTGGTGGCTGGCACCTCTGTTCCGGCAACGCTATCCGCGTGTGCGGCTGGACGAGTCGCGAATCATCGTGCAGTCCAACTCGGTGGTCACCGCCGGCGCGGCGCTTAGCCATCTGGACTTGGCGCTGACCCTGATCCGGCGCGCCAGCCCCGAACTGGCCAGCCTCACGGCAAAGTATTTGGTGGCCGACGCGCGCACCTCGCAGACGGCTTATGCGATCCCCGGCCACCTGGTCCATGCCGATCCGCTGGTGGACAAGTTCGAGCGCTGGGCGCGGCAACGTCTGACCGAAGGCTTCTCGCTTGATCAGGCTGCGGCGGAGCTTGCCACCAGCAAGCGCACGCTGGCGCGCCGGATGCAGAGCGTGCTGGGCAAATCGCCGCTCGAATACCTCCAGGATCTGCGGATCGAGCGCGCCGTGTACCTGCTCAAGACGAGCCAAGCCGGCGTCGATCAGATCGCCGCCGAAGTCGGTTATGCCGAAGGCGTAACGCTGCGAGCGCTGCTGCGCCGTAGGCTCGGCCGCGGCGTGCGCGAAATCCGCCGCAGCCACTGAGGCCGGCGCCCAGCTGTCCCATCACATTCTCCGGCAGCAGATACCTAATCTCAGGTAAACTGGGGTGCTGTCGCTTGGTAGCTCGGCATTGCCTGTACCTGCTCCCACCATCTGGCAAAACCATCCACCGCGAAGACCTCGTTGGCATCTGGGGTAAGTGAAACGAGGAAGCAGATCGGGGCGAGGTAGAAATCACCGAGGGAGGGATGTTCGCCCGCGACAAAGGCACTGCAGCCGCGAAGTTTCATAAGCTCCTGCAGCACACGACGGCTGCCAGCGATCGCACGCTTTCTCGCTTCTTCATCCGCTCCACCGATGAAGTCGGGGAATAGGTGATATCCGGCGACTCCAATCAAAGCGCCATAACCGTAGGAATCAACGATGCTCATCGCCATGCGCATACGCGCACGGTCCTTTGAACTATCCGGTGTGAACGATGGGCCCGGCAGCACCTCGTCCAGGTATGGAGCGATAGCGCCCGCTTCGATGATGCGGAACCCATCGTGGTCGAGCACCGGCACCTTACCGAACGGATGGCGGGCAATGTGATCGGGCTGGCGCGGCTCGCCCTTGAGCACGTTCACCGGCACCTGTTCGTAATGCGCGCCCTTCTCGGCGAGCAGCATCCGGACTGTCCGGACATATGTACTGCCATCGAAACCGTAGAGGACGATCCCCATCATTTTATTCCCTTTTGCTTGGATTTCGCACGACCGAAGATAGCCTCTCTCGAGACCCGTCATTTGCGGGCTGTCTAGACCCTCTGGACCGCCTGATAAATGTTCGTCGCGCAGTAATCAGTGTTCCACAATGCGAAACAGTGAATGAACCTCACTGGCGCGATTAACGTCATTGCGCTGACGATTCACGAGAATGAAAACCCACTTACGTTGAAAGATTGCAAATGTGCCTGCCGGCAGCCAACACCGGACGTCCTCACAACGACGCGAACGACCCGAACAGAACTCGCATGGCAATTTGGGCGGTGTTACCATGCAGCCGATAGAAGCACGCCCAGCGGGGACGGCCATCCAATGAACTATTCAGAATTGCCACTGACGCGTTACGCGATGAGCGGTGACGTAAGCGTCGCTTATCAGATCATGGGAGAGGGCCCCGTCAATATCATTGCCATCCCCGGAGCCGTTTCGCACGTCGAGTTCCTGCATGAAATGCCCGGGTATACGGCGTTCTTGCGATGTCTTTCAAAATTCGCCCGCGTCATCACCTTTGACAAGCGTGGCCAGGGACTGTCGGACACGATATCAGGCGCCCCCACGCTCGAAGAGCGCATGGATGACGTTCGAGCTGTTCTGGACGCCGTTGGCGCGCAGCGTGCAGCCCTGCTCGGATTTTCCGAGGGTTGCGCAATGAGCGCAATGTTTGCCGCGTCCTATCCGGAGCGCGTTTCACACCTCGTCCTGTTTGGAGGGTTTATCCGCTATGCTGAGCTTTTCCCGGCCGCTGACCCGCAAGTGGTCGCTCATGAGCAAATGAAATATTGGGGGACTGGCGCCCTGATGAAAGGTGTAATGGCCAGCAGGGCCTCCGATCCTAACGCGGTTGCGAAGTTTGCCAAACTTGAACGCCTGTCGGCCAGCCCCGGTGCAATGAAGGCCGCCCAGTTATTGAACTTCCAGATCGACGTCGGTGATATCCTCCCAACCGTGCGCATCCCGACACTCGTGCTGCACCGGGCAGCCGACGCACTGGTCCCGGTCCAGTTGGGACGCGACTTCGCGGCGCAAATTCCCGGTGCCAAATATATCGAATATCCCGGTGGCGATCATGCATTCTGGTCAGGCGACGTAGAGGCCTTGCTCGGCGACATCGAAGAGTTCATCACCGGGCAGCGCGAAACCGAATCGGCCGATCTAGAGCGGATCCTGGCAACCGTGCTGTTCACCGACATCGTCGACTCAACTCGCCGCGCGGCCGAAATGGGTGATCAGAACTGGCGCCGGTTGCTGGACAGTCACGATCAGCTGGCGCGTCAAATAGTTGAAAGGCACCGCGGCAACCTGATCAAGAACACCGGTGACGGCATTCTCGCCACCTTCGATGGACCCGGTCGCGCCGTACGTTGCGCGCTGACATTTTCGGCCGCAGCCAAACAGATTGGCTTGCCCCTACGTTCGGGTCTGCATATCGGAGAAATCGAGGTCAGGGGCCGCGATATCGGTGGCATCGCGGTCCACGCGGCGGCCCGGGTCATGGCAAGTTCCCGGCCAGAGGAAGTCCTCGTATCCCGGGTGGTCTCGGATCTCGTAGCGGGGGCGGGACTGAAGTTCGACGAACGGGGAGCATATGAATTCAAAGGCCTCCCCGGTCGATGGGATTTGTTTGCAGCGAGTGCGTAGAGGGATTTTGGCGCCTAGAACGTCAGTCCTTCAATACGGATGGGTCGATGGCGAAGCCCCAACCCGGCCGGCCGGAGACAATGCTTGCGCCTCTTTCGTCCCTAGTCACAGGCTCCTGGTAGAGCGCGTCAAACCAATTGATATATTCATGATAACTCGCGTTGTGTACGCACGCCATGAGCGCGAGGCTCATTTGCGGGAAGACATGGGACGACACGGGGATATCGAATGCCTCGCAGAGGGCTGCGGCTTTCAAGAACTCTGTCGGCCCGCCCATCCTTTGCAGATCAGGCATCAGAATGTCCGCAGCTTTGAGTTTCAGCAGCTCAAAGATGCCTTGGTGATTATACGTGTACTCACCGGTGGCGACAGGGATATCGATAGCGGCGGCAAC
This sequence comes from Afipia sp. GAS231, assembly GCF_900103365.1. Classification (NCBI taxonomy): domain Bacteria; kingdom Pseudomonadati; phylum Pseudomonadota; class Alphaproteobacteria; order Hyphomicrobiales; family Nitrobacteraceae; genus Afipia; species Afipia sp. GAS231. Next base: position 1,609,886 of record NZ_LT629703.1, read on the forward strand.
CTCGGCTTCCGATTGCGGATTACTCCCCATGACAGGCTCCTCGTACCAACCGATATCGAATTCCTCGATACGGCGCGCGAGCCTGATGGAGGCCTTGGGCGACGCAATCAATTGCGCTGCATCAGCCAGCAGTACGACATCGGGACCCAATATCTCCCGAACCGCCTTAACACGTTCCACGTCTTTGTCGGGATCCGGCAATCCAACGTGCATTTTGATCGCGCGAAAGCCCTGCTTTAGAAGGCCTTCTGCTTCTTTATGAAGTTCGTCGATCGTTGACGATAGCCACATCGCGTTCACGTAGCTGGGCACGGCGGTTCGACAGGCGCCCAAGACATGAGCAACATTGACGCCAAATTGCTTGCCCCGCAGGTCCCAAAGCGCCTCCTCGACGGCAGAAATCGCCAGAGCCGAGATCCCTTGTCGCCCAAAGGCGCGAACGTCATTGAACGCGTTGAGAACAAACCTGCCGCTCTGACCGAGTTGCAGACCGATGACAAGATGCTCGAGGCTCACCACCATTTCCCGCAGGACCTTCAGTCGACGCCCGTTCGTCACATAGCACATCCCCTCGCCAACGAGGCCTTCGTCCGTCTCCAGAAATACGCACACACAGTCTATCGACTGCACGTCGTACCTTCCCGTTGAAAACAGCTTTGCGACAGGCAAGTGGGCGACCCGGGTGCGCAGGCGCGTGATCTTCATAGACTTCCTCTCTAGATGCCGGGTGCCGTCGCGGAAGCGGCTGGAGTGTCGTGCGGTGCGGCCTGCGGTGAAGTCCAGGGTAGCGTGACAGGTAGCGAGGTCAATGGGCTGATCAGATATTCATCGAACGTAGTGCCACCCGTCGACTTTTCGCCGCGAAGGTTCAAAAGCTCCTGTAGCAAACGACGACCGCGAACGGTCCCATGCTTTCTTGCTTCTTCATCCGGCCCGCCGATGAAGTCGGAAAACAATTAACGAACCTGCCTGACGCGATTAACGTACATATGCCAAGCCATCGACTTGAATTTCCGCACAACAAATCCGCGATAGTTCTCGTTGATGTGCAGACATGAACGCTTCATATCGGACGTGTGCAAACAAGGAGGTCGTCGTGGTCACGCAAGTCAAGCATTACATCAACGGCAAGCAAGTCTCTGGTCGCAATGAGCGGACGTCGTCCGTCTTCAATCCCGCGACCGGCGAGCAAACGGGGTCGGTGCCGATCGCGAACGCCGCGGATGTCGCGGATGCCGTCGCTGCAGCAACAAAGGCTGCGCCGGGCTGGGCAGCGACGACGCCCCTGCGGCGAGCCAGGATACTCAATCGATTCCTCCGGATTCTCGAGGAACGTATCGACGAACTCGCGGATGTTATCGTCGCAGAGCACGGCAAGGTTCATTCGGACGCCGTCGGCGAAATCCAGCGCGGAATGGAAGTCGTCGAATTCGCGACCGCCGCTCCCCAGCTGTTGAAGGGTGAGTTGACCGAGAACGTCGGAACTCGCGTCGACAGCTATTCCATGCGCCAGCCTCTCGGCGTGGTCGCCGGCATTACCCCATTCAATTTCCCCGCGATGGTCCCGATGTGGATGTTTCCTGTCGCGCTTGCCTGTGGGAACGCCTTTATTCTGAAGCCGTCTGAAAGAGACCCGTCGGCGTCACTGATCGTCGCGGAGTGGCTAAAGGAAGCAGGCCTTCCCGATGGCGTATTTGGCGTGGTCCATGGCGACAAGGAAACCGTCGACGCACTGCTGCATCATCCTGACATCTCGGCGATCAGCTTCGTGGGATCGACCCCGATCGCGCGGTACATCTATGAAACGGCCGCGACGACGGGAAAGCGTTGCCAGGCGCTGGGCGGCGCCAAGAACCACATGATTATCATGCCCGATGCAGACATGGACCAGGCGGTCGATGCTCTCATGGGCGCCGCTTATGGTTCCGCCGGCGAACGTTGCATGGCGATTTCCGTCGCGGTTCCGGTGGGTGAAACCACCGCGAACAGGTTGATCTCGGCGCTGGCGCCGAAGATTCGCAGCCTCAAAATCGGACCTGGCACCGATCCGGAAGCCGAAATGGGGCCCCTCGTCACCAAGCAGCATCTGGACAAGGTCCGCGGCTACATCGACACAGGTATCGCGGAGGGTGCAAAATTGCTCGTCGATGGACGCGGCTTCAAGATGCAGGGCTACCAGGACGGCTACTTCATCGGCGGCTCGCTATTCGATCATGTCACGCCGAACATGAAGATCTACAAGGAAGAGATCTTTGGGCCCGTGCTGTCTGTCGTCCGTGCTCCCGACTACGAAACCGCCGCGCGGATGATCAACGAGCACGAATTCGGCAACGGCACATCGATCTTCACGCGCGATGGCGATGCGGCGCGGGAATTCGCCCACCAGATCAAGATTGGCATGGTCGGAATCAACGTTCCGATCCCGGTGCCGATGGCATTCCACTCCTTCGGTGGATGGAAAGCGTCGATCTTCGGCGACCACTACATGCACGGCCCGGAAGGCGTTCGCTTTTATACGAGGTTGAAAACGATCACGAGCCGCTGGCCAACCGGCATCCGAGCCGGTGCCGAATTCGTAATGCCTACCATGTCTTGATACCGACGACCGGCCCGCTGCGCACCCAGGCAGCGGGCACGGCTCGCGGCGAAAACTCCGTCGATTCTGAACGAATCGACTTCCGGCCTCGGTGTCGCCCCAGCCTGGCGAACGCAACAGGCGATCCTTTGGATTACACGGAGAATGACAATGCCACTTTTGTGCTTCGATCTAATTCAGGGTTGTTCGGAAAACCAGATCAAAAAGATATTGGACGCGACCCATGAGGTCTTGATCCAATCATTTGCCGTGCCAGAGCGCGACCGCTATCAGATCGTCAGAGAACACGCGCCATCCAGAATGATCATCGAGGATACCGGTCTCGGTATCGTGCGAACGCCGAATATGCTGGTCCTTCAAGTCACGACCCGCCCTCGGAGCCGAGCTATGAAGCAAGCATTTTATAGTTCGTTGGTGAAGAAGTTGGAGGCTGCATGCGGTATTGCACCAAGCGACGTCGTCGTCACTTTCGTGACGAACACGGACGAAGATTGGTCGTTTGGACTCGGACGCGCTCAATTCCTCACTGGTGAGCTTTAGCTCATCGACACCCAACGCTTAGACCTGGAGGAACTCGGGATAGATTTCTTGGTGTCGCAGCGGCTGCCGCCGCCGCGATGCTGGCCGCGACCACGGGGGCCGGCGGTACGATTCGGCTGCGCGAAGACGACTATATCGCGCGCCCGATTGTCCTCGGCCAGCGAGCAAAGCTGGTATTTTTTCGCACTCAGCGGCGGCCTGCTGCGGAGCCGTCGCGGGTGCTGCACCGCTCATCATCACCGAACGTGTAATGGCGGAAGCTACGAAGGCTTGGCCCACGCCGGCCACGAGGGCCGGCGACCTGCGCGATGCTGCGATTTGGACTAGCGAAGCTGTGTGCTGCATGACAATCCCCTCGGTTGACACAGTCCGTTTTAACCGGGAGTCGCCCGAGGCGATTTGACTCTTGCCATACAGAGGCGAAGGCTTGAACGGCTCGCCGGTCAGGCCTTCAACTGCGCCGCTACCCCGGCGAGATCGCCCATGCCCCAATGCTCAACAATCAGGCCGTCTTGAACCCTGAAAATATCGCAGGAAGTGAATCGGAGCGCACGACCGGTGGGCGCAACTCCCGCGAGCGGGCCGTTATGGGTGCCGCTATAGACGAAGCTTGCAGCCGCAATATTGCCCGACACGACCGTGGCCTCGATCTCCACCTTGAGGTCCGGTATTCCAGCCAGCCGTGCAGTAAAAACTGCCACCGTCCCCTGCTTCGGCGACTTTCCCTGTGGCGGCGGCGGCGCGGCTGCGCTGACCTGATGGTTGACGTAATTCTCCGAGAACAGCGCTGCGAATGCCGTGAGGTCGTGCGCGCTCAATGTCGCCGCGAATTTTTCGATCCAGGGTGCGGTTGCCTTCTTGTCGTCCGCCAAGGCCGGCGCGACAAGAGCCGGCACCGCAAGAGCCGATCCCGCCAACGTAACCGCCTTCAAAAGATTCCTTCTATCCATAGGTATTCTCCAATCTGATCGTCACATGACGCCGCCATCGAATGAACAGGCGGAACGGGGAGTTGATTAGCAACTATATCACTTGGGGCTAAACCACTTTTTATTGTGGCCGACGAATCTTTCAGAGAGCTGGTATCGGTCAAAACGATCGCTGGAATCTCACTGCTTACGCTCTGCTGACAAACTCAGACGGTAATCATGCCTTGCGCAGCCTTCGTCCAAATGCGCTATGTCTCGGCTTCGAATTGTGTCTCGGATTCGACACTCGTATTGCCTAATGAATGTCATCCTGACGCCGATGGGGGGGGCAAACAGGATGACTCAACTCGCAGCGCTGCCGAAATGGGTGATCAGAACTGGCGCCGGTTGCTGTCAGTCACGATCAACTGGCAGGCCAAATGGTTGAAAGACACCGCGGCAACCTGATCAAGAACACCGGTAACGGCATTCTCGCCACCTTCAACGGACCCGATCGCGCCGTACGTTGCACGCCGGCATTTTCGACCGCAGCCAAGTCTCCAGGTGGCTTTTGTTGTTGATCGTTGATTGGGCGAGCAGTGACCTAGGCCGTCGCTCTATTCAGGCAATGACCGACTAGCCATCGTCGACGTGCAAGATCTCGCTCAGTGATAAACGAGGCGTTGTCCGGAAACAGGACCGCGTTGACGATATCTTGAACTTCCCTCATTGCGTCCGACTGGATGCAAAGCTGCAAGGAACTTATGTGTTTGACGAACTCAGATCGTATCAAGCCGCTTAAGTTTGGCTTCGTCCCACGCGATCCCGCTGCCGGGCTTTTCGGACGTGAGAGCCATCCCGTCGCGAATTTTGAGCGGTTCCTCGACAATGGCATCCGCCCAATCAACGTATTCAAGCCAATGGGCTGTGGGCGTTGCGCAAAGGAGATGCGCGCTGACCTCAGGCATCAGATGCGACGACATTTCAATGCCGTGAGCTGCGGCAATGCCGGCGGCCTGCAGCCAGCCGGTTACCCCGCCTATCCGTGCAACATCGGGCATCACGTAATCGCTCGCCCGGGCAACAATGGCGCGGAGCAAGCCTTCCGGGCCGTTAAAGTTCTCGCCAATCTGGACCGGGACTTTCAGTTCGCGCGCTAAGGCGGCGCTGGCCTCATAGTCCTCGTGAGCAATCGGCTCTTCGAGCCAATAAATTCCTTCCTTCTCCAGCGCCCTTCCGCGAAGAGTGGCTTCCGTGCTTGTCAGCGCCTGATTGTAGTCCACCATAATGGCAACATCGCCGCCGGAAATGCTCTTACGAACTGCCCGCAAAGCGGCCAGGTCCTCGGAAAGAGACGAATATCCAAGCCGGAGCTTGATGGCCCTTAAACCGCTTTCCAGAAGAGTTTGAACTTCTTTCGCGAGGCGATCCGGTTCCATCAGCCCGAGCCCACGACTGTCATATGCACGGACCGGTTTCGGGCTGGACCCAAGTAACGAGGACAGAGGAACACGTTGTTTCTGCGCCATCGCGTCCCACATCGCTATGTCCAACAGCGACAGTGCCATCCGCACAGCGCCGGTCACTCCAAGCAGGGCGAACCGGCGCGAAAGGATCTGCATCGCATCAAAGGGCGTTATATCCTTACCCTTCAAGAGATCGACTGCCTCAGTGAGATGCGACGACATCGCAACCGCACCCGAAGGCCGGTAGCAAAACGCATAAGCTTTGCCCGTTACGCCGTCTTCGTTGAGCAAATCAACAAGCAGCAGCGGCACAGCCTTGATGACCGCCGCACTCGTTCCTAGCGTAAACTTCAGTGGAACCATCATACCGCGGGTCGTCAACGAGCGAATTCGCTGCCCTCCCGCACTCCGACCATCGGTCATTTTTGACCTTTCAATACCCTTCAGAAACCGGCGGATGAACGTGCCGTAGCACAAATCCAGCGATGCCGCTCGCACTGTGCACCACCTGACAGATCGATTCTATCCGCAGCCTATCTGGCTCAGGCTGCCTACGCCGAGCGCCCACTAATGCCAAAAGCTCAGAGGCTCACGCCTTCTCCACAACCTGCTTCGCAGCTTCTTCGCCGTGAATTCGACCGGAAATGCTCATGTTGTCGGCCGGATGCTCAAACAGGAGAACATTGATGATCTTCGGATCCGATCCGATGGACTCGTGTGTGACCTGGACGATGTCACGGATCAGCTGCGTCTTGCGGGCCTTCGTGAGGCCGGCTGCGATGTGACACTCGATATAGGGCATGGTTACCTCCGATATTACTTCAAGCGGGCGATCAGATCTTTGTCGTTGGCGTTGCCTTCGACGAATTCAGGCAAATGTTGCCCGTGCTCCACGAAGTTGATGCCTCGTCCTTCTCTGATGACAAAAAAGACGTTGTCCGCTGTTTCGCCGGTCGCCTCGCTGACGACGCGCAGCAGTCCGGCTGAAAGCGCGCGCTTCTGCTCATCCGAGCGTCCGTACCGCATGTCGCAAGAAATCATTGACATCGGGATCCTCCTGAGTTGACGGAATGACTATTGAATTCCGGAATGAAATGCCGGGTAGACAGCCTTGGGATTAACCTTCCCAAGGAGACCCATCAATTCAGCGATGGGTCGCTCGTCTATTTTCACGACTGCTTCGACGATGTTGTGGCGCAGCTCCGCATCCGCAAAGGGCTCGCTGAGCCAGTTGAACTTCTCGACCGCGCGTTCCCACGATAATGGATTACCGAGACCACCTTCGTATCCAACCTGCTCGCGATCGAAAGTGCGGCCATCTTTGGTCCTGATGGCGATACGCGTGCCTAGCTCGTGCGGGTATTTTGCGGTGAAGGCATCGTCCGGACGAATCTCCACCCTGCTCAGCAGAGCCTGAGCATCGGCGGCCTGGACACGCGACTGCTCAAGCTGGGCCGGTCCGACCTCGTCATCCAGAAGCGCCGCAGCAATCAGATACTTCAGATTGTAATCCGCTTGTTCCTTTGTCTGCGGCCTATCCTTTGGGCCGAACGCACCGCCGCCCGCAATATCGAATCCCGATTGGAAGATGTCGCAGCGGACGGTCTCGACGTCCTCGGCTGCCAAGCCATTGTCGCGCTTCAGCTTGAGCACAGCCTCCAGAACCGGCTGACCGTGAATCAGCGAGCAGAACTTCTTCATGATCGTACTCTTGATGATCTCAAGAGAATCGTCTGACCAGTCAATGTCGATCTTTTGGTCGAACATCCGCAGCAAACCGTTTGGACCCTCAAAAAGTCCGGACGGACCGGTGAAACCCCGCTTGGCGAGCGATGCGGAATAGACGGCCCGCATGCCCGTCATTCCAGGAGAAAAGCCCTTCCACTGCGATACTGGCTCGACGTGGACACAGGTGAGCGAAATGTTGTCGACGGTCGCGATCGAGATCGCATGTGCGATCTGCTCGTCGGTCAGTCCGAACAGCTTTCCTGCTCCTGCGGCCGCAGAGATTGCGAGCTGAATGGCATGATTGAATCCCTTGGCCATCACTGGCACGACGGCGGTAAACCGGCACTGGATCTCATAGGCGACCGCAAGGGCAAGCATGAAGTCCTCGCCAGACGCCTTTGCATGCTCCGCAGCAGCCAGGATGGCGCCGAAATTGTCGCTGGGATGACACAGTCCGCCTGGCGACATATAGCTGTCGAGCAGGTCGACGTATCTAACCAGCCCGGAGTTGAACAACGCCGCCTGGTCTGGCGCCGTCTTGCCGCCACCGATCAACGTGCACGATCCGCCGGACCGATACTCCGCAAACTGTTCGCGCAACGCCTTAAACGGCGCTCCCGGAAGCGCAGATATCGCGCACCCGAGGCTATCCAGAATGTTTCGTTTGTAGAGCTTGCGCGCGTCGGGCTTTAGCGATGTTGAAACAGCTCGGTCGGTAAAGGCCGCGATCGCATTCACCGTCGAGGGGGATGTCGAATTCTTCATCAGCATGTGAGCGTCCTTGGGCCGAATCCAATGCGATTGATCTGTTTTTGGCGCGCGAAGGACCGTGCCCCCGTCAATTGCGATCATCAAACGAATAGATTCGAGAGGGCAATCTGTGCCGCAGATTGCTCGGCTTGGCGTCCAACTCTTATGATGATGGGACAGACATCTCGTGACATATCGAGCGACGTGTCGTCATCCAGGATGACGGCGCCATCAATCCCCGCGATTGGGCGATCAATTATCGTTGCCGCTCAAATAGGGCTGAGGCCGGACGGACCAGGCTATTCGGCCGCTACATGCAATTCGGCGTCCGGTCGCACAATCCGGAGGAAGGCCGAGAGCGCACTCGACACATAGGCGTCCGTGCGCCGAATGAACACAGTCTGTACTTCGGCAAACTCCGGGTCCAGTTCGTGCACCGCGATCTGGCCGTCTCGCCAAGCCGCGGCGACGATACCCTTGGGCAACAAGGTGATCCCGACGCCCGCGGCCACACAGCCCAGAATCGCGTCGATCGAACCGAATTCCAGGGGCTGTGCAACGAGTACGCCAGCCTTGCTCAACAGACTGTCCAGCTTTATTCGATACGAGCAACCAACGCGGAAGACGATGGTTTTTAGATCAGTTATCGAGGCGAGATCTTCAATACCGCGAATTGAGCGAGGCGTTACCAGGACGAGCTCTTCGCGAAAGACGCTCTCCTGTTGCAAATCCGGATGATCGACCGGCCCCGCAACAAACGCGCCCTCAAGTCTGCATTCAACAACGTCCTCGATGAGACTACAGGTCGTTCCCGTCGTTACTACAGGCCGAACCTTTGGGTAGGCTTTCGTAAAGCTTGCGAGCACGGACGGCAGCCGAAGCGCTGCAGTCGTTTCCAAGGTGCCGATCTCCAGCACACCGCTCGGAACCCCGTCATCCCTTGCAGCGGCCTTGGCGTCGCTAAGCAACTTGGATATGCGCGCCGAAAACGGCAGCATACGGCGCCCAGCGGGTGTGATCTTCACGCCCCTTGCATGCCGCTGGAATAGAAGAACACCAAGCTCGAGCTCCAACGCCCTCACTCGCGCCGTGACGTTTGATTGCACAGTGTTCAGCTCAGCCGCCGCCCGATTCATGCTGCCGTGCCGGGCAACTGCCTCAAAGACTTTCAGATCGGTTGCGTCCATAACATGCCCTATCTTCAAAAGTGAGGGGTTCGGCATTCACGCGCTTGAACGAGTGATTATCATGATCCAACGTGCTCATTTTACAAGGCTGAATCCAGGTTTCTTCCGTCCAATTTCGATCGGCGGGAGGCAATGCGCTACAACGGGGTATCTATAGAAATGATACCGCTATCGCCAAGACAGATATCAGCGCAGGCGGCAGGTCGGGGTAACAAGACCTCATTTCTGAAGATTCTCACATCCTGCCAGACAGCAGCTACCGACAACTCATCACGACGTCGTTAGTCCCAGAAGGAGGCGACAAAGTCATTTCCAACGGAACCAGCATGAGATCGATTCAAGGCTCCGTGGATAGCCTCCCGGTCATCTCTGCATCAAAGCGTAGGAGCTTCACCGTTGTTCGATGTAGAGTGTCGAGCGCCGTAAACTCGCGTATTTGATAGTCTCTCCGATCCTGGTGCATACTTGGCGAGCCTCTCCACGGCCTCATCAACGACGCGGCGCACGACGTCACCGGCGTGAGGAAGATCGTGAATCATGCCAATGGACTCTCCCACTGTCACGTTCGCTATATCGTAATTACCAACGCGCGACGCCGCCTCAACCTTTGCCAGCTCGTCAGCACGTAGGGCCTTTAGCTTCTCTTCTTGGCCATGCCACTGGTCGATGAATTCATTCCTCAGAAGGCGTCCAGTGTATCCTTCCGGCCACGCCTTTTGCCTTACGATATCGTACACGCTGGTTCGTATAGTCTCGTCGCCCGAAGCTGCCACCACCTTGGCCTTAGCGTTGGGATGAATAAGTGCCTCCTGTGTCGCCCAAAAGCGGCTGCCCATGAGGACCCCCTCGGCGCCCAGCATGAGAGCAGCAGCAAGACCGCGCCCGTCTGCGATACCGCCCGCAGCAACAACGATGACGTCAGGGGCATGTTTGCTCAGAGCGTCCACCACCGTCGGCACGAACGGCAACGTTGACCGGGCAGTTTGGCCGTGGCCGCCCGCTTCCGTGCCTTGAGCAACGACAACATCGGCCCCGACATCGGCTGCTCGTCGGGCTTGGTCGATGGTATGGACCTGGCAGATGAGGGGCACACGGGCGTTCTTGATGCGCGGCGCGAAAGGCGCAGGATCAGCAAAAGACAACATAATTGCGCGCGGATGATGCTCGATCGCGAAGTCGAGCAAGTCCGGTTGTTGTGCGACGGACCAAGTAATGAAGCCGCACCCAACGTCGTTGCGCATGATCTTCGCGGACTCTGCCTCGAACCAGGAACGATCGCCGTATCCGCCGCCAAGCAGGCCGAGCCCCCCAGCAGCTGCAACCGCGCTTGATAAATCCGCGCCAGCGGCGGGCGTCATTGGTGCAAGAATGATTGGATGTTCGATGTCAAAGAACTTTGTCAACCGCGTGCTAATCATCACCATCTTCTCTCAATTATTGCTGCAACTTCGGCTCCCCGTTTTCGCTAACGAGGTTCCCTACTCTTCCGCACCGATGCCCTGCGACGCGCCAGTAACGATGGCTTTCTGCCCTTCGGACATTCGTTGCGTCGGCCGTTGGCTGTTCGATATTTCCCCGGTCGCCGCGTTATCTCCGACGAGATGGCGTAGTCCAACGATGTAACATCGCCAACCCCCGCTAGTCGGAAGACACTTTTTCACGACGCGGTTGAATGCCACGTTGTTGCTTCGCAGCATCGATTGCAAGGCGGGAAAAGTGCGCCTTGAGGCGAGGCACGGCGAAATCCGCGAATGCGCGGACCTTCGGAACGGCAAGCCGACCTTGCGGAGAGATCAGGTGCACGGGGACTGCGGAGTGCTCGTCCTCCGCCAGAAGGATTTCCAGCGCAGCTTGCGAAAGTTGCTCAGCAATGTGATAGGAAAAAAGTCGAGTGATGCCTCGTCCTTCCACAGCTGACGCAACCGCGCCACGAACACTATTCACCACAAAGCGAGGCGAGAATTGAACCGAACGAGGGATCGATGATCCCTTCCCCGGCGGAAAGCTCCAGGAATCGATACCGAAGTGAGTCATCGCAATGATCTTGTGTTTTGCAAGATCAGCGGGCTCTTCGATTTTCGGATGCGTGGACAAATAGCGGGGCGAGGCCGCTATGACACGTCGAACCTCGCCCAACCGGATCGCTACGTGCGTGGAATCCGTCAAATGGGCAATTCGCAAGGCAATGTCGATGCCCTCATCGATAAGGCTAACCGGCCGATCCAGCAGAAGCAATCTGACCGAAACGGTAGGATAGGCATCCATGAAGGCGTCCACAATCGAACGCAGGACATCTTCGCCTGCCGCAACTGGAGCCGTTATGGTCAATGTGCCGCGCGGAGCCGATCGTTCACCCGCCGCAACAAGGTCAGCTTCTTCGAGCTCCGAAATGACGCGGCGGCATACGATCGCGTACCGTTCGCCCGCTTCGCTCAACTTGAACGAACGTGTCGTGCGATGAAGGAGGGTAACGCCAACATGAGCTTCGAGAAAGGCAAGCGCTCGGCTTATCGCAGCAGGAGATCGCCCCAACTTACGCCCTGCTTTCCTCAAGCCCCCCTCTTCGAGGGCGGTGGTGAAGACTTTCATGGCGTCGATTCGGTCCACTTCCTCACCGCTTGAAATTTGATCTCAAAACAACGTAGGCAATCGTCCGGAACGCGGCAATGGGGCGGAGGCATCATTGGTTTTGATATGGGTATCTGCACTAATCGTTACTTGTCCTTGCGGCACGGGCTTCGCAATTACAACGCCTAAAAATGAATACGGTCGACCGACCTGTCGGCACTCCACTTCGTGTGAACGACTCGTCACCGAAAAGCTGAGACCAAGATCCCGGCTGTCGTGGAGAGCACAGCGAAGCGAGCGCGACCGGGGCTTAGTCGGCCGCGCCTTCGAACCTTCAGATCGGGGGAACCACGCCGTCCTTTTCCACCAGAAGCACATGCGCCTCAAAGACACCGCCCTTGGTCGGAGTCGTGAGCACGAATACCTTCTTGCCCGCCGTCAGGTCCGCTCGCGTTGCCGGAGCAAAGGTTACGACCGGAGCGCTTTCCGGTACTGTCACCACCTTGGTGCCGCCCTTGTAGGAGAGCTTGAGCTCTCGACCGTTGTTGGCTGTGACAATCGTGTCGACGTTCGCGTTCGTCATTGTATTGTTGGCACCAAAATCATAGGGGAAGTGCCCTTCGTTTGTACCGCGGGCTCCATCCGGAAAGACCAGCAGCGAACCAGCAGTCATCTTTCCGTCACTGCCCGCGGTTGCTTCTGCTCCTACATAGGATCCCGCCTTTACGTCAGAGAGACTGATCGCTTTGAGAGCCGACACTCCGACATCCGGCTTCACTTCGATTGAGACAGTGTCGCCGCTGCGACGATGCACCGTCAGGATATCTCCCTGAAGCGATACGATATCGCCCCGAATACGCACGGGTTTAGCATCGGGGGCCTGGGCAAGGGCAACGCCGGCAAACAGTAGCGTAACCAGTATCACGCAGGCGTGCTTACGAATTGACATCAGATTCTCCATTGAGGTCAGGTGGGTTGAAGATGATTGGAACTTACTTGGGTTTCCGTCGAGCGATCGCCTGACGGTCAATCGGGTTTCGCCGGTTTGTTAGTTAGGACTGTCCGCCATCAACGAAGCATGGTGGATCTCGGTCGCCTCATCCGCCGGAAACATGCACTCGATGCGAAGCTCCTGGGCAGCGACCGTTTGTGGCGTTCCGACGGTTGTGACCATCGAAAAATATTTCAAGACTAGACCGTCCTTAATGAAACCAATTGGAATGACCGGCATGAAACTCAGGGCCACGGGATTTTTCCATTCGTTTTTGACGTCGGGATAGGCAAGCAACGCCGCGACCAACGCCTTGGTTTTTTCGTCGACCACACGCCCAACGGATTCCCGGTAAACGCGCTCGAACAGGCTCTTGGCGACGTCTTCCCAATTGGCGACGAACGGCCGCATTCCATTTGGATCGAACAAGAGGTGAAGTATGTTTTGTGGGCCCTCTCGCGCGGCGACATCGATGAAGCAATTGAAGAAACGCGGCGCACATTCGTTCATCATGAGCACGTTCCAGTAGCGGTCCATCACCATCGCCGGAAACGGCTCTTGCTGGCGTAGAATGCGCTTCAGCGCGTCGGTCACACTCTTCATTTCCATAGAGTCCCAGTCGCTCTCGGAATAGATCGGGGCATAACCACCCGCGAGCAGCAGCGTGTTGCGGTCCCGCAGCGGGATGTCGAGCGCTTGAGCAATGACCATCAAGGTCTGGCGATTGGGGACACTCCGTCCGCTCTCGACGAAACTTATCTGTTTCTGCGACACATCCGTATCGAGCGACAGGTCGAACTGGCTTTTCCCGCGCAGATCACGCCAATGGCGTAACAAGGCGCCGAGCTCATTCGCCGTTCTTGTCTTCAGATTTTTTGACTTCATGCGATTCGATCTTTTGGAATTACGTCAAGCACATTTTCAGTTAGGAGACTCACAGCTGTCTTTCTCGACATCGATCAAACGCGCAAAACTGCATAGTCTAGCAGCATGGACATCTTACATGCCGCGTCCGCCCTTCCTTACTGGTGTTGCGAGCAACCATTTCTAATAAGCCTGAACAACGCACTAGTTCAATTACATGCAATGTAATAACTGCAACCGTTGTGACCACGAGGTTGGCCGGAGAAAGATCCATCCAAAGTGAGGTAGAGACGGGAAGGCTACTCAGATGACGAAGGATAAATCGTTCCATTTGCGCAATCCTTGTTCGTTGCTTGGACCCCTGTGTCGACGTCTTTGTCAGCACTCGGTGTTTCTGGGCGGGTTCTACGTCACGGGAAGGCAGCCTTTCAATTACATGAAGTGTAATAACGCGTCCGATTCCTGGAAATGATCGCGGCAAAGACAACTTCATCAGCGCCCTCGGTGAGCGTTTGTCGGCTGGTAAATAATCTCCGGTCCACACTTTCCCTCAGGTCGTCAAACCGCACGTCTTCACAATTGAGATGCAGCGACGCTGAACAAATTATCCAGCGCGCACGTCCTAATGTGGATCAATCCGGTGCCTAGCGAAGGTTGGCCGATCGTTCTTCTTTTTATTCCGTTGCGTTAGTTATTCGAATTGAGGAAATCCGGCGTGCAATCAACATGTTACAGTTAGAGGTGCCGAGCGTCGAAGATCCGATCGATCACACAGGCTGCACGCTGCAATCGCCTCCGCAGATGGCTCCGCGTAGGACGCGGATTTCCGTACTCAGCCATGTATCGCCCCAGGCGGCGGTCTCCGTTTAGGGAGTGTCTTGGAGAAGACTCACGGTCCCAGAGCTGAACGGGTCGACACTCCCACAACGATTGGGCAGTTTGTGAGACCGCTAGGCCACGGGCTTCCGAACTATTGGGTCCAATAAGGAGCACTCGTTGGCTACATATCGCCGCTTGTGATCGGAGTTATCACTAAACTTCAATTACCCGTGGGTGAGCCAAGGCCTATGCTCAACTTCTGTCGAAGATAGGCGAAAAGCTCAACGTGTTCATCCGTGCCATTTCCGTCATAGCCGTAGTATCTATGATAATTACGTCCAGCGCTTTCGGCGCGGAACTGGTCGTCATGAGCTCGGTTGGAGCGCGATCCGTGATGGACGAACTCGGACCTCAATTTGAGCGCGCCAGCGGCGTCGTCCTCAGTTTTAGATACGATACAGCCGCCGCGTTGCAGCGTGCGATGGAGGATGGTGCGCGCTTCGATGTCGCCGTGTTAACGTCACCCGTGATGTCAGTGCTGACTGCCGCAAATAAAATAGCAGGGGCTGACCAGTCAACGTTCGCGAGCGCTCTGATTGCAGTAGCGGTCAAACACGGAGCCGCGAAACCCGACATTTCGACGCGGGAGATGTTCGTTCAGACGTTGCTTAGCGCGGACAAGATCTCATACGCCAAGGAAGGGGCGAGCGGCCAGCATTTTCAACGAGTTCTGAAGCAGTTAAATCTTGATGAGGCGTTGAGGGACAAGCTGTTGCCCATGACGGGGGCAAAGGAGATCGAGGCGGTGGCCGACGGATTGGCGACGCTGGGGGTGCAGTTGACCAGCGAGATTCTTCCCGTCAAAGGCGTCGACCTGGTTGGACCGTTCCCCGGCGATCTTCAAAATCGTACCGAACTGAAGATCGCCGTCAGCACGGAATCCAAATCAACTGACCTGGCGAGACGATTTATCGCCTATGCCACCTCAAGCGCTGCCGCGGAAGTGATCCGCGCGAAGGGTATGATACCGCCGTAGCACAAGGGCTCACGCGCTGGCTCGATGCGCGCTACGGCCCTTTGATATCGACGCTTGGTCAACTAGATTCCTGCGTTCACCTCTTCAGCTGCACGATAGCCGGACCTGACCGCGCCCTCTATCCACGCAGCGTATTCGAGTGAGGTATGCTCGCCGGCAAAGTGGATGCGGCCCTCAGGTCGGGCGAGATGCTCCTTCCAGGCGTAGAGCTGCCCTGATGCTGCGATGCCGTATGCACCGCGGGCCCATGGGTCGCGTTGCCACGAATACTCGAAGACCTCATCGATGATCGCTGTAGTGCCAGGAAAAACGCGCTCGATCGTACCGAAGGCAAACGCATGGCGCTCGGCCACCGCCATCGCGTCCATGGCAGTTGCGAGCTCACCCTGCTGATAGAGTTGGAGGACACCCCTTTCCACCCGATTGTCGCCGTGAGGACTCCAGATTTCGGCCATGGTGTCCAGCTGGGCGAACCCGCTCAGACCTTCACGCTCCCACGGTCGTTTTCGTGTCTTGAAGGCGACCTTGGTGGCTGTGGTGTAGCGCATCTGCGCGAGAATCGACTGCTTGGCGAGGCCGAGGGCCGGGACGATTTCAACATTCCCCAACACCGAGAACGGGATCGTGCAAATGACGGCGTCTGCAACAATCTGATGCTGACCCGTCAAGCTTTCGACACTCACCTCGATCTGCTGAGGTTCCTGGCGAATGCTTCGGACGATCGACCCGTAGGCGATTGCCGTTCTCAGTCGTGCTGTCATTGCTCTCGGCAGAAGATCGTTGCCGCCTCGAATTTTTCGCAGACGTGTTCGATCGTAGGTCGCGAGAACCCGAAAGAGCGTCAAGGCCGAAATTGTCTGCGGAAACGCGCCCAGCGTAAGAAGATTGACCGCCGCCTTCGAAAGGCCCCTGCTAGCTAGGTAATCACGCGCCGTCAGATCATCGAACTTCATGAGGTCCGTGGCCGGCCAATTGGGCCCGTTCATCGTCCCGCTGGCTTTGACCAATTCGACGCCCGGGAAGATGTGGGTCCTGGCCAGCCCGTCAAGACCGAGCGCTTTTTCCGCGTCAGTCAGATCGAAATGTCGCGCCGGATCGGCACCAGGGTCAAGAACGACGCGCTTGCCTTGAGCGTATATCACCGCGCTCCGGCGGTCGGGATAGAGCGGGGCAGTTTCCAATCCCATGCGATTGATATAGCTCATGGCCCATGTGTGCGTTTCGGGAATGCGCCCGGCTCCCGCTTCGGCAATCGGCGATCCGCTTTGGTCGCGCATCGTGAGCACGCGCCCGCCTGGCCGCGCCTGCGCCTCAACGACGATGACAGTGTGGCCTGCCTGCTCAAGTTCGAGAGCTGCCGTCAGGCCGCTCATCCCCGCCCCCAGGACCAGAACGCGCCTGGGGTGTCGTTTCGGAAGCGGCGCCGGCAATGAAGTCATGGTTCGTTGAGGCAAGGAGTAAGCCAAATGGATCAAATCGTCAGCGGCATCGCTGATCCTTACAGGCCGTGAGACGGGCGGGGGCGTGCTTGTACGGATCAAGTCTTTGACTATTCCGCGGATTGAGCGACGGAAGGTTGCGTCAATCGCCAATCCTTCTCGGATTCGGCCGTAGCGATCGATACCAGCCAGCAGACCAACAGCGTGAGGGGCACGGTAAACAGTGCCGGCGAGTCATACGGAAAGATCGCAGGACCAAGACCCAGCACTTTTGACCAGATAGTCGGCCCCATTGCCGTCAAGACCACCGATGAGATCAGGCCGAAGGTGCCGCCAACGACCGCACCGCGCGTCGTCAAGCCGTCCCAGTAAATTGCCAGCAGCAGCAATGGAAAGTTGGCGCTGGCTGCGATCGCCGTGGCAAGCGCGAGGAGGTAGGCGACATTCTGCCCCTCGCACGCCAGTCCAAGCAGGATCCCGAGTACTCCCAGTGCCATCGCAGCGATCCGTGATATCCGGAGTCGCGCGCGCTCATGAAGCTGCCGACCGGAGAGGCCCACAACGAGATCGTTAGCAGCCGAGGAGGCACCTGCTATGAGCAATCCCGAGACAACAGCCAGGATCGTCGCGAACGCAACCGCTGAGATGAAGCCTGCCATGATGCTTCCACCGACGGCCTTCGCCAAGTGGATGGGAGCCAGATTATTTCCGCCAAACAACGCGCCGCTGGCGTTGGCGTAGGCGGCATCGCCACGGAGGATTGCGATACTGCCGTATCCGATGACGAACAGCATCGCAAAGAACATCCCAATGAGACAGGTCGCATAAAAGACTGATACGCGCGCCGCGCGCTCGTCGCTAACAGTGAAAAATCGCATTAGGATGTGCGGCAGCCCCGCGGTACCAAATAAGATTCCGACACCAAGAGACAGAGTTGCAACTGGGTCTTGAGCGAAGCCGCGAATATCCATGATCTTGTTACCGTTTGGATGATTCGTCACTGCCGTCCTGAAGAGATCGGACATATTGAAATCGAACCTTGCCAGTACCAACGCAGCGATCATGGCGCTTCCACCAATCATCAGAATGGCCTTGATGATCTGAACCCATGTGGCGGCGCGCATGCCGCCGAGGGTCGAAAACACGATCATAAGCAGCCCGACCATGATGACGGCCGGCCCGTAGCCAATTCCGAAGAGCAATGAAATGAGCTCTCCGGCGCCGACCATTTGTGCGACGAGATAGAAGCTGACGATGACGAGGGTGGAAGCACCCGCCAGGATACGAATCGGCCGCTCTCTCAATTTGTGAGTTAGCACGTCTGCGAACGAATACTTCCCCAGGCGGCGGAGCGGTTCTGCGACAAGAAACAGAACGATAGGCCAACTAGCCAGATAACTTGCGGCGAGGAACATTCCATCCAAACCGGATGCATAGATCGCCCCCGACAGCCCAAGGAAGGCGCCGGCAGACATATAGTCGCCCGCAATAGCTAACCCATTCTGGCCTGATGAGATCGAGCTTCCCGCTGTAAGATATTCCGACGAACTTGTTGCACGACGGGCCGCCCAGAAGCTGATGAGCAGCGTAAGTACCGCGAAGACTACGAAAAATACAATGGTAGACGACTCTGCCTGCTGAATTTTGGAATCGGGCTGCGCAGAGTATGCCGAGCCGCATGCACCGAAATTGGATGAAGCAGCGATAAGGAGCAACATGCAGTTCCGCCGAATGTGCATCTTTCAATCCCCATGCTGCACGAGCACGAACAGGCCGGTTATGATTACGCTGAAGGCCATGCACGCCCCCAACGCGACCATGGCCGGGCTGAAGTCGGACGCAGCAACGGCTGATTGCGTCGCCTGTCGCGCGCTGTAGATCAAAAAGGCCATCATCGCCAAGTATGAGACGATCATTGCGAGCGCCAACCGGAATCGGAGGGCTCCCAATCTGCCGGCGGTAACGCGCAAGGCGACAACTTCAGTGGCTCTGTGCAAACTCGCCCTCCTGCAATAGTGGATCGATGTTGAATATTTCGTGATCAATCCGGTTCACGCTAGGCAGCGGCTGGTGTCGCCATCAAACGCATTTTCCAGATAGCCATATCTTCTACGGAGATTGATTGGCCTCCTGCTCCGCATTCTCGCGTTCTGCTGATTGCGTAGCATGGCAGCGTCTGATCGATTCAACGCGGCTGATTGACCTGCCAGAGTTTTGGCGCTCGGTCTTATCGCTGCGACAGATACGGCGTTCAGTTCTAATCGCTTCGCGTGGATACTCCACGTTCATAAGGTCGATCTGCAAGTCGAACTGAAAGACACCGTCAGGAACGAGTTGCGCTCGACTCAATTGTTCAGAGCATCATCCGGTCATGCCCGCCGCCATGGATGTCATCCTGAGCTCAAGCACCCTGAGTGATCAGAGTTGAAGGATCAGCGGCATGCCCGATAGCCGTCGTCGAATTGCTGAGGCTTGTCGCGCCGAATCCACTCGACGTCGACGGAGCCGGCCGCTCTTGAATGGCAGTGGAGGCGTCGCCCTCAGGCGTTTCTCCCAGACTTGCCGGGATCTTTTTCGAGATCCCGGCAATTTTTTTAGCTCAACGCTGATTATTGCTCGGCCAAGCCCGGTCGCTAGACGCCAGTTCCATGAGGAGAATGCCAGCCGCCTTTCGGGACTTTTGCAGACCAATACCTCATCGGAGACAAGCCTATTTCCCCGAATATCTGCGGCGGAGACTCCCTCGTCCTGCCTAGCGGCGTGGCAGTGTTTTGAGCAGCGACCTGGCCGTCTCCGTCGCCCGATTGATGGCGTTCCGATCGCGATAAACCCGCGAAACGACGAAACCGCCCTGCACTACGGTTATAAGCATCAGCGCAAGCTCGTTGGCGTCGAGGTGTTTCGCGATTTCGCCGTCGGCTTGAGCTTCGCGGAGAGCTCCGGCGAGGAGCTCCTGGAGTTCGCGAAAATAGCGTTCAACGGGCTTCCTCAACGAAGCCTCGGCGATGGACGATTCGCAAGCAAACCTGCCCATCCTGCAACCTTTGAGGCCGTCGCGAGAAACGTCGAGATAGCGGAAGACACGATCCAGGGCAGAACCGTCCGTTCCAACGGTCTCGCGCGCGAGCTCGCACATTTCATTGGACACCTCACCCAGAGCGACAGACGCGAGGTCCATCTTTCCCTTGAAGTGGTGATAGAGGCTGCCTTGCCCCGCACCGCTTTCTTTCAGCAAGTCGCGCGGGCTTACGGCCTCGTAGCCACGCTCCCACATCAATTTCTTGGCCGCCTTAACCAGATCGCCCTTCGCCTTCATGACATCCTCTGATCGCCTCGAATCAACCAAACGTGATTGTATTTTGTACCTACTGGTATGTACAGACAACCACCACTAACGGATATCAGCCATGTTTCTCAAGGCGTGCGTCCATGATCGCGGCACTGTCATGACAGGGACTACGTCTCCTTTTCACACCGGCGAGCAAACGATCCAAAGTCTCGCCGGTGTGCGCGATCGCATCGAGCGCAAAGGACGCGCAGTTATTCGGGACTACATGCCGGAGCAGCATCGGGCCTTCTTCGCGGCACTACCGTTCATGGTCGTGGGACTGGCGGACCAGAACGGCCATCCCTGGGCCACCACCCTGCCCGGCCCACCAGGGTTCATGAATTCGACGGAACAGAATCTACTTGCCATCAAGGCATGGCTCGATCCGGACGACCCTTTGCATTCGTGTATTCGGGATGGCGCCCCAATCGGTGCGCTGGGAATCGAGCTTTCAACGCGTCGTCGGAACCGGGTCAACGGTCGCATCGAAAATTGCGTCGTCGGTGAAGGTTTCTCGATAAGGGTTCAGCAGAGCTTTGGAAACTGCCCGAAATACATTCAGGCACGCAGCGAGCGCCGACAGCTCCGTTTCAGGCCCGCGCCTGAATCCCGATCGGCTCCCCATCTCGGCGATAGCGAAGTCAGCTTTGTTGCCGAAGCAGACACGTTCTTTATTGCGTCCCGGTCGGCGCAACTCGACCAGGAGGATTCCTCGCAAGGTCTCGATGTCTCCCACCGCGGCGGGCGTCCCGGCTTCGTGCGGGTGATTTCACCAAGCGAACTTTGCTTTCCGGATTATAGCGGGAATCTGCTCTTCAACACTCTCGGAAATCTGGAAGTGGACGCGCGCGCCGGGCTTCTGTTCATCGACTTCCAAAGCGGCCGGATGCTGCACATCATCGGTAGAGCCCGGATCTGCTGGGATGTTCCGGAGACGATGCGATCCGCCGGAGTCGAAAGGCTCATCTTTTTTAACATTGAGCGCCTGGTGAACCGCGATCATGCATTTCCGGATTCGTTCGACTTTGTCAGCTACTCGCCGCACTTGGGGGCGGAGGGCCAGGATTCCAACATTCCCCAATAAGAAATTTGCCAACGCCTACGAGACGCCGCCTTCGACCGGCGCACCGCAATGACCGTCTTCGCAAACAAACCAAGGAGATAACGATGTTAAGCCTAACCTGCCGCAACGCTCTGTTGACGGCAGCATGTGCAGGAGCGGCGTTCGGCCTGCCGAAGCCCGTCTCGTTCATCGAGGCAGCACTAGCCCAGAAGGGACCGGAAGCTGGCAAGGGCTTCCGCCCGTTCAAATTCGGCAAGGTCCAGGGGTTCATCCTGAACGATGGCGTCTGGGAGAAACCTCATGATCTCGGGTTTATCAAGAACGCGTCCGTTGAGGAAACCAAGGCGGCGCTGGCCGCCGCGGGGATCGCGAACGACGTTCTGCCCATTCCGTTCAACGTCACCCTGGTCAAGTTCGGCAACGAAACGGTTCTGTTCGACGCCGGCACGGGCGGCCAGTTTCAGCCTACGGCCGGAGCGATGATCGCCAATATGGCGGCAGCCGGAGTCAAGCCGGAACAGATCACGAGAGTGATCGTTTCGCATTTCCATCCGGACCATTTTTTTGGGCTTATGAGCAAGGCCCCTGACAACACACCGGTGTTCCCGAACGCCGTGGTTTACGTGCCGAGCAACGAGTTCAAGTTCTGGATGGACGAGAGCATCTTCACCAAGCTCCCTGAAAAGCAGCATGGCCTGCCCAAACGGCTTCAGGCGATGTTCCCACTCCTGAAAGACAAGCTGAAACAGTACGAGTGGGACACCGAAGTTATTCCGGGCATCCGCTCCATCGCAGCACCGGGCCATACGCCGGGCCACACCGCATTCCATGTCGCGTCAGGCAACGAGCAGCTGATGGTTCTGAGTGACACGACGAACATGCCTGCCCTGTTCGCGAAGCACCCCGACTGGCACGGCGTGATCGATGCCGACCCTGTGCTTGCCGAAGCGACGCGTCGCAAACTGTTCGACCGTGCCGTGGCCGACAAGGCGCTCGTCACCGGCTACCACTTCCCGTTCCCGGCCGTCGGCAAGATCGTGACGGACGGCGCCGGTTACACCTTCGTGCCAGCGGCATAGCACGACGTACACGGAAACGGCCGTCGTCATCGGTGGCCGTTTTCGACGCAATCTCCCGGATTCACCAACAAAGGGCTCATCAAATGCGCTGGTTTTTGACATCGATCGTCGCTCCGGTCGTCGCGACCGGAGTTTATGCCGGGTCTGCCATTGTCTCTCTAAACGGTTTGGTCGGGGCGGCGAAAGCAGGCAACGGCGCGGAGATCTTGGCGCGAACCGACGTGCCTCGGCTGAAACGTTCTCTGGTCGACCAGATTGTGGCTGCGTACCTGGTCAGGACCGGTCAGAACCGCCCAATCAAGCCAATTGAACGGTTGCTGGCAAACACCTATGGGGCAACGATTGCGGATGCGCTGGTTGCGAAAATGCTCACCGCCGACAATCTCACGAACATTCTGCAAAACGGATCGCTCGGCGCCGATGGCGACAGTCAGATGATTGCGCTCGCCGGCATCGATACGTCGAAGGTGCTGGAATCGCTTGGTCGGTTGTCCCTGGTAAAGCCGGTCGAGCTGTCGGTCCGGCTCGGCGATGAAGCAAGCGCTGGGGCTATCAGTCTTCATTTCGAAGGAAACGGCTGGAAACTTTCAGGCCTTAATCTTCCAACGAGAGCGGTCGAAGAACTCGCCATGGGTCTGCAGGAAACCAAGCCTGGGAAGGGATAAACCCACCGATACCATCCGCGCCGGCCAAGGGATCCAACATAGGTCACCGCAATATGACTACGAAATGTTATGCGCTGACATCGCGCAGAAGCAATTCATTCCGCTGCTGCCTCGTCTGCGCGCTCACGACGTCGCAGAATTCCCTGCATTGTTGTCGCATCAGCGCGAGGAGTTCCTCTACGTGTTGACCGGCGACATAGAAATTCACACCGATCAATATCTGCCCTTAAGACCCGAAAAAGGCGACAGTCGCTATTTTGATAGCACGATGGGGCACGCATGCGTATCAGCCGGCCCTGAAGTTGCGACGATCTTATGGGTCTGCTCTCGGATCACGGCTCCATTGGCATAGCTACATCCTCTGGCGGCGCACCGGGCGGTTTGTAGTCGTTGCGTGAAAGTATGCACTTTCCTCTCACCCCACAACGATGTCGACTTTTGGTGTCGTTCTTAGCGATCAGTTCGCAGGACGACCCGTAGCCCAACGTTTGCCACACCTGTTTCTGCGCTAACCGCGGTTGCAGGCTCGAGTCTGCCGGCGCGTACCAAAATGGTGACCACTCTGATCGCGCAGATGTCCGATTTGTTCGCCTCAGTATCCCAATCTACGACGGACACGTAGTCGACCTGTACCAATAGGTCTGTGCGCAGTATCTCGTTGGTGTGAAGGGTGCAGAAACAAAGTTTGCTGGCGCTCCCTAGGGGAATCGAACCCCTGTTTCAGCCTTGAGAGAGCCAAATAATGAGTCCTTCTCCGTTCGCTACCGTCCGCCTAAGTTCAATAATTTCAATAGGTTCAACGCCCATAATCCGTTATTGTTCGCCAAAGTACGTGGACTTATATTCGACGGATATTCAACGTAAAGCCGGCGAACGCTATGTCGAAGACACTCACCGAGGCTCAGGTCACGACGGCTAATGCGCGCTCCAGGCTGGGACCTGGCGTGCATTGGCGTCGCCTCGATGCGGAAGCGCATCTGGGCTATCGCAAAGGAAAACAGGGCGGCGTTTGGTTTGTCCGCTGGCGTAATCACCACAAAGGCGGCAACTACAAGCAGGTGCCAGTCGGCGCCGCCAATGACATCAATGACAAGCCCGCCGCCGGGATTCTGACCTTCGAACAGGCCGTGAGAACGGCCCGGGAGGCCGTAGCTCGAGCCAGAACAGAAGCCGCGTCGCAGGCGGCGGGCCCGGCTCCTACCGTGCGATCGGCCGTTGAATCCTACGTTAGGGGGAGCGACGCTCGAGAAAGACGCCGAACAGGTCGCGACGTCCGATCCGACGCCGGTACCAAGCTGCGGCGCTATGTTCTTGGTCAAGAAAAGCGCGGCAATCAGGAAGCTGCGGAAGCTGCTGCCCTCGCATCGGTGCATCTGCATGCCTTGAGAGAAGACGACTTGATAACGTGGCGTGAGGGTTTGCCGGAGGACTTGAAGGTCACGACCAAGCAGCGGTTCGTGAATGACCTCAAGGCCGCACTAAATGCCGCGTGGCCCCGGCTTTCGGCAGATCGGAAGCAACTAAACCCGGCGTTCCTCGCCATTGTGAAGGCCGGCTTCAAAGCCGAGCGGATCGATGATGATGATGATGCCTCGGTTGCTCGGGACAACCAGATCCTCACGGATGAGGAGGTTGGCACCATCCTTCAAGCTGCGTGTGAAGTCGATCAGGAGCTAGGATTTGACGGCGATCTATATCGGATCGTCGTATGTCTGGCCGCGACCGGCGCGCGGTATGCCCAGGTCAGGCGAATGCGCGTGGGCGACGCACAGGTTTCTGCGCGGCGCCTGATGGTGCCGGGCTCCTACAAGGGGCGCGGCGGCAATAGCGGCTCAGATCCGGTCCCAGTGGGCGACGATGTGATCGAGGTGCTCTTGCCCGCAATCGACGGGCGGCCAAGCGATGCACTTCTTTTCGAGCGATGGTTCCATGAACAGGAGCCGGGGGGCATCGCGTGGAAGAAGTCTGAACGCGGTCCGTGGAAAAGAGGCGAACTTGCACGTCCGTGGAAGGCCATTCGCGAGCGCGCCGGTATGCCGGAGGTGATTCCCTATGCTTTGCGGCACTCGAGCATCGTGCGCGGTCTCCGAAAGGGCTTGCCCATCCAACAGGTCGCCAAACTGCACAATACCTCAGTCAAAATGATCGAACGGCACTACGCGAAATACATTGCGACCGCCTTGGAAGACCTGGCAAGGGCGGCAGTCGTGTCCCTGGTGCCGCGGAGTGGTGGAAACGTGGTGCCGATGGGAAAACGCGCGTAAGGGATCATCCAGCCGTCTTGATCGAATTCATTTGTCTGATGGCGCCGGTACCCATGCGTTACCCCCACAACATTCGAGGAGTGTGGGGAAAGATGGTAGCGAGAGACCGCTACCGCTTTTCTCGACACGACACAAATCTGCGATATTTCCTCCGATCGTCCGCCGAAAATCGCAAAAACTGTCGAGGTGCAGGTTCAAATCGGGGACGCACAACCACCGATCCCGACATTCGCTGATGGTCGATATTTACGTGTGATAATGTGTATGCCCGACGGGCATCAGCTATTCAAATTCATCCACACCGCCTTCGGTTCGGTAAAATTGTCGATCGCCGCGGTGCCGTGTTCGCGGCCGAAGCCAGAATCGCGCACGCCGCCCCACGGCAACCGCACATCGGTGTAGCCATAGGTATTGATCCAGACAGTGCCCGCATTCGCTTTCTTCGCGAAACGCTGCACGCGCCCGATGTCGCGGCTCCATACTCCAGCCGCGAGGCTGTAGGCGGTGCCGTTGGCGATTCGCAGCGCATCGGCCTCGTCGCGAAACTTGATGACACTCACCACGGGACCAAAGATTTCCTCCTGCGAGATGCGCATCTCGTGCTCGACGTCGGCGAACACCGCGGGGCTGATGAAGTAGCCACGATCGCCGACACGCCTGCCGCCGGTCGTCAACACGGCGCCCTCCTTCTCGCCGATATCCACGTAATCGAGAATGCTTTTCATTTGTTTCTCGGAGATTACCGGGCCAAGCGCTGTGGCACGATCTCCCGGGTCGCCCATCCGGATCGCCTTCGCGCGTTGCGTCAGCCGCTCGACGACCTCGTCATAAACCCTTTCGTGCGCCAGCACGCGCGAGCCTGCCGAGCATACTTGCCCGGCATTGAAGAAGATTCCTGACGCAGCGGCCTTGGTCGCAGCCTCAATGTCGGCGTCGTCAAAGATGACGTTGGCGGACTTGCCGCCAAGCTCGAGCGAAACGCGCTTGAAATTACCCGCCGCGCCGCGCAGAATTCCGCGTCCAACACCCGGCGATCCCGTGAAGGTGACTTTGTCTACATCGGGATGATTGACCAGGGCGTCGCCGACGACCCGGCCCGGACCGGTGACGATATTGAGCACGCCCGGCGGCAGACCCGCTTCGAGCGCCAATTCACCGATGCGCAGCGCCGACAGCGACGTCAGCTCGGCAGGCTTCATGACGATCGTGCAGCCGCAAGCCAAGGCAGGCGCCAGCTTCCACATCCCGATCATCAGCGGGAAATTCCACGGTACGATAACCGCAACCACGCCGACCGGTTCACGAACCGTGTAGGTGAGCGCGTCGTCCCGCGTCGAGACGACTTCGCCGCTGATCTTGTCCGCCCAGCCGGCGTAGTAAGTCAGAGTATCGATGGCGGCCGGGAGGTCCTGACGCAGCACGCCCGAGATCGGCTTGCCGGCATCAAGACTTTCCAGCGCGGCGATTTCGTCCGCGTGTTTCTTCATCAGGTCCACAAGCCTGAGCAGGATATGGCCGCGCTCGGCGGCGCGCATCGTGCGCCAAGGACCTTCGAAGGCGCGGCGCGCGGCAGCAACGGCGCGATCGACGTCGACCTCGTTGCCTTCCGCGACGGTCGCGATCACCTGCTCGGTGGCCGGATTCAGGGTTTTGAACGTACGCCCGGAGGCTGACGGGACGTGTTGCCCGCCAATCAGTAACAGTTTGGGGCTGGAGGCCGAAACTGGGGGTGTCGTCTGACGGGAATAGTCATATGCAATCGACATCATATTTCCTCCGGTGATTGTGCACCAAACTGGGGATGAAACGCTCTTCTGTAAATATGATATGATCTGCCTATGCTCCACACATATATGAAGTCAATTTCATATCTTGGGATGACCGATGCTACATATCGAGATCGAAACCATCTGGCGATTTCACAAGGACGACAGCCCGCAGACCGCTGTGGTCATGCTCGGAATCCTTAACGATATCCGGCAAACCGGAAAGCTCGCCAGCGCAGCAAAGCACGCTCAGCTTTCCTATCGGCACGTCTGGAATCTGCTTGAGCAATGGTCAGAATTCTTCGGTGTGCCGCTGGTCGAGAGCCATCGCGGCAAAGGCACTGCGCTCACACCGTTCGGGGAAAAGCTGGTCTGGGCGGGACAGCGGATGCAGGCGCGCCTCGGTCCGCAGCTCGAAAATCTTTCGCAGGAGCTCGCGACCGAAATCAAGCCCTTTCTGCGCTATGGGCCGTCCGTCATTCGCGTTCACGCCAGTCACGGTTTTGCCGTTGCCAAACTGCGCGAACTCCTCGACCAGACACCAGGCATCGGCATCGATCTGCGCTATGTGAGCAATCAGAATTCACTGCTGTCGCTTGCGCAGGGTGCCTGCGATCTTTCGGGGGTTCATTTGCCGCGCGGCGAATTGCGGCAGCAAAGCATCGAGGCCTGCAAAGAATGGCTTGATCCACTCGAATATCGCGTCATCAGTTTCGTGACCCGCGAGATGGGATTGATGGTCAAGCGCGGCAATCCGCTTGCGATCACCTCCCTCAAGGACCTTGCCGAGCGAAGGGCGCGTTTCGTCAATCGCGACCATGATTCCGGAACGCGGCTACTATTCGACCAGCTGCTGGCGCTGCACAAGATCGACGAAGCCGGAATCAACGGATCGCAGCAGATCGAATTTACCCACGCCGCAGTCGCCGCCTATGTAGCCAGCGATATGGCCGATGTCAGTTTTGGCGTCGAAGCCGCGGCACGGCAATTTGGGCTCGATTTCATCCGGCTTCTGACGGAAGACTATTTTTTCGTCTGCCGTCGCTCATTTCTTGAAACAGAGCCGATGCAGCGCCTGCTTGAAGTCATGAAGGGCAGCACGTTCCACGAGGCCATCGCCCGCCTGCCGGGCTATGCCGCAGTCAATACCGGATCGGTCAGCACCGTCCGGCAATTCCTGGACAGCGTATACCCAAAGCCTGTCACTTCCCGGAAGAGAAAGACCTGAGCAAAGCCGGGCCAAGCGACTACAACGGCAGTTCGACGCAAGTATCGAGCGATCCAGCGTATGGACCAAAAGAGAAGCGATCACCGCCTGAGCGCTTGGTCAATTCGCCATACCGTCGATCGCGACGGTGACCTTGTTGACAGGATCTTTCCTTGATCCGAAGGATGAGCGCCACCGGCGCCCCCGATCTTGATGTGCTTTGACGATCCCGGAAAAAAGGCTCGGCAATCTGCCGAGCCAGGATACGGGGGCATCCGTATTTTGGTTAGAATGCGATTTGCATCCCGGTCGATGCGGCACTGATCGTTTGGCCCGGCATCGGGCCGCCCGTCGCGACCCGTGGCGACAGCACCGGAGCGCCGTGTCCTTCGCCGGCACCGAGTCCGTAGTGGGCACCAGGCCCCTGCGTGAGGTAGGCGCCGACAAGGTAAAGACTGGTGTTTTCGTTCCAATGATACTTGAGTCCGAGCGAGTACATGTCCACCCGGTCATCCAGTCCGGGAAATTTCGGACTGCCGGGGGTTTGTCCGGCATGCGCATAGCCCGCCATAAGGTCGAAGCCGTGTCCTAAATCCTGGACATCGCTGACGTAAAATCCGGGCCGCTGCCGTTCGTTTGTCGCCGCAAGGACGTTATATCGGTATAGCTCTTCGTAGACGAACGACAATTGGTTGTTGAATTGGAAGTGATACGACACCCCGATCTTGGCTGCAGCCTCGTCAGCAATCACGCCACCCTTATCTGACTGTCGGTTGACGTCCTTGTGCAACTCATAAGCGGCCGTGACGTACAATGGACCGTACGAATAGTTAAGCGCAGCGCTGTAGGCGTCCTTGAACGCTCCATCATTGCACAACGTCTGGGTGCCCTGAGCATTGGGCGTTGCACCGTTCAGGCTTGGTTGCTGCGAGCCGGAACATACGAGTTCTCCGGTCGGAAAAGCGTTGTTGCCGGCGGCCGCGAGGTCGTCCAGCTTCTGACCCGGCGAGTACAGAGCATTGAAAGTAAAGCCATAGATCTCGGGGGAGTCGTAAAAAAACGAATGCGGCATCCGATAGTCGAATTCGGTGCGGCCCTCGCCGGCGGAATTGCCCATGATCGAGACGTAATCTCCAACGCTGCCCTTGAAGGGGTTCATCAGAGCGGTCGATCGTTTGTAAGGGGTATCATCCTTACCGAACATGAACTTGCCGTATGGGGTGGCGATACCAGCAAACGAATTGCGTGATCCGATCGAGCTTGCGACACCCGGTGTCGCCGATATCTCCGCCATGGTCTCGATCTGATAAATCGCGCGCCAATTGGGCGAACCCAAATCTATGCCGCCTGCGATACCCACGAACGATTCGTTGCTTGAGACCTGGTTGATCGTTTGGACGCCGTTGCGGGCGCGATCAAAGGAAAGATCCAGAAAACCATAGACGCCGGCATCGACGCCCCAAACTCGGGCACTGAGCGTGTTACCCAACACCGGAGCGGGTCCCCGCACAATTCCGGTCTGCGAGGTACGAGCCAGTTGCGGGACTTCTGCGATATCCGGCGCAACCGCGCCCGCAGGCGCTGGAATCTGTACGCCCACCGGCCAAGCCGGCTGAGGCGCCTTCACTGGCGGTGACTCGGCGTTCCGCCGATACGCCGCATTCGCGTGGGATGTCGCCGCGAGAGCGTCCAATTTTGCCTGCAGGGCTTTCTGCGATGCCTTCATCTGTTGCATCTCCTGTCGAAGCATTTCCACCTCTTGCGCCGCTGTATCCGGCTTGCCTTCGGCAAATGCCGATACCGTCGTTCCCATTCCAATAATGCACGCAACCGCCATCGATGCGTTCTTCATGTTGCCCCTCCCCAGGTCTGATGATGTGTTGACGCGGGCTGGACCCCGCCAATTCAAGCTCGTTTCAATTTCCAGCAAGCGAACGCTATGGGATACAAAACACCAGCGTAAGAGCCGGCGCTTGGCAGAAAAAAATTTGGAGTCGATGTTATAAATCGATCACGAAAATGCTTTCGCACCGCGAACGCACTTCTGTTGCAAATTGGGAACGAAAATGTTCCCGCACCGCGACAAGACGGCGTACAGCGTTGGCAGCAGGCTACCAACACCGCGCGCACTTGTCCTCACCAACTCGATCGAGGTAGAGCGACGGGGCACGCGGTGCGCTACGCGCTTCGTCTGAAAGGATGCGTCCGCTTTGAGTATCTCGTTACGATGCGCTGCGGGGTAAGATTCGAGTGAGATTGCAGCCGTGCTGCGAACGCCTCAAATGCCCAGCGCCTGCCAGACCGAAGTTCAGTTGGTCTGCATGCCGGGTTTCGCGCCCGGTTACCTGCCGGAGTCGCCACGTCGGCGACGGATGACATCTGCTAACGTGATGCGACGTCTAAACTCGAAACGTCGCCCGCTCCGTTGAGACAGAACTCATTCGACAAACTTCGCTGGATCTATCCGCCGATCACCTCTTTGGCTTCTTCCCGCGAATCGGCGTTTCCCGCTTCTTTATTTCTTGCATCAACGCGGCCAGCCAGCGCAACAAGCCAGCTCTCTTCATCGCATCGTGCCGGGCGGATCCCGGCGGCATGCTGCGCGCCATCTCTATGGCCCGATCGGCCTTTGCGTCCCAATCAGCTTTGGGGTCCGGATTCCCCGTCAAAAAACGCCCCCATACCGTTACACGCCCCGCATGATCTTCGAAAATTTGTCTGCAATCGGCAGCGATTGACGAAGGGGACTGTGTTACTGCCTGAATTCGTTGGTCAGTTCGCCGATGCCGTCGATCGCGATGGTGACCTGGTTGACCGGATCTTTCATTGACCCGACCCCCAACGATGTGCCGCAGCAGATCAGATCTCCCGGCAACAACGTCATGTCGTGCGAGATCTTGCTGACAAGCTGTTGTGCGCTGAAGATCATGTCCGAAATCGGATACGACTGACGCTCCTCGCCATTGAGAATCGTCCGAACAACGAGCTTCACCGAGTCGATCCCGGATGCGATGACAGGTCCAAACGGGCAAAAACTATCGAAGCCCTTGGCGCGGGCCCATTGCGCAAAGGTGGCATCTCTGCCGATAATATCAGCGGCAGTGATATCGTTGACGCAGGTATAACCAAAAATATAGTCATTGGCCTGATCGGCCGATACGCCGCTGCATCTGCGGCCGACGACAATCCCGAGTTCGCCCTCGTATGTGACTTTACCATCATAGGAGGCCGGTCGTTTGACGACTGCATTCGGCGCGGCTGATGTCGTCGGCGCCTTTAAAAGGTAGAGCGGATCGTCGGGTTCAGTGACCTTCAATTTTGCGGCAAGTGCATGAAAATTATTCCACAGCGCGATGATCTTGGAAGGTTCGGTCGGAGCCAGGAGTTCGACATCAGACAAAGCGAGGCGCCGGCCATTTGCCCGTGATTTACCGAACATCTCGCCGTCATAAATGCTGATTTCTGATTGCGAGATCGTTCCAAACCCGGTCGTGTCACTGTGTCGAAAGCGAACCCAATAGGTCACGATGAAAATCTCCAAAATTCAAGAGCAAAGTTTCCGCTCCGGCTTTGGACCAGCCGCACGGTGATGGCAGCGTTCAATAAAGACCTGCGATTCTGGCGCGCTGTGTTACGAGCGCCAGAACCGCGTCGATTGTCGGGGTTGGAATCTGCGTGAGACGCCCCATTTCCTGAACCACCGTGACCAGCGGATCGATCTCCATCGGGCGTCCGCGCTCAAGATCTTGCAGCATTGACGTCTTGTGCGCGCCGACCTTGCGCGCGCCTTCGATCCGGCGCTCGACGTCGACGCGGAATTTGACGCCAAATGTCTCCGCGATGCACTGGGTTTCCAGCATCATGGCCTTGGACAGGGCGCGGGTTGCCGGATCCGTGCATATCTTGTCCAGAGTTGCGTGCGTCAGCGCGCTGATCGGATTGAAACAGACATTGCCCCACAGCTTGAGCCAGATTTCGTCGCGGATCCGATCGAGGATGGGCGCTTGCAATCCGGCCTTGACGAACATCGCGGCAAGCCGTTCGACATCCGCACTTCTTTCGCCGGATGCTTCGCCGAGGGGAAAGCGATCGCCATAGACATGACGGATGACGCCAGGCGCCTCGATCTCCGTCGCGGGATAGACGATGCACCCGATAGCGCGCTCCGGACCCAATTCGCGCCACTGCCGTCCGCCCGGATCGATGCTTTCAAGCGTCGATCCCTCGCACTCATTGCCGTGCTTGTAGAAATACCAGTAGGGAATCCCGTTGACTGCCGTGACGATCCGTGTGTGCGCGCCAAGCAGCGGCTGGATTGCTTCGATAACACCGGTGATCGAGTGCGCCTTCAGGCAAATGATCACAAAATCCTGCGGCCCCAGCTCGGCGGGGTTGTCGGTGCAACGGGGGTGCACCACGCGCTCTTCATCGCCAATCAATAATTTGAGGCCGTTGGCGCGCATCGCAGCTAGATGCGCGCCGCGCGCAACGAGGCTGACATCCGCTCCCGCTTGAGCCAGCTGCACACCGAGATAGCCACCGATCGCGCCGGCGCCGTAGATACAGATTTTCATGCCGTTCTCCAAAGCGCTAGACTGATCGTTCATGGACCCGCTTATCCCTTCAGCACGTCGATCAGCGTCTTCCCAAGACGCGCCGGCGAAGGAGACACACGGATGCCGGCGCCCTCCATCGCGGCGATCTTGGATTCCGCATCTCCCTTTCCGCCGGAGATGATCGCACCGGCGTGGCCCATGCGGCGGCCCGGAGGGGCGGTACGCCCTGCGATGAATCCGACCATCGGCTTGTTTCGGCCACGCTTTGCCTCATCCTTGATGAATTGTGCGGCGTCTTCTTCCGAGGAGCCGCCGATCTCGCCGATCATGACGATGGATTTCGTCGCCGGATCGGCGAGGAATAGCTCAAGCATTGCGATGAAGTCGGTACCCTTGACCGGATCGCCGCCGATACCGACCGCGGTGGTCTGCCCCAGCCCCTCTGCGGTGGTCTGATATACCGCCTCGTAGGTCAGCGTTCCCGAGCGCGAAACGATTCCGACGTTTCCCTTCTTGAAGATATTGCCGGGCATGATTCCGATCTTGCACTCACCCGCCGTCATCACGCCGGGGCAATTCGGGCCAATCAGCCGGGACTTTGAACCGTCGAGCGCACGGCCGACCTTGATCATGTCCGCCACTGGAATGCCTTCTGTGATACAGACAATGAGCGGAATCTCTGCATCGATTGCTTCGCAAATCGCGTCCGCCGCGCCTGGCGGCGGGACATAAATCACGCTGGCATCCGCGCCGGTCTTTTCGCGAGCTTCGGCCACGGTATCGAACACTGGCAAGTCGAGATGCTTGGTGCTTCCTTTGCCGGGCGAGGTACCCCCCACCATTTTGGTGCCGTAAAGCACGGCCTGCTCGGAGTGGAAAGTACCATTTTTGCCCGTGAAACCTTGGCAAATGACCTTGGTATTGCCGTCAATCAGAATAGCCATTACGCGGCCTCCCTTCGTGTGGCTCTCACGATCTTTTGTGCGGCATCGTCGAGGTCGCTCGCCGACACGACATTGAGACCCGACTCTTTGATGATTTTTTTGCCAAGCTCGACATTGGTGCCTTCGAGCCGCACGACCAGCGGCACCGTCAAGCCGGCTTCCCGCACCGCCGCCACCACGCCTTCGGCAACGACATCGCAGCGCATGATGCCGCCGAAGATATTGACCAGAATTCCCTCAACATGCGGATCGGATGTGATGATCCGGAATGCCGCCGCGACCTTCTCCTTGGTCGCCCCGCCACCGACGTCGAGGAAGTTTGCCGGCGTCGCGCCGTAAAGCTTGATGATATCCATGGTGGCCATGGCCAGACCGGCGCCGTTGACCATGCAGCCGATCGTGCCCTCCAGCGCGATGTAGTTGAGATCGTACTTTGACGCTTCGATCTCTTTCTCGTCCTCCTCCGTCAGATCGCGCAGCTCGACCAAGTCGGAGTGCCGGTACAACGCGTTCGAATCGAAGCTGACCTTGGCGTCGAGGCATCGCAACTCGCCCTGCTTGGTGACAACCAGCGGATTGATCTCAAGCATCGCCATGTCGGTGCCGACAAAGGCGTCGTAGAGCTGCGCCGTCAGCGTCTCTACCTGCTTTGCGAGATGACCCTTGAGGCCCAGCGCGCGGGCCACCGCCCGTCCGTGATGCGCCATGACGCCAGTCGCGGGATCAACCGAGAAGGTCACGATCTTGTCGGGCGTGTCGTGTGCAACCTTTTCGATGTCCATTCCGCCTTCGGTCGAGACAACAAAAGCGATACGCGAAGTCTCGCGATCAACCAGCATCGATAGATAGAATTCCTTCTCGATGTCGCAGCCATCCTCGATATACAGCCGGTTGACCTGCTTGCCTGAGGGGCCGGTCTGCGCGGTGACAAGTGTGTTGCCGAGCATTTCCCGGGCACAGGCCGCTACTTCGTCGATCGATTTCGCGAGCCGCACGCCACCTTTCGCATCGGCAGGCAGTTCCTTGAATTTGCCCTTGCCGCGGCCACCGGCATGGATTTGTGATTTCACTACGTATACCGGGCCTGGGAGCGCCTTCGCGGCAGTCACTGCTTCTTCAACCGTGAGTTCCGACTGACCTGCCGAGACGAGCACGCCGAAGTTCTTAAGGACGGCCTTGCCTTGATATTCGTGAATGTTCATGTCGTTCTCTGTTGCTGTATTTTGTATGCCAGAATTTCGAAGACAAAAAAGAAAGGTGCACCGTGGTCCACCTCGCTTCAATTTCAAACAGTGACGATCAGACTGTGCTCACTGTTTGTGGATTTGCGTCGAGCGGGGCGGTTTCGTTGCCCAGAATGAAAGCTCGCCGCATCGGCTTGATGACGAACAATGCAAGCAGTGCCGCAGTGGCGTTCAGGCCGACGGCCATGACGAAGACAGCCTGCCAGCCGTAGTTTGTCGCGACTAGGCTCGCAATCGGCACCAGCAACGCCGCTGTCCCCTTGGCGGTGTAAAGCATGCCGTTATTGGTGGTCGCATATTTGGCACCGAAGGTGTCGCCAGTGGTCGCGGGGAACAGGCTGTAAATTTCGCCGAACACGCCGAAATATACCGCGGTCGCAAGCACGAAGACGACCGGCATGTGGCCATAGGCCGAAAGCGTGAGCAACATGAGTGCCGCGGTTCCGAACGCGATGAACATGGTGTGTTCGCGCCCGATGGTGTCGGAGACCCAACCGAAGAATGGCCTGCCGAAGCCGTCGAAAATCCGGTCGAGCGATATTGCGAAGGTCAATGCAGCCATCTGAAAGCCCAGAAGACTTACGGGTTCGTTCGCGATCTTGAAGTCATGCGCGATCGGTGCGATCTGGGCCGCCGTCATGAGACCGCCCGCGGCGACCATCACAAACACCAGATACATTACCCAGAATATTGGGCTGCGCAGCACCTGAGGCGGCGTGAAGTCGATCTTGGTTTGGGGCAGGTTGAGCTGTTTCTTTGTCACCGCCATCACTTGCGACGGCTTGCGGATGAAGATTGCCAGAACAAAAACGATCAGGCCCTGCCCGATGCCGAATGTAAGGAACGCGTTTTGGTATCCGCTGGAAGCGATCATCTGCGCGATCGGCACTACCGTAATTGCGGCACCGGCGCCGAAACCGGCCGCAGTCGCGCCGGCCGCAATACCTCGCCGGTCAGGAAACCACTTCAAGGCATTGCCGACGCATGTTCCGTAGACCGAGCCTGCACCGATTCCGCCGCACACGGCCGCGACGTAAAGCAGCGTCAGCGAAGTGGCGTAGGAATTTAAGACCCAGGCGATGGCGATCATGACTCCGCCGAACATGACGACAATGCGGGGACCATATTTGTCGACAAACCATGCCTCGATCGGCACCAGCCAGGTTTCGGTGAGCACAAAGAGAGTGAAAGCCAACTGAATAGCTGTGCGGCCCCAGTGAAATTTTGCGTCGATCGGATCGACGAACAGGGTCCAGCCGTATTGCAGGTTTGCGATCATCGCCATGCAGGCAATACCCATCGCGAGTTGCAGCCAGCGGTAGTTCTTGCCTTCGACCGTCGGTAACGCAGCAGCCTGTGTCGTGATTGTCATCCTGGACCCTCCGGGCGCTCGTTTTAAGAATGGCGTCTTCCCATTTCATTCTGGTATGCAATATACCAGAGTGCAAGTGATTATTTTGTGGCAAGGCTAGAAAAGTCGCGCTTGTTGCGTCCCTTCAGTTGCCGCTGAAACATTGTTGCATAAAAAGAAAGCCCCGAAATTCGGGGCTAAGTTGGGGAGAAATGGTGAGGCCGCGACTGCATAAAATGCGAAATCGATCTAGGACTTGACGTCGGCGATTCTTTGGAATGGACGCGAGGTCAGATTTCTCGTGATCGACAGTAGCTTAGGCATGCCAGATACCAGCCTTTAATGCTCGAACATTGCGTAAGCTGGAACCACCTTCCGCGGCGGATCGAGCGCGCCGGAATCGTGGATTTCGGCGACCTGATGGGCGGTAAAGCCGAGCACCTGGCGCAGGATTTCGTCGGTGTGTTCGCCGAGCAGCGGCGAACGCGTCACGTCGCTCGGGCTGTCCGACAGCTTGATCGGATTGCCGACCGAGAAATACTTGCCGCGGGTCGGATGATCCACCTCGACCACGGTACCGGTGGCGCGCAGTGACTGATCCTCGATCAACTCTTTCATCGACAGGACCGGACCGCAGGGGATGTCGTCCTTGTTGAGGATGTCCATCGCCTCGAATTTTGTCTTGGTCATCGTCCACTGTTCGATGCGTCCGAAGATCTCGTTGAGGCGCGGCAGCCGCACCGCCGGCTTGGCGTAATCCGGATGGGTCTTCCAGCCGGGCTCGCCGATTACGTCGCAGATCTTCTCCCAGACCGGCGCCTGGGTGATGAAGTAGATGTAGGCGTTGGGATCGGTCTCCCAGCCCTTGCACTTCAGGATGCGGCCGGGCTGACCGCCGCCGGAATCGTTGCCGGCGCGCGGCACCGCGTCGCCGAACGGAATGCCTTCGCCGAACTGGCTGTATTCCTTCAGCGGGCCATGGGCGAGGCGCTGCTGGTCGCGCAGTTTGACGCGCGCGAGATTGAGCACGCCGTCCTGCATCGCCGCGGTGACCTTCTGGCCCTTGCCGGTGACGGTGCGCTGATAGAGCGCGGTGACGATGCCGAGCGCGAGATGCAACCCGGTGCCGCTGTCGCCGATCTGCGCGCCGGTGACCAGCGGCAGGCCGTCGCGAAAGCCGGTGGTCGACGCCGCACCGCCGGTGCATTGGGCGACGTTCTCATAGACCTTGCAGTCCTCGTACGGCCCGGGGCCAAAACCCTTGATCGAGGCCACGATCATCTTCGGATTGATGCTCTGGATCTTCTCCCAGGGAAAACCCATGCGGTCGAGCACGCCGGGTCCGAAATTCTCCACCAGCACGTCGCAGCTCTTGATCAGCGCGGTGAGGACTTCCTTGCCCTTGGGGTTCTTGGTGTCGAGCGTGATCGAGCGCTTGTTGTGGTTCAGCATGGTGAAATACAGGCTGTCTACGTTCGGAATGTCCTGCAGCTGACCGCGGGTGATATCGCCGACGCCAGGGCGCTCGACCTTGATCACGTCGGCGCCGAACCAGGCCAATAGCTGCGTGCACGTCGGCCCGGACTGGACGTGGGTGAAATCGAGAATGCGAACACCCTTGAGCGCCTTGGTCATAAGCTCTCTCCTCAAATCAAATCTGCTGGATTCCCCGCCTGCGCGGCGAATGACATCGATGGGTTGCCAGTCTCACTTCTTGCGAAGTATGCTTTGTGGGTTGAGGTTGCCGATGCGACCGCTCTCGGAGCCGGCCGCGGGATCGATCACCGCGTTGATCAGGGTTGGCTTGCCGGAATCCATCGCCTCATTCACGGCGCGCTTCAGTTCGTCGGGTGTGGTCGCATTGATGCCGACGCCATCGAACGCCTCCATCATCTTGTCGTAACGCGAGCCCTTGACGAAAACAGTTGGCGCAACATCCGGACCACCGGTCGGATTGACGTCGGTGCCGCGATAGATGCCATCATTGTTGAAGATCACGATGCAGACCGGCAGGTTGTAGCGGCAGATCGTCTCGATCTCCATGCCGCAGAACCCAAAGGCGCTGTCGCCTTCGATCGCCAGCACGGGCTTGCCGGTCTCGATGGCGGCCGCGATCGCAAAGCCCATGCCGATGCCCATGACGCCCCAGGTACCGACGTCGAGACGCTTGCGCGGCTTGTACATGTCGATGACGCCGCGCGCGAGATCAAGCGTGTTGGCACCTTCGTTGACGAGGATGGCGTCCGGCCGCTCCTTGATGACTGTGCGCAAGGCACCGAGCGCGCCGTGGTAGTCCATCGGCGAATTGTTGTTCATCAGCCGCGGCGCCATCTTGGCGATGTTTTCTTCCCGCTTTGCCTTGACGGCGTTAACCCAGTCGGACGGCGCGACAGTCCAGTTCGTGCCCATGCCCGAGAGCAAGGCCTGGACGCAGGAACCGATGTCGCCGACCACAGGGGCCACGATCTCGACGTTGGAATCCATTTCCTTCGGCTCGATGTCGATCTGGATGAACTTCTTGGGGGCGTCCCCCCAGGTCTTGCCCTTACCGTGCGACAGCAACCAGTTGAGACGGGCGCCGATCAGCATGACGACGTCGGCATCCTTCAGCACGGTCGAACGTGCCGCACCGGCGCACTGCGGATGCAGGTCGGACAACAATCCCTTGGCCATGCTCATGGGGAGGAACGGAACGCCGCTCTTCTCGACGAAGGAGCGGATCGTGTCATCGGCCTGCGCGTAGGCCGCACCCTTGCCGAGGATGATCAGCGGACGTTTGGCGCTCTTGAGCACATCGAGCGCGCGCTTGACCGCATCCGGCGCCGGAATCTGCGCCGGCGCCGCATCGATGACCTTCACGAGCGATTTCTTGCCAGCCTCGGCATCGATCACCTGACCGAACAGTTTTGCGGGCAGATCGAGATAGACGCCGCCCGGACGTCCAGAAACAGCGGCGCGGATGGCGCGCGCCAGGCCGATGCCGATGTCGGCGGCATGCAGCACGCGGAACGCCGCTTTGCAGAGCGGTTTTGCAATCGCGAGCTGATCCATCTCCTCATAGTCGCCCTGCTGCAGGTCGACGATCTCGCGCTCGGACGAGCCCGAGATCAAAATCATCGGGAAGCAGTTGGTGGTGGCGTTGGCGAGCGCGGTGAGGCCATTGAGAAAGCCGGGCGCCGACACCGTGAGGCAGACGCCGGGTTTTTTGGTCAGGAAGCCGGCGATCGACGCCGCATTGCCGGCGTTCTGCTCGTGGCGGAACGATATCACGCGGATGCCCGCAGCCTGTGCCATCCGGCCGAAGTCGGTGATCGGGATGCCGGGCACGCCGTAGATCGTGGTGAGGCCGTTGAGCTTCAGCGCATCGATCATGAGGTTAAAGCCATCCGTCAGCTCGCGCCCGGCTTCGGCTTTATTTGCATCAATGCTCTGCAGTGCCGCTACCGACATTCCACTTTCTCCCTGGTCGTTCCCTGATGTGGACGAGTCCGTCGTCTTCCCGGCCGTCGCCAAAGCGAAACCAAGGTTATTGGTGGCATGCCAGATACCAAGAAGTCAAACGAATTTATCCAATCTATCTACACTTTTTGTGGAATTCTCTTGACAAAATACCCCGTTGGAATACCAAATGCCAACCCTTGTCTGCAGAATCTCGCAGGTCCTTACAAAGCGGAATTTGAAATCGAGCAACGAACACGTCTTCACACCTACGGATGAATGCAGGTCGCGATGAAGAGAAACGTGATCCGCCGCAAGGCCGTCGAGCTGAAATCCACTGCGGATAACGACCCCGATCCCAGAGACGGCGGCGTACAATCGGTAGATCGCGCTCTCCTGATTATCGAAACGCTTGCCGAGGATGACGAGGGATACCGGCTGACCGACCTCGCGGTGCGCACGGGTTTGTCGCCTTCGACGGTTCACCGGTTGCTGGCAACGCTGGAGAAGCGGCGGTTCGTCCAGTTCGATCGTGACGCATCCATGTGGCACATCGGGGCGCAAAGTTTTGCCGTCGGCTCGACATTCGTTCGACGCCGAAATTTCGTGACCCAGGCCCTGCCCTTTCTTCGCAAGCTTCGTGACCAGACACGCGAAACAGCGAACCTTGCCGTCGTCGACGACGGTGCGATGGTTGTTCTGACCCGGGTCGAGAGCCGGGAGATCATGCGATCGGTCACCAAAGTCGGCGGCCGGGTCCCCATGGTCGCTTCGGGGCTCGGCAAGGCTCTGCTCTCGACCTATTCCGAACAGGACGTCTTCGCGATCATACAGCGCGAGGGCATGCCCAGGCTGACGTCGAAATCGATCGTGCGCGCCGGCGAGCTCTGCAAATCGCTTCACGACATCAGGCAGCAGGGCTATTCGATCGATGATGAGGAAGCCCTGATCGGTTTGCGGTGCGTCTCCGCCGTCGTGTACGACGATTGCAGCGAACCTCTTGCTGCCATCTCCGTATCGGGCAAGGCCTCGCGCGTGCCGAACGACCGCCTGCCCGTTCTCGGGAAACTCGTGCAGGAAGTCGCAGCCGAACTGACCAAAGCGCTGGGCGGCACCATGCCCGATGCAAAGTCTCTCTGAGCGAGAATTTCCGGGGTTGCGGTGTTCTCGCCCGCGAGCGGCTATCGCGTGCGTCGGCCGCGTTCGTTCATATCAGACATCTTCCATTTTTGAATCCGTCTAATCGCCTGATATCGCGCGGACTTCGCGATCCATTC
Source organism: Afipia sp. GAS231 (assembly GCF_900103365.1). Taxonomy (NCBI): domain Bacteria; kingdom Pseudomonadati; phylum Pseudomonadota; class Alphaproteobacteria; order Hyphomicrobiales; family Nitrobacteraceae; genus Afipia; species Afipia sp. GAS231. The sequence continues at coordinate 1,650,960 of NZ_LT629703.1, forward strand.
CGCATGATGGGAAACAAATTCAATCTCATTGAGATGACGCCGCCCTCCCCTGATGATCGGGCTCGAACCAAAATAGATCAACGGGGTGTGAAATGGCGAAGATGCGCGCAATCGATGCTGCCGTACGTATTCTGGAAAAGGAAGGCGTCGTGTGCGCGTTCGGCGTTCCGGGCGCGGCCATCAACCCGCTCTATTCAGCGCTGAAAAAGCGCGGTTCGATCAACCACATTCTGGCGCGGCACGTCGAGGGCGCGTCGCACATGGCCGAGGGCTATACGCGCGCCAAGGCGAGAAACATCGGCGTCTGCATCGGGACATCGGGCCCTGCCGGCACCGACATGATCACCGGTCTCTATTCTGCGATCGCCGATTCGATTCCGATCCTTTGCATCACCGGACAAGCGCCCCGCGCGCGTCTCTACAAGGAAGATTTCCAGGCCGTCGATATCGAATCGATCGCCAAACCCGTGACCAAGTGGGCGGTCACCGTGCGCGAGCCGGCGCTGGTGCCCCGCGTGTTCAGCCAGGCATTCCACATCATGCGTTCGGGACGTCCCGGTCCGGTGCTGATCGATCTGCCGCTCGATGTGCAACTTGCTGAAATCGAATTCGACGACGAAACCTACGAGCCGCTGCCGGTCTACAAACCGTCGGCAACCCGCAAACAGATCGAGAAGGCCCTCGATATGCTCGACGCCGCCGAGCGTCCGCTGATTGTGGCGGGCGGCGGCGTCATCAATGCCGATGCATCCGACCTCCTCGTGGCGTTCGCGGAACTCGTCAACGTTCCGGTGGTGCCGACGCTGATGGGCTGGGGCGCTATCCCCGATGATCACGTGCTGATGGCAGGGATGGTCGGGCTGCAGACCAGCCATCGCTACGGCAATGCGACGATGCTGGAATCCGACTTCGTACTCGGTATCGGCAACCGCTGGGCCAACAGGCACACCGGGTCGATCGAGACCTACACCAAGGGGCGGACTTTCGTGCATGTCGATATCGAGCCGACCCAGATCGGACGGGTCTTCAATCCCGATCTCGGCATCGCATCCGACGCCAAGGCCGCGCTCGAATTATTCGTCGCGGTTGCGAAGGAACGGCGCAAATCCGGCAAGCTGAAGGAGCGTCAGGCGTGGCCGGCGGCGTGCCAGGATCGCAAGCGCACGATGCTCCGCAAGAGCCATTTCGACAACGTGCCGATCAAGCCGCAGCGGGTCTATGAGGAGATGAGCAAGGCGTTCGGGCGCGATACCTGCTACGTCAGCGTGATCGGGCTGTCGCAGATCGCGGGCGCCCAGTTCCTCGGCGTCTACCGTCCGCGTAATTGGATCAATGCCGGCCAGGCCGGCCCCTTGGGCTGGACGTTGCCCGCGGCGCTCGGCGTGCGCGCCGCCGACCCGCATCGCGAGATCGTGGCCCTCTCCGGTGACTACGATTTCCAGTTCCTGATCGAAGAGCTCGCGGTCGGCGCGCAGTTCAAGCTGCCCTACATCCACATCGTGGTGAACAATTCCTACCTCGGATTGATCCGCCAGGCGCAGCGCGGGTTCGACATGGACTATCACGTGCAATTGTCGTTCGAGAATATCAACGCGCCGGAACTCGGCGTCTATGGCGTCGATCATGTTGCGGTCGCCCAGGGCCTCGGCTGCAAGGCGATCCGCGTGACCGATCCAAAGGACGCGCAGGCCGCGTTCGCGACGGCACGCGAGTTGATGGCGCAATACAGCGTGCCCGTCGTGGTCGAGTTCATCCTCGAACGGGTCACCAATATCGCGATGGGGACCGAAATCGACAACATCGTCGAGTTCGAGGAAATTATCGACCTGCCGATTGACGATACACCCTCAAGTCCGCCTGCAGCGGCGCGCGGGAAGCTGCTGCCCGTCTAAAGGCAGATCCGTCCGGATCGAAAAACACTTAGCCGAACACGCGAGGACATCCGATCGTGCCGAAATTTGCCGCCAATCTGACCATGCTCTTCAACGAAATGCCGTTCCTCGACCGGTTTGCCGCGGCCAAGGCCGCCGGCTTTGGCGGCGTGGAGTATCTGTTCCCCTATGATTTCGAAAAGAGCGTGTTGCGCGAACAACTGGAACAGCATGGACTGACGCAGGTCCTGCACAATCTGCCGGCGGGCAATTGGGGCGCCGGCGAGCGCGGGATCGCCATTTTCCCGGACCGGGTCGATGAATTTCGCGATGGCGTCCTGCGCGCCATCGATTATGCAAAAGCGCTCGATTGCCGTCAGGTCAATTGCCTGGTCGGCGTCGCGCCCGCCGATGCCGATATGCGTGAGTTGAACGAAGTCCTTGTGAAAAATTTGCGGTTCGCGGCCAGCGCGCTCGCGCCGGAAGGTATTCGCCTGCTGATCGAGCCGATCAACACGCTCGATATCCCCGGCTTCTTCCTGAACGGGACCCAGCAGGCCGTTCAGATCATCTCCGATGTCCGATCGGAAAATCTGCTCGTCCAATACGACATTTACCACATGCAGGTGATGGAGGGCGATATCGCCCGAACGCTGCAAAAACATCTGCCGCGTATCGGGCATGTTCAGCTGGCCGACAATCCCGGCCGCCACGAGCCCGGCACCGGCGAGATCAACTACCCTTTCCTGTTCCGTTATCTCGACCAGATCGGATATCGCGGCTGGATCGGCTGCGAATACAAGCCGAGGACTTCCACGACCGAAGGCCTCGGATGGCACGCGATGCTGACAATGGACACCTAGTCGAACACCCAAAGGGAAGAACAAGATGATTGATGTCGGCTTCATAGGCCTCGGTATCATGGGACGTCCGATGGCAGGACATCTCCAGGCTGCCGGGCATCGGCTATTTCTTCACGACGTCGGGCCCGTTGCGCCGGAGCTCGTTGCCGCGGGCGGCGCCGTCTGCAAATCCGGCAAGCAGGTCGCCGAGGAATCCGACGTGGTCATCGTCATGGTGCCGGATACGCCGCACGTCGAAGCAGTGCTGTTCGGCGCAGGCGGCGTCGCGGAAGGAGTTTCAAAGGGCAAGATCGTCGTCGACATGAGCTCGATCTCGCCGCTCGCCACCAAGGAATTTGCGCGAAAGATCAACGCACTCGGCGCCGATTATCTCGATGCCCCGGTGTCGGGCGGCGAGGTCGGCGCCAAGGCCGCATCGCTGACGATCATGGTGGGTGGCCCGGAGCGGGCGTTCAATACCATGAAGCCGCTGTTCGAGAAGATGGGCAAGAATGTCACCCTCGTTGGTGGCAACGGCGACGGCCAGACCACCAAAGTCGCTAACCAGATCATCGTGGCGCTAACGATCGAGGCGGTGGGAGAAGCGCTGCTGTTTGCATCAAAAGCTGGCGCCGATCCGGCCCTTGTCCGGCAGGCCCTTATGGGAGGCTTCGCTTCCTCGCGAATTCTAGAGGTGCACGGCGAGCGCATGGTGAAGCGGAATTTCGAACCCGGCTTTCGTATCGAGCTGCACCAGAAGGACCTCAACCTCGCGCTGGACGGCGCTCGGACGTTGGGGATTTCGTTGCCGAATACCGCGACAGCGCAGCAGCTCTTCAATTCCTGCGCGGCGCAAGGCGGCAAGGCCTGGGACCATTCTGCGATGGTGAAGGCGCTGGAGCTGATGGCGAACCACGAAATCACAAAGACCTGAGGCCGGCCGGGACGCCAATCATGACCGTCGACTATCGCCGTCTGTTGCTCGACATGTTTCAGGCGGCAGTGAACGCCGCTGCGCCCGCCCGGTGCGTGCCGGCGCAACTGCCGCCGCGGCCGCAGGGCCGTACCATCGTTGTCGGCGCCGGCAAGGCGGCAGCGGCGATGGCGGCGGCCGTCGAGGCGCACTGGCATGGACCGCTCGAGGGGCTGGTGGTGACGCGCTATGGCCACGGCGTACCGTGCAAACATATCGAGGTGATCGAGGCGTCTCACCCCGTTCCCGATGAGGCGGGATCCAGGGCCGCTCGCCGAATTCTCGACAAGGTTTCACGGTTGACGGCGGACGATCTCGTCCTGGTCCTGATTTCGGGTGGTGGGTCCGCCCTGCTCGCCTTGCCGGCAGATGGCGTCACGCTTGCCGACAAGCAAGCCGTCAACCGTGCCTTGCTGAAATGCGGCGCGGATATCACCGAAATGAATACGGTGCGTAAACATCTATCCGCCATCAAAGGCGGTCGTCTCGCTATTGCAGCGGCACCAGCGCGCGTAGTCACGCTCGCGATATCAGATGTGCCGGGCGACGATCTCTCCGTCATTGCTTCCGGTCCCACCGTGCCGGACAAATCCACGCGCGCCGAGGCGCTTGCGGTGCTGACAAAATACAGCATCGAGATTCCGGCCAGCGTTGCGACGCACCTGAATGACGCTGCTTCGGAAACGCCGACGGCGGACGATCCGCGGTTTGCAAATGTCACAACTCGTCTGGTAGCGAGCCCCCAGAAATCCCTGGAGGCTGCACTCAAGGTCGCGCGGGACGCCGGATTGGCTTCCGTGATCCTGGGCAACGCCATCGAGGGTGAGGCTCGCGACGTCGGCCTGGTTCATGCCGGCATTGCGCGGCAATGCGGCGATTGGGGCCAGCCGCTCGAAATTCCATGCGTTCTCATCTCCGGTGGTGAGACCACCGTAACGGTGTGTGGCACGGGTCGTGGCGGTCGCAATACGGAATTTCTTCTGGGTCTTGGGATCGCGGCCGATGGCAGGAACGGCATTTGGGCGCTCGCCGCAGACACGGATGGCATTGACGGCAGCCAAGACAATGCAGGCGCGATTCTCACGCCCGACACGCTGCAACGCGCCACGCTCGCCGATATCGACGTCAAGGCGCGGCTTGCAGACAACGATGCCTACACCGTGTTCGCGGCACTGGACGATCTTGTCATGACAGGTCCTACGCTCACCAACGTCAACGACTTCAGAGCCATATTAATCACCAAAAGGAATTGATTTTGCGCCGCTTACGAAACGCGAAAATCATTGCGACGCTTGGACCCTCCAGTTCATCGCCGGCGACGATCAGATCCCTGTTCGACGCCGGCGTCGATATGTTCCGGTTGAATTTCAGCCACGGAACCCACGACGACCACAAGAAGCGCTTCGAGGCGATCAGGGCTGTCGAACGCGACGTCGGCCGTCCCATCGGAATCATGATCGATCTACAGGGCCCCAAGCTTCGCATCGGTACTTTCTCCGACGGCCCTGTCGAGCTTCACTCCGGAGACAGGCTCAGGCTCGATCTCGAAAACACGCCGGGCGATCGCACGCGCGTGTCGCTGCCTCACCCTGAGATTTTCGCAGCCCTGGCTCCCGGCACCGATCTATTGCTCGATGACGGCAAGCTGCGCCTCGAAGTCCTGGAATGTGGTCCGCGCTACGCCGAAACGCGCGTGACGATCGGTGGCAGATTGTCGGAGCGCAAAGGCGTCAATGTTCCCGGTGTCATTCTGCCGCTGTCGCCCTTCAGCGAAAAGGACCGTCGCGACCTGACCTTCGGACTTGAACACGGACCCGACTGGGTCGCACTTTCGTTCGTGCAAAAGGCCGAAGACATCGCCGAAGCACGAACCCTGATCGGATCGCGCGCGTTGATCATGGCCAAGCTCGAGAAGCCGGCGGCCATCGACAATCTTGATGCCATCGTAGCACTGGCGGACGGCATCATGGTTGCGCGTGGCGACCTCGGTGTTGAATTACCGCCGGCGCAGGTACCAATGATCCAACGCCGGATCGTGCGCACATGCCGTCGAGAGGGGAAACCCGTCGTGGTGGCAACACAAATGCTTGAATCCATGACTGCGTCCCCGGTTCCGACCCGGGCAGAAGCCTCGGACGTTGCAGCGGCGGTCTATGAAGGCAGCGATGCTGTCATGCTGTCAGCGGAATCCGCCAGTGGGCGCTTCCCCGTCGAATCAGTTGTCATGATGGATTCGATCATTCGCGGCGTTGAAAATGATTCTCACACTCAAACTCTGACGAGCCCTAAACCGGTGGAGTTTCGGGCAAACCATGCTGATGCGATATGTTCGGCCTTGCGTCTCGTCGCCGAACTGGTCTCGGCGACAGCGACCATTGCCTACACAAAATCCGGCTTCACCAGCATGCGCGCGGCGCGCGAGCGGCCGTTCGCGCCGATTCTCAGTCTGACGCCGTCGATCGCAACCGCGCGGCAGTTGACACCGGTATGGGGTGTACATTCCGTGGTGGTCGAAGCCGAAATCGCTGATGAAGCGTCAATGACTCAACTTGCCTGCGATTTGGCGCTTGCGGGAGATTTTGGAAAGCCTGGCGATAACATCGTGATCATCGCCGGCATACCGTTCGGCGTATCCGGAACGACCAATCTGCTGCGCGTGGCGACGCTTTCCCCCCGCCCCACCATTGCTACGCCAAAATGAACTTCATCTTCAAGCGAGGGCAAGGTCTCTACAGCGCCTCGTCGGACGCCATCAACAAACCGGCCTACCGCCCGCCTTCTTTCGCCTGAGTCTATGCGGCGAATTCATCCGTTCGCGCTGACGAGCGCTACCATTGAGCGCAAGGGATCGCGGAAGATCGGAGGAAGGCGAGCAAAATCGTAGAAGTTTGGTAGCGAGAGACCGCTACCGCTTTGTCCCACACGGCGCGAATCTGCGATATTTCCTCCGATTATCCGCCTATCTGCCCAAATCCGCTCGAATTATTGGTTCAAGTCGAGCGCAACGGCTGCTTTGCGCCGCCATAAACCGCCGCTCGCCACCCACCAGGACAATCGAGCGCTCAGTCTTGTCGGATAACTGATTGGCGATCTCGGCATGACTCGAAACACGCGACCTCCGGTTTGGGAAACCGCTTCTAGCTCAGCAATGTCAATAACTTAAGATCGTCGTGTTGCAGATGTGTTGCATCGATGCGCTCGATTACTCCCCGGAATCCAGGGCGAAGACGGGTGCTGATTGGGGATTGCAATTTGTCCATATTTGGACTATATCCATATCTGGGATAGGTAGGACACCATGCGGAACGCCCAGAAAAAGCGCCCTCCTGAAGCGGCAAAAGGGCCTCAGCGCCTCGACAAATCACGCTTTGCGCCGGCCAATCGAAGGCGGCTCAGCGCTCCTGCCTTGCGGACTTTCCTCGCCATTGCGGATCTATGGGGGCTGACGGAAGAGCAGCGTCTCCTGATCCTCGGTTATCCCTCTCGATCCACGTACCACAACTGGTGCAAGCAAGCTCGAGAGCACGGTGCTTTCACGCTCGACGTTGATGTCCTCACGCGCATCTCGGCGGTACTCGGGATCCATCAGGGTCTCGGGATTCTGTTTCCGACGGAGCAGCTTGGCGTCGAGTGGCTGCGAACCCCGCACAGCGCTGTCGTGTTCGGCGGCCGACCGCCGCTCGACCTCGTGACTAGCGGCTCTCAGGATGGGTTGCTCTCGGTGCGCCGCTTCCTCGACGGCGCGCGAGGCGGCCTCTACATGCAGCCGAACACCATTGACGAGGCGTTCAAGCCTTACGACGATACGGAAATTGTCTTCCGGTGAAGGATGCTCTCGCATCCTCGCCACGACCTGCCCATCGTCTGATCCCGTCGCAATTCCCTCCCCTCGGGCTGTTCGATACGGTCGCGACCGCAGCCGATCTTGCGGCCGTAATGGAGCTGGTCGGCTGGACTAATGATCGGCTTGTCACCGATCGTATCGCTCGGCTGCCGCAGACAGAATGGGTGTATGGCGTCCCCAATGCCAGCATCGTCATGGCAGCTTTCCTGCACGTTGCTCCCGGTGGGATGCGTTTCAACGGTCCCGAGCTCGGTGCCTGGTACGCAGCCGACGATATCCGGACTGCAGCTGCCGAGGTCGGCCATCACCTGCGGCGCGAGACGGTCGCGCGCAATGTAACCACGATGACCCGGACCTACAGGGCGTATGCCGCAACTCTGTTAGGCGACTATCTCGACATCAGAGGCCAGCAGGCCACGCGCACGGACGTTTATGCGAGCAACCGCTATGACGCCTCGCAAAAGTTTGGCGAGGAAGTTCGCGCGTCAGGTGGCGCGGGCCTACTCTACGACAGCCTGCGACGCCGGACCGGCGTCAACGTTGTCGCGCACCGCCCGCGCAACATTACGGACATCGTACAGACAGATCATTTCGAAATTACGGTCCTGGCAACATCGCGCACGATCGACGTCCGTAAACTGTCGCTGTGATAAAACGGCTATCCGGATTATCGTGTGGAATGACGCCATGGGACGTGAAGCTTCCAGATCGGGGTGTTCGGTCGCCGCCGCACGTCATTGACCGCCGAGAGGTCGATCAGCGAGTGGATCGAACATTGCCTGCATTGCACCTCGAGGTTCCGACATAGATAGGCCTCACTATCCGGCCTGAGCCTGACTATCTTACTTTTGTCTTACCGGATGAAGCTGCCATGTCCGCCAAGGGAAAACTGACCACCACCGTCTCGACCAAGGGCCAGGTGATATTGCCCAAGGCGATCCGGGAACAGCGGCACTGGCCCGCCGGAACGGAACTGGTGGTGGAGGATACTCCCGAGGGTGTGTTGCTGAAGGCGAAGCCCGCCTTTGCGCCCACCCGGCCGAAAGACGTGTTTGGCTCCCTACCCTATAAGGGGCCGGCAAAGTCGATCGCGGATATGGAAGCGGGGATCGCCGCCGAGACGAAACGGCGGCATGCTCGCAATCGATACTAATCTTCTCGTCTGCTATCTGGTGGGCGACGATCCCGGACAGGCTGCCCGGGCACGCAGGCTGATCGACAACAATGACGTCTTCGTCTGCACTACAGTCCTGCTAGAGACCGAGTGGCTGCTGCGTAGTGTCTATAGGTTTTCCGCTGCCCAGTGCGCCAAGGCTCTCTCCAATTTCGCGGGGCTGCCGCACGCGAGCCTGGAAGATTCTACCGCCGCGGCGAAGGCGTTGGGCTGGATGCGGCAGGGCGTGGACTTTGCGGATGGTCTGCATCTGGCGAAGGCGGAAGGCTGCGAGGCCTTCATCAGCTTTGACCAGGATTTCGCCAGAGCCGCCAACGCCCTGGGTGGCATCAAGGTGCGCGCGCCCTGACGCCGGCGCGCAGAGCGCACACAGGATTATGAGGGCGTACCTGCCCGGGGCCGGAAAGCCAATCAACCGAGGACACCCGCCGGGGACGCTACAACATCAACCGGCGGCTTGCCTTCAGCTGACCCGACGCGATGTTTCAACACGAAATTCCGAATGGCCGAAATACTTCCGGAGCTGGAGAAGCGCGTCGACAAGTACATGGGTTGGGGCATCACCTATTCTTCGACTGACGAACTCGACGCCCCGTTCTTACGTGGTGCAAGGGGGGCACCGTCGTAACCGGTAACGGCCTCTAGATTGCTGCCGTAGACGGTCCGAACCGCCTTAGCGAACTGCTATCTCGAGCAGCTCAGGATGTGACCCAAGTCCGCCAGCGGGCTCCTGGGTCGTTCACGGCTATCCCTTTGAAGACGCGGCAAACGCCAAGATCGTGGCACATCTCGTCGGCTTGTTGCGGCGCATGGTCTAGCCGCTGTCCTGCTAGAAACATCGTGAAACGAGGCAATGGAGCTGCGGCGTTGGAAAGGTGACAGCAATCCTTACTCTTTGCCACGCCCGTTGGTGAGAGATAAGCTGCCGACTCGTCTAAGGGCCACCCTCTGTTAGGCGGGGACGTGCCGAAATCCCCGTTCATTGCGCTAGGCAGGGTTGCTGCCGTCGGCAGGCATCATCTCTCGGGAGACTGCCGTCTCTTTTGGCTCTCCACTCACGTTCATCTTCCCACCTTTGCGTGCCGCTTTCCAAGCGGCCAGCAATCTCTGTTTGAGCAACCGGGAAGCCAACAAACGGAGCATGCCATGTCAATCACGCTTAATTCCTCTTCGGAAATCCCCTGGTGGAAGGAGCCAAGCAAGGAGCAATGGAAGGCGTGGATCGCGGCTTGGCTGGGTTGGACGCTCGACGCGTTCGATTTCACGATCTTTCTGCTGATCATGGTGCCGATCGCCAAGGAATTCGACGTTCCCTTAACAGCGGTCACTGTCGTGTTCACCATCACGTTGTGGCTGCGCCTAGTGGGCGCGACGGCCGCCGGTTGGATGGCCGACCGGATGGGTCGAAAGACCCCGCTGATGATTTCCATTCTTTGGTACTCGCTCTGCAACTTCATCGCCGGTTTTTCTCCAACCTTTGCGTTTTTGTTCTTTTTTCGCGCGCTGCTTGGCATTGGGATGGGCGCTGAATGGCCGGCCGGTGCGGCCCTTGCCATGGAATCCTGGCCGGCGCGCTCCCGCGGCTTCATGAGCGGCGTGCTGCAGGGCTCGTGGGGGCTTGGCTTCGCGTTATCGGCGCTCGCCTACGGCTTCCTGTTCGACCTGATCGGGTGGCGAGGCCTGCTGTGGATCGGGATACTGCCGGCCCTCGTCGTGGTCTGGATCCGGTTCTACGTGAACGAGCCGGAGGTTTGGGTCGCGAACAGGCGCCAACAGCGGGAAATCAAGGCCGAGGTGAAGGCGCCTTTGCTTTCCATCTTCAAGCGCGGCTTGTTGCTCAATACGCTGACGGCCTGCTTTTGGATCGCCAGCACTTTCTGCGTCTACTATTCGATCTGGGCCTTGTTCTCGGCATACCTGCAGAAGGAACTGAATTGGACGCCGCTGATGGTGGCCACGCCGGTGTTCTGGGCCAACATTGTCGTCTTTGCCGGCAATAGCCTGTGGGGTTTCGTTTCGGACATATGGGGTCGCAGGCCGGGCATGATCGTTCCGGCGACGATTGCGATCTTCTTGACGCCGTTCTATCTGTGGACCACGGATCCGATCTACATCGTCAGCGCGTTCATCGTGCAAGGCATGTTCGGCGGCTCGATCTACGGGCAAATGCCGAGCTACCTGTGCGAGCGCTTCCCGACCGAGGTGCGGGCGACGGCGTCCGGATTCATCTTTCATCAGGGGGCGATTTGGGGCGGCTTGGTAGCGCCGGTGCTGACCTATCTGGCCGTGCAGATGAACTTCGGCTTCGCCATGCCGATGATGATCAGCACGATATTCTTCCTGGTCCTAGTCGTGATCTCCGTGCTGCTCGGGCCGGAAACTAAGGGCAAGACGCTGACGGCCGATCTCGAGGTCATCAAAGGCGTCGCGCAGCCGGCCACCTGATCGTCCCACCGGCCGCGGCGCCTTCTGGACAGGGCGCCGCAGCCGGTCCGATCCAAAGTCACGAAGATGCAGGCGCTGCGCTCACCCTTGCTGGTGCATGAGTCTACTCCTGGCACTTAACTGTCGTCGGCATTTTTAGCCACCGTCCGCTTCGCGCCGATATTGTTGAAAAAGTCCTTTTTCGCCGATGATTGAAAATTCTCAGGACCGCTGGTGCGTCTCTCTCGCTACGAGGTGAGGGAGCACATCAATTGCCGCAAAATGATCGCTGACCTTCGTATCGAACCTACGGAGCCTTGCAGCGGCTGAAATCGCCAATGCGTAACATTTGCGAGATTTTCGGAGCACCGCGACTTTCGAGTTTTTCAACACAATCCGCCAGAAACGGCCGGTCGCGCGGTCCGCGAAAAAAATGGTCGTTCTCACATATCAATTAAGCAACCCGGCTGGTGACCGTTGGGTCGAAAGCATCGGCTTGGAGCGAGCTGCTTATGGCACGCATTCGATGAGGCGGACGAAACCTCCGCGCCGTGCAAGTTCTCCTCGGCCAAGCTTATCTGCATTTGTTAGCTCGTCTGCCGCGTAGCAGTGACGCAGTTCGTACAGTGTTATACGGCCTGGGCCGAATGCACACCGGCGCTAATTCGGTGAAAGGTCTCGGATTTGCGACGTGACCCACGCGAACCGATTTTCAGCAAGGGATTCCTTCTAAACAGGGCGCAAACTCACTGTCACCCCCAGGCGGTAGTTTTGATCTAACCGGTCTCTGCCGATAGTCTCCGCAAAACGGGAATATTCGCGGACAGAGCCGGAGACTTTCCCCGATTTCCGCCTTGAGATCGGCGAACTAGGACTCCAGAGACAAAAACGGATCCGCGAAAAGCCGGGATTTCCGGGCCGTTCTCGCCGCTCGTGGGAGGCCGGGCCGAACGCGGGACTGGCTGGCTGACCACGCAGGGATCGAACCACAACATTCCCACCTGAAAAAAGACCTTTGAAATATCTAAAGAATTTCCGCCAATTTGGCGCCAAATTCGACCTGGAGACTTTTGCAGTTCGAAGTTGCGACAGCTGCCGATCTGATTACCCCCGTTCGGGGTTAGGGACGGATTGTGGGCGATTGCCGGCCACCCAAGTCGTAAGGACCTCGAGGTTTGGTGTTAATGCGACGATGTCTCCTTGAGCCCCAGCAACTAGCGTACCGCGATGTCTTTCGATTCCCAAAAACCGTGCCGGCACAAGCGATGCAGCGCGAAGCGCCTCGTCGAGGAACATTCCCCCGAATGTTGCGGCATTTTTGACAGCCGATGCCAGGTTTAGGTGGGCGCCGGCGAGCGTGCCGTTTTCGCAGACTAATCGGCCGCCCCGCAGTTGAATCTGCCTTCCCATGAGTTCGAAATGATCTTGCTCAGTGCCGACAGTGGGCATTGCGTCACTTACAAGCGCAATATTATTGCGATTTTTTGCAGAGAAGGCGGCGCGTACGACAACAGGATCGACATGGATGCCGTCGACAATAATGCCCGCTGTGAGACGGTCGTCTGTAAGGGCCACGCCAACGATGCCGGGTTCTCGGGCGCTCATGGCGGGCATTGCATTGAAGAGGTGTGTAACACCACTAAGCCCCTCGTCAACGGCAGCTGTCAGGGTGTCGGCAGTTGCCTCGCTATGACCGACTGAACATCGAATCCCGCTCGTAGCAAGGGTCTTCACAAATCTCGCAGGTACGCATTCTGGCGCCAGGGTCACCATGGACGAGCCGACTGCCGATAGCTCCCCTAGCCAATCAAGGTCTTCCATTGTCGCAGTCGCGATGTAATCGCCGCGATGAATCCCGGGACGTCGAGGACTGATAAAAGGACCTTCGAGATGAAGACCCAGGATTCCGTCACCACCTGCGACGGATTTTGCTGCAGCAATTGCAACGATGGCCTTCGCGCGGGCATCGCTTATCAACGTAGGCAAGCAGCTTGTGGTGCCGTACCGGCGATGCGCTTGGGCGATGGCACGCATCGCGTCCGGCGTTGGCTGATCATTGAGAAGAATGCCACCGCCGCCATTGACTTGCAGGTCGATGAACCCAGGCGCGAGTATCGTTCCGGGCGGCATAACTTCGGTTGACCAGCGACTCGCACTCTCGTCACGGGACGTGATAGACTGAACGATCCCACCTGCGATCAAAATGAGCGCATGATTGTGCCATCGGTATCCATCGAAAATGCGGTCCGCCGAAATTGCAAACGGGGGTGGTTCGGCTTGCTCTGAACCCATCGCCTCACTTCCTCACTGGCGATCCTTGGTCGGGATGTGTTGTCCGCCTCAGTGCGCAGGAGCCATGGTAGCGGAACTCAACGAGCCAGCAAACGTTCCGGAGAGGGCAGCCGGAGCTTTTGCGCGTCAGCGCCACACAATTCACGAGCAATTGGATGAGCAACCCCGTTTCACCCAACTCTACTCAGCTCTATATCGGTATCGATGGAGGTGGAACCAGTTGCCGTGCCCGCATCGAAGACGCGGAGGGTAACGTATTAGGTCAAGGCACCGCTGGTCCCGCTACAACGCGGATTGGCGTCGATAGTTCTATGCAGGCGGTGCGCACGGCGAGTGAGGCGGCAGTAATGGATGCCAGTCTTATGCCGAGTGCCCTTGGTCATTTGATAGCAGGAGTGGGATTGGCCGGAATTGACCGTAAGGGAGCCCGTGAAGCGCTTATGAGCGTCATCCATCCGTTCCAAGACGTGGTCTTTGCAAGTGACGCGAACGTTGCTTGCTTAGGGGCACATCGTGGTCGCGATGGTGGTATTGTCGTTCTGGGTACCGGCAGTATTGGTTTCGCTAGCGTAAAAGGCCGCGAGCTCCGTATCGGAGGATACGGATTCCCAATCTCTGATGAGGGAAGTGGTGCCGATGTCGGACTTCAGGCCGTGCGGCTCGCGCTTCGCGCACATGACGGCAAGATAAGTCCGAGCCCCTTTTTGCTAGAAGTGATCGAAAAGCTTGGGTCTGATCCGGTTGCGTTGGTCGCATGGGCCGAACAGGCGACAGCCAAAGACTATGCGAGCTTGGCTCCGGTTGCGTTGACCTACGCAGAGGCACGTGACCCGTTTGCGGAGGAGATCGTAGCCGAAGGCGCCCGGCAGGCTGGCGTGCTCATTCGTTCCTTGGTGGAATTCGGTGCGCCCCACATCTCTCTGCTTGGGGGTCTGGCATCGCGCATGGTTCAGTGGCTTTCACCTGAGGTCGCGCACTTTCTGTCCCCGCCCGAGGCTGATGCAGCAGCTGGGGCCCTGCTTTTGGCCCGGCGCAAAGGATCCGTCTCAATCGATTCCAGCGGGCAGAGGAAAGGTGCGCAGATATGCTGACAGAGCACATAAATCCGCGCTTCGTCGACCTCGATTCGTGGTCCACGAGCGATATGATCGAAGCTATGTATGACGGGCAACTCACCGCTTGCGCAGCCGTAAGACCGGCTTTGCCGGCAATAAATGCCGCCGTGGATGACGCGGTACCGGCCCTGAAATGTGGTGGTCGCCTGGTTTATGTAGGGGCTGGCACTTCTGGCCGTATTGCTATTCAGGACGGCGCAGAGCTTGGTCCAACGTACGATTGGCCAAGCGACCGTATCGTTTTCGTAATGGCTGGAGGGCTGCAAGCGGTACTGGAGAGCGTTGAGGGCGCCGAAGACGACGAAACAAAAGGGGCTGAAGCAATCGCCAATGCTGAGCTTAATGAAAATGACGTTGTCATAGCTGTCGCTGCGAGCGGCACCACACCGTTCACTATCGGCGCGCTACGTTCCGCAAGAGCGAGAGGAGCCCTCTGTATTGCTGTGGCGAACAACCGAGGAGCGCGCCTTTTCGAACCAGCCCACCATCGTATCTTGATAGAGACCGGCACTGAGGTGCTTGCTGGCTCAACGCGGATGCAAGCGGGAACGGCACAAAAGATTGTCCTCAATCTGTTCTCTACCGCCGTAATGGTCAAGCTCGGCCGGGTTTACCGGGGTTTGATGGTCAGTATGCGCGCCAGCAATGCAAAGCTTCTTCGGCGCGCAGAGGTCATTGTTCACCAGATTGTGGGATGCGCCGAGAATGATGCTGCCAAGTTCGTTGAACGCGCGGAGGGCGACGTTAAAGTCGCAGTACTACTCGGTCTTGGATGGGAGCAGGCCGACGCCCGTGAAGCATTGCTCAAACACGAGGGTAATCTGAGAGCCGCCATCGACGAGCTAGCCCGTGATCGACGATGACCGCTCCCAAACGGCCATGGCTCGAGAGATCTGTGAGATCCCGACGACGGCTGAGCGACTTCTGGCAGAACAGGCCTCAATCATAACAGTCGCAAATCGCATCAGACAGGCCGATCCGCGCGTCGTTGTGATTTCAGGCCGCGGGAGCTCCGGGAATGCTGGAACACTCCTTCGCTACCTGTTTGAAGCGCGGGCAGGTTTACTCGTTTCCACCTCAGCTCCGTCGGTTATGACAACCTACGAACAATCGATTGACATGCGGAACGCCGTTTTCATCGTCATATCACAATCCGGTCGAAGCCCGGATCTCGTGATGGGGGCCCAATCGGCAAGAACAAATGGAGCGCTGACAATTGCAATTGTGAACGATTTGACCTCCCCCGTTGCCTTGGCCTGCGAATTGGCGCTGCCGATTGGCGCCGGCCTGGAGCGTTCAGTCGCAGCCACAAAATCGGTTGTCCTTTCAATGATGATAGGTGCGCAACTCGTTGCATCGCTTACCTCCAATAATGATTTGATGGACAAGATCAGACAGCTCCCACAAAGATTTAGTGACGCACTTACCTGCGATTGGTCGGTGTGGAGCAGCAGCCTAGCGGCAGCACGTGCTGGGTTTGTAATTGGGCGCGGGTTCGGATTAGGATCGGCGCGCGAGATCGGGCTTAAGGTCGCCGAAACCATGCGGTTACCGACGTTAAGCTATAGCGCAGCAGAGGTGAGGCACGGTCCCCTCTCCTGTGCTACCGTTGAGACGCCATTTCTCGTCCTAAGGCAGAACGACGGATCGTCTGCGATGGTGGATACCTTAATCGCCGATCTTCGCGCCAGAAACCTTAATGTCTTTTCCGTAGGGGATTCAGGCGGCACACTCCCCTGGATAGGAAACGATGATCCGATTTGCGATGCAATTACGATGTTGCTGCCAGCCTATGCCACCGTAGAGCAGGCCGCACGAGATCGCGGTTTCGATCCAGACAATCCGCCATATCTCACCAAAATTACAGAAACAATGTAATCGATGGCCATCGCGGCGACGCTAGATCAGGGAATGCAAAGCCTTGACCGCGGCTTCGCGAGTCTCGACAGGAACAAATAGGTTTACCGAATGCGGTGACAAAACATATTTGTCGGCGATAATTCCGTGATGTTGCAGAATCTGAATTGCCTTAAAGGGCAGGTCTGAAGAAACACCGCCGAAGCAAGGACAGGGTAAATATGTGCAAGGGCTTTGCGATGTTCTTGACCATCTGCTCGCCTAAATCCACGAACGCAAGCGGCAGCTTTTCGCCAATCTGATCTCGAACGGTGTGCGATATGCAAAGACCGCCTGGCTCGCTCAAAGTCTCCAATCGGGCGGCAATGTTGACGCCGTCACCAAACATATCATTTTGGTCAAGGATGATGTCGCCGACATTAATGCCGATCCGGAGCAAGAACCGTCGGTCCTCAGCCAACTCAACGTTGCGCTGGATCATTCCCCGTTGAATTGCAACGGCGCAAGCGACGCCATCGACCGCGCTCGCAAAGCTAACCAATAGCCCGTCGCCCGTTGTCTTGACGATGACCCCACCGTGAGCGGAGATTGTCGGATCGACGAGTTCCCGCCGGTGCGCCTTGAGAGCTTGAAGCGTGCCAAGCTCATCGGAACCCATTAGTCGGCTATAACCGACGACGTCTGCTGCCAGAATCGCGGCAAGTTTGCGCTCAACATGGTGTTGAGTAGTAACCAACTCGCTGCCTCGTGTTGCGAGGGAACCTACCTATACCAGAAACTAAGTGTTCGCCGCGATGTCCGAGTTGGGGTCAAAAGGCGAAATACTCGCTCAGAGCAGATGCTTTCCGCTTTGGTTCCGAAAGCGGACTCTCGTTTGCCATCGCGCCATGTCCGAAAAGTGCCAATTTCGGAAGTCGCTCGACGGGCTTTATCAAGAAAGCTCGTCGAGCAAGACCTTAGCCTCTCGCAGGTCGCGCGTTCCAAAGCCTTCGGTGAACCAATTGTAGACCGGCGTGAGAACATCACGTGCCCCTTGCCGTTTTCCCCGATCACTCAACAGCCGCGCCATGCTCATCGCCGCGCGCAATTCCCAGGACTTCATCTGCCGCGCTCGCGCGACAGCCAGCGAACGCTCAAAATAGGCTTGGGCCTTGGCCTCGTCTCGCTGGGGCGACCTGAGCGCGATTTCGGCGGCAATGCGATGAACCTCGGCTTCGCACCACCTTTCCTCGCTTGCTTCCATCGCCGTCGTCGCCTCGCCAATACAGCGCCAAGCGTCATCGAATTGGTCGGAATCTGCATAGGCGATCGCCCACATGAACTTGTGTTCCGGCGTAAACAAAGTCGATCCGGTGGACCGCCACAGCTCAATCCCGGACGTCATCATCCCCACGGCGTTAGCGGTTTGCTTGTTGAGGATCAGAACACAAGCGCGCCGAAATATCGCTTCCGCCCTTCGGAACGGAGCGCCTTTCTCCTCCGCCAGGACAACAAATTCTTCAATAAGTTCGTTTGCAGTGTCGTAGTTCCCGCAGTAGGTATTCGCAATAATCGCAAAATTCAGGGCAAGCATCAAAGTGGCAGCCTGTCCCATCTGTCGCGCCTCCACCAGCGCGCAGTTTGCGTCGTTGAGCGCAGCGTCAGGATAGCCAAGTAGCCAGAAGACCATCGATCGAAAGGACAAGCATGTCACCCGACTGTCCGCGGCAAATCGCCCACTCAACCGACGGTGTTCTGTGGGACGGTAAAGGGCGAGCGATTCATCATAGTGAGCTCTGGCCCCAACGACGTCCCCCAAAAACATGAGCGTACTCGCCTTGATGCGGTGCCCGACCATGAGCGGCACGGCAGTGCCCTGCTTCTCCCCAAAAGCTAGAAACTGCTCTGCAAGCCTTCGTGCCACGTCGCCGTTAAAACCTATGAAATTGGCGACCCACTGGCCAAAGAGGGCGGAGAGCAGCAGCGAAGGGTCGTCGAGAGACTCCCCGAACCCTTCGGCCTGCTCGATCAACGCCCTGACCTGCTCCACCGCGGCCCTGGTTTCGGGCGCAGCATACCCTTTGACATGCATGAGCGTGTTCATGAGCGCGACCTGCAGCGTGATCTGCTCGCGACGCAGGTCGGGCGTGCCGGGCAAGATCGCGATCTGCGCTAGAGCATGGCCAAGTTGTTCCGCGGCTTCGACCAGCGCCGAGCGCTCCTGCGACCGCTGCCCCGCTTTGCCCCACAGGCGCGCCGACTTCTCGATCAGGTCGGCCTTTGTGTAGTGACGCGCCAGCAGCTCGGGTTGGCTTTCGACAGTCTCCGCGAACTGACTTTCGAGGATTTCGGCGATGCGCGCATGCAGCGCGCGCCGCGGCTCCCGCAGCAGCGTACCGTAGGCTGCGTCCTGTACCAGCGCATGTTTGAACAGATAGCTCGCATGCGGCGGGGTGCCCCGTCGAAACAGCAAACCGGCAGCAATCAGCCGGTCGAGCGCGGAGTCCAATTCTGCCTCCGGCTTTCGCGCGACCGCAGCCAGAAACGTGTGGCTAAATTCCCGGCCGATCGCTGCGCCCATCTGCGCCACTTCCTTCGCCGGGCCGAGCCGGTCGAGCCGGGCCATCAGCGAAGCCTGCAAGCTTGCCGGAACCGCGAGGGCAGGTGTTGGCGCCCCGGCCACAACTCGCTGCGTTTCGCTCTCTCCTTCCGCGTCCAGCACCGCTTTGGTCATCTCCTCAACGAACAGCGGAATGCCGTCGGTGCGCTCGATGATGTCCTGCCGGATGCCCTCCGGCAGCAATTTGTTCCCAACGACTCCCTCGATGAGAGAGTCGATTTCGCGCCGTGCCAGCCTATTGAGGGTCAAGGCAGTCACGTGCGGCCGCCCGATCCAGAGCGGGCTGAATTCGGGTCTGAATGTAACAAGTATCAGCAGCCGATGGCTCACAGCCAGATCGACCGCTCGGCTGAACAGCTCCAGGCTCGTCGGATCCGTCCAATGCGCATCCTCAAAAATCATGAGCACGGGATTGATCTGCGCCAGCGCCTCGACCTGCGAACCAAGCGCTTCCAGCGTTTTCTGCCGGCGGAGCTGCGGCTCAAGTTCAAGCTGAGGGTAGCGTCCATCGTTGGGCAGCGACAGCATTTCGGCAATCAGCGCCGCGTCCTGAGACGACGTCGAGCTTTGCGCCAGCAGCGCATCGAGCTTGTCGATTCTTGCCTGCGGACTGTCATCGTGCACAAAGCCGGCGGCGCGCATCATGTGGCTGATGACGGGAAAGAGCGCGCTGTCGGTATGCTGCGGCGAGCAGAAATAGCGCAAACGGGTGTGCGGTTCGCGTGCAAGTTCTTCCAATAACGCGGCCGTGAGCCGTGATTTGCCGATGCCCGCCTCACCGGAAAGCAGCACCACCTGACCTTCGCCGCTTTTTGCTCTCGACCACCGGCGAAGCAGCAATTCAAGTTCTTCTTCCCGCCCGACGAGGGCGGTGAGAGTCCCCTCATGCAACGCCTCGAAGCGGCTTTCCACCGAGCTTGGTCGCAGCGCCGCCCACGCGTGCACCGCCCCGGTGATGCCCTTGAGCTCTTTGGCCCCAAGGTCCTGCAGCTCGAACAAATTTCCGACAAGCCTGCGTGTGTGTTCGGCTAACACCACCGTGTTGGGCGCTGCGATACTTTGTAACCGGGCAGCAAGGTTTGGAGTCTCGCCGATAATGCCGCGCTCCTGCGCCTCGCCAGACCCGACCAGATCGCCCACCACCACAAGTCCGGTGGCTATGCCGACGCGCACTTGCAGGAGAACCGGGGCCTTGAGGGAAGCCACCCCTTGAATCAGGTCCAATCCGGTCCTTACCGCGCGCTCTGCATCATCCTCGTGCGCCTGTGGATAGCCAAAATAAATGAGCACGCCATCGCCCATATATTTCGCCACGAAACCGGCGAAGCGACGTACCGTTTCGGCGACGCTCTGCTGATAGGCGAAAACGATCTCACGCAAATCCTCAGGATCCATACGCGCGGAGAGCGCCGTCGAACCGACAAGGTCCGCGAACATCACGGTGACCTGGCGGCGTTCCGCAGTGTCCTTGGCGGCCTTTTCGGTGGCCAGAGGAGCTTCGGACAGCGGCGCTGGTGCGCTCGCGTCAGCGCGCAACGCGGCGATTGCGTCGAGCAGCTTACGGCGATGCCCGACAAATCCGACACCAAGGTCCTTTAGATCCTCCGCCGTCAAACTTGGCAGGACCGTGTCGTCGATCTCATTCTCGCGGAATGCCGCCTCATATTGTTCGAGGCCAAGCCTCCGCAGCCAACCTCCGACGTCCATGACAGCGCCCCGGCTTCGCCTTGCGCGGCATGATCCTCCAGGCGAGACAGCCTGTCTAGGGTATCGTTTTTTGAATGACCGGTTTGGGTCAATCGCTACACCGGACTTGCCGCCAAGCCGACCTCGGAGTCCGCTTTCGCCCGAAAACAGACCTAATTTCATAACCTAACCTGGTGGCCCATGCTTCTCACTCTGTAACCGAGCCGAGGAGTATGACCATGCAGGATCAGGTGAATACTGTCCCAGCGCCCAAGCGAGTGCCCTGGAACAAGGCGAAGCTGACCGGGGCGAAGCCACCGTTGCGTCCTAAGCACGTCTGGTCGATCCGGACGAAACTCCAGATCGAGGGCCGCGCTCGCGATCTGGCCATGTTCAATTTGGCAATCGACAGCAAGCTTCGCGGCTGTGATGTCGTCGCCATCCGGGTCGAGGACGTCGCCGACGGCCGAAGACGGGCGGACGACGCCGGAAATAAAAAAGCCAGGCATTTGCGCGCTGCGGCCTACCGGGCTCAAAATGCTTTCATATGAAAAAGCTCGACCCGCCAGCCCCGGTACTTCCAAGACTGAACCGAAAATCTCACGCTGTGGAGTCTCAAGTTTAGTTCCGAGCGAGGAACGCGCGGGGTGTTGCGAAACTACGACAGCATTAAGGGCGAACAACTCGCTTCGTCTCGCCAAGCGCGCACAGGGGCCTCTACGTCTGAGGTTTTTCTGATGTTGGGTTTGGTCCGTCGTCCACGCGCCACAGCGGTCATGGTTGGAAATATGCACCCTTTGCTCGCATGGGATGCCTTTCTGCTGTGACGCCATGGAAGCGGAATGAAGGTTGGCGATATCTTGCTTGTTGAGCGCGACAACGGGGCTGGGATGACTGTGCGCTACTTGTTGCCCCGCGCCAACTGCGGCGGCCTAAATGTGAATGCCGAGCTGCGCAAGGATAGGACGAGCCATTCGCACAGCCGCGAGCGTGTAGTGCCCCCCGTTGAAGTTGGCATCCACAACCCACAAAGCGACTACGGCAATAACGGCAGCCAAAAAGGCTTTCATAAGTTATCTACGCTTCGAGGGGCCGTATGGTTTTGCCAGCGGCCTTACGGAACGTCCCATTCAACGCGGTTGCACTTGTAGCACCGGAACACCTTGATCAGAGGCTTGGCCCCAATAGCGGGCAGTTTGCCCAATGGCTGCATGTGGGCGTGGCAGTTCTCGCACTCGCGGGCGTCCCGGGTCTGTTCGGCCATCCTGAAAGGATGGACCTGAAACCGGTCGGAACAATGAAGATTGGCCCCGTACGACTACTGCCACTCAGGCGGCTAGGGGAAATAGAAAAGCCGCCCCTCTGAGAAAGGCGGCTTTCCAACTGAGGTCATCACCAGCCATGATGATGATCGATTGGCTTTACCCGGCACCGGATAACCAGACATCTTCGAAACCGGTTGGCATTTTTCAAACGTACCGAGAGCGAACCAGGCGCTGTCCCAACTTGATCTTCCAGGACAGAAGCCAGCAGCCTGGATGAGCGCTGCGAAATCTGCCTCGGGCGCGGTGAAATCAGTCCCGGATGTTGCTACGCTGATCCTGGCAACCTTGACTGGAGCCGTTGGATGCCGTCGCATCCACCGCTCCTGATCGCATCGTCGTTGCGGAAGACCCCCAACGCAGGGCTACGTTCCGAATCCAGACAGCGAGGCACGCCATGGTGAAACCGTTTCCGTCGAAGACCCACATCGGCAACCACATGCTGCATCCCGAAACGCTCATGCTGAACTACGGTTACGATCCGCAATTGTCGGAAGGAGCCGTCAAACCACCGGTCTTTCTGACCTCAACCTTCGTCTTCAGGACCGCCGAAGACGGACAGGATTACTTCGATTTCGTCTCGGGTCGGCGCGAGCCTCCCGAGGGGATGGGTGCGGGCCTGGTTTATTCGCGGTTCAATCATCCCAACAGCGAGATCGTCGAGGACAGGCTCTCTGTCTACGAGCGCACCGAGAAATGCGCGCTGTTCTCGTCCGGCATGGCGGCGATTGCGACCACGATCCTCGCGTTCGCCCGCCCTGGCGACGTCATTCTGCACTCTCAACCGCTCTATGGCGGGACGGAAACTCTGTTAGCAAAGACGCTTGCGGGCCTCTCCATCGGAGCGGTGGGCTTTGCCGGCGGCATCGACGAAGCCGCAGTCAGACTGGCGGCGGAGGACGCCCTGCGCAAAGGCCGGGTAGCGATGATTTTCATCGAAACCCCGGCAAATCCCACCAACGGCCTAGTCGATATCGCGATGGTCCGCCGCGTCGCCGAGGTGATCGGCCAGGCTCAGGGGCACACGCCGATCGTCGCCTGCGACAATACGCTGCTCGGGCCGGTGTTTCAGCGGCCGATCGAACACGGCGCGGATCTTTCGTTGTACTCGCTAACCAAATATATCGGCGGTCATTCCGACTTGATCGCGGGCGCTGCGCTCGGCTCAAGAGCCCTCATGAAAGACGTCAAAGCGTTGCGAGGCGCCATCGGCACCCAACTGGACCCCCATTCCTGCTGGATGATCAGCCGGTCGCTCGAAACACTGAGCATCCGCATGGAAAAAGCTGACAGAAACGCGCGGCTCGTGGCGGATTACCTGCGCGACCACGCCAAGGTCGCGAAGGTCCATTACCTTGCTCACCACGAAGAGGCCTCCCCCGCCGGCCGTCTGTTCGCGAGGCAGTGCACCGGCGCGGGCTCCACGTTCTCGTTCGACATTGTCGGCGGCCAAGCTGCCGCATTCAAATTCTTGAACGCGCTGCAAATCTTCAAGCTGGCGGTGAGCCTGGGCGGCACCGAGTCGCTTGCCAGCCTGCCCGCAAGCATGACCCACTCCGGCGTTCCGGCTGACATCCGCCAAAAAATAGGTGTTCTCAACTCCACGATCCGGCTGTCGATCGGCATCGAACACCCGTCCGATCTGATCGCGGACATCACGCAGGCTTTGAACGAGGCATAGCTGCACTCCTTGCTGAGAACCGTGTAAGAACCGACTGCGGCCTTTGAAAGCGGACGTGTAGGTCTGCCCTGTGCCATTAACTGCCAAAATATGACGTCAGCGGTTAGTCTGCTCTTCCCTCAACAGTACCTGCTTGGTACGCGGTCAACGACTATCCAACACGCTTACCCGCAGACACCGAGAGACGCATCACCTATGGTGCACGCGCGCATGCGATAAAGGGGCACGTGCCAAAGTAACTGAGGCAGCTCTGGGTCAATCTCGACATTCTGACCATGCGCCTATCGCTCCGGTCTACCCCCGGAAGCAGACAAGTTCAGGGCCGGTAGGCACTTCGCAAAAGTGCCAAACTCGGACATCGTGGACGCAACTCGCTCAAATAAACAGGCTGTCAAAAAGAAAAAACCGCCCGGAGGCAACTTCTCAATTCAAACTTGATGTAATTTTTTGGTCAGTTCGTCTTTGATTTCTCGTGCCTGTTCTTCGGTGAACCCTACCGCTGGTCGGCCGCCTTCCAAGCTTGCCGGGCCTCGGCCATGCCTGTCCCAAACCATCCAGTGCGTGGTTCCTTTCCTTACAAGATAGCGCGTCAAATAAGGGGTTTGGTCAGTCATTTTTCCCTCAGCTCCACGGCGATTATTCATCGATCCATTGACCGATTTGCTGCATCCCACCGTCGTCGCTTCGTAAATTTCGCCCGCATCTTTCTTAAGCATATTTTCGAGAAGGCTAGTCACCTAATGGCGCCGGCCTAATCGAAAGCGACGCCGATCCGGAAATCTCTGCGCCAGACCACATGGCAAGGAAGTTTCAATCCGTGATCCGGTATTGCTAATGTAAATGTCGCCGGGATCTCCCTTTGATCGGAGACCTCGATTGCCGCGCCAGTGATCGATAGGTCGCGGACCGTACAAGGAATTTTGTCGCCGCCGTACTCGATCTTGGCAGGCTTCATCACACGGTGACGGGGTGCAATCCTGGTTTCGGCCACTCGAATAGCTCTCAAGAGTACGAGAATTGTTGTTCGAAATAGCAGTCCTTGAATGGGTCGAAGATTTGGCGAGGGATTGATGAACTGATCAGCTCAAGGCCCCAGCAATCACTCCCAATCACTTCCGTATTCTTCGGTCTTTTGACTGATCCAAAGCAAAGCAGCCCTGCAATCGAACCAAACCAGCCGCTCTTCTTCGGCGCCGCCGTCAGACGTCATGTGCAGAAGAAACTCGTTCTCGCCGATCCTTAAAAGGGTATCGCGCGCCTGTTGTTCTACAAGCGTTTTGGTATCAAGAAATGGATAGGTGCGAGAAGAAATAAGTTGCATGACGAATCGATGCCGTCAAAAAAAATGACTTATCCCACTATGTAGGCGAACGGTTAAGAAGCCCTGAAGGTAACTAGTTTGCACGGGAGAAAGCGCTCTTCGCCAACAAGAAATGGCCGACCGCTCTGGCTCAATTGCGCATCCGGCACCGGCGGGTCGATGTCCGCTCTGGGGGTCAAAAGCTGAAGTCGGCTAGCCGACGGCGACTTCCGCTTATCCGACACATCCAGCACTGTACAGGGGCGTCGCCAGGTACCGTCGATTGCCATCATGTTGGCGGTAATCCCCTTCTCAAATACGACCCGACGTGCCTTGCGCTGCTCCATGCCGACGAACCGCCGAATTGAAAACACCGGATCTGCGACAGGTTTCCTTACGTAATACCCTCGCGGGACCTTGGGGTCGAACCGCGATCAGTCAATAGGCTAACTAATGGCAGTTAATGATTGGTCGAAGCCCGAACGTAAGCTTGGGGGCTCTCCTTTGTGAATTAATTCTGCCGATTTTCGATAGCGATTGGGGATCGGTTTCGGTGATGGGCACCTCACTATTCGTCGATGGGTCGCCCGTCGATCGATCCGGAATTGATGATCCGGATGCTGGTCGTGGGGTATGTGTTTGCGATCCGCTCGGAGCGGCTGATTTGCCGTGAAGTGCAGGTGAACTTGGCCTATCGCTGGTTCTGCAAGCTCGGTATCGAGGACGCTATCCCGGATCATTCGGCATTTTCGCGCGCCTGCAACGAGCGTTTTCGTGAAGGGGATGTTTTCCGCGGGATGTTTGAGCGGGTCGTCGAGGCGTGCATCGCGGCCGGTCTGGTTGGCGGCGAAGGCTTTGCCGTCGATGCGAGCCTGATCCAGGCAGATGCCAACAAGCAGCGCTCGATTGCGGGTCAGGACTGGCGCAGGGACCGCGATCCCAAGAGATCCAGCCGCGCGGTGAGGGAGTATCTGACGACCCTCGACGATACGGCGTGGGGAGCCGCCAGCGACGTTGTGCCGAAGTTCGTCTCGCCATCCGACCCTGCGGCCCAGTGGACCGGAGCGCACAAGGGGCCGGCATTCTTCGCTTACTCCGACAACTATCTCATCGACGTGAAGTTCGGCGTCATCGTTGACGTCGAGGCCTCCCGCTCCATTCGCCAGGCCGAGGTCGGAGCGGCGAGGACTATGATTGAGCGAACGGAGGAGCGCTTTGGTCTCAAGCCGGAGCGGCTTGTCGGGGATACCGCCTGCGGGGCGGCTCCGATGCTGAATTGGCTGGTCGAGGAGAAGGGTATCGCGCCACATATCCCTGTGTTCGACAAGTCGAAGCGAGATGATGGCACCTTCTCGCGCGGCGACTTTCGATACGATCCGACCAGCGACGTCTACCACTGCCCGGGCGGAAAGCGGCTCGGAACGAGCGGCACCGTGCACGAGGGCAAGACGCTTCTGTATCGCGCCAGCAAGCTCGACTGCGATCTATGCCCACTCAAACCGCAGTGCTGCCGGGCCCGGTACTTCCAAGATTGAACCGAAAATCTCCCACTGCGGAGTCTCAGGTTAAGTTCCGGGCGAGGAACACGCGGGGTGTTGCGAAACTACGACAGCACTAAGGGCGAACAACTCGCTTCGTCTCGCCCAGCGCGCGCAGGGCCTCTACGCCTGAGGTTTTCTGATGTTGGGTTTGGTCCAGGTCGCCGCCCGCGCGCCACAGCGGTCATGGTTGGAAATATGCACCGACCAGCCGAGGCTGAGGTCCGGTTGGGGTCAATCGCGTCGGATTGAGCCTTCGCCATCCAATTCCGGTCCGCCCAGAGCGGACATCGCCATGCCGCCCGGCAAGTTGACCAAGCCGGGCGGGTAGTTTTGGTTGGGGTCGGCCGGTTGAGCCGAGTACTCGGCTACGCGACGTTCGGCTCGTTCAATCGATCGAACGTAACGCCCAAACACCTTGGCTTGCGCCAAACAACGTAGCAGTGCTGGCTGAGATGACCATTAGCCATCAGCAATGTAATCTCGTGGGGGACTGAAGCGGCGCTTGAGACGTCCAAAGCCGCGCCAATGGCGGAAATATTTCGAATCGTACAACTGACCTCGCCGCCGTCAAACGCAATGGTCGCGTTCCGCTTTACGCTATGTCGCGGCATTGTTCGGCGCTCGACCATAGTTCGAGTCTGCCGCGAAACCGTCAAAACTTGCTGAACGGCACTATTACATTTGGTTGGAAACCCCGGAACCCGTCTGGGCCTCGTCAAAATCCCCGCTCTGGGTACCTGCTCAAGTCCGTTCGGAGTCAAAAGTTGCCCTGACGGCCCCGAAATCCGACTACCGTTCTATCCTGACAACAATAATGCCTACGCGACCCGCTATTTCGGTTTCGTGCCAAACTCGGAAGAAGGCAGGGTGAAGCAAATCTCGTCCGAGATGCCCTGATTTCTTGTGCAGGTCAAACCAGCTTGAACCCTAACCTTCGCGTTCGAATGGCTACTTAGGGACCCGCCAGGATTAGCTTGCATCGGCTAGGGGGCAATCCAAACTCCCACGCCAATCATCGCCAGGGCTACAATGACAATGAAGAGATCGGTCTGGAGCCAGGCAGGAATGCGATTCTGGGTCATAGCTGCGATCCTCCGCGCCCCGCTGAACTTTTATCAAGACCACGTTACGCTGATGTGTGAGGCATTTCACACATGACACAATATTTATCGAGCAAAGCTAACCTTTCAGAAATATCTCGCCTTCCTTGCGTCTGGGCATGCACTGCAATTGCGCTAGCGATCAGCGGCCATACAATACCGCCTCCGACGAGAGCCATGAAAGCGCGTCGTTTCCCAAGCTCAATGTGGTTATCCGCCGACTTGAGAGCTAAGCACTAGCTGTCAAAACGAAGGCCTCAACCCACGGCTGAGAGCAACGCGCGCCCGACGCGCGAAGAGCTCGCCACGGATCGTCGGGCAAACAGCCGCGTGGGGGAACAAAAGTCAGCGAAATTGATTGAGGTTGAAGACTAAGCCAACCAGCGCGGCGCGTAGGGGACCGATGGGAGTGACTTGTCGGGCTCTGGCTGAAGGCGAAGGTCACCAGTAATGCCGAAAGAGCGCAAGGGTGCGCCTCCACCAGGTCGCGGTTTCTGGATCTTTATAGCTTGTTGCGCCTTGGGCGCGATTACCCTCGTGGCCCTTTTGCTTGGCGGTGAAATTCAAGGTGAACGCGTCGGACCCAATATCGAACACCAGTCGAAATGATTGACCAGGCCACACCTTAACGACGAGAATTGCGATGGCGAAAACGCCAGGCAAACATGAACCGATTAAATCGATCTCCAAAGAGGAACGCGAAGCTCGCAAGGCGTTTCGTCAAGCCGATGCCACAACGGCAATGAATGAGCACGATACTGCGCAGAACGCATTTGCTAAAAATCACGAGCGGCTAAAGGCAGAGCGCTTGGTACGGGAGGCCGCCGCGCCGCCTGCAGCAGCAACAAAACCAAAGCCTAAAAGGAAGGAAACAGCCAAGCATCGCCCGGTCGATTGATGAAACGAAAGTTGCAAAAGCCGCTAAGCGCGAATGGACTGAAGATGGACTTCGTAATCTGCGGCGACTTGCGAACCAGGAAGTCGGTCTCGGGCAATCGCAAGGCTCACCCTGGACGGCGGACGACGCGTCACGAAGGTGACGCTGGTCACCTAAATGGCGTGCGAATAAAGGTCGCGCTTGATTTCTCAGTGTGTGTGAAGTTGAGGCAGATGGCGCTGTTCCGAATCGGCCGCCGACGTGTTCTTGCGCGATTTATAGAAACGAAGGACTGTCCGTGACGTCTCGGTGTTGAGGCGTGAAAACTCTTCTCGCATATGATCCAGGTCTAGCGCAGAGATCCGATGATCTTTTGCAGCAAGAAAGAGAAGAGACATCGTCGTCACCCACTCAAAGTTGAGGGCTTTGCCGAGGATCATAATCATCTCTCGGCTAGTATCAAGAAGCGCTCGCTCCACCACGTCCACCGGCAAAGAGCATAGTATTGAAAGTCCGACTGTGGTTTCTTCGAATTTGTGGAAACGGGCATATTCCAGAATGCTGCTTTCATTCAAATCGCCACGTCCATGCCGGGCCGCTACGAGCTTCTTTGCATTAAAGTAACTCATCGAAGCCGGGCCGAACTTTGACTGGAGCGCCCCGGTGACGTCGATTACCGAGGTCTGAATTTGGCTCCATAGATCTGGACGCTCCCACTCAAGTTTTCGCCTTACATCGTCCGATGCTTTTGCAATCAATTGCTGGAAAATATGTCTCGGAATGTCCTTCCGAAGGCCGAGTTGTTCGGCGAGAATTGAATCGGCCTCTGAGCGCTTGATCATATGCAAAAAGCCGAAATCAGAAAACCGAGCACCGTCGTTCGTCGCAACTGAATTCACGACCTCCCGGTTGCCTCGCGTTACGAGTTCGTCCGTTACCACGACGGGAAGAGAATGTCGTTTGGTGATTGCTAGAAGGTGCGACTGGCCTTTGGTTCTGATATTTGAGACCAACGTCTTGGCATCGAGCCGAGTGGAGTGCTGAAGCATCGGGCCAGCAACTTCAATGGAATTGTCAAAAGCAAGTTTCTTGACGAGGTTTATGGAGGCATTGTCGGTGCGGAGCAGTCGCTTGGCGAGCTGCGCTCGAGCGGCCACTTCAATTTCGTCTGCCAATCGTCCGATGACCTCGCCGAAAATCCAAATCTCGTCCTCAGTATACCGGCCGGCTATCAGCAAATCGGTAGCATGCCAAAGCGCTCGCAGCCGGCTCTCGGCCGATCCTCGCGAGACGGCCTCCTCTAGCTCCTGCAGAAATGACCCTGATTCAATCATTTGGCCCAGCATCCAAGAATGCTTCGGCCGTTCCAATTTCAGGGAGGAGCCAGCCGACGAAATTTCCGCAAATAATCGCTTCAAAAATCGTATTAGCCGCCGAAGCAGCCGTGCAACCACAATCTCATGCTGGATCTTGACCGCCAAAAGTAACGCTTGGGTAAACGTGACACGGGCCAACGACCGCCTTGGGCTCACCCGGCCCGGAAAACATCGGCCGGAGTTCAGGTTTGGATTGGTAAACTAGGTGTTATCGAAGAAATCGGCCAGTGGCCGAGAAGTCCACAACTCCCCTACGCACCACCGCCTGCGCGGCCAGGCCCTCGCAATGGCTCAGAGTCAGCAAGAGTTGAATGCGTCATCGAGGCAGTCGCGCCGTGTTAGCGATGGCCTCAGCCAAAATTGTCTTCAACTGCGATCTGCTGAATTCCTCAGGCTGCCCCACCACAGCCCTCCGCGACACTTTCTTTGCCACCGGGCGGGCACAGGCGGCTAATAACGCCAGTCTTCGCTTCGGCACCGGCCTTATCCTGGGTTTTGCTGTTGGCGGCTTGTGACTACGTTTCAGGCCCAAACGAGTTAGCTTGGCGCTGACTGCGTTGCGGCTGCATCCGACACGACGCGCGATCTGTGCCGCGCTCTGCCCCACAGCCCAGAGTTCTTTGAGCAGTGCCAGATGTTTCGCATCCCAGCCCATGGGGATACTATACGCCGACTGTCAACCACAGACTAGCCGTCTTTCGGGTTGCCAGGAGCTACAGCACCGGGGTGCGTGGGTTGCTCACTCCGCTACAGCCAGCCGATAATCTCGTCGGTCGACACAATGAATCGATCAGGGAATCTATCATGGCACGTCCATGGCGAGGTGCCTGAGGCATACGAGCCGCCTTGGGCCACAGGCGACATTCCATATTTCGGACGCCTCGCCCGACAGCGCCGCGGGGTAACTTTTCTGCAACCTCTCGCTGGCGGCTTCCCGCCGGCAACATTAGCCCTGCGATTCTTAATCCTTGCCGTTGCTGCGGCCGCCCACCATCATGGTGCCAATTCTTTATCGGAACCAGGTGATGACGATGCCGGGCACGAGTAGTTGGCAGCTCCGCGACGGCGAGCAAATCGTTGCTTGCAATACAAGCCTGTTCGGTCAAAAGCACTTTTTGATCGGAATCACCCGCGTTCGCAATGAGGCGCCTATTCTCCGAGACACGCTGAACTACGTCGGCAATCACGTCGATGCGATAGTCGCCTATGATGACGCCAGCACGGATCGAACGCTGGAGATTCTTCGCGAACACCCAAAAGTCGCTCTGATTGTGACAAATCGGTCGTGGGAAGCGGACATCGAGGCACGCCGGATTGCCGAGGGGCGACATCGCGGGCTTTTGCTTGAGACGGCGCGCGAACATCTGCAGTTCGACTGGATATTTTGCTTCGACCCGGATGAGCGCGTTACCGGAGATCTACGCGGATTCATGGAAGGGACGCATTCCAGCGATTACGACGGCGTGCGGATTCAATTGTTCGACGCCTATATGACACCTGGCGATCATGCACCCTATCAAGCCGATCGCGAACTATTGGGTTTTCGTCGTTTCTTCGGCCCGGAACGGCGAGACATTCTGATGTTGTGGCGAAACCGGTTGGAGTTCATCTTCGCGAAGCGAGAACCGGCCGGCGTAGAACACGTGCGGACCGGTCTCTATTGCCAACACTATGGTAAGTCGTTGTCGGTCGACCATTGGGAAGAGACCTGCGACTACTACATACGACACTTTCCGTTCGATACCTACGGACGAAAATGGCTCGAGCGCAAAGGTCGAGCAATCCACACCCAATCTGACTTCATGCGCCCCTTGTACGAGTGGGGTGACACGCTGTTCGCGAATGCGGTTGAGATGTGACCTGTCCGAAAATCGCCCCGCGCCCATATGACCGCTCGGTTGACAGGCTAACGCCAAGTTTCTCACACAGAGCGCCGCAATATTTTTGGGCGAAACGGTTAGCTAGACCAGCGAATGCAACGCCTTGACCGCTGCCTCGCGCCTCCCGACAGGAACAAACAGATTCACCGAATGCGGTGACAAAACATATTCTTCGGCGATGATCCCGTGACTTTGCAGAATCTGAATAGCCTTGAATGGCAAGTCTGAAGAAACGCCGCCGAAGCATGTGAGGCTCACCGAACTCAGGGGCTCGCGCTGTTTGCGCAAGTCCTTGCTCCTCTCCAGCGTGCGCAGCAAGGTGTCGAGCGATTCCGAATCGGAAGTCATCATGATGCGGGTTTTTCCGGCGGTGAAAGTCGAGGCGAGGAGTTGCGGCCAAGATAAGCCGTTTTGTTTAAGATGCTGCGCGAATTTCTCAAAGCCTTGATTGAGATCTGCCGAATCGATCTCCACATGCTCAATGCGAGCCATCGAGTTGACGGCCAAAACTTTTCCGCTTTCCATCCCCATAACCTCTCGCTTCACTTGCGTGCTGTGTTCAGCACCGCCCAACTTTTTTAAAACCAACGGAACGTTTTGGCTTTGTGCCAGCTCCACGCTGCGAAAATGCAGGACCTTGGCGCCCCAAAAACACATTTCGGATAGCGATGCAAAATCCAGCTGACGCAAGGGTTTTGAATTCGCCACGATGCGCGGATCGGCCGAGCAAACACCGTCGACCTCCTTGATGATCTCACAGTACTCGGCTTTTAGCGCCGCGGCCATGGCGACCGCAGTGGTGTCGCTGCCACCTCGACCCAGCGTGGTGATTTCATTGGTCACCGGATTCACGCCCTGAAAGCCGGCCAAAACGACGATGCGCCCGCGATCGAGTTCTTCGCGCACGCGAATGGGCCGCACATCCAAAATGCGCGCGGAGGAGTGGGATTCGTCGGTCATCACTCCGGCTTGGCTGCCGGTAAAACTAATAGCAGGCACGCCGAAATCGGACAGCGCCATGCTCATTAAAGACATACTGATGCGCTCACCGGTGGTTAGCAACATGTCGAGTTCACGGCGATTGGGATGCCGGCATACTTGATAAGCCATCTTAACAAGTTCGTCGGTAGTCTTACCCATCGCTGAAACGATCGCTACAACCCGATGACCGCGCCTGTGCAGGTCGGCGAGACTGCTCGCCACCACGCGGATTTTTTCCGGGGTTTCAAGGCAGGCGCCGCCGTATTTTTGCACAATGACAGGATTGTTGCGCATACTACTTACAGAAATACCCCGGAAGAGCCTTGCGCGCCAGCGCGAACAAACTGCGACACGCGCGGCTGCAAGCCTTTAGCAGGAAACAGTCCGCTTTGGGGATGCCGGCCCAGGATTCGCAAACCAGATGTTATGGAAGGACTCGGCCAATGGCCCGCATAGCCGCTGGCGGTCGACCCGCCATTGTCCGCCAGCGGCCAAAACTTCTTAAGATTTCCTTTAGTCCTAGGCATGATCATCGATGACCGCAGAGGGTCGCGATCATGCAGGTCCAGCCATCAAACAGTTTTGAACATATCGGCTCGCTTGAAGACGGGCCGGGCGGTCAACCGCCGTCACCCCCCGCGGACGTGGATTTGTCGGACTACCTCAGTCCTATTCGGGAAGACACGTTGCAACTTCTGAGGCCCAACGCCGGCCCGGTATATGTTCTTTGCTTTGCGGTGGCGGGCGCGCTTGCGCTGGGGTTTGGGCTGGGATGGGCAAGCGGCTCGAGCTGGTACGGCACTCCAACCGTCATCGCCTCTATAGCACAACCAAATACGTCTCCGCCTCGAACCGAAATGAAGTCGGCTCCCAAGCCTGAAGGCGCTCGGAAGCAGGCGGCGCTTGGTACGGGTTCGCCCAAGGCTCCAAATTTATCGACGGGCTCCGTGCTCCGCTCTGATGGACAGACTTCCAGAACGGCCGCTACCTCTCTCCCCCTAGATCTGCCCACCGGCTCGATTGCCTCCCGCGAACCACTTTACCCGGCACCGGAGACCCGCCCGGCTACGATCGCGGGCTGGACAGTTCGCGACGTTAGAGGTGGAACAGCCGTCCTCGAGGGACCGGATGGAATCCGGTCAGCAACGGTTGGTGACACCGTGCCAGGTGTTGGCCAAATTGAATCGATCGTGCGCTGGGGCAACCGCTGGATCGTCGCCACGGCCAACGGGTTGATCGCCACACCCTAGCCATACACGCCGAACCGAGAATGCTATTCCGTTAACCTTGCTCAAAAGCCTTACGCGAGTGCATGGGATTTTTGCCCCATCGCCGCGAAGCTGCCTCACTGGATTGGAGAATTCATCAACTGGCGCTGGTCCTACGCGGGAGGACATCATGTTGAGAATGGTTTTGCTAGGCATGCTGATCCCGTTGAGTATAGGCGTCTTGGCGGCAATGGAGCTCAGAACCCCGCCGCGCCGTGGAGCGGCGGTCAGTCAGCCCAGTGTCGAGACAGTCGCCATTTCCGATTCACTTGGGGCGCTGGCGAAGACTGATCGACTTAAAGTTACCTATGCGAGCACCGACACACCGGCACCGCCTCCTCAAGTCGATGACCGCATTTCTACATCGCAGACCGCCACTAGCAACGCACCGGAGACTTTGAGGCCAATCAACCGCCATCCGCTTGTTCCAAAATTGACGAAGGTCAATGCCGCTGCCCTACCCAAGTCGAGGCGAAGAACCGCCAATATCGGGCGAGCTGCCATCACCGAACGTCAAAAGGTTGGCACCGACACCATGCCTTGCCGGCTGAGCGCGTTTGGTGGTCTGCGTAAGGCCCTAGACTTGTCCGGCTGCGAGATTTGATTCGGCGAGCCGCGACGACAATGTCTCTTCTCTTTCGCTGGACCGGCCTGGTTGGTCCGGTTCGTGCCACACGGCGGACATTTGGCAGCCGAACTACGTTGCGAAGGCCAACGAAAAGCCGGACAACAGCCACGCAAGTGATCCCATCCCAGCAGGCATGGCCTCGTTCCAATCTCCAACTTTGACACATTTAGCAGCGAAGCTTACTGTCGAATCATCGGACGATGGTGCGCACGCGATGCCGCAAAATGAGTCCAATACATCCACTCCTGAACCGATCAAGGATGAAAAGCCCGTCGACGATTTCTTTGCGTCCAAGCTCGCTGACCGAATCCGAATAGACAATTGGCGCAGGAGACTGACTTTCATCCGGCAAGAAATTCTCGAAATCGCCGAGCAAGGTTCGCAACAAGGTTTTGTGGGCTTGAAACGGGAAACCGTGAAGCTCGCTAAATCAATTGAGCGATTAGAGGCCTTACTGGGCCTAAAAACGATTCAATAAGGCGCTCATCGCACTTCCTCTATTGTAAGCGCCGACCAACCAGATTGGTCGAGCTTCATTTCGGAGGGTACGAACTCCCATTGCGCGGCAAGGTGTCGGATCTGCTCGAACTTGAGGATCGTCGGCTCGCCTTCCCGAACGATTGTTGCTTGCTTGCGTTCTTCAGGTGGCAAAATCATCGCCCTCACCACCGCTGATCGCAGCTTCATAGTGCCGTGATTGCTAAGGGTTACGAACTCTTCCGGGTCTATTGTCATCGATACATACCCGAGCTACGGCTGGCTAAAAGCCAGCGCAGAAGCCCCCGAGTGCCCAATTTCAAGTGCAAGCCCGACGATTTAAGGTCTATTTACCTGCTACTCTCGGAACGTCTGCTATTCACGTAAGCTATTTGTCTGGCTTTTCTGCAACGTTGTATCCCCACATGAACAGGGCGGCCTCTATTTCTCGCGGACTCGCTCGGCATTCTTTTGCAACTTGCCAGATCAATTGCGATGCCCATCTCACCATCAAGGCATGGCAGCGATCTCTGGCTTGGCCAAACAAAACCGGAAAATGAATGCGCTTCGTCTCGGGAGAGCGCTTGGTCTCTCGATCTCGGGCGAACAGCAATTGATCGGCGAGATCATACTGGTGAATTTCCCGTTCTTCCGCAAATCTGGCAACGAAGAAGCCTAGCGCACCACCGATCCGACCGTCGTAAATCACAAGCTTCTGCTCCGGGTCAGCCAAGCTCACGATCTTTGTCATCGTCGAATTCATGATCAAATCTACGCCATCAAACGAATCCAGCGGCGCCCATTCATCCTTGATCAGATTGACTGCGCTGGAAAGCTTGTAGGAAACCTCATCCGCGTTACGCTCGATCCACTCAAATGTCCGCTTCTGTCGATGCTTATTGTCGACCCCACCCCAGTGCATTATCGCACGCAAAATGTAGCAGACATCCTTGCTGGAATTTCGGTAAATCGCGGATTGTAGATCAGCAGCAAGACGATCTGACTCGGCCTTGTTCTCAGAAAAGCTTTTCCCGTTCCGGGCATACTTCGATGCCGCATCGGCCAAACCGACTGCCATCCATTTGCCATCAACAGCTCGGGACCATGCCGACAATTTTCCTCTAGAAGGAATGGCATAGGAATGATGACGATTCCCCACCCATTCACGTGCGAGGAACTGGCAAAAGTCGCGTATTTGCTTCTGGTTATGCGATGACGCGTGCGCCCCCGAGGCTACGGCGTCATGCGCCCGCCAAACCGGACCATTTCGCGGCCCACGCGGACCCACAAATCGAGACGGTTCTGCCCTGATCCGCATTACCTTGCGGGACCGACGTTGATACGGACGAGTTCTGATAGCTGGGCCAAGAGCTCTCGGAGCCGGGTATTCTCCTCACGCAGCGAATAGACTTCATCGGTATGTACGTCACCACAAGGTGCCCGCCCATCCCCTCGAAGGGCATTATCCAGCAGCGAGAAAGCATCGTTGACAGGTTCGCTGGTCCAAAGAGAGGGTTCAACGCGGCGGCTTTGCCTGTGCGGCGAATGAGCTAATTCCATATCGACACTCCAATTTAAATGATTGAGCTTTCCTCCAGTCGCTTGTTCGCGCAGATCAAGTGATTTGAGTCGGCCGGCAAATCTTGGACGAAAATTGGAAACGCAGTGCGACAACGCCGGCTACAAAGCGGCGGCATTGCGGCACGGAGGGCGTTGGTAATCTTTTCGCTGCTTTCGCCCATCTCAACTTCGGCCGCTTCAGCTGCATGACATCGAATAGACTAAGCTTGAGCGCGGCTGACCGAACCGAGCAGAAAAGGGAAGCCTTAACCAGAATGAACCTCCCGAAGGCTTTGCGTACTACCGGGAATGTCGGTGACCGAATTCGGAAACTAGATGATGGAAGAAATCGGCCAGTGACTGACCCGCATCCGGGCGACGCGGGATTTCTAGTTTATCGGCCCAGCGGCAGAGTGACCGCCTTGCGCCGATTTTGTTGATTTAGTCGCCGCTTTGTTTCGGACTCCTCCGTTTTCAGGGTCATGGTCTATTTTTTGGGGTGTTGTCTCAGGATCGGGCCGGGCATCGGCGCCGATTTCTTTGGGGCCGTCACGCCGGCACGGGGCAAGCGGCTGGCATCGCTCGAAGCTTTGCGAGCTTCCTCAGATTCTGCGCCGTGGCCGCGAGTAGGAACTCGTCTCGCGCACCGCTCGGACCGCGCAGTCTAAGGCGACCGAGTCTAAGGATGCGCTTGAGATGGGCGAACAACATCTCGACCTTCTTCCGGCGATGTCGCGAACGCTCATAGGCCGGCGTGTTTGCCAAGCTTCGGGCAACATCCCGCGCATCTTCGTCGAGATCACGCGGCACTTTACGTTGTGGCGTGTTGGGACAGCACTTTGGCTTGAAGGCGCAGCCTTGGCAATCAGACTTGCTTGAGCGGTATAACCGCGTCCCTTCCTTGGTGATGCCCGAGCGCGGCGTCGCGAATGTCCGCCGGAACTGCACCAGCAGCTTGCCCTGCGGGCAGGTGTAATGGTTGCGTTCAGCATCGAACACGAAGTCGGATCGCGAGAAGGTCCCGTCGGTCCGGTTGGACTTGTCGAACACCGGAATATGCGGCTCGATCTGCCTCTCCTTGACCAGCCAGGCCAGGTTTGCGGCCGAGCCATAGGCGCTGTCAGCGGCAAGGTGCCGGGGCATTATGCCAAAGCGTCTGGCGGTTCGATCGATCATGGTACGTGAGGCGCCGACCTCCGCCTGGCGGATGGCTCGGCTGGCTTCGACGTCGAGAATGACAGCATTCTCAGTATCGATCAGATAGTTGGTGGCGTAGGCGAAGAAGGCGTGCCCCTTGTGGGCGCCGGTCCATTGCGCCGCCGGATCCGACGGTGAGACGAACTTCGGCTTCACCTCGCTGGCCGCACCGAAGGCAGCATCGTCCAGCGTTGCCAGATACTCGCGAACGGCCCTGCCGGCATCGGCGCCCAGACTTGCGATCGGCCACTGGTCGCCGGGAACGGACCGCTGCTTGTTGGCGTCGGCAGCGATCAGGCTCGCGTCCACCGCAAAGCCTTCGCCACCGACAAGACCCTCGCGAAGGCACCGCTCCACCACGGTCTCGAACAAATGCCGCAGCATATCGCTCTGCCGGAACCGACCATGCCGGTTGCGCGAGAATGTGGAGTGGTCCGGAACCCTGCCGTCGAGCCCGAGGTCACAAAACCAGCGATAGGCCAGGTTGAGATGGATCTCCTCGCACAGCCGCCGTTCGGACCGGATGCCCATGCAGTAGCCGACAATCAGCATCCGTATCATCAGTTCGGGATCAATCGAGGGGCGGCCGATGTTGCTGTAGAACGGCTTCAGCTCCGTGCGCACCTTCTCGAGGTCGAGGAACCGGTCAATGCGCCGGAGAAGGTGATGTTCGGGAACATGGTCGTCGAGGCAGAAATCGTAGAACAGCTGCGCAGGCGCCGTCTGCATCCCCATCATCGTCCCGCTCCTCCGCAAATCAATACGAGGATGGAATCACGCCAGCCAATGCCGATCAACGACAGACTAAATCAACAATATCCGCCAGGAGCGGTCGTTCGCCCTCGAGAGATAGTCTCCGAGCGGTCAAATAGGTCAACAGACGCCTTCACTTAAGCCGCAACTGCTCCTGATGTGACTTAACTAGGTCATGCATGCTGGTGAACTTGAAATCGAAGTGCGGCATCTGGCCAGGATTCATGGTCGCTCCGAAGCCCTCTTTGTCGTGCCGGCGATAGATCCAGCACGACTTCAGTCCGTGATCGTTTGCCGGCTTGTGATCGTGAAACATGCTTTCGGCCGTGTGCAGGATCTTCTCCTTACGGACGCCGATCTCTCCCATCTTCTCGATCATGTAGTCGAAATTGCGCGCTGAAGGCTTGTACGATCCGACGTCTTCCGCGGTGTAGATCGCGTCGAACTCGACCTGCAGCCTGCGATTGCTCGCCTGGAAGGTCTCGTTGTCCACGTTGGAAAGGATGACGAGCTTGAAATACTTCTTCAGATACTGCAGCGCGCCAGGAGTGTCCTCAAACGCAGGCCAGTTTCCAACCGACCGACCGTATTCGACGCAATCCTCGTGTGTTACGTGGACGCCCCACTCCTCAGCGAGACGCTTGTAGACGATCGGCAGCAAGTCCCGATATCGCTTGGCCGGCGTATAGCGCTGCTGGCTGGACTCGTGACGTGCGTGCGCCTCCAGTATCTGGTCGCGTGTGAGCGGTCGCTGCGCCCGATCGCTAAGGCCCTTCAGCGCCTCGAACATCCCGGTCTCCCAATCGATCAGCGTGCCATAACAGTCGAAGGTGAGTGCGTCGAAATCCGTGAGCAACATGTCGCTTTCTCCTCGTTTATTGGGTCAGACTATGCACGTCCGACGATAGGGTCGCAGGGCTTTAGACGGCACAGCACGCAGAGTTCACCGAATCCGCGTTTCTTGTCGGCACAATCTGCCGCGACGCTCCGCGACGAAGACGATCAATACAAAGCAGCAGCGGTGGGAACTGCCGAACATTCCGGCATTTCGGCATTGGCTTCTTCGATACTGGCGCCGAACAGCAAGCAATGCCGCGCGAATGGAGGAAGATGATCGGAAGACAACGCGGAGCAAGATCATGTTGCCGTCGGACCACGTTCAAGCCTTTCGTGACCTCCTGGGCGGCGCCGGCGTCGTCGACGACCAGCAGCGGCTCACGACCTACACAACGGATCAACGCCAGCTCTTCACCGGCTCGACGGTCGCGGTCCTGAAGCCGGCGACGACAAAGCAGGTCGCCGACGTCGTGCGGCTGGCGGTTCGGCTGGGCGTCGGGCTTGTCCCTCAGGGTGGCAACACGAGTTATTGCGGCGGCGCGACGCCGAACGCGTCGGGTGGCCAGGCCATCGTTAGTCTCGAGCGCATGGACACGATCAGAGAGGTTGATTCGCTCTCCATGAGCATCTCGGTCGACGCGGGCGCCATCCTGAAGAACGTGCAGGACGCTGCCGCGAGCGCAGGTCTGTTGCTGCCGCTCAGTCTCGGCGCGGAAGGAAGTTGCCGTATCGGCGGCAATATCGGGACGAACGCCGGTGGACTGTCCGTCGTTAGGTATGGAATGACCCGCGATCTGCTCCTCGGCATCGAGGCCGTTCTGCCGGACGGCACCATCGTCTCCGATATGCGCAAGTTGCGGAAAAACAATACCGGCTACGACGTCAAACAGTGCTTCGTGGGAAGCGAAGGAACCCTCGGAATCGTCACCGGCGCGGTCTTGCGTCTCGTCCCCTTGCCGGTACGACGCGCGACCGCCTGGCTGAAGCTCGCGAAAGACGCGGCCCTCGCGGAACTGCTCGCGCTGGTGCGGCACGAGTCCGGCGAACTGCTTACGACGTTCGAATTCATCTCCGCCCGGTCCATTGCGCTGGCGACGGGTGCCATGGCAAACCCACCTTCCGTCGATGCTGGCCCCGGGGGCGCGATTCTCGTCGAATTCGCCTCCTCCTCGCGTCATCTCGATCTCGACCACCTGATGGAAGCCGTCCTTTCCGAAGCGTTCGAATCCGGATGGGTCGAGGACGCCTATCTCGCGCAGAGCGGAGCCCAGCGTGCTGCCATGTGGGAACTGCGCGAGACGATCCCGGAGGGCGAAAAGCGGTGGGGCGGATCGGTCAAGCACGATATATCCGTGCCGCTGTCTTCCATTCAGCGCTTTCTGGACGTCGCCGGGGAGCAGGTACGGAACTATGACGCCGACCTCGAACTTTCCGTCTACGGTCATTTGGGCGACGGCAATCTGCACTACAATGTGCTGGCTCCCCAGGGTGCCGATCGGATCGAGTTCACGAGACTTATCGAAGGCAGCCTGTCGCTCCGCCTGTACGACACTGCCGCAGTGCTCGGAGGCACGTTCAGCGCCGAGCATGGCGTCGGCCGGTTCAAGAGGCATCTTTTGGAGAAATACGGAGACGCCGGCCGCGTCGCCGCAATGCGCCGCATCAAGACTGCCTTCGATCCGGAGAACATCATGAACACAGGGGCGGTGGTCAGCCTGTTCGAGCCTGAATCTGTCCGCTGACCCGTTGAGCGGATTCGCGAGTGGCCATGTACCGGATCCAAGCAACATTTCTTGTCATCCCTTTGCGCGATCTCCAGGTCAAGCTGCGCGCTTCGATGATTTCTTCACGACGGGCCTGACTTGGGCGGAGTAACCGGCCGAGAAATCCGTCAGGTCAGTCAAGTTGATGTCCCGCCCGATGATCACAAGGCCTCGTCTGACCGATGGATTCGACTCTATGCGGCGGGGCTCAGCGAACGTGGTGCCCACACCGTCAATCAGAACGGAATGGGACACGCCAACGACCCAAACGAGACCTTTGACGCGCAGCAATCTGTCGCCACAGCAACCGGCAAGATCCTCGAGCCAATCCCTCAGATCGGCCCAGGGAACGGCAGCGGACCATTCTGCGAGAAACACTCCCAACCGTGAATGGTCGGTGGCCGCAATCGCCTGGAACCGGCTCGACACTGCGGACGTGTCGACCTGACCTGGAACGAAGACGGCCCGGGCGCGAGCCTGTCGGTTGACCAGGGTGATGCGGGCTGCCGTCGGATTGAACTGCTTCACGACGAGTTCGGCGGCTCCGATTTGGTCAGCCCGGGCCCGATCGAGCTTCGTGACGACGATGGACCTGGCTGCGATCAGTTGCGCGGACCGGACCGGAAACATCGCGTCGTCCGTCATCGGGTCCAGGACATCCAGTGTCGAGACGATGCGCAACCGGTATTCGGTCCTGTCGTAGCGCATCAGCGAGCGCAGGATCGGGCCCGGCATCGCCAACCCGCTTGTCTCCAGGATGATGCGGCGGAACCCGCCGGCGCCGGATCGACGGCGTACCGCAAGCAACTCGTCGATAGCGGCATGTAGGTCGTCGCCGAGCGAGCAGCAGACACAACCGTTGCCCAGCAGCGTCATCGGCAGATCGCGTCGACCAGAAGAAACTATCGCGCCGTCGACGTTGATCTCGCCGGCTTCGTTCACGATCACGCCGGTGTCGGCCGACTCGGGCAGGGAAAGATAATCGCACAGCAACGTTGTCTTGCCGCTGCCGAGACTTCCGGTAAGGAGGACGAATTCCGGGACGGCTTCTCGGAGTGCGCCATTCGTGGTCACGCCGCCCTCCGTCGAGCTTCGACCATTTCCTCGACGTCGCGCAGCAATTCGGCGGGATCGAGCACCGCGCCCTCCTTGATGACGGTCGAGATGCTACGCTTCCATGTTATCGAGGCGGTCGGATCGTCGAGGCGCATGGCGCCGGTGCCGTAGAGCAGCTTGAAGTCGTTGAGCGGATTCTCGTCGTGGACGAGGATATCGGCCAGCTTCCCGACCTCAAGCGTTCCGACGTCCTCTTCGATACCAAGGAGCTCCGCGCCCCATGCGGTTGCGGCCCGCAACACCTCCAGGGGAGTGAAGCCAGCCTCCTGCAGAAGCTCGAGCTCGCGCACGAAGCCGAACCCATAAGTCTGGAACATGAATCCGGAATCCGAACCGACGCAGACGCGCCCGCCGAGGTTCTTGTAGTCGTTGACGAACCTCATCCACAGCCTGAACGTCTCGCGCCACTCGACCTCGTTGGTCGTGGACCAGCGGTACCAATAGGCACCGTGCCCGCCGCGCTGCGGCTGGAAGTAGGCCCAGAGGGTCGGATCGGTGAACCTTTCGTGCCAATCCGCGCGCCGCGTTCGCATTAGATCGCGATTGCCGTCGTATACGTTGAAGGTAGGCACGAAGGTGTGACCGGCCGCAAGGAAGGCATGAAGCACCTCATTCCACTTCTCCGAACCTGGCTTGGCCGCCTGAAGGAATGTCTGCCCTGCCGCAGAGAATCTGAGGTACTCGTCGTTATAGTCATATTCCGGCGGGAACACCTGCAGGGTCTGACCGTCCAGGAGCGCCTCGGGAATTCCGTAGGAATGTTCCGTGCTCGATAGTCCCCATTGGGCGGTCCTCAACGAGTTCATGCGGCCGACCGCCAGTTGTGCATGATGGCAACATGTGCGCAGGCCGAGGCTTCGGCATTGCTCCAATGCGGCTTTCATCATCGCCGGTGGAGCGCCGAAGAACTTGATGCCGTCCGCTCCTCGCACCTTGACGGCCTGCAGCCACGCGCGCGCGTCCTCCGGAGTATGGATCGTCTTCACGTAGTCGTTGGTACCGGGAAAAGGGGCGTAGGCCAGAATTCGGGGAGCATCGATCCGGTGATCTGCGGCGGCCTGCTTCTGCTGCAGCGTCCACTCCAGGCCATTGAAGCAACCGGTTTCTCGGACCGTCGTAACGCCGTGCGCCAGCCAAAGCTTGTAGACGTAGTCGGCGCTCGGCATGGGTCCGTTCTCGGCATGGAACGGTGCGCCGATGTGGGCGTGGCAGTCCACCAGTCCGGGAGTCAGGAATTTTCCGGTGCAGTCTATCTCGAAATCACCGGGCCCCGGACGCCGATCCGGATTGATCGGCAGCTTCGGCGTACCTACCTTCTTGAGTGCCGTTATTCGACCGCCTTCGACGACCAGGTCGGCCGGGCCCCACGGAGGGGCTCCCGTCCCGTCGATGATGGACGCGCCGCGCAGCACAAGGCGTTTGAATGGTCCCCGCCCGCGACTCCGCGAAGTCGCCGCCTCGACCCGAGGCAGGCCTCCGGCGGCGAACATCTTGGCGAACTCCTCGCCTGCGTTCTCCAAATCAGATTGCATCGTCCAGTACCGTTTTTTGTCCGTGAGAGGGATCTTGAACCGGGCGCGGCCCGCGCAGACCGGAGTGCTCGTTGGTCATGCCGAAGGCACCCTCAGGCCGCAGTTGCATGATGACGACCAAGGTAACGGCGATGGCAAATTCGCGAAGGGATGCGATCTGCACGGCGTCGAGTCCTGGGATCACAGCGGCGAGGAAGCGGGTTGCCTCCAGCAGGGCGACCAGTGCGATGGAGCCGACCACCGCGCCGGCGAGGCGCGTGTAACCGCCGACCGTGACTGCAAGAAAGATGTAGATCGTCAATTGGACGATGAAGACATCCGGAGCGATGAAACTCGTAAAGTGCGCGTAAAGTGCCCCTGCCAGTCCAGAGAGCGCTGCACCCATTCCGAACGCTTGAAGTTTGAGACGGAGCACCGACTTGCCTGCGACTGCAGCGACCTGTTCGTCGTCCCGCACGGCGCGCAACGCCCGACCGAACGGGCTTCTCAGGAGCCAGTTGAGCAGAAAGGCCGCGAGGCCGACGAGCGCCCAAGTTAGAATGAGATAAAAAAGCGGAAAGGAGTCCCCAAGATAGCCTTTGAGCGGAGCGACAATTCCGGAAATGCCGTCGCTCCCCTTGGTCAGCCACTTTTCGTTCGTTTCCACCAGCCGCAGAATCTCCGCAAATCCGAGGGTTACGATCGCGAGGTAATCGCCACGCAGATTTCGCACGACCAGACAGAGTGCCACGCCTACCGCCCCGGACACGGCGGCAGCCGCGATCCAGTCAAGCCATAGTGGAAAGCCCGCTCCCGACAGCAGCGCCGATGTGTAGGCGCCCAGCCCCACGAACCCGACAAGGCCGAGGTTCACCAGCCCCCCCTGTCCCCACGCCATGACCAGGCCGAGGGATAGCAAAGCGTAGAACCCGGCGATCGTGCCGGAGAAAATGAGATACGAGATCATTTTCTCACTCCCGAAGCACCGGAGAAGATCCCGCCCGGCCGCGCAAGCAAGGTAATAAGGA
The DNA here is from genome assembly GCF_900103365.1 of Afipia sp. GAS231. Lineage (NCBI taxonomy): Bacteria > Pseudomonadati > Pseudomonadota > Alphaproteobacteria > Hyphomicrobiales > Nitrobacteraceae > Afipia > Afipia sp. GAS231. Next base: position 1,695,833 of record NZ_LT629703.1, read on the forward strand.
TCGCAACGAAGGCGGTCACGGACTGGTAGACCGGCGGTAGCACCAGAAGGCCTAGCTCTCCGATCACTCCCATCAGCAGAGCACCGGCAACCGCTCCTCCCAGGCTTGTCAGGCCTCCGACGACGCTGCCGGCGAAGATCAAAAGGATCAACCTGGATCCCGTCGAAGGATCGACGCTGGTATCGATCGCGAGAAGCGCGCCGCCGACGCCGGCTAGCCCCATTCCGATGAAGGTGGCGAGATTGGCGAGACGAACGGGCTCGATCCCCTTCAGCCGCGCCAGATCGACGTTGTCGGCAACCGCCCTCATCGCCTTTCCGAGCCGGGTCAGCGAAAAGAACAAGGCAAGCAGGACTGCCAAGCCGACCGCTATCTCGAGGTTGTGCAACTGCTGAAGACCGACACGGACGCCCGCAATCTTCATGTCGCGCGCAATCGGCATGTCGAAGCTGTTTAGGCCGCTTCCGAAGGAGAACCGATATGCGCTCTCCAAGGCCATATTCAACGCGATCGAAACCACCGCCACCATCAATGGCGTCTGCGCGGTCGGATTGCGTCGGATCGGCGCGAGTGCGACGCGGTCCGTGAGGACACCCAGCGCGCCGGCGACGACAAAGGCGACCAACAAGACCGGAACCAGTGGCAGATGCAGGGCCGTATTTGCCAGCCAGCCCGCGTACGCGCCGGCCGTCAATTGGGCAGCGATGCTGAAATTGACGAAACCCAGCACGCTGAAGATCAAGGTCAGCCCAAGCGCCGGCAACGCGATGAGCGCGCCGACGATCAGTCCGTTCACGAGATACTGCAGCAGGTCGGTCAGCATGGCTTCGCCTCCAGCTACTTACGTCAACCGACCTTGCGGACAACGAGCTTGCCGTCCTCAACCTGCTCATAACGGAAGAACACACCCTTCACGTCGCCGTTGTCGGCGAACTCAAGGGGACCGCTCGGTCCATCGTAGTTCACGCGACCACCGCCGCCGACCAGCTTCAATGCCTCGGTCGCGTCATTCGTCTGTTTGCCTTCACTGTCCTGGGAGATGGCACGCAGATTGTCGCGGACCGCCGTACCATCTGCCTGACTGGACGAAGCGCGAGCGAGCGCCAGCGAGGCCAGCACGACGTGATCGTAGACCTGGCAGGAATAGCTATCGAGGGAGGTCCGCTTCATCTTAGCGATCAGCCGCTTGTAGGCGTCGGAATTCTCCGATGCGGAGGGAATAAGCGAATAAGCACCTTCTGAAACCTCCGCGGGAATCGCCTTCGTGAGCGCATCGTTGATCCCGAACGAGAAGCCGACCTTCTTGCCGGTGAACCCTGCACGGTACAGATCCTTCAGCACGACCGACGTGTCAGGCACGTAACCGCCGAGCACGATGACGTCCGGCGATTCCTTCAGCGCCTGATCGACCTCGGAGCGGTAACTCGACTTCTTGTCCTCATAGACCAGCCCGCTGCCCGCCCCGCCGGCCGTCTTGAATATCCCGGAAATGATCTCGATGTACGTTTGCGCGAATGGCGTTTGAGGCCCGAGGAAGAACATCTTCTTGGCGCCTAATTCGACCGCGAAATTGCCAACGCGGGTGCCTTGCAAGGTGACGGTCGGCGAGGTCCTGAAAATGTAGCCCTGATGCGGTAGCTTGGTGATGCTGTCAGCCCCCGAGGACGTGAACAGGACCGTCTTGCCTTCCCAGCAGAGCGGCGCGATCGCCGAAGTCACAGCCGAGGCGTAAGAGCCACCGATCGCGACCACTTTGTCCACGTCGATCAGTTTGTGAGCAGCCCGTACGGCGGCCTCCGGACTGCTCTGGTCATCTTCGATGACGATCTGAACAGGCCGGCCCCGTACGCCGCCCGCGGAATTGATCTCGGTCTCGGCGATCTTGGCCGCCTGCCCCATCGTCGCGCCGAACTGACTGGTTGCGCCCGTCAGGGGAATGATGAGCCCGATCCGGATCGGATCGCCCTGCTGCGCCCAGGACCGTGAAAGACTCGACGAGAGCATGAGCCCGCTCGCTCCGAGGCCCGCCCGCAGGAAATTCCTTCTATCCATATTCGACATGTTCGACTCCTCAATTTAGGTCAAATGCTGCAGTTCAAACGTGGTGTGCGGCCGCCGGCGCCGCGCGTCCCAAAAACAGGTGCCGGATTTCGTCGTCCCGGAGGACCGTGTCGGCTGTATCGTCGCGAACCTTCTTTCCAGCCACCAGAACGACGCCGCGCGTTCCGTACTCCAAGGCCAAAAGCGCGTTCTGCTCGACCATGAGGATCGCAAGCCCGCTGGATGCCAGTTCGCGAATCAGCACGAAGATCTCCTTTGCGGCTGCGGGCGAGAGACCCGCAGTTGGTTCGTCAAGAAGAAGCACTTTCGGATTGGTCATCAGCGCGATCGCGACTGCGAGAACCTGGCGTTGTCCACCCGAAAGATTGCCGGCCTTTTCACGAAGCCTTCCACGGAGAATGGGGAAGCGGGAAAGCTGCTCTTCGATCCGGCTCTTCAATCCCGATCGCAGCAGATAGCCGCCCATCTCCAGGTTCTCCTGAACCGTGAGGCTGCCGAAGACGTTGCGTTCTTGCGGGACGAAACTGACGCCACGCTCGCAGGCCGCAAGAGCGTCTCCGGGCAGAAGCGCGGCATCGTCGACCGAGACTTGGCCGGTGCGCTTCGAAAGTAGACCGGCCAGCAGCTTTAAGAACGTCGACTTGCCGGCGCCGTTCGGGCCGATGATAACCGCCAGCTCCTTCGGGCCCACGGTCAGATCCACTCCCTTCACGATCAACTCGGCGGTCGCATATCCGCCGCAGACGCCGCTTGCATTGAGAGTCGTCATGAGAGCTGCACTCCCAGATAGCACTCCTGGACGCGGCGGTCGGCCGTGACCTCGTCGAAACTGCCCCTCATGAGAAATTTGCCTTCGGCCATGACCACGACGTCGTCGCAGAGCCGCTCGATGAGTTCCATCTCGTGCTCGATGAGCAGGATGGTCACGCCGGATTCGCTGATCATCGCGAGCTGGTCGGCGATCTCGCCAACCAGTGTGGGATTCACCCCTGCCATCGGCTCGTCGAGCAGGACCATCTTGGGATCCGCGAGAAGCACCCGGCCGATCTCCAACAGCTTCTTCTGGCCCCCCGAAAGGTCGGTGACGAGATTGTCGAGGACGTGGTCGAGGCGCAGGCGCCTGGCGACCTCGTACGCCCGTTCGCGCAGCGCTTGCTCCTGACGGCGGATTAGGCCGGGGTGCATCAGCGCGTGAAAGACCCCCTCACCGGTCTGCCACGGACCGTACAGCATCAGATGCTCGAAAACCGTCATCCGCGGACAGCCGCGCGCAAGCTGGAACGACCGAACCAGACCGGATCGTGAGACGATTTCAGGGCGTTTGCGCGCAATGTCGAGGCCGTCGAAACGCACGGCACCTTCGAAGCCGTCGACAAGACCTGAGATGCAATTGAAAACCGTCGTCTTGCCGGCGCCGTTTGGACCGATCAGGCCGGTGATGATGCCGGGTTTGACGGAGAAGCTCGCACCGTCAAGGGCGCGGACACCACCGAAGCTCGCCCTGATATCGTTCACCTCAAGCAATGCCGCTGTCGTTGGCATCGATCCACCTCACCATGACGTCCTACCGGACGGATGAAAGGGCCCCGGCCCATCGTCACGCCGCGCCCACCGGTTTTTCCCGGCGTCATTTTTGCTGTTTCCACCCGCCACCTATTGGCATAGGTTAATAGGACGTAGACACTTAATGCTATAGGTGCTGAACACTTAAGTGTCTGAGACGCCCGAGACCGGGGGAATGCTAATGAGAAACGCCATTACCGCAGAGATCGACTACCGTCGCGCGTTCCAGGATGCGCCGGTGGGACAAGCCATCGCGAGCAACCGAGTGATAAAAGCCTGCAACAAGGCGTTCGCCGATATTTTCCGCGGCAAGCCGGCCAAATTCACTGGAACGACTTTCGAGCGGCTGTATCCGACGCATACCCATTATGAAAGCGCCGGCTTGCGCGTCGGGACGATGCTCGCGAGGGATCGCGTTTTCTCTGACGATCGGGTTATGCGTCGTCTCGATGGTGAACTTTTCTGGGTTCATGTGCGCGGCTTCACTTACACGCCCAAGGATCCACACCGTAATACGCTGTGGGTGTTCACCGAACTTTCCAGCCGACAGCCGAAGAATCTCACGATCCGTGGATCGCTGACGCCACGGGAGCGCGACATCGCGGCGCTGCTGATCGAGGGAAAGACCGGAAAGGAAGCCGCCCTCGCGCTCGGCATAAGTCCCAGAACGGTCGACATCTACAAAACGCGCCTTCTGCGCAAGTACAGCGTGACGAACACACCCGACCTGGTTCAAAGGCTTCTGACCGGCTAGGCGGCAGTCGGAATTATTATGCCTCAACGTGCGGTCAGTCCTCCGATGTGAAAGGCCTTGATCTCCAAATATTCCTCGATGCCGAACTTGGATCCTTCACGTCCGATCCCGGACTGCTTGATGCCGCCGAAGGGCGCCACCTCAAGCGAGACCGAGCCAGTGTTCAGACCGACCATGCCGAACTCAAGTCTTTCCGCTACGCGCCAAGAGCGGTTGAGGTTGGACGTGTAGAAATACGATGCCAGCCCGTAGGGTGTCGCGTTGGCGATCTGGATCGCCTCTTCCTCGTGCTTGAACCGGAACAGGGGAGCAACCGGACCGAAGGTTTCTTCGTTTGCCAACTGCATGCTCGCGGTAGCGTTCGACAGCACGGTGGGCTCGACGAACTGATCTTTCGATCCAGTCTTTCCGCCGAGCATTATCGCGGCTCCGTTGGCCAGGGCATCATCGATGTGACGACGCACCTTGTCTACGGCGGCCCGGTTGATTAGCGGGCCAATCGTGACGCCCTCGCGCAGCCCGCTGCCCACCACGAGCTTCGAAATCTCCGCCAGCAGTCGGTCGGCGAACTTCTCGTAGATTCCGTCCTGCACGAGCACCCGGTTTGCGCAGACGCAGGTTTGACCACCATTGCGAAACTTGCTCACCATCAACCCAGCCACGGCAAGCTCGACGTCGGCATCGTCGAATACGATGAAGGGAGCGTTGCCTCCCAGTTCGAAGCTCACACGCTTGATCGTGCTGGCCGACTGCTGCATCAGAAGTTGTCCGACGCGAGTGGATCCGGTGAACGAGAGCTTGCGGACAGAGGGATTTGACGTGAGCTCCGCCCCGATCGCCTGCGGCATTCCGGTCACGACCGAGACCACTCCCTTCGGAATACCAGCCCGCTCGGCGAGTACAGCCAACGCCAGGGCGGAGAACGGGGTAAGTTCGGAGGGCTTGGCGATGATGGGGCAGCCTGCGGCGAGAGCCGGACCTGCCTTCCGAGTGATCATCGCGTTCGGAAAATTCCACGGAGTTATCGCAGCAGAAACCCCAACGGGCTCCTTCAGAACGAGGATACGGCGGTCCGCGGTCGGCGCCGGGATGGTATCGCCATAGAGTCGGCGCGCCTCTTCCGCGAACCACTTGATGAAGCCCGCGCCATAGCGAATCTCCCCGACTGATTCCGCGATCGGCTTGCCCTGCTCCATTGTCATAATCAGGGAGAGATCGTCGATGTTTTCGAGTATCAACCGGCACCACTCCTCGAGCAGACGACCTCGTTCGCTGCTCGGAAGGGAGCGCCAGGCCGGCCAAGCTTCCTCGGCCGCCTTGACGGCGCGTCTGGTCTCTTCGGCACCAAGCGCCGGTACGATCCCGATCTCGGCACCGGTCGCCGGATCTGTAACGGCGATGGTGGCGCCGTCGTCAGCATCGACCCATGCGCCAGCGACGAATGCCTGCTGACGGAAGAGGCGCGGATCTTTCAAACGCTCGCTTAGTGACATGGAGGCCTCCGAAGATGAGGCCTTCAGCATCGCATCTTCGCCCGGCAGGCTCTGCCGAATGAATGCCGCTCGAGGCGATGAAAATGCCGTCTCCGCCAATCTTACGGAATGTCCTGCTGCGCCCAAGTGTTCTAATGACACGGAAGAACATGCCCGTTATCGACCGAGGTCCTCGACATGACTCAGCTGAAATCCCTGGCTACCTACGACGACTTCGCCCGTCTCGACATCAGGATAGGCAAGGTCGTCGAAGTCCAACCTTTTCCCCGGGCGCGCAACCCGTCCTACAAGGTCGGTGTCGACGTCGGGGCCGATCGGATCATGTGGTCGACCGCCCAAATCACGAACTACGAACCGGAGGCATTAGTCGGCTCCCTGGTCGTCTGCGTCTGCAATCTCGCTCCCAAGAACATCGCGGGGTTCACGTCCGAACTGCTGATTCTCGGCGCAAAAGATGCCGCCGGAAAAGTAATTGTTCTCAGCCCCCGCAGCGGGGTCGGGATCGGAGAGCCGATCTTCTAGCCCAGGAGCGGCGCGCTGGCGCTCTCCTTCTCCCAACGCGATCGGCATCGCCTGCGGTTTGGCGCTTGGAGGACGATAGAGCATGCTGTTCCGCCGTCGTCTTCAGCAACTTGAACGAGGGGACGGGGATAGGATCCTAGTAAGGCCGGCGCCGCTGGCGAGGCCGATACATCATCAAGGGATCCAGCCATGTCAGCCCCTCACAGCACCGCCGCCGAGCTCGCCGCACTGCGCAACGCCAACATTGCGCGAGGCGTCCTCACAGCGCACCCGATCACAATCGCCCGCGCCGATGGCGCATTCGTCTGGGACGTAGAGGGCAAGCAATATCTGGACTTCGTCGCCGGCATTGGCGTTCTCAACGTCGGTCACAACCATCCTCGGGTCGTGGCCGCCGTGCAGAAGCAGCTCAAAGACGTGACCCACATGGCGTTCCAGGTCGCGGCCTACCAACCGTATCTGGCACTCGCCGAAAAGCTAAATGCCTTGGTGGGCAAGGGCGAAGCCCACAAGAGCATCTTCCTGACCTCGGGAGCCGAGGCCGTAGAGAACGCGATCAAGATCGCCCGTGCCTACACCAACCGCTCCGCCGTGATAGCGTTCAGAGGAGGCTTCCACGGTCGAACGATGCTTGGCGTCAGCCTCACCGGCATGAGCCAGCCTTACAAGCAGAACTTCGGCCCGTTCGCCTCCGAGATCTATCATACGGCGTTTCCCGATGCTTATCGGGGCATGACGACAGAGCGCGCACTTGAAGCGCTGGAGGAAGTCTTCGCGACCGACATCGCTCCGGAACGCGTCGCCGCGATCATCATCGAGCCAGTGCAGGGCGACGGTGGATTCCTCCCCGCCCCGCCCCAGTTCCTCAGGGCGCTGCGCGACATTACCAAGCGGCATGGCATCGTGCTCATCGCAGATGAGATCCAGACGGGATTCGGACGGACCGGAAAGCTCTTCGCCTTCGAGCACGCCGGGATCCAGCCTGATCTGGTGACCGTGGCCAAAAGTCTCGCGGGCGGGTTTCCGCTGTCCGGGGTGGTCGGGCGGGCTGAGATCATGGACGCTCCGCTGCCCGGCGGCCTCGGCGGTACCTATGGCGGCAACGCTATCGGTTGCGCCGCCGCGCTCGCGGTTCTGGACGCCTTCCAACACGACGGGCTGCTCGGTCGCGCCGAACACCTCGGCAAGAGACTCGAAGCGGGCCTTCGCAAACTGGCACAAAAGCACGCGCTTATCGGAGACGTGCACGGATTGGGATTCATGCAAGCGATCGAACTGGTTACCGACCGCAAGTCCAAAATGCCCGACCCCAACTGTGCCCAGCGCGTGATCGACCACGCCCGGGAGCGCGGACTACTGGTCATCAAGTGCGGCGTCCACCGCAACGTTATCCGCTTCCTGGCGCCGCTGGTCGTCTCGGACGAGGACCTCGACAAGGCGCTCGCAATCACGGACGCGGCGTTGTCTGCTGAAGGCGTACAGGCCGTCGCCTAACGGGATCGAAACCCGAACGCCGGACACTTAAGTGTTCGGCCTTCGCCCGGACGAGCGGCGTGTCCTATAATGAAACCCTTTGAGGGCCGTCCTATCCGGTACGGCCCCACCGCCGCGGCGCGCCCGCCGCTTGAGCCCTGTGGACTTGTGACGCCGTCGGCTCGATGCTGGTCACCGGCCCGGCGTTAATGGATCCGACCGGATGATGGAGTTCGCTAATTGAACGGCCCGAAGCTTGATCGGATCGATTTGAACATTCTCGTCCAATTGCAGAAGGACGGGAGGATGACGAATGCCAATCTGGCGGATGCGGTCGGCCTTTCGGCGAGCCCGTGCCTGCAGCGCGTCAAGCGCCTGGAATCGGCCGGATACATAACGGGGTACGGCGCTCAGATCAATCTCGCCAAGCTCACCGAAAACATAATGGTCTTCACCGAAATCACTTTGGTCGACCATCGCAAGGAGGATTTCGTAAGATTCGAGGCTAATCTGCGTAACGTCGAGGAACTAATGGAATGTCACCTCGTCAGTGGCGGATACGACTATCTGCTTCGCTTTGTCAGCCGCAGTGTCAACCATTATCAAGAGCGGATGGAAAACCTGCTCGAGCGTAACATCGGGATAGAGAAGTATTTTAGCTACATTGTGCTGAAATCCCCAATCGTGAAAAACGTCCTTCCCCTGAAGACGCTTCTTGATCCGCCGCAATGAACCTCCACGCCGACTCGCGTGGCAGCGCCAGCGAGGCGGCTAAGCGTCGTCTGTAGCGAGTTGCCCCCTCGTCCCGGCAGTATACGAGTCCGGATTTGGCATTACCCGACATCATCATCGGCGCCAATGACTGCTTTGCGCCGATACTGTTGAAAACGTCTTTTGTGGGCAGCAGCCGAAATTTTCTAGAGCCGCTGATGCGTTTCGTGCACGACGATGTGAGGGACCTCGTCGCATCTCAGAAAAATGACCACCACCCTTGGTATCGGCGCTACGGCCCATCCCGACGGCGGAGTTGTCCGAAAATCAGCTTTTGCGAGATTTTGAGGGTCGTTCGATTTTCGACTTTTTCAACAGTATCCGCCAGAAGCGGTCATCCGCTCCGAAGGTCGAGGCAGATGTACTTTCCGCCATTACCCCGTTCCCCCTTTTCGCCATCGTTCGAAATCCACAGTAATCGCAGTGATTTGGGGCGGAACGCTGTACGTGGATGTTCTGCGGTGTCTCCCCAATCAGAGCGCCGACCGTGGTTCTCGCGCGTGAGTTTGGCGGACGTTTCGAAGAATACGTCGTGGCTGGAAAAACAATCCGCTGGAAGTCTCTCGCCAAACCCAGGTCACAAGTCCGCTCGGTGCCACAAGCGAATTCATATTTTAAGAAACGTGGATTTTGTTCGCAAACGTCACGCGGGTTACGTCACGCGCGCGGAATGGTTAGCGGCCGCGACTCTCGCGTTTGGGCAGCGAGGCGAACGGCAGCGTTGGCGGCGCCAAAACCCTCGTAGTTTCGGCGCTGCACGATCTCAAAGAAAAACCGCTCATCGAACGTGTGGGTATAGACCTGGAAGAACTCACCCTCGCCTTCACGGTCGTACAAAATCTGATTGTCGCGAAGCGCTGTCATTGTGGCCGCATCGAGATCGTATTTTGCTTCGATATCGTCGTAGTAATTATCCGGAATCTTGAGGAAGTCCGCGCCGCGCGCGCGCATGTCGGAGACGGCCGCAAAAATATCCGTGCATGAAAAGGCAATGTGTTGAACGCCAGACCCGAAGAATTCGTTGATGAAACGCGCCGAAAGCGTTCGCGTAGCCGATGACCCGTTCAGGATCATGCGTAAGCCCTGATTGCCGCTGATCAGCGCCTGGGACTGAACCAGCCCGAGTGGATCGGCGATCTCCATTTGCGGCAAGCGTTGCAGGTCAAGTATGCCGGTGTAGAACAACAGCCAGGACAACATCTCGTCGTAAGGCATCGACTGCGAGATATGATCGACGGCGTCAAGATGGTCGGTCACAACATCACTTGGCAGCGTGACAAAGTCGGTGTCCCAATTCTTCCCTGCGGTCTCGAGAAAATACAGGAGACTGCCGCCGACACCACGTATGGCCGGAATTTCGAGCTCACCGGGCCCGACCGGCTGATAGAAGGTATGCGCATTTAGCGCTTCTGCGCGTTTCATAGTCTTGCCAGCGTCGTCGATATCAATCGCGATGGCGCAGACACCCGGACCATGTGTGATGTAGTGCGAATGGGCAAAGCCGTCCGGCTCACAATTGATCACCAGTTCGATATCGCCTTGCGACCAGCGTTCAACATTCTTGGTACGGTGGGAGCCGGTCTTGCGGAACCCAAGCTGGCCAAACAAAACCGATAAATTCTTGGCATTGGATTCATCGACAGCAAATTCGACGAAACCGACGCCGCGGCTCCGAGCTTTTGGCTGCAGTCGCGGCGATGGCGCATTGATGGAGCTCTGCGTCACATGATCTTCCAGCAAGATCAGCGAACGCAGACCGTCCGTTGCAGTGCGGACCGCCGAGCCGGACCGGAACTGGTCGTTGAATATCTCCAAAGAGAGCGGACCGGTGTAACCTGTCGCCGCCACCGCTTCCATGAAGGCACCCACCGGCAGATCACCCTGGCCCGGGAAACAGCGGAAGTGCCGGCTCCAGGACAGCACGTCAAGACCCAGCTTTGGTGCGTCTGCAAGCTGCACAAGGAATATCTTGTCCGCCGGAATCGATTGGATGGCGCTGACGGGAAATGCCGGCGCCAGCGCGTGAAAACTGTCGAGAATGATACCAATTGATTTGTGATTAGCGCGCCGCACGATCTCCCATGCATCGCGGTAGTCGTTGACGTGGCGTCCCCAGGCCAGCGCCTCGAAACCGACGCGCAGGCCATGCGAAGCCGCGAGTTCACCTAAGGCGTGGAAATCCGCTGCCGCGCGATCAATTCCTCCGACCGAGGCCGGCGAAACATTGCTGCAGATCAGCAGCAAATCCGTTTGCAGTTCCTGCATCAGGTCGAACTTGTGCTGCGCGCGGGCAAAGTTGCGCGTGCGCTGCGGCTCGGGCATGCCCTCGAAATCGCGAAACGGTTGAAACGCGCAGATGGAAAGACCGAGATCCCGGCAGAGCTTGCCAACGTCGCGCGGGCTTCCATTGAACGTCAGCAGGTCATTCTCGAAAATCTCGACCGTGTCGAAGCCGGCACCGGCGATGGCGCGCAGCTTTTCGTCGAGCGAGCCGCTCAGCGCTACGGTGGCGATGGAAAATTTGGCCATGCGAGTTGCTCCAGCGGCAGCGTCCCGCGGCGGACGGTGACGCCAAGTCGTTTTGCCCGGTAAGCGCATCGGATGCCTGCGCGGCGACCAATATAGACCAACAATGATCTAACACAATTACCCGGATGTTCGGAAAAGATAACAGCTTGTTATTTCCTGGAGCCGCGCAGGCCAGACTTCGGAGACCCACCTCGAGCGAGGCCGCCGGCCTGCATCTCCAGCCGCAAACAATGGATGAAATGTTCGATGTAAAGCGACTGGGGCGTGCCGCGTTTTACCGCGATGTAGGTTTCGAATTTGGTCGGTTCGATGATTGGGATCAGTTCGAGACCCGGAAAGCCGTCATGCGCGACAGTGAATTGGTCCATGACGGCGATACCGAGTCCCGCCTTTACCAACGCACACACGGTCGCGCCAAACCGCGCACGGATGGTAACGTCGTAATTAAGTTTCTTGCGCGCAAAGATCTCGGCCATGATGCGCCCGTAGGGATCGGTCGGGTCAATGCCGATCAGCGGATAGCAGACGATTTCCGCCGCGGAAATCTGCTTGCGGCCCGCGAGCGGGTGACCGACCGGGACGATGCAGAACAATTCCCCCGACGCAAGCGGCAGGAAATCGAGACCGGAATGATCGAGGCGATAGCTCATCGCAACGCAATCACCCCGGCCAAGCAACAAGAAATCGATGGCCTCTTCGATCTTGAGGACGTTGATGTCAATTCGCAGGTCGGGGTAACGGCGTCGGACGCGCTCGATTGCGCGAGGCACCATCACCTGGGAAATGCTCGGCACCGAACCGATGCGCAGCTCGGACAAGGCACCCTGCCCGATCTTGGAGATAATCTCGGTGAGATCATCGACTTTCTTGTAGACGCCGTTGATCTGCTCGAAAATATTCTGCGCTTCAGGCGTCGGAAAATAACGTCCGTTCTGGCGTTGAAAAAAACGAATGCCGAGAGATTTTTCGGTGTATTTCACCAGCCGGCTGATACCTGGTGCCGAAACATTAAGAAGCTTGGCCGCGCCGCCAATGGTGCCTGTCACCATCACCGCCCGGATAACTTCAACCTGGCGCAGCGTCATCATTTGCCCAAGACTCCAAAACTTCTCTGGCACCGCATCAATCGCGCCGGCCCGCATTCCGCGCCAAACGCTGGACCGTCAGTTGATCCGTCCAACACAAAAATTGCCTGCAATTGATATTGACCACAAGCCTCCATCGGCAAATGATACGCGCAGTCTTTGAAACGCGGGCCGAACCATCCAAGGATTGGGCCGTCCGCACTCGGTTTGGACCCTGCGTCGACGACGAACGCAGTCCACTCATTCCGACGTTTGCGGACTTCGTCGACACTCCGCGGTCGACCACTCCTCAACCGTCCTTGAGAAATAGTCGCTGCGTCAGCAACGCAGCGACTTAGTTTTTCGGACGCGAGCAGCTGCCGGCCGAACGCCGAAGGAGCAACATCGGATCGTTGCCGCCCAATTCGCAAATTAACATAATGTTCTGTTTCGCGAATAAAAGGGTAATTGTGTTACATCCTCGATGAACTATCCTGATGCTGCTTTCGAACGACACGCAATCTCCGGTCGATCGTGAAACGTCCGGCCGCCGATATTTGAAGTGGGGCACGCGACGAAAAGACCCGCTTAGCTGCCTGTAATTTTCAAAGAAGCCCGCAAAGGGACTGTCAGCAAACACATTGGGAGGAACCAACATGGCGAGTTCACTAGCTGAAACCGAACATCATGCGAGTCAATCTAAAAAGGCCGCTGCCAGCGGCTGGATCGGATCAGCGCTCGAATACTATGACTTCTTCATTTATGCGACGGCGGCAGCGCTGGTCTTTCCGCAGATATTCTTCCCCTCGAATAATCCGACCGTCGCCATCGTCGCTTCGCTGGCGACATACGGCGTCGGCTACGTTGCCCGGCCGATCGGGGCGTTCGTTCTCGGGCACTGGGGCGACACCCATGGTCGAAAAACCGTATTGATCGTCTGCATGTTCCTGATGGGCATCTCGACGATGGCCGTCGGCCTCCTCCCGACATACCAACAGGTCGGCGTGCTGGCGCCGGTGCTTCTCGTCATCTTGCGCCTGATCCAGGGCTTCGCTGTTGCCGGGGAAATTTCCGGGGCCAGTTCAATGATCTTGGAACATGCCCCATTCGGCCGGCGCGGATTTTATGCGAGCTTTGCGCTGCAAGGCGTCCAGGCCGGGCAGATTCTGGCCGCGGCGGTCTTCCTGCCACTGGCAGCCTACATGCCGACCGAGGCGTTCAATAGCTGGGGCTGGCGGATACCCTTCCTGCTCAGCTTCTTCGTCATCGTCGCCGGCTACATTATCCGCCGTGAAGTCGACGAGACGCCTGCTTTTGCCAAGGAAGACGAACAGGGCAATGTTCCGAAAGCGCCGATCGTCCAGGCTTTCAAACTGAGCTGGAAAGACATGATCCGTGTCGTCTGCATGGCGTTGATGAACGTCATCCCTGTTGTCGCCACCATCTTCGGAGCGGCCTATGCGGTCCAACCGGCATACGGAATAGGCTTCGAAAAAGACGTCTACCTGTGGATCCCCGTTCTCGGTAACATGCTGGCGGTGTTCGTCATCCCGTTCGTCGGCAACCTGTCGGACAAAGTCGGCCGCAAACCGCCGATCATTATCGGCGCCCTGTCCTCCGGATTGCTGGCGTTCGGCTATCTCTACGCGATCAGCATCCATAACGTTCCGCTGGCGATCTTCATGTCGCTGCTGATGTGGGGGGTTGTCTACCAGGGCTACAACGCCGTCTTCCCGAGCTTCTACCCGGAACTGTTCCCGACGCGAACCCGGGTCTCGGCCATGGCAATCTCTCAGAATATCGGGACGACGATCACAGCCCTGCTTCCCGCACTGTTTGCCACCGTGGCACCTCCCGGCTCGGCCAACATTCCGCTCACCGTCGGGGCAATCGCTTTCGGCATCACCGTGATCGCTGCGCTGGCGGCCGTGACGGCCCGGGAAACCTACCGGATCAACATCAGCGACCTCGGAAATCCCGACGCCGTTCCGATGCCGAAGGGCGACTACGAAAAACTGCGGGCTCAAGCCGCAACCGGGGCAGCCGTCGCGTCCACTTGATGGCGGACTGCGACCCGAAGAGCCGCAATGTCGATCTCGTTGCGCGATGCGTCTTGCCCAAATGCGAAGCTGCCGCCCTCGAAAAGCGTAACGAAGGCGGCAAGGCTCCCGATCTGACCAGACATAGGAGGTTACGGTAGCATGACATCCCAAGCCGAGTTTCATCAACGCGATCGCGATATTCATCCTCCGGCGCACACGCCGGTTTACAAGACGAGCGTGCTGCGCTCACCACGCATCCCGCTTTGGTCCCTGCAAAACTCGCTGTCCGAGGTGACCGGCCCGATATTCTCGCCTGCAGAACTCGGTCCGCTCGATAACGATCTTGTCTTGAATTATGCCAAGCAAGGCGAAGCGATCGGCGAGCAGACGATCGTCCACGGCTATGTCCTCGACGGCAATGGCCAGCCAGTATCCAACACGCTCGTCGAAGTGTGGCAAGCCAATGCCGGCGGACGCTACCGCCACCGCAACGACACCTATATCGCGCCGATCGACCCGAACTTTGGTGGCTGCGGCCGGATGCTGACCGATGAACGTGGCTATTACTTCTTCCGCACCATCAAGCCCGGCGCATACCCGTTCCGAAATCGCATCAACAGCTGGCGACCGGCCCACATCCATTTCTCAGTATTCGGAACCGGATTCGCACAGCGGCTGATTACCCAGATGTATTTCGAGGGCGATCCGCTCATTCCGCACGATTCGATCATCGCGACCGTCCCCGACAAATCGGCGGCAGATCGTTTGACGGCACGACTAGACCTCAATGCATCGCGCCCGCTGGAGTGCCTCGCCTACCGCTTCGACATCGTGTTGCGGGGACGCCGACAAACCTTGTTCGAAAACAAGCTTCAGGGAAGCTGACATGACACCGACTCCATTCATTCCTTCCTATCTGCCGGAGACGCCGTCACAGACCGCCGGTCCGTATGTGCATATCGGCCTCATGCCCGAGCAGGCTGGCTTTGAGATTTTCGCGAACAACTTCAGCGGCGATATCGCTACTCCCGATGTCGCGGGTCAACGCATCATCATCGAAGGCCGGATCTTCGATGGCGCCGGTCATGTGGCAAAGGACGTCCTGATCGAGACCTGGCAGGCGAACGCGGCCGGGCGTTACAACCATCCGGCGGATACGCAGAATAAAGCCCTCGATCACGGCTTCCGCGGCTGGGCCCGGACCGGGACCGACTTCACTACCGGGCTTTACACGATCCGCACCATCAAACCCGGCAGCGTCGTCGGCCGCAAGGGCCGCAAGGCGATGGCGCCTCACGTCAATTTTTGGCTGGCCTCCCGCGGCATCAATATCGGCCTCGCCACGCGGATGTATTTCGGCGACGAGGAAGCCGCCAATACCGACGATCCCGTCCTGAACATCATCGAGCAGCCCGAGCGTCGCAAGACGTTGATCGCGCCGCGATCGGAACGGGACGGCGTGGTGGTTTACACCTTCGACATTCATCTTCAGGGCCAACGGGAAACGGTGTTCTTCGACGTCTGATGACTTCGAGACATGCTTGCAAACAACTGAAACAGAGGGAGCACGACGTGGCAACGGATAATGAAATCTTGGCATCGGTCAGGCCCGGCAAGCCCCCCACCGATTGCCCGGTGATCGGAACGTGGCGGCTGTGCAGCTATGTCCGCGAACGATTGTCGGACGGACAACGGCACAATCAATTCGGCGAGGCGCCGGTCGGTTATATCGGCTATGCAGCGGACGGGAGGATGTATGCCATCTTCACCCGCGACGATCGCGTCGTACCCCGAGACGTCGTGCCTACGGACGAAGAGGGGGTGGAACTGCTCGGCACGATGGTCGCCTACGCCGGAACTTTCTCGCTGGGCGAGAACGTCGTGGTTCACCACATCGACACGTCTTGGAACCAGGCGTGGACCGGCACTGACCAGATCCGGCACTTCGTACTCGAGGGGGATACGCTGACGATTACGACCGCGCCTTACAAGAGCTACCTGGATGGCACGATGGGCCGCTCCATTCTTGTCTGGAACAAGATCAAGTAATGCCCCGGCCTTCTGCCTCAGGAGATTTGCGATGAGCGACCTATTTGGGATCGAAGGGGCGCATGTGCTGGTCACGGGTGGCTCGAGCGGCCTGGGACGATTCTTTGCGACCTGTCTTGCGGCGCGAGGCGCGCGCGTGACTGTGGGCGCGCGCCGTGCGGAAGCGCTGGCAAAGACTGTCGACGATATCGGCAATGCCAAGGGCCAGGCACAGAGCGTCGTGATGGACGTCACCGTTGTGGCGAGCATCGAGACCGCACTGGATGCCGCCGAGGCGCACTTCGGTCCGGTTGACATTGTCATCAACAACGCCGGCGTGACTGCCACACGACCTGCCCTGCAGCAGGACGAGGCCGACTGGGACAAGGTCATCGTTACAAATCTCAAGGGCGTCTGGCTGGTCGCACAAGCCGTCGGGCGACGCATGGTGGCGCATAAGGTCAAGGGTTCAATCGTCAACGTGGCATCGATCCTCGGCCTGCGGGTCGCAAGTTCGGTGGCGCCATATGCCGTTTCCAAGGCCGGTGTCGTGCAGATGACCAAGGCGCTGGCGCTGGAATGGGCGCGCTACGGGATTCGCGTCAATGCCCTCGCGCCCGGTTACTTCGAAACCGAACTCAACGACGATTTTTTTCAGGAAGCCGCAGGCCAGGCGCTGATCAAGCGGATCCCCCAGCGCCGGCTCGGCGAATTGCGGGAGCTTGAGGGGCCGCTTCTGTTGCTCGCCTCCGGCGCCGGTTCATACATGACCGGAAGCGTGATCGTCGCCGACGGCGGCCACGTTGTTTCGACCCTTTGAATTTACCCGCTTCAGTGAAGAAGGATGATGATCCAATGAACGCAAACGACACACATCCTTTCGAACTCAATCTGGATCGGCATCCGGCCAATTACGTTCCGCTGTCGCCGGTCAGCTTCCTGACCCGTGCAGCGAGCGCCTTCGGCGGAAAGCTGGCAGTGATCGATGGCGAGCGGCGCTATACGTATTCGCAACTGCTTGATCGCTGTACCAGGCTCGCATCCGGACTGGCGAAGCTGGACGTCAAGCGGCTCGATACGGTCGCGATCATCGCATCGAATATTTCGGAGATGATCGAAGCGCATTTTGCCGTACCGATGCTCGGTGCCGTTCTCAATCCACTCAATACCCGGCTCGATGCCGCGAATATCGCCTTCTCGCTGATGCATGGCAGTGCCGACGTTTTGATCGTCGATGCGGAATACGCGCCGTTGGTACGGCAGGCCTTGGAACTGGTCGATCGGGAGATGGTCGTCATCGATATCCCGTCCCCAGATGGATCGGTCGCACCGCTGGGTACCCATGCCTACGAAGCGCTCCTCGCCGCCGGCGACCCGAATTTTGACTGGCCCGGCATCACGGATGAATGGCAGTCGCTGTGCCTGCTGTACACTTCAGGGACCACCGGTGACCCCAAGGGCGTCGTCTATAGTCATCGCGGCGCCTATCTTTCGGCACTCGGTAACGGCTTCAGTTTCGGATTGACCTTCGACAGTGTTTACCTTTGGACGCTGCCGATGTTCCATTGTTCAGGTTGGTCTTATCCGTGGGCCGTTGTGGCCGCCGGCGGGACGCAGATCTGTCTTCGCAAGGTTGAGCCCGCGCAGATCTTCCGGCTGATCGCAGAACACCAGGTCACGCATCTGTGCGGCGCGCCGATCGTGCTGAATATGCTCGCACACGCGCCCGCCGACCAACGCGTACCGTTCCAGCACACGGTAACCGTCGCGACTGGCGGCGCCGCGCCGCCCTCTTCCGTCTTCCGCTCGATGGAAGCGCTCGGATTCCGGGTTACTCATCTTTATGGAGCCACCGAAACCTACGGGCCGGCAACTTCCTGCGTCTTCCAGCCGGAGTGGAACGCGCTGCCCGATGACGAGCGTTTTGCAAGGATGGCGCGGCAAGGTGTCGCCTATCCCATGGTCGAGGCCGTCACGGTCGCTGATCCCGAGACGATGGTTCCGGTCCCCCGGGACGGTGCGACCGTCGGCGAAATCATGGTCCGCAGCAACACTGTGATGAAGGGCTACCTCAAAAACGAAGCTGCAACGGCGAAAACCCTGGTCGGCGACTGGTGCCTCTCCGGCGATCTCGCCGTCTGGCATCCTGACGGCGCAATCGAGATCAAGGATCGCTCCAAGGATATCATCATCTCCGGCGGTGAAAACATTTCGAGCCTTGAGGTCGAGGAGGTACTTACTCAGCACCCAGCGGTGATGCTAGCGGCCGTCGTCGCCCGTCCCGACCCGAAATGGGGCGAGACGCCTTGCGCGTTCCTCGAACTCAAGCCTGGCGCGACCAAGCCAGATGACAAAGAGCTCATTGCCTTTTGCCAGGCGCGTCTAGCGCGTTTCAAGGTACCGAAGGCCTTTGTCTACGGCCCGCTGCCGAAGACGTCGACCGGAAAGATACAGAAATTCGTGCTCCGTGATCAGGCAGGCGCATTGTGAGCGCTGGCTTCGACATCGCGAAGGAACGCCGCCCGCAGGCTGGACCCGCCATGACCATGCAGTATGCCGATGTCAACGGTATCAGGATCTCGTATGGCGTCCGTGGCTCCGGGCCGCCTCTCGTTCTCATTATGGGTTATCGTCTCAGTTCGCTTGCCTGGCCGCTCGACTTCATCGAGTCCTTGGCGGAGCGGTTTACTTTGGTCGTCTTTGACAATCGGGGGACAGGCAATAGCGACAAACCCACGTTCGGCTATGACATTTCGAACATGGCCAGGGATGTGGCCGGCCTTTTGGACCATCTGGAGATCGCCCAAGCCAACGTCCTCGGATATTCGATGGGAGGAGCGGTCGCGCAGGAATTCGTTCGGCAATTCCCTTCCCGGGTTTTGGCACTGGCGCTTTGTGCGACGATGTGCGGCGGTCCGCGTGCCGTCTATGCATCCCCCTCCGTTGTCCGGGTGATGCGGGAGCTCGACGGATTGGAGCCGGAACAGATCGCTCGGCGCATCTGGACCGTCACCTATTCGCAGGGATATCTCGAGAACCATCGGGAACTGGCCGAAAATCAGATGCGACGCGAGATCGCGGCCCCGACCCCCTTGCACGCAGCCGATCTGCAATATCAGGCCTTTGCGGAATTCGATTGCTCCAAGGCGCTGCCCAACATCCAGGCCCCGACCCTGGTATTGACCGGAGATCTCGACGAACTGGTGTCTCCGCAGAACTCCAAATTCATCGCCAGTCTCATTCCAGGCGCCAGCTTGATCGTGATCCCCGGCTGCGGCCATCGGATGATGTGGGAGGCCACCGATGAGTGTGTCGGGTTCATCAACAAATTCCTGACGGGTGTTTCCGAAGGGCGACGCGACGAGCTGGCTTTGCCTGTTTCGCAGCATGGGCCTAGCGGGTTGGCCGATTTCGTTAATTTTTTCACCCCCGCGGCCGAGCTTTTTGCAAGTTGGCCGTGGATGCTGGCAGGTGTCGGGTTCGATACGATGGCGATCGCCCGGCAATCGATCTATTTCGGCGGCAAGGCCCAGTTCGGTGATGGAAAGCCAATTCTCCTCATCCCGGATATGAGCAGCCACCTGCCCTTCCAGGCGCTCTCGAACTGGCTCAAGGCGCTCGGCTACCGCCCGTTGACGATCGGCCTGTCCGCGAATGCCAGCGATCGATTGGTTACGGATTTGGTACACGCCATCACCCAAAGGATCGGCCGGAAGGCCGTTCTGGTAATACCCGCTTCCGGATTTCAGCGCGGATCTGCAATCGGCGAAACCCACAGGGATCGGGTGTCCGACATCGTGGTGCTCAATGCGTCCCAACCGCTCGAAATGCCGCCCGGCATTCAATCCCATTTCATCTCGTCCGGATGGTCGCTGTCCCTTGCCATGGCTACACTGCCGCAGGTGTTGCGGACCATCCGGATCGAATTGCTCGACGTCTCGGGCCCTGTCGATGCACCGCGGTTGGAAGGAGAACCAACTTGAGCGCGCCGGCGGGCCTCGACCTGTCAGCGATGCCGGAGCGGATTCAGTCGGAGGTGCAGCGGGCGATCCAGCGCAGCACCAAGGGCGTCGAATATTTTGCATCTTCCGGGCCCGCGCTTGGCTCGACGCCAAAGGATATTTTGGCCGTTCGCGGCACCATGAATCTCTATCACTACCGTCCGATGGCGGCCGAGATCTACCGCGTGCCGATCTTGATCGTGATGGCGACCACCAATCGTGGTTACATCCTCGACATGGTGCCCGGGCAAAGCTTGATCGAGTTCCTGCTGAAGCGCGGCTATGACGTCTACATGCTGGACTGGACTGCTCCGAAGCCGGAGGAAAAATCGTTGCGGATGGAGAACTACGTCCTCGATTTCATTCCGGATTGCATCCGCCGGGTGCAGCAGGATTCCGGCGAAAAGGACGTCACGGTGATCGGCTACTGCTTCGGCGGCGTGCTGTCGCTGCTGTACGGCTCGATCTTCTACGATGGGCCGATGAAGAATCTGGTCTGCTTCACCACGCCGGTCGATTTTCGCGGCATGACGCTGTTCTCGAACTTTTCGGATCGGCGCTACTTCGACGTCGACCGCCTCGTCGACTCCGTCGGAAACATGCCGCCGGAAATGATACTTTCGTCCTTCGATATGCTGCGGCCCGCTTCTCGCGTCACCGGCCAGGTGCAATTATGGGAAAACATCTGGAACGACGAATTCGTCAAGTCTTATCGGATGTTCGATCGCTGGGCCAACGATATCCTGCCGCTGGCCGGCGAATATTTCCGCTCCATCACCAAGGACCTGATGTGGGACAACAAGCTCTACAACGAGACCATGACGGTCGGCGATCGCAAGGCCGACATCGCCAGCATCAAGGTGCCGATCCTGCATGCCGTCGCCGCACATGACCACATCGTGCCCTATGAAGCCGCCAAACATCTGATCACCAAGGTCGGTTCGACCGACAAGGAAGAGATCGCGCTTAAGGGCGGTCATGTCAGCCTCGTTGCCGGTCCCAACGCCATTAAGCGGCTATGGCTGAAACTCGATCACTGGCTGGGCAAGAGATCGACATGAGTGAAGCACGTTTAGCCACTGCGCACGGCGACCGACGCGGGCTAAGCCGAATTCCGCCCCCCTAACACCGATCTGGAGCCAACCATGAGTCGAGTCGTCTACGTCCTCAATGGTCCAAACCTCAATCTTCTCGGCAAGCGCCAACCGCACATTTACGGTCACGAAACGCTTGCTGACGTCGAAACCGATTGCCTCAAGGTCGCCGGAGAGCTCGGACTTGAACTGCGATTTCACCAGTCGAACCGCGAATACGAACTCATCGACTGGATCCACGAAGCGCGAGAGATCGCGTCAGGAATGGTTATCAACCCCGCCGCCTTTACGCATACGTCGGTTGCGATTCTCGACGCGTTGAACACCTTCGAAGGGGCGGTTCTCGAAGTCCACATATCGAACGTCCACAAGCGCGAGAAATTCCGCCACCACTCCTACGTATCGCTTCGCGCTGATAGCGTGATCGCCGGGCTTGGAACCCAGGGCTATACGCTGGCCCTGCGCCGTCTTGCGCATTTGCTCGATAAGTCCACCGCAAAATGAGTTCGGATTAATCGCCGTCCCCGCTTCGGACAGCCATCGTGAAGAAGAGGAATACCTAAATGACGATCACCGGACACACAAAGCTCATTGCCCATCTCGGCTATCCGACCGAGAGCTTCAAGGCGCCGATGATCTACAACCCCTATTTCGAGCGATACGAGATCGACGCCGTTGTCGTTCCGATGGGTTGCAAGCCGGAAGACTATGCCGCGTTTCTCAAACTTGTGTTCAAACTTTCCAACATCCATGGCGCGCTCGTCACCATGCCGCACAAGGTGACCACGATTCCGTTGCTGGACCAGGTGATGACCACTGCGAAGGTCGCGGGCGCGTGCAACGCAATCCGCCTCGGCCCGGGTGGCACCCTTGTTGGTGACATGTTCGACGGCGAAGGCTTTGTTCGCGGAATCCAGCGGAAAGGCCGGGAGTTGACTGGTGCGCGCGTGCTCGTGGTGGGAAGCGGCGGCGTTGGCTCGGCCATTGTGGCGTCGTTTGCCAAAGCCGGCGTATCAGAGCTTGCCCTGTTCGATGCCCATCCGGCGAGCATGAACGGCCTGGCCGAGCGTTTGCGCGCATATTATCCGGCGCTGAAGATTGAGGTTGGCTCCAAGGACCCGGCAGGGTTCGATGTCGTCGTCAACGCGACCCCTCTCGGAATGAAGCAAGGCGACCCGTTGCCGATGGACGTCGACCGGATTGCCTCCTCGACCTTCGTCGGCGAAGTCGTCATGAAGCAGGAAATCACGCCGTTTTTGGCGGCGGCCAGGGCGCGCGGCTGTGAAATCCAGATCGGCACCGACATGCTGTTCGAGCAAATTCCCGCTTATCTGGAATTCTTCGGCTTCCGCACAACCACGCCGGACGAACTGCGAGCGGTTGCACAGATCAGCTATTGAAGTCGGTTATCGCGTGGATACCCGTTTTATGACCGCGCTGTCTGATGGTTTCGCGCCAGAAGCTGCCATTCCATAATCGCTCATTCCGCGAGTTTAATCCTCGGCAATTGACTCGAAACATCGGTCCGCCACTGACACCGCAGCACGTTCAGTTCAGCCTGCTTGCATTGTCGCTGGATTTTCTTTGATCTTTGGCACTCCGTAGGGAAGACCCAGCGAAAATGGCATCGAAAACCATGCATTACGCGCCTAAATAGGCGCCGCCGTTGGCATGGATCGCCTGCCCGTTGATGTAGCGCGCGCCCGACCCGCACAGGAATCGCACGGCCGCCGCAACGTCTTCCGGCCGGCCCCGCTCGCCGGTAATGGTCCCGTGGGTCAGGTGGTGCGCCGGCTCCGGTCTGTCCTTGGGGCGCGGGGTACCGATCAGGCCGGGAACCACGCAATTCACCGTGATGCCGTCATCGGCGAGGTCGTGGGCCAGCGCCCGGGTGAAGCCGATAATACCCGCCTTGGCCGTGACCACATGCGCGCGATTTTTCGCGCCCGTATGCGCGCTAAGCCCACCGATATTAACGATCGTGCCTCCGCCAGATTGCCGCAATGCCGGCAGGCAGGCCTTGACGCAGTGGAAGGTGCCGTCGAGCGTAACGTCCATGATCTCGCGCCACTCGGCATAGCTCATCTCGGCGAACGGCTTTTCACGCCGCAGCGCCGCGTTGTTGACGAGGATATCGATTCGTCCGAACTGCTTGACGGCGGCGTCCGCCATCGCCTGTACGGATTTGGCATCGGCGACGTCGCCGATATGAACCAGCGCCTTGCCGCCGGCAGCCTCGATCTCGCGCGCGACGGCTTCCGCCTCGGCGCGGTTGCTGCGGGCGTTGACCAGAATGGAGGCGCCGCCTTCCGCCAAGGTCAGCGCGATCGCGCGGCCGATGTTGCGGCCTGCGCCCGTGACGATGGCGACCTTGCCGGCGAGTTCTTTGGTCATGTCTGCCCCTTGGCTTGTCATCGTCCGCCTTGTGCGCGATTGCGCACTGGGGCGGACGATCCAGTAAACGCCGGCGCTTGTGGTCTTCTCGATAGAATTGCGGCTACTGGATGCCCCGCCTTCGCGGGGCATGACAGTTGTGGTTATGCGCGTAACGACGAGAGATCGATCTTCCCCCGATACAACCCCGCCATCAGCTTCAACGCCGCATCGCCCTGCGCCGCGCTCCAGCCGCCATGCTGCGCGTTGAGCGCAAACTTGTCGATCACGTCCTGGCGGGTCAGCGGCTCCTGCGCGCCACCACGCATATGAGGCTGGCGATCTTCCACCACGCTGCCGTCGCGGAGCGTGGCGCGGATATGGCCGGTGTAGTTGGTCGGATAGGGATTGTCCGGGTCGATCACGAATTTCACCTTGGCGGCGAGCGCGAGTACGCGCGCATCGCTGATCGCACACTCTGTAAACGCGCCGAGCCCGACGCCGCCATGCACAAAGCCGGTAGCGAGCAGATAAGGCGTCGCGAACTTGGCGGCATAGCCGTTGGGCGGACGCTGCTTGTCGGCGAGCGGCTCCCACAGCCGGTGCACCGTGCCCTCGGCGACTTCGCAGACGATCTCGGTGACGTCTTCGGGCTTGATGCCGCGTGCGCGAAGCCGCCGCGCGCAATCGATATAGGGCTGCGCCATCGTCCCGCAGGGATAGGGCTTGAACGCCAGCGTGTCCGTCACCCAGCGGCTGCCGAAATCACCTAGCAGCGCCTCGTAGTCACCCTTCGTGGTATGCGCAAAACCATGGAACAGGCCGTGGACGCCCTCGAACACCGTCCGGGGGCCGACGAACCCTCCCCGCGCCAGCAGCGCCGCGCGGATGCCGGACTGAGCCGCCCATCCGGCATGCATCCGCTTGGTCCAGGCGCCTTCGGCCAGATATTCGATGATGCCGCCGGCCATGCTGCCGGCGATGCCGAGCGCATCGACGATTTGCTTCGCATTGAGGCCCAAGGCCGCCCCGACACCGGCAGCCGCGCCCATGGCGCCGAACACGGCGGTCGGATGAAAGCCGGCCTTGTGGACGGCTTTCGGCACCACGAGGCTGAGACGGCAGAGCACCTCTGTGCCGACCGCGATCCCGATCAGCGCCATGCGCCCGTCGGGATTGTGCCGCTCGCAGGCCGCCAGCACCGCTGGCACGATCACGGCGCCGGCGTGGACCGGACCGCCTTCAAACGTGTCGTCAAAGTCTTCGCCATGGGCGGCGGTGCCGTTGATGAAGGCCGCGCCCGCGGCGTTCAGCGTCCGCCGATGTCCGATCGCCGTGCAGGGACCGTCATCGTCGCAGCCGGCCAATGCGCTCTTGATGTAGTCCTCGTTGCGCGCGGTGACGCAGAGACCGACGACGTCGATCAAGAGATCCTCGCATTTGCGCGTGGTCGCGGCCGGGAGCGTGCCCGGCTTCAACGCGACGATTTTTTCGGCCAGCGTTTCCGCGACCGAAACCCTGAGCAATCCGGAGGTCATATCGGTCAGACGCGGAAAATCTTGGTGTAGCGCGCCTTGATGGATTCGCCTTCTCTCTCCACCGCCGCAGCATCGTCCTTCATCGTCCTGATCTCCTTGAGCGGTTTGCGTCCCGCCTTCTCTGTCGTCTGCGCATGCACCGAGCGCAGCCCTCCGACGTCGATGATCATCTGCTGAGCCTCGCGGCCGAGGCTGAACGACTGGAACAGTTTTGCCGCGTTCGGATGCGGCGCGTCCTTGAAGATGCCGTTCGGCCCGATGATCAGCGGCGATCCCTCCGAGGCATAGACCGGCTCGACCGGACGGCCTGCCTCCCTCATCTGGAAGATGTTGTACTCGTTGCCGTCGGCCATCACGGCGCGCTCGCCGAGATCGAGCTTCTTCGGCGGATCGGCCGACGACTGCACCTGCATGATGTTCTGCTTGGCGAGCTGCTCGAAGAACGTCCAGCCGAGATCGCGCTGCATCTGGTAGGTCGCGGTCATGATGGTGCCGCTGTAGCCCGGATGCGCCTTGACGATCTTGCCCCTCCACCTGGGATCAAGCAGGTCGGCAAAACTCTTCGGCGCATCCTCCGCCTTCACCAGATTGGTGTTGTAGGCAATGATGCTGAGCCAGACGCGGAAGCTGGCGAACTGGCCGTCGGCATCCCGGTGATCGGCCGGATAGAATTTTGCGACCTCCTCCGGCACATAGGGCGCCAGAATGCCGTCGCGCTTCCAGACGATGAAATGCGCGGCATCGGATGAATTCACGACATCGACGGCGTGGATGTTGCTGGAATATTCCTGCCCGATGCGCTGGAACACGCGTTCCGCGCCGGTGCGCTCGACGCGGACCGCTATGCCTGAATACTTTGCCTCGAACGCCTTGGCCAGCTTCTCCGCGACCGGCAGGTCGGTCGAGGTGTAGTAGATCACCTGGCCTTCCTTCCTCGCCGCCTCGATCAGCGCCGGCGTCACCGGTTCCGCCGCCGGCGCATCCGCCATCACGCGGGTCGAAAATGCTGCACTTGCGAGGACCGCACCCGTGCCCTTGAGCAAGGTGCGTCGCGACATCGAATTTTTCATGGGCGTTTCCGTCTGCTTGTTATCAAGCTTGTTCTTGATGGGTCCGGTACCCCACACGTTATCTTTTATTCCAATGGCTTACAGCGAGTCTTTGGTCGACTGCGGGAGCCACCGCCCGTTGCGCCGTCGCAGCCGTGCCCAGGTATTACTTCGCGGGGCACGCCGCCCCGGTTTTCACCCAGGCTTCGACCAGCGCGCCGGCCTGCTTTTGCGTCCCGGGCGCGGGGCTGCGTCCGGCGCCTGGCGCCCAGGCCCAGCCCACCAGCGTATCTTCGCCGATGTGATGGATGAGATCCTCGACCTTGCGGCCGCCGTTGCGTGCGGGATCCCTGAGTTGTTCGCAAATTTCGGCGACCGTTTTGCCCTCCCACGCCATTTCACGCGGGGCGAGATGCCATTCGGGGTGGCCCGGCATGTGGCCGGGTTCGAAATTGGCATTGCCATGGCAAATCGAGCAACGCATCGCCGGGAGGCCGTGGCCATCGGCACCGCGGACAATCGGCGGCTGATGCAGCCGGCTCTCGTCGCCCTGCCGCGGACGATCACCCGCCGGATGGCAGTTGGTGCAGCGCGGATGGGTCAGCACCTTGCCAAGTTCGGTGAACATCGCGGCCGAGCGCGCATCCGTATCCGATATCGCTGCAAAGCTGTCGGGGCTCGCAAGCGACGGCGGTGCGGTCTCGGAAACGGCATAGCCCGCGAGCATGCTGGTCGCGACAACGACGACGGAGAACATAAGCTGAAACCGCAGTTCCGATTTCATGTCGCGTTCCCCTCGCCTCCGCTCACTGGTTCGCCACGAGATAGCGCTTGGCATCGGCAAGGATCACATCGCGCACCGCCTCGTGGTACTTGACGTAGCCAGTGCAGCGGCAGAGGTGACCGTCGAGCGCATCCGCGACGGTCTGCTCGAGTTCGGCGCGGTTGACCGGCGTCTTGGCCAAACGTTCCAGCAGAACCTGGCCCTCGTTCAAAAACCCCGCCGTGCAATAGCCGCACTGGAACGCAAAGTGGGCGATAAACGCCTTCTGGAGCGCGGAAAGCTCGCCATCCTTCGCATGGCCCTCGACGGTACGGATCGCCTTGCCGTCGAAACTCACCGCCGAGGTGACACAGGTCGGGCTGGTGTAGCTCGTACCGTCAGGATTATCGACGATGACGGCGCAACTCAGGCACTGCGCAGCACCGCAGCCGAACTTGGTACCGGTCATGCCGAGGTACTCGCGCAGGAAATCGTTCATCGAGAGATCGTCGCGCACATCGGTCGGGCCGTGCGGCTGGCCGTTGATGGTGATGCTCAATCTGGTCACGCGAGCACTCCCTTGAGCAGGTTTGCCGTCACCGGCAACGACTGGAAGCGGCGGCCGGTGGCATCGAAAATGGCGTTAAGGATTGCCGGCACGACTGGAACCATCACGACCTCGGCCATCCCCTTCGGCGGTTCGTCCGGCGTCAGTGGCGGCAGCATCTCGATCTCGAGATCATGCAACGGCAGGTCCGATCCGCGCGCGACAAGGTACTGCCCGAGATTCCACTGACCGTTGCCGGGCCCACCTTCGTAGAGCGGCAGCGTCTCGAACAGGGCATAGCCGACACCCATCGCGAAACCGCCCTGGGCCTGGCCCAGCACGACCTCGGGCACCAGCGCCTGTCCGCATTCGAAAACGCTGTACGCCTTGGCGATGCGCAGCGCACCGGTCGCCCGCTCGATTTCGACGCGGACCACCGTGCCGCACATCGAAGTATAGGCGGTGCCGATACGGTTGTTGTCGGTCGGCGGAAACTTGACGCTGACCCGATTGATGCGGGCGAACTTGCCATTGCCCTTGCGCACGGCGAGCGCGTCGATCTCGGCACGATATTGTTCGCCGCCGAGGGGAAAGCGCGCGCGCGACCATGCCCAGCGGGAGAAACTATGCGCCACCGCACCGGTCACGAGATTGCGCGCATGGGCTTTCGCAGCCAGCGCCGGAAATGGCAGCGGGTCGAGGCCGGGCATGACGAGTTGCCCATCCTTCCACTGCGCTTTGCTCGAATCCTTCGCGCGCGGATCACCTGGCGCGATGCGCCAAAGCTCCAGCGCCGCCGGCCACAGGCCGAAACGAAAGATGACGCGCGCCGCCTCAGCGGCCGAATGGGTGCCGACATGCGCGCCGATCGAGGCGCTGGTCGCCGAGCTGATCGCTGGAACCCAGCGCGGGTTCTTCTCGGCGGCGTCCTGCGTCTTCTGGTCGATCGTGTAGGAATCGCCTGATGTGACCAGTCCGAGAGCGTCATAGCTATCGACCCGCGCCACCGAAACTTCGTCGGCGACCGCGCCAAGATGGATCGCCACCCGGTTCGCAAGCGCCGTGCCGATGCCGTTACCCATTTCGACGTGATCGCAATAGATCACGACCTTGCCTTCCGGGGACAGTTCGACCCGGCCCAGCGAGCAATCGCCACCGGTGCCATAATCCTTGGTGACGCAGGCAACGCCGGTGCCGACGAGAGTGCCGTTCGGCGCATCCAATTTCCGTTGCGCGCGCTGCTGCCAGATCGGATGCTTCTCGAGCTTGTCGAGAATGTCCGTGGTGCGGACCGAGACGATGTAGGGATTGCCGGTCATGGTGCGGCCATTGGGCCGAAGCGCGTTGCGCCGCCGGAATTCGATCGGATCGAGCGGCAGAGCAGCGGCAACTTCGTCGACCAGCACTTCCAGCGCCGTCATCGTCTGCAGCGTGCCATAGCCGCGCATCGATCCCGCCGTCACACCGCGCGAATGCAGCGCAACGGTGGTCACGTCGACCTTCGGGATATCGTAGATTCCGATCGCGGCGGTCGCGCCGCACGTCGCCACGTTCGCCGAAAAATTGGCGAGCCCACCACCGTCGAGGACATGGTCTGCCGCAAAGGCCTGGATTTTTCCGGTCGACCGATCGACCCCGATCCGCGACCGCATCTTGAAGGCGTGGCGCTTGATGCCGCCCTGAAATTGCTGAAGGCGATCATGTGCCAGCCGAACGGGATGGCCGGGGAAAAACATCGCCGCCAGCGCCACATAAAGCACGAACGTCGTATGGTCGCGTCCGCCGAAGCCGCCGCCGACATAGGTGAACTGGGCGTTGATCCGCGCCGGCTTGAACGGGGCTTTCGCCTTGCCGAGCAGATGCGCGATCGATTCCGCCGCTTCGTACGGAGACTGCACGCCAAGCACAAGTTCGAGGCTTCCGCTCTTGCCGTTGTACCAGGCGAGCCCGGATTCCGGCTCAAGGAACATCGGGTCGACCGACTGTGTCTCGAACTCGCGATCCAGCACCAGCAGGTTGGGATTCTTCGCCGCCAGTTCGCTGCGGATCTGCTCACCGTAGACCGCGGCCTTGGCATAGGGAGCTTGCGTGTCCTTGGCAGCCGGAGACCACACCGGCAGCGGCGATTTCTGGGAGCGTCCAGGGCTGACCCAACCCGCCAGGAGCGGCGAATAAACATCGGGCGCGTCCGGGGTTGCGCCGGCCACGCGCGTAAAACGGTAGGCGCCGTAGTCCGCGATCGTGACGGGACCGGTCTCCTCGCCGAATTTCACGAAGGTGCCGTCGCGCAACGCCAGTCGCGCCTGGTCGAAGGCTTCGAACGTCTCGAAGATCAGCAGCGCGACCGGCTGCCCCATATAGATCGGCGTCTTCCCGATCGGACAGAACAGGTCGCCGGTATAGAATTCGGGAACACGGGTGCCGATCCTGTCGAGATCGGCCGCGGTCACGACGACCGAGGGTTTAGCCGCGCCGCTCAGCCGCGCAAGGTCCATTCCGGTATAGACATGGGTGGCATCCGGCGCGCGAACCAGGATTGCGTGCGAGGTCTTCGCGGGCCAACCCGGTAGATCGGACGCCCGGAAATCGGATGCGTAGAGTTTCGCGCCGGTGACCTTGGCAACGCCGTCAATCCGGCCGACGCCACCGCTTGCGGGGTTCCAATTCCCCTGCCCCGGAAGAGAAGCGCGCGGCGGCAGGCCGGCGGCTTCCGCCGACCCCAGGCGTGACAGGCTGAGCGCTATGCCGCTTGCCGACACCCATTTCAGAAACTCGCGCCGTGAAGGCCGCATGCTCTCACCCGTTGATCCGCGCTGCCGTCAGTGTCTCGACTCGGCAATCATCGATACGCACGTGACGCGCACAGAACCGCCGCAGAGTGAAAATTGATTCGCGAGGAAAAAGATAGGACAACGTCCAACGTTGACAATGAATGATGGCAACCGGCTCAGACCGGCTGCCGCCTTTTGACGGAACCTACTTCAGGTCCGCGATCGATGCCGGGCCCGGACCCGGCGTAACCAGCGTCGGCCATTGCTTCGAGCCGAACGGCACAACCGGCGGCAGGAACGGGGTCATGCCGCGCTTGCCGGCTTCCGCGACGATGGCGGCGCGCGCGTCGCCTCCCATCAGCTCGTAGTCCATCAGGTGATAATTGCCGAAGAACAGCGCGCCGACCGAACGATCCGCGATGATGCGGGTCAGCGATTCCAGCATGTCGGAAGGCGTGGTCGTAAAGGACACGGTTTCGATCAGCAACAGGCGGCTGTTGATCGCGTCGGGTCCGAAGAACTGCGCCAGGACGCTGAACAGCACATTGTTCTGGCGGGCGACATAGATCGTGTTGCTGGCGGCGTAGGTCTTGTCCCAGTCGGCGCCGAGTTGGGTTTTCCAGCCCGCCAGCACCGTCATCCAGTGCGCGACCTGGGTCTGCGCCGCCCAGGCCACGTTCTTGGCCAGATAAGGCGCCTGCTTCTTGCCGAAGGCTTCGAGCGTGGCGAAGGGAATCACGCCCTTGGCGACGCATTCGTCCATGAAGGCGATATTGTTTTGCAGGATGGTGCGATTGTTGTCGCGCCATCCGGGCTCCATCGGCGTCGCATCGAGCCCATCGAGGGCAGACTGCATGCGGCTGCGGTAGGCGAGCATCGCGCCGCGCCATGACTTGTCGTCGGGATTATCGACGTAGGGGCCGACGACCTCCGCCAACGCCATCGTGCTGTGGCCGACCGACTTCAACAATTGATAGACCACCGGCACCTGCGGCGCGTCCATTGGCGCCATTCCCGGCCGGTAAAGGATCATCCGTCCGCCGGCCCCCGAGAACAAAGCGAGGATCACCGGATGCTTGCTGAGGATGTTGCCCTGGAAGATCCTCGCGGCATCGCCGTAGAGCTCGAACATGCCGGTATTGAGAGCCAACATATCCTTGGTCGCAATATCGGCGGACGTTGCAGCGGTCTTGCCGGCAATCGGCGCCATGTACGATGGCAGGGACTGGGCATGGGTCGCAGCACTGCCGGAGACGAATATCGAGGCGGCAATCAGGCAGGGGTAAAGTTTCATGGCGCGTTCCTCGTGACCTTGCCCAAATCCTTGTTCGACTCACTCCTGCACTCTGAAGGATTCTACGCGCCGTTGCCATGGCAAGCGCGAACTGCTCACGCCGATGATTGCAATCTGCTTGATGCAATCCATCAAATTAAGACGAGAGCTGTTTGCCAGATGAGCGAAATCGCCCGCCGATTGCGGCGTCGGCACGACCAATGTCTGATTCGAGGGGGCTAGCGGTCGTGCCGCGGATCGCTACACTCGGCGGCAGAGAAGCAGACACGGCCATCAGCGTCGGTCAGCAAACCGGCCGACACAGAAACAGGCCGGGTTCGGGAGGTTGAGATGGTTCGGCTAAAGCTGGCATTCGCGCTGGCGACGGGTCTGTTCGCAGGTCAGGTTGTTCTCACCTCGTCCAGTCTGGCGCAGGACTATCCATCGCGGCCGGTGCGGGTGATCGTTCCCTTTGGCGCCGGCGGCCCCGCCGACGTCACCGCCCGCCAGATCGGCAGCATTCTGCAGGAAAGTTTCGGCCAACCCTTCGTGGTCGAGAACCGCACTGGCGCGGGCGGCGTGATCGGCACGCTGGAGGCCGCCAAGGCGCCACCCGACGGCTATACGCTGCTGATGATGTCGAACACCCAGACCGCCAATGAATCGCTGGTGCCGCAACGCAAATACGAGCTGATGCGCGATCTCGCGCCGATCGCATCGGTCAACTATTCGGATCTGGTGATCGTGGTCCACCCCGCCGTGCCTGCAAAGACGCTGCAGGAATTCATTGCGCTGGCCAAAACGCAACCCGGCAAACTGAATTACGCCTCGTCCGGCCAGGGTACGCCGTATCACATGGCCGGCGAGCTGTTTAAAGCCATGGCCGGCATCGATGTCCTGCATGTGCCCTATCGCAACAGCGGCGAGGCGCGCAGCGGTGTGATCGGCGGCCAGGTGCAGATGATGATCGACGCGGTTCCGGCGATGGCGCCCAACATCGCGGAGAATCAAGTGCGCGCGCTTGCTACCACCGGCTCGGCCCGCTCGGCTGTGCTGGCGAATGTGCCGACCGCCAGCGAAGCGGGCGTGCCCGGCTACGAGGCCACCATCTGGCTCGGCCTGATGGCGCCGGCCGGCACACCGAAGCCTGTTATCGACAAGCTCAACACGGCGGTGAACGCCGCGGTGAAGCGGCCGGATATCGTCAAGCTCTGGACCCAGCAGGGCGCGGTTCCGATGTCGATGACCCCCGAAGAGTTCGACAAGTTCCTGCGCGGCGATATTGTAAAGTGGGCTGAAGTGGTCAAGAAATTCGAGAAGACGCAATAACAAGGCGCCAGCCAGGATCCACCCGCGATGCCGAGCGTTCGATTTCGCCTCAATGGCGCCGAGACGGAGATCGACGCTGATCCCGATCGATCGCTGCTGGATATCTTGCGCGGGCAGCTCGGCATCACAGGCCCGCATTTCGGCTGCGGCGCCGGCGAATGCGGCGCCTGCAACGTCATCATTGGCGACCGCGCGGTGTCGGCCTGCGACATGCCGCTATGGTCGGTGGCGGACAAGGACGTCACCACCATCGAGGGCCTTGGCACCGCCGAACAGCCACACCCGCTGCAGCGCGCCTTCATCGCCGAGCAGGCGCTGCAATGCGGCTATTGCATTTCCGGCATCCTGATGAGTGCGGCCGCACTGCTGAAGCGAAATCCATCGCCGACCGGCCGCGAGGTCCGGGAAGCACTCGACCGCAACCTCTGCCGCTGTGGCTCGCATAACCGTATCGTGCGAGCGGTGTTGCGAGCGGCGGACGAAATGGCAGCGAGATGAACCAGCCGGCCCCCTCTCCGCCACCCAAACTGCCGGTCAGCCTGGCGGCGAATCCGAAATTGTCGTCGTGGCTGAAATTCTCCAGCACCGGACAGGTGACGGTTTCGCCGGGCAAGGTGGAGATCGGCCAGGGCATCGTGACGGCACTCGCCCAGATCGCGGCCGACGAACTCGATATCGATTTATCGCGCGTGCAGATGGTTCGCGCATCGACCGCTTCCAGCCCCAACGAGGGTGTTACTTCGGGCAGTCTCTCGATCCAGCAGTCCGGCCGCGCCCTGCGGCATGCCTGCGCAGAGGTTCGCCAGATCTTTCTTCAACTGGCTTCGGAACGGCTCGGTGTCGGGGTCGACGCGCTCGACGTTGAGGACGGCACCATTTCGGGGCCCGGCAATATCAGGACCAGCTATTGGGAATTGGCCGAGGACGTCTCGCTCGATCGCGACGCCACGCCGGGCGCTGTGCCAAAGATCGCGACGCAGCGCGCGCTGGCGGGCCATTCGGTGCAGCGGATCGACATTCCCGACAAGGTGTTTGGCCGGCCGCGCTTCATCCACGATCAGTCCCTGCCGGGCATGTTGCATGGCCGCGTTCTGCGCCCGGACAATGCGCGCGCAAAGCTCCTCGAACTCGGGGATGACAGTACCCGCGCGATCGCCGGTCTCGTCGCCGTGGTCCGCGACGGCAGTTTTGCCGGCGTCGTCAGCGAAACCGAACACGGCGCGGAGAATGCGCTTCTGGCGTTGCGCAAAAGCGCGACATGGTCGGATGGCGAGCCGTTGCCTGACGAAAACGATCTGGCCGCGTTCCTGAAGGCGCAACCGTCGGAATCGACCGTCATCGACAAGCGAACCGCCGCGGCAGGCGGAACCACTACGAAAACCATCCGGCGGCAATACAGCCGTCCCTATATCGCGCATGCCTCGATCGCGCCATCTTGCGCGATCGCGCAATGGAACGGCGACCGTGTCCATGTCTGGACCCACAGCCAGGGCGTCTATCTCCTGCGTGCCGATCTGGCGCTGGTGCTCAAACTGCCGGTCGAGAACATCACCGTCGAACACATGGAAGGCGCCGGCTGCTATGGGCACAACGCCGCCGATGACGTGGCGCTCGACGCCGTATTGCTCGCCAAGGCCGCCGGCGGCCGGCCGGTGCGGGTGTTGTGGTCGCGCGATGACGAGATGTCGGATGCGCCGTTTGGCGCGGCGATGGCGATCGAAATCGAAGCTGATCTCGATGCCGCGGGCGAGGTCGTCGACTGGCGCCATTCGATCTGGAGCAACGGTCATGCGGCGCGGCCGGGGCGCGCGGCTCAGCCTGCCTTGCTGGCGGCGTTCGAACTGGCAACGCCGTTTCCGCGCATGGTCTCGACCAACCCGCCGCAGGCCAATGGCGGCGGCGCCGACCGGAACTCTGTTCCGCTGTATGACTTTCCGTCCTGGCTGATCGAAAGCCATCGCCTGACGACGATGCCGATCCGCACTTCTGCACTAAGAACGCTGGGCGCGCAGGGCAACGTGTTTGCGATCGAGTGCTTTCTCGACGAGATCGCCGCCGCGCGCGGCGAGGACCCGATCGCCTTCCGGCTGCGGCATCTGCGCGATGAACGCGCAAAGGATGTGATTCGGGCTGTCGCTGCGCGCGCGAAGTGGGAGCCGGTGAAACAGACCGGCATCGGCCATGGCGTCGGCTTTGCCCGCTACAAGAACACTGGCGCTTATTGTGCCGTGATCGCCGAGATCGAGAGCGGCGAAGATATCCGGGTCAGGAAGCTGACGCTGGCAGCCGATGTCGGAGAGGCCATCAATCCCGACGGGGTGATCAACCAGATCGAAGGCGGCGCCATTCAGGCAACGAGCTGGGTGCTGAAGGAGCGCGTGCGCTTCGACCGGCAACGCATCACCAGTACCAGCTGGACCGACTATCCGATCCTGCGCTTCAGCGAGGTGCCGGAGGTCGACGTCGAATTGATCCAGCGCGCGGAGATGGATCCGGTCGGCGCCGGGGAAGCCGCGCATGGCCCGGTCACGGCGGCCATCGCCAACGCCGTGTTCGACGCGCTCGGCGTGCGGGTTCGCCATCTGCCGATCACCCGCGACAGCCTTATCGCCGCCATGGAAGCAACATCATGAACCACCTGAACATCCTGAGCGGCGGCGCGGCGCAAGGCCTGGTCGGAAGCCTGATGCCGGCCTTCAAGGCCGAGACCGGGTTCGACATTGCGGGCGAGTTCGGCGCGGTCGGCGCCATGGCCGACAAGTTGCGCAAGGGCACACCGACCGACATTGTCATCCTGACCGCAGCGCTCCTCGCCACGCTGGCGAAGGAGAAGCTGGTCGTTGCCACTTCAATTGCCGATGTTGGCTTGGTCGAGACGGCGCTTGCCGTCCGCGCCGGCGATCCCAAGGTGGCGGCGCGGGATGAAGCCGGACTGCGCGAGGCTCTCCTGGCTTCGGACGCGATCTTCGTGCCGGACACCAAGGCCTCGACGGCGGGAATTCACGTCGCCTCGGTGCTGGCCAGGCTTGGTATCGCCGATACCGTCGCCGCGCGGCTAAAAATCTTTCCGAACGGCGCGACCGCGATGCGCGAACTGGCAACGTCCGACGCGCGGCGTCCGATCGGCTGCACGCAATCGACCGAAATCATCGTAACCAACGGCGTCGTCCTGTCCGGATCATTGCCGCCGGGGTGCGAACTCGCGACCATGTACACGGCCGGTGTCACCACAAAGGCGGCCCACCCGTCGCAGGCCTCAGCCCTGATCGGCCTGTTGACCGGCGCCGGGCAACGCGAACAACGCGAACGCGCGGGCTTCATCAGCGCTCGGAAGTGACGTCGGCATCCGGAAGGCCCGGAGCCAAAATCGCGAAAACAACCCCATGCAAAGTAGCATCGGCGAGCCGATTTGGAGTTTGCCAAAGCCAATTCATATACTAATATATCAATTGAGAGAGCAGACATGCCCGCGCCCACGTCGAAAAAGACCGCGCCTACGGTGCGCCGAGTGGCCGCCGGCAATCGCCGCAGCGGCAGGCCGCGCGCGGCCACCGCGGCGGCACGGATCTATTCGGACCTTCGCAGCGAACTGGTGTCGCTGCAGCGCCGTCCCGGCGAGGCGATCTCCGAAGCCCAGATCGCGCTTTCATTCGGCGTCAGCCGAACGCCCGTCCGCGAAGCAATCCTGAAATTGTCTGATGAGGGGCTGCTGGAGATCTATCCCCAGTCCGGCATCTTCGTCTCGCGCATTCCGATCAACGCATTGCCGGAAGCCATCATCATTCGCAAGTCGCTGGAGGAAACCACCGCGCGTCTGGCCGCGGAGCGGGCGACACCGAGCCAGATCCTGGCGTTGCGGTCGGTGCTGGAGCGGCAACGCGAGGCAAGTGCGGCCGGCGACAGCGAAACATTCCATCAGGCCGACGAACTGTTTCATGCCACCGTCGCGGATGTCGCGGGCTACCCCGGAATCTGGAAATTCATCCAGCAGGTGAAGGTGCACGTCGATCGCTATCGCCGGCTGACCTTGCCGCAGTCCGGTCGGATCCCGAAGGTGATCGCCGAACACGAGGCCGTCCTGACCGCGATCGAGGCCCACGATCCCGAACGCGCGCGGCGGGCGATGGAAGCCCATCTCGCGAGTCTCCTCGACAACATCTCCGCTACCCAGCACATCAATCCGGAGTTTTTCGACGAACGACGCTAGAACTCCAAAAGCAATCAAAACAACGAGCAACATCGGGAGGAAACACATGAAACGCCGCGATTTCATCAAGATCGGTGCAGGATTTGGAGCTGCGGTCGCGACCGCAACACCGCTGTCCGGCGCACGCGCGCAGGCCAAATCGATTTTCAAGGCGTCCGACGTGCAACCGGCCGGTTATCCGACCGTGGCTGCGACCGAGAACATGGGCAAGAAACTCGCTGATGCCACCAACGGACGGCTCTCGGTGCAGATGTTTCCGTCGATGCAACTGGGCGGCGAGAAGGAAACCATCGAACAGACGCAGATCGGCGCCATCCAGCTCCTGCGCGTCAGTGCCGGAACCGTCGGTCCGATCGTCGACGAGATCAACGTCGTCAACATGCCGTTCCTGTTCAAGAACATGGCCCAGGCCGAACGGATGATGGACGGCCCGATCGGGCAGGAACTGCTCGACAAGATCACCGCCAATGCCAATGCCGGCCTGGTGGCGCTGTGCTGGATGAATTCCGGATCGCGCAGCCTCTACAACACCAAGCACCCGATCAAGTCGATCGCGGATCTCAAGGGACTCAAATTCCGCGTCATCGGCAACCCGATCTTCGTCGACATGATGAATGCGCTCGGCGGCAACGGCGTCGCGATGGGGTACGACCAGGTGTTCAGCGCCCTGCAGACCGGCGTCATCGACGGCGCCGAAAACAACATGCCGAGCTATGTCTTCAGCAACCACTTTACGGCGGCAAAATATTATTCGCTGACCGAACACCTGATCATTCCCGAGGTCATGGTGTTTTCGAAGCGTAGCTGGGCCGCGCTGTCAGCTGAGGATCAGAACCTGGTGAAGAAGCTTGCCCGCGAAGCGCAACTGGAGGAGCGCGACCTCTGGAACAAGTACGAACAGCAGGCGATGGAAAAGGCCAAGGCGGCCGGCTGCGAGATCGTCGAAATATCAGACAAGGCGCCGTTCCAGAATGCGGTCAAGCCGGTGTGGGAAAAATACGGCCCGAAATACGCGGACATGATCAAGCGCATCCAGGCGGTCTGATCGAACGCCGGTAACCGGGAGGCTTCAACAATGGCCGGATCGTTTCGCCGGGCGATGGACTACCTGTACCTCGCATGCGTCGTCGTCGGCTGCACGGCGCTGGTGCTGATTTCGGCCATCATCCCCTGGGCGGTGTTCACGCGCTACGTGCTCAACAGCGCCGCCTCCTGGCCGGAACCGCTTGCGGTGCTGCTGACGATCGTGGTGACCTTCATTGGCGCTGCGGCCGCCTACCGGCTCAACCTGCACATGAACGTCGGCTACTTCGCCGACAAGCTGCCGGATCCCTATCGCAAGCTGCTCGAACTCGTCGTTCAGCTTTTGATGGCGTTGATCGCGATTTTCATGATCGTCTGGGGCGGCCGGCTGGTCGAGGTGACCTGGTACAACACGATCGCCGATTTTCCGTTCCTGTCGGTCGGCGTCACCTACCTGCCTATACCGATCGGCGGTGTCTGCCTGCTGCTTTTCATCGTCGAGCGGATCTTCCTCGGTGTTCCGCCCGACCCGATCGGTCATCTCCACGAAATCGCGATCGACTGACGGCGGGGGGACCTCCATGGACATCTTCATTCTCCTCACGACGATGCTGGTGTGCTTTCTGATCGGCATGCCGATCGCCTATTCGCTGGCGATGGCCGCGATCGTCGGCGCAATGTCGGTCGGCATTCCGCTCGAAGCCGTGATGCTGAAAATATCCGACGGCGTCAGCAAGGTCGCGATGCTGACCATTCCATTCTTCGTGCTGGCGGGCGCCATCATGGCCGAGGGCGGCATGGCGCGCCGGCTGGTCGCGTTTGCCGACGTCCTGGTCGGTCTGACACGCCTGCGCGGCGGCCTGTCCATCGTCAACGTGCTGGCAACGACGTTCCTGAGCGGCATTTCCGGCTCGGCGGTAGCGGACACCTCGGCGATCGGCTCGGTGATGATTCCGCAGATGGAGAAGAACGGCTATCCCCGGGTATTCGCCACTAACCTGACGATCACGGCCTCGGTCCAGGCGCTGCTGGTGCCGCCGAGCCACAATGCCGTGCTGTATTCGCTGGCTACCGGCGGCACCATTTCGATCAGCGCCCTGTTCATGGCCGGGGTTTTTCCGGGACTGTTGCTCGGTTTCTCGCTGATCATTCTCTGTCTCGTCATCGCCTACCGCAACGACCATCCGCGCGGCCAGGTCGTGCCGGCAAAGGACGCCATCAAGATCATCATCGACGCCGCCTGGGGCCTCATCACGCTGGTCATCATCCTCGGCGGCATTCTGGGCGGCATCTTCACGGCGATCGAAGCCGGCGCGGTGGCCTGCATCTGGGCGTTCTTCGTCACGATGTTCGTCTACCGCGACTATCGCTGGCGTGACCTGCCTGTCCTTCTGCATCGGACGCTGCGCACCGTGGCGATGGTGCTGACGTTGATCGCCTGTGCTTCCAGCGTCGGCTACATCATGGCGCTGACGCAGATGCCGGCCAAGATGACCGCGTTCTTCCTGTCGATCTCCAGCAATAAATACGTCATCCTGTTCCTGATCAACATCCTGCTCCTGGTGCTCGGCACCCTCGTCGACATGGCGCCGTCGATCCTGATTGCGACGCCGATCCTGCTGCCTGTGATGGCGAACTTCGGCGTCGACCCCGTTCATTTCGGCATGATCATGCTGCTCAACCTCGGCATCGGGCTCTGCCACCCGCCGGTCGGCGCGATCCTGTTCGTGGGCTGCGCGGTCGGCAAGGTCACGATCGAGGAGGTGATGCGGAAGATCTGGCCGTTCTACGGCGTCATGTTCCTGGTGCTGATGCTAGTCACCTACATTCCCGAAATCTCGCTCTGGCTACCGCGACACGTCTTGCGCTGACCGGCTAGAGCCTTTTGCGTTCCGATTGAATCGGAACGGGGCTCTAGATTCCTGTTTTGACGCGTTTTCTACCGCAGATAAGTCTACGCAATCTGCGCAAGCTTGATTGCTATGCGAACCGGTGTCCACTTCGCTCGAAAACGCTCTATCTTGCCGGGCGGCAAGAAAAACGCCAGCATGACGGGCATCTGTTCGAAAAGGGTCCCCGCCGTGAAGATCGTCGATCTCAGCCGAGAGCTATACCACCGCACCCCGAGCTACCCCGGTCATCCACCGGTCATGCACGGCGTCTGGAAGAATCACGAGGATTCCTTTGTCGAGTCCGGCAACGTGCACGGGCTGGCGTCGATGTTCATCTCGATGGTCGACCATGCCGGCACCCACATCGACGCGCCGCTTCACTTCGGCAAGTCAGGCATTTCGATCGACCAGTATCCGCTGGAAAAGTGCATCGTGCCGGGCATCTGCGTTGACCTGCGTCACATCGCGCCGCGCGCCGAGATTGCGCCCGCCGATCTCGAGGCGGCGGTGACCAAGGCCGGCGTGCCGGTGCCCAAAGGGGGCACCGTCCTGCTTTGCACCGGCCACCACGCCCGCACCTTCCCGCGCAAGGAATATTCCAGCGATAATTCGGGCGTGAACGTCGCCGCCACCGAATGGCTGGCCCGACAAGGTGTCGTGCATTTCGGCATCGATTCGATGCGGCCCGGCCCTGAAGGCGACGTCAACGCGCTGGTTCACAAGGCCTGCCTCGACCTCGACATCACCCATATCGAGAGCCTGTGCAATCTCGAAGCACTGCTCGGCAAGGGCCAGTTCACCTTCATCGGCCTGCCGATGAAGTGGCGCGGCGGCACCGCCTCGCCGATTCGCGCCGTGGCGGTGTTCGATATGTAGATGCACAATGGCGCCGGGTTCGCGACCAACCGCGGCGCCGGTCTGCGACCTCTCAATAAGCCTTGACGGTCCGAATCTGGTTACTCGGCTGGGCCAGTTGCGTCGGCGGCGGCAGATCCGGCACGAACTCTGTGCCGACAAACTCGGCCTGGGCCGCGTCCGATATCAATTTGGATGCTCCGGGGTGGCTGACGACAAACGCGATCAGCGCGACCGCGCCAAGGATGGGCAGGGCAATCAGCTTCATATTCCAGTTGCGATAAGCGCTCTGGCCGTCGCGGGGCCGCTTGTCGAACGAGCCGTGCATGGACGCCTCCATCATACGCATTGGTCCCCGGAGCCTGCCTTACAGCCCCGCGCGCATGAGCCGTGTGAAATGCTTCACACGTCTTCAAAATTTTACCGCCTTGTGAGATGCGCCGCTCGCCTCGCTAGGGCGTATACCCATCATAAATCGAGGTTCGTGAGCAAGCTCGACCCATGTCCGCTATCCGGCGTATTGCAGACCCAAATCGGACATCGCCTCGAGTCCGGAAAGTGCCAATAGGCATGGCGCGATTAGCTGGAAATGAAATGAGGCCGCCAAATGAGGCGACCTAATGAGAGGATCGCATTATGTCGCTACGGCGTTTGGATGCTTGTCAGTCATCGCCGCGGCCTCGTCTCACCGTTGCGCAGGCTAAAAGCCGACGACGTTCGCTTCCGCTGGTCGGATAATCTGGTGAATTTTTATGGTCTTATAGCATCATTCAGTCGGCGACAATTCCAGCAACTTCTTTTCCGCAGCGTCGTACACCTTGACTTGGAGCATCGGAAACTCGGCTTTGAGATCCCTCGCCCTTTTCTGCGCCGCTTCAAGTGTTGGAAATACCGTCTTCATCCGGCCATCGACTTCCAAGCCAAAGCCCTCGGTCATCACAAGGTCAGCGCGTGTGATGTTGCGGGGTTGCGGCTCGTCCGGTATCGTCAGAGGTTTTTTCATGGCAACTCCTTGGGTTGTCCCCTCCCTATCTAATCACTGCCCTCCTCGATAGAAGCGCAACGCCTTTCGCGAGATTTTCCTGGTCGTTCAATTTTCGACTTTTTCAACTCCTGTATGTTCGGCAATGCCGCGAATTGCCGAAGTCCAGAAAGACCGCAAACCAAAGGCCGCCACTAGAGATGGATCTTTCGCCGTAGCCGCTCCTAATTGTTTTTGACAGGTTAAGCCACTCACGCCGACATCAAGCGCCTTAGTTCTTTCTGGGCAGCGGTTCGTTCGCTACTTCCTCTGCCAGTAGCTTTAAAAGCTTCTCCTGCCGCGCGTCAGCTTTCGCTGCCGCCGCCTCCGATGCAGCCACGAGACTGCGATAGAGCTTAAGGTTTTGCTGGCGAATGAAAAATTGATGTTCCATAGCTACCTCCTCTGAGGGCATGGACCGAAGCGCATCGTGCGCTTAAGAATGGAGAATAGGAAGTGTCGCGCACGTATTGTCTGCCGGAACGATCGAGGAAGACGACGACAAGCTGGGGAAGCCGTCACCAGCATGGCACTGACATCGCTCAAGCGGTTAGTTGGGCGGCAAGCAGTCATCAAGACGGGCACAGGCCGGGATGCCGTCTGGCTTGCCTACGCTTACGGCGTTGCAAATACGGTCAGCCTTTGCGCCGAGCACAGACAAGAGACTTTTCATGCCATTCCCGTCGAAGCGAGCATCTCGTTTCCATTGGCGTTGCGGATCTCTTTGTTAGCCGCCGCTCTGCTAGCCGCTCTGGTTTGGATTTTGCGTCTGTTGGCCAGGCGTCTGATGCGGGTTCTGGCCGGACTTAGCGGATTAATCGCCCTGTCGATTCTGCTGACCATACTTGTTGGGATCATTCTGTTTGTCATCCCGTCTCCTTAATGGTCGGGAACATATGACAACCGAGCATACGGAGGTTCGTTCCGGCAAATCAAAAAGAAAGCCGTTCAGTTCAGATGTGGCAGACCACCTGCTGATTATCGCGACCTTTGCCTTCAGTTACCCCTCGTGCTAAGCGACACGTCCAACATATGCATATGCGCTTTTACTGTTGTCGCACCCGGAGTGCGAATCAATGCCTTTGCGATTTTCGTAGCGCCGGCTTTTTGCGTTGCTAGAGGCTTCAGTTGACCTGTTGCGGTCCAAGCGGGACCTTCGTTTTCCGTAGCCAACCCAGCATCGCCCGTTCACCTCTCGCGCCTAGCCGGGTCTTTTGTGTGATCGTCCCGCCGTCATCCAGATTATTTAGAGGCTGCAACCGCTCTTGGGCAACTATCTCACGCAGTAAGCCTGTTAGGAACGCTGTCCAAATTAGGCGCGACGCCGCCACCAACTGCGCGCGACACCAACGCTTGCTGGGCTACGACATCGCATTCAATTGCTTTCAGGAAGTTCCGATGCTCCTGATGTTGAGCGTTCACCCTTCCCGGCAGCAGGCGAAAGCTCTTCACTCCTTGAATAGGTCGGCGCTGATGAGGATGACCGGCTCGGACGAGGCAGGCATCGCAATCGAAAAACGACGCGTCTCTATTGCATGGTTTTGTTACTTACATCTCGTTGCGGCAGTTGCGGCCTTCTTAGGCACGGTCATGAAAAGATGGCATCATAAAGAGATGGCGTTTATGGCAGCAGCGCTGTCTTGAAGTCGCCTCGCGACTGCACCATGTTGGAGTCGTCGATGAGACGCGTAGGACTTATCGACATCACGGCAGGCAACGCGACGCGCTTCGGCGCATCGCAACGTTCCGCCACGCGACGCTGCGCGTCGCACCACATCGCTACGCAACGCTTGAGCCGCTGGGGTAGCCCGGCGGCTCGCGCGCGTATAGCGCGGACGGTCTCCCCAATCGCCTGTGGCTCCGAGACGCCTACCGCAGCCAGCCGGAGGCTGAAACCGAGGAGATCTGACAACGAGGGCGCGAGCTAGTCCCGCGCCGCCCGACCCGCCGGTTGACGCCGGCGGGCCTTAATTCCGTCGGTGCAAATCGCCTTGAAGCCAGCGTCCAAGGGCCTTGGACTTCATGGGGTCTTCAAACGCGGCAAAGGTCGTAAGTACCTGATTGCAGACAGCGCATTCAAACGTATGCAAGTCGACGCCCCGGGCGCGTGCTGGCTCGATGCTGACGAGCATCATATGGGCCTTGCACTTCGGACAAGCGGGGCGCTCAATTGCAGCGAATGGAATGACGGACGACAGGCGTTGAGATGGGGGCATGATGCTTCCCTCGAACAGGCGGGAGCGCAACACTCTCTGTCACCGGTAATGCCTAGGAGGCGGAGCGGTGATTGTTTAATTATGCGCCGCCTGGGGTCTCAAACGCGAGTTAATT
This sequence comes from Afipia sp. GAS231, assembly GCF_900103365.1. Classification (NCBI taxonomy): domain Bacteria; kingdom Pseudomonadati; phylum Pseudomonadota; class Alphaproteobacteria; order Hyphomicrobiales; family Nitrobacteraceae; genus Afipia; species Afipia sp. GAS231. The sequence continues at coordinate 1,740,200 of NZ_LT629703.1, forward strand.
CGCAGATATTTGGAAGGAAGGTAAGCGCCTCGCGGAAATTGCGAAACCGGAAACTCCCGCCCGATGCGGTGAGCGTCCGCCGCCAATTGCCAGTCCGGGGCCTGGCAACGGCGGGGAAAATGAAACGGGAGAGTTCTGCCCATGATCGAGGGGATCAGCGCGGTCACACTCGGCACCCACGAAATGCCACGAGCTGTCCGGTTCTACCGCGCGCTAGGGTTCGAGGTCCTGTATGGCGGCGAAGAGTCTTCATTCACCAGCTTTCAAGCAGGGACGAGCTATCTCAATCTCATCGCCCAGCCTGCCGAGCGGCGCTGGTCCTGGTGGGGGCGGGTAATTTTTTACGTCGCCGATGTTGACGCACTTTACGACCGTGCGCTCGCAGCGGGATATCAGCAAGCCACCGTGCCTCACGACGCCGAATGGGGTGAGCGCTTCTTCCACCTCAATGACCCCGACGGCCACGAACTCAGCTTCGCTCAGCCTTTGCTCCCGGTTTCCGTCCAGTAGCAGCTCGGAGCGGCCTGCCATTCCAAGAGGCGCCTGGAGAGTGTATGGTGCTCCGATTATCCGCTGAACCTGGGAGGCAATCATGCACTTCAGGACAACCGGACTTCTGTTGCTCGGCGCGATGGCGCTTCCCGCCTCGGCGACCGCACAAACAACCCCCGCTGCACCGGCAATTACACGAACAGTGGTCGCCGCAACCACACTGCCGACCGTCACCGACGTACCGCTCCATTTCAAAGCGGTGAGCGTCACTCTTCAGCCGGACGAGAAGAGCGACGTCTCCGCGGCCAACGGCATCCTCTACCAGATGTCCGGATCGACCGAGGTCGCGCTCGATGGCGAAGCCAAAATGCTCAACGGCGGAGAGGGGCTGTTCGTCGCCGGCGGAAAGACCGCGGCGCTGACGGCAGGCAGCAGAGGGCCATCGACTTTCCTCCACTTCTTCCTTGTCCCGGCAGTGGACTTGGGTCGGCCTGTCGAGACGGCGCCTGCCGCAGTGAGAGAGCTATATCGCACTTCGACTCCAATCCTCGACCTGAAGCCAGGCGGTTATGATCTCAATCTCACACGAGTCACATTTCCGGCACAGATGCCCTCCAACCCGCCGCACCATCGGTCAGGCGCAGCTCTATACTTTATCATCTCCGGCACCGGCGCGAACACGGTCGACGGCAAGACGGAAGCAAGAGGACCAGGTTCCCTGATCTATGAACCGTACGCCCTCGTGCACCAATGGGGAAACCCAGGCAACGAGCCCTTGATATTCCTGGCCTTCAACATCAATCCGAAAGGTGTGGCAGCCGTGCTTCCGGGCGCGCCGGCAAAGAATCAATAGCTAGTGGCGGGTGCCGCCGCATCCGGAGGACCGTTCGATTCCACATGAATTGGCGAATTGAATCATGGTGGCAACGAACGATCGCACCGTCACCGTGTTCGGCGGAACCGGCTTTCTCGGCCGCCGCATCGTTCGGTATTTGCGCTCTCACGGATTTCCTGTTCGTACCGCATCAAGGCATCCGGATCGGGAGCACAGACTGTTTGGTCCCGATGATCCGCAGCTCCAATCCGTATGGGCCGACATTCACGACGAACGGTCAGTCGCGGATGCGCTTGCCGGCGCCTACGGCGTTGTAAATGCGGTTAGCCTTTACGTCGAGCACGGAGAGGAGACGTTTCATTCCGTTCACGTCGAGGCTGCCCAACGGGTAGCGGCTCAAGCACTCCGTGCCGGTGTCGATCGTCTCATTCACATTTCAGGAATCGGCGCCGACGCCGCCTCACAATCACGGTACATCCGAAAGCGCGGAGAAGGCGAACTGGCGGTCCGGGCCGCCTTCGGCGATGCACTTTTCGTCCGCCCGGCGGTGATGTTCGGACCGGACGACGCGTTTCTCACCACCATCCTCAAGCTCCTTCGCCAGCTTCCGATCTATCCGATGTTCGGCCGCGGCCTGACCAGATTGCAGCCGGCCTATGTGGAGGATGTTGCGGAGGCGATTGGCCGGATCATGCAGCGAGCGGAGACGCCTTCAACGATCTTCGAGTTCGGCGGCCCGCGCGTCTACTCTTACGAAGAGTTTCTTGGAGTTGTTGCGCACCAGGCAGGACTTGCGCCCCGACTGATTCCAATTCCATTTGCCGTTTGGAATGCACTCGCAAGGGCCTCCGAAATGTTCCCAAGCCCGCTCCTCACGCGCAATCAAGTGGAACTGATGCAAATCGACACCGTGTCATCGCCTGAGATGCCTGGATTTGTTGAACTTGGGATTTGGCCGCACACGGTCGAGGCAATACTCCAGAAAATGCTGTCGAATTGTGGATGAAAGAGGCTCCTTGGTTAATCCGTTTCAACGGCTGACGCTTCGCGCGTGACATTCGCCCGCAGTCAGCCACCTGATGTCCGAGGTGGGTCATTCGCGTCGTTTTTGACATATCTGCAGTATGTCCGCTATCCGGCCCATCTCAGACCTGCAATTCGGCGTGCGAACACCGAGATAAGCGTGATTCAAGCTCCCGAACCGGGGCCTCGAATCATGAGATGCGAACTCACGGACTTTGAGTGGACTGCCATCAGGCCGTTCCTTCCGAACAAGCCGCGCGGCGTGCCGGGGGTCAACGACCGACGTGTCCTCAACGGCATCTTCTGGATATTGCGGTCAGGCGCACCATGGCGCGATCTGCCGGAGAGCTTTGGGCCTTACACGACCTGCTACAACCGGTTCGTTTCGCAATTTGGTGGAGCGCTTCTTCAACAGGATCAAGCAATGCCGGCGCGTCGCTACCCGGTATGACAAACTCGCCGCAAACTACCTTGCCTTCATCAAGCTCGCAGCCATTCGGATTTGGCTACGCGCTTATGAGTCCACGCCCTAGCACTACTTTGGCAGATTTACCCACGCCACTGTTTTTCACGGCTTCGTCTTCGGCAGTGTGGGCATTGCTGAGATAGTGGTCGAAGAATGAGATCGACGATGGCGTGGCGTACGGCCGGCAGGCTAGGCTGAGGCGGCGGTCCGTTGATTCTTTTTTCGCCCCACTTGTGTGAGGTGACGATGTTGCAGGAAGGCGTAGGCGATCATGGTCATCAATGCGTGACGATGAAGACCTTGCCAGGATCGTCCCTCGAAGTGATCAAGTCCGAGTTTTTCTTTCAACTGCTGATGCGCCTGTTCGCAAATCCATCGTGCCTTGATGGTGGCGGCTAGTCCGGCGCGCTTCATCCGACGAAAGCTTGCCAACGCCGAAACTGTAGCGCTGCGCGTCGTCGAGGCAATAAAGCCACGCCAAGGTTACGCACGTTGGTGTCCTTGACGACGTAGCAGTCCGAATTTTCCCGGACCAACGTGCAGGGAGGTCGAAACGGCGGCTTGATTCTGTAAGAACATGACCCGTCGACGGTCAATCTGGAATAGCGCATGTCCCCGGTCTCTCAGACGAACGAATGGGACGATGAAAAATGTCAAGTGCGGGTTCAAGAATGTCTCGACTTGTCTACTGAGCCTACCCTAGGTAATTCGTTAGTCTGCGGGGATGCGATCGAGCCAAACATGGCCGGCGGGCGCCCTTTTGTGTGCAAACAGGAGCGTGCAGTGGCGGTACGAAAGCTCGATCCGGAGGGTGCCAGGCGCTTCGCACACTTCAGTCAAGCGGTCTTGGTTGAGGTTCCCGGTCCCACACTCTACGTCGCCGGTCAGGGCGACGTGACCGGAGACTTCGAAATCCAGGCGCGGAAGGCCTGGACGCAAATCGAGGTCCTGCTCAATGAGGCCGGAATGACGTTGACCGACGTGGTTAAGGTCACCGGTTATGTTGTCGATCGAAATTACGTTTCCGCGTATCGCGCCGTTTTCCTGGAAGTGATGGGCGAGGTACGCCCAGCGTCCACGCTCGTCATTTGCGATTTGGTGCACCCGGCGATGCTGGTAGAGATCGAAATTGTAGCTACGAAGAACTAGCTAGCCGCCGTCACCGCCCGGACCGGCTTCAGCCAGTTCGCGAAGCGTCTCGGCATTGAGCACCACGATGGCGCCGTGCTCCAGGCGAACCCAGTCGCGCGCGGCCCAGGCGCGCAGCTGCTTGTTGATGCTCTCCCGCGTCATGCCGACCATTTCGCTGATTTCCTGCTGGGTAATCGCAATGGTTCGACCTTGCGGTTCGAGCTTGTGCTTCTCGGTCAGGCGCAGCAGCGCGCTGGCCAGTCGTCCCGGCAAATTCTGCAGAATGATCTGTTCGACCTGATCGCTGGTCTGGCGCAACCGCTCGCACAGCAGTTCGATGAACTTCATTGCCAGCGTCGGCTGGCTTTTCACGAACGGGATGAACTCGCGCCGGTCGATGATAAACAGCTCGCAACTGGAGTTGGCTATGGCGTCGGCGGATCGCGCGTGCCCGGTCAGCAGCGCCATTTCGCCGAAAATCTCGCCGGGCCCGATGATGTTGAGGATGGCATTGCGGCCGTCGGGCGAAGAGACGCTCATCTTCACCGTGCCCGAGATCACCGCGTACAGGCTGTTGCCGGGATCGCCCTTGGAGAACAGCGTGCCGCCCCGCTTCAGCGTCACGTGCCTGGCGTAGCGGCAGAGCTGGTCGAACGCTTCGGGTTCGAGATCGGCAAAGATCGGATGCTTGCGCAGGACCGACAGTTTGCTGCTCGTGAATCCGTGAGCTTCGCCTGTCCTTTGTTGAGGCACGCCAGTCAAGCTCCAAGGAAATTCCACCGGAAAACTGCAGCGGATGCAGTCCTTCCGTAATGAACGCCGGTCGGCTTTTCAACCGGAAAGCACGCGACTGCGTCGATTTGGCGACTAATGCATAAAAATGATGCCCGGTTTTTGACGCTTCGGTAACCGCCGGACCCGCGATCAGCACGTGCGGTAGACCAGCCCAAGCGCCGGTTGCCGCAGCAACATACGTTCCCGGATCAATACGATAACAGCTTCGGGCGGCCCGGCCCGCCCCCTGATCCGCGAAAGCAGCACCGCATGGGCGGCCTGAACCCGTAAGCCAGTCCCGCCACACGGAAATAGCTCGGTACCGATCGCAACAGGCCAGCAAGACCTCACAGCCTCACTGACCTCTCGACTTAGTAGTCGGCTGTCTGGCCGCTAGGTCAGCGCCGAATTAGGACACAGAATGTGCAGACCGATGTAGATCCGGCCCTTATGCGCAAACGCCTTGATGATCAATTCGTGGGACGCATCGACACTTTCGCCGACTTTGAGCACCAGCGGCACCGGATGGTCGGATCTTAGATTGGCGGAAATGACTTCCGTGATTTGCTTGCGGATCGACTCCGGCATTCCGCCCGAATTCTTCTCCCACGTATTGTATCCACCGGTCGATCCGGAATTGTCGGCCCAGTCTTCCGGCCTCGGGACGAGCGTTTTCGTGAAATTGTCGCCGAAGGTATACGTCCCGTTCTTGCTTTCAAACTCTTTGAATTTCCGGGCGGTATCCGCGATATTTTCCGGGCGATACAACTCGTTAATGTGCTTTTCGAATTTCCCACCGTATGTAAACGCCATGTTTTTCTCCCATGATAGGCCACGAATAAAGCGATAGCTGCAATCTGTCAGACATCCGAAAACTTGGAGAGAGCCGACTTAGCACGTTCCAGATGTATAGTCATTTTGGATCTATCGAAAAGCGCTATCGCTTGCAGCAGCTCATCTTGCGCCTCGATCCGCCTGCCCGAAGCTGCCAGTAGACGGGCCAGCGTCCCCTTCGCGGCGCCGAGCAGAGGCTGCGCCTCCAGCCTGCCCGCAATTTCGATCACCCTGTTTGCGCTGCCGATCGCCTCCTCCGTCATGGACGAGCCCAGTGACGCAAGCACATTGGCTTCAGCAAAAGTGGCCAGGGCTTCGATACCGCCGTAACCCTTCTGTTTCGCGCTGGCCTGGCAGGCCCGAACCAGAGACAGCCCATGCTGGACCTCGCCAAGTTGGCAGTACGCCACCCCCAGATAGGCCGAAACCGCCACGATGCTGGTGGCGTGGCCGGCGGCGGCGGCTTCGTCTTTGGCCTGAAGCAGGATATCCCGTGCACGCTTCGGGTCACCCTGCTGGGAGTACAGGTTTCCGAGCGCACACATCACGAGCGGCAGAAACAGCCTGACCTCGTTCTCGCGGGAAAGCAGAGAGGCCCGATTGAGAGAAATCTCCGCCTCATCGAGATTGCCACGCAGCATCTGCACCAGGCCGCGACCGTAGTCGGCCGCGATGATATCGTAAGGACGGTCGTTGAGTTCGGCCGTATCGGTGGCCAGGTCGCAGCATCGCTGGGATTCATCGAAATCGCCCAACCATGCGTGAACGATTGCTCGCATCATATGACAGAGCACGAAAATGCTCGATCCCGTCGTCCCCGGCGGAACGCGGTCAGGCTCACTGGCGAGGCGAGCGCTGGATCGATCGAGATACACCTTGGCGTCCCGGAAATGGCCCGCCATGAAGTGGGCTTGACCCAGTACGTACTCCGCGTAGCTGAGCCAGGCACGATCTGAAGAAGCGCTGGCGAGCGCTACGGCTTGCTCCGACACAGTGATACCTTCAAACGGAGTCCCGTAGAAGTTCATGGCCACGGCCTTGGCAACGATCGACGCAAGTCTCCTCTGCTCATCGCCAATCGCTTCCGAGCGCCTCTCCGCATCGCTGCAGAGTCCAAGCCACTGCTCCATGCTTCCGAGCGGCGCGAAAGCCAATCGAGCTTCGATGCGCAGGTCGATGGCGCGCTGTTCCCGCCCGGTCGAGGGCGGCAGCCTTTCGACCGCGTCCATCGCCGTCTGGAAGTACCCCGTCGCATCGCGAAACGCCGATCTGGTCAATGCCTTCTTGGCAGCCATGTATGCGTATCGATCGGCCTTTGCCCAGTCCTGCGCCCGGGTCGCGTGATGGCAGAGCGCTTCCGAAACATCTTCCTCACGCCCGATCGAGTTTGCCTCCAGAGCTGACAGTATCCGGCGATGCAGCACCTCACGCTGCGCGCGAAGGATCGATTCATAGGCGACCTCGCGAATGAGATCGTGGGCAAAAGCATAATCCGGCGATCCCGGCGACCGGGCGGCGGTCAGGAAATCCAGGATCTCCAGCGACCAGAGGCGGCTTTGCAGTTCCGCCGCCGGCATGCCGGTAACCGTGCCGAGCAGGTGCGACGACACCTGCGGTCCGATAACCGAAGCGAGTTGCAGGAGCGCCTTGTCCTCCTTTGGCAAGCGATCGATGCGCGAGGCGATGACGCCCTGCACGGTCGGCGGGACCTCAAGCGCGTCCCAGGAGACCGTTCCACCACCGGCATCGACGACGCCTCGGCTGATGAGCTGCCGCGCCACTTCTTCGATGAAAAGCGGGATCTGACCGGTATGACGAAGAATATGGGCCTTGAGCGCATCGAGGCCGGCGACGGAGCCGAGCAGATCGTCGAGGAGCGTGTTCGCCGCATTCGCGTCGAGGGATCGAAGCCAGATTCGCCGGACGTCGAGCTCCCCCAGCCACCCCGGCGAATGTTCGGTTCGCCACGTCAGCAGCACCAGCAGCGGCCGGCTTGTTGCGAGCGACATCAGGGCTTCAACGACGGTCTCGCTCTGCCCGTCGATCCAGTGCAGGTCCTCCAGCAGCAGAACCGTAGGACGCGTCGAGATCACCCGATCCACCGTGGCCCGGATGGCATCGACAATCACGCGCCGCCGCAGCAGGGGTTCGAGATCGCGCCAGCGCGGGTCGCCGATGGGCTGGTCGAGCACCGACGCAAGTGCCGCGGGCCAGAGGTCGGCATAAGCGGGCGCCGCATCCTCGCCCGAACCCGTCTGGTCCGCCGGCTCGATGTGTCCCACCTGCAACGCGCTTTGCAGCAGCTTCTTCAGCAATGCATAGGGCACAGCCTGCTCGAGCGGATTGCCTTCGGCTTCCAGAACCTGCCAGTTCGCCTCGCGCAAGGTCGCGACGAACTCGTGGGCCAGACGGGATTTGCCGATGCCGGCCGTTCCCACCAGCGCAGCGATCTGTCCGCAAGCGCCGACCTGCTGCGCCGCGCGCTGTAGCTGCGAAATCTGCTCATCCCGGCCGACAAACGACGACAGTCCCTTGGTCGATCGCGCCCGCCAGCGGGTCATCCCGCTGATCTGAATCAGCTCGTAGCAGGGAACCGGCGCCGGAAATCCCTCCATCCGCTTCGGTGGCAGCGGCTTGAAGTTCACGAGGCCGGCCGAGAGGCTCTGACAGGACTCCGACACCAGGATCTGTTCGGCCTGCGCCGCGCTCTCAAACCGCTTGACCAGATGGACCGCCGGTCCGCCAGCCTCGTAGATCGAGGAGAAGTCGGCTTCGATGACATGGGTGACGACGTAGCCGGAGTGAATGCCGACCCGGACGTGAAGACCGGGGTCCTCCAGCAGCTTGATACGCTGGACCAGTTCGACGGCCGCATGACACGCCATGACGGCGTGATTGTCGTCCGCGTGCGGTGCACCAAACAGCGCGATCAGCCCATCGCCACCCTCCTTGCTGACAATGCCGCGGTTGCGGCGAACCGCCGTGCGCATGGCGATCAGAGCCGGTTCAAGCCGTGAAATCGCCTCCTCGGGATCGAGCTCCGAAATCAGATCGGTCGAACGCTGCAGGTCGGCACAGAGGACCGTGAGGTATTTCCGCTCGCCCGCAATACGGCCTGGCGATTCGGGCGCGGGCGGGCTGAGCGGGTGACCCGGCACCACCGCTCCGCAGGCGGAGCAGAACAAATCGCCGGCTCTCAGGGCCGATGAACAGACCAGGCAATGCACCCTCGGCTTCCTCCATCCACCTGTATCAGACTAGCGAAAGATCATGGCGGAACAAGCATTTGGGTGGGCTGGCGCGTTCAGGCAGGCAATCCATGACGCGCCGGTTCTGGAATCGGGGGGATCGGAAGACAGATCAGGATGAATACACCGGAGAATTGGATGGCAAACAATAGGACACACACCTTAAAGATGTAAAACAGCCCTGCCATGCCGCCCGTTCGCTGGCGCAACCAGGGTGAACCTTTCCTTGTATCCACCGCACCAATAGCCCGAGCCAGTGAATGAACGTCCACGCGCATGCGCCGAATATTTTCAGCCCAGCGCGCGGTCATCCACCGTTGAGGAGAATAGCCATGACGAGAATAGCCCTGACGAGAATAGCCTTGCTGAGCGTAGCAGCCCTCCTGTCGGCCGCGGCCGCAGTGCCGGCCACGGCGCAGGAAGTGATTTCCAACCCCGGCTACTGCGCACAGTTTTACCCGAACGCCAATTGCCAGAACAAGGGACCGAATAACCCCTACACCGGCGATTACCAGCTGCGCCGGGAAATTCGCGGAGCTTACGCATGGTCGGCCGGCCCCTGTGCCATCGGCGCCGAATCCTATGTCGGCCGCGGCGGCCGCCGTTACGCCTGCTACTGATGACGGACTGACAAGACCTGCCGCTGGCCGTTGATGTGTCCGCGTCACGGCCGGCGGTCTATTCGTTGGCGATACCCATTTCCTTGATCACGCGCGCGTACTTGGCGAGTTGATCGCGCGTCAGGATCCGCAGTTCCTCCGGCGAACTGCCGCGCACCGCGAAACCCAACTCTTCCAGCCGGCGGCGAACATCGGGGTCACCGACCGCTTTCAACGCTTCCGCATTCAGCCGGGCGATGATCTCCTTCGGCGTACCGGCGGGAGCCAGAATCGCAAACCACGAATTGAACAGGAATCCCGGCAGGCCGGATTCCGAAACGGTCGGCACGTCAGGGAATTGCGCCAACCTCTTTTCGGTCGTCACTCCGATCAACTTGACCTGGCCGCCGCGCACCAGCGCCGCGACCGTGCCGAGGCCCTGGAAGGCGACCGGAATCTGACCGGCGGCGACATCGGTCGCGGCTTGCGTGGCGCCCTTGTAGGGCACGTGGGTCAGCGAGATGCCGGCGGCGGAGGCAAACATCGCCATTGCGAGATGCTGCGGGCTCCCCGGGCCGCCCGAACCGTAATCGATCTTGCCGGGCGCGGCCTTCGCAGCGGCAATCAGATCCGCGGCGCTGTTGAAGCTGGCGTTATTGTTGGCGATCAGTCCCCACTCCACCGTCGCAACCAGCGATACCGGCTCGAAGTCCTTCAGAATGTCCCAGCGCATCTTGGCTTGCAGGTTAGGCACCATGGTCATGATGCTGTCGTTGAAGCCGCCGATCGTGTAGCCGTCCGGCTCGGCGCGCGCGACCGCCTCGGCGCCGATCAAACCCGATGCGCCCGGCTGGTTCAGGATCACGAATTGCTGGCCCATGTTGTCGGCCATCTTTTGCGTCACGATCCTTGCTGCAACATCGACCGCGCTTGCGGCAGCCAGCGGCACGATCATCTTGATGGGCCGGTCGGGATAGCTGCCCTGCGCGACGGCATGGGAAGCCGGGAGCAGCGCAAGCGCCGGAATCAACAGGTGGAACAGGCGCATTTATCGTTTCTCCCGGTGGGCCATTGCGGCTTCGTATCCGATCTTTACAGGGATGATTGCCCTCCCGCAGCCAACTTGGCAATGTGGCGGATGCAACACTAAAGAATGAGCCGGGTAACAAGCGTCCGGCCGGGGAAACGCAACCAAAAAAATCAAGGGAGGCTATCGATGACCACCCGCCGGAATTTCCTGAAAGGCGCGGCCGCAAGCGGCATCGCCTTTTGTAGCTGCGGCATGCTGGATGCCGCTCATGCGCAGCCAAAAGCCGCTCGCCTGCCGGTCAAGGTCAACGGCAAGCGCGTGCTGACGGTGGATGTGCATGCGCATTGCTATTTCCGGGAGGCCATCAACCTGATGGGCGACGGGGCCGACAAGGTGCTGCCGCCGGTCAAGGGCGTGCCCGAGCACTTCATCGTCATCGAGCAGCGCCTGAAGGAAATGGACGCGATGGCGATCGACATGGAGGTGCTGTCGATCAATCCGTTCTGGTACGGCAAGGACCGAGAAACGTCCGCGCAAATCGTCAAGCTGCAGAACGAGAAGCTGGCGGAGCTCTGTGCCGCGCGGCCGGAGCGGTTTGCGGCTTTCGCCTCATTGACGCTGCAACATCCCGACCTTGCAGTGCAGCAACTGGAGACCGCGGTCAAAAAGCAGGGCCTGCGTGGGGCTGCGGTCGGCGCCAGCGTGCTGGGCGAGGATTTCTCCGATCCGAAATTCCATCCTGTCTGGGCCAAGGCGGAAGAGTTGGGAGCGGTTCTGTTCATCCATCCGCAGAGCACGCCCGAGTTGGCAAAACGCTTCAAGGGCAATGGCTGGCTGTCGAACACCATCGGCAATCCGCTCGACACCACGATCGCCCTGCAGCATCTGATCTTTGAAGGAACGCTCGATCGCTTCCCCGGGCTGAAGATCATCGCGGCCCACGGCGGCGGCTATCTCGGCTCCTACGCCGCGCGCGGCGACCATGCCTGCTTCGTGTCGCCGCAAAACTGCAATGTGAACATCACGCTGAAGAAGCAACCGTCGGAATATCTCAACCAGCTCTATTTCGACGCCATGGTGTTCACGCCGGAGGGTCTGCGGCATCTGGTGGCGCAGGTCGGCGCCAGCCAGGTGATGCTCGGGACCGATCACCCGATCCCGTGGGAGCAGCATCCCGTCGACCATGTGTTCGCGACCACGACGCTGAGCGATAAAGAGAAGATCGCGATCCTGGGTGGAAATGCTGCAAAGTTGTTCGGGATCAAGTCGGCGTAGGCCACCTTCTCAGAGCAACTTTCCGTCTGCCCCGAAGAACGGGTGCGGCCCATCAAATGTCCCGATCGGGACGTGATGGGTGACGACGGTGCCGAATCCTTCGCCGGGAAACCAGGTGTGGAGGTGGAAGGCCGGCGGCTCGACCTTGAAGGAAGGCTCGCGCAATTTGGCCAGATCGAGATCGACGGCGTGGTTCGGCGCCGGGCAGATCGTGGTTGGCACACCCGCAAACATCGTCAGCGTGGCGCGGTGGATATGGCCGGTCGCAATCAGTTGCACGCGCGGATGACGCCGGATGACGGCCGCCAGCTCGGCCGCGTTGAGGAGATTCTGGCGGTCCATGTGCCAGATGCCGGCCTTGAACGGCGGATGGTGCAGGAACAGCAGCGCGGGACGATCAGGTGTTGCCGCCAGCGTCGCTTCGAGCCATTGCAACGTCGGCCCATCGAGCTGGCCATGCGGCTTGCCGTTCACGCTGGAGTCCAGCAGGACAAGATCGAGCCCATCGGCCTCGATCTTCTGGTTGAGGGCGCCTGCGGCAAAGGCATAGGACGCCGACGGCAGTGCCGCGCGCATCAGCTCACGCGAGTCGTGATTGCCGGGAATGCCCGCGAACGGCAGTTTAAGCGGCGCCAGCAACCGCTTGAGATATTGATATTCTTCCGCCGATGGCGTGTCGGCAAGGTCGCCCGAGATCACCACGAAGTCAGGCGCTGGGTCGAATTCGTTCAGCGCTGCGACACAGCGTTCCAGCGCCTGGGCGGTATCGACCCGGCCATAGGCCAGCGACCCCGGCGGCTTGATATGCAGGTCGGAAATCTGGGCAATACGAACCGGCCTTGACGACATATGCCCTCTCACTCCTCTGATGGCAGCAGGCGGACGGCGTCCGGCGAAACCAACAGTCCGACCCGGTCCCCGGAACGGACCTGGACCGTATTCGGCGCATCGACGGTGAGCAGTCTATCGGATGCACCGCTGACGACCAGCCGTTGCCGGTCACCGATGAAGCTGACGCTGTCGATGATGCCCGAAAGCGGCGCAGTGCCCGCCTCCATGATGCGGATGGTTTCGGGACGGATCATGGCGACCGCGGCCGGCATATCCGCCGCACCGCCAACCGGCTGGCGCCCTCCGGGCAATACGAGATGACCGTCCTCGATCGCGGCCTCGACGATATTCGCCGCGCCGATGAATTCGGCGACGAAGCGGTTTTTCGGCGTGAAGTAGATCTCGCGCGGCGTGCCGATCTGGGCAATCGATCCCTTCCGCATCACGACCACGCGGTCACCGAGTTCCATCGCCTCGGCCTGGTCGTGCGTCACATAGATCGTGGTGATCCCGAGCGCGCGCAGCAGGCGGTTGAGCTCACCGCGCAACCGGTCGCGCAGTGCCGCGTCGAGCGCAGTCAGCGGCTCGTCGAGCAGCAGAATGCCCGGCCGGATCGCGACCGCGCGCGCCAGCGCAACCCGCTGGCGCTGGCCGCCGGAGAGCTGATCGATGCGGCGGTTTTCCAGCCCGGAGATGTTGGTCAGATCAACCAGTTCGGCGACGCGCGACGCACGCTCCTTGTCGGGCACGCCGCGGATCTTCAGGCCGTAGCCGATATTGTCGGCCACGCTCATGTTGGGGAACAGCGCGTAGGACTGAAACACCATGCCGACATTGCGCCGCTCGATCGGCACCGGCGTCATGTCCTTGCCGTCGAACAGCACCCTGCCGCCGGCGTCGGGCAGTTCGAGGCCGGCGATGATGCGCAGCATCGTGGTCTTGCCGCAGCCGGAGGGGCCGAGCAGCACCAGCGTTTCGCCGCGGGCGATATCGAGCGTCGCGGGTTCGAGCGCGTGCGTTCCGTCGGCAAATGTCTTGCCGCAGGCCTCGATACGCACCGAGGCGCCATGTCCGGCCTGCGCACTCATCGCTTCTGCTCCTTCTCGGCAAATAACTGCATCGCGACCAGAAGCGGGATGATCATCACGAAGAAGATCAGCGTATAGGCCGAGGCTACCTCGAGCCGCATCGAGGCGTAGCTGTCGGCGAGCCCGATCGGCAGCGTCTTGGTCAGCGGGGTGTGCAGCATCCAGGTGAGGTTGAACTCGCCGAGCGACAGCGTCACCACCATCAGGCTGCCCGCCAGTATCCCAGGCACCGCGTTGGGCACGATCACATCGCGAAAGCGCCGCCACGGCGATGCGCCGAGCGATGCCGCTCCTTCATCCAGCGTCTTGATGTCGACGGTCGCAAACACGGCCATCACAGAGCGAACCATGAAGGGCATGGTGAAGATGACATGGCCGACGAGGATGAAGAGCCAGGAACGGCGGAAATCGCCGAAACTGCCGTAGGTCAACAGCAACGCCAGCGCAATCGCGAGCCCGGGGATCGCCAGCGGCAGCGTGATGATTTCTTCGACGATCCGCGCCAGCCGCCCTCCCCGCACATGCAAGGCGTAAGCGGCGGGCACTCCCGCGGCGAGCGTCACGGCGAGGGTCGCCAATGCGATCACAAACGAGAGCAGGATCGTGCCGGCGTAGAGCTCCCACACCTGCGCCACCCATTGCAGGGTCACGCCGGACTGGATACCGCGAAAGTAATTCACTGTGACGCCGGCGGAAATCGACAGGATCGCGGGCACCACCAGGAACGCGGCGACGAGCAGCGTGAAGATGAACTGACCGGTAAAAATCAGACGGTCGCGCATGGTCTTATCCAGCCGCCGCGACGGAGCTGCCGCTGAAGGAGCGGGCGAGCGCCAGAATGAACCAGGTGATAATGCCGAGCCCGACCGATAACGCGGCCGAGGTCGAAAAATTGGCCGCCAACGTAAACTCGGTGTAGATCAGCATCGGCAACACATCGATATTGGTCGCCAGCGTGAACGCCGTGCCGAACGCGCCCATCGCGGTCGCAAACGCAATCGCACCTGATGCGATGAAGGCCGGCGCCAGCGCCGGCAGCACGACATCGCGCTGCACCGCCCATGGACTTGCACCGAGCGACCGCGCCGCCTCTTCCAGACCGACATCGAGCTTCTGCACCGCCGCCATGATGGTGAGGATGACCCGCGGAATCGAGAAATAGAGATAGCCGAGGAACAGCCCGTAGATCGAATAGGCAAACACCAGCTTTTCGCCAAACAGGCGGTTGGAGAGGTCACCAATGAGACCCTGACGACCGGCGAGCAGAATGATCAGGAAGCCGATCACCACACCGGGAAACGCCAGCGGAAAGGTCAGCATCGCAATCAAGACGGCGCGGCCGGGAAAGCGATGCCGTTGCAGAAACATTCCGGCGATCGTCGCGATGATGAGCGTAGCGACGGTGGTCGCCGCCGCCAGCAGCACGGTGTTGATGAGGGTCGCGCGATAACGCGGCTCGGTCAGGATCGCGAAATAGCCCGCAAGACCTTGCGGACCTTCCGCTCCGGTCACGACCAGCCGGGCCATCGGCAGCAGGAAAAATGCCGCCGTAACCACCACCAGCGGCAGCAGGCACAGCCAGACAAATGATCTATGTGACATCAAGAATGGTGGCCCCAGAGCTATGGTTCTGATGAATCAGAACCATAGCTCCATCTCATGTTTGACGCGTTTTCTTCACGCGAACCGGTAGCCACTTCGCTCGAAAACGCTATGACTGGGGACCATATTGCCTTAGCGGACCTCGGCGAGATAGCGGTCGACAAAGCCTTTTTGCATGTTTTCCATCTGGCCCCAGTCGACGCTCTTCGCGCGCGCGTAATCGCTGTCAGGCAGGAACTTGCTCTTCACAGCCTCAGGTAGCTCGATCGGCCGCGCCGGGCGGAGATAGGCATTGGTCCAGATCGCCTGCCCCTTGTCGGACAAGAGATAGTCCATCACCTTCTTGGCCTTGTCCTTGTCGGGCGCGTTCTTGACCAAGCCAACAACATAGGGGAACACCACCGATCCTTCGCAGGGGATCACGAACTCGAAATTACCCTTCTCGGAATACTTGGCGCGATAGGCGTTGAAATCATAATCCAGCAGGATCGGCATCTCGCCGGACACGACGCGGGCGTAGGAGGTCTGCTTGGGGACGATCGGATCGTTCTTGCGCAGCTCCTTGAAGAAGTTGATCGCGGGATCGAAATTCTTGTCGGATCCACCGAGCGCCAGATTGATCGCGACCGCGCCGACATAGCCTACCGCCGCTGACGACGGGTCGAGGTAGCCCACCATGCCTTTATAGTCGGGCTTGAGCAGGTCCTTCCAGCAGGCCGGCACCGGCTTGCCGCCGAGCGCGTCCTTGTTCACGAACAGGCCGAGGGTGCCGGAATGAATCGTGGTCCAGTAACCGTCGGCATCCTTCAGCCCGGCGGGGACCTGATCCCAATTCGCCGGCTTGTAGGGCTCCAGCGCATCCTGCGCCTTGGCCTTCATGCCGAAGGTGACGCCGAAATAGCCGATATCACCGACCGGATTGGCCTTCTCGGCAAGGATCTGCGCCAGCGCCTGACCGGAGTTCTTGTTGTCGTGCGGGATGTCGTAGTTGAGGTCGGCCTTGATCGCCTTGAGCATCGAGGCCCAGTCGGCCCATTCCGGCGGACAATTGTAGCAAATGACGTCGGCCGCTTTGGCGGATTGCAAGGGCGCGATCAGCGACAGCGCCAGCAAGGCGAGAACAAAACGGACGGTTTTCATGAATTACCCCGGTCTAGCGTGGCGATTATGGACTTCAGCACCAACCGAAGAGCAAGTATAGGCCGCGTATGAAGGTTTTGCGACGGGGCATGTTGCCCTGCAGCAAGCACGAGCACACTGCTGCAGGGCATCAACTAATTTGGTCAACCTGTGATTTCCGGTAAGCTCGAACGCGGGAGGATCCGCGCCATGTACCAGCCCGACGGCGTCACAACGTCGCCCGACTTTCCGATTCCGGACCGCATGAAAGCCTGGGTGTTGGGCGAACCGGATCAGCTCATGCTGCGCGAGAAGCCGGTACCGGTTCCGGCGCGCGCCGAAGTCCTGGTCCGCATCGACGCGGTGGCGATCTGCGCGACCGATCTCGAAATCATTCACTCGGGTTCGCCGGCGAGCATTTTGGGCGGCCTGCCCTTCAACAAAAACTTTACGCCGGGCCATGAATATATGGGCACGATTGCTGCGCTCGGGCCCGATGTCGACGAATTCAAGATCGGCGAGCGGATCAGCGTGGAGATTCACGCCGGCTGCGGTCAGTGCAAGCGCTGCCGGCAAGGCATGTACACGTCATGCCTGAACTACGGGAAGCCGGAGAAGGGCCATCGCGCCAACGGCTTTACCACCGACGGCGGCTTTGCCGAATACGCCGTCAATCACATCAACACGCTGGCGCGGGTGCCCGACAGCATGAGCGACGCGGAGGCGACGTTGGTCGTCACCGCCGGCACGTCGATGTATGGCTTGACTGAGTTGGGGGGATTAGTCGCGGGCGAGAGCGTCGTGGTGATCGGGCCTGGGCCGATCGGACTGCTCGCGGTGGCCGTAGCCAAGGCGCTTGGCGCCAGCCCGGTGATCCTGACGGGGACGCGCAACAAGCGGCTCGCGATCGGCCAGGAACTCGGCGCCGATCGCGTCATCAATATCAACGACGAGGACGCCGTCGAGGTCGTCAGGCAGCTTACCGGCGGCATCGGCGCCGATTACGTCGTGGAATGCGCCGGCACCGAGGCGACCATCAACCAGGCCATCCACATGACCAATCGCGGCGGAAAGATCTGCCTCGCCGCGTTTCCGCACGATCCGGTGACGATGGATCTCGCGCATCTCGTGAAGAACAATATCTACGCCTACGGCATCCGCGGCGAAGGCCGCAGCGCCACCCGCCGCGCCATGGCGCTGATGGCCGAAAAGCGCTTCGATGCGACCCGCATTCACACCCACACGTTTCCGCTCGCCGATCTGCCGACCGCGCTACGATATGCGCGCGAACGGGTCGAAGACGCGATCAAGGTGGTCGTCACCGTCAGGCAGGTCAGCGCAATAGCGAATGCTGCGGCCGGGTAAGCGTGGCGCGTTAGGTCAGATCTTTCCCAGGGCGGTCAGGATGATCTGAGGCGTCAACGGAATCTCCGTGATAACGGCACCGAACGGCCGCAACGCATCGTTGACAGCATTGGTCACGGCCGCTGCCGCACCTGCCGTGCCGGCCTCGCCCGCGCCCTTGGCACCCAACTCGGTTTCCAGCGTCGGCGAAACCACATGCCCGACGTCGATATCGGGCATTTCGCCGGACATCGGAACCAGATAATCGGCCATGTTGGCGTTGGTGAGCTGACCGCGCTCGTCGTAGATACATTTTTCGAACAGCGCGGCGCCAAGGCCCTGCACCACCCCGCCCCTGATCTGCTCATCGACCAGTTGCGGATTGATGATGGTGCCGCAGTCCTCGACCACCCAGTGCTTCAACAGCTTGACGAAACCGGTATCGGTATCGACCTCCAGCCACGAGCCCTGAACGCCGTTGGTAAAGGCGAAGGGATATTCTCGCGGGACAAAATGGCGCGTCGCCATCAGCTCGGGCTGAATGCCCGGCGGCAGCGTGTCCGGACGGAAATAGACGATCCGCGCGAGCTCATTCAATTCGATGCGGGTCGTACCATCGCCGGTGTTCACGACATTGTCGTTGACGATGTCGAGTTCACCGGCCGTCGACTGCAGGATGGCGGCGGCAACATCGAGAATATTTTTGCGCAGCGCTTTCGCGGCCTGAAGTGCTGCTTCGCCACCGATGCCGGCGCCGCGCGAGGCCCAGGTGCCGCCGCCATAGGGCGTATTATCGGTATCGCCCAGGATGACGCGGACACGGTCCATCGAAACGCCGAGCACGCTGCCGACAATCTGCGCGGTGAGCGATTCCGATCCCTGGCCCTGCTCGGTGATGCTGGTCTGGCAGATCACCGAGCCTTGAGCATCAAGTCGAACAGCGACACCGTCTTGCGATGAAATCTTCGCACCGCCGACACCATAGAATGCCGCGCTTGGATTGGTCACTTCGATAAAGCTGGCGATGCCAATACCGCGATGGATGTTCCGAGGCCGCAAGGCGGCCTGCTCGGCGCGCAGCGCGTCGTAATTCATCATCTTGATCAACTTGGCCAACGCCGCGTGGTGCGACAACTGCTCAAAGCGCAAACCTGACGGCGAAGCGCAGGGATAGGCGTCGTCGGCAATCAAATTGCGCCGGCGGATTTCGACCGGGTCCATGCCGATCTTCATGGCTGCGAGATCGACCAGTCCTTCGGTCACCGAACAGGCGATCGGGTGACCGACCGCCCGGTACTGGCACATCACATTCTTATTCTGGAACACGACGCGGGCACGGGCGCGGTAATTCCTGGTCACATAGGGACCGCCGACGAGATTGACGACTTGATTGGCCTCGATGGCGCTGGTGCGCGGATACATCGAATACGGCCCGATGCCGGTGAGATCGTCGATCTCGAATGCGGTGATGGTGCCGTCACGCTGGACGCCGATCTTTCCCTTGCACCTGTGGTCGCGGGCATGGATGTCGGTGTTGAAACTCTCGACCCGGTCGGCGACGAATTTGACCGGCCGCCGCAGCAGTTTCGACAATGCATAGGTCGCCATCTCATCGGCATAAATATGCACCTTGATGCCGAAAGAGCCGCCGACGTCCTTGCAGACCACGCGAACCTGCGCCTCCCTGAGGCCGAGATGCAGCGCGGCGATATTCTGCACCATGTGCGGCGCCTGGGTGCCCTGATAGATGGTCAACCGTGCTTCCGCAGCATTCCAGTCGGCCACCACCGCCCGCGGCTCCAGCGTCACGCCAGTGTGCCTGCCAAAGACGAACTCCGCCTCTACCACCTCGTCGGAAGCGGCAAAGGCTTGGTCGACGGCGCCGGCATCGTGGTTTCGCTCAAAGGCGAGGTTGTCGCCGAGTGAAGCGTGAATCACGGGCGTCGCGGGATCGAGCGCGGTGCTCATGTCCGTGACGACGTCGAGTTCCTGATACTCGACCAAAACGTGTTCGGCCGCGTCCTCCGCAACTGCGCGGCTGCTGGCCACCACGGCCGCGACCGCTTCGCCCTGCCAGCACACGCGATCGATCGCGATCGCGCTTTGCGGAGCAGATTTCAGCCCCTTCAAATGCGAGAGCACGCCAACCCACGGCGTGATGACGGCGGCAAGTTCCTGTCCGGTCACGACGGCGACCACCCCAGGCAAACGTTTTGCCGCCGACGCGTCAATGCTTGTGATCTTGGCATGCGCATACGGCGAGCGCAGGAACACGACGTGCACCATCCGTGGCAGTTCGATGTCGCTGACATAGAGCCCGCGCCCCTGCATCAGGCGATCGAGGTTTGGCCGCGGCACGATCCTGCCGATATAGGAATTCGGCCGGTCGAGTACCGAGAGCGGGTCTCGCTTGTCAGATTCCGACGTCATGCGATGCGCCCGACGCGCGCACGCGCTGTCGACTCGACGGCGTCGACAATCGCCTGATAGCCGGTGCAACGACAATAGTTGCCGGAAAGGTGCTCGCGAATCTGCTCGCGATCGGGGGTGGCAGTTTGCTTGAGCAGATCCTGCGCCGCCATCAGCATCGCCGGCGTGCAAAAACCGCACTGCAGCGCGTTGCGGTCGCGGAACGCCGCCTGCAGATCGGCAATTTCGCCGCTGTCGGACAGTCCCTCAATGGTCTCGACGGACGCATTGTTGGCTTGTACCGCGAGCATCAGGCAGGCGCGCACGATCTCGCCATCGACGCGCACCGTGCACGCACCGCAGACCCCGTGCTCGCAACCGACATGCGTACCGGTCAATTTCAGATGCTCGCGCAGAAAATCCGCCAGATTGAGTCTGGGGAACACGAAAGCATCGACACGCTCGCCATTGACGTCGAGCGAAATGGATATGGGAGCCGTCAAATGAGCGCCCCCGCATCGAGCTCGGGGCGAGAAAGCAACGCGGCCACGCACCGCGTCAACAACACCTTTGCCAGATGACGGCGCATGGCAGGTGTTGCCTGATGATCCTCTTGAGGATCAAGTTCGTCAGCCAATGCGGACAGGGCGTCGGACAACAGGGCTGGCGTGACGGCAGCATTGATCAGTTTGCCGGCGGCCCGAGCCAACAGCGGCCGATCGCCGACGGCAAAAAAGCCGAGGCGGAGATCGGTAAAGCGGCCGTCATAGACGACCGCTTGCGCCGCCAGACCGACAATGGCGTAGTCGCCATGCCGGCGGGCGAATTCATGGAAAAAATGGGTGGATACCCTTGGCGCGACCGGCAGTTCGACCGCCACCAGCAATTCCTGCGGCGACAGTACTGTCTCGTATATTCCGGTGAAGAATCCCGCTGCGGCAATTCGCCGTTCACCGCCGGGACCGCGGACGATGATGGTGGCCCTCAGCGCGAGCATGCAGGCCGGCAGTTCCGAGGCTGGGTCGGCGTGGGCCAGACTTCCCCCGATCGTGCCGCGATTGCGGATCGCCGGATGCGCTACGTGGATGATCGCATCCGCCAGCAGAGGTGCGTGGGCCGCGATTTCGGTGGATTTCAGCAGATCGACGTGGCGGGTCAGGGCTCCGATGGTGAGGATCCCCTCCTTGACCGCAATCCCGCGCAACTCGGCAAGGCCGCCGATGTCGACAACGAGTTCGGGAGAGATCAGCCGCAAGTTCATCGCCGGCATCAGGCTCTGGCCACCCGACAAGACCTTGGCCCTGTCGCCCTGATCGGCCAGCAATTCCAGCGCATTTTCGACGCTGGTCGCGCGGGCATAAGCGAAAGCCGAGGCCTTCATTTCGACATGACCTCCCCGGCCGAATGCTGATATTTGCCAGGATTAGACGGTGCCCCCTACTAAAGGTCAAGTTGGTTTCCGGAGTGATTCTTTAGACTTGGGACTTGTCACGGTGCCGCGGACGAAGCACGTTCGCGGCCAACCAAAAACCTGTCGTTGGGAACAGCAGACGATGAAGCTCGGATTCTTTACCATGCCGATCCATCCGCTCGACAAGGATTGGCGGCTGTCGCTGAAGGAGGACCGCGAAGCCTTCCTGCTGGCCGACGAACTTGATTTCACCGAGGCCTATGTCGGCGAGCACATCACCGACAAAGCCGAGAACATCACCTCCTGCATCGCCTTCATCGCCTGGCTTGCGGCCGCAACGAAGCAGATCAAACTCGGCACCGGCACCATCAATATGCCGAACGCGCATCCGGCTGCGATTGCGGCCTCGATCGCGATGCTCGACCACATGCTCGACGGCCGCCTGATCTTCGGAATCAGCCCCGGCGGCCTGCTGTCGGACGCAGAGGTGTTCGGGAATCTGGAAGCCGACCGGAACGCGATGTTCCTGGAAGCCATCAACCAGGTCCTGCAGATCTGGGGGAGCGAGCCGCCGTATAATCTACAAGGCAAATACTGGAACGTATCGGTTCAAAAGACCCTAATCGAAGATATCGGCCAGGGTTTCATCCCGCGGCCGCTGCAAAGGCCGCATCCGCCGATCGTGGTGACGGCGGTGGCGCCGTTCTCAAAGGGAGTGACGGAAGCCGCAGCACGCGGCTGGGAGCCGATCTCGGCGAACTTCCTGATGCCGGCCTGGGTCAAGAGCCACTGGCCGAAATACGTCGAAGGTTGCGAACGTGCCGGCCGCCCTGCCGATGCAGCGAATTGGCGCGTCGCCAAGAGCGTGTTCGTCGCCAAGGATGCCGCGACCGCAAAGGCCTATGCCAGCGATCCAAACGGACCCTACGTCTATTATTATCGTTCGCTGTTCACCAAATTGAAACGCGGCGGCCGCCTCGAGCTGTTCAAGACGCGCCGCGACCAGCCGGACGACGAGGTGACGCTGGAACAGATCTGCGACAAGCTCATCATTCACGGCACGCCCGAGAGCGTTGCAGATCAGATCTTGGCCTTTCAGGAAGAGACCGGCCCGTTCGGCACGCTGCTCTATGCGGGCAAGGACTGGAAGGATCGCGAGCTCGGACGCCAGTCGATGATCCTGATGGCCGAAAAGGTCATGCCACGGGTCAATGCCGGCATGGCCAGCCGTGCGAAAGCCGCCGAATAATCGACTCACCCAGGAAAACCGACCGTGGCTCTCAGCGATCGCATCCCCTATCAGGCGCAAATCGACCGGCCAAAGCTGGCCCTGCCCGGCGGCAAGAAGCTCGCGGTCTGGGTCATCCTGAATGTCGAGGAGTGGCGCATCGAGAATGCGATGCCGCGTACGGTGCTGAGCCCGCCGATGGGCCAGCCGTTGTTGCCCGACGTGCCGAACTGGTCATGGCATGAATACGGCATGCGCGCCGGCTTCTGGCGGCAGTTCAAGGCGCTGACTGACCGCAAGATGCCGGTGACGCTGGCGATCAACGGCAATGTCTGCAACAGCTACCCTCGGGTCGCGTCTGCGGCGCTTGAAGCCGGCTTCGAATTCATGGGCCACGGTTTCATGCAGGGCCCGATGCACAAGCTCGACAACCAGGCCGACGCGATCAAGCGCGCGGTCGAGACCATCGCGAAATTTTCGGGAAAGCCGCCACGGTCATGGGAGAGCCCCGGCCTCACCGAGACCGAGGAGACCCTCGATCTGCTGCGCCTCAACGGTATCGAATATCTGGCAGACTGGGTGATCGACGACCTGCCGCAGGATATCGCCACGCCTCACGGCACCATCACAACGATCCCGTATTCGGTCGAAACCAACGACATCGTGATCCACGCCTTGCAGCATCTGCCGTCCGAGCAGTTCCTGAAGCGCTGCACCGACCAGTTCGACCGGCTCTATCTCGAAGGCGCATCGAACGCGCGGATCATGGCGATCTCCATACATCCGTACATCACGGGCGTGCCGCACCGGATCAAATATCTGGAAGCGCTGCTCGACTACGTCATCGGCCACGATGGCGTCGCCCTGATGACCGCCAGCGAGATCGGGGATTGGTACCGGGCCGAAATGGCGAAGGTATAGAGCCTTTTCGGTTCTGATTGAATCAGAACCGGGCTCTACTTGCTCTCGTCAGCAGTAAACCGGCCGAAACCGCCCCGCGCGAACAGCAGCGGCTCCTGCCGGTTGTAGGCATAGGCCTCGACCGCGCCGAGGAAGATGATGTGGTCGCCGCCATAGTAACGGTTCGCGGCACGGCATTGGAAATTGGCAACACTGTCCGCCAGCACCGGCGCGTTGCCGAGCCCCGGCGCCCAGCTCACGCCGGCGAATTTGTCGCCGGAGGATTTTGCGAATCGCGACGCCAGCGCCTGCTGGGAGGCGCCGAGAATATTGACGGTGAAATGACTGGCATTCTGGAAGATGGTCAGACCTTGCGAGAACATGCCGAGACTCCACAACACCAGCGGCGGATTCAGGGACACCGAGGCAAACGAGTTGCAGGTCACGCCGTAAGGCTTTCCGTCGGCCGCCATCGCCGTAACAATGGTGACGCCGGTCGCGAATGTACCCAGCGCATTGCGAAAGTCCCGGGGATCTATCGCCGAGTTGTCGGTGGCGAATTCGTTGGCCGGATCGGCCGGATGTTTGGGTGCGTCGGACATCCGCCTGGCCTCAAAGCGTCAGGTTTTCGGACGGCAAGCCAAGCGCCACGCGTCCATAATTGGTTCCCGCCGCATCGAAATTGAAGGCGAGGTGCGAATTCACCGCATGGGCATCGCGGAATTGCCGCTGCAACGCACCTGACGTGAACAGGCTGCGTGCGCCGCTTGCCGCAAACAGCAGCGACACCGCGTCGGTGCAGAGGTTCACTGAAAAGGCGCCGTCGCGCCGCAGCCGTGTCTTGGCCGCGATATCAGGCACGTGACCGCGCCGTGCATCCGCCATGGCGTCAATGCAATTCGTGCGCATGACCAGGCGCGCGGCGTCGATCTTGGCGGAGGCCTCCGCGATCTTGATTTGCGTGGTCTGCATATCGCTGACCTTGGCGCGATTATAGGTCGAAGCCCGGTGCCGCGCGAATTCGACATAGTCGTTCAGGCAGGCCTGCGCGTTGCCGAGGCCGACACCGGACAGGACGTAGGGAAACAGCGAAAACACCGGCAGCGCATAGAGCGGGTTTGGGTTGACCGCGCTCCCCGGCGTCGGTCCACCGGTCAGGTCGCTCACGGAAACCGTCATTTGCTCTGCAACAAAAGCGTCCACGACCCTGACGTCGTTCGACCCGGTACCGCACAGGCCGGTCGCGTTCCAGGTGTCGTTGATCTTGTAGTCCCGCCTGTTGAGCAGAAATATCCGGTATTCGATGCCGTCGGCTTCGTCGTCTGACGAGACCACGCTGGCAAGCATATTCCAGTCGCAGGATTCGACGCCTGAAGAGAATGGCCAGTGGCCGTTCAGCACATACCCGCCGTCGACTTTCCTGGCGCGACCGGCCGGAAAAATGAACGACGATGCGATCAGCGTGTCGGCGTCCTTGTCCCACACGGCGGCCTGCGCGCGCGGGTCAAACATACCCAGCATCCAGTGGTGGCTGGCGAGGTTGGCGAAATTCCACGCCACGGAAGCGTCGGCCTGTCCCAATGCATCGGCGCAATCGATCAGCGCGACATAGTCGAGTTCTGACCCGCCAACGCGTTTGGGCTGCACGACCCGAAACAGGCCGGCATCATGCAGATCGCGTTCGGTCTGCGGCGGAAGGCGCCGCAGCTCCTCGGTCCTGGCGGCGCGATTGCGCAACTCCGGAATCAACGCCCTGGCGCGGGCGACCATGGCGGCATGGCTATCCAAACCCGGCGCCGCGGGCGAACTAGCATCCGGTGTGCGGCTGTCTCCCGCCATCGAGGTTCCCTCGCTCGCTCCGTGTTGTACGCTTTTGATGCGGTCGAGCCTGACCAGTCTATCGCCTGATCACCAATGATCAAGGCATGCGTCGAACATGGCTACTCCGCCATATTATGCTGCTGCCAGCGCAACAGATATGCCTGCAACCGCCAGATGATGGCCGACAGTGCAACGCCAACCAGCATCAGCACGATAACGGCAACCATCATGCCGGAAGCTTCCGCTCGCGCTTCCGACTCGATGATCAGCCGGCCGATGCCGCGCTCGGCACCGATGAATTCACCGACGATGACGCCTATCAGCGCAAAGGAAATCGCCGGCGACAGCGAGGCAAACACCCATGCCATGGTCGAGGGGATCACCACCGTCCGCGTGATCTGCCACTCGCTGGCGCCCAATAGCCGCGCGGCGCTGACGAAGCCTTCATCGATCGAACGTGCACCTTCGAACGTATTGAAGAACACCAGGAATACGACCACGATCCAGGACGTCACGATCTTCGACGTGTCGCCGATCCCGAACGCTAGTACGATGATCGGCGCCAGCGCGATACGGGGTATGGAATTCACGGCGGTGATGAAGGGTTGAAAAATGTCGCTGAGCCGATCCGACCGCCCCAGCAGCAACCCGACCGCGAAACCAGATGATACGCCGATGACAAATCCAAAGAATGTGTTCTTCAGCGTGATCGCGGTGGCGACCCAGAGATTGTTCTCGTTGCGGACCATGCATTTGGCAAAGTCACCATTGAACCAGCCGTTGAACACGCCCATCTTGGACTTCAGGCAGCTCAGGATCAGGAAGTGCTCGAAGATTTCAGACGGTTTCGAAACGAAATAAGGATCGAGCAAATCCGGAACCAGCGATGGAAACCGGGCATGCAGGTCATATCCCCACTGCCAGATAGAAAGCACGGCAACGCAGATCGCGATCTGCCACGAAAGCGTGCTTGCCCGGTGCCTCGGCGTTCTCATCGGCTGCGACCTTTGATGAATTCTTCCCCGAGCGAATGCCAGATGTGCTGGAACAATTCGGCATAGCGCGGCGTCTCACGCACCTTGACCGCATCCCGCGGCCGCGCGAAATCCACGTCGAACATGTCCTTGATCTGGCCTGGACGCGCCGAGAACAGGATGATGCGGTCGGCCAGGGTCAAGGCTTCACCGAGATCATGCGTCACGAACAGGACGGTTTGCTGCTCGCGATCCCAGATCCGCAGCAGCACTTCATGCATATCGATCTTGGTGTGGGTATCGAGCGCG
This sequence comes from Afipia sp. GAS231, assembly GCF_900103365.1. Lineage (NCBI taxonomy): Bacteria > Pseudomonadati > Pseudomonadota > Alphaproteobacteria > Hyphomicrobiales > Nitrobacteraceae > Afipia > Afipia sp. GAS231. The sequence goes on from NZ_LT629703.1 coordinate 1,766,943, forward strand.
CCGAATGGCTCGTCCATTAACAGGATCTGCGGCTCGACCACCAGCGTGCGCATCAACGCTGCACGTTGCCGCATGCCGCCGGACAAGGCCGACGGGTAGGCGTCACCGAACCCCTGCAATCCGGCTTGCGCGAGGCAGGTGGCGACTCGCTCTTTGCGCTCCGCATCCCCGATGCCGGCAAGCTGCAAGCCATAGCCGATATTGTCGGCGACGGTGCGCCAGGGAAACAGCGTATCGCGCTGGAAGACGTAGCCGACACCGGGCGTCGCCTTGCCGGCGATCACCGGCTTGCCGTCGATCAGGATCTGGCCGCCACTCGGCTTCGCCAGGGTCGCGATCATGTTGAGAACCGTGCTCTTGCCGGATCCCGACGGCCCCAGCAGCGCCACGAACTCGCCGCGGCGTACACTGAAGGAAACGTCGCGCACCGCCTCGATCGCAGTGCCTGCGAGCTGGAACGATTTACTCAGCCCCCTGACGTCGATGCGATCGGCGTCGCTGGTCCGGGCGGGCGGCGTCGGCGATCGCGTCGGTGCGTTCAAGCGGGATAGGCCTTTCTTGCCACTTCAACGAAGGTTGGACTGACGACTTCGGCAATCGTGAGCGGCTTGATGCCGGTCATTTCCCGGAACCAGACTTTTTCGCCCCGCGCGAAACCGGGAGCGTCGATCGTGGCGTCGTAGTCGGCAACCTTTTGCAACGCCGTGATCTCAAGGATATTGGCCGCGCGCGAAGTGCTGCCGACATAGGGTTCGATCGCATCGTAGACCTGCTCGGGCGTGTGCGTCTTGAGCCACTGCGTCGCCCGCCAGATCGCGGTAACGAAGGCCTGCATTTTGGCCGGGTCCTTGTCGATCGTCGATTGCAACGTAAAATGCGACGTCACCGGCACCTTGCCGCCGATATATTTGTTCCAGATCGTCTCGTCCGTTCCGTCGAACAACAGAGCGCCCCAACCCTGCTCCTTCGAATCGTTCAACAGCGACAGCGAACTCACGAGTACGTCGACTTGTTTGGTCTTCAGCGAGCCCAGCATGGTGTCGACATTGCCGGTCCCGATCCAGGTCACCTTCTGGTCGAGCCCCATCGTCTCCATGTAATAGGAAGCCCAGACGTGGTTGGTGCCTCCGAGAGACGAGACCGAAACGATCGGCTTGCGGCCGTCCGGCCGCTTCCAGGCGGTCAGCGCTTCCAGCGTAGTGATTCCCTGATCGAACAGATCCTTCCGAATGATGAACATCACCGAGCTGGACCGGGTATCGACCGGCATCAGCACGCGTCCGGCGCGGCCGTGGTTGCTGAGCTGCATCGGGTGGGTGATGTCGCCGATACCGATGTCGCCCTGCGACGACGCGATGATCTCCCGCGTCTTGACGCCGCTGCCGCCCTGAACCAGCTTGCAGTCGAGGCCTGCTTCCTTGAAGTACCCGATCCGATCGGCAATGAACTGTGTCTGATAGACCGGCACCGCGACGGGATAGATCACGCGTCCCGGCTTGTCTTCGGCCTGCGCCCTCCCGGCAGCCAGGGCAGCGGTGCCGCCCGCGATGATCGTCAGCGCAGAACGTCTTGAGAGGTAGGCCATTACGCTCGCTCCTTCTCCTTCGCCGCGACCTTCTCCAGGGCGCTGAGGACGGCATCGCCCATCTCCGCCGTGGACAGTTTTTTCGCGCCCGGCTCGGCGATATCTGCGGTCCGGGCGCCTGTCGCCAAAGCAGCATCCACGGCTTGCTCGAGCAAATCGGCATCCTCGGGCCGATTCAACGTCATGCGCAGCATCATCGCGACACTGAGGATCGAGCCCAGCGGATTGGCGATGCCTTTGCCCGCAATGTCGGGCGCGCTACCGTGGACCGGCTCGTACAGTGCCTTGCGGCGGCCGAACTTGTCGACCGGCCCCAATGACGCCGACGGCAACATGCCGAGCGAGCCCGACGCCATGGCCGCGCAATCGGACAGGATGTCGCCGAAAATGTTGCCGGTCACCATCACGTCGAACTGCGCCGGTTCGCGAACGATCTGCATCGCGGCGTTATCGACGTAGAGATGGGTCAGTTCGACGTCGGAGAACTCCTCCTTGTGCAGGGCGATTACCTCCTCACGCCACAACACACTGGTCTCGAGCACGTTGGCCTTGTCGACCGAGCAGACCTTGTTCCTGCGCGTCCGTGCCAGTTCGAAAGCCGACCGCGCCACGCGGCGGACCTGGTTGGTGGTATATTGCTCGGTGTTGAAGCCGCGGCGCTGGCCGTCGGCCAGCGTTTCGATGCCGCGCGGTTCGCCGAAATAGATGCCGCTCGTCAGTTCGCGGATAATGACGAAATCGACCCCTTTCAGCACATGCGCCTTCAGCGGCGCGGAATCGGCCAGCGCCGGGTTGGCAACGATCGGCCTCAAGTTAGCGTAGAGATCGTATTTGCTTCGTAGCCCCAATAAGCTGCCTGCCTTGCGCGCAGCCGCAGGCACCTCTTTGGTTTCAGGACCGCCGGTCGCGCCCCAAACGATCGCGTCGGCCTCTTCCATCGCCTCGACCGTATCGTCGGGTAGCACCTTGCCGGTCGCAAGATAGGGAATGATGCCATACTGCGCCTCGCGCAGCGTCATGGGAACGCCACGCTTGGCCGCAAACCAGTTGAGAATACGCTGCGACTGTGCCGTCACCTCGGGGCCGATGCCCTCGCCGCCAACCACGGCGACCTTCACCATATTGGAACGCGTATTCATGCCGATTTCCTTGCAAAATGGATCCATGGCCGCGCGGCGCGGTCGGAAGCCTGGAAGGCCCGGATTTCGTCGTCACGCTGCAGCGTCAACGCAACTTCATCGAGCCCCTGCAGCAGGCCTTCGCGCCGGCGAGGGTCGATCTCGAAACGGAGTTGCTTGCCGGTCGGCGAGATAATCGTCTGCGCCTCGAGATCGATGCCGACGCGCCCTGCGCCTTGCGTAAGCTCAATCTCGGCCGCGAGGCTATCGACGGTTGCCTTGTCGACGATGATCGGCAGAATGCCGTTCTGAAAGCAGTTGGCGAAGAAGATATCGCCGAAGCTGGAGCCGATGACGGCGCGGATCCCCATCTCCTGCAGGGACCACACTGCCCCTTCGCGGGAGGACCCGCACCCGAAATTCGGTCCGGTGACGAGAATTTCCGCCTGCCGGTAGGGCTCCCGGTTCAGAATGAATTCAGGGTTTTCCGAACCGTCAGGCAGATAACGCAGCGCGCCGAACGCCCATTTACCAAGCGTTCCGCGGATGGCATTTCCGACCAGCCGCTCGATCCGGATGATGACATCGGTATCGATGTTGCTGCGCATGATCGGCGCTGCAATTGCCGTCAGCTTGTTGAAGGATTTTGGCATGTCAGCGCTCCATCGTCCGCACGTCGGCAATGGCCCCCGCAATCGCGGCAGCTGCGGCCGTCGCCGGACTCGCCAGATGGGTTCTGGCGCGCGGCCCCTGACGGCCGACAAAATTGCGATTGGACGTGGAGACCGAGCGCAGCCCCGGTGCCACCGTCTCGCCATTGGCAGCAAGGCACATCGAGCACCCGGGCTCGCGCCATTCGAAGCCGGCATCAATGAAAACCTTGTCGAGGCCCTCAGCCACTGCGTCGCGCTTGACCGTCTCGGAGCCCGGCACAATCCACGCCCGCACACCCGGCGCGACCTTTCGGCCCCGCGCGATCTCGGCGGCCGCCCGCAGGTCGCTCAGGCGACTATTGGTGCAGGAGCCGATGAAGACCCAGTCGACCGGCGTGCCGGCAATCGCCGCACCGGCTTGTAACCCCATATACTCAAGTGCGGCCTCATACGCGGCGCGGCGCGCCGGATCGTCAATCGCCTGCGGATCGGGAATGCGGCCATCGACGCCGATAACGTGCTCCGGGCTGATGCCCCAGGTCACCTGCGGGATGATTTTAGTGACGTCGATCAGGACCTCCTGGTCGAAACTGGCGTCGGCATCGCTCGGAAGTTCGCCCCAGGCCTTGACCGCCCGATCCCACATCTCGCCCACGGGCGCATAGCGACGCCCACGCAAATATTCAAAGGTCTCCTCGTCCGGCGCCACCATGCCGATCTTGGCGCCAAGCTCGATCGACAAATTGCAGATCGTGAGCCGCCCCTCAACCGGCATCTCACGGATGGCGCTGCCGGCATATTCGACGGCGTACCCGGTACCGCCCGCGGCGCCGACGTGACCAATCAGGGCGAGGATCAAATCCTTGGCGGTAACGCCAAGCGGCAGCTTACCCTCAAACTTCACGCGCATGGTTTTCGGCCGGCGCTGAATCAGCGCCTGCGTCGCCAACACATGCGTGAGCTCGCTCGAGCCAATGCCAAATGCCAGCGCTCCCAGCCCGCCATGGGTGCAGGTATGACTGTCGCCACACACAATGATGCAACCCGGCAGGCTCAGCCCCAGTTCGGGCCCGATGACGTGAACGATACCCTGCCCTGGCTCATCGATGTCGAACATCTGGATGCCGCTGGCCGAAGTCTCGACGCGCAGGGCGGCCAGTAATTCCTGCCCGATCTTGCTGGTGCCGGCACGCCCACGCGCCGTCGAGATGGCGTGATCGGGCGTCGCAAAGGTCAGTTCCGGGTTGTGAACGGAAAGATCCCGGCTCTTGAGATCCAGAAGCCCTCGCGAGCCACCCAGATCGTGCAACAAATGACGGTCGATATGGAGCAGGTCAGTATCATCGCTTAGTCGTGCGATGACATGCTGGTCCCAGATCTTGGCCAGCATGGTACGGCCGGAGCTTGCCAAGGCACGCCTCCCTTTGATTTCCGCCGGCGGAATTGAACGCCGGTCGCCGTTTTGCACGGCTTGTTGTTCAGGCATCAGCCCGCATACATCAAAGCATAATCCCCCGCACCTCGGCTAGGGTCACGACCAAAAGAGGCGGCCGGGCAGCGGCACCGAGGCCCCGGCCGACAGCAAGACCCCAAAAACAAAAAAGGCCCGGCGGCCATCACGGCACCGGGCGAACGGGACGATAGAAGCTAAGGTGCGGCTCAAATGGGCCGTTAATCGATCAATTTACGCCAGTACAATGTATGAGGCCACGCCCACGGGTGCTGCGGCTGGTACAACCTGCAGCCCGCTCGGATAAAGTTGTTGGCTGATGGCAGATTGTCGGTTGTATCCGAGACGACTAAACACCAGCCAACGGATCTCACGAATCCGGCACATTGGATGAGTTCCTACGAACCTGACACTTATTGCTTGAGTCTATAAGATGACGAGCCATAGATGAGAGTTCGTGATGCCGTCCCGGAAGACGCATTTGCCGCGTGCGATGTGATGCGGCGCTCCATCATAGAGCTCTGCGCTCCCGATCATGGCAACGACCCCGTCATTCTCGGGCGATGGCTGAGCAACAAGACGCCGGAAATATTCCGGTCATGGATCCGGCCCGGCAATTCAGTTCTGGTGGCCGTCGACCACAACCGCGTCCTGGCCGTCGGCTGCATTACCGACGATGGGGAGATAACACTCAACTATGTCTCACCCGATGCGCGGTTCCGTGGCGTGAGCACGACGCTTCTGGCAGAACTTGAAATGCGCGCGATCGAATTTGGCAACGCAAAATGTCGACTCGAAAGCACCGAAACGGCATACCGCTTTTATCGCGCCAGAGGATATTCCGAGACTGGACCGGCAGGCCACAAGTTTGGCACCCGCTCCGGTTATCCGATGTCAAAGACTCTCGTTTAAGGCAGGGCTATTTGCAAAGCATCGCCTTGGCGCCAAGCCAAACAGTCCCGACGAAACCCGTGACGATCAAAGCGATTGCCGCCTTGAAAGCGTAATTCTGCGCCTGCTCCATGCCCTTGCGCCAACACCTCAGGTGTTGGAGATCAGCCCGGATTTCCTTGCGGTCCTCGTCATAGATACCGAACGACGTGAGAATGGTCGCGACGGTCTTGACTGTCGTTTCGTCAAGGATTGCGAGGGGGCCTTCACGTTGTTCCGCCAAGATCTCACTAAGGATGCTTTTGATCTCGCCGGCGTCAACGCTGGGCGATCCTCGCGACGTTGTCGAAGCTGTACTTCTCGAAGCCAGCGAGCGGATTTCGGAGAGGGATTTGGCCATGGCAACCCATTTTCATCCATCAGAAAGAGGCGCACCGATCCATCGGCATTTCGATTTTGCAGTGCACTATGAATGTTATGTCGGGCATCGCAGCGAGTCCGAAAGGTGCTAGGATCGAAACGTCGTTCGAAGCCTTCGCGCGAAGATATGCTCTTTCTTCGGCCTTGATCCCGATACGCGTTCTCTGCTTTAGAACGACCAACGATACGAGCCGGCCCAAGCGCGGCTTTGGAGGAATACGATGAACGTCCCTGCCCGCGCGAATCCGCGTCTTCAACCTTCTGAAATGCCGCACGGCCTGGCACTGCTGCGCGATCCGCTGCTGAACAAGGGCACGGCATTCACCGAGCAGGAACGCGACGCGCTCGGATTGCGCGGCTTCCTGCCGGCGCATGTATTTTCGATGCAGACCCAGGTCGAGCGCGTGATGGCCAATTTGCGCGAATTGCCCAGCGACCTCGCCAAATACGTGGCGCTGAACGAGCTGCACGACCGCAACGAGGCGCTGTTCTTCCGCGTCGTGTGCGACAACATCGATGAAATCCAGCCGCTGATCTACACCCCGACGGTCGGCCTCGCCTGCCAGCGCTTCGGCTATATCTTCCAGCGGCCGCGCGGCCTGTTCATCGCAGCCTGCGACCGCGGCCGCATTGCCGAGCTGCTGGCCAACTGGCCCTATGCGACCAAACTCATCGTCGTCACCGATGGCGAACGCATTTTGGGCCTCGGCGACCTCGGCGCCAATGGCATGGGCATTCCGGTCGGCAAGCTTTCGCTCTATTGCGCCTGCGCCGGCATTCATCCGGAGCTCTGCCTGCCGGTGGTGCTGGATGTCGGCACCAACAACGAGGCGTTGCTGAACGATCCCTATTATATCGGCATGCGCCAGCGGCGCCTGAGCGGCGCGGCCTATGACGAGTTCGTCGACGAATTCGTCACCGCAGCGCGCGAGACCTTCCCCGGCGTCATGATCCAGTTCGAGGATTTCGCCAATCACTCGGCCTTCCGCCTGCTGCACAAATACCGCGACATCATTCCCGTCTTCAACGACGACATTCAGGGAACGGCGGCGGTCGCGCTCGCCGGGCTATTCTCGGCGTTACGTGTCACCGGCGGCAAGCTCAAGGACCAGACCGTGCTCTTCCTCGGCGCCGGAGAAGCCGCAACGGGGATCGCCGACCTGATCGTCTCGGCCATGATGGCCGAAGGCTTGACCGAAGCCGAGGCCGTCAGGCGCAACTGGCTGGTGGATTCGCGCGGCCTCGTCGTCAAGGACCGCGCCGGCCTTACCGAGCACAAGCTTCGCTATGCGCACGACCAGGCACCGATCGAACAATTCCTCGCCGCCATCAATACGCTGAAACCCACCGCGATCATCGGCGTCGCCGCAGTCGGCGGCGCGTTCACGCCTGAAGTGCTGCAGACCATGGCCGGGCTCAACGAGCGGCCGATCGTGTTCGCGCTCTCCAACCCGACCTCGAAGGCGGAATGCTCCGCCGAGGAAGCCTATCGCCACACCGGCGGCCGCGCGCTGTTCGCATGCGGCAGCCCGTTCGATCCCGTCAACCTCGACGGCAAGACTTACGTGCCGCGCCAGGGCAACAATTCCTACATCTTCCCCGGCGTCGGCCTCGGTGCCACAGCATGCGGGGCAAGGCTGGTCACCGACGAAATGTTCATGGTTGCCGCTCACGCGCTGGCCCAGCTCGTCAGTCAGGAAGACCTCGCGCAAGGCAGCCTTTATCCGGCGCTGCCGCGGATCCGTGAGGTCTCCGCCCGCATCGCCGAAGCGGTCGCCGTCGTTGCCTACAATAATGGTCTTGCGACCGGACATGCCCCGAACGACATGGCGGCGTTCATCCATTCGAAGATGTACGACCCGCATTATTGAGCGTGCGGGGGCTTCCGCGCGACGTCGTCCGACCGGACACGCGGATCCCCAGCCATATCCGGCACGGCGGTGCGAAAGGCGATATCATGAAAAAGCCCGCGGCGGATTTCTCCGCGCGGGCCTGATGATTTCTGCGATGATGCCGTTTTGCCCCTGATTTGCCCGACGTGTCAACTATTTTCGGGCCGTCAACAAATTGCAGAAAATGCAACGAAATCAATTCGACGAATTGAAACTTCCTTGATCGACTGTTCTGCACAGAACGAAAAACCCGCTGCCGGTTTCCCGGTGCGGGCTTTACGATTTCTGCAATGATGTCAGTGTGCCCCTGATTTGCCCGACGCGTCAACCGATAAGTGATTGGGTATGGCGATTTGGTTTGGCGCACCGATATCTACGTAAATCATTGGATGCCGATTGGAAAATCGGACGCCCACCAGAGCGCAAGGAGGCTATCGATGTTTTTCGTTGCTACCGTGCTCGCAATCCTGTCGGGCCTGTTCTATGCGGCAAGCCATCATGAGATCGGCTCGCTGGGTGTCACGATGTGCCAGTATGGCGGCCCGTTCTGCGACAACCCGCTGCTCGTGCTGACAGGTGCCGGTCTGGCGGCATGCTGGGGCGCGTTCGTCAGCGTTCGCTGACGCACCGTCACTCGCGAATTTTCGTGATGATGCCGCTATGCCCCTGATTTGCCCGACGTGTCAAGCGCAGGGTGAGCCCAGTCCCGGACCCGCCTTTTGCGGTTTCAGATCGGTGACCCGACGACGACCGGCCGAACCAGGACCAAACTGGTCCATATGGCGGCGCGCCGCGTTCACATGAGAATGGATGCCGCCCTCCGGGCATCGGATCCGGCGGCGCATTCTGGAAGCTTAGTGCGTCTCCGGATTGGCCGGATGAACGGGCTTTGGCCCGGGGGCATCGGGCTCCAGTTGCGACTTCGGTTCGGTCGGCATGACGTTCGCGCCGACGGCGCGGGCGGCCTCACCGGTGGTGCTGTAGTGAGCCATCGCGGCGGTTTGTACCTTGTGATCGACGATCAGCATGCCGAGCACACCCAGAACAGCAATCGCAATCGCGACCAGCAGCGGCTTGCCGCCGCTTCGCATCGAATGATTTTCTCTCAATTGGTCGTTCGTCATTTGGACGTCCAGGGTTGTTTCCTCTGCTGAAGTCAAATCCCGTCGACGATGAAGGTTCCGCTTCCGGCCGCGTCGGGCGGTGCCGCTATCGCGGAACAAAATTCGCTCTCGCGCATTGCTGCATGACGCCGCCATTTTGACGGCCGTCCGCAGATGCGAACCATTTCAGCGAGCAGAAAACCGTGACCATCGAATCATCAGGGCAATCGCAACCCGGCATGGCGGAACGCGCCATCGACACCGCGACCGATGTGTCACGTACGATCACGGAACTCTCCGCCGCGCTTCAGGCCGCAGTCGATCGTCTCGGCGAGGCGATCGCGACGGCGCGTCAACCTGGAAAGCCGCTCTCCACCGTCAGCGCCATTACCCGCGAAGCTCCGCTCGCGAGCTTGTTCGTCGCCTTCCTGCTCGGTGTGGCAGTGGCGCGAAGGCGCTAGCACTCAGAGCTTGATTTTCGTCGCATCCTTTGCGGCCGACATCACGCCGCCCGTGATCTGGCGCATATGCTCACCGGCATTGGTGAACTGGCTCCGCAGGAACTCCGACTGGATCCGCATCGCTTCCTGGAGGTCGGTCGCATGGACCAGCTTCCGGGCGTGCTCGAACGCGGCCTTCATGTTCTGCTCGGTGAAGGACAGCGCCTGCTTGGAAATCTCCGAGCCCGCGCCCGGCATCGAGGTCATCGACTTGCCGGCGGCATCGAAGAACATGCCGAACGCCTTTTCTGCCTGATCAATGGTTTTTTCGGCCAGATCGCGCAGTTCGGCCGGAACTTCGATTTTCGGTTCGATCATGATCGCCTTCTCCAATGTCGCCTCCAGGAGGCTAGCATAATTCCGGGCCGCGTCTCCCGCCGTATTGAGCCAAAGCGGCCTGCCATGAGGCCGCCGACCGGCCTTGGAGGCAAGGAATAATTTCCTGTATAACCCGTAACGATACGGGCGCCCCCACCGATTCCAATCGAGTCAACAGTGTGGCATAGTGATTCGGGGCTAGGGCTCAACTGTCGGTGGCGTTGCGTCTCTAAATACGTCTCTCCTGGGGACATGGGGATAGGATGCTGCAAACTTTCCGGCCGACACCGACCTGCACGCGATTCCAGACCAGCATAGAAATGCCGTGCATCAAATGCGGGGCGCAGATGCGACTGGCCACGATCGAGCCGCGCGATCAAACCTATGACGTGCTGACCTATCGATGCGCGCCCTGCGACTCCGGGGAAAGCTTTCTGAAAGCACGCTAGAGCGTTTTCGAGCGAAGTGGATGCCGGTTCGCGTAAAGAAAACGCGTCAAAACAAGAGAGTAGAGCCCGGTTCTGATTCAATCAGAACCGATAAGGCTCTAGAACGGGACCGTTACCCGTTCAGCACCGCGGTCCCGGCTTGTGTCAGCACCGGCCCCTCATCACGGACCTCGATCATGCCGAGTTCGGCCAGGAAGCGCAGGTCCTCGTCGCTGACGGGCGACATTCTCAGCCGGCGGGCCTGAATATCCCGTAGCGTCCACCGAAGACCGATAGCTCTCTCGAGGCTGAGTTCAGCAAAGGGATTGTCCACCATTCGCTTCAGCTATTGGGAGATTTCGATCAGATTTTGTCTTTGCTGCGGCGTCTTCTGGTACGCACATAATAATGCAGCGGGAGTGACCGGGCCGCTTTCGCCGTCGCGATAAGGCTATGACCACGCGGCGGCTTCGCGCGAAGCCGCCATCCGGTCATCTACCCGGCACTCGCCCCCTTCAATACCGATAGGGTTCGATATCCAGCAGCGGGAAGGCGCTGAACACGCTCGGCGGATTGGTCGGCGCCGCCGCATGCAGGCAGGATTTGTTCAGCTCGCCGAGGCTGGTGAGACCGAGCAACCCGAGACAGCGGATCATTTCATCTTCCAGCAGTTCCAGCATTCGCACGATGCCGGCCTCCCCGGCGGCAGCGAGCGCCCAGCATTGCAGGCGGCCGATGCCGACCAGATCGGCGCCGGAGGCGATCGCCTTTACAATGTCGGTGCCGCGGCAGATCGAGCCATCGACCATGATCTTGGCGCGGCCGGCGACGGCGTCGACGATTTCCGGCAGGACATGCATCGAGCCACGGCCGTGGTCGAGCTGGCGGCCGCCATGGTTCGACACATAGATCCAGTCCACGCCGTGATCGAGCGCGATCTTGGCGTCCTCTGCGGTGGCAATGCCCTTGAGCACCAGCGGGATCTTGTACTTGTCCTTGATCAGCTTGACGGTGCGCCATTCCAGTCCCTTCTGGAAATCGCCGCCGGTGGCGCGGATCCGGCTTGCGCGCACATAGCGCTTGGCGATGTCGCGTTCGCGCCGGCTGTAATGCGCGGTATCAACGGTCAGGCAGAACGCGGCATAGCCGTTTTCGATCGTGCGGCTGACCACGTCCTCGACAAAGGCATCATCGCCGCGGACATAGAGCTGGTAAATGCGCAGCGCGTCGGGCGCAGCCTTGGCGGTCGCTTCGAGCCCCGGCTCGGACACCGAACTCAGCATATGGGCGGCGCCGAAATGACCGGCACCGCGCGCCACCGCCGCGCCGGAGGCGGGATCGAAGATTTCGAGGGCGCCGACCGGCGCAATCATGACCGGGATGCGCAATTTGCGGCCAAAGACCTCGGTGGAGGCCTCGACCTTGGCAACGTTGCGCAGAACCCGTGGCCGGAACGCGATCTCGTCCAGCGCCATACGGTTGCGCCGCATGGTCGTCTCGGTCTCCGAGGCGCCGACGATATAGTCCCAGGCGTTCTGGTTCAGCCGGGCGCGGGCCTTGTTGACGAATTCGTGGAGATTCTGGAATTCTTCGCCGCTGGCGCCGAGCTCGACATTTCTCGCCGCCCGGATAGGGGTCCCGTCGTTCATGCTGTTTCTCTCCCGTTTTGGCGGCACATTAGCCGCAGAAACGGGAAAAGCTACTGCTTTGAACGGGTTAATCCGGTCTGAGAACGGAGGGCTGCTATTCGCTGGCGAAGTGCATCGGCGAGGAGTGGAAGATTCCCGCTCCCGAAACCTGGGAAGCGATCAGGAAGGCCGCCATTACGGCCGGTACGCTGATGAACCGCAGAAATTGGTCAATCGAAAGCATGAATGTCGTCCCCAAGGTGCTTCAGGCGCGAATTCAATTCGCCCCTTGTGTCGTGCGCTGATCGGTCGTGAAAAGCTGGTCGGTATAGGCCGCCCCGGAAATCGTGAGCAGCGCAAGAAGCGAGATGAAAGCCAGCGTTTTCATGACGCCAGCGTCAGTCTCGATTGTGGCCGAAAACGTCAGAGTTCGGCGCTTTTTCAGGACCAACACAAGGGTACTTCGTGACTGCGCGTCCTGCACCGCGGCCACCGTTCAACAGGAGAAAATCGGGTTGCGCAGGTGGGACGGAGTCCAACCTGCGCCTAATCCGCCTCCAAATCGCTTCCGCTCAGTGCGGTATTTCCTGCCTTGCCGAAAGCCCCAGCCTCGGCCAACGCGGCGATGCTGCGGTCGTCGTAGCCGAGCGTCTTGCGCAGCACTTCCTTGGTATGCTCGCCAAGCAGCGGCGCTGCCACGGGATCGATCGATGGCGTCAGGCTCATATGCAGTGGCGTTTCGATGTTCGGCACCGAACCCGCGGTCGGATGCGGGATCTTGCTGAGGCGATCGCGGCCGCGCACTTCCGGCGAGTTGAAGCCTTGTTCCACGTTGCGGAGATAGCCGACCGGAATATTGGCCTTCTTCATCTTCGCCATCCAGTTCTCGAGCGTGTCGCGGGCAAACACGGCGGCGATAATGCCCCGCAGCTTTTCCCTGTTGGCGGTTCGGTTTTTCCGGTGGGCGAATTCCGGATCGGTGACGAGGTCGGGCCGGTCGAGCACATCCGTCACGAGACGGCGGTAAAGCCGATCATTGGCGCAGGCCATGTAGAGCGGCCCGTCGGACGCCTGATAGACGCCAACGGTGGGCGAACCGTTCGGCGAATTACCGAAACGGCCCGGATTCTGACCGCTGATCAGATACGCCATGCCGTAAAAGCCGGTCAACGCCACAGCGGTATCGATCAGCGCCACCTCGACCTGCTGGCCGCGGCCGAGCCGATCGCGGGCAATCAACGCCAGCAGGATCGCGTTGCATGCCGACATGCCGGTCGCCATGTCGACGATCGGCGATCCGGTACGGACCGGCTCACCATCCGGAAAGCCATTGAGCGACATGAAGCCGCTTTCGGCCTGCGTGATCGGGTCGAAGCCCGGACGCAACGCGAACTCGCCTTTGCGGCCATAGGCCGAGATCGAGCAATAGATCAGGCGCGGGTTGGTCGCCACGACCGAGGCGTAGTCGAGCCCGTATTTTTTCATCACGCCGCCGGAGAAATTCTCCACCACCACATCCGCTTTCGCGATCAGCTGGCGCGCAAGCTCCAGCGCTGCCGGGTTGGTGAAATCGAGCGCAATGCCGCGCTTGTTGCGATTGAGACTGATAAAGGCCGCGCTCTCGCCGCCGGTTTCCGCGTGCTCGTAGTGGCGGGTATCGTCGCCCCCATCCGGGTTTTCGATCTTGATCACCTCCGCGCCAAAATCCGCCAGAGTTTGGGTGCAGGCGGGACCGGCAACGACGCGGGTAAAGTCAACGACCAGCAGACCATCAAGGGCAGTCGGTTCGCCCTTTGCGCGCGGCGTTCGCTCGGGCAATTGCGGTCCTGCAGTCATTCGGACATTTCCTCTTATTGTTTTGTATGGCGAAACTGGCGGCCAGCGCCGCAAGCACGGCTTCCCGGCCTTTTAGCGGAAGCCTGCAGATAACGCCAAACCCCGATTTTGCAGGGCGGGAGTTGCGGCTGACATAGCTCTCGAAACGGGGCAGTGCGCCCGCGCGGCCCACCGCCCCTCGGCCGGCCCGAGCGTCTCCCCGAGGTAAGCGCCGACCTCGCATGCCGGGAAGCCAAACCTTCGAAGGTTCGTCCCAAAACACCGCCGCCCGACCCTGGTTATGTCCAGGCGTCGGGCGGCGGGGATCGTCGATAACGATGCAGCGAGCTATGCTCGCCGCGCCGTTGCCATGAGAACCGGCCTATCTACTCGCTGACCATTTCCCCGGAGCCGCCGAGCTCCGCGGGAAAATCCTTCAGTTTGGGCAGACCGTCGCGCATCGGCAGCACCGTCTCGGAATAATTGACGTGGACGCCAGGCGTGAAGGCAAGCGTCGGAAGCGTGGCCACGAATACGTCGACGAGCCCGAGCGTCGGATGATTGGTCATCAGATGACCGCCGCACTTCGCGCAGTACTTCCGCTCGCTCATCGGCGTCTTCGCGAACGTCGCAACGTGTTGCGCGCCGGATGTAACCTTCACCGCTTCCGGCTTCCACAGGCTGAACGCGTTCACGGGGCCGCCGGACCACGACCGGCACGACTGGCAGTGGCAGTAGCCCATGCCTTCCGGTGAACCGGAGGCCTGCACTTCGACCGCACCACAAAAGCAGCTTCCAGTATGTTTCATCATTTCATATCTCCTTAGGATCAATTTGAGAGTCCTTCACATCTGTTTCCGCCACGGCAGCAGCATCGAGACCCGCTCCCGGTAACGTCGATAGTCGTCACCGAACATCGCGGTGAGATCGCGCTCTTCCAGCAGAATGCCGACGAAGATGTAGGCCGTGGTCACCGCCGCAAACAGCAGGTGTCCGGCGGTCATCGTCGGCGCCGCCCAAAAGGCGATGATGAAGCCGAGGTAAATCGGATGCCGCACGAATTTGTACAGGAGCGGCGTCCGGAAAATCGGCGGCGACATCTCCCGTCCGACGAGATGGTTGGCAACCTGATGCAATCCGAACAGTTCGAAATGATTGATCAGGAAGGTGCTGGTGAAGACCATCACCCAGCCGACGAACGACACTCCGGTGATCACCGCCGCTATTTCCGGCTCCTCGATGTGCCAAATCACCGCAGGCATCGGGCGCCACTGCCAGAACAGCAGGAGCAGCACCAGGCTTGCGAGCAACACATAGGTGCTGCGCTCGACCGACTTGGGAATAAACCGCGTCCACCATTGTTTAAACGAGTTGCGCGCCATCACGCTGTGCTGGATGGCAAACAACGACATCAGTGCGAGGTTGATCGCGAGCGCCCCGAATACGGGCGATTTCGCCCCGGTATCGATATCTTTCGGAACAACAAGGCCCTCGACGAAGCCGATGGCGTACAGAATCGTGAAGAGAAATGTGAGATAGGCCACAGCGCCGAACAGAAATGCGGTCAATTTGAGCATTCGATTTCCCGGCGCCTCCGGACCAAGGGCATGGATTTGGGTCATAAAAATGTCTCCGCTACAGGCAATTGGATCGCACTCCCGGTATATGCGGGATAGACGGCCGGAAGACTTTGCCTGTTGCTTGAGGTGCACTTGATTATTTCCTGAGAAAGATACGATGACGCACGTGTTTAGCTTCGATAATCACACCCTCGATACCAGCCGCCGCGAGTTGCGGCGCGGCACCGAGCTGGTCGCGACGCAGCCACAGGTGTTCGATCTGCTGGTCCATCTCTTGAAGCACCGCGATCAGGTCGTCAGCAGGGACGATCTCATTGCATTGGTGTGGGGCGGCCGGATCGTGTCGGATTCGACGCTCGACAGCCGCATCAATGCCGCTCGAAATGCCGTCGGCGACAACGGCAAGGACCAGAGGCTGATCCGGACCTTTCCGCGCAAGGGCCTGCGCTTCGTCGGCGCCGTAAACAAGCATTCGGACGGCGGTCCGCCGGCCGCCGTACTGCAGGGAGACGCTGCACGGCCGCAGCCGGCGTTGGCGCTGCCGGACCGGCCGGCGATCGCCGTGCTGCCGTTCGACAACATGAGCGGCGATCGAGAACAGGAATATTTCTCCGACGGCATCAGCGAAGACATCATTACCGCGCTGTCCAAATTGCGCTGGTTCTTCGTAATCGCGCGCAACTCCTCGTTCACTTACAAGGGCAAGCCTGTGCACCTGAAGCAGGTCGCCGCCGAACTCGGCGTACGCTACGTCGTCGAAGGCAGCGTACGAAAGAGCGGCGATCGGGTGCGCATCACCGCGCAGCTCAACGATACTGCGACCGGCAGCCACATCTGGGCGGAGCATTACGACCGCGACCTGACCGACGTGTTCGCCGTGCAGGACGAGATCACCGACGCCATCGTGACGGCGATCGAGCCGCAGATCTATGCCGCGGAAAATTTTCGCAGCCGGCGCAAGCCCCCGAACAACGTGGATGCCTGGGACCTGGTGATGCGGGCGCTGTCGCATCACTGGCGGGTAACGCGAACGGACAGCGCCGCCGCTCAGGCCCTGCTGGAAAAAGCAATCGCGATCGATCCGGACTATGGTCAGGCGCTGTCCCTGATTGCGACCAACCAGATGTTCGGTGTGCATCTGGGCTGGACCGATATTGCATCCGCCGCCCCCATGGCCGAGCGCGCGGCGTTGATGGCCGTTTCGGTCGACAGCGAGGACGCCTGGGCGCATACCGCGCTCGCCAGCGTCTATTTCTCGACCCGACGGCTCGACGCTTCGCTGGCCGAGTTTGAACTGGCGTTGCAGCTCAACCCCAATTTTTCGCTGGCGCAGGGCTACTACGCTCTGGCGCTATGCTATAGCGGCCGCTGGCAGGATGCCTGCGCGGCTGCGCAACGCGCCATTCGTCAGAGCCCGCGCGATCCGTCCCTGGCGATCTACTACGGCGTTGCGGCCTACGCCCAGTTCGTCGGCAAGAACTATGGTGAAGCGATAACGCTGGCCCGCGAGGCGACCCGTCAACGTGGCGATCTCACCGGAGCCTACCGGGTGCTGACGGTCGCCGCCGGCATGGCCGGCCAGATCGACGTCGCCAAGGCGGCGTTAGCGGAATTGCGCCGGAGCCAACCGAATATTTCGCTCGCCTGGATCGCGACCCAACTGCCGTGGAAGCTCGACGCCGATCGCGAGCATTATCTGGAAGGTTTCCGCCGCGCGGGACTGCAATAGCTGCTGCATGGCGGCTGGCATGCTCAGGCGTAGGCCTTCGCCTTTAGTATGACGCATATCATTCCATAAAGGCATTGCTCTGCGCCGGATTTCCAGCGCCATCCAGGCAAATGGCGGAATTCTTTTGCTTTTTTTCACGGCCCATGGCCGCCGGCTTCCTATCACCCCACGTCGATCTGTGAGGAGTCCAGCCAACACAGAGAGAACGAGATGAAACAGCTTTTCACACTGACCGCGGCGCCCGCTGCCGCCTTCCTGGCGCTGACCTTGGCCGGCTTCAGCACACCAGCGGCTGCGGCCAAATACGAGTATTGCCGCACCGACGTCACCTCCGCGATGCGGAGCTGTAGCTTCACATCGTTGGAGCAGTGCCAGGAAATGTCGGCGGGCCGTGGCGGGACTTGCGCGCGCGATCCTTTCCTGCCGGAAGCCAGCGTCAACAACGCCTTCGCCCAGCAGCCGCGGGGTGGGTCGAATCACACCAGGCGTCCCGTTCAGTAAGCGCGGCCGTCGACGTCTGGCGCGAAGCATCAGCCGTGGCCCGAAATTCCGGGCCACCGTTGAACTGACTTCATGGTCAGGCCAATATCACTGCTGTTTTTCCCAGAACGACAGCAGCCCCTGCGAGGCCGAGCCTCCGATCACGCAGGGAATGCCGACCGCCACCTGCCCCAGCGCCGCCGCCGAGACGCAACCGAGCGCGACCGCGCCGACGCCGACCTGACCCCAAAAGTCGAGATTGCGTCGGCTGTCCGAGCCCTTGGTCTTGAGTTCATCCACGGCCGCAAGCGCGTCCTTGCGCAACGCTGCGATCTGTACGGTGTCGGCGGCCTCGATCACCTCGCCGAGCGGCGCCTTGACCGCCGCCGGCTGCTTCACCAATTCGCTGCGGAGATATTCGCGCAAGCCGGCATCGCGGATCGCGTAACTCGCCAGCGTATAGCGCGCCATGCTTCCGACCGTCAGCTTGTCGACCGTATCCCGGCTCTTGCTCCACGGCAGCATCTGCAGGATCCGCTGGATCGGAGCGTGCGAGCCGGTCGCAAAGTAATATCCCCAGAGGGTATCCAGCAGATCCTGGTTGCTGGCGAATGTCAGCGTCGTGTTCAGCTTCTTGTCGTCCTTGGCAAAGGGGTTCTTCGTGAACGTTCCCTTCAGTCGGTCGAGCATGCCAGGCTTCACCTCTTCCAGCGGAATTTCGGTCAAGATCGGCAGCTTGCCTGCAAGATAGCTGTCGATCATCACCCGCCGCGCCGGCATTCGCGGTGCAACCCGGCGCAATATGTTTCTCCAGTCCGGCAATCCCGAATAGGCGATGGCTCGGACGATCACCCATTCGTCTTCCGGCGGAACCGGAAACAGGCCGGCGATGAGCTGCTCGGCCTTGACCGGATTGGATCCGATCGCGCCCGCGATAAAGCCGAGATAGATGCCGGCGTTTTCCGGTTCCTTGAAGGTCTGCGAATGAAACAGCACGCGCACGGCGGCGGGGACGTGCGCATAGTCCGGCTTGGCGCGATAATTATAGATCCACTGCTGGACCACGGCGAGTGACGCGCGCGGATCAACATCCGGCGTCTTCTCTGCATGCGCGGGTTGGACCAGCATGAGCGAAGCTGCAACGAGGGCTGCATAACGCATGTGATGCTCCTGACGAAAGGCTGGCGCACGCGCCAACGTCCCCTTCTCTTTCGAGCGCAAAGAATGATGCAGCCATTGCGACAATTCTGAGAGCAGGCCGGTTAATCAAGACGTTCAAATTGTGGCACCTTGGCCCGCAACTCACCTTGCGTCAGACATTTTTTCGCCCCGCGCAGGCAATTCGATCGGCATTGGGCAGATGGGAGACGACGTGAAGAGCTCGCGCATCACGCCATGGAAGCGGCCGCAGCGATTGCGCATCGCCGCGTGCTGGGTTGCTGGTACGGTCGCGTTGCTGCCCATGACATCGGCTGTCGCTGCGCAGCCGTCCCGCGACCTGATCGTCGTCGAGGGCAACCGGCGCGTCGATGCCGAAACGGTGCGGTCATATTTTCACGCCGCGCCGGACGGCCAGTTCGACGATGCCGCGCGCGACGCGGCATTAAAGGCCCTGATCGCAACCGGCCTGTTCGACAAGGTTTCGATCGATCGTTCCGGCGAACGGCTGGTCGTGCATCTGTCCGAGGCACCCGTGCTCGACCGTGTCGCGTTCGAGGGCAACAAGAAGGTCAAGGACGCTGACCTTCAGGCTGCTATTGCGTCCAAGCCGCGCGGCGCGCTGCAGCGCGCCACCGTGCAGGCCGACGTCAACAGCATCATCGAGGCTTACCGGCATGTCGGACGCGACGACGTCCGGGTGGAACCTGATATCATCGACCGCGGCAACGGCCGCGTCGATCTCGTCTATGCCATCACCGAGGGCGCAAAGACCACGGTTCGGCAGATCAACTTCACCGGCAACCATGTTTTCGGCAAGCGGCAGCTCAACGCCGTCATCAAGACGTCGGCCACAAACATGCTGAGTTTCCTGACCGGCGGCGACGTTTACGATCCCGATCGTATCTCCCAGGACCAGGAACAACTGCGGCTCTACTACCGCAGCAAGGGCTACGCCGACGTCGCCGTGACTTCCGCCCGGGCCGAATACGATCCGGCGATCAAGGGATTCGCGCTGACTTTCGCGATCGACGAAGGCCTGCTCTATCATTTCGGCGACGTCAGCGTCACCTGCGACATTCCGGGACTGGATTGCGACAAGCTTCGCCGGCTGCCGCTCGCCCGCTCGGGCGCGGTATTCGACGGCAACGCGCTGGACAAGACCTCCGAAGTTCTCGCCATCGAGATGGCCAAGCTCGGCTATCCCTTTGCGCGAGCCACACCCCGCCTCGACCGCGAACCCGCCGCCCAACGCGTCGGCATCACCTTCGTGATCGACCAGGGGCCGCGAACCTATGTCGAGCGCATCGATATCCACGGCAATACGCGCACCCGCGACTACGTGATCCGGCGAGAATTCGATATCGCCGAGGGCGATCCCTACAACAAGACGCTGATCGATCGGGCCGAGCGGCATCTGAAGAATTTGAACTATTTCAAGACCGTCAAGATCTCGAACAAGCCCGGCTCGACGCCCGATCGTGTCGTGCTCGACGTCGAGGCCATCGATCAATCGACCGGCGATTTCAACATCGCCGGCGGTTACTCGACCACCGACGGCGCCCTTGTCGAGCTAAAGGTCGGCGAGCGCAATCTCTATGGCTCCGGAAAGAACGTGCAGGCGACCTTCACTTACGGGCAATATGCGCGCGGGGTCGATCTGGCAGTGTCCGAGCCATATTTTCTCGGCACCAAGGTCGCGGCCGGGATCGAACTGTTCGGCCGACAGAACGATGCCACCAGCTACCAGTCCTATGCCAGCACCATCTACGGCGCGACGCTGCAACTGGGGACGCCGATCAACGAGCAGCTCGGCGTACAGTGGCGCTACTCGATCTATAACCAGAATATCACGCTGGTGCCGAACAGCTCCGGCCTGACGCCGTCATTGCCGATCCAGCAGGCGGCCGCTGCAGGCCCCGCCTGGGTTTCGTCCGTCGGCAGCACCGCGACTTACTCTACGCTCGACAATACCAAGAGCCCGACCAACGGGATCAAATCGCAGCTCAGCCAGGATCTGGCCGGCCTCGGTGGTGACGTCAAATTCCTGCGGACCGTGGAGGACGTGCGCTATTACAAATCGATCAACAGCGACCTGACCGGCATGGTTCGCGCGCAAGGCGGCTATATCACCGGCTGGGGCGGCCAGCAGGTGCCGCTGATGAACAACTTCTTCGGCGGCCCGACCATGGTGCGCGGGTTTGCAACCAACGGCTTTGGACCGCGCGATCTGACGCCCGGCACCACCATGGATAATGTCGGCGGCAGCATGTACTGGGCGACCACCGCCGAACTGCAAAGCGGAATCCCCGGCGTGCCCGATGAGTACGGCCTCAAGGCAAGCGCCTTCGTCGACGCCGGCAGCGTGTTTCGTTACAGCGGATCGACTTCCTCGCTGCAGGTCGCCAACAAGAGCGTGGTGCGCTCCTCGGTCGGCGCCGGCCTGACCTGGGCGTCGCCGTTCGGCGCCCTGACCGTCGACTACGCCGTGCCGCTGACGAAAGCCGCCTACGACGTGGTGCAGCCGCTGCGATTCAGCGCGGGCGGGTTCTAGCCCGCAGGCGGCCGGTCACGCTCCCTACTGCTTCTTCAGCGTATAGACCGTGTTGTTCAGGCCGATCTCCGCCGTCGTTGCATCGACGAAATGAAAGTCGATCTCGCATCCGGTTTCCAACGTCTTGATGCCATGGCCGGTAAAGCCGAGCGAGGCGGCTATCTTGCTCGGGTCGACCGACCTGTCCTTTGACTTCATCTCTTCGAAAGCGCCCTGGAAGATCATATCGGCGCTATAGTTCTTTTCCTTGTAGTGCGCCGCCTTGCACGCCAGGGGCTCGGGGCCGGCAATCTCCCTTGTCTTGAACACGACGGCCTTGCCGATCAGACGCGTCTGCTCGGTAACGTCGGCCTTCTGCTTCGGATCGGCCCACGGCGCCGCCGTTGCGCCGGTAACCTTCCAGGTCCCGAGATAGCTTGCATCGGCCGCGATCGCTGCGACAGCCATCGCTAGGCCAATACAGGCGAGAAAACAGGTGACAACGACGTCCTTCATGATGGCTCCCGGGTTTACCGCGTTTTGACGGCGCCACACACGCTTTGGTTCATTCTCCGAGGGCGGAATTTCTATCCATCACCGCTTCTGCGTCGCGAACCCATAGAGCAGTGCCAGACAGTCGAGGCATTCGCAGAAGCGGCGGGAGAAATAGTCGCGCCAGCGCTGGGTGGTTAATCCCCGTCGTTGCCCGATCTGGTTCATGGTCATGCCGTGAACCAGAACGTCATGCACGATCGCCGAACCGTCGGCACCGAGTTCGCGCTCGGCATGGTTCAGCCGCAGCACCGCCTTGCGCTGTCCTTCGGTGATCGGCTCGCGCGCCTGGCCGCCGTCGACATATTCGCGAGTCGGGTCCACCGCGCGCGGTCCCCGCTCGGCCTTTTCCCAATCGCTCTGGAAGGCGCGTCCGGCCTGATATTGCGCTTCATCGATCTGGTGATGCGAATGCAGCCGCCCCAGCGGATCGTTGCGGGTCGAACGCAGCACCACGATCTTGTCGCCGGGGTCGAGCGCCAGCGGATTGTCGACCTCCACCGTCGCGACTTCGGCGTTGCGCAACAGATCCCGTGACCGCCGGTCATGCGCCTTGGCGGGATCGTGGGGCTTTTTGCGTTTGGCTCTGGGCATATCTGGCGGTCTCCTTTCGAAAATGACAATTCGAATACGGTCTGAAAATCTTGGTTACGCCGTCTCGACGATCCGCAACCAGATGGCATTGTCGATAGCTTCGCGCTCGGGCGACGCGACGGGATTACGGCTCAACTGAAAATGCGGCGCGAAATAGCTCGAACCGGGCTGGCGCGGATGGCCGCAGAAGGTGATGGCTTCGCCCTCTTCATCGCCGCCGTAGGGATAGTGGCAATCGCCGCGCTCGAGCTCGATCAGCGAAAGATGGCGCGGCTCGACCTCGGCACAGCGCAGCTTTGGCGGTTCCTGCGTCTTCAGGGGAGGCGTCGGCCGGCGCAGCGCAGCCGCTCCGGGTTCGACCGGAGCGGTTTTGACAATTCGCTCCAGCCGCGGTGGCACGGCCTGCAGCAGGGGTTGCGGACGATCGGAGCCGGCAACTCCCATTCGCCTGGCGCGGCCGATCGCGGCGTTCCGCGTATAGGCCGTCTTGAACTTCAGATTGATCGCCTTGACGATCTCCGAAAACGGCAGCCGCGCAGCGAGATACTTGCGCAACGCGTCCGAATGCTCAGGCGGCCAGCTTGTCTGCTCCATTATTCCCCCCTCTTCCCGTCATGCCCGCCGCCGTCTACCTAATTTCTGATATTCCGAAATGAAAGTCAAGCTTGATTTCTGATAATCGGAATTGCTATCATTTCTGAAATTCGGAAAGGATGAGCCATGCTGGACATCAGGCTGATCGAACGCGGACTGGAAAAACCGGGCAAGACCAAGGGCGGTCTCGCGACCGCGATGGGCGTTCGCCCGGGCGCGGTTTCCGAGATCCTGTCCGGGATTCGCTTGATCAAGGCGTCGGAAATTGCGCCGATCATGGAATATCTCGAACTGAACTCGGTGCCGATCATGGGCCGCGTCGGCGCCGGCGCCTCGATCGAACCCGAGCACGAGCAGGTGCCGCCCGAAGGCCTTGGCGATGTCGAGCTACCCTTCCCGATCGCCGAAGAGACCATCGCCTTCGAGGTCGCCGGCGATTCCATGCTGCCTAAGTACGAAAACGGCGATATTATCGTGGTTTTTCGCGACCAGCATCATCCGCTGTCGAGCTTCTACGGCGAGGAAGCCGCCGTGCGCCTGAAGACGGGCGAGCGCTATCTGAAGACGATCGAGCGGGGAAAATCCGCCACACTGGTCAATCTCACGAGCTTCAATGCCAAGCCGATCAGCGGGGTCAAGCTCGAATGGATCGGCGAGATCTGCGTCACTCTGCCGAGAGGCCAGATCGAACGCCTGCGCAACAAGGCGCTGGCGCGGACGCGCAAGGCGACCAAGGCGCCGGGTGGACGGACGCCGGAGAAGTAGCCGCCCGGCAGCAGGGTGATTCTGCCCGGCGAGCCTGGAAAGAACCGCTCGAGCCGCCCATTTCCGATCTTCCGAATTTTGCGCTGGACTTTTTTCTGTTTTTCCGAAATACTGCAGCCGTTCGATTCCATCTCCCGATGAGGGCCAGATCGCCGGCATGCAGTATTTCGTCGTCATGATCGATTACGGCCGGCGCGGCCGCGAGGCCGTCGTCGACCCGGAAATCACCCGGCGCGAGGTCGTTTCGCGGATCGCGTCCGGCGAATACAGGAATATCAGCTTTGTTCATGAAGTCGCGGATTGCTCGGTCGAGGACATCACCGCCGACATACTGAGCGAAGCGGCCCTGCCCGACATCGACGCGACGGGCTCCGATCTGCAGGCCGGCCAATTCGATCATGTCCGCGACCTGCGCAAGCATGAGACGATTTGAGCGCGCCTTGCGTTCTTTCTCAAAAATTTGTGATCATCACCATTGCTGATTGCCGACAACCGGCTTAATTGTTCTTCACGCAAAGTCTATTCGAACGTGGCGGACAGTCGCGCTAGATTCGCGACTCAATTCCTCCGTCATGCAAAGTTCTTAAACCTCAATGTATCCTTCCATGAAGGCCGAGATCGCCGCGCGCGACGGCGATCTCCGGCTCTGTCTCCTGTTCGGAATCGCGGCCTGGTTTCTCTTTGTGGATCACGTTCCGCACAACGCGGTCAGTTTGCTGACCCTGCGGAATTTTGGATTCAGCGGTGCCACCGACCTGTTCGTTTTCGTCGGCGGCTACACCGCCGCAATCCTCTACGGAAAGATGATGCTGGAGCGCGGCTTCATCGTGACGGCGACCCGCATCTTCAAGCGGCTGTGGCAGCTCTATGCCGCCTATGTCGTCCTGTTCGTGATCTACATCGACCTGATCGGATACGTCGCGCGGAAAACCGCGGCGCCCGAAATCATCGGCGAGTTCAACGTTACCGGGATCGTCGACCACACCATACGGACGCTGATTTACGGTCTGTTGCTGCAGGCCAAGCCGCTCAACCTCGATGTGCTGCAGCTTTTCATCGTGCTGATGGCATTCTTCCCGTTCGTGCTGTTCGGAATGATGCGCCGCCCCAATCTGACGTTGGCCGCTTCGGTCGGCGTCTACGGGGCGGCCCGCTACCTCGACTGGAACCTGTCGGCGTATCCGGACGGGCACTGGTATTTCAATCCGTTCTGCTGGCAACTGCTCTTCGTGCTTGGTGCCTGGCTTGCTTTAAGCGGCGCCAGGACAATGCGCGCCGTTCACGCGCTGCAGAACCTGTCGATCCTGCGCGTAGCAGCGGTGTTGTATCTGCTGTTCGCATTGACCGTGACGATGGCCGGGAAATCCCCGCGGCTTGCCGCGATGATCCCTGAGCCTCTGCTCGACACTTTCCTTCCCAACGACAAGGAAAACATCGCCCCCTACCGGGTGCTGCACTTCCTGGCGCTGGCCTTCCTCTTCAGCTACCTGGTGCCGCGGGACTGGCGCGGTTTTCAATGGCCGGCCCTGCAACCACTCTTGAAGTGTGGCGAAGAATGGCTGCCCGTGTTCTGCGCCGGCGTATTCCTGTCGTTTGCCGGACATTTCATCCTGATCACGGGTCCGGATTCACTTGCCATGCAGGTCCTGGTCAGCGTCGCCGGAGTGGCCGCCATGACAGCCGTTGCCTATTACGTGTCGTGGTCCAGACGGCAGGACCAAAAGCCCGCGCCTGCGCGCAATCCTGACGAAGCCGCTACACTGGTTCCTACGGCGCATACTCAATATGAGCACGGATCGATTGGCTGGCCTGATCGATCCAGCCAAACTTCTGCACGGCCGCCATCATGTTCGACAGACCTTCCTGCCACCATGCCTCGGATTTGAGCGAAGGCCATTCGCGCAGCGCCTGCTCGGAAATCCAGGCATGCGCGTGGTCGCTGCTCACCGCCACGCAACGCAGCAATTCGGCCTGAACTTCAGCACCGATCGTCCCTTCGATCCGAACCGAGAACGCCCTAAAGTTTTTGGGATCGTCAATCTCGATCGCGCGGCTTGTCCCGATGATGCGGATGATCATGCGCTCGTGCCCCTAAACCACCTGCGCAACGCGTTCGCGCGCGGCCGGCAGCACCTCGCGCGCGAAGATGCCGGCGGAGTGCAGCACTTCGTCCTGTCTGAGATCCCCGAACGAGAACTGGCTGATGAAGTAATTCGCGCCGGCCTCCTCGACCATCCTGCGTACCTGCTCGCGGATCGTGCCCGGCGATCCCGCGATTGCGCCGCCGTTTTGCACCATGGTTTCGAAATCTTCAGGCAGGCGGGCAAAGCGCGGCTGCGTACCATGCTGCTTCCAGAGCTTCATGAAACTCGCATAAAACGGCGGCCAGGCCCGGCGCCCGAGTTCCATCGCCTCGCGGTCGGTATCGGCCGCAATCACAAAGCGGTTGATCCCGAGCAAGGGCAACTGCGCGAGCGAATTCCCCGCCGCCGCCCATTCGGCACGATAGCGGTCGGTAATTTCGCGCACCCGCGGCAGCGGTCCACCGCAGACGATGTTGATCGCATGTTGCGCCGGCCACGCCGCCCCTTCCGGCACCGGGACCGCGTACCACAGCGGCGGATGCGGCAGTTGCGCCGGTTTAATCTCGATCGGCACATTTTCGAAGCGATAGTGCTTGCCGCGAAAATCCACCTCGTTTTTCGTCAGCACCTGCATGATGACGCCATAGGCCTCGACATACATCGCCTGCGCCTGATCGGGATCGACGCCGAAATAATGCAGCTCATGCGGCGAGGCACCGCGGCCGATCCCGACCTCGATCCGACCCTGGCTCAAGTGATCCAGCATGCAGATTTCTTCGGCCAGCCGCAGTGGGTGATGCGCCGGCAACACGTAGACCAGCGCACCGAGGCGCAGGCGCTTGGTGCGTTGCGCGACTGCTGCGAGAAAGACGCTCGGCGACGGCGTCAGGTTGAGCGGCGTCGAATGGTGTTCGCTCATGTGGTAGGTGCGGAACCCGGCGGAGTCGTAGAATTCGATCAGTTGCAGCCGGTTTTCGTACTGCTCGCTGAGCGGATATGGCCCGTGGTCGTTTTGATCGAAGATCCCGAACTGCATCGCATCACCCGTCCAAAGCGTTTCCCGGCGGCGGTGGGAGCAGGATCTCCGTCCCGCCGGCGCCAGCGCCTCAGAGCCAAGTGAAACGACCATCCGCGACCACGTCAATACTGGTACTGTAGCTGCTAATCCACGAGAACGGCACCGGTGAGCCGGGTTTCGCTGTTACGCAAGGTTGCCGCATCGAGCTTGCCTTGCGCAAACGCTTCCGCGGCACAGGTGAAGATACGATAGAACTGCGCGCCGTCGAAGGCGACCAGCAATAGATCGACCCCGGCGTTCAGCGCCTCGACCACCGCGGTGCAGACATTGTGCTGATAGATCGCGCCCATCACCAGATCGTCGGTCATGACGACGCCCTGGTAATTCCATTTCTTGCGAATGATTCCGTCGACGACCAGCCGGGAATGCGACGCGGGGCGATCCGGATCGACCGCGGTCAGCGTTACATGCCCGATCATCAGATGCGCCTTCGAACCCGCCAGCACATCCCGGAACGGGCGCCAGTCGGAGGCCTCCAGTTGCTCCACTGAAGTATCCAGGTTGGCGCTGAAATGATGGGTGTCGGCACCAACCCGGCCCAGCCCGGGAAAGTGTTTTACGGCGGCACCGACGCCTGACGCCGCAAGCCCGTCAACGTAGGATTGGGCAATGCCGGCCACGATGGCGGGGTCATCGGAAATCGCGCGGTAGCCGATCAGGGTGTTGAAATCGAACCGGTTGCGCTTCGTCTCCGGCCGCAGGTCCAGCACCGGCGCCAGATTGAGATTGACACCCAGCGCCGCCAGTTCCCGGCCATGAACGCGCCCGTACGTCTCTGCTGTCGCGGATCGATTATCCAGAGCAAGATCGACGAGCGTCGATAGCGACGGCAATTTGGTCAAGGGCGGCGCGAGATGCGAGACAATGCCGCCTTCCTGATCGGCGGCAACGACCAATGGCGGCAAGCCGGCGGCCCGCCGCCTGTCCTGAAGATCGGCAATTTCCGCCTTCAGCGTGTCCGCGGTCGTTCCGGTGACATTGTGCTTGGTGATGTAGATGCCCGCGATCAGACCCTTTTCGGCCAGCGCCGCAACTTCCGGGAATGACGAATAGCCGACGATGAAGTGTTGCCCCAGAACGCGCGCTGGCGCGGCATCGGTTTGCAGAACGGCGTGCTTGCGCCATTCGAATGAAGCCTGCGCGGACAGCACCGCGAGCAGGGGCAGACACCACAACAGCACGAGAAATCTTCCGGTGACGCCCTGCCTCCACCGGCCTCGGCGAACCAAGACTATGACAACAACAACGCTGCCGACGGCGAGCGCAATATTTCCGGGACCGCGCAGCGCGATCAGATAAGGATCGTTCTTGTTGGCGGCGATGAAACCCAGAACCAGTCCGGCGGGCCAGATCAAGAGCCAGCCGAAACGCTTGATGATGGGCATGAACGACGACCAGAACCTGTGTGCAGCCGAAGGCGACCACTGCCGGTATCAAACCGAACGCGTCGTTGCGAGCGCATAAGCAGGCCTGCACAGAAACTGCATAAAAATCCTGAAGTCTTGCAGATGGCCTTCCCTGCAATTGCACAACGGCGATCGATAGTCGGTGCTGCAACCAGGGGCGATCACCGAATGCCAATTCCCACACGATTAGCCAATGACGGTTGGTGGCTATGCGACCACCCAACGATGGCGCTGGCTTGCAGCCCCCCTCACCAGCCGGGTAGCGCAGACATGACTGACTTCCCCACGCCGGCATCCGATTCTACTATTGCTCGAAAGGGCGTGTTCCCGGTCAAACCAGCGATTGCGATTGCGCTCGCGGCATTGGCAGACTGGTTGTTCTGCGATCAACCAGTCGGAATATCCGCCGTCATCTTCACGATCGCCCTGATCCTCGGTTCGCTGCTGGCCAATTTCGCGACAATGGACCGAACGCAACTATCGCTAGCGAGCCTCCTTGCCGCGGCAGGCCTCGTGCCGGCCTTCGAGGAATTCAACGCAATCTCGCTGGCCTTCATCATCCTGTCGTTGGGGATCTGTCTCCAGCTCACAACCAATCGTCAACGCGGCCGCCTTGGCCAGCGCGCAAGGGCTCTCGGCGAACTATACCTGATCGCGCCGTTCCGGATGCTCCGGGACGTCCCCGGCACGATCAGTCTACCGACCGTAATCTCGGGCATTGCTGTATGGTTCATTCCCATCGTTCTCGGCGGTGTCTTCATATTCCTGTTCGCATCGGCCAATCCCGTGATCGAGAAATGGATCAACCTCATCATCACTCCGGCCAACGCCGCCTCTCACATCAACATCGGCCGGACGCTGTTTTGGTTCGCGGTGCTATCCATCGTCTGGCCTTTCGTTCATGTGCGATGGCGCAACAAATCCAGGGTGGTGGTAGACTTCGCCGAAGCCGTCACGCAGGAACAAGACACGCGACCTCATGGCACTGACTTTTTCAGCGCTGCGACGATCCTGCGCTCGCTGATCCTGTTCAATCTGCTGTTTGCAGTCCAAACCGTTCTCGATGCAATTTATCTCTGGGGAAATACAACACTCCCTGCCGACATCAGTTACGCTTCCTATGCGCACAGAGGCGCTTACCCTCTCATTGTCACGGCGCTGCTGGCCGCTGGATTCGTTCTCGCAGCCATGAAACCCGGTGACCCGGCTGGGCAATCAAAGATCATGCGGCCGCTGGTCTATCTCTGGGTGGCCCAGAATGTCTTGCTGGTGGTTTCGTCAATCCTGCGCCTCGATCTCTATGTCCAGATCTATCTGCTCACCTGGTGGCGCATTGCGGCTTTCATCTGGATGGGCCTCGTCGTGATCGGGCTTCTGCTCATCGTCGCGCGCATCGTATTGAACCGGTCGAACGGTTGGCTGATCCGCGCGAATCTGATGGTATTGACCACAACGCTCTATCTTTGTGCGCTGGTCGATCTGACGCCGGCAATCGCCGACTACAATATCAGCCACAGTCGCGAAGTTTCAGGCAAGGGCGTTTGGCTCGATACGATCTACCTCAGGCAGCTTGGGCCGCAGGCCCTGCCGGCCATCGACAGGGCATTTGTGCTTCGAGGACGCGACCCATATCTTGCTGCCGTGCGTGATCGCCTTGTAGAACAGCAGCAGAAAGACATGGCTTCCTGGCGTGCCTGGGGTTTCCGGAGCTGGCGGCTCCAGCGTACACTCGACGCCAGACAAAATTCGACGACCGGCTGACAACGGCCTTCCTGGAGAGAGACGTTTGACGCACCGCATCCTCATCGTCGACGACGACCTGCACATCCGCGAGGTCATTCGTGTCGCCCTCCGCAAGGCCGGCATGACCGTGAACGAGGCGAAGGACGGCCGCGAAGCGCTGACGCGTTTTGAGGCTGACAGGCCCGATCTCATCATTCTGGACATCGGCATGCCGGAACTCGACGGGCTGGACGTCTGCCGGGAAGTTCGCAAGACCTCCGACGTTCCGATCCTGTTTCTTTCGGCGCGGGACGATGAAATCGACCGCGTACTGGGCCTCGAGATTGGCGGCGACGACTACGTCACAAAGCCCTTCAGTCCGCGCGAGCTCGTCGCTCGCGTCAATGTCATTCTGCGCCGCATGGCCCGCGGCCCCGACGCAAAGGAAGCGGCGGCGCTTTTCCAAGGCAGGTTGTCAGTCGACCCCGAACAGCATGTCGCTGAGTTCGCCGGCACGCCGCTGCGCCTGACCGCCATCGAATTCGGAATCCTGCGTACCTTCCTGACGAGGCCGACGGTGGTTTTCAGCCGCGAGCAGATCATGAACGCCGCCTATCAGCTCAACATCCAGGTCTCCGACCGCACCATCGACAGCCATATTCGCAACATCCGCGCCAAGCTTTCCGCGGCCAATTGCGACAATGTCATCGAAACCATTCACGGTGTCGGTTTCAAGCTCGGACGATGCGAGCCGCAGACATGACCGAACGCGCGCGCGAGAAATGGCGGCCATCGCTGGGGCTGATCATTTTTACCGTGCTGGCCTCGGTGGCCACGCTGCCGCTGGTCGGGCTGTTCTTTTTCCGCCTCTACGACAATCAGCTCATTCACCAGACCCAGGCCGAATTGATCGCGCAAAGCCGAGTTTTGGCTGCAGTCTATGCGCGCGAAGTCGAGGCCCGCCTCAACGACGGGATCATTCTCGGTGCCGAAATCCCGCCCGAAGCGCGCACCGATCGCCAGGACCAGATGACGCCGATCCGGCCGGCGCTGGATCTCGCCGCCCGTGGCGACCTGCTCCGACGACGGCCGGATGCGCTTGCCGCCAACGTTCCCGCATCGCAAGCCTATATCGAGATCGGCAAGCGGATGATGCCGATCATCCTGGATACCCAGAAGGTCACGCTGGCGGGATTTCGGATCCTCGACCCCCGCGGCGTCGTGATCGCCGGCCGCGACGAGGTCGGCCAATCGCTTGCCCATATCGAGGAAGTGGCCACCGCCTTGCAGGGACAATACCGTGCGGCATTGCGGATTCGTGTGCCCGACAAGATCCCGCCCCCGATCTATTCGATCAGCCGCGGCGTCGGCGTTCACGTGTTTTCGGCGATGCCGGTGATCGTCAACAACCGGGTCGCGGGCGTCGTCTATACGTCGAGGACGCCGAGCAATATTTTCGACCACCTTTATCAGGAGCGCGGCAAGTTCATTCTTGCCGGGCTCGCCGTCATGCTGGGAACCATCATCATCGGACTGGTCTTCTCCCGAACTATCACGCGGCCGATGCGCGAACTGGTCGATCGCGCCGCGCGCATCAGCCGCGGCGATCGCGACGCATTCCGGCCGCTCGCCCACTACGGCACGCGCGAGTTTGCCCAGCTCTCGCACAGCTTCCTCGAAATGGCGCAGCAATTGTCGCGGCGGTCAGACTACATCGCGACTTTCTCGTCGCACCTCACCCATGAACTGAAATCGCCGCTGACGTCCATCAAGGGCGCGGCCGAGCTGCTGCTGGATTCGCTGCAGAGCAAGACCGACAATCTCACCCGGATGGAGCAGAAGAATTTCGTCTCGAATATTCTGGGCGATACCGAGCGCCTCGAAGCCATGACCCAGCGGTTGCGTGAACTGGCGCGTGCCGAAACCGCGCCGCACTGCGAGCATACCGAACTGGCACAGGTGATCGGAGGCCTGAAGAGCCGGTTTCCGACCCGCGCGATCGAGGCCACCGGTTGCCTCGAACGCTCGATCGGCATGTCCAGCGAGAAAGCGCTGATCGTGCTGTCGCACCTGACCGACAATGCGATCCGTCACAATGCGAAACATGTGCGGCTGGAAGCCGTCGACGGCGACGCCACCGTCAGGATGACGGTGAGCAATGACGGCGATCCGATTTCCGAGCCGAACCGGGAGAAGATCTTCGACGCCTTCTTCACCACCCGCCGCGATACCGGCGGCACCGGAATGGGGCTCGCGATCGTCCAGGCCGTCATGACCAGCCACGGCGGGTCGATCCGGCTGGTGCCATCAGACACCGGCGTCGCGTTCGAGCTTCAGTTTCCGGCCGCCTAGCGTTTTCGAGCAAAGCATGTCCTCGGACTTGATCCGAGGGTGGCTACCGGTTCGCGTGAAGAAAACGCGTCAAATCAAATCCAACCCGCGTCCTAGATCCGCTCGATGATGATAGCCGGCGCCATGCCGCCGGCGGCGCACATCGTCACCAATCCGCGCCTGAGATCGCGCCGTTCCAGTTCGTCGAGCACGGTCCCGATCAGGATCGAACCGGTCGCGCCGATGGGGTGGCCGAGTGCAATCGAGCCGCCATTGACGTTGACCTTGTCGCGATCGAGCTTGAGGTCGCGAATGAATTTCTCGGCGACGACCGCAAAGGCCTCGTTGATTTCGAACAGATCGATGTCATCGATCGTGAGGCCGGCCTTGGCCAGCACTTTGCGGGCGGCCGGGACCGGCGCATTCAGCATCAGGGTCGGCGAGTCCCCCATATTCGCCATCGCGACGACGCGGGCACGCGGCTTCAGGCCGTGCGCCTTGGCGTAGCTTGGCGAGGCCAACAGGATCGCGGCCGAGCCGTCGACGACGCCAGAGGAATTGCCGGCGTGATGCATGAAGGTGATGTCGAGGCCGGGATGTTTTTCGAGGATGAGATTGCGGTAGGTGGTGCCTTTATCATCCAGCGGATAGTCGGCGATTGCGGTAAAGGCCGGCTTCAGTCCGGCCAACCCTTCGAGGGTGGTCTGCGGACGCGGATATTCCTCGCGGTCGAGCGCGAGACTGCCGTCCTCGCGGGAAACCGGCACAAGGCTCTTGTCGAAATAGCCACCCTTGATCGCCGCTGCCGCCCGCTTCTGGCTTTCGAGGCCCAACTCATCGACGTCCTGCCGCGTGATGCCCTCGAGCGACGCCACCGCATCGGCGCAAACGCCTTGATGCGACTGCGGATGCCGGGCGCGCAGTCGGAGATTGCCGTTATCCATCATGAACGGCCCCTCGCCGCGGCGGCCTTCCATCGACATCATCTCGGTGCCACCGGCGATCACGAGATCCTCGGAGCCGGACATGATCGCGTTGGCTGCCATGTTGACGCTGGTGATGCCGGAACCGCAGAAGCGATCCAGCGTGACGCCGCTGGCGCGGACATCGTAACCGGCATCAAGCGCTGACATCCGGCCGAGATCGCCGCTCTGCGGGCCGCGCTGGGAACTGGTGCCCCAGATGATGTCATCGACATCGGCGGTGTTGATACCGGTGCGATCGGCGAGCGCGCGCAAGACCGTTGCGCCGAGTTGCTGCGGATGAATACCGGCCAGTGCGCCTTTGCCGGCCTTGCCAATGCCGCGCGGCGTCCTGCATGCGTCGATGATCAGCGCGTCAACCATGGTGTTTCCTTCGCGGTTTCTTGGACCCTGTTGATTGGCCGCATTTGCAGCCGATCAAGCGTCAAAGTCAATTCACCCTGCCCCGCACCCGGACACCTCCGATATGCCGTTCAATCAACCCTGGCACCGGTCGCCTTGACGATTTCACCCCAACGCGAATATTCGCTTTTGATGAACGCGCCAAACCCTTCCGGCCCGGCCGTGCGCGGGATGACGCCGAGTGTTGCGAACTTCTCGCCGATGCCATCAGATTGGACGACCTTGATGATCGCGGCGCTGAGCGCCTCGACCCGATCCCTCGGCGTCGCCGCCGGAACCACGAAGCCGAGCCAGGCCGCCAGACCGAACCCCGGAAAGCCCTGTTCGGCCAAGGTCGGCGTATCGGGAAACGCCGGCACGCGCTGCGAATAGCCGCTCGCGATCAGCCGCAGGCCCCCGGACTGGATGAAAGGCTGGGTCACGGCCACGGTATCGATAGCGCTGTTCACCACGCCCGCCATCAGGTCCGTCATGGCAGGCGCGCTGCCGCGATAGGGAACATGCAGCATGGTAATCCCTGCGCGCCGCTTGAAGTCTTCCATGCCGAGATGCGACAGCGTGCCGTTGCCGGAAGACGCGTAGACGAACTTGTCCGGGTGCGCCTTGGCATAAGCGATCAGTTCCGGCACGGTCTTCACCGGCAAGGACGGATTGACCACCAGAAGCATCGGCAAGTCGCAGATCAGCGCCACCGGCGCGAAATCCTTCAACGTGTCGTAGCCGACGGATTTATAGAGATGCGGATTGGCGACCATCGAGGCCAGCGGCGCCAGCACCATCGTGCGGCCGTCGCCTTGCGTATTGGCAAGCGCCGCCAGCGCGATGCTGCCGCCCTGCCCTGGCCGGTTCTCGACAATAAATGTCTCGCCCAGGATCGGAGCGATGCGTTCGGCAATCAGACGGGCGATGATATCCGTCGCCTGTCCCGGCGGAAAGCCGACGACGATGCGCGATACTTCCGCTGCCTGCGCCCCTGCCGCAAGGAAGATCGCCAGCGCGGCAATCATGATGCGCTTCATGGATCCCCCCTAGATAATGCCGATGCCGCGCAGCCGGATGATCTCTTCCGGCGTCAGACCCAGCGCAGTGTAGATTTCGTCATTGTGCTGGCCGATCGAAGGCCCGGCGCTGCGCACCGCGCCCGGCGTTTCCGAGAAGCGCGGCACCACGCATTGCATGCGGACATTGCCGAGCTCCGGATCAGCCACGCTGACGATGGTCCCGCGCGCGATGAAGTGCGGATCGGCAAAGATGTCGGCGGCATCATAGATCGGCGAGAAGCCGACTTCGTGGGCCTCGAATTTCACGCGCAGCTCTGCCAGCGTCAGCTTTGCAATCGCGCCGCCGACAATCGCGTCCAGCACGTCGCGGTTCTTCACCCGCGACGGATTGTCGCGAAATCTCAGATCAGCCAGCAGCCCTTCCAATTCAAGCGCGGCGCATAGCCGGACGAATATGCTTTGCGTTGAGGCCGCGATCGAAGCCCATTTCCCGTCGCCGGTCGCATAGATATTCCCCGGCGCGGCATATTGGCTGCGATTGCCGCTGGCAGTCCTGATAACACCGAGCTGGTCATATTCGATGGCGAGGAAGTCGAGCGTGCGCAGCATCGCTTCCGTCATCGAGCAGTCGATTTCCTGGCCGCGCGCCGCCGGCTCTTCTTTCAGCCTGTAGAGCGCCGACAGTACGCCAACCGCGCCGAACAGGCCGCCAATGGCATCCGAAATCGGATAGCCCAAATGCAGCGGCGAGCCGCCTTCTTCGCCGCACATGCGGGTGAAGCCGCTCATCGCCTCGAAGATTCGCGCAAAGCCGGGACGATCGCGATAGGGCCCGGTCTGCCCGAAGCCGGTGACGCGGAGGATCGTCAGTCGCGGATTGATCGCCTGCAGCCACTCCCGCGTGATGCCCCACTGATCGAGTGTGCCGGAACGGAAGTTCTCGATCAGCACGTCGCGATCGGCGAGCAACCGCGCCAATAACGCCATGCCGTCGGGTTTGCGCAGATCGAGCGAGATGCCCTTCTTGTTGCGGTTGGTGACTTTCCACCACAGCGGCACGCCGTTCTTGTGCGGCGCCAGTTCGCGAAGCGGATCGCCCTTGCCCGGCAATTCGACCTTGATGACGTCGGCGCCGAGATCGGCCAGCAAGGTCGCCGCGAACGGGCCGGCCACCACGGTCGACATATCGAGGATGCGCAAGCCGACCAGCGGGCCAGTGGCAGCGGGAGAAGCGGAGGATGCGGGTGAAGGTTTCATGCCGGCATCCTAGCCGAGCCCCAATCCATGCTGTAAGGTCATGCCTGATAATTCAGAATTGCTGAAACGGCATATCGAGAGTGGAGCTGCGACACCTCAGGGCATTCGTCGAAGTCGCGACGCACGGCAGCTACGCCCGCGCCGCGACTGCGCTCGGCATCGCGCAGTCCGCGATGAGCCGGCAGGTCTCGGCGCTGGAGCGCGAGGTCGGCGGGAGGCTGTTTCACCGCACCGGGCGCGGTGTCGCGTTGACCGAGATCGGCGAACGGGTGCTGCCGCAGGGACGCGCGCTGATCGCCGACGCTGCGGCTTTCGAGCAGGCCGCCAAGAGTCCGCGCGGCCGGCCTTCCGGCGAAGTGACGCTCGGACTTGTGCCGGTCGCGTCGCGTACATTCGTCGCCGGCCTCACTGCCCTGCTGCGCGACGACTATCC
This sequence comes from Afipia sp. GAS231, assembly GCF_900103365.1. NCBI lineage: Bacteria > Pseudomonadati > Pseudomonadota > Alphaproteobacteria > Hyphomicrobiales > Nitrobacteraceae > Afipia > Afipia sp. GAS231. The sequence goes on from NZ_LT629703.1 coordinate 1,803,426, forward strand.
GGGGATCCGGCTGCGCGTGCTCGAAGGCTATAGCGGCCAGGTCGAGGAATGGCTCGCAGCGCAGCGGGTCGATATCGCGGTCTATAATCGCTACCGCCGCGGCCGCGTCGCCAATGCCGAGGCGATCATGCGCGCGGACACCCACCTGATCATCCGCAGCAGCCACCCGATCGCGAAGGGCGCCGAGGTAGCGTTGCGGGCGCTGGCCGAAGTGCCGCTGGCTCTGCCGGTGCGGCCGAACAGCCTGACCAATCTCCTGACCGGGCTCGCCGCGACCCAGCATTTCGAGCTCGATATCAGGCTGGAAGCCAGTTCGACCTCGCTGATCGGCGAGACCATCCGCGCCTCCGACCTCGCCACCATCTCGCCCGCGCATGTATTCGCCCGCGAAATCGCTTCCGGCGAATTCAGCGCCGTGCGCATCGTGCGTCCGACCATCGAGCAGACCACCTGGATGTCGTTCGGTTCGCACCGGCCGCTGTCGGCGGCGGCCGAGATCGTGACGCGCCTGATCAGGAAACTGGCGCTGCAGCGGCGCGAACCGGCAGCGCGCTCCAAGCGGTCCACAAGCGGCTGAAGCGGACAGTCCTTCGGCCCTGCGTCCACCGGTTGTGAAGCCCACCGTTCTCAGCCGCGACGCCATCCTTGACGACGAATTTCCTTTATGCGCAGCTATTTCAAACAACAACATGTCCCTTGGGAGGAATTCTTGGGAGGAGATATGGTCGCGCTTCTGCGAGCCCTTGCCGGTTCCGGCCTTCTGATTGCAACAACCGTTCTGGCACAGGCCGCGGACCCGGTGAAACTGCGCGTGGCCGACTCGTTTCCGAAGGGCCACTATCTGGTCAAGCTGATCCTCGAACCCTGGATGGAAGAGGTCACCAAGCGCACCAATGGCGCGGTGACCTTCGAGCACTATCCGGCCCAGCAGCTCGGCAAGGCGACCGACATGCTGAAGCTGACGCAGACCGGCGTCGCCGACATCGGCTATGTTGCGCCGGCCTATACGTCGGACAAGATGCCGGTCTCCGAAGTCGCAATGCTGCCGGGGGCGTTCGAGCATTCCTGCCAGGGCACCCTCGCCTACTGGAAGCTGGCGCGGAACGGCGTGATCGCGGAGCAGGATTATACCGCCAACAATATCCGCCTGCTGCTGGCGGTGAGCCTGCCGCAATATCGCATCTTCACCGTCAAGCATCCGGTGAAGGACGTCGGCGACGTCACCGGCCTCAAATTGCGCTCCACCGGCGGCGCGCAGGACCTCACCTTGCGCGCGATCGGCTCGGTCCCCGTGCGCATGGCCGCCCCCGACGCCTATGAATCGCTGTCGCGCGGCACCATGGACGGGCTGCTGTTTCCGCTCGAGAGCGTGGTCGCCTATGGCGCCGACAAGCTCGTCAAATATGCCACCGACGGCGTCGGTTTCGGCAGCTTCATCGTTTCCTATTCGATCAGCGACAGCGCCTGGAAGAAGTTGACGCCGGAGATCCAGAAGGCGATGACCGACGTCGCCGACGAGATCATTCCGTCGGCCTGCAAGTCGGTGCAGAAGTCGGACGACGAGACCAAGAAGTCGCTCGAAGCCGCCGGCACTCGTTTCGAGACTCTGTCGCCCGAGGTCACCGTCAAATTCAAGGACCTGATGAAGGGCGTGGCGAAGACCTGGTCCGAGGGGCTCGATGCGCGCAGCAAGCGCGGCAGCGATGCGCTGAAGGAATTCGACGCAGCCATCGCCGCCATTCCCGCCAAATAACCCCGGACCATACCGAAGCCTCAAACCGCTTCCCGAGCGCAGAGAACAGAGACCAACGTGATCAAGGCAAGCCTGAGGGCTTTGACCGCCATCGAAAAGGTAACATCGGCGATCGCCGCATGCTTCATGTTTGCGATCATGATCATCGTCTTCAGCGACGTCGTGATGCGCTACGTCTTCAACCGGCCGTTCTCCTGGGCTTACGACCTGATTTCGCTCTACATCATGGCCGGCGTGTTCTTCCTGTCGCTGTCCGGCACCTATGCCGTCAACGGCCATATCAGCGTCGACATCCTGCTGCCGCGCTTTTCGGCCGCGATCCAGCGCCTGTGCATCATCATCTCGAACCTGGTTGGGCTCGCGATCTTCATTCCGATCACCTGGCTCGGCTATCAGCGCGCACTCGAAAATTTCACCTCCGGCGACGTGATGGCGGGCGCCATTCCCTGGCCGACATGGGCGTCTGCGGGGTTGGTCCCAATCGGGGCCGGCATTCTCGCGCTGCGGCTCGCCGTCCATCTGATTGCCAACACTACAAGCCTGTTGACCGGCGAAGACCTGTTGCCGCTGCCGGCGATCGCGGGACATGGCGCTGAAAAGGCAGGCTTCGAATGATTTCCGCTTTCATCCTCGGACTGCTGTTCTTCCTGCTGGCGATCGGCGTGCCGGTCGCATTCGCGATGGCGTTTTCCGGCGGGCTCGGCCTTTACCTGGTCGGCGGCTGGCCGATCCTGCTCGGGGTGTTGCAGACGACGCCGCTTTCGGCCGTAACGTCCTACGAGCTGATCACGATCCCGATGTTCCTGTTGATGGCCGATCTGGTGCTGCTGTCGGGTGTCGCCGACGACCTGTTCAAGACCGCCGCGGCCTGGGTCGGCCGCATCCCCGGCGGCCTCGGCATGGCAACCGCGCTCGCCGGCGCCGGCTTCGGTTCGATCTGCGGCACCAGCACCGCTTCCGCCGCGACGCTGTCCTCGACCAGCCTGCCCGCGATGATCCGCCAGGGCTACGAGCCGCGCATGGCGGCCGGCGTCGTCGCGATCTCCGGCACGCTGGCGATGCTGCTGCCGACCAGCGTGGCGCTGGTCATCTTCGGGCTGCTGGCCGAGGTCAACATCGGCAAGCTGCTGATCAGCGGCATCATCCCCGCGATTATCGTGACCATGATCATCATGGGGACGATCTATCTGCTGGTGTGGCTCGATCCGTCGCGCGCACCGACCGTGAAGGCGGTGCCGTGGTCGGAGAAATTCGGCCTGCTCTGGCAGGTCAGCCCGATGGTGGTGCTGTTTTCGATCGTGACCGGGACCATCTATCTCGGCGTCGCGACGCCGACCGAAGCCTCGGCATTCGGCGCCTTCGGGGCGTTCTGCCTGGCCTGCTGGAAGCGCAAGATCAACATGACGTCGCTGTACGTGACGTTGCGGCATGCCGCGCAAGGCACCTGCATGATCGTGCTGATCATCATGTGCGCGCACATCTTCGGCTACTTCTTTACGCTTACGCAGGTCACGCAGAACATCGTCGGATGGGTCGGCGCGCTCGACGTGTCGCGCTGGGTGATCATCACGCTGATCCTGTGCGGCTATATCGTGCTGGGCTCGTTCATGGACCAGATCGCGATCCTGGTGCTCACGGTTCCGATCGTGCTGCCGCTGATCAAATCGCTCGGCTTCGACCCGATCTGGTTCGGCGTCATCAAGATCGTCACCGCCGAAGTCGGCATGATCACGCCGCCAATCGGGCTGAACTGCTTTATCGTGGCCCGCTACGCCGGACGTCCCGTCGGCGAAGTATTCCACGGTACTTTCCCGCACTTCATCGCGCATCTGATCGCGATCGCTATTTTCGTGGCATTCCCGGACATCATCCTCTGGCTGCCGAACCACATGCAACACTGAAGAAGCCGTCGAGATAAACGGCCGATCCCTGGGAGATCCAACATGAATATCGAACCTCGTTTGCCCTGGAGCGTAGGCCTCGCGGCGCTTCTTCTCGCCGGCTCGGCGTCGGCTTCCTTCGCGCAAGAGAAGATCGTGCTGCGCCTCGCCGACAGTCTGCCGGCCGGTCATGTCATCCATGAAATGGTCGCCAAGCCGTTCATGGAGCTCGTCACCAAGGCCACCAACGGGCAAGTGACCTTCCAGCACTTTCCCTCGGAGCAACTCGGCAAGGCCAAGGACATGGCGCAGCTCACTGCGCTTGGCGTGATGGACCTCGCTTATATCGTGCCGTCCTATTCGTCGGACAAATTCCCGCTGACCGCGGTCGCCGAACTGCCGGGCATTTTTGAGACCGAATGTCAGGGTTCGCTCGCCTTCTACAAGATCTCGCACAATGGCGGGGTTCTGGAGACCAAGGAATTCGGGCCCAACCAGTTGCGGCCGCTGGTCACCATCGCGCTGCCGGCTTACCAGATCCAGCTCGCCACCGGCCGCGTCATCAAGTCGGCCAAGGATCTCGAAGGCCTCAAGGTCCGCACCACCGGCGGCGCCATGGACCTGATGATGCGCTCGATCGGTGGCATCCCGGTTCGCATGGCCGCGCCCGAAATCTACGAGTCGCTGACCCGCGGCACGCTCGACGGCATGATCTTCTCGTATCAGAGCTCGGTGTCCTACGAGTTCGGCAAGATGCTGAAATCCGGCACCGAAGGCCAGAACTTCGGCACCGCCATCCTGACCTATTCGATGGGCGAGACCAAATTCAAGAGCCTGCCCGAGAACGTCCGCAAAGCCCTCGTCGAAGCCGGCGAGCAGACCACCCGCGAATCCTGCAAGCGGTTCGAGGACGGCGAGAAGATCGCGACCGACAAGATCAAGTCGCAGGGCATGAAGGTCATCGAGTTCGGTCCCGACGACAAGAAGGTGTTCGACGCAGCGTTCAAGACGGTCGCCGAGGACTGGGTGAAGGATCTCGACAAGCGCGGCAAGCCGGGCACCGAGACATTCAAGGCCTTCACCGACGCCCTGGCAGCCGGCCATTGATCGCGCGCCGTGACTAAATCCAACACTTCCGCACCGGCGGGACCGCTCGCCGGCGTCAGGATCATCGACCTCACCAGCGTGATGATGGGTCCCTACGCGACCATGATCCTCGGCGACTACGGCGCCGACGTCATCAAGGTCGAAAGCCCCGACGGCGACGTCATGCGCTTCGCCGCGCCGATGCGTCATCCCAAGATGGGCGCGATGTACCTGCAGGGTAATCGCAACAAGCGCTCGATCGTGCTCGACCTCAAGAAGAGAGGCGGCCGCGAAGCGCTGCTGCGGCTGGCGGCGAACGCCGACGTCTTCGTGCACAACGTGCGGCCGGCGGCGATGGCTCGCCTCAAGCTCGGCGCGGATGATTTGCTCGCGATCAACCCCCGGCTGGTCTATGCCAGCCTGCACGGCTTTGGCGAGACCGGCCCCTATGCCGGACGACCCGCTTATGACGACCTGATCCAGGGCCTCACGGCGCTGCCGGCGCTGACCGGCAAGATCACCGGCGAGCCGCGCTATTCGCCGGCGACGATGGCCGACCGAATCGTCGGGCTGAATGCGCTGCACGCCATCCTCGCCGCGCTGTTTCACCGCGAACGGACCGGAGACGGCCAGGCCATCGAGATCCCGATGTTCGAGACCATGGCGGGATTCGTACTCGGCGATCACATGTCCGGCCGCAGCTTCGATCCGCCGATCGGCCCGGCAGGCTATTCGCGATTGCTGTCGCCGGATCGGCGCCCCTACCAGACCAGTGACGGCTATGTCTGCGCGCTGGTCTATTCCGACAAGCAGTGGACCGCATTCTTTCGCCTGATCGGCCTCGCCAACGAAGCCGACCGCGACCCGCGCCTGAACAGCATCGACGCCCGCACCCGCAATTACGACTTCGTCTACGACTGGTTCTCGCAGATGATGAAGACCCGCACCACGGCCGAGTGGATGACGTTCTTCAACGAGGCCGACATCCCACATGCGCCGCTGCACGACCTCGACAGCCTGATTGACGACCCGCATCTTGCCGCGGTCGGATTGTTCCAGACGATGGAGCACCCGACCGAAGGCTCGCTCCGCATCGCCGGCCCCGCCGCGACCTGGAGCAAGACCCCGCCTTCGATCCGGCATCATCCGCCGGGACTTGGCGAGCATGGCGGCGAGATCTTGCGCGAGGCCGGGTTTTCGGAGGATGAGATCGGCGCGTTGATTGCCGAGGGTGGGATGATCGAGGCAGCTTCGTAGATCTCTCATCGTCATTGCGAGCGAAGCGAAGCAATCCAGACTTTCTTTGTCTCGCGAAGTACTGGATTGCTTCGTCGCTTCGCCCCTCGCAATGACGGCTGGATATAGCTTCGCATTCTCGCGGCGCGATGCGCCCGGAGTTTTGCAAGAAAACCTTGCCCTCGAAATCAGAGGGCGCAGGGAAGACCGGGTGCGCGCCGCACCCGCGGTCTCGCAGGCAATGTGCATAAAAAATTGCGCCTACGAGCATACAGGTTTGGCGGAAGCCTCCGGCCTTCCCTGCGCAATGGCTTTACGGCTTATACGATTTCGTCCTGGTGACCGGCTTTCTTGCCACCATCATCCGCTTCAGTTTTCACTTCCGCGAACTTGACGCCAGCACCGGGGCGTCGGACCCAAACGATTTCGCCGTACGCTGCAGCCCGTTCGTCTCGCGTGCTGCCGCGTCCACCGCTCCCTGTCCCTCGTTTGCGACGATGGCCTACGCTCTGGTGGGACAGGATGGCGGCAGTCCAACGACTGCTTTGCCCGACGGGTTAAGCGATATTTCGCCCGTCGCGCCAATTTGTCGCAGCTTCGTAGAGCGAAGGCGGAAGCCGTAACCCACCGCGGTATCAACCACGCTGCACGAAGTTGGTGGGTTACGCTTCGCTAACCCACCCTACAAGCTCTCCGCGTCATTGCGAGGAGCGAAGCGACGAAGCAATCCAGCATTGCCGCACAAAGAAAGACTGGATTGCTTCGCTGCGCTCGCAATGACGGAAGGCAGCGTTCAAAATCCCTTCAGATCCGGGTCCAGCGTCTGGCCTTCGTCAAGCTGAACGCCAAACGTGTTCAGCAGCATCGAGACCTGGGTGTACTGGCCGACCGCGAACACGACGTCCATGCGCTGCTGTTCGTTGAAGTGCTTTGTCAGCTCGGCCCAGACCGGTTCGCTGATAAAATAATCGCGATGCAGATCGTCGGCGGCCTTCAGCAGCGCTGCGTCTGCGGCACTCCAGCCGGGCGCATCGGCCCCCAATTTGATCCGCGCGATCTCCGCATCGGTCAGTCCGGCCTTCTGTCCGATCGGCACATGCTGGGTCCATTCATAACCGGACTTGCACAGAAAGCCGGTGCGCAGGATGACGATCTCGCGCTCACGCGGCGGCAAGGTCGATTTGCGGCTGAGGATATAGCCGCCCCAGGTCAGAAAGGCTTTCGCCGCCGCCGGATGCGTCAGCATGGTGCGGAAGATATTGATGATGCGGCCGCGGGCCTGCATCGGCGCCACGAGTTCGCGCTGTTCTTCGGTCCATTTCTCTGATGGAACGGGTGGAATGCGGGGCTTCGTCAATCGCATGAGGTTGTTTCCTAGTTATTCTTGTTTCGTAGGGTGGGTTAGCCGAAGGCGTAACCCACCAATGTCTTGCGCCGCGGTCGGCTTTTCGGTGGGTTACGCTTCGCTAACCCACCCTACGTTCTTCGCAACGCCAAAATCTTCTCCGCCGCGCGCAGATGCGGTTTGTCGATCATCTTGCCGTCGATCTTGACGACCCCCGACGTCGGATTGTCGTTGAAGGCCTTCACCACTTTCTCCGACCAGGCGATTTCCTCATCCGTCGGCAGGAAGGCGGCGTTGACGACGTCGACGTGCTTGGGATGGATCACGGCCTTGGCCAGGAAACCGTCCTGACGTGCGGCAATCGCTTCCTCACGCAACGTCTCGAGGTCGTTGATGTCGGTGGCGATGGTGTCGATGGCGACGACGCCGGCAGCAGCGGCGGCGATCAGGCAGAGATCGCGGGCCAGCAGGAACGGGCCGTGGTAGCGGCGGCCGGTGCGGTTCTTGGACGCGCCGAGCGACGCCGCCAGATCTTCCGCGCCCCACATCATGCCCCACAGCCGCGGACTCATGTTCTCGAAATCCATCAGCTTGAGCACCGCCCGCGCGGACTCGGTCGCAACGGTGACGATGCGCGTGGCGCCGTTCTCGATCCCGGCCGCCGCCTCAAACGCATCGAGATACAGCGACAGCTTGTTGACGTCGGCAGCGCCAGCGCATTTCGGCAGCACCACGCCGTCGGGGCGGCCCGGGATCACGGCAGCGAGGTCGCCGAGCGTCATGCCGGTGTCGAGCGCGTTGATGCGGATATAGATCTTCTGGACTGGATTGCGCGCAGCCAGCATCTCGCGCACCGTGCTGCGCGCGCCGATCTTCTCGTCGGGCGCAATTGAATCCTCGAGGTCGAGGATCAGCGCGTCGGCCGCGGTCTTCTTGGCGTTCTCGAACTTGCGCAGGCTGTCGCCGGGAACGAACAGAAATGAACGCATCAGCTTTCTGCCTTCGGTTTGCAATGCATCAGCCCGGTGCGGCGGCAGCTTGCCACCACCTCGCCGCGTTGGTTGGTCATGGTGTGCTCGAACTCGACGATGCCCTGGGTCGGCCGCGACTTGCTGGCGCGCTTGGAGATGATTTTGGTATGCGCCTTCAGCGTATCGCCGTGAAACACCGGTTTTGGAAACTTGACGTCGGTCATGCCCAGATTGCCGATCGTGGTGCCGAGCGTGGTATCGTAGACGCTCATGCCGATCATGATGCCGAGCGTATAGAGGCTATTGAACAGCCGCTGGCCGAATTCGGTTTTTTCGGAAAAATGCGCGTCGATATGCAGCGGCTGCGGATTCATCGTCAGCAGGCTGAACAGCGTGTTGTCCATTTCCGTGACTGTCCGGGAGAATTCATGGTGGAATTCCCGGCCGATCTCGAATTCCTCGAAATATAGTCCCGCCATCATCGTCCCTTGTAGTTGGGCGTCCGCTTTTCGACGAACGCGTTGAGGCCTTCCTGGCAATCTTCCGTCGTCGCCACCAGCGCAAAGCTCTCGGCGGCGTTCTCGACCGATCTCCTGAAATCCGCATCCACCGCGCGCATAAACGCGTCGCGGCCGATCTTCATCACGATCGGCGACTTGGCGGCCAGTTTCCGCGCGATCTCGCGGGCGCGCTCCAGCGCGGTGCCCTTGGGCACGACCTCGCTCAACAGCCCCATCCGAAATGCGGTCGCTGCGTCGAAGGGCTCGCCGAGGAATAATGGTCCAAACGCCTGATGCTTGCCGACCAGCCGCGGCAGCTGCACGAAATGGATCGCCGGGATCAGGCCGACGTCGATTTCGGGATAGCCGAAGGTCGAACCGTCGCCAGCGACGATCATGTCGCAGGAGATCGCGATCGTCATGCCGCCGGCCCGCACCGCGCCGTCGATGGCGGCAATGGTCGGCTTGCCCATCCGATACTGGGTGTCGTTGAGCGCGAAATACAGCCGCTCGAGGAATTTCTTGGTCTCGATCCCGGGCCGCCCCCTGACGATGTCGAGATCGAGCCCGGCGCAAAACACCTTGTGCATGCTGCCAATGACGATGGCGCGCACGGTTTCGTCGTCCCTCGCCTTGGCCAGCGCCGCCAGCAGCGCATCGATCAATTCCATGCTCAGCGCATTGACCGGCGGCCGGTCCAGCATGATCGCCGCAATGTTGCCCGAGACGGAATAACGAACGAGATCGCTCATGCTGCAGCTCCCTTGGCCTGATCCTTGGCTTGACGTACCGCACCGGCCTTGACCAGCTCATCGATCGCATTCCGGTCAAAACCGGCCTGCAGCAACACCTCGTAACTGTCCTGCCCGATATCCGGCGACGGCCGCAAGTGGTCCTCGGACAGGCTGGCGATGCCCGGCGTGCGCGGCGTATAGACCGGGCCGACACCCGGCGTATCCTGGCAGACCGCGGCATTCGTCGCCTCGACATGAGCATTGCGCAGCCATTCGCCGGGATTGAGGATGCGCTCGGCGATCAGGTCGGCGGCATGCAGCCGCGCAAGCCAGGCATCCGTCGGCTGGGTCAGGAACACCTCGCGGAGTTGCGAGATCAATGTGTCGGCAGAATCCGCGCGAGCGGCGAAATCGGCAAAGCGCGGATCGCTGGCGAGATCGTCGCGTTCGATTGCCGCGCACAGCCGCTTGTATTGCGGCTCGTTCACCAGCGTGACCATCATCCAGCCGTCGCTGGTCTGATAGGAGCCCGCGGGGACGTTGAGCGCGCGCGGCGCGCCGCCCTCCAGAATATGCTCGGCGACCTTGTGGCCGAGCAACGCCGAGGTCGAGGCGCAGAGATTGACATCGATCCAGCGCCCGGTGCCGACGGTTGAGCGCGCGAACAACGTGGTCGCAATGGCCTGGAAGGCATAGACGCCGGTGACGACGTCGGAGATCGTGGCGCCGACCCGGTGGGGCGTGCCGTCATTGCCGACATTGACCGACACCAGGCCGGAAAACGCCTGCGCCACCGAATCCGAGCCGGGACGTTTGGAGTAAGGTCCACTCTGGCCGAAGGCGCTGACCGAGAGATAGATCAGGCCGGGATTGTCGCGCGCCAGTTCCTCGTAGCCGATCCCGAGGCGTGCGGCGACGCCGGGCCGAAAGCCCTCGATCAGGACGTCGCAATCTTTCGCCAGCCGTTGCGCGATGGCGACGGCCTCCTTCTGCTTCATGTCGAGGCAAAGGCTGCGCTTGCCGCGATTATAGACCGCGGACAGCGTGGTCTGGCTACCATAGGTGGTGCCGAGGAAACGCGACCAGTCGCCCTCCGGCGGCTCGACCTTGACGACGTCGGCGCCGTAGACGGCGAGCAGCATCGCGCAATAGGGCGAGGCGATACCCTGGCCGAAATCCAGCACACGCAGGCCGCGATACGGCGCCTCGTGCGTCGGCAACAGCTTGCTTTCGCGCCTATTTTCCTTGGCCATTTCTTCTCCCGGGCGGGCTGAAAGCTACAGCGCGAGGTAGCGCTGACGAATGTTATCGTTGGCTTTCAGCTCTTCGATCCCGGATGTGTAGACGATCTGGCCCTTGTCGATAACCGTCGCGTGGCTCGCAAGGCCAAGGCAAAAATGCATGTTCTGCTCGGCGATCAACACCGTGGCACCGGTGCCGCGGAGCTGGCGCAGCAATTCGCCGATTCGCTGGACGATGATCGGCGCCAGCCCCTCGCTCGGTTCGTCCAGCAACAGCAACGCCGGATTGCCCATCAGTGTACGTGCAATCGCCAGCATCTGCTGTTCGCCGCCCGACAGCCGCCCCGCAATGCGGTATCGCAGCGGCTCCAGCAGCGGAAACACCTCATAAACCCGCCGGATCGACCATTCGTCCTCGCCATTGGGGCCCTTCTTGGCGCCGATCACGAGATTATCCTCGACGGTATGCTCGGGGAAAATCTGGCGATCCTCCGGCACGAAACCGAGGCCGGCGCGGGCGATGTGGTGCGGCTTCAGCCCGGACACCACCCGGCCGCTCAGGGTGACCTTGCCGCGGCGGGCCGGCGCCAGCCCCATGATGGCCTTCATGGTGGTGGACTTGCCGGCGCCGTTGCGGCCGAGCAGCGCCATGGTCTCGCCCTGCCGCACCGACAGGCCGACGCCGAACAGGATCTGGCTGGTGCCATAGTAGACGTCGAGATCCTCGACCTGGACGATCGCCTGCGCGCTCATAGTGCGGCCTCGGCGTGATCTTCGGTGCCGAGATAGGCCTCGATCACGGCTTCGTTGCGCCGGATCGCATCCGGCGTGCCGGTGGCAAGAATCCGGCCGTAACAGAGCACGACGATCTCGGGCGCGATCTTGAACACGATATCCATGTCGTGCTCGATGAAGACGACTGTGATTTTCTGCTTCTGCCAGAGCTCATGAACCTTGTCGATCATGCGCCAGCGCTCTTCGGTGCCCATCCCGGCGGTGGGCTCGTCGAGCAGCAGCACTTTGGGTTCGAGCACCAGCGCCAGCGCGATATCGAGCAGTTTCTGGTCGCCATGCGACAGCGTCGCCGCGGTTCGGTTCCGCTTGTTGGACAGCCCCAGCAATTCCATCGCCTGCTCGGCACGGTCACGGGTTTCGGCCAGCGGGAATCGACGATGCAGCACCGCGGCGCGGCGCTGGTCGGCGCAGACCGCCGCCAGCATGGTCTCGTGCACCGTCAGCGACGGAAAGATGCTGGCGACCTGGAACGCCCGGCCGATGCCGTGGCGCACGATATCGGGCGGCGTGCGGCCGGCCAACTCGACGCCATTCAACAAGATCTGTCCGGAGTCGGGCTTCAGCGCGCCGGTGATCAGGTTGAAGAACGTGCTCTTGCCGGCGCCATTGGGGCCAATCACCGCGGTCAATGACCCATCGGCGAAGTCGAGCGAGACGTCATCCGTCGCCTTGACGCCGCCGAACGATTTGGAAAGCCCGCGGATCTCCAGCATGGCTAGATATCCCCTGCCCGCTCGCGGCGCTGCGCGACCCACTCGACCACGAAATCCATCAGGCCTTTTCGAAGGCCGATGGCGAAGAACAGGATCACGATCCCGAGCACGATGCCGTAATATTCGGTCAGCCGGGTCACGGTGTCGTTGAGGATCAGGAGCAGCACGGTGCCGACCATCGGTCCCAGGAACGTGGTGACGCCGCCCAGCATGTTGATGAAGATGCCTTCGCCCGAGATCGTCCAGTAGGCGAATTCAGGATAGGCGCCGGAGACGAACAGCGCCATGATGATGCCGCCGGTGGAAGCAAACAGCGCCGCCAGCACGAAGATCGTCAGCTTGGCGCGCCAGACGTCGATGCCGATGAAACTCGCGCGGTTGGCGTTGTCGCGGATCATGCGCAAGGTATAGCCGAACGGCGATTGCGCGATCTGCCGCATCAAGAGCAAGCCGATCACCAGCAGCGCGCAACTCGTGACATAGAGATGGACGTGGTTCGACAGATCGATGCCAAGAAACACCGGCCGCTTGATGCCGCCACGCAAGCCCTGGTCGCCGCCGGTCAGCGAGGCCCAGGACAGGATGGTAGAGTGGATCAGCATCTGAAACGCCAGCGTCACGAAAGCAAAATAAATTTCCTTCAGCCGCACGCAGATCGCGCCGATCACGGTGGCGATGATCGTTGTGATGACGAGCGTACCGACAAAGGCGACCGGAACCGGCACGCCGGTGCGCTGCATGATCAGGCCGAAACCATAGGCGCCGAGGCCGAAGAACATGCCGTGGCCGAACGAGATCATGCCGGTATAGCCGACCAAGAGGTTGAGCGAGGTCGCAAACAACCCGAACGCGGAGCAGCGGATCACGAAATCGAGCAACGCCTTGCTGCCGAAGAACAGCGGAAGGCTGGCCAGCACGGCAAAGGCGATCAGCGCGATCAGCACGTCGAGATAGCGCAGGCGTCGCGCCTTGACCTCGATGCGCGGAACGGCGGCGGCCTGTTCGGCCTGCAATTCGGTCATGCGACCTCCTTGCCGAACAGGCCGGTGGGCCTGATAACCAGCACGATCACCATGAACAGGTACATCAGGCCTTCCGTGAACAAGGGAAAGCCGAGCGAGCCGAACGAGCGGATCATGCCGATCAGGAGCGCGCCGATCAGCGCGCCCAGGATCGAGCCCATGCCGCCGATGACCGTAACGATGAAGGATTCGATCAGCACCGAAAATCCCATACCGGGAGTCAGCGAGCGTACGGGAGCTGCCAGCGCGCCGGCAAGGCCCGCCAGCATGCCGCCGAGCGCGAACACGCCGCCATAGATCAGCCCGGTGTTGATGCCGAGCGCCGACACCATGCCCGGATTATGCGCCGCGGCGCGAATCACCTTGCCGAGCCTCGTGCGGGCAAGGCCGAGGCCGAGGATCAGGGCCATCGCCAGTGCGACGCCGATCAGCAGCAGATAATATGGCGGCACCACGCCGCCGGCGATGAACAGCGGCATCACCTGGAACGCCGCCGGCATGCCCATCGACCTGAACTCGGGACCCCAGATCATCCGCACGACGTCGTCGAAGATCAGCACGAAGGCGTAACAGACCAGCAACTGCATCAGCACGTCGGCGCCGTAGACCCTGCTCATGAACACGCGTTCGAACACGAGGCCGAGGATGGCTGTGCCGGCCGCGCCGCACAGCATCGCCAGCGCAAAGCTGCCGGTGAACTGATAGGCGGTCATCGCGAAATAGGCGCCGAACATATAGAAGGCGCCGTGGCTGAAGTTCACCACCTTGAGCACGCCGAAGATCAGCGTCAGCCCGACGGCGACGAGGAACAGCAACATGCCGATGATGAAGCCGCTGGTGGTTTGCGTCACCAGGCAGGCGGAACTGGCGAGACAGCCGGTGAGCGCGTCGAGATCCAAGACAAATATCCGTTACGGCGCGCTGCCATCGACGGCTACGCGAAAAACCAAAGTGTGAAACGCGGAGGCAGCCGATGCCGCCTCCGCTCTTCGACGATCGATCAGGTGTAGCCCTTGCTCTTCTTCCACTCGGCTTCGAGTTCGAGAATGGTCTTCCAGTCACCGGCTTCGACCTGCGGCACATAGGGCTCCTGCGGGATCGTGGTGCCCCAGCCGATGGCGTAACCGATCAGGGTCTGGTCTTCGGCCCGCATCGTCACGGTGCCGTCGGCGCCGAACGGGCATTTGATGGTGAGGCCGCGCAGCGCCTCGGCGATCTTCTTGCCGTCGGCGGAATTGGCTTTTTTGGACGCCTCGGCCAGCAGCATGATCGCGGTGGCGTTCTCCCACGACCAGTTGGTGGGATACTCGTTGTATTTCGCCTTGTAGGCATCGCCCCAGGCGGCGTTCTCCGCGGTCGCCGGATAGGTCTTGATGTAGCGGTTGCCGGAGTGGATGCCCTTCGGCAGGTTCTTCACCACCGTCAGCGCGGTGTAGTCGGCCATATTGACCGCGAACACCTCCATCGCGCTGAACATCGCGTAGATGTTGGCCTGATCGATGTAGGAGGTGAGATCGCCGCCCCACAGGCAGGAATACAGCGCCTGCGGTTTCGCCTGCAGGATCTTGGTGACGACTTCGGTGTAGTCGGGCTGGAACAGTTTTGGCCAGGACTCGCTGATGATCTCGACGTCGGGCGCAAAGCGCTTCAGGTACGTCGTGAACTCGCCGGTGGTGTCGCGGCCATAGGCGTAATCCGGCGCGCAGGTCGCCCACTTCTTCAGGCCCTTGGCTTTGGCAATCGTCGCCGCATAACGGCCGCCGACGATTGAATCATGCACGCCCTGGCGCGCGGTGCGGAACGCATTGGGAATGTGCTGCTTGGGATCGGCGGTCAGCGCCGAGGTTTCCGAATTGGTATGGATGCAGAACACGCCGAGATCGCGCGCGACTTCATGCACCGCGAATGCGCCGGACGACGCTTCGGCATCGATCAGCAGTTCGCAGCCGTCGGTGTTGACCAGCTCGCGCGCGACGCGGGCGGCTTCCTGCGGCGCCCCCTTGGAATCGCGGATCACCATTTCGATCTGCCGGCCGGCCAGGCCGCCCGCGGCGTTGACCTTCTCGACTTCCAGCATCACGGCGTTGCGCGAGGAGGTGCCGAGCTGGGCTACGCGCCCGGACAGAATGGTCGGCATGCCGATCTTGATGGTCTTGGCCTGTGCGCGCGCCACCCATGGCGCAGCAAAGGTCACGGCACCGGCGCCCATTATCGCGAGCGTCGCGCGACGGCTGACGCCCGGTTTGCGGGTTCTCGTCATTGTTCCCTCCCTGTCGGGTTTGCGTTCCCAAATCCCTGCCGGAGATCGTGTTGCCTCCGTGACCACAAGATTTCAGAGCAAGGGGGGTGACGTCAAGCCAAAGATGAATTACGACTCATAATTCATCGACAGCGTTTTCAAGCGAAGTGGGTACCGGTTCGCGCCAGGAAAACGCGTCAAACCAAAAATGGAAGTCCGGCCAGGACCGGACTTCAGGGAGGAATGAGCCGGAAACCGGCCTGTTGCGTGGGATAATGATCAATCTCTCCAGCTTCATTGCCTTTCACGCCCGGCGGACGCCGGATCGCGCCGCGCTGAAATACCGCGGCGAGGAGATTTCCTATGCCACGCTCGATGCCCGCATCCGGAGCGTCGGCGGCTGGCTGGTCTCGCGCGGCATCGGCCCCGGCGACGTCGTTGCGGTGCTGATGAAGAACAGCGCGGCGTTTCTCGAACTGGTGTTTGCGACGAGCCATATCGGCGCGGTGTTTCTGCCAATCAACTACCGCCTGTCGGCCGACGAGGTCGGTTACATCGTCGGCAATTCCGGCGCGAAACTTCTGATCGCGGATGAAGAGCTTGCGGATATCGCAGCGGGCGCCCCGGTGGTGCTGCTCGATGAAGCCGCGCAAGCAACCGCTACGCGGCTGGCCCCGGATATCGCGCCCGCGCCTGCTCACGTCCGCCAACTGCGCGACCTAATGCGGCTGATGTACACCTCAGGCACCACGGACCGGCCCAAAGGCGTGATGCTTTCCTACGAGAACATTTACTGGAAATCGGCCGATCAGACGCTAGCGCTGGGACTGAACGCCGACACGCGGCTCTTGGTGGTCGGGCCGCTCTATCATGTCGGCGCGCTCGATCTGCCGGGGATCGCCGTGCTCTGGCACGGCGGCTTGCTTTCGATTCACCGCAATTTCGAGCCGGAAGCGGCGCTGGCGGCAATCGAAACCGAGAAACTGAACGCGGCATGGTTCGCGCCTGTGATGACCACCGCGCTCCTCACCTGCCCGGCCCGCGACACGTACGACGTCTCGAGCCTGCGCTGGGCGATCGGCGGTGGCGAGAAAACGCCGGAACTGCGGATTCGCGCCTTCTCCGAATATTTCACCAACGCGCGCTACATCGATGCCTACGGCCTGACCGAAAGCTGCGGCGGCGACACGTTTATGGACGCCGGCCGCGAGATCGAAAAGATCGGCTCGACCGGACGCGCCATCGCCCATGTCGAGATCGAAATCCGCGACGACACGGGTCATCGTTTGGCCGCCGGCGAGAACGGCGAGATCTGCCTGCGCGGGCCGAAGGTCACGCAAGGCTACTGGAAGGATCCGGAGAAAACCGCGGCGGCGTTTTTCGGCGACTGGTTTCGCACCGGCGACATCGGCTATCTCGACGATGACGGCTTTCTCTATCTGACCGACCGCAAGAAGGACATGATCATCTCCGGCGGCGAGAACATTGCCTCCTCCGAAGTCGAACGCGTGATCTACGAAATGCCGCAGGTGCGCGAAGTTGCCGTCATCGGCCTGCCGGATCCGCGCTGGGGCGAAAAGCCGGTCGCGATCGTGGTGCTCGGCGACGGCGCGGCGCTGGAACTGCCTGCCCTTGCCGACCACTGCCGCGCACGCCTCGCCGGCTTCAAGGTGCCGAAACAACTGATCATCCGCGACAGCCTGCCGCGCAATCCGTCCGGCAAGGTGCTCAAGCGCGTGCTGCGCGCCGAACTGGAGGCCCACACATGACGCCGACCTCGCAAGCCGCATCGGGCAAAGTCACAAAGCTCAATCGCGTCGAGCGCAACGCCTGGACCAAGCGCAAGATCTTCGACGCCGCCACCAAGATCGTCGGCAAATACGGCTATGCCGAAGCCTCGGTCGCCCGCATCACCGAAGAAGCCGGCGTCGCCCAGGGCACATTCTACAATCATTTCGAAAACCGCCAGGAACTGCTCGATCAGTTGCTGCCGAAGATCGGCATCGACATGGTGCGCTTCATCCGCGACCGCACCGGCACGGCGCAGGCGGCGCGGCAGGAGATCGAGCGCTTCGGCGCGTTCTTCGATTTCATCCGCGAGGTGCCGGAATTTTTGCGCATCCTCAACGAAGCCGAGTTCTTCGCACCGACCGGTTACCAGAAACACCTCGATAACATCGTCATCGCCTACGTCCGGATTCTGCAGCGGGCGCGCGATGCCGGCGCGATCGAGGATTTCAGCGACCAGGAATTCGAGGCCATCGTCTACATACTGATGGGCGCGCGCGGCTATCTCAGCCAGCATTATTCCTATTCCGGCGGCAAAGTCACCGCCGTCCCCGACCACGTCATCTCGGCCTATCAAAAGCTGATGACGCGCGGGCTGTTCGCTACATCCGACAAAGGCACCGGCCATGACCGCTGAGGGTATCGTTCTCGTCACCGGCGGCAGCCGCGGCATTGGCGCTGCGACAGCTGCGCTGCTCGCCGAGCAAGGCCGCCGAGTCGTGATCACGGATATCGCGCCGGAACCGCTGGCTGGAACCAGGACGATCCTGTGGCCCGCGTCGTTCGATGTCGGCAGCGAAAGCGCCGTCGTGCAGGGGATATCAGATATCGAGACCGCGCACGGCCCGATTACCGGTCTCGTCAATGCCGCCGGCGTGTTCGGCAAGATGCACCCGATCGAACGGGTGCGGATGGATCAATGGGACCGTGAGGTCAACATCGACCTGCGCGGCACGTTTCTGGTCGCCCGCAGCGTCGGCGTCAAAATGGCGGAACGCCGCCACGGCGCCATCGTCAATGTCGCCTCGGTGGCCGGCATGAGTTCCGGCCCGATCCACGCCTATACCGCGGCGAAGGCCGGCGTCATCCAGATCACGCAGACGCTCGCCGCCGAATGGGGCCGCACCGGCGTTCGCGTCAATGCGGTGTCGCCCGGTTTCACCCGCACCGCCGCGCTCGAAGCCGGCATCGCCTCCGGTGCGCTGAACAGGGAACTGCTTGAAAGCCCGACCGCGATGAACCGGCTGGTCGAACCGATTGAAGTGGCGCAGGCGATCGCGTGGCTGCTGTCGCCGCTGAGCTCTGGCGTCACTGGGATCAACCTGCCGGTCGATGCCGGCTACATCGCGGGCACCACCTGGGCCGCCTATGGCGGCCTGCCGAAACCGCCGGGAGCGTCAGCATGAACGTCGAACTGCCGCGCAGGAAACTCGACCTCGCCTCGGCGATCGCCGAAGGCGACATCCGCGTGCTGCTGATGGTGCTGGTGCACATGACCGGCGACGAGCGCTGGCTGGAGCCGCCGTACAAACCGAAGCGCGACGTGCGCCTGATCCCCGATCCGCAAGCGGGCGTGCCGCCGGAGATCCAGGCGGAAATCCGCGCCGCGGTGCTGAAGCTGTTCGAGAACGGTGAGCCCAAGCCCGCCATTGCCGACCCCGACAATGATCTGATGCTGCGCATGATGCGCGCGACGCTCGGTGGCGAGAACGTCGCGCCGGAATATGCGCCGCTGATGCGCGAAGAAATGGGATTTGTGCCGCGCGAGGTACGCTGGAGCAAGCCGCCGGGAAACGAAGAGCTGGCGCAGCAGCACGTGCTGATCGTCGGCGCCGGCGTCTGCGCCATCGCGCTCGCCGTCACGCTCGGCCGGCTCGGCATCCCCTACACCATCGTCGAGAAGAACGCCGAGCTCGGCGGCACCTGGTATGTCAACCGCTACCCCGGCTGCGGCGTCGACACGCCAAACCATTCCTATTCGTTCTCGTTCGGCGCCCGCAATCCCTGGACGCGCTATTTCGCCAAGCGCCAGGAGCTGCTCGACTACCTCAGGAAGGTCGCGCTCGAATACGACATCCGGAAGCATCTGCGCCTCAATACCGAACTGACGTCGTCACGTTGGGACGAAAGCAAGCGCCGCTGGATTTCGACGCTGAAGACGGCTGACGGCGAGGAGGTCTTTGAATCGACCACGCTGGTCAGCGCGATCGGTCAGCTCAACGATCCCTTGCCTGCGCATTTCAAGGGCGAAGAAACCTTTGAGGGAGAGACGCTGCACTCGGCATTGTGGTCCGACGACATCGCGTTTGACGGCAAGCATGTCGCCGTGATCGGCACCGGGGCGACCGCGATGCAACTGGTGCCGGCGATCGCCGACCGCGTTGCATCGGTCACCGTCTATCAGCGTACCGCGCAATGGGCC
Organism: Afipia sp. GAS231; assembly: GCF_900103365.1. Lineage (NCBI taxonomy): Bacteria > Pseudomonadati > Pseudomonadota > Alphaproteobacteria > Hyphomicrobiales > Nitrobacteraceae > Afipia > Afipia sp. GAS231. The sequence goes on from NZ_LT629703.1 coordinate 1,823,151, forward strand.
AGGCCGGTCGAGGGACTGAACGACCCTATCTCCGACGGCGCGCAATGGCTGCTCGCGCATCTGCCGTTCTATGTGCAGTGGTACCGCTTCAACATGTTCTGGCGGTATGGCGACGGCCTGCTGCCGTTCCTGCGCAAGGATCCGGACTGGCCGCATCCCGATCGCGCCGTCAACAAGGGCAATGACCGCCATCGCGAGGAACTGACGAACTTCATTCATTCCGAACTGAAAGACCGTCCCGACCTGATCGAGAAATGCGTGCCGACCTATCCGCCCTACGGCAAGCGCATCCTGCTCGACAATGGCTGGTTCAGCACGCTGACCAGGCCGAATGTCGAACTGGTGACCGACGGCATCGATCGCTTTGCGCCCGACGGCATCGTCACGTCAGACGGAAAATTGCGGCCCGCCGACATCATCGTCATCTCGACCGGCTTCAAGGTCACGGAGATGGCGGCGCGCCTCAACATCAGCGGACGTGGCGGCAAGAATCTGAAGGTGGCCTGGGCCAACGACAATCCGACCGCTTATCTCGGCCTGACCGTACCGGACTTTCCAAACTTCTTCGTCATGCTCGGGCCGAATACCGGCCCGGCGCATGGCGGCAGTGTGATCTTCCAGTCCGAGTGCCAGAGCCGCTACATCTCGTCGTGTCTCGTCGCGATGATCGAGCAAGGCGTCGCCGCGATCGATGTCGATCCCAACGCACACGATCAATACATCCGAAAAGTCGATGCCGAACATGAGCAGTTGATCTGGACTCATCCCGGCATGACCACCTACTACCGCAACGGCCAGGGCCGGGTGTTCTCGGCGATGCCGTGGCGCTTTGTCGACTACTGGTCGATGACGCACGATCCGGATTTCACGCAATACCGGCAAACCAAAATCTGATCGCGCTGCAGTGGGTCAGGACTCCTGCAGCATTTGGCCGAACGCCGCAGTGGAACCGGCACCGACTTCGCTTGACACATGCCGATATCTGCCGCAGCATTTCCGACGCTGCACCTGCCGGGGTATCGGAGCGCGCGGCTCCCCGCTTCGCAGGAATTGACGCCTGGTCATGTGATCGAGACGGCTCGCAGCGGGGACGGACGCAAGTTCGTAGGCCAACTCTTGAGGAGGAGCATGACGCCACCGGATCAGACTGGTGACCTTGCTCAGCGCAAGGTTCCGGCGCGCTTGAGGTGAAAGCAGCTGTTTGCCTCATTGCACCGTCTAAAATCGAGAATACCCCACGGGACTGGAACGCAAAGGCCACGCGCTCTCCGGATCCTTAGATCATACTGGTTTATACCAGCCATCCTTCGCTAAAACGAAGATGCAGGGCCCCGCGATGCCTTAGATGCACCGGGGCCCACTCGTTTGAATCACCCAATTCAGCCGTCTGGATTTCCATCGTGTGGATTTCCATCGTGCGATCGGCGTTGCCGGCTCGGGCACGTGACCCAATGCATGGTTCCGTGTTTTATTCGGCTGGGGATAATGGCCCGAACAAGGACCAGCCAAGGACCCGCCAAGGACCAGCGATGGAAAAGCCGCGCGTACGCGTCTACACCGACTACAAGAGCCCCTACGCCTTCGTCGCCAACAAGCGGCTGTTCGAACTCGAGCAGCAATACAACATCGAGCTGGAATGGCTGCCCTACACGCTGCGCGTTGCCGAATTCATGGGAACGGTGGAAGCGCGCACGCCGCATTTCTGGCGCAAGGTACGTTACGCCTACATGGACGCGCGGCGCTACGCCAACGCGCAAGGCCTCACCATGAAAGGCCCGCGGCGCATCTATGACGCCTTCTATTCCAGCGCCGGCATGCTGTTCGCGCAACGCCACGGCCTGTTCCGACCCTACCATGACACGGTGTTCCGAAGGTTCTGGAACCACGACCTCGAAATCGACGAGTTGTCGGACATTTCAGGCGTGATCGCCTCGGTCGGTGGCTCGGCGAAAGACTTCGAGGCCTATGTTCACGGCCCGGCCCGCGCGGAGCATGACCGCATCATCGACGAGGCCGAAGCGCTCGGCGTGTTCGGCGTGCCGACCATGGTCTTCAACGGCGAACTGTTCTGGGGCGGCGACCGCATCGACCTTCTAGTCGAGCGCATCAAGAACCCGGAGTCGATCGCAACGGCGCTGGGCAGCCGGCACCGGAAATAAGCCCCGGCCTCCGGTTTAAAATCTGTTTACCATCCTCACGTAGCCTTGAGGGATGTTCGAGATACCGGAACCAGGCACGTTCGCGGAAAACATCCCGATTGCCTACGATGCACCCGCCGACCTGAAGAAGTGGCCCTCGCTGAACAACCAGCGGGTCACCAGCAAGACGCCGTATATGGTCTACAACGGCACCCTGGCGGGCTGCATCCGGGAATTGCTGGCCAAGCCGATCAAGCAGATTTCGCTCTACGACATCGTCACCGAACGCCAACCGGCCTTCGATGGCAACGTGCTGTCGCCCGGCATCGCCGCCGAAATCGCGATGCGCAAGGATTTCCCCAAGGGCTAGGACGCGGACGCGCCCAGCCGCACGCCAGCAGTCGGATCACCGCGACCGTTCAGACCTGCACAATCTTCAACATGTTCGTTGTTCCGGATATCCCGACCGGACTTCCCGCCGCAACGACAATGGTGTCACCCTTGTTTGCGAAGCCCTCCCTGAGCGCGGTCTCGCCAGCAAACGAGCTCATCTCGTCCAGCGAGCCAATCGCAGGCACTTCCACCGAATGAATCCCCCAGGCCAACGTCAGGCGTCGCGCCGTCTCCACGCTCGCGGCCATGCTGAGAATGGAAGTCGCCGGCCGTTCACGCGATGCGCGCAGACTGCTCGAGCCGGAACTGGTGTAGGTGACGACCGCGGCGATGGGCAGCAGATCGGTTGCCAGCCGCATGCTGGCACTGATCGCGTCCGGAATAGTGGCGGCGGGCGCCGGACGCGCCGCATCGCTCATCCGGCGGTAATACCCCCGATCGTTCTCCGCGGCCTTGATGATGCGGTCCATCATCGTCACCGCCTCGATCGGAAACTTTCCGGATGCCGATTCCGCCGAAAGCATCACCGCATCGGCGCCGTGATAGATGGCCGAAGCCACGTCGGAAGCTTCGGCGCGGGTGGGCGTCGGAACCTCGATCATCGACTCCAGCATTTGCGTCGCGACCACGCTGGGCTTTCCTGCGAGCCGGCAGGCACGAACGATTTGCCGCTGGATCGGTGGTACCTGTTCGGGAGCCATTTCGACGCCGAGGTCGCCACGCGCGACCATCACCGCATCCGAAAGCGCGACGATGGCATCGAGATGTTCGACCGCCGAAGGCTTTTCCAGCTTTGACATCACCCCTGCGCGTCCGGCGACGATGCTGCGGACTTCTTCGACATCCTCCGGCCGTTGAACGAACGATAGCGCCACCCAGTCCGCGCCAAGTTCAAGGCCGTACGTCAGGTCAATCCGATCTTTGGGCGTCAGCGCTGAAAGCGGTAGCACGGCTCCGACGACACTTACTCCCTTGCGGTCGGACAACGGGCCGCCCACTAGAACCCGTGTCGTCGCCCTACCCGCGTCACACGACTCGACTTCCAGGCGGACTTTGCCGTCGTCAAGCAGAAGCTGAACACCGGGAGACAGTGCCTGGAAGATCTCCGGATGCGGCAGGCCTACCCGCGCGCCGTCTCCCGGCCCGCCACCAAGGTCGAAATCAAACCTGGCTCCGGTGATCAGCATCACCCGCCCTGCCGCGAATGTGCCAACCCTCAGCTTGGGCCCTTGCAAGTCTACGAGAACCCCGATGGGCCTGCCCACGTCCTTCTCAATTGAGCGGATAATGTCGTAGCGCTTCTTGTGATCCTCGTGGGTGCCGTGGCTGAAGTTCAAACGGAACACGTCCGCCCCGGCGTCAAAGAGGCTACGAACAATTTCCGGACTTGAGCTTGCGGGACCCAGGGTCGCTATGATCTTGGCGTTGCGGTAACGGCGCATGTTGTGTCGCGGCCCTAACCGGCCGGCCTTTCCTGGGATTAGATGATGAGGATGGCGCGGAAATCGTTGACGTTGGTCAGTGTGGGCCCGGTGATGATTTGATCGCCGAGAGCTTCGAAGAAGGAGTGACCGTCATTATCGGCCAGGCGCTGCTTGGCATTGATTCCACGGTCGACGGCCCGAGCGAGGGTGTCGGGAGTTATGATGGCGCCGGCGATCTCTTCGGCGCCATCTACGCCGTCGGTATCACCAGCCAGCGCGAACACGCGGGGTTGGCCGTCGAGCTCGACGGCCAGCGAAAGCAGAAATTCGACGTTGCGGCCTCCGCGCCCTTTCCCTTTGACGGTGACGGTCGTTTCGCCTCCCGACAACAGCACGACGGGTGGTACGGCCGGCTGGCCTCGTAGCGCCGCCTGCCGCGCGATCCCTGCCATCACCCGGCCGACCTCGCGCGCTTCGCCCTCAAGAGCGTCACCGAGAATGAGAGGCGTCACTCCGTTGTTTCGGGCGAGGTCCGCGGCCGCCTCCAGCGAAAGCTGAGGCGTGGCGATGATGGCCGTGCTGGAATTGGCGAGCCGGGGCGCACCCGACTTTGGGGTTTCGTCCGCAGCGCGGATCAGATGATCAATTGCGGAACGCGGTTCGGTAATCCCGTATTTTTCCATCACGGCGCGGGCTTCGGCAAAAGTCGAACTGTCGGGAACGGTCGGACCTGAGGCGATCACGGCCGGATCGTCGCCCGGCACGTCCGAGATCACGAGAGTCAGGAGTTTGGCCGGATGGGCCGCTGCCGCGAGCCGGCCTCCCTTGATCGCCGAGAGATGCTTGCGCACGATATTCATCTCGCCGATCGAGGCACCGGACCGGAGTAGTGCTGCGTTGACGGCCTGCTTGTCTTTCAGGGTCAGGCCCAACGCGGGCAGGCTCAGGAGAGACGATCCGCCACCCGAGATCAGCGCTAAAACGAGGTCGTCGGGGCTCAACCCCTGGACCATTTCCATGATACGCCGGGCCGCGCGATGACCGTTTTCATCGGGAACCGGATGCGAAGCTTCGACGATTTCAATGCGTTCGCAGGGTACGGCGTGGCCGTACCGCGTCACCACAAGTCCTTCCAGCGGGCCGGGCCAGAGATCTTCGACGGCCTTTGCCATCGCGGCCGACGCCTTTCCGGCGCCGATCACCACGGTGCGCCCCTTGGGCGGCGGAGGAAGAAACGCCGGAATGCGAAGCCTGGGTGAAGCCGCGCCAATCGCCGCATCGAACATCGCCTTGAGCAGTTGTCGCGGCTCGCCAAGCATTGGACGTTTCCTGCAGCACCGCACGGAGCGAGGCGCTGTCGCATTGAACTCAGTGGCTGCCGGCCCGCGAGATGGGCCGGCAGAATGGACCGATTAGTCGTTGGCCTTTCGCAACTCTTCGCATACCGCATCGGTCACTTGCTTGGTGGTGGCCTTGCCACCAAGGTCGGGGGTGTGCAGCGACGGATCGGCGGTCACCCGCTCGATGGCTTTCATCAGCCGGTCGGCCGCCGGCTTCTCGCCCAGATGCTCTAGCATCATGACCGCCGTCCAGAAGGTCCCAACCGGATTGGCGATACCCTTGCCGGTGATGTCGAAGGCCGATCCGTGGATCGGCTCGAACATCGACGGCGCATTCCGCTCGGGGTTCAAATTGGCGGTGGGTGCAATGCCGAGGGAGCCTGCGAGAGCCGCCGCGAGATCCGAAAGAATGTCGGCATGCAGGTTGGTTGCCACGATCGTATCCAAAGTCTGCGGCTTCATGGTCATCCGCATCGTCATGGCGTCGACCAGCATTTTATCCCAGGTGACATCAGGAAATTCCTTCGCGACTTCGGCGGCGATCTCGTCCCACATCACCATCGCATGACGCTGCGCGTTGCTCTTGGTGACGACGGTCAGCAGCTTGCGCGGGCGGGACTGCGCCAGCTTGAACGCGTAGCGAATGATACGGGCGACCCCGGTTCGCGTCATGATGGAGACATCGGTGGCGACTTCTTCAGGCAGCCCGCGATGCACCCGGCCACCAACGCCGGAATATTCGCCTTCCGAATTTTCGCGCACGATCACCCAATCCAGTTCCGGACCGGAAACATCGCGGAGCGGGCTGGTGATTCCCGGCAGCACCCGGGTCGGGCGCACGTTGGCGTATTGGTCGAGCGGCTGGCAGATCGCAAGGCGCAATCCCCACAAGGTGATGTGGTCGGGAATGTCGGGTGCACCGACGGAACCAAACAGAATGGCATCGAACTTTCTGAGCTGATCCACGCCATCGGCCGGCATCATGACGCCGTGCTTCCTGTAGTAATCCGAGCCCCAGTCGAAATCCTGAAAATCCAGCTTGAATTGACCGTCGCGCTCGGCGCAAACCTTGAGCGCCTGCACGCCCGCCGCAACAACCTCGGGACCGATTCCATCTCCGCCCATGGCGGCAATCCGGTGAGTACGCATTTTTCTGCTCCGTATGTTTTCTGATCGTGATGCTTTGGGCGGTTAGTGATCGAAGTGCGGTTGAGCCGCCGTCGACTGGTTCGAGCGTGATAGAACGAGTGTGAGAACGGCCGACAGGACAAGCAGGCCGGCGACAAAGTACAGGCCGCCGAGAAAGCTGCCGGTCGAATCCTTGATCCAGCCGATCATCGCGGGCCCGGCAAAACCGCCGAGGTTACCGATCGAATTGATCGTCGCGATGCCCGCAGCGGCCGCGGATCCGGACAGGAACATGGTCGGCATCGCCCACAGCGGCGGCTTTGCCGAACTGATGCCGATATTGACGAGCGTGAGCGCCGCAACGACGGAGACGACCGATCCGGCGGATCCCGCGAGCATGAGACCCGCCGCGGCGGCGACGCAGGCGCCGACGACATGCCAGGTACGCTCGTTGGTCTTGTCCGAATGGCGGGCCCAGAGCACCATCGCAATCACGGCAACCGTCGGCGGAACGGCGTTCAGCAGGCCAACCTGCATGGTCGACAAGCCAAACTCCTTGATGATCTGCGGCGCCCAGATGCCAAGGGTATAAAGTCCGGCCGAGGTGCCGAAGTAGATCAGCGACAGCGCCAGCACACGAATGTCGGCCAAACCGCGCCAGATGCTGTGGCTGGCGGTCGCGGCCTTGGCGGCATGTTCCGCGTCCATTTCATTGACAAGCCAGGCGCGCTCATCATCTTTCAGCCACTTCGCCTTTGCCGGCTTGTCGGTCAGGTAGCCGAGAACGACGAAGCCAAGGAGAACCGCCGGGATCGCCTCCATGATGAACATCCACTGCCAGCCCTTGAGCCCGAGCAGACCGTCCATCTCCAGCAACGCGCTTGAAACCGGCGAACCAAGAACCACCGAGATCGGCGCCGCCGCCATGAACAACGAAACCACGCCGGCGCGGTAACGCGCCGGGAACCAGAAGCTGAGATAGAGAATGATGCCGGGGAAGAAGCCGGCCTCTGCCGCGCCGAGCAAAAAGCGCAAGGTGAGGAAGCTCCTCTCCCCCTGAATAAACGCAAAAGCACCAGAAACCAGCCCCCAGGTGATCATCACCCGGGCGATCCAGAGCCGCGCGCCGACCTTTTCGAGGATCAGGTTCGAGGGCACCTCGAACAGAAAATATCCAAGGAAGAAAATGCCGGCGCCGACGCCGAACACCGACGACGAGAACCCCAGGTCCTTGTTCATCGTCAACGCGGCGAAGCCGATGTTCACCCGGTCGATGAAAGCGATGAAATACAGCAGCATGATAAAGGGAACGATGCGGAAGCTGATCTTTCGCAGCACGCGCTTTTCCAGCTCGGCACTCATGGGGGCTCCTCGCCTGGTCTGTTGCTTTTGATTTTCCGCGCCGTCCGACGCGTTGAAGTCCACCCTGAGGCCAGGGCCGGCAGGACTCAATTGGCTGCGGTTTATACAAAAAAATGATATAATCGAGATCCAGGAGAGAACCGATGGATCTTCACCAATTGCGATGCTTCGTGGCTGCGGCCGAAGATCTGCATTTCGGCCGGGCCGCGCAGCGGCTGGAAATGCTGCCTTCGGCGCTTGGCCGCTTTATCAGGCTGCTCGAGGAAGACCTCGGCACCCGGCTGATGATCCGCACCACCCGCAGCGTCGCGCTAACCGACGACGGTGCGGCTCTCCTCAAGGAGGCGCGCGCGCTGCTGTCGCAAGCCGAGGCGCTCGCCGCCAAATTCCGGACCCGTGGCCGAAATCAGGCCGCCACGATCCGCGTCGGGGCGATCGATAGCGCCGCCGCCGGGCTGGTGCCGATGCTGCTGCACGACTTCCGGGAGCAGCGGCCCGACGTCACGGTGCAACTGGCCGAGGATAAAACCATCCGCTTGATTCCCCGGCTTCTGTCCGGCCGAATCGATCTTGCTTTCGTCCGTCCTTCCGAAACGCCGGACAAGCGGCTCGAATTCATGTTTCTCTTTCATGAAACCGCCGTGGTTGCCGTTCCCGACCATCATCCGCTTGCAGCAAAGAAGCGAGTGACGATTGCCGACCTCGCAAACCAGCCGCTGATCGTGCCAGAACGTCGTTCCCGACCGCACAGCCACGATCTCACCATGAAACTGTTTGCGGAAGCCGGGCTGGAGGCCCGCATCGTCCAGATTGCGGATGAAAAGCAGACCATCGTCAATCTTGTGTCGGCTAAACTGGGGGTCGCGATCGTCCCGAAATGGACGTCGCGCATGGCGGCCCGTGGTGTTCGCTACGTCCGGCTTGCGACGTCCAACTTGAACAAGTTGCCGCTGGCGGCGGCCTGGACCCGCGGCACACGCGATCCCGTCAGGGACGACATGCTGAAGATGCTCAGGGCTCACCTATCGCGCTACGAGCGAGATGCGTGAAATGGCCTTCGACGGCAACGTGCTGTCACCCTGCATCGCCGCCGAAATTGCGATGCGCAAAGACTTTCCGAAGGGTTGAGTACGTCTACCGATAAGTCCGGTACCGCAGCCGAAGGAAGTCAGGCGCGTGGCGCGCCCGGTAAAGGGACGAAATGCGCGCTTTCAAGTCGCCTCGGCTTCGATGCATCCTTGCATGATGCTGTCGATCTCGGCGCGTGAGAGGACGCCGATCTCGGCTACGAACACGATCCGTGTCCGCGGTTTTCCTGCTGCCGGCGGCCCGCCTGGCGCCAACGTCGCCCGCCCGCCGGCAAACTGAAATACCATCAAGCGGCCGGGCTGCTCCACGGTGTCGAACAGACCCTTCGCCCGCGCCAGCTTCGGAGCAAGCCGACCGATAGCCTCCTGCAACCGGGACAACGACACCGGCTGTTCCGACGTCCAGCTCAGCGTCTCAAACCGATCTGCCGCCGGCCCTCGTCGCCCTGCTTCGCGCGGGACCGGCACACGATCCACGTCCGGGAAAAGAAGCGCTGTCGGGATCTTGCCATGCGGCGCATCGACCAGCACCGACGCCGGACGCATCGCCCGGACCGCGTCGCGCACCCGCGCGTGGTTGGCCGCGTCCGCCAGGTCGACCTTACTGAGCGCGATCACATCGGCAGCCCGGATCTGAGAACGCAACAGCGCATCGTCCAGCTTGGCCACCGGAGCCGTCGCGTCCACCACGCACAGCACCGTTTCCAACGGCGCCTCCCGCCAGATCATCGGGTCCATGAGGTTGCGCACGATATCGGTCGGGTCGGCTACCCCGCTGGTTTCGATCACGATGACCTCCGGCTTCGGATCACGCCGCAGCAGGAGCGCCAGCGTGCGCAGCAGATCGCCCTCGAGCGAGCAGCAGATACAGCCATTGCTCAGGCTCACCACGCCATCGGCACCCGTGATCAGCTCCGCATCGATATTGATCGCGCCGAAATCGTTGACGACGGCGGCAATCCGCCTTCCTCCGGCATGCGCCAGCAGGTGGTTCACGACCGTGGTCTTGCCCGCTCCGAGGAATCCGGCCACGAGCACAACCGGGACCGACATCTTCAGCTCTCGGCAACGGGCCGGCGCACCGGCCGACCGGGCCTTGCCGCCAGATCCAGTACGCCATCCGTGATCAGCGGCTGGCCGCTGACCACGAGGTGACGCACGCCCTCGGACGGACGATTCATCGCCGAGAACGTCGCCCGGTCGGTGAGTGTGTCGAAATCGAACACCACGATGTCTGCATCCGCGCCCGGCTGCAGCCTGCCCTTGGCACGCATCGCGGGCGTACTGGGGCTAAGAATCTCCGCCGGGATCAGCGCGCACTTGCGGATGCCTTCCATGAGCGATACCGCCCGGCGCTCACGCACCCATTCGCGAATGAAGCGCGTGAAGCAACCCGCCGAACGCGGATGCGACGTCGCGTCGTCGGGCAGCGGCCAGGCGTCGCCTTTGTAAACGCTGCCGTCCGACAGCGTCCAGGGCATGGCATCGGAGGCGATCGCGCCGCCCGGATACAGCACCGACATATCCAGCAGGTTACGATGGTGCGAATTGTTCTCGGTATCCAGGATATGCCACAACACCAACGTGGAGGGTTCGGCGGCCTGGGCCGCAAGCAATTCCGCCCGGTCGCGGAAACGCCGCCCGTCGGTCACCCGCTGCACCGAATCGTAGCCCAGGCCATTGCGCGCCTCGAATTCGGGATCGCTGAAGAACGCCGCCGCCAGCACCGTCGAACCGGTGCCGTAGGGATAGGCTTCGAGTGTGATCGGAAGCCCCTGCGCCTGCGCCTTGGCCACCAGCGCAACACAGCGCTCCACGTCGGTCTTGCTGGAAGAGTTGAAATGGCAGATGTGCATGTGCGCGCCGGTGGCGCCGGCATAGCCGATCAGGCGGATATAGGCCTCGGCGGCGCTCTCCGGGTCGATGCGGGACATGTAGGCGACGTGGGTGAAGGTCGGCACAGCATGCGTCGTCGCCAGTTGACACACCGCGGTCAGCTCCTGCACGCCGGCACCTGGGGCATAGGCGTTGAGGATGCCGATGCCGATGCCACCCTCGTTCAACCCGCCTGCAAGGCGGTCGAGGATGCCCGCCACTTCGGTTTCGCTGGCCACGTTATCGATCCAGCGGCGATCGCGCATGGCATTGCCGAACGCCTCGAGCGAGCTTTCGGTGTTGGAGCCGGTCATCGCGCCGATGCGCGCGAACGCCCAGTTGGTGGCGGCACCATAGTTCAACACGCGTCCCCGCGTGGCCTGGCGCCGATACCAGGACGCGACCGGCAAGACTCCGGCCTCGAGGTCGAGCGTCGTCGTTACCCCATCGAACGCCTGCATGCGGTCGGCCGGTATCGACTGGCCGTGCGCGTGCAAGTCGATGAAGCCGGGAGCGACGACCAGTCCGGTCGCGTCGATCGACCGCTCGGCGCTGCCAAGCCCGGTCCCGACGGCGGCGATCCGGCCGTCCAGCACCGCCACATCGCCGACGGCGTCCATCCCGCTGGCCGGATCTACCACCCGGCCACCCGTGATTACCAAGCCAGCCATCTCGTCACTCCCGCATGCTGAAAGCCGGCGCTTCCAAAGCCGGGACCGGCTCTGGCCGTGCACGGGCCGTCGCGACACTCATAGATACAGATTTTCGGACCGGCAACTACTGCCTCTGGGCGCATGTCAGCTGGCGATCAAACGCCGCCAGCATCCGGTACGCTCCAGCACCGGATGCAGCGCCGATTTGGCCTCCGCATCGAGGCCGGCGAACTTGTCGCGAAGCTGCTGCAGGCATTTTACCTGATACTTGAACGGCGCCAGCGCATAAGTCAGGCCCCAGACATTGATCTCCAGCCGTTCAACGCCCTCTCGAAAAGCCTCGGCGTTGGCGGCGAGAAACGGCAGATAAAGTTCGCCGGCAATTTTCAACAACGCTTCGGCCATGCCACCGAGCGCCTGCTCGCGCGGATACCATTCGCCTTCGACGCCGGAGGCATCGTCGAGCCGCCGCACCCAGTGATCGGTGAACGGCGCGTTGGCGCGCATGATACGCATCGGCGTCGGATCGGTCGCCATCTCGCTGAGCTGCCCGAACCAGGCGAAGTCGGCGAGCGACGGCCGGCTGCCGAACAGGTAATTGTTCATGCCGATATGCGGCTCGAATGCGGCAAGCGTCCTGAGATAGCTCGCTTCCAGCAGCGGCCTGTTCTCGGCTGTTGCCCCCAGGATGACCATGCGCGAAATCTGGCGCTGGCGGAACTGCTCGATCTCCTCGGCGCTGCCGGTCGCAGCCTCCGACACCGACCACTCCTCGCCGGCCCAGCGCGAGACATAGGCCTGATCCTCCGGATCCCACCAGCGATACAGGAACAGCGGCTTGACCGCCCATTCGTCGGCGAGATCTTCCAAGAGATCGCAGACAAAGGCGACCGCCTTGTCTTGGGGGATGACAGACCGTTCGCGGTGACGACTTTCCAGGTCATACGCCAGCGCGGTGGTCTCGCCGCGAAACGTGCCATCGGGATATTGCAGCACCGGAATCAGATTCGGGCGCAGATGCTCGGTCGCCTTCCGCAGCGCCTTGGTCATGATGACCCAGTCGAACGGAATTCTGCGGTAGCGCAACAGCGCCCGCAGCTTCAGCGCATAAGGCGATGCGGTCGAGCCGATCAGCCGGTAGCGAGCTTCGGACCTGGTATTCTCGGCACTCACTTGATCATCTCACTGCAGAAATCGATGAAGGCGCGCACCTTGGCCGGCACGTGATGGCGGGACGGGTGAAATACATAGAGCGGAAAGGTCTCATCCGGCCAGTCCGGAAATAGCTCGACCAGCCGGCCGCGGTAAAGATAATCCATCGCGCCGAACTCCATCACTTGTGCAATGCCCGCGCCGGAAACACAGGCTTCCAGCATGGTGCCGACATCGGTCATGACGAAGGGGCCGTTGACGTCGACCTTGATGATTTTCCGCTTGCGGTGAAACTCCCAGGGAAATGGTCGCCCGGTCAGGGGATCGCGGAACTGGATGCAGGCGTGGTCGACGAGATCGGCCGGCTCTTTCGGCGTGCCATGGCGCTTGAGATAGCCGGGCGAAGCGACCGTCAGGATGCGGGTTTTCAACAACAGGCGCGCCACCGGCGACACACCGGGCGGCGGCCCGAAGCGGAGCGCGAGATCGACACCTTCGGCGACGAGATCGCCGATCCCGTCGCGTGTCAGCAATTCGAGCTCGAGTTCCGGATAACGCTTTGACAATTCGGCCAGCCGCGGCGCCAGCATCAGCCGCGCAAAGAATGGATCGACATTGATCCTGAGCCGGCCACGCACCACGGCAGCAGATCCGGAAGCGGCGCCCGCCGCATCATCGATGCCTTCGAGCAACGGCCCGACCTCACGATAGAAGCGCGCGCCGGCGTCGGTCAGCTTCAGGGATCGCGTGGTGCGGTCGAACAGGCGGATGCCAAGCCGCGCTTCCAGCCGGGCGATGGCGCGGCTGACCCCCGACGCGGACAGGCCCAAGGCCTCGGCCGCGCGGACGAAACTGCCACCCTCCACCGCTGCCGCCAGCACGCCCACGCCCGCCAGTAATCGCCCGTCGAATGCCATCGGACCTACTCGTGATTTTTAGTCATCAATGATGTGACAGAAGCGCGCTTCAGTCAAATATGGCGCGGGGCTATACCGCGGGCGATCCCAACGCCAGGCTGGAGAGCGCGATGTATGCCGTCACAGGAATAACCGGTCAGGTCGGAAGCGCGGTCGCGAATAGCCTGCTCGAACTGGACCAAAAGGTTCGTGCGATGGTCCGCAATCCAGACCGTGCCGGCGACTGGGCGGCCAAGGGCTGCGAACTCGCGCAGGCGGATTTCGCGGACAGCGCGGCGCTGGTGCGCGCCTTTACCGGTGTCGACGGCGTCTTCATCCTGATCCCGCCGATGTTCGATCCGTCGCCGGGCTTTCCCGAAGTGCGCGCGATTATCGGCACATTACGGACGGCACTTGAAACAGCGCGGCCGCCGAAGATCGTGTGTCTGTCGACGATCGGTGCGCAGGCGACCGAGCCGAACTTGCTGAACCAATTGGGCCTCGTCGAACAAGGCCTCTCGACGCTGCCTTTCCCAATCGCGTTCCTTCGCGCGGCCTGGTTCATGGAGAATTCACGGTGGGATGTCGCGTCAGCCCGCGCCGGTACGATGCCGAGCTTTCTGCGGCCCGTCGAGAAGGCCGTGCCGATGATCGCCACGGCCGATATCGGAAGGCTGGCCGCAAAACTGCTGCAGGAGGACTGGACCGGCCGCCGCATCGTGGAACTGGAAAGCCGCCACCGCGTCACGCCGATCGAGATGGCGGCGGCGTTCACCAGAATTCTCGGCCGCGACGTCCGCACCGAAGTCGTCGCGCGTGAAACCTGGCACGACCTGTTCGCCGCTCAAGGCATGAAGAACCCGACGCCGCGAATTCAAATGCTCGACGGGTTCAATGAAGGCTGGATCGCGTTCGAGCGAGACGGCACGGAATACGTTCTTGGCGAGACGCTGTTCGAGACCGTGGCGGCGGAATTGGTCCGGCGCGCGGGGTGACGGCGCTCTGGGTGAAACCGGCGCATTCGGATTTCACCCGCCAGACCTGCAATAACGCCTGCTTGGCTCGCCTTGCGGCGCAGTGATTTTTGCCTGTATTCTTCCCGAAAATGAGGGCCCTCGCCGGCCCGATAGCCGTTGTCACCGGAGAAGCGCCATGAATCCTCCCGTCAGCTCACCTGCCATCAAGGTCGTCAAATCGGTGCGCGAACAGGTCAGCGCCGAGGAGTGGCAGGCGCGGGTCGATCTGGCGGCCTGCTACCGCCTCACCTCGATCTACGGCATGACCGAGATGGTTGCCAACCACATCTCCTGCCGGGTGCCGGGAACGACCGATCAGTTCCTGATCAACCCCTATGGCATGCTGTATGAGGAAATCGACGCCTCCTGCCTGATCAAGGTCGATGTCGAGGGCAACACCCTGCTCAATGAATCCGACTACAACGTCAACGTCGCCGGCTTCGTGATTCACAGCGCCATCCACATGGCCAAGCACGATATGGATTGCGTGGCGCATACGCATACGCCGGCCGGCATGGCGGTCTCGGCGATGGAATGCGGGCTGTTGCCGCTGGCGCAGACCTCGATGCGGTTTCTCCACATCGGCTATCACGACTTTGAAGGCATCGCCGACGATGTCGACGAGCGGGCGCGGCTGGTGCGCGACCTCGGCGACCACGAGGCGATGATCCTGCGCAATCACGGACTGCTCGTCGTCGGCCGCACGGTGCCGGCGGCCTTCAACGTACTGTTCCGTCTCGAGCGCGCCTGCCAGGTACAGATCATGGCGTTGTCCTGCAACACCAAGCTGACCTATCCGTCAAAGGAAATCCTGGAAGAAACCTACGACAAGATGCGACCGCGGGTCGACCGCCCGGCCCGCAACGGCGACCTCGCCTGGCCGGCGCTGCTGCGCAAGCTCGACCGCACCGATCCGTCGTACCGGAATTGAAGTTCCGCCCGTGCTTGGCTTGCCTGGGCTCCGCACGAAGTTTGGGCGGGCTCTGCCTGTAATTTGATCGCACACACCGTCGCCAAATCGCCGATGCTTAAGCGCCGGCGTAGCGACAGGTGCGTCCCCCGATGAAGACGTTTATTCGCGTGGTTGAACTGTGGGTGCCCGATCGCACCCGCACCCGGCTGGAATTCGGCGGCTGCCTCGCTAGCGAGGAATACTCGGAATTCAAGGCGCTCAGCGAAAACGCGCTGTTCGCCTATGACGAGGGGCTGCCAGGCAAGGCATGGGCCAGCGGCCATCCGGTGATCCTGACGAAATTCGCCAACTCCTATTTCAAGCGCACCGACGAAGCGGTCGAGGCCGGACTGACCTGCGGCGTCGCGCTGCCGGTATTTGCCGGCGAATTCCTGATGGCGGTGATGGTGCTGTTTTGCGGCGACGACGAAAAGCACGTCGGCGCCATCGAGCTTTGGCACAACGATCTCGAGAAATCGCACGAGATGGGGCTGGTCGACGGTTATTACGGCACGGCCGACATGTTCGAGTTCAACTCCCGCCACACCAAATTCCCGCGCGGCTTCGGCCTGCCCGGCCGCACCTGGAAGGCCGGCATGCCCTTGATCATCAAGGACCTGCACAACGCCAAGGGATTTCTGCGCTGGGAGGAAGCTAGCGAAATCGGCATCAATTGCGGCGTCGGCATTCCCTATGGGATCGGCGATCAGACCTGGGTGATGACGTTCCTGTCGGCGCAGGCGACTCCGATTGCAAAGCGCTTTGAAATCTGGGTGCCGGATGCGTCGCGAACCGTGCTGACGTTTCAGTCCGGCGATTGCAGCAAGGACGCCGATCTGGCGACGCTCTATGCGTCAAAGACCATCCGCAAAGGCGAAGGCAGCATCGGCGGCGCCTGGGCCACCGGGATGCCAGCCATCAACGAGCACCTGAGGGCCGATGAATGCATCGCTTCGCAACTCGCGCGCGCGGCCGGCATGAACCAGATCGTGGTGCTGCCTGTGATCGAGAACGCCCTGCTCAAGGCCGTGCTGGCGTGGTACCTTTAACGCGTTTTCGAGCGAAGTGGATCCCGGTTCGCTCGAAAACGCTATAACTCAGTTCAGACGCCCGCGCAGCGTCTTCACCATATCCGCGTCGACCCGCGCCGCCGCATTGCCCCAGCTATTGCGAATGTAAGTGACGACGGCCGCGATCTGGCTGTCGTTGAGCCGGAAACCGAGCGACGGCATCGCCGGCGCCGTCGGCCGCGCCTCGGTGCCGGTCGCCCGCGCACCGGTCAGGATGATGTGGACCAGCGAGGAGGCATCGTCCTGCTTGACGGCGGCATTGCCAGCCAGACGCGGAAACAATCGCTCGACGCCGGCGCCGTTGGGCGCGTGGCAGGCCGAACAGGTATCGGTGAAGATGGCCTGGCCGACCACCATTTGCGGATCGCTGGCCGGCAGCGGCGCCGGTGTCAGCGAGCCGGCAGCGCCACGTTCCTTCAGATAAACCGCGATCGCCTTCAAATCGGCATCCGGCATCTTCGACGTCGAATTCTCGATGACGTCCTTCATCGGTCCGCTGGCCAAACTGGTGCGGCTCTGGCCGTTCTTGAGATATTGCACGATGTCGTCAACCGACCAGTGGCCGAGGCCGGCCTGCGGATCGTTGGTGATGTTGGGCGCGATCCAGTTGTCGATCGGATTGCCCTTCAGGTACTGATCGGCCTTGTTGGCGCCGAACACATTGAGCGGGGTATGGCAGGCGCCGCAATGGCCGAGACCTTCGACCAGATAGCCGCCGCGGTTGAACTCCTCGGAGCGCTCGGAGTCGGGAGCGAGATAACCCGGCGTGAAATACAGCGCGTTCCAGCCCCACATCGAGGTTCTGATATTAAAGGGAAACGGCAGCGTCCGGCGATTGACGGCGTTCGACACCGGCGCCAGGGTCCGCAGATAATCATAGATCGCATCGACGTCCTGCCGCGTCACCTTGGTGTAATACGGATACGGAAATGCAGGATAGAGATAGACCCCGTCCGGCCGCCTGCCCTCATGCATCGCACGCGCGAAATTGTCCTTTGACCAGCGGCCTATGCCGGTCGCATCGTCGGGCGTCAGGTTCGGCGTCATGATCGCGCCGAACGGCGTTTGCAGCGCCAAGCCGCCGGCAAATGGCTGGCCGCCGGGCGCGGTGTGACAGGCGATGCAATCGCCGGCCGTGGCCAACGCCTTGCCACGATTGAAGTCGATATAATTGTCCTGCTCCGCCAGCGCCGGACCGGCCGCGATCAAGACGGCGAGCGCGATAAGACTTCTCATCACGCGCCTCATATCTGCACCAAAGGTCCGGGCGACTTCAGATATTTCTTGATCGCGTCGAGCGACCAGTAGGTCAGCGCGCCCACCGTGCCAGTCGGGTTATAGCCGGCATTTTGCGGAAACGCCGACGCGCCCATCACGAACACGTTCGAGACGTCCCACGACTGCAAATAGCGGTTGAGCACGCTGGTCCTGGGATCGGCGCCCATAATCGCGCCGCCGGTGTTGTGGGTCGACTGATACGGCACCACGTTCCAGGGCACATTGAGACGGTTGATCTGCGTCGTCTTGGCGCCCATCGCTTTCGCGATCTCATCGCAGCGATCGGCCATCCAGTTCGCCATCTTCTTCTCGTTGTCCTGATAGTCGAACGTCATCCGCATCAGGGGACGGCCGAGCGGATCCTTGTAGGTCGGATCGAGGTCGAGATAGTTGTTGCGATAGCTCATCACGCTGCCCTGCGCGCCGACATTGGTGACGCGCTGGTAGGTTTCCTTGACCGCCTTCTTCCACTGGCTGCCCCAGGCCGGCGTGCCGCGCGGAACCGGGTGATACTGGATCGGCCGCCCGTTGGTGTGGGCACTGGTGATCGAGGCGCCGCCGACAAAGCCATGCGGCCCGTGATCGAAATTGTCGCTGTTGTAGTCGTCGAGCGCCGCGCCCAGCGAACCTGCCGCCGCAAACGGATTGAACTTGGCATCCTCGAAAAACGCCGTCGAGCCCGAACCGGTCTGATAGGCATAGTTGCGCCCGACCACGCCCTCTCCGGTGGCGGGATCGTAGGGCTTGCCGATGCCGGACAGCAGCAGCAGACGAACGTTGAAGAGGCTGTAGGCGCAAACCAGCACGACGTCGGCCGGCTGCTCCCATTCCTCGCCGTTGAGATCAACATAGGTGACACCGGTCGCGGTCTTGCCGTCCTTGGCGAGATTGACCTTGGTCACCTCGCATTCGGTGCGCGCCTCAAAGGTCGGCTCGCGTACCAGCGCGGGCAGCACGCAGGTCTGCGGACTGGCCTTGGAATAGTTGGAGCAGCCGAACCGTTCGCAGAAACCGCAATAGGTGCACGGCGCCATGCTGCAGCCGTAGGGGTTGGTATAGGCCACGGAAATGTTGGCGGAAGGCCGCGGAAACGGATGCAGGCCGAGCTCGCCGGCCGCCTTGGTGAACAGCGACTGCGCATAGCCCTGTGTCATCGGCGGCGTCGGGTATTCCCGCTCGCGTGCGCCTTCAAAGGGATTGCCGCCCGCCTGCTTGGCGCCCTTGATGTTGCCGGCCTTGCCGGAGATGCCCGCGACGTATTCGAACTTGTCGTAATAAGGCTCGAGGTCTTCGTAGCTGACCCCCCAATCCTGGATCTGATGGCCCTCCGGCATGATGCCTTCGCCGTAGCGCTCGATCATGTGCGAGCGGATGCGAAAGTCGTCGGGGAGAAACCGCCAGGTCTGGCCATTCCAGTGCACGCCGGCACCGCCGACGCCGTTGCCGGGCAGAAAGCTGCCCCACTTTCGGATCGGCAGCGCGGTCTGCGACGGATTATTCCGCATCGTCAGCGTTTCCTGCTTCGGACGCAGGAAGATGTCGTGGCGGACGGCATAGCGCAGCTCATCGGGCGCGGTGCCGATGTTGAAATCGGACGCGGTATCGCGCCACGGGCCCCGCTCGATCGCAACCACATCGAGGCCGGTGCGGGCGAGTTCGAGAGCCATGATCGATCCGGTCCAGCCAAGACCGACGATGACGACATCCTTGGGGGGAAGACGGCGGGCCATCAGTTTTCTCCCCACGCCGGACGGCCCTGCATCGCCACCGGCGGCAGCGTGTAGGCCTGGTTTGGCTTCGCCATCACGTCACGGAAATCATAGCGAACGCCGGGGAAGCCGATCAGCTTCCAGCCCGCCATGTCGCGGTTGCCGCCATAGATCGGATCGGCGAAGAAGCCTTCCATGGTGTTGGCATAGATCGCGTTGAACAGCATCCGGCTCGAGAAATTGTCGAACTTGACGTCGCCCTTTTCCATGCCGCCGAGCAACTTGTCTTTCTCGTCGCCACTGAGCTGGGCGAAGGCTTTGCCGTTGAAATTCGCCTTGCAGTAGGCTTCCAACGCCGCCAGCCCGAGGCGATATTGCTGGCGCGGCACCAGCGGCGATTGCAGCCCCTGTGTCGGCAACGGTGTCGAGGAAAACGGCCCCTGCATATAGAGCCAGTCGTGCCCGCCAAACGGGCCGGTCAGTTGCCGGTCGATGAAGGTGGTAACGCCGGAATCCTTGGCGCCGGGGCCGAGATCGTCGGTCGGAATCAGGCGATCGACGATGGCGTCGACGGCGGCGGCTTCTGCGGGGGTAAAGAACAGGTAGCCGCCGGGGATCACCGGCGGCACCGGATAGGCTTCATTCGGCTGCCAGGGCAGCACTTTCGTCACCACCCGCGCGCTGACGCCCGAGGTCATGATCAGAAGCGCGGCGCTGGCAAGCAGGCTCCGCCGCGTGAGGCGGCCTGAATGTTTCGATTTCGCAGACTGCGGAGCTGTGCGTCCGGTTTCCGGCAAATCACGGTCAGTCCGCATCGCAGCGCCTCCCCAGCCTCGGACTATTGCAATGCCCGATGTTCGCTTTGATCGGCAGTCTGCACTTTTGTTTTGATCTTGTCAGGAGGAGTTTACGCAGGCCTCGCATCGCGAAAACGCTGTGGTTGGCGCGAGACCGGGCTTGACGCCGGAATGCTTTTTTGTCGCGACGTGCGCCGTCAATGCGCGCTCGATAAATCTTCGTACTTTCAAACGATTGCCTGAACATCCATTCAGAAAAATGCAGTGAACCATCTCGATACAGGCCGCGTCACAACAACACTTGGACGGTGCACAGCACCACAACACATGGAAGAAGAAAAACGATGTTTCGCAAAATGACTCTCGCACTTGTTGCGGCTGCTTCGCTAAGCGCAGCGCTCGCTCCCACCGTCGCCTCTGCGCACGGCATGGGTGGGCACGGCGGCGGAAAAATGGGTGGCCCGTATGGCGGGATCTATCAGAAAGGCAACTGGGGCAATCACGGTGGATACTGGCATGGTGGCTATCGCCACAGCCGTTTCTTCGGTGGTTCGTCGTTCTATGTCGGCGGAAACGACGGTTGCTATCAGAAGCAGATCGTCGACACCTTCCGCGGACCGCGTGTCCAGCTCGTGAACGTCTGTTCCTGAGACGTGCCTGACGATGAAGCCCCGGCTGATCTTGACAGCCGGGGCTTTTTCTTGCCGCGGACAACCGCACGGCGACTGCGGATCAGCCGGCCTTGCGGCCGTGATGGCTGTGCAGTTGCGACGACAGCAAGCGGCGCCATTCGTTGAACTCGTTGCTGGTGGTATCGCGCGGTCGCGGCAGGTCGATGATGTATTCGTTGTCGATCCGGCCGGGACCGGGCGACATCACCACCACGCGGTCGGCCAGAAAGATCGCTTCCTCGATCGCATGCGTGACGAACAACACCGTCAGCCCGGTGCGGGACCAGATCTCTACCAGTTCGTCCTGCAAGCGTTCGCGGGTCATGGCGTCCAATGCGCCGAACGGCTCGTCCATCAGCACCACCTCGGCATCGTTGGCGAGTACGCGGGCGATGGCGACGCGCTGCTTCATGCCGCCGGAAAGCTGGTGCGGATAGACGTCGGCGAAATTCTGCAAGCCGACGAGTTCGATGAAATGATCCGAGGTCTCGCGGATTTCGGCCTTGGTACGGCCGCGCGATTTCGGACCGAAGCCGATATTGTCGCGAACGCTGAGCCAGGGAAACAACCCGTAGTCCTGAAACACCATGCCGCGGCTCGGTCCCGGCCCCGTGATCGGCATGCCCCACATCAGGTTCTCGCCGTGGGTCGCCGCCTCGAAGCCGGCGGCCATGCGCAGCAAGGTCGACTTGCCGCAACCGGAGGCGCCGATCAGGCAGATGAATTCGCCCTTCTTCACTTTCAGATTGGCGCCGCGCAGCGCCTCGATGGCGCGGCCATTCTGCGAATAGATCTTGCCGACATTCTTCATTTCCAGAATTGGAACGGTGGCTTCAGCCATGCGACGGACTCCAGGCCAACAGTCGCCGCCCGATCAGCATCACGAGCTGATCGGACAGAAAGCCGAACGCGCCGATGACGATCATGCCGGAAATCACGATTTCGGTGCGCGACAGTTGCCGCGCTTCCATGATGATGGCCCCCAGCCCGGTCTGCACGCCGGTCATCTCGCCGACCACGATCACGACCCAGGCGAAGCCCAAGCCGAGCCGCATACCGGTGAAGATCGACGGCAACGCCGCCGGCAACACGACGCGGAAAAACTGCGCCGGGCCGGTGCAGCCGAGCATCGAAGCCGCCTCGAACAACCGCGGCTCGACCGAGCGCACGCCGAAAATGGTGTTGACCAGGATCGGATAGAACGCGCCGAGAAACACCAGAAAGAACGCCGAGCGCGGCCCGAGCCCGAAGATGATCATCGCCAGTGGCAGCCATGCCGTGACCGGCACCGGCCGCAGGATCTGGATGGTCGGATCGAGCATCTGCCTGATAATCGGTATGCGACCGATCAGCATGCCCAATGGCAATCCGACGATCAGCGCCAGCGCAAAGCCGCCATAGACGCGGCTGACGGAGGCCAAGAGATGAATGTGCAGGGTTTTGCTGTAGGCGTCGTCATTGATGCCGCCGAAAGCGAGATCCCTTAATTCCTGCCAGACTTCGTAAGGCGGCGGAATCAGACTGCCCGGTCGACCGACGGTGGCGAAATGCCAGAACGCCAACATCGCCAGCGGAAACGTCACCGCCAGTAACACCGGCCGCAGACGCGGCCACCAGATCGCCGCACGCGACACCGCTCGCGCCGGTGCGGCCCCCTCCTCGGTATCGGACGCCAGCGTGGTCACGGTCAGGTCGGCTTCATCGCATCGACGAAGCTGGCGTCGATGAAGGTCGCGAAGTCGGGCAACCGCTTGATCTGCTTCAGCGCCAGCATGTGGTCGGCATAGATCTTCGACTGTTCGATCTGCTTGGCGTCGAGCCGCCAGGTCAGTTCGACGTTCGGCACCGAAGCCTCGATCGCCTCCTTTTTCTGGCCGAGCTTTGACGACGCCATCGCGACCAGGGCGTCCTTGTTGGTCGCGGCGAAATCGGTCGCGCGCTGGTGGATGCCGAGCATGACTCTGACCAGATCCGGCTTTTCGGTGATGACGTCGCGGTGGGTGCCGAACACCATGTTGAGCGATCCCATCGCGGTCGAATAGGGATATTCCACCAGCGTGCCGACGCCGCTGGACAACGACACGCCGGGTCCAGGCTCTGCCCCGACATAGGCGTCGATGTCACCGCGCGACAGCGCGATATGCATTTCGCTGAAGGACACCCGAACCGGTTCGACGTCCTTGATGGTCATGCCTTCCATCCGCAGTCGCTCGAGGAAAAAGACTTCCTGCGTGGTGCCCGGGAACACCGCGACGCGCTTGCCTTTGAGATCCTTGATGGTGGCAATGCCTGCATCCTTTTTGGCAATGATGGCCATGCCGCGGTTGCAGGTCGAGGCGATCACCACGACGGGTTCGCCGGCAGCGGCGCCGAGCAGAGCGGCGGCAATGCCGAACGCGCCGAAATCGACCGACTTGGTGACAACCGCATTCTTGCATTCGGTCGGGGTCTCGAACGGCAGCACCTCGACCTTGTAGCCGGCCGGCACGAATTGATCGTAGAAGTAAGGCGCGATCGAATGAATCAACTTCAGCGCGCCGGCGCGAATGACGATCGGCGGCCCCTCCGCCCGCACGATGGCCGGGGCGGCGATAAGCCCGGCCCCGAGACCGGCAATGAATTCACGACGGCGGATGATGGACATGGACGCGGCTCCCTTGTTGCCTGTTTGAAATGCAACAAACATGCCGCTGAGCCGGTTTTGGAGACGATTTTGTTGCCGGCACCATCACGTTTTCAGGGCCAATAGCGCCTGAAATCATGCCCTTAGGAAACGGGCGCACAAAATCCCGCTTTCGGTCCATCACGAGCCGAAATGGGCGAGCCGAAGCGTCTTCACCCGGGAGGCGAGCCAAGCTCCGCCAACCGCCCGGCGCGAAATCGATTGGTCCTCTGGCTAGCTTGTCTTCCGGTGATGGCGATAGAGGATGACGGTCAGTATCGCGGTCGCGAGAATATAGAAGATAATGACATCGACGTTCGGATGTCCTTCGATCAAGGCGAGCATTGAAACCACCCTCTGGCTGGTGTGGCTTCTTTTTCCCCCTCCGGGCGAGCCTTGATGGCGGCGAATCTAGCCGCTCGTCGAATGCTGCGGTAGCCGACTTTATACTGAGGGTTTACGTAAGGTCCGGAAGAAGTCCCGGACCTCCGGCACGAACAGGCCGGGCTGTTCGAAAGCCGCGAAGTGACCGCCTTTCGGCATTTCATGCCAATGCTGGATGTTGGTGAAGCTGGGCTCCATCCACTTGCGCACCGGCGTCACGATCTCCTTGGGGAAGACGGCGACGCCGGTCGGCACCGTGACCTTGTGGGGCGTGCGGCGCTTCGGGCCGAAACTTTCCCAATAAAGCCGCGCCGACGAGGCGGCGGTCGCGGTCACCCAGTACAGCATGACATTGTCGAGCAGCTCGTCGCGGCCGAGAATGTTTTCGGGGTGCCCATCGCAATCCGTCCAGGCCCAGAACTTTTCCAGGATCCAGGCGGCCTGCCCGCTCGGCGAGTCCGTCAGCGCGTACGCAAGCGTCTGCGGTCGGGTCGATTGCTGCTTGGAATAGCCGGAATCCCAGTCGGCATAATAGGTGAGTCCCTGCAGCGCCCGCGCTTCCTCCGGCGTCGGCTGGCCCTCGACATTGGGACGCGCGCCCATCGCCAGCGTGATGTGAATGCCGGCACAATGATCGGGGTCCTGCGCGCCGAGCGCCGTCGTCACCGCCGATCCCCAGTCGCCGCCTTGCGCGCCGTAGCGCGCATATCCAAGCCGATCCATCAGCGCCGCCCACGCTGACGCGATCCGGTCGACGCCCCAGCCGGTGCCCGCCGGTTTCTCCGAAAAGCCGAAGCCGGGCAGCGACGGGCACACGACGTGAAACGCATCGGCCGCGTTGCCGCCGTGCGCAGTCGGATCGGTCAGCGGCTCGATCACCTTGTGGAATTCGACCACCGAACCGGGCCAGCCATGGGTAATGATCAGCGGCATCGCGTCCGGATGCTTTGAGCGAACATGCAGGAAGTGAATACCGAGCCCGTCGATGTCGGTGGTGAATTGCGCAAAGCGGTTGAGCCGCGCCTCGCGCGCGCGCCAGTCGTAATCCTCGGCCCAGTAGCGGCAGATATCCCTGATCCATTTCAGCGGGGCGCCCTGGCTCCAGTCGCCGACCAGTTCGGCCTCCGGCCAGCGGGTGTTGCGCAACCGCGACTTCAGATCGTCGAGCACCTCTTCGCCGACCGAAATGCGGTAGGGTTTTATCTCTGCACTCACGGCCATTTCTTTCGATGCCTTCGCGCGCGCATCATCAGGGCGCGAGGCATAGATACCACGGGAGCCACGGGGTTCGGCAAGCCATCGGCGATCAATATTGCCGTGGCGGCCAACAAGCCATCAGTCGTAGAGGTACAAGTCCCGCAGTTCCGGCGGAAGGGTCGACGGAGGGCACAGCTCAGGCGGCGGCGCTTTCGCGAGGCGGACGACCTGCGGCCCGCTATTTATTCGATTAACAGGAGAGCGTTCGCCGGCCGCCGCGATCACCAGCAATGCCAAAATCGCGGCGACGAGGCTCAGGCCCGGATTGAGCCAGAGCAAAATCGTGTTGAACCGAATGAGCCAAAGCGGAGCCGTTTTGAGATCAGCCATAATGGGATGCCCTGCAAAAATCGACTTGATCGATTCTCCCGCATCCGCTCCGCCTGCACAATCTGGGATCAACGAAGCAGCCTTCGGCTGCACCGAAGACTGCTGTCGATGCCGGTTAGCTCAATCGACGCCAGACAAGCATCGGAATTTTCCGTCGGGCGCCGCTCGGATCATGCCGTCATCCGGGCCTGACTGGGTGGCTGCGGATGATAGCGACTCCAGGCACGGCGGAACTGGCGCGGCGACGCGAAGCCCGTCCGTTCCGCGACGCCCTCGATGTCGAGCTGCGTTTGCCGGAGCAACTCGCCGGCAAGAGCAATCCGGACACGATTGGTGTAGTCAGCCAGACTCATGCCGGCCTGTTCGTTGAACAGCCGCGAGAGATGGCGGGAACTCATGTGCGCGATGTCTGCGGCGTCCTCAAGCTTCCAGTCGCGCGCAGGGTTGGCGGCGATGGCGTCCTGAACGCGGTGCACGGCGGGATGAAGATGATTGCGGCCCTCCAGCCAGGGCGACAACTGCGGATCGGCACCGGCGCGGCGGAGGTAGATCACAAGCGTCCGCGCGATCCGCACCGAACACGCCGTATCGGTCAAACGGCTCACCAGATGCAGCATCAGATCGATGCCCGCCGTCACCCCGGCGCTGGTCAGGCACCGGCCGTCCTCGACATAGAGACGGTTCTCGATGACTTTCGCCTTCGGCGCCAGCTCCGAAAGCTCGCGGCAATAGGAGTGATGGGTCGTACAGAAATGATCATCAAGCAGGCCGGCGCGTCCCGCAAGCAATGCACCGGCGCAGATCGAGATCAGCGTGTGACCAGGCCTGATCCGCTTTCCGAGCCACGCGACGATCTTCTGTTCGGCGGCGCCGAACGGCCCCGCCCCGCCCTCCGGATCGGAAGCATTGATGGTGCCGGGCAAGATGATGAACGCGTTGTCCGGCAATTCATCGGGCATCGGCTCGATATTTGACAGCGTGAGCCCGACCGAACTCACCGCCACAGGCTTCGGCCCGACAAACCTGGTTTCGAACCTGATGCCACGCTGTTCGTCGTTGGCCTTGCGGAGCACTTCCAGCGGTCCCGCCACATCGAGCAGCAGAGTTAGCGGCGCCAGCACCACATAGACCGGAATCGTGCGCCGCCCGGCCGCGCTCATGCCGCTAATTTCGTTGCCGGCCCGGCCAGCGCCTGCTCGACCGTGGCGATACGCGCAAAGCGCTGATCGAGAACCAGTTCGGAGCGGGATTTGATTTCATCGGCACTCCAGGTTTTCCCGCGCGCATCCGTCATGGCGAAGGTGAGCGTCGCTTCGGAAACGAAATCGACGGTATGGCCGATGTCGGACGCGTGGCGCGTCGTTGTCTCGCAGCACTGCTCGGTGCGGATGCCGCTGATAACGATACGACGAATTCCGTTCTGAAAGAGCCATACATCGAGCCCGGTCCCGACCAGGGCGCTGTGTTTGCGCTTGTGGAACACGGCATCCGGCGCAATTGACAGCGGGGAAAGCGGCCGCACGAAACCCGAGCCGACCGAAAAGGGTCCGGAATCGGCGACGTGGAACACCTGGACGACCTGAATGTTCTGGGCCTTGGCCCCGTCGACCAGCTTCTGCAGCCGCTCCATGAAAACAGGCACATCCGCATCGCTCCAGAACGGGCGTTGCCGAAACGATTCCTGAACGTCGATGACGATGAGAGCTGTATCGGAGATGGACATTTTATGCCTCCATGAAACGGGAAGCCTCGATAATATTCCAGCCAAAATATGCGCGAAAGGCACGCAGAGGACAAGATAGGGACAAAAAAAGACATCGAGATGCCGCAGGACCGGCAGGTTCTGCTACCAGTCCCTCACCGCATGTAGGACGGCGGCGCTGTGCGATTCCAGCGTCAACGGCCGGAGCTCGATGTTCACGAGGCCAGACGGCGGGCAAAGAACGCCAATATCTCGTCGCGCGCGGCGATGGTCGGCTGGCCTGCCTCATCGATCAGGTGGGCCGTCACCACGCTGTGCGGCGTCGTCACATGCTGCGCGAAGAACGGTGGAAGGTCGGCGTTGGCCGCGCTGTCTTCCAGCACCCGGGGCACGAAGCGATCGCCGAGCGCATCGGCGAAAGCCGCAAAGCGCTGTGCCTGGCAGAACTTGTCGCCCCTGAACCGATAGGCCAGCACCGTGAGATCGTCGCGATCGAGGCGCGCCTTGACGGCAGCAAGCTCCTCGGGCGCCATGCCGGTGCCGGCGGGATCGTTGAGCGGCAGCGACGGCTGCGACAGCACCGGTGCCAGCATCGACGGCTCCAGCATCATCGATAGCGCGAAATTGCCGGTGAAGCACATGCCGATGGCGCCGACACCGGGACCGCCACATTCCCCATGCGCCAGTTTCGCCAGCGCCCGCAGCCATTGCGTCACTGGACTGGTCTCGTTGGCCGCGAAGGCCCGGAACTCGGCGCTGACGCAGGCGCGCTGGAAAATTGCCGCCCCTTCCTCGACCCCGGGCACGGCGCCGTCGCGGCCGAACAGCGACGGCATGTAGACGGTAAATCCGGCATCGCGCACCCAACGGCTGAAGCGGGCGACGTGAGGGCTGATCCCGGGCATTTCCGTCATGACGATGACCGCGGGACCGCGGCCGGCGATGTAGACCCGCTTGGTGACATCGTTCAGCGCGATCTCGCGAACCGCGAAATCCTCCAGCACGTCGTCCTGCTTCATGGATCGATTGGGCATGCGAAACGTTTCCTCTGTGGTGAAAGACGAGCGCGCCGGGACCGGCGCTTCCGCGCCGGAGGCTGGCTTGTTCGGGTCAGCGATTTACGACAAGATGTTGCAAGTGCCGGTAGCCGGACGCGGCGGCAAAATCCGGCAGTTTCCACAGACTGCCGCTCACGCCCCACGTACCGTCCTCGATTTCGTTGACGATGAACGAACTGGTGATCCGGCGCTTCTCGCCCGGAAGCGCATCGATCACCGCTTGGTGCAGCAGCTCGACAAAGCGGGCGCGGCTTCGATCATCGAGGATTCCCTTGGGAATGTTTACGACGGCATCAAACGACACCAGCATTTGCGACAGGTCGCGACCGCCGAACGACCGGCTGCCGGCGGCGATTTCCTCGATCGTGACCACGCACAGCGCGCGCATTTTCGGATCGTCCGGAACCTGCTCGCATTCCGCCGCGGACGCGCAAATGCCGTTGGTAAGCGCAGCCTTTGCTTCGTCGCCGAGGACGCCGGCCGGAACCTTGACAGTGATATAGGGCACGAAAATCTCCATTGAGTCCATTTGTTGGACTCAGCATAATCACCTAGATCCAAATTTGCAACTCAGATAAAATGACCTCATGACCGACGCCCCCCTCGTCCGCCGCTCCCCCGTCCCCCCGGACCAGTGCAATCTGTGGAGGGCCTTCGGCCTGATCGGCGACCGCTGGACCCTGGTGATTCTGCGATCGGCGCTATATGGCGTCCGGCGGTTCGATGATTTCCAGGTCGAACTCGAGATCCCCCGCAGCGTGCTGAGCCATCGCCTCGCCGCCCTGGTCGAACTCGGAATCATGGAGCGCCGCGAATACCGCGAAGACGGGCAGCGGGCGCGAATCGAATACCCGCTGACCGAAATGGGCCGCGCGCTCGGCCTGCCGTTCATGGCCATGACCGAATGGAGCGACCACTGGATCGGCAACGGCACGTCGCCGCTGACGCTGCGATCGAAGACGTCAGGTCAAAGGTTCAGGGTTGCCCTGATCGACGAAGGCGGCAAGCCGGCCCGCAAGGACGACGTCGAAACGGTGATCACGCTCGGTCCGCGACAGCAGGCCAAAACGGCCAACAAGAAAGCCGGCGGCGCAACGGACACCTGAACCTGACGCGCCTCGACAAGCCGCCTTCGGCGCGCAAAAAAAATCCGCCGGTAGCGATGAGCTACCAGCGGATCCAGGTCAGCACGGGGGTCGAGGGGGTAAAATCAAGCCGCCTTGGATTTCGCCACGTGGGAGGCGATCGCATCCATCAACGGCGGGTTCAGGCAATCATAGGGCTCAAGCCCAAGCTCCTTGAGCCTGGACCTGATGGCGCCCATTTCTTCCGGCTTGACGCCGGACTCCAGCACGGACGACACGAAGGCCGCAAACCCCGGCGCCGCCCAGCCACCTTCCTGGAACAGTTCGGGGTGGATGAAATCGAGACCGTAGAACGGATGCCCCTTGTTCTCGATGCGGCCGTACATATGCGTGCCGCAAACCTTGCAGGCATGGCGCTGGATCGCCGCCGATGCATCGACGATATGAAGCTTGTCGCCGTTCTCGGTCACCTTGACATTGTCGCGCGGGACCACGGCGACTACGGAGAAGGTCGCCCCCTCCGGCTTCCAGCATTTGGTGCAGCCGCAGGCGTGGTTGTGGGCGACATCGCCCCTGATGACAACCTTGACCGGCTTGTCCTTGCATTTGCAGACCAGGGTGCCGCCGGCAAAATTGCCTGAACCCTTTTTGACGCCGTCATCAATCGATGGGTGGATATGAACAGTCATGGACCTCTCCTCCTGATGTTTGCGGTTGCAATTTAGAACACGACGACCGAACGAATCGATTTGCCTTCATGCATCAGATCGAATCCCTTGTTGATCTCCTCGAGCTTGAGGACATGGGTGATCATCGGATCGATCTCGATCTTTCCGTTCATGTACCAGTCGACGATTTTGGGAACGTCGGTGCGGCCCCGCGCGCCGCCGAACGCCGTGCCTTTCCAGACGCGGCCGGTTACCAGCTGGAACGGCCGGGTGGCGATTTCCTTGCCGGATTCCGCGACCCCGATGATCACGGAGACGCCCCAGCCGCGATGGCAGGCTTCGAGCGCCTGGCGCATCACATTGGTATTGCCCGTGCAGTCGAAGGTGTAGTCGGCGCCGCCGTCGGTCAGTCCGACCAGGTGCTGGACGATGTCGCCGCCGACCTTGGTCGGGTTGACGAAGTGGGTCATGCCAAAGCGGCGGCCCCAGTCTTCCTTGGAGTCGTTGAGATCGACGCCAATGATCTTGTCGGCGCCGACCATCTTGGCGCCCTGGATGACGTTGAGCCCGATCCCGCCAAGCCCGAACACCACCACGTTGGAACCCGGCGTTACCTTGGCGGTGTTGACCACGGCTCCGACGCCGGTGGTGACGCCGCATCCGATGTAGCAGCTCTTGTCGAAGGGCGCGTCTTCGCGGATCTTGGCTACCGCGATTTCCGGCAGCACGGTGAAGTTGGAAAAGGTCGAGCAGCCCATGTAGTGGAAGATCGGCTTGCCCTGATAGCTGAACCGCGAAGTGCCGTCGGGCATGACGCCCTTGCCTTGCGTGGCGCGAATCGCGGTGCACAGGTTGGTCTTCTGGCTCAGGCAGCTTTTGCACTGGCGGCATTCCGGCGTGTAAAGCGGGATCACATGATCGCCCGGCTTGACCGACGTCACACCCGGGCCGACCTCGCGCACCACGCCGGCGCCCTCGTGGCCGAGAATCGACGGAAAGATTCCCTCGCTGTCGAAGCCGTCGAGCGTATAGGCATCGGTGTGACAGATTCCGGTCGCCTTGATCTCGACAAGGACCTCGCCGGCCTTTGGCCCCTCGAGATCGAGCTCGACGATTTCAAGCGGCTTCTTGGCCGCGAAAGCGACAGCGGCGCGCGTCTTCATATCATACTCCTGTTTCGCTTCGCACGACCGTCAGGCATGCTGTCATCGGCGGATTCATGCGTTCGTCACTTTCCCATGCAACCGGTTTCGGCCTTGGTGTAATCGTCGGTCTTGTCTTCGTGCTTCGCCGGCCGCACGCGCCCGACCGCATCGTTGGCGCGGGCGCGGAGATAGACGTAGAGATCGTCCATGTAGCAGGCGACGTTCGGGTTGTCGCCGAATGCCGGCATGACATTCTCCTGTGCCGTAGAGACGTTCTTGCGACCGCTCGCGACCACGCCGAGGAAGTCGGGATAGCTCATCGTCTTCAGCGAATCCTTCAACGCCGGCGCGTAGGTCGAGCCCATTCCGTCCGGCCCGTGGCAGACATGGCATTCGGAATGATAACGGCGGTATCCGGAGTAGGTGTACCAGTCGACCGTTCCGTCGGCCGCGACCTTGAAGGTCGGGCTGCCGTCCTTGTCGAGATACTTGCCGTCCTCGGATTTCACCGCGGTTGGATCGGCCGCATCCTCGGCGCAGACAATTCCCTCGGGTGCCACGAAGGCGATCGCGGCAACCATAACCCATATTTTACGCAAGAGCGTTTTCCCTAACATTCGGTGGCAGTCGAACCGGCGCATGGACCAGGCCATGCACCGGAACGAGGTTGACGTCAGCTCACTGCGGCAGCGCGAACACCGTCAGGGATCCGCCGAGCGCGGTGTAGTTGCTCAGCGCAGCGTAGCCACCGACGGCGCCGAGGCCGGCCGTCGGATCCGTCAGACCGGCAGCAAGGCCGATACCCGCCCAGCCGCCGACGCCGGATAGCACGGCGATGTACTGCCTGCCGCCGTTCTCATAGGTAGTGACGTTGCCGATGATGCCGGACGGGGTCTTGAACTTGTAGAGTTCCTTGCCCGTCTTGGCGTCGACCGCCTTGAGGTAGCCTTCGAGCGTTCCGTAGAACACCACGCCGCCGGCGGTAGCGAGCGCTCCTGACCAGACCGAGAACTGTTCCTTGTTCGACCAGACGATCTTGCCCGTCTTGCCGTCCCAAGCAATGAAGTTACCCATGTTGGTCTCGCCGGGAGGCGGATACATCGAGAGCGTCGCGCCGACATAGGGCTGGCCCGCGGTGTAGCTTACCTTGAACGGCTCGTAGTCCATGCAGACGTGGTTGGTCGGCACGTAGAACAGTTGCGTATCCGGCGAGTAGGCGCCGGGCTGCTCGTCCTTGGAGCCGAGGGCGGCCGGGCAGATACCCTTGTTGTTGTGGTCTTCGCCCTGCTTGTCGGTCGAATACTGATCGAGAACCTTCGGCCGTCCGTAGGTCGGCGAGCTCTTGTTCATGTCGACGCCAGAGGTCCAGTTGACTTTGGGGTCGAACTTGTCGGCGACCAGCAATTCGCCGGTGACCCGATCGAGCGTATAGCCGAGGCCGTTACGATCGAAATGCGTCAGCAGCTTGCGGGGCGCACCATTCATCGTCTGGTCGCTGAGGATCATTTCGTTGACGCCGTCGTAGTCCCATTCGTCATGGGGCGTCATCTGGTAGACCCACTTGGCCATTCCGGTGTCGGCGTCGCGTGCGAAGATGGTCATCGACCATTTGTTGTCCCCGGGACGCTGCTTGGGATTCCAGGTCGAGGGATTGCCCGAGCCGTAATAGACCGTGTTGAGCGCGGGATCATAGGACATCCAGCCCCATGTGCAGCCGCCGCCGATTTTCCATTGGTCGCCCTGCCAGGTCACCAGGCTCGAATCCTTGCCGACCGGCTTGCCGAGCGCCATGGTCTTGTCCGGGTCGAACATGATCTGGTCGTCCGGCCCTTCGGAGAACGCGCGCCAGGCCTGCTTGCCGGTCTTCGTGTCGTAGGCGGTGACGTGGCATTGCACGCCGAATTCGCCGCCGGAGATGCCGACCAGCACCTTGTCCTTGACCACGAGCGGGGCGGAAGTGCCGGTTGATCCCTTGCTCGGATCGCCGTTCTTCACCGTCCAGGCGACCTGTCCGGTCTTGGCATCCAGCGCGACCAGCGTGGTGTCGGCCTGATGCAGGAAGATCTTGCCGTCGCCATAGGCGACGCCGCGGTTGACCGTATCGCAGCACATCACCGGAATGACGTTCGGGTCTTGCTTGGGCTCGTACTTCCAGACGATCTCGTTGTCCTTGGACAGGTCAAGTGCATAGACCTTGTTCGGGAACGGGGTGTGGACGTACATCATGTTGCCGATGATCAGCGGTCCGCCTTCATGGCCGCGCAACACGCCGGTCGAGAATGTCCACGCGACCTGCAACTTGCCGACATTGGCCGCGGTGATCTGATTGAGCTTCGAATAGCGCGTATTGGCGTAATCGCCAGCGGGCATCACCCAGTCCTTCGGGTTTTGCGCCATCTTGTTGAGTTCGTCGTTGGCAGCGGCTGGCCCAGCGGCGAATGCCGCCACGGCGCCAACCCAGGTCGCGAATAGCACCTTGCGCATAGTGGATCCTCCCAGATTACGAGTTTTGGGTTTCCGTTGGAACGGCCCATTCTTTGCCTTCTTGATCCCTATCCCTATCCCGTTCGGGAATGGGAAACTTGCCCAAGAGCGAACCGTTCCTTGCTCAAAAGCGAAACACGGCAAACTTTTTTTCCGACCATGCGGTGGGCCCGACCCATCCATCGATGGCCTATGTTGCGGAGCATCAATCGGCGGACGCGCGCTACAACCGATTTCCGACGGCTGCATCCGCGGCGACCTTGGGTTGACGTTCCCCTTGACGCGGTCGCAACTAAGTCGGAGGATTGTCAACGGGATATCGGGAAGAATCCGCGCGCGCTTCCCTACGACTGCCTTAAATTAGACCGATAGTGCATTCGCGCGACCGGAACTTGGGGTGAAAGTCGCGTCTCGATCTCGAAACGGTGGCTGGATCATGTCCGATACAATCCGCTCACTCAGCACTGCCGGATTGTCGCCGAAGAAGCAGGTTCAGATTTGGTCAGATGCCCTGACTGATCTCTGCGGGCAATTCGACATCGACCCGATGGCGGCTTCGTCGTTCGAAGCCCGGATCAACTACACCACGGTTTCGCAGTTGAAGCTCTGCCAGATCGAGGCGAGCCAGCACCGAATTGCCCACACGGTTTCACGCACGAAATTGAGCGAGCATCCGTTCGTCAAGATCCTGTTCCAGACCTACGGGATTTCGCATTTCGAACAGGCCGGCCGCCGCATCGACATCATGCCGGGCGATTGCTTCGCCTACGACGTCTCCTGTCCGCACACCATCGTCAGCCCGTCGTTGACGCGGCACGAGGTCGTCATCGTACCGAAGGAGCTACTTCGCGAACGCGGCTTCTACTCGACGAAAATGTCGCCGTGCAAGCTTTCCGCCCGCAACGGCACCGGCCGCATCGCGCACGACTTTGTGCTCGCCGCTTTCGATGAAGCCAACAGCCTGTCCCCCCACAACGCCACCGGCGTCGCCGATTCGCTGATCGACCTGCTGCTGCTGCCGCTGCGCGAGGCCGATACGATGTTCGATCGTGTCGGTCCCGAGGCGATGTACATCCGGGCCCAGGCCTTCATCCGCGAACATTTGCGCGATCCGGATCTAAGCATCGACCAGATCTCCGCCGAGCTCGGCTGCACCAAGCGCTATCTGCACATGCTGTTCAGCGACAAGGGCATGACGGTCAGCGACCACATCTGGCGGGCCAGGCTGCTGCACTGCCGCCAGGAACTCGAAACCCAGGCCGGCAAGACCATCACCGACGTGGCGTTCTCGTGGGGCTTTTCGAGTTCGTCGCATTTCAGCCGCGTGTTCCGGAAGCATTTCGGGTTCGTGCCGTCCGCCATCCACAAGGTGCAGCACGGCGCCCCCTCCCCGGACATTGCTTGAGCCTTTTGGCCTGAGAACTGGATTTTCGGTTCGGGCCGGCTCTAGAAGGTCGCCTTTAACCCGACGTAGAACCCACGCGGCCGCGCCGGGCTAAGCGAACGCGCATCGGTAAACGATACGCCTCCATTCGCGAAATTCGTCGTTGGTCCAGCGGTGAAATTGGGAACCGCCCCGGTATCGAAAAAGGTGCCGTAGGTCGCATAGCGGTTGTCGAAAATGTTGTCGACGCGCCCGTAAATCTGGAACCGTTTGTCGATCTGATACGAGGCATGGGCATTGAAAACCGTGTAGGACGGCACCCTCTGCGCCTGATTGGACTCGTCGCCGACGAAATACTGATCGCTGACGAACAACGCATCGCCGCCGACCTTGAGCGCGTCGGTGATCGAATAGTCGAAGCCGGCCTTGATCCGGTTGCGCGGGATCGCGGGAATCCGGTTGCCGGGCGAAATCTGGACGTTGCCGTTGGTGTCCGCGAACGGGCTGTTGGAACCGACCTGCAGCGAGTCGAGGAAACGCGCGTCCACGAGCGCGTAGCTGGCGTAGAGCTGCAACGCCTTCGATTGCAGACTGACCTGGGCCTCGATGCCTTGCCGGCGGGTTGAACCGACGTTCTGGAAATAGCCGAAACCCTGCAAGGCCGGGCTCGGGATCGCCAGGATGTCGTCGGTATTGGTGGCGCGGAACGCACCGAGCTTCCATCCCAGCGTTCCGATACTAAGCTCATGCGATCCGCGGAAGCCCGCTTCGACCGTGCGCGACACCACCTGCTTCAACGGCGGATCGGAGACCAGAAACGCCGCGATGATGCAGGGACGGGCCGGATCGGCGCACCCCAGTTCCAGCGGCGTCGGTACCCGGTTGGCTTCGGAATAGCCGGCATAGGCAGTTACATTGGACGTGATCTTGTAGGTGCCGCCGATGATCGGATTGAACCGGGTGAAGGTCTCGTTGCCGTTGAGCGCGGTTCCGATCTGATCCTGCAATTCGATTCGCGCGTAATTGAACCGCCCGCCCCCGGTCAGCGAGAACGCATTGGTGACGTCGAACGTATCGAGCGCGTAAAGCCCGTTGTACTGGTTGGTGGTGCGCAGCGAAACCGGGCCGATCGACACCGGGTCGCCGGATTGCCCCAGAAAGATTCCGCTGCCGCTGACCACGTAGTTGGTGCCGATGGTGCCGAGTTCGGCGCTGGCCCCGAAGCGGGTCACGCTGTAATCGAAGCTGGTTCCGACCACGAAATGGTTGTTGTGCCCGAACAGCTGATCGCTGTTGGTCGCCTGCAGCGAAAAGCCGCCAGTCGTCGACCGGGTCGTCGTTCGGTCGGTTTCGCCGAGGACGGCGGCGGGGTCGAAGGGATTGGCGAGCTGGGCGCCGTTCAGGCCATTCGCCGGCGTCGTATCGTTGCCGAAGCAAAGCAGGGTCGCATCGGCCGCGCATGGCCGGGTGCCGGTCGGATTGGCGTCGACCGCCTTCTGGTCGAAGACCCGCACATGGGCCGAGCCTTCGATCGTCCAGGTCGGCGTCGCCTCGACCTTTCCGGTCAAATTAACATAGCCAACGCGGTTATTGGTGATCTGCGGCGAGGTGTAGGTGGCGCCCCAATATTGCTGCAGCAATTCGACCGGCACGGTGGCGGTCGCGCCGAACTTGTTGTCGGCAACGCCCATATTGAGATGAAACTCGCTGTTTTCGTTCTTGTAGCCGACATCGCCGTAGAAGCGGCGCACGTCGGAGACCGAAAAATTTCGAAAGCCGTTGTCGTGCAGTCCTTCGAGGGCGCCGTAGACGGCAAAATTGCCGTCGACCTGCTTGCCCCATTGCGCCGAACTCTGGATCCGGCCGAACGAGCCGCCCATCGTGTCGATCTCGGCGCCGTGATAGTTGAAACCGTCCTTCATCTGCACGTTGACCGCCCCGCCGAGGGCATTGAGCCCGAAGGCGGGATTGTTGGTCACGACGCTGACCGATTTGATCGCGGCGGTCGGAATCAGGTCCCAGTTGACGGTGTCGCCGAAGGCTTCGTTAATGCGCACTCCGTTCTGGTAGACCGCAAGGCCCTGCGGCGTCCCGGCTACCGGTGATGCTACGAAGCCGCGGAACTCGACGTTCGGCTGAAACGGATTGCCGGCCACCTCGTTGATGCTGACACCCGGCACCTGTTGCAGCAGCGCGTCGGTAATATTCATTGACCCCGTGCGCGCGATGCGCGCGGCGTCGACGAAATTGACGCTGGCCGGAATCTTGTCGACGTCAATGCTGGAGCCGGAGCCCGCAGCGGGCGTGGTCGAGTACACATAGACGACGCGGGAGGGTTTCCGTGCCGTGCGTGCAGCTTGCTGGGTGGGGCCGCGTTTGGCGCGCGAAGCCGGTGCCGACACCACGATCGGCGGCAACGTCTGGGCCTCGCCGGGGGCGCTTTGGGCATATGCCTGTTCCGTGCCGGGAAGCAGGCACACCGACATCGAAACTATTACAAGCCGCCGGGCGCCCATCCACGTCATCCCACTCCCCGCCGTCACGTTATGAACCGCCGGTCGGGTTGTGAACGATCCTAATGCGATGCCGGGATTGCGCTACCTGCAAAAGGTCCGGGTTCGAATGCACCATCTTTCCCGACGTGTCGCGGGAAGAATTCCCGAAGCGACGCGACGCAACCCGGATCTACCGGACCGATTCAGGCGCGCGCGCCGCTGGGAACCAGCGCTTCCACCGTCACGCCGCCCTCGTCGGACGCGATCGTGAGCGTGCCGCCCAACGCCAAAATCCGCTCGCGCATCCCGGTAAGACCGAAGCCGAGCTTGTGATCCGGTTTCATGCCGCTGCCATTGTCGCGGACGCGCACGCGCGCGAAGCTGCGGTCGGCATGCAATCCTGTCGGCTGTTCCGCCGGTTCGACGCTGACATTGACGGAGGTCGCGCCGGCATGGCGGAAGACGTTGGTCAACGCTTCCTGGATGACGCGATAGATCGTGAGCTCCGCGGTTTCTCCGGTCTCGCCAAGCGCGGACGAGATCGTCGTTTCGATCGCCATGTCGGGATGAGATTCACCCCAAAGACGCAGCAAGGCGCCGAGCGCCTCGCGAAGCCCGAGCTCCGCCAGTCCCACGGGCCGAAGCCGCTCCAGAATCCTGCGGTTGAACTGCTGCAGCGCATTGACCTGCTCCAGGATCGCGCCGCCGTGCCTTCGCAACGCGTTCGCGTCCGGCGCGCCGACGTCCGAAAGCCGCATCAACGCGCCGGCATGCGCGCGCAGTGCAAAAAGATAAGGTCCGAACTCGTCATGCAGCTCGCGCGCAATCTCCTTGCGTTCAACGTCCTGGGCCGAGACAGTCCGCTCGGCGAGATGCCGATTTTCCTCGACGGCGCCGCCCAGCGTCGCCGCAAGGTGGTTCAACCTGGTACAGATCGCCGCCAGTTCGGGCGCGCCACCCGGCGTCACGCGCGTCCCGTAACGCCCGGACTCGATGTCGGTCATCGCTTGCGAAAGCGCCTTGAGCGGCGCCAGCGCACGGCCAACGACCGTCATCGTGATCAAAAGCAGCGCCGCGGCAATGGCCGAGCCGACCTCGAGCTGGGTCACGATGCCATCCCAGATTTCCGCCATCTCGTCATCGGGATGCGACGTGATTACAAGCGCTTGCGGCCTGCCGCGGATCGTGATCGGCACGCTCACCGAGGTTTTCTCCGGGTGAACCAGGGCGACGAACCACGCCGGCGGCGAACGGGCGCTGTCATCGTCATCGGAGCGGGCGGATGGCCGGGAAATTTCGGCCGCATCGTCCTGCCGTGCAATACTGACGTGACGCAGCCGGCTCAGATCGCGCACGATCTGGTTCAGCCGCGCCTCGGGGTCCGGCGCTTCATTCAGGCCGGCGACGATCGTTTCGACAAACTCGCGCGCCAGCCGGATGACGCTCTGATCTTCGGCCTGGACACGGGGCGTCGCCTCGACCACCAGCCGCGCAATGTTGATGGCCAAACCGAGCGCAAGGACGAAGGCCAGAAGCAAATTGATCCGGGCCCGCAGGGATAATTTTTGCCACATGACGTTTGTCCAAAAGTTCATCGGAGGCCGCGTTGCTTCCGGTTCCTCACCAAGAGGAACGTTGACAGACGATGAGGCGGCCATCTAATGGAAGCGTACAGCAACATCGCTTCCGTTGCATAATCGGTTGAAGGCGAGTCTGATACCGATGCGCATGCAACTGATGCGGTGCAGCAACGCGACGCGTTGCGGACACATCACGGGACGCATCGGAGATAATGCCATGCGCATTCTGATCGTAGATGACCATCCGATCGTGGCATCGGGCTGCCGCGCCGTTCTCGCCGACGAACCCGCTGTCGTGTTGCTGGAAGCCTGCGACGCCGAGAGCGGCGAACGGGTCTTCAACACCGAGCGGCCCGACATCTGCGTGATCGACATCAACCTGCCGACGGTGTCGGGATTCGAACTGGCGCGACGCATTCTCGTCCGCGACGCCTCCGCCCGCATCATCATGTTCAGCATGAATGACGATCCGGTATTCGCCGCCCGCGCGATCGAGATCGGCGCCAAGGGTTACGTCTCGAAGACCGGCGATCCCCATGACCTCGTCGAGGCCATCCATGAGGTCGGAAAGGGCGGAGAATATTTGCCGCCCGCGATGGCGCGAAGCATTGCGTTCGCCGGCCCGGCCTTTGCCCAGAGCCCGCTTTCCAAACTGAC
Source organism: Afipia sp. GAS231 (assembly GCF_900103365.1). Classification (NCBI taxonomy): domain Bacteria; kingdom Pseudomonadati; phylum Pseudomonadota; class Alphaproteobacteria; order Hyphomicrobiales; family Nitrobacteraceae; genus Afipia; species Afipia sp. GAS231. The sequence goes on from NZ_LT629703.1 coordinate 1,862,984, forward strand.
GACGCGCGAGATGGAGATCTTGCGCCTGCTGAGCGCCGGCAAGAGTCTCTCCGAGGTCGCCTGGCTCGTTCACTCCTCCTACAAGACGGTCGCCAACACCTCCTCGATCATGCGCCAGAAGCTTGGCGTGCGGACCTCTGTCGAACTGGTCCGGTTTGCGATCGAGAGCGGCGTCGCCTGAAGCGCATGACGTCGAAGGCTTGAACTTATGGGCGTGACCATGCAGACCGTTTCGCTCAACCGATCGTATGGCGGCACGCAAGGCGTCTACAAACACGCCAGTCGCGAGACCGGAACCGACATGGTGTTTTCGGTTTACGTGCCGCCGCACCCCGAGGGCGCGAAGCTTCCGGTGATCTGGTATCTGTCGGGACTGACCTGCACCCACGCCAACGTCACCGAAAAAGGTGAATTCCGCAACGCCTGCGCCGAACTGGGTTTGATCTTCGTGGCGCCCGATACCAGCCCGCGCGGCGAAGGCGTGCCCGGCGATCCCGCCAAAGCCTACGATTTCGGGCTCGGCGCCGGCTTCTATGTCGATGCAACGCAGGCGCCGTTTGATCGTCATTACCGCATGTGGAGCTATGTCACGGCCGAATTGCCGGAACTGATCGCCGCGCAATTCCCGGTCGATTCCAGACGGCAGTCCATCCTCGGCCACTCCATGGGCGGCCACGGCGCGCTCACCGCAGCCCTGCGCCATCCCGACCGTTACCGCGCCGCAACCGCGTTTGCGCCGATCGTCGCACCATCGCGCGTGCCCTGGGGTATCAAGGCGCTCGGCGGCTATCTCGGCGACAACAAGCAGCCATGGCGCCAGCACGATGCGGTGGCGCTGATCGAGGACGGCGCCAAATTTGCAGACCTGCTGGTGGATTACGGCGACGCCGATCCGTTTCTCACCGAACAGCTTCGTCCCGAATTGCTGAAGGCCGCCTGCGACACGGCCGGCATTCCCCTCACCTTGCGCCGTCAGGCCGGTTACGATCACAGCTACTACTTCATCTCCACCTTCATGACCGATCACCTGCGCTGGCACGCCACGCGCCTGAAAGCCTGAATTCGGTCGCGCCTTAATTCCATGGCGATGACCGGCGCTCTCGAAACAGTGATCTCTCGCGCTGACGGTGGCACGGCGACCAAGGTGGGGTTGCAAGCTGCGAGAATTCGGTCATGTTTCCTGTCAAGCGTCCTCCGTCAATCGATGAGGCGCATCGGGAGGAACCATGATCCGATGGTTGGTTGCTGCGATCGGCTTTTGCGTCGTGGCTACCCCTGTGCTCGCGGCTGATCCGCTCGAGATCGGCATCGGCTATCTCGGTCACGCCGGCGTCAAGGCAAAACTGTCGCTGGTCGAACAGCCGGCCGAGAACGACGGCGTGGCGGGCGCGCGGCTCGCCATCGAGGACAACAACACCACCGGAAAATTCCTCAATCAGCATTTTACGCTGGAAGAGGTTCGACTCAAGGACGGCGACGACGCCGCGAAGGCAGCGACGACACTGGCCGGCCGCAACGGCTTCATCATCGCCGACCTGCCGGCGGATGAGTTGCTGAAAGCCGCCGATGCGGTGCGCGAGCGCGGAACCGTGTTGCTGAACGCCGGATCGATCGACGACCGGTTGCGCGAAACCGATTGTCGCGCCAACATCGTCCATGTCGCACCGACGCGCTCGATGCTCGCGGACGCACTCGCGCAGTATCTGGTGTGGAAGCAGTGGAAGCGCTGGCTGCTGGTCGCGGGCTCACACGACCAGGACAAGCTCTATGCCGATGCGCTGCGACGCGCCGCATCGCGCTTTGGCGCCAAGATCGTCCAGGAGCGGACGTTCGAGGACACCGGCGGCGCCCGCCGCACCGACAGCGGCGTGACGCTGATCCAGCGTCAAATGCCGGTGTTCACGCAAGCTGCGCCGGCCTATGACGTTCTGGTCGCCGCCGATGAAAGCGAGGTGTTCGCGTCCTATCTGCCCTATCGCACCTGGGATCCGCGCCCGGTCGCGGGCTCGGCGGGGTTGGTGCCGGCCAGTTGGGATGCAGCGCAGGACCAATGGGGCGCGGTGCAGATGCAGAACCGGTTCATGAAACTGAACTCACGGCATATGACCGCGCTGGACATGCAGGCGTGGACCGCGGTGCGCATGCTCGGCGAGGCGACATCGCGCACCAACTCCGGCGACCCCAAAACGGTGTTCGATTTCGTCAAAGGACCCGACTTTTCGGTTGCGGCCTTCAAGGGACAGCGGCTGACACTGCGCGACTGGAATCTGCAGCTTCGCCAGCCGATCCTTCTGGTCGACGGTCGCATGGTCGTCTCGGTTTCGCCGCAGGAAGGTTTTCTGCATCAGGTCTCGGAACTCGATACGCTCGGCGTCGATCGCCCGGAGACCAAATGCAAGCTGCACTAAAACAAGCTGCACTGAAGACGGAGAGGTTTCGCATGTGGCGTGGTTGTCTGCTCCCGGTGATGGCGGTATCGCTCGCGGCCGCCTCGCCCGCGCACGCCTTCATGGCCTACGTGTCAAACGAGAAGAGCAATACCGTCTCGGTCATCGACACCGACAGCTGGACGGTCACCAGAACCATCAAGGTCGGCCAGCGACCGCGCGGCATCGAATTCACGCGAGATGGCAAGTTCGTGCTGGTCGCGGTCGGCGACGACGACAAGATCGAGGTCATCGACACCAAGACCCAACAGGTGGTGGATTCCCTGCCCTCCGGCCCCGATCCGGAACTGTTCACCCAGGACGCCGCCGGCAAGACGCTTTATGTCGCCAACGAGAACGACAACACGGTAACGATCATCGATCTCGAGAAGCGCGTGCGCCTCGGCGACATCCAGGTCGGCGTCGAGCCTGAAGGCATGGCGATCAGTCCCGATGGCAAGACGCTGATCAACACGTCAGAAACGACCAACATGGCGCATTTCATCGACACCGCGACGCGCCAGGTCGTCGCCAATGTGCTGGTCGACTCGCGGCCGCGCTTTGCCGAATTCAAGCGTGACGGCTCCGAACTATGGGTATCGTCCGAGATCGGCGGCACCGTGTCGGTGATCGACCCTGCCAAACACGCGGTGACCGGAAAGATCACCTTCGAGATTCCAGGCCTGCGGCGCGAAGCGATCCAGCCTGTCGGCATCGGCATGACCAAAGACGGCAAGACCGCGTTCATCGCGCTCGGCCCGGCCAACCGCATCGCCGTCGTCGACGGCACGAGCCACGCGGTCAAAAAGTATCTTCTGGTCGGCCAGCGGGTCTGGCACATGGCGTTCACGCCGGAGGAAAAGTTTCTGCTGGTGACCAATGGCGTGTCGAACGACGTCTCGGTGATCGACGTCGCCGCGCAAAAGGTCATCAAGACCATCCAGGTCGGCGAGCTGCCCTGGGGCATCACGATTGCGCAGCCATGATGACTTCAGCCGCACCCACTGCCGGCCAGGATACACAGGACGTCCCTGCCCCCGCTTGCGCGGCCGGAACGCAAGCGCTGTCGATTAGCGGCGTCAACCATAGCTATGGTCCGCGACGCGCGCTCATCGACATCAGCTTTACCGTCGCCCCGGCGAGTTTCACGGCGCTGCTCGGGCTCAACGGCGCCGGCAAGAGCACGCTGTTCGCTTTGGTGACGCGGCTGTTCGGAATCCAGGCCGGCCACATCGGCATTTTCGGCCATGACATCGGGCTTACGCCGGGCGAGGCACTACGGCTGCTCGGCGTCGTGTTCCAGCCGCGCACGCTCGATCTCGATCTCTCGGTGACGCAAAACCTGCTGTATCACGCAGCCCTGCACGGCATCGGCCGGCGTGACGCGCGCTTGCGCAGCGGCGAGGTGCTGACCCGCATCGGGCTTGCCGATCGCGCCGGCAGCAAGGTGCGCGATCTCTCCGGTGGCCAGATGCGGCGGCTGGAAATCGCGCGCGCTCTGCTGCACCGGCCGCGGCTGTTGCTGCTCGATGAAGCCACCGTCGGGCTCGACGTCAAGGCCCGGGCCGATATCCTCAGCCACGTCCGGCAGCTCGTCACCGAGCAGGGCATCGGCGTTCTCTGGGCCACGCATCTGTTCGACGAGGTCGCCGCCAGCGACGACCTCGTCGTGCTGCATCAGGGGAAAATCCTGGCGCAGGGACCGGTCGCGCGCGTCGTCGCCGAGGCCGGCGCCGATAACGTCAATTCCGCGTTCATGCGCCTGACCGGCGCCGCGGAACGGATCGGGAGCGACACGCCATGAGCTCCACGATCGTCAGGCCTGCCCGGAGCGGCTTCTCATTCGCGGAATATCTCATTTGCCTGAACGGCATCGTGTGGCGCGAGGCATTACGTTTCCTGCATCAGCGCGAGCGTTTCATCTCCGCGCTGGTGCGGCCGCTGGTGTGGCTGTTCATCTTTGCGGCCGGCTTCCGCCAGGTGCTCGGCATTTCCATCATCCCGCCATACGAGACCTACATTCTCTACGAGGTCTATATCGCGCCCGGGTTGATGGCGATGATCCAGCTCTTCAACGGCATGCAGTCCTCGCTCTCGATGGTCTACGACCGCGAGATGGGCAACATGCGCACCTTGCTGGTGAGCCCGCTGCCGCGCGGGTACCTTCTGTTCTGCAAGCTGCTCGCCGGCACCGCGGTCTCGCTGCTGCAGGTCTACGCCTTCCTGTTGATCGCCTGGTTCTGGGACATCGCCCCGCCGCCGACGGGCTATCTCACGGTGCTGCCGGCGTTGATCCTGTCCGGCCTGATGCTGGGCGCACTCGGCATGCTGATCTCTTCCGGCATCAAGCAGTTGGAGAACTTTGCCGGCGTGATGAACTTCGTGATCTTTCCGATGTTCTTTGCTTCCTCCGCGCTTTATCCGCTGTGGCGGGTTCAGGAAGGCAGCCCCCTGCTCTACTATGTCTGCCTGTTCAATCCGTTTACCCATGCGGTCGAACTGATACGCTTTGCGTTGTACGGACAGACCAACTGGATTTCGCTGGCGGTGGTGGGCGGCTGCAGCGCCGTCTTCATGTTGGGCGCGATCTACGCCTACGATCCATCGCGCGGCTTGATCCGCCGCGGACCTGCCGGAGGCGAGACATGAGACGGCGAATTCCAGTCGGTGTCGCGATCGCCACGCTGCTTGCCACGGTGATGTCGGCTGGCCTCTGCATGGCTGCCGATCCGCGTTACCCGGATTGGCCGTGCGCCCAGGCCAAGGTACCGGAGATATCGCTGGCGGCGGTGTGGGCCGGTCCGCCGCTCGACGATCTCAGGGACAAATGGAAGGACGATGCCAAGGTGAGTGCACTGGTGTCGAAGCTGTCCGCACGAAAGCTCCCGCTCGAAGAAGCCCAGAAGGCGGTCGCAGAATTTTTGACCGCCGCAGCGGCCGACAAAGCGACCCGGGGCAGACTGCTGTTCGCCGGCCTGTTCGATACCCTTAACGCGCAGCGTTCATCGGTCATGAACGGTCTCGAGCGGGTGATGCGCAAGCAGCGCGAGGCCGCGGATAAAATTCGCGCCGATACGCTGGCGTTGCAGGCGCTGCAGGACGCGCCGAAGCCCGATCAGGCCAAGGTCGAGGAGTTCGGCAATCAACTGGTCTGGGAGACCCGAATCTTCGAGGACCGGCGGCGCGTGGTCAAATTCGTCTGCGAGGTACCGACCGCGATCGACCAGCGGTTGTTTGCGCTGGGCCGCACGATTCAGCAGGAGATGGAGTAGCACTGCCGCACCGCGGAGATTATCGCGGCGCCAGCGTCTCTTCCGCCGCGCGCGGCTCCGGCTGCGATTCCTCCAGCGGCAGGCCGGCGAATTCCCAGCCGTCAGTGCCTTCCGGGTACCACGCCACATCGCGGTAGCCGTACGACAGGATTCGTTTCGCCGCATTCCAGGACATCCAGCAATCGGCCTGGCAGTAGACCACCAGCAGCATGGCGTCGTTGCCGCCGGAAACGCGCTTGATCCCCTGCTTCAGATAGTCCTCGGTCGCGGTCGACAGCTTGCCGTAACCGGTGTCCGGCAGCCATACACTGCCGGGGATGTTGAGCCGAGGCTTGTCGCGCCAAATCGTGCCGGCGGGAAGATTTTGCGGCTTGGGCGCGCGCGGCAGCACATCGATGAAAACGCCGCTCTTTGCGCGCCAGATCGTCTCGGCCTCCGCCGTAGTGAGAACGCGCCCGCCGGTGAGCGTCGCGGGCACCGGCGTGCGGTAATTTTCCATGCGGTATTGGTCGGGCTCCGGCGGACTCTGCTGCGCGGGAGCCGGGATCGTCGATGCGATCATCGTAAGGATCAGACCCGTGATCTTCCAGATCATGGCAGTTTTGTTGCGGTCTCCGAACCGAGCGGCCGGTCGTTCTCGTCGAGCAAGGGAACGCCGAAGTCGAGCAGTATCTTGTTGATCGCCGGCTGATTTTCCTGGATCAGCCGATTGAGCAGGCGCTTCCAGTTCTGGTCCGCGCCTCGCACCCCCATGCCAATGCGAAAGGTCAATCGAGGTCCCGTCGTTTCCTTGACGAGCGGTGTGACGTGGAGCGGCGGGCTGGCGCGCTTGGCATAGAAGCCCGCCATCGGGCCCCACAAAATCCCGGCATCGATCGTACCTGACATCAGATCGCCGATCATCGCCTCAGCCGACGAGTCGAACCGGGTATCGATCATCAGCGGATAGGGCTTTGCATTGATCATCAGGCCGTTGGCCGCCATGTTGGTGGCGGGCGGCGTGCCGGCGACGATGCCGATATGCTTGCCCTTCAGGCGCTCGTCATCCAGCGTGTTGACTTCGTCGAGGCCGCTGCCCGGCTTGGCGACCAGCGCATAGGCCGTGCGGTAGTAGGGATTGGTGCCTTGCACCAGTTCGTCGCCCTGCGGAAAGCCCATGATGACATCGCAACGATGGGCGCCAAGCGTCATCCGGACGAAGCCGGTCGCCTGCGGAAAGTACATATAGTCGAGCTTCTTCTGCAGCTTTTCTGCAAACAGTTCGGCGAGCTTGTTCTCGAAACCCTCGCCCTTCTCGTTCGAGAACGGCAGGTTGCGCGGATCGGCACAGACGCGCAACACCTTGGGATCGACAAGCTCGATCGACAGATCGCCGGTTTCGTTGATCTGTGCGACCGCCGCACCGCGGCCGAGCAAGAGTGCGGCAACGACAACCAGGGAAACCAACAGCCAGCGACGTCGTCCAGCAACGTTTGTTAAGACATGTGTCATCGAGAGCTGTTGCACGTCGCGCCCACCATGTTGCGAACCATCCATCGGCGTCAGCGATCGCAACGAACCGAAGTTCACGTGAGCCGCAGACAATCAAAATGCTATGCTTCCGAACCGGAGCGTGCAACAGGAATAATCCTCGCGAAATTCTACTCCGTCTGTTGCGACGCAAACCAACCATGGCGACGGAACACGGATCATCAATATCGCTTCGTGGTGGCACGGAGGCAAAACCATGGCTCGCTGCGTGTTGATCGTCGTCGCGTTCGCGATCCTCGGGACATCGACGCTGGCGCAGGCTCAGCAACACGCCCCGTTGCCGGTCAGCGAGATCGCTCCCGGTGCATTCGTGCACGACGGCCAGGTCGCGCTGATGACGCGCGAGAACAGCGGCGACATCGCCAACATCGGATTTGTCATCGGCCAGGACGCGGTCGCGGTGATCGATACCGGCGGCAGCGTTCGCGAAGGCGACCGGCTGCTCGCAGCCATCCGCGCGCGCACCGACAAGCCGATCCGATACGTCATCAACACCCACGGCCATCCCGATCACGTTTTTGGCAATGCCGCCTTCGTGGCCGATGGAACCGTATTTGTAGGCCACAAGAATCTGCCGCGGGCACTGGCCACGCGTGGCCAGTTTTACATCGATGCTTTTCGCCGCATCATGGGCGACGAATTGATCGACCCGGTGCGGATCGTTTCCCCGACGCTTCTGGTCGACGGCACGCTCAGGCTCGACCTGGGTTCGCGAACCCTGCTGCTGCAGGCGTGGCCGACGGCGCACAGCGACAGCGACCTCACCGTGCTCGACGAGCAGACCGGAACGCTGTTCGCGGGCGACCTGGTGTTCCTCACCCATATCCCGGTGATGGACGGCAGCATTCGCGGGTATCTCGCCGTCATCGATGAACTTGCCACCCTGCCCGCGCAGCGCGTGGTTCCCGGTCACGGCGCTGTGAGCGCATGGCCCGCAGCGTTGGCCGACGAGCGCCGTTATCTCGGGACGCTGGCGTCGGACGTTCGTGCGCTGGTCGCCGGCGGCAAGCCGATCACGGCTGCCGCCAATACGGCCGCGGCTTCCGAGCGATCGCGGTGGGAGTTGTTCGACGACTACAATGCCCGTAACGCAACCGCAGCATTCTCCGAAATTGAATGGGAATAGCCAACGCAATGCGGTATATTAGCGTCGTTGCTTCCACCTTCGCGAAGGGTGCGACCATGCCCAAAGCTCATTTCCGCCTGCTCTGCATCGCCGGCCTGCTTGTGCTCGGCGCGCAGCAGACGCCTGCGGCAACGCCGGAGGCTTATGACCCGTGGCCTGGCCTGGTTCAGGACATCTTCAGCAATCGCACCATGAACGATGGCAATGACGTGATTGCGATCGAAATGCCCTACCGCGCCGAGGACGCGGCGATCGTTCCCGTCACCTTGAAAACCAAGCTTTCGCCAGGCGACAGCCGTCGCGTCGTCAGCATTACGCTGGTCATCGACCAGAACCCCGCACCGATGGCAGCGAAGTTCGCGCTCGGTCCGGACGCAAGGGTGTCGGAAATTTCGACGCGCGTGCGCGTCAATAATTATACCGACGTTCATGCCGTGGCCGAGCTCAGCGACGGCAAGCTCTACGTGACGAAGACCTACGTCAAGGCGTCCGGCGGCTGCTCCGCGCCTGCCGCCAAGAATGCCGAAGAAGCCAATAGCCGGCTGGGCCAGATGCGCTACCGACAATTCGCGAAATCCGGCGAAGGTCCGACCAGCGGCGCCCGCGAGGCCCAGATCATGATCGGCCACCCCAACAATTCCGGCCTGCAGATGGACCAGGTCACGCAGCTCTACATCCCGGCGTTCTTCGTCAACGAACTGCATCTCTGGCAGGACGGCAGCCCGATACTGACGATGGAAGGCGGGATTTCGATTTCGGAAGATCCCAATATCCGCTTCACCTATGTCTCGAACGGCGCCAAGCGCTTTCGCGCCGAGGCCCGGGATAGCGAAGGCCACGTGTTCCAGCACGAATGGAGTGTCGACGCGTCTGGCATTTGACGTCGAGCGACCGGGTGCCGGACGGATTTTAGCGATGCTGCGCCTCAGAAACACCTGACTTCGGCTTCGGCCTGAGCACGCCGGAGATCATTGAGCGCGCTTGTCGCCTGCTCGGAGGTGCGGAACTGGCCTCCCAAATTACCCCTGACCTGGGACATGCTCAACACCGTCTCCGCGGTGACATAGCGGTCATAGGGCACGAGCGACGCGACAACATCGATCGAACAGGAGCATTGCTCGATCGCCTGTCGCGTTTCGCCATTCGCCTTCAGGCAGCCGAACACATATTCGGAGCGGGCCGAGGTCGGATAATCGTTGTCGTCGGCGTGCGTCGTAACGACCGCTGACAGCAGCACAGCCAGTGCGCCGACACTACGTCCGATCGATCCAGCAAACGTCATGTCCATTCTCCGACTGCCGGAGCCTTATCGGTTCTGATGGCATCAGAACCGGGCTCCACTCTCTTGCTTCGACGCGTTTTCTTTACGCGAACCGGAATCCGCTTCGCTTGAAAACGCTGTTGGCCGGAAGCTATGCTATGATCGTCGTTCTGAAAAGAAGGCGATCGCGGAAGCGGTTCAAATCTCCGGGGAGGCTGCCATGTTGCGTGCGTGGACCATCGTCACTGTCTCGCTGATCGCCTTGGCGAGTTCGTTGCCGAGCCAGCTCGCCGCGCAAAGCAAGGGAAAAGGCATCCGGTTGTGGAACCTGACCACGGCGACGATTTCAGGTTTTCAGCTCTCGCCTGCCGGAAAGACCGACTGGGGGCCGAACCAGACCCTGAATGACAAGGACGGGGAAGTCGACCACGACGAACGGCTGCGCATCACGGGCGTTGAACCGGGCCGCTACGACGCCAAGGTGAGCTACCGGGACTCACGGCAATGCATGGTGCGCGACATTGAAATCAAGGCGGATGCGGTGTTTTCGATTGCGGACAAGGATCTCAAGGACTGCAACAAATAGCCCGTGCGACACCGCCGGCTGAGGCGATCCGCTTCAGCCTGCGTGAGTTGGCTTGCCGGCGTCCGCTTTGTCGTTGGTGTGCGGATATTCGCAGCGCCATTTGACCGCGGTCCACTTCGGATGGTCGCCGACCCATTGCGCGATGTACGGCGGCGCGGCCATGACGCATTGCGTCAGCGAACCACTGTAGGAAAACACCAGATGGGTGTCCTCGCAGGTGGTTGGAGACAGCACCGCACATACGGTCACAATCAGGTCGATCGGATTCATGCCTGAGATCCCTCGGATTGATTTGCCCCAGATTGATTCGTCAAAAACATAGCACGCACAAATACGTACCCGAGGAAGCGAGGTTTCACACCACCGTGAAAATGCGGGGGAAGAGCCCGACCCTGAATCAGGTAGAGCCTGCAAGGCCTTAGAAGTTGACGCCGAACACCAGCCGGGCCTGATGCCGCTCGAAATTGACGAGATCGAGGGTGGCTCCCGATCCGGCCGGACGTCCCCAGGCCTGGACGCTCCAGCTTGCGGTCAGCCGGGAACGTTCGGATAGCTGGAAATACGCCGTCGGGCCGATGAACAGCGCCTGGCCGGAGAACTCCTCCAGACCTATGCCCTCATATTTCCGTAAGTACCGCGCTTCACCGCCGAGCAGAAACCCCGGACGTAACTGCGCCATCACGGCGAATGCGGCGCCGACCGTCGACTCCTGCTCCGCGGCTCCCGTCCCGACGAAGCGTGTCCACTCCGGCTGATAGATCAGATTGAGCGCCGCAACCGCGACGTTGGGAACAATGTCGCGATCGAATGCCACGGTGAGGTCCGTGCCGTATTTGCGGACCGCCGCGGCCGTGGATTCATCGATGCGGTCGGCATGCGGCTCGACCGCGACGGTCAGGCCGAACGGAGCTGTTTCCCGGTCGAGAAACCGGTAGCGGAAATCCACCGAGACGCCCTGCCATCCCAGTTGGCGGCGATCATCGAACCCCGGAACGCCGTTGATATCCTGCGCCGAAAACGTGCTTCCCAGTTCGATTCGGAAATTTTTAACGGGCACGAACTCCAGTTCGACTTGCTGGCCGCCCGCCCGGTACGTTCCGCCGCTCTTGCCGAACCGGCCGGTCGTCTCGGTTTGAAACTCGCGCTCGCCGACATTGCCGACATCGGTGCCGATCATGAAGCCGAAGATATGCTCGGTATCGATGCCCTCTGCGGCCTGAACGGCAGCCGGAACCACCGCCGCAAAGCACACGATGATCGCCCGGATCGATTTTGCGCAACTAGACATTCACACCTTGGAGCGGACGAAAGCGACAGCAGCGCTGACCGTAAGGCAGCCTAGCATAATCCGGAGAAAGGTCGTGAGCCATCGCAGCCGCCGATCGGAGCCGATCTGGCGAAAGACATTCCGTGGCGGGTTCTGGGATCAGACGGCGGCGCCGAACAACGCTCTCTAAAGCACGTCCGACGGGCCTCAGCACCATTGGGTGCGGGAAGCGGCGTGAGGAAAGCGCACGCCTGCCCGACTCGAAACAGCGAACTTGCTGCCGGAGCCGGGCAGATCGCCTTGATGCTGTCTACTTGCGCGCTGCGCAGGCGTACATGTTGATTTCCATGCCCACCGACACTTCGACAACCTTCGGAGTCTTCCAAGTCATAGCGAGTCTCCCAAGTAGTTTTGGCGCGAGGTCCGCACCGGCGTCGAACGTAGGGCCACCCCAGATGCCGCGCAAGTACGCCAAGTGACACCCAAACAACCGAAATTTCTCTCTTGGACAAACTTAGTTCTCTCTTGGGCAAAATTGCGCGCGACAAAGGCACGCGGGGCGCGTTGAAGTGCTTTCACCCAACAACATTTTGAATGGATGTTGCAGCGGATTCGGTTTGCCTGCCTCGACGGCATGTGGAACGCTCGGCCTCCTGTCCGATGTCGAGGTGCAAGAATGCCAACGACGAACGCGGATATTGATTCCTTCGGTGACCGTGGCCCGCTGCTGCGATGGCTGGTGTTTACCGGGCTCTGCCTGTTTGCGTTCATCCTGCTGTGGCGTTTCGGATTGATCCGGCAGATGGTCGCAAGCGATCGCACCTACATCTCTTCCATCATCGGCTTGCTCTATGTGGCTGCGTCACTGCACTGCCTGTGGCGCACGATCGCGATCTCGCGCGAGGCCGATGCGGCACGGCGCGGCGGAGCGTTGATCGAGGCAGGATTGGGCCCGCTTCATCTCGACGGCGACGCCGTTATCGTCGAAGGCGCCGGCGAGCTCCCGCGCGGCCTCGTCGCGGGACATATCCATGATCTGGCGGTCAAGGCACGGCTGCAGGGACCGCGGCGTATCGACCAGACCCTGTTGCTGCGCGGGCTTGCGGGACGGCTGCGCGGCTCCAACCAGTTCGGCGCCTTCGCCAGCGATACGCTGATGAAGCTCGGCCTGCTCGGCACCATCATCGGATTCATCATGATGCTGGCGCCGATCGCAGGCATGGACCCTGGCGATCGCAGCACCATCAGGTCGTCGATGAACCTGATGAGCGACGGCATGGCGGTCGCCATGTACACCACGCTCGCCGGCCTCGTCGGCTCGATCCTGGTCAGGATCCAGTATTACATGCTCGATGACGCGACCGCAAAACTGTTCGCCTACGCCGTCGGTCTGACCGAGGTTCGCGTCGTCTCGGTGCTCGAAGACCGGCCTGAGGCAGCGGAATGATCGACGAATTCGAACTGATGCCGCAGGAGGAGCCGTTCGACCCGTTCGCGGTCATGCTGTTCAAGGCGCTTCAGGTGCTGGCGTTCCTGTTTTTCATCGCGCTGCTGGCGATTGCGCCCGAGGCCAAGGACGGCAAGATCGACAGCAAGGCCGAATTCCTGGTGACGATGAGCTGGCCCGACCAGCACCCGGACGATTTCGACATGTTCGTGCAGGATCCGATCGGCAATATGGTCTGGTACCGCCGGCGCGAAGCCGGTTTCATGCTGCTCGACCGCGACGATCGCGGCGGCGCCAACGATTTCATTCTGGTCAACGGCCGCAAGGTACTGTCGCCGATCCGGCAGGAAACGGTGAGCATTCGCGGCATCGTCGCCGGCGAATACACCGTCAACGTCTACCACTTCATTGCCATGGGCCATGAAGCCGTTCCGGTCTCGGTGAAGGTCGAGAAGCTCAACCCGACCGTTCAAGTGGTCTATTACGACACCATCATGCTGCAGAGCGCCGGGACCGAGCGGACCGCCGTTCGCTTCGCGATCGATGCCAGCGGCACGGTTACCGATGTCAACAGCCGTGAAAAATCGCTGCTGCAGACGCTGCGCAATCCACGCCGCAACGCAGGCTGACGAGGATGGGACTGCAGTCGCAAATCGTCGGTCTGTCGGTCGCCTATGTCCTGCTGGCGGCGCTGCTGCTTGTGGTCGCCTTGCGCGTTCGCGCACCCTGGCCGCTCAAGGCTGCCGCCGTTGTCATCACCAGCATGTTCTACTGCATCGCGTTCTTCCGCGTCGAAGGCCTGCCCGGATGGTCCGCGGCCGCACCGTTGCCGCCGCAGTTCCAACTGCTGTGGGCACGGGTGGTAGATCCGAACCCGCTCGATCGCGATCCCGGCGCGGTGCATGTCTGGGTCGAGGAACTCGACGCTGCCAATATTCCGAGCGGTCAGCCACGCGCCTATCGGCTGCCCTGGTCGCCGACGCTTGCCGCAAAAGTGGAAGCCGCGCGCGATGAAATCATGAAAGGCCGTCCGCAAGGCGGTCGCGCGGCCGATTACGGTACCGGCACCGGACAGGCCGCGCCCGAAGGCCCATCCGACGTCACCAAGCTTCGCCCCGCCGCGGCGCCGGGCGGCGATCCGACCGGCGGCGGACTGCTCGATCTGTCGTTCCTGACCGGTGAATCCGGCAACATCGAATTTTCGGCGCTGCCGCCGCCGGTGCTTCCGCCCAAGGACACGCCACCCTGATTTCGGGTTTCGGGTGGCCGCGCAAATGCCGATGTCGTTTAATCGCACCGCTGCTGGAGCCGTGTTCCAAATGCTGGTTTGCGAGGCCGTCATGCGAGCTTTGTACGGAGCAATACTTGGCGCGTTCCTTGTCGTCGGGTTGACGTCAGCCACACCGGCGCAAAACGCGCGTCCGGATCAGGTCGCGCCGACCAGCACGTCGCCATCGCTGACCGGCAAGGAGCGGCTCGGCAGAAAATGGATGGACGAGCAACGGATCGACAACTGCAACGTCCCGGTCGACAAGCGAGGCACGCGGCCGCGGCCAACCAGCTGCGCGCATATCCCTACCGGATGATCAGCAACGGCGGTCGCGACGTGACGTCAGACGCCGCCGGGCTGAACGTAGCAGAACACGTACCGGGTGCGGCTCAGGAATACGATGCCGTGCCCGGTGGGATTCGATTTGTCCCATTTGAGCTTGTTGTCGGGAATTTCAATTTCCGTTCCGATCTCGATGTGGGGCCGGCCACGCGGCTCATCCGGCCGGTCGTCGGTCACGATCGCGTAGGTCTTGCCGTCCCTGACATGGATTTCATCCGCCCAATAGGCATCGGCTTCGCCGCAGCATGACGCGTTGGGAACGTCGGGCTGCATCAGGGCCTGATACCATTGCTTGAGCGAGGGATCGACGGCATCCCACTGTCCCAAATCGCGCGCACTCGTACTCGCACCTGCGCCCAGGTAACCGAAAATACCCAGGCAAAGGACGATCCATCTCATCCCCTGGCTCCTCAAGTTGTTCCGGCCGAATCAACGAAGCAAGCTTCGTGCCGCGAAGAACAACTTGAAAGATCGAGGTAGAAGAATGGCTTACCGTAGAAATACTGACTCACCCGCATCCGGCGAAAGCATCGGCCGGCGTTCGCTCTCGCGGGGGCGCAGTCGTTTGCGGCTGCAGCCGGATTTGAAGCATCGGACGGCGGCCCGGCGCAAAGCTGCGGCTGGTGTTTCTCAGAGAGAAAAGTTCTTGAAAGGCTTGGTGGGCGCACCAGGGCTCGAACCTGGGACCCGATGATTAAGAGTCATCTGCTCTACCAACTGAGCTATGCGCCCGGATCTTGGTCCGGAGAAGCCCTGCAAGAGGGCGTCGTTTAGCAAAGCGACTCCGCGATGTCCAGCAAGCCGGAACGAGTTTTCCCGGCCTTTGGCGGGCCCCCGGAACGGCAAAAAGCCGCTGGATTTCAGCGGCTTCCGCCGTTACCGGGATCGACCCGCCGAAAGGGGTCCTTAAAGCCGTTCGGAGCCGCCCCGATCCGGGCCGCCGTCGCGGTCGTAGCGATTCCGGTCAAAATCGCGACCCCGGCCGCCGTCGTCGCGGTCACGGTCGAAGCCGCGGCCCGGTCCCATCCCGTCATGATGGCGCCAGCCTTCCCCACCGCCGAAACGGTGGTCCATATGGGTCAGCAGGGCCAGGCGGCGCTTCTGGCCGTCATCGAGCGTCTTGTAGAGCGGGTCGGCGGCGTCGGCGATTTTCTTCATGGCGGCTGCCGAGGTTGCCATGTTGTCGGCGCGCTCGCGCAAGCGGGCGACCGGATCGTCCGGCTTCTGCGGGCTCGAGTCATCCTTCTCCGCGTTCATCCGCGCATTGGCGCGATCGATCCGCAGTTTGACGAAATCCTTCACCGCAGCTTCCACCGGCGGCCACAGCTTTTCCTGATCCGGCGTCAGCCGGAGGCCGGCGTGAACCGCGGCAATCCGCGCGTCCGCAAACGCCGCACGATCCTCCGGGTTCATCCGCATGTGTCCGTAGGACCAATGACGGTGCTGGGCGTAGACGGCGGTCGAGCCGGCAATAGCGAGCACGGCGACGGCGGCGATGGTGAACTTTCTCATGCGAACCTCCTGTAAAGGTTGCCTGAAGATGGGCCCACATCGAACGCGGTTCAACTTACCGATTGGAAAGAGTGCCCCCTCTTACCAAGATGTAATGTGACGCCGCCTGATGCACCGCAGCACGCTGCGCCAACTGCGGCAAAATCTAAATCATCCCGAGCAACCGCGGCAGCCACAGCGATATTTCCGGCACATAGGTGATCAACCCGAGGAAGACCAGCATCGCGCACAGCCACGGCAGCACCGCGATGGTGATCTCGCTGATCCCCATTTTGGCGATACTGCTGGCGATGTAGAGATTGAGTCCGACCGGGGGATGGCACAGACCGACCTCGGTGTTGACGATCATCAGGACGCCGAGATGAACCGGGTGGATGCCGAGCTTGGTCGCCAGCGGAAACAGGATCGGCGCCATGATCAGCAGGATCGACGACGGATCCATCACGTTGCCCGCCAGCAGCAGGATGATGTTGACGACCAGCAGGAACATCCAGATCGAGAAATTCTTGTCGATGATCCAGGCCGCCATCTCCTGCGGGATCTGCTCCGATGTCATCAGGAACGAGAACAGCACCGCGTTGGTGATGATGTAGAGCAGCATCGAGCTCATGCTCGCGGCCTGCAGCAGCACCCTCGGCACTTCCGTGAGCTTCAGCTCCTTGTAGACGAACACCGTGATGAAGAAGGCATACACCGCCGCTACAGCCGCGGCTTCCGTCGGCGTGAAGATGCCGCCATAGATGCCGCCGAGCACGATGCCGATCAGCAGCAGGCCCCAGAGGCTTTCGCGGAACGCAGTCCATTGCTGGCCGAGCGTGGCCTTCGGCATCTTCGGATAGCCGTTGCGCAGCGCGACAACGAAGGTCACGGCGGCGAGCATCAGCGCGAGAATGATGCCGGGCACGATGCCGGCCATGAACAGCGCGCCGATCGAGGTGTTGGTGGAGACTCCGTACAGCACCAGGATGATCGAGGGCGGCACCAGGATGCCAAGCGCGCCCGAGGTCGCGATCACGCCGACGCCGAACCGGCGCGGGTAGCCGTACTGCACCATGGCCGGCATCATGATCGAGCCGATCGCGACCACCGTCGCCACGCTCGACCCCGAGATCGCAGCGAACATCGCGCAGGCCGCGACGCCGGCAAGACCGAGCCCGCCCGGCAGATGCCCGACCAGCGAGGTCGTGAACGCGATCATCCGTCGCGCCACCCCGCCGCGGGTCAGGAAGGTACCGGCCAGGATGAAGAACGGGATCGCCATGATGCCGAAGTTGTCCAGCCCTGAGAACAATTTCAGGCCGACGCTTTCGATCGGCACCTGCGTCATCGTGAACAGGAAGGTCAGCACGGTGAGGCCGAGCGAAATCGAGATCGGCATGCCCGTCAGCATCAGCGCAAACAGCAGTCCGAAGATAATGGCGGCGCTCATCACGCTTCTCCAAGCGCGATCGGCGCGGTCTTGCTGGTTTCGACGCCATCAACATGGGTGGCGTCATGATGCGGCAGTTGATCGGTCCGCCAGTAGGTCCACACCACCTGAAGGAAGCGGAAGCACATCAGATACGAACCCAGCGGAATGCAGGCGTACACGATCCAGCTCGGTATCTCGAGGTCGGGCGATGTCTGGTCGGTCGACATCAATTCGATGACGAATTTGGCGCCCATGGTGCCGACGATCGCCGTGAACAGCGCGCCGCCCATCAGGCCGAACAGGATGGTGACCTTGCGCCAGCGATCATTGAGCCGGTTGATCAGCACGTCGACGCCGACATGGATGCCGGTGCGCACGCCGTAGGCGGCGCCGAACTTGGCCATCCAGATGAACATGTAGATGCACAGCTCCTGGGTCCAGGCGATGTGGATCTGGATCAGGTACGGATAGAGAAACGGAATGCCGGTACCAAAGCGGTGCACGACGGCAACGAAGATCAGCACGGTCGCGGCGCCCATCAGCGTGCTGATCAGGATTTCCTCGAGCCGATCAAGGATACGAAGCATCTTCTATGTTTCCCCAGCCATCCAACCGTCATGCCCGGGCTTGTCCCGGGCATCCACGCCTTGCGTTGCTGCAAGGAGGACGTGGATGGCCGGGACAAGCCCGGCCATGACGGAAAATCATTCATTCTCGGCCGCATGACTCGCTGCGGCACCCCCACCCATAGCCGATGCTCCGCATCGGCGTTATCACATCAAGAACGGCGGCCATAGGCCGCCTGTGCCTCCCCCGCAAGCGGGAGAGGGAGTATCACCAGTCGTCGCGTTTAGTGGCTCGCCTGCCCGGTCTCTTTCAGGAACTCGTCGATCAGCGGCTGGCCGACGCGGGTCGCGACATCCTTGTAGACCGGCTCCACCGCCTTGCGCATCGCGGCGTCCTGCTCCGGCGTCAGCGTGACGATCTCGGTCTTGCCGCTCTTTTTGATCAGCTCGAGCGCGTCCTCGTTTTCCTTCGCCGACTGGCTGTTGCCGAAAGCGGTGGCTTCCTTCATCGCCTTGTCGAGCTCGGCGCGGATGTCGGCCGGCAGGCCGTCCCAGAACTTCTTGTTCACGACCACGACGTAGCCGATGTAGCCGTGGTTGGTGACGGTGGCGAACTTCTGCACCTCGTGCATTTTCTGGGTGTAGATGTTGGACCAGGTGTTCTCCTGGCCGTCGACCACGCCGGTCTGCAGCGCCTGATAGACTTCGCCGAACGCCATCACCTGCGGGATTGAACCGAGCGCGCGGAACTGCGCCTCCAGCACCTTCGACGACTGGATGCGGAACTTGACACCCTTGTAGTCGGCGGGGGCGACGAGCTTCTTGTTGGCGCTCATTTCCTTGAAGCCGTTGTCCCAGTAAGCGAGGCCGGTCATGCCCTTGGAATCGAGCAGCTTGAGCAGCCGGGCGCCGAGCGGGCCGTCGGTGACCTTGCGCAGCGTGGTCAGGTCGGGAAGGATGTAGGGCAGATCGAACACCTCGAATTCCTTGACCCCGATCGGGCCGAATTTCGAGTTCGACGGCGCCAGCATCTGCACCGCGCCGAGCTGCAGCGCTTCCAGCTCTTCCTTGTCCTTGTAGAGTGTCGAGTTCGGGTAGACTTCGACCTTGACCTTGCCGGCAGTGTATTTCTCGGCCAGTTCCTTGAACTTGTCGGCCGCCTTGCCCTTCGGTGTGTCGGAAGCCACCACGTGGCTGAACTTGATGACGATCGGCGCCTGCGCGGCGGCCGGACCGGCCAGAGCCAAAGCCGCGACCGATGCCGCGACCAAAATCAATCCACGCATGTAACCTCCCGCGCTATTTTTGCGGGACAGGGGTAGTACCCGGCCCCGAACTTTGTATGCCGGCCGCACCAATACAGAGAAGCGGACCGGATTGCCATTGCCCCTTTAGCAGGGGCTGATGTTTCGTTTTTGCTGCATCGCAAAATGCGACATTCTGTCCATACAGCAAACGTCTGCTGCGATCGGCCACCGCATATGCAGGGCGCTGTGCCCGGGTTCCGCCGCGGCGTCCAGTAGAGGTTGGCTTACGCTGGATTCGCGATAGCAGAACGGTGGATGTTTATCTCGTGGTCAGGGGAGGAATTTGGGGCGCCTACTACCTCTCTCCACGTCATTGCGAGGAGCCAACGGGTCGCGCGAATGCGCGCCCGATGACAGGCTCCGCGACGAAGCAATCCATTCTTTCTTTCCGCGGCGCGATGGATTGCTTCGCTTCGCTCGCAATGACGGACGATAGATACACCTTCGCATTCTCGCGGCGTGGTGCGCCCGGAGTTTTGCATTTCGTTGGCCCTCTTGAAGTGAAGAGGGCGTGGGGAAGACCGGATGCGCGCTGCACCCGCGGTCTCATGTACGATGCGTAGTAGTAATGTTGCACATGAGCATACAGGTTCAGCGGAGAACATCCGGCCTCCCCCACGCAATGGCTTTACGGCTTATACGATTTCGTCCTGGTGACCGGCTTTCTTGCCACCACCATCAACGTCAGCTTTCGCCTCTGCCAACTTGACGCCAGCACCGGGGCGTCGGACCCAAACGATTTCGCCGTACGCGAGTGCCGCGCTCGTCAGTCGCAGCCTCGCGTCCACCGCATCTCACCGCACGTTCGTGACGATCGCGAGCGCCCCTCTCATCGCGGGAGACAGGCGGAGTTAAACTCCTGATTTGCCCGACGGCTCAACGGAAATATTTTTATCCGAAGGGCTGGACAGGTTTTTGGTGATTTGCCCGTCGGGCTACTTTGTCGCACCATGAAGATAGATTTTCTGGTTGCGCGCGAAGCGACTCGTCCGCCGTTGCTCAACGAGGCAGAAGCCGTGCCTGGCGCGCGGAGGCTAACCTTGCGCATGACCTCCGCGGGCCGTTAGGTTGGCAGTCAGAAAACGGCCGGTCACGGATCGCCGGCAATCGATATTCATTTTTATGCGGGAACGATATATGGATCATTATGGCAATTGATTATCTCCAGGTCGGACAACGCCTGCGCGCGCACCGCATGGGCCTCGGGCTAACTCCCGAGCAATTGGCCGAGCAACTCGATATCTCGCGCGCAGCGCTCTACAATTATGAGAAGGGCGAGGGACCGGTAAAGCTCGAGATCCTGGAGCGGATAGCTGATTTTTTGAAGACGTCGCTACCTTCCCTTCTCGGCGTCGGCACCGAGTATTTTTCAAGCGCCACGGCCTATTTCGAACGGCTCCGGCAAATCGAAGCGAGCTCCGAGCGCGTTCTCGTCTATTACGAGCCCGTCACCTTCCTGCTGACCTCCGACGAATATCCGCAGATCCTGCGAAACATGCTGCTTGAAGGGCTTCCGGAAAAGCTGCCCAACCGACGCCGCGCCCAGGCTGAAATAGAGAGCCTGATCGGAATTTTGAGCGAGCGCCGGGCGACCATATCCAAGGGCGGACCGAGTTTCGCCGGCATTGTCGGCGCCACCCAGGTGCGGCGCCTGCTGCGAACCGGCCTGATCGGGACCTACGACCTGCCAAAGGCGGAGCGGGACAAACGACGGCTGGCTGCGCGGCGAGAGGTCGAGCGGATCGCCAACATTATGGAGAACGAGCCGGTCGGCATCCAGATCGGGATTGTCGACGACACCCTTCCCAATCAGACTTTCGAGATCTGCCGGTCGCGGGACGGCACCGTTTTGGTCGCGGTCAGTCCGTTTCGGTTGGGCGAACTGCCGAATGTGCGGTTGGGTGTCGCTACCGTGACCGCAGCGCCCGAGGCCGTCGATCTCTACCAGCGGCTCGCCGGTCAAATGTGGGAGCGGGCCGCGAAGGGCGTCAGCGGAGCGGCGCTGCTGCGCAAATGCCTGAAAGAGCCTCAGATCTGAGCCGGGCCTTCGTCCGTCAGAGGAGCTCCTGCCCGGCCCTCGAGATCGGAATCTCGCCGCTACCTGCGTCAGACACTTGACAGGGCTTGCCGAAGAAATCATCGATTCAACAGGGCGTTAGCCGCTTGTGGGCGCAGCCCGCATGTCTCAACCAATGACGGGACGGCCCTTTGTCCGGCGATCCGATCGCCGGCCTAATTTCTAAGCTGTCCATGTTTATAGAATAATCTTGATTTTTATACGACGGCGATGTGAACTGTCATATCGGGATCGGGACGATCGAGCCTCGATAGTGCCAACCCATGTTCCGCGCTTCGCTGCGCGCTCCATGGCGGGCGGAAGATCGCCTCGTCAACGTGCGCCGTGCGAATTTGAAGATTCATGGCTGAGACCGCAGCAAGCGGTCGCAGCCGCAACGCATTTTCGACGGGAGATTCGCGTGAGCCACTTTCAAGACGTCGCAGGCAGCATCACCTCAGATGAATTCTCGCCGGCCAAGGAGACCGAGGCGCGCAAGGCGCTGTTGGGATCGGCACTCGGTTATGCGATGGATGGTTTCGACCTTCTCATCCTCGGCTTCATGCTGCGGATCATATCCGCCGACCTCGGATTTGGCCCCGCGCAGGGAGCCTCGCTCGTCACAGCGACGCTGATCGGTGCGGTGATCGGTGGCGTCGTCTTCGGAATGCTGTCGGACCGCATTGGCAGGGTCCGGGTGCTGACCTGGACGATCGTGCTGTTCGCCGTGTTCACAGGCATGTGCGCGCTTGCGCAGAGTTATTGGGACCTGCTGATCTATCGCACGATTGCCGGCATCGGGCTCGGTGGCGAGTTCGGTATAGGCATGGCGCTGGTCGCCGAAGCGTGGCCTGCCTCGAAACGTGCGCGGGTCTCGTCCTATGTCGGACTCGGTTGGCAACTTGGCGTGCTTACGGCAGCGATCGTCACGCCGTTGCTGCTTCCGGTCATCGGCTGGCGCGGCATGTTTGCGATCGGAATCCTGCCGGCGATCGCCGCCTACTTCATCCGGCATTCGCTGCATGAGCCGGACGTCTTCGTCGAGCGGACCGCCAAAGCGCCGACCGCAAGCCTTCCGATCAATCTGCTCGTCAAGGATGCCGAGACCACCAAGATCAGCATCGGCATGGTCATTCTCTGTTCGGTGCAGAATTTTGGCTATTACGGCGTCATGATCTGGCTGCCGAACTATCTCTCTTCGCGCTTTGGCTTCGGTCTTGCGCAGTCGGCCACATGGACAGCGGTCACCATCGCAGGCATGGCGGTCGGTATCTTCCTGTTCGGTCACGCCGCCGATCGGATCGGCCGCCGGCCCGCCTTCATCACCTACATGCTTGGCGCAGCGATCATGGTGGTGGTCTATTCCAAGCTCACCGACCCGACCGCGCTGCTGTTCGGTGGCGCCGTCATGGGATTGTTCGTCAACGGCATGCTCGGCGGATACGGCGCGCTGATGAGCGAATTGTATCCGACAACGGCGCGCGCCACGGCGCAGAACGTGCTGTTCAACATCGGCCGGGCTGTTGGCGGCCTTGGACCTGTGGTCGTCAGCGCCGTCGCGGCATCGTGGGGATTCGAAACCGCCATCGCCCTGCTGGCGCTGCTCTACATCGCCGACATGCTGGCGTTCTGGCTGCTCATTCCCGACCGGCGCGGCGCCGAACTGACCTGAGCGCGTTCCCCGCCCGATTTCATCGCGAGGCCCTGATGACAGTCCAGCCCCCTGTTGAAGCCACGACCGTGGAATCTGGCGGCGCCGTGCACGGCGCCGCACCCTGGAGCCCTACCGTGGTCGGCGAAGTTGCCGAGGTGGTCGCGAATGATGCCGTCAACCTCGAATATCGCCATCTCGTCGTGCGATGCAGTCCGGTCGCGGCAAGCGCCGTCCCGGGACAGTTCTTCCAGTTGCTGTGCCCGCACACCGATGGCGCTCAGCCCTTCCTGCGGCGGCCGATGAGCCTGTACGGCGCCGACCCGATCCGTCGCGAGGTCGAGTTTCTCTACAAGATCGCCGGCGCCGGAACCCGCGGGCTGGCGACGCTGCACCCCGGCGACCCCATCGACATCATGGGGCCGCTGGGCATCGGCTTCACCATCGACCCGTCGCTGCGACACATCGTGGCGATCGGGCGGGGTGCCGGGCTGGCGACGCTCGCTCCGCTTGCCAAAGCCGCGAAGGCCAATGGCACCAAGGTGACGGCGATCTTCAGCGCCCGCCGTCCCGAACTGCTGGTCTCGGTCGACCTGTTCAAGCGCCACGGCGCCGAGGTGATCGCTGTCACCGACAGCGACAGCACCAGCGGCCCGTCGAACATCGAACGCATCCTGCGTGGCCTGATCGCTGAAAAACGCTCCGATGCATTCTACACCTGTGGCTCCAGTCGCCTGTTGCGCGTGCAGCAGCGGCTGGCGCGCGAATTCAATATCCCGGGCCAGGTGGCGATGGAGCAGCAGATGGCTTGCGGCATCGGTCTTTGTTTCTGCTGTGTGCGCGATTTCAATGTCGGCGGCGAGATCGTGCATCGCAGGGTCTGCTGGGATGGACCCGTGTTCGATATGATGGAGGCGCTTCCATGATCGATCTTTCGGTGCGTATTGGCAGCCTGACGCTGGCCAATCCCGTCATGCCTGCCTCCGGTACGTTTGCCGAAAGCCTGATCCAGGCGATCGACTTCAATCGGCTCGGCGCATTCGTCACCAAGACGATCACGCGCGAGCTCCGGACCGGCAACCCGCTGCCCCGCGTCGTCGAGCGCGCCGGCGGACTAATCAACTCCATCGGGATTCCCTCGAAGGGCGTGCCCTACTTCATCAACGAAACGTTGCCGCACTATGCGCCCTACAAGCCGCCGCTGGTCGTCAGCATCTCGGCGCCGACCGCCGAGGACTTCGCGCAGCTCGCCACCGAGCTGACGCGTGCCGGCGTGGCCGCGATCGAGGCCAATATCTCCTGCCCCAACATCGAGGAAGACGGCAAAGCCTTCGCGATGCGGGCGAGTTCCACCGAGACCGTCGTGCGCCATTTGCGCGCGGCGACGCCACTGCCGCTGTGGGTCAAGCTGACACCGAACACCGGTGATCTGCCCGACGTTGCACGCGCCGCGGAAGCCGCCGGCGCAGATGCCGTCGTGGTCGCCAACACGATCCTGGCAATGGCCATCGACCTCACGACGTTCAAGCCATGCCTCGGCAATGTCATGGGTGGCCTGTCCGGTCCGGCCATCAAGCCGATCGTGCTGCGACAGGTCTACCAGTGCGCCCGCACCGTGAATATCCCGGTGATCGGATGCGGCGGCATTTCGACGACCGAGGACGCGATCGAATATATGCTGGCCGGCGCCACCGCGGTCCAGGTCGGGACGGCAACCTTCGTCCAGCCGGCAGCAATGACGACGATCATCGACGGGCTGGCCAGGTTCTGCGAGCGGCGGGATACTTCGCGCGTGGCCGACCTGATCGGCGCCGTTCTGAACGAAGAAACCGATGAACCCGAACTGGCGTGGCTAGCGCCGACCCCATGACAGCGGCAAACCAGCGGAGCCTCGTTCCCGAGACGAACATCGAGCGTGACCAGGCGTTATGCGAGAGCCTCTTTACGGCGCTGCGCGACGCCACCAGCGACGGCATCGGCATCACCCGCGAAAGTTTCGGGGCCGGCGAATCGCTGGCGCTCGACATTGTCGAAAGTGCCGCGAGGGAGGCTGGCCTTGAAACCGAGCGCGACGCCGGTGCCAATCTCGTGGTGACGCTTCGGGGGACTGATGCGGAGTTGCCGTTCGTGGCCTGCGGATCGCATCTCGATTCGGTTCCGCAAGGTGGCAACTTCGATGGCGGCGCCGGCGTGATCGCAGGGCTCGCAATCCTGGCCGGCCTGAAGCGGGATAACTTCGTCCCCCGACGAACGCTCAAGCTGTTCGGCCTTCGCGGCGAGGAAAGCGCCTGGTTCGGCAAGGCCTATATGGGATCGAGCGCCTTGTTCGGCCGCCTGACGCCTGACGATCTCGCTTCGCCACATGCCGTTTCCGGCCGCCCGCTCAGCGACTGCATGGGTGACGTCGGAGCTGATATCGACCGCATTGCGCGGGGAGAGCCGCTGCTGGACAGCCGTCGCATCGCCGCCTGGATCGAACTGCACATCGAACAAGGCCCGGTCCTCGTGGCACGCGACCTGCCGATCGGCATTGTCACCGGCATTCGCGGCAATGTGAGGCATCGAACCGTCGAATGCGTTGGCGAGGCCGGCCACTCCGGCGCGGTGCCGCGCTGGCTGAGACGCGACGCTGTGTTCGCAGTGGCCGAACTGATCACGCATCTCGACCGGCACTGGCGCACGCTGCTGGAACGCGGCCGCGACCTCGTCATCACATCCGGGGTCATGGGAACCGACAGTACGGAACACGCGATCGCGCGCATTCCCGGCAGCGTCAAGTTCAGTTTCGAGGCGCGCAGCCAGAGTCAGGAGACGCTGGAGGCGTTTTACGACCTTTTCATATCGGAATGTGCCAGCATCGGCGACGACCGCGGGGTCGAGTTCAAACTCGACCGTCGCTTGCAATCGTCGCCCGCCACCATGGATCCCGGTTGGGTCGATCGGTTGCGCACCGCGGCCCGGGAGCTCGGGTTGCCCGATGAAACGATCCCCAGCGGCGCCGGGCACGATGCAGCCGTCTTCGCCAATGCCGGGATTCCGAGCGCCATGATATTTGTCCGCAACGAAAACGGCTCCCATAATCCATTTGAGGCCATGAAAATCGACGACTTCATGAAGGGCGTCGCGGTGATGCGAAAGGTTTTGGCGGAGGCAATCACATGACGCCCCGGTCCATCGGAGAGGTCAGGCCATGACGGTGGAAGACCTCGGCGCGGCAACCGCGCGGCTTCTGATCGAGGCTGGCGCCATCCAGATCAGTCAGGATCGGCCTTACGTGCTGGCCGCGGGATGGGCCAGTCCGGTCTATGTCGATTGCCGGCTGTTGATCGGCGAACCGCGGCTTCGCAGAGAGGCCGTGCGGCTGGCGGCACTGGCCGGCCGCCGATTGCGGGAAACCGTTGGCTTCGATGCGGTGGCCGGCGCCGAAACGGCGGGAATTCCGTTTGCGTCCTGGCTGGCGGATGCGCTGGACGTTCCGCTCCGCTACGTTCGCAAACGACCATTGGGAATCGGCCATAACGCGCAGGTGGAAGGCGGGCCGGTCGACGGGCTGCGCGTGCTCCTCGTCGACGATCTCACCACCGACGCAACCAGCAAGGTTTCTTTCGCAACCGGATTGCGTCAGGCCGGCGCTGATGTGACTGACGTGCTGACCATTTTCTACCACTCGGCGTTTCCCGGCGCGAGCGAACGTCTCGCACAGACGGGGCTAACATTGCATCCGCTCGCGACGTGGGACGATATCATGCGGATCGACCTCAGCGGCCGGCTCAATGCCGGCGACCGGGCGCATATCCTGGATTTTCTCGACGATCCGGTCGCCTGGTCGACCAGGCACGGAGGACGTTCGGCCCTGCCTCCCCGCAAGCGCTGATCTGCACCGGGTGTTGTGCAATGTCGGACGCTCCGAGATTGTTGCCTCGCTGATCCTGGAAGCAGGCTTCCGGATCAGAACAGCTCCGCCGCGGCAATTCTGTTCAGAACTGTCAGCTGTTGCTCTGTGGAACCGTGAAGGGAGCCTTCACCTTCTTCCACCAGACGAAAGAAAACGTCATAGGCTTTTTGCGCGACGTCCACTGGCAAGGGTTCTTCGTCGAACACCGTGACATAGTGGCCAGCCAGGCCAGCTAACAATCTGTAAAGAGCTCTATGGGAGGCATCGGCGGCAAAAAGCTCGAGGGCCTTTTCCTGGAACGTCTTGTACGTTCGAAGGCCGGGATGCTGGGTTGCAAGCCAATCAACTAGTTCGGTCAAAGCAGGATGCTCCTTCTACACCATGAAGAAGCAACCGTTTTTAGCCCAACGGCATCCTCGACGCAATACAAAAAATTGGATAATTCCAAGTTTTTGGCCGGAACCGGGGGCGCGCGGACGTCAGGCCATGGCTTTATCGGCCGCAGTTCCAGACCGGCCCGATCGGCGTCTGGGTCCAGCACGGGCCGAAGCTGCCGCCATTGTAGCGGCCGCCGTAGAAGCCGGGCCGGCCGAAATAGTGCCACTCGTCATCCCAGCCGATATATTCCGGGGTCCGGTCGATATACCAGGGCCGCCGGTTCTGGCGCGCATAGCGCGCAACCCCGGCTTTCTGGGCGTAAAGCGGCAGCGCGTTATTCAGGGGTTGCTGATAGCCCGGCAGGAAGCCGTAGCCATGCCAGCGCGGGGCTGGTCGTTTATGGGCCGGCGCAGCTGGCGCGACGACCGGCAGCAGCGAGAGAACGACAGCAATCAATAGAAACACGAGGCGTGACATCGGCTCAGCATAGACGGCCGCATATTCGGAAGCGATTCAAAAATAAGTGCACGACAACACTGGCGGCTGAACGCCCTCACCGCGCATTCGCCGGTGCGTGCACCGGCCAGAGATCGGCGCGCCAATGCAGCGCGATCGCCATCATCGCGATCAACCCCGAGACCGCATAGAGCGTGCCGGTCGCCGAATAGCCGATCAGATCGATCAGGCTGCCGGCAGCCAACAGGCCGATCGGCAGGCCGTAGATCACCATCATGCGCACGCCCATCACCCGGCCGCGGAGGTGCGCGCTCGCGGTGCGCATCAGGATCACGGCGGCGGCGATCATCGACATGCTCTGGGCGATGCCGGCGAGCACCAGACAAGCCATCGCCACCGGCATGGTTCTGAGCTCGACGAACACCAGCAGCATCGCGTACCAGGCGAGCGTGGCGCCGATCAAAAGCCGGGCGATGCGCAAGCCGCCTGCCAGACTGAGCGTGATCGAGCCGATCAGCGAACCCACGGCAAAACTCGCCGACAGATAGCCGAGACCGGTCTGGTCGGTGTGGAAGATATCGCGCGCCACGTAAGGCAGCAGTCCGTTGGTCAGCGGAAACGCGGTCAGATTGGCGAGGAAGGCGACACAGAGCGCCGCGCGCATGCCGGGACCGCTCCAGGAATAGACAATGCCTTCTTTCAGGTCTCGCAGCAGCGAGGATCCGATCAAGCCATGCGACGGATGACCGATCGGGGCAACGGATTGTTGCGGCCGGGTCAGACACATCATCAGGACGGCTGCCACGAAATAGAGACAGGCGATGACGACATAGGAAAATCCGATGCCGAGAGCGGCGAACAGTCCGGCACCGGTCAAGGCGCCGGCAATGCGCGCGCTGTCCTGCGTCGTGCGTGCCACGCTGATCGCTCCGACCAGTTGCCCTGGTGGCATGATGTCGGCCAGCAACGCACCGCGCACGCCGAGGTCCGAGGGACGGATCAAGCCCATGATCGCAACGATGATCATGACGTTGAATGGCGACAGATATCCGGTCAGTGCCAGCGTCATCGTGGTCGCGGAGAGCGCGGTATACACAAAGCGCATCACGGCCAGAAGATCGCGGTGACCCATCCGGTCCCCGACCATTCCGAGTACCGGCGCGATCAGCGTTCCGACATATTGCAACGATGCGAGCACGGTCAGCAGCAGCACCGAGCCGGTCTCGACCATGATGTACCAGCCGAGCACAAGCGTCTCGATCTCAAACGCCCAGGAGGTGAGCAGATCGGAAGGCCATTGAAAACGGTAGTTGCGGATACGGAATGGCGCGAGCGCGGAAGTCCGCGCAGGTCCCTTCACGACGCCAGGTCCATTCAAGACTCAATGACGCGTTTCACGGCGGCCCTGCCCTTTTCATTGTTCTTTTTGGGAAAGCTTCCCGGTTGGGCAGCAAAGTAGCGCAGGCGACACTTGTGTCAACCCGAGCGGCTGCATGCCGGCATGCCCGGAAATGTCGCTCCAGCGCATTGCAACATGAGGCGCGGCGCCGGTCCGCTCCCGATCGATTCGGGCGCTCGCGCGTCGGTGATCACACGTGATGAAATTTTTTGGGGCGTTTCCCGCACTTGTTCTCAGAAGCCGAGATTGTTCGGCTTCGAACACGATGCGGAGAAGACCATGACCAAATTTACTTTCGTCGCCGCTGCACTGGTTGCCGCCGCCGCTTACGCCACCGAAGCTTCGGCTGCCCGCAGCAACGTCGCGCCGCGGCACAACGAGGCCACGACCAACGCCGCCGGCGATTGTGTGCGGGCTCCCAATGTCGGCGCGTACGCCACAGCGCCCTATACTGTACCGCCCTGCATGCCGAACACGGCGAACTGACAGCGCAAGCGGCCGGGCTGGCGGACTTTCGGCCAGCCCGGCCGGCATCGTGGTACAAGGATTCGATGAAATTACGTATCCGATGCTGGGATCGCTGAATGGGATGAGTTCCATTCCCGGCAGCCGTCGCCCGGTGCTTCCCAACCACCGTCGCGGACGATCAACGTATCCTCGAGCTTGATGTAGCCGCGTGCGGGATGCAGCAGCGCGGTTTCGACCGAAATCACCATGCCGGTTTCGAGCGCGCGGTCGGCATCGTAGGGCGCATACGGCACCGGCCCGGTCGCAGTGAGGCGCGGGGCTTCGTGGCTCACGAGACCGATGCCGTGCGCGGTGAAGTCGAGCACCTTGCGATGGACTGAAGATTTTGCGGCGGCCTCTCCCGCCGCGATGATGTCGCCGCCGAGTGCGCCCGGCCTGATGACGCGGCGGGCGGCCTGCTGGATGGTTTCGACTTCCGCCAGTAATTCGCGGAGCTCGTTGTCCGGCTCGCCGAGTATTCCCATCCGGCTGAGATCGCCGATATATCCCCTGTAGTTGCCGCCGGAGTCGATCGAGATCACATCGCCCTCCTCCAGCCGCTGGTTCGACGGCGCGCGGTTGTGGCTGGTGCCGGCAGCGATCAGGCAATATTCGAACACCAGATCGCGTTCGTGCTCTTCGTGCTTCAGCTGCGCCACAACATCGTGTTTGGTCATGCCCGGCGCACAAGCCTTGAAGGTGGCTGCCATCGCATCGACGACGCGTTCGGAGGCCTGCCGGATCAGTTCGATTTCATTCGGCGATTTCACGGCGCGCAGGCGTTCCAAGACAAAATGCGCCTCGCGCAGCTCGAAACTGTTGAGACCGGCCAGCACGTCCTTGGCGTCCGACGGCATGAAGCCGGCCTCGATGCCGACGCGTTTGGCGTTGCCACCGAGCTTTCTCACATGGTCGACGGCAAGCCCGATCGCATCGATCGTTCCCCATGACGCCGTCTTGACGACGGGGGTCCAGATGCTGCCGAGTTCGCGCTCGAATCCTTCCATGCGGTTGCCGATATAGGCGGCATTTTCGGGATGGCCTTTTTGATAGATGAAGGCCGGCAGATAGCGGCTGGTGCCGATCGCTTCCATCACGTCGAAGAAAAAGAAGCGATAGCCGCCGAGCAGATATTGCACGTTGTGACGCGAGGTCGCGATCAGGACATCGAGACCGGCCTCCTCCATCAGCCGATCGAGCTTGTCGGTGTCGAACGGCGCCTTGGTTGCGGTCTTGCCGGGCATATAATTCATGACATCGTCTCCCATCCTACATCACGCCGCCGTTTTTGCCGTCATTGGCTCCGCTGCCGCGCTGCCGGCCCGGTTACCGAACAGCGAGACCGCGCGCCCGTGCGGCTCGACACCAAGGAAGGTAAAGGCGAGACCGACCAGAAGGCCGGTGCCGGCCAGAAAGACAAACGCCGGCAACACCGCCGATGCGGTCGCGTGCGGCTGCACCAGATTGTCCGCGCCCGCGATCAGCGCCAGGCACAAGGGGCCTACGATCTTGCCAACGCCGTTGGCGAATTGGGCCAGACCAACGGCACGGCCACTAAGCTGAACCGGGAAAATCTCCGCCGGATATGGGCCGATGTTTGCGAACCCGCCGTCGAAGAACAGCGCGCCGATCACCAGGAAAACCAGGAACAGCGGCACCGAGCCGGCAAAATCGTTGTGGAAGTAGGCCGCGAGCGCCAGTGAAATCGCCGTGCCATATCCCATCAACTGGCCGCACGGCTTGCGGCCAACTCGATTGGCCAGAAAGGCAAAGCCGGTGCGGCCGAGCACGCCGGCAAGGCTGACATAGATGAACATCTTCGCCGCATCCTGGGGTGCTACGCCGAGCAACAGCGCGACGATGGTCGGCCCCCACAGGAAGACGCCATAGTTGGCCGTGCTGGCGCCGAACCAGATCAGCACCGTCAGCCAGAAGCGCCGCTGCTCGGCATACAGATCGGCGAATCGCGCCGGGCTCGCCGCCGGAAGCGTCGGCAGCGCAAAGGACTGATCGCCGACCCGGTAGAGTTTGCGGATGCTGGTCTGCGCTTCCCGGATGCGGCCCTTGCTGATCAACCAGCGCGGCGATTCCGGCATGATGATCATGGTCAGGACCGCAAGGATGATCGGCAGGAATCCGACCGCGGCAAGCCCGCGCCAGCCGACCAGCGGCAGCAGAAAACTCGCCGTGATCGAGGCCGACAACACACCAAAGGCGACGGGAACGACCACGAGACTCGTGACCAGCGTCCGATGCCGCGTCGGCGCGAATTCGACGATGGCGGGTACCGCGGCCGCGGCGCCCGCCGCGAGGCCAAAACCGACGAAGAAGCGCAGGCATGCGAAAAAGATCCAGCCGTCTTCCGGGATCAGCGCAATCGCGCCGGAACTGAAGCCGCAGATCAGCACACCAATAACCGCTAAAGGCTTCCGCCCGAAACGATCGGCGAGGAAGCCCGCGGCCAACGCGCCCAGCATGGCGCCGATGCCGGCGCTCATCAGCATGATCGAGGTCTGCCCGAAGGTCAGATGCCATTTCGGCGCCAGCACCGACACCAGAAAGCCAACCACGAAGAAATCGAAGAAATCGACCACGCCGGTGACGGCAAACAGAATGATCGATAGCCAATAGCGCGTCGTTACCGGCGCTTCGTCGAAAGCCACTGCGCTCGCCTGGTCAGCCATGGTTTCCCCCTCTGTGTTATCGGTCCGTCTTTTTACGAAGTCAGAAATGCGATCACCGCCTCCGCCACACGTTCCGGCGCCTGGATCGACGACACATGGCCGACCTGTTCGATCACGCGCGTCTCGACGCGCTTGAGACCCTGCGCGATCGCAAATGTCTCGACGTTCGGAATCAGGCGATCATCGCTGCCTGCCAGCAGCAGCGTCGGTCGATCGAACGTCGCAAGATCGGCCGCGACCGGTTGCGCGAGGAGCGCGCCGCGCCGCGCCTTTTGTCCGTCGTCGCGGCTGTTGCCGCGGAAGATGTCGATCAACCCGGGCCGCGCACGCAGGCACTCCGGCGGAAAGAAGTATTCCGCGATTTTTGGCGCGTTGCCGGCGGTGTCGGCGCGGTAGGAAGCGAGCGTGCGGAACGCGTCCGGATTGACCTCCAGCGGGCTCTTGTTGATCTTCCAGGTGCTGCCGAGGATCAGCCGGTCGATGCAGTCGGGATGCCGCGCCGCCAGCGCCTGCGCGATCTGGCCGCCGAGCGAGGTTCCGAACACGTGCGCTCGCTCGTGACCGAGGCCACGGATCAAAGCGGCGGCATCGTCGGCAAGATCGGCGAGCGAATAGGACGCCGGCGGATTTTTCGTCGCACCGGAGTCGCGCTGGTCATAAGCGATGACCGTGAAGTGGCCGTTCAGTGCGTGCGACAGGCCGTCGAACATCGCGTGATCGGCCTCGCCGCCATGCAGCAGAACGACCGGCGCGCCGCGGCCCGAAGTCTGATAGGCGGTCGCAACGCCGTTGGCTTCGAAGAATTGCATCGGAGCCTCCGCTAGTGCAGCAGCGTCGAGAGCGCGCCGGCGAGCTCCTTCGCCGGATCCGACGGCAGCCACGGCATCCGCCACGCCACATGGCCATCGGGCCGCACCAGCACCGCGCCGCGCATGCCGAGTTGAAACCCTTCGGCGGGGTCGGCCGCCGGCAACTGCTTCAGCGAGAGCGACACGCCGGTTTTTTCGGAAACCTGCCGGCCCGCTTCGAGCCACTCGTTGCCGAGCGGACCGGTGACAATCGCGAATTCCTTGTCGAACCAGTCCAGCGTCGAATGCTTGCGCGGCGAATCCAGCCACATATGCGGAAAGCGCGCGCCGGGGCGGTCGGACGGAGTGTAATAGCGGGAGTTCAGCGCCTTCGCGACGGTGCCGTCGGGAATGACGGCGCCCTCTTCATAGTTGTGTCCGAGATTTTGCCCGATGCTGTGCAAGTGGTTGTCCATATCGTTGATCCAGAACTTGATCCGGTCCGGATTGCGCGATCGCACCGCGTCGTCGGTGAGGCCGATGCGCAGACGGTTGCCGAAGCTGAAATTGGCGTTGGACTGCGCCACCGGACGCCGTTCGCTCGAATAGCTGTCGAGCAGCTTGTCGTCGGCTAAACCCTTCAGCACGAAGGCGAGCTTCCAGGCGAGATTGTGCGCATCCTGAACGCCGGAGTTCAGACCAAAACCACCGGTCGGCGGGAAACGATGGGCGCAGTCGCCAACCAGGAACACCCGGCCCTTCCGGAACGTCTCCGCGACCTGCATGCTGACGCGCCAGATCGAGCGGTTGAGCAGCGTCACATCGAGGTCCGGAATGCCGACATGCCCGCGCGCGATCTCGATGAACTCCTGATCAGTCCACGGCCGCTCGCGATCGTCCTTGGTCTGCCCGATCTGCGTCACCGTCAACCAGCGATCCCGGCCGTTGGTGTTGAGGATTCCCGCGCGCGGCAGGCCAGGCTTGTCAGGAATGACCATGAAGCCGGCGGCCTCGCGCGCGATCGGTAGAGAAGACAGATCGGCCCGCCAATACTCGTTCGACATCACCGCCAGCGTCGACGGTCCGACCATCTCGATGCCGGCGCTGCGGCGGGTCCGGCTGCCGGCGCCGTCGGCGGCGATGAGATAGGTCGCGCTCCACTCGGTGACTTCGCCGGTCTTTTCGCAGCGCGTCTTGACGCGAACGCCGCTGTTGGTTTCCTCGAAGGATTCACACTCGGTGCTGAATAAAACGGTGGCGTGCTTCGACTTCTCGACGACGCGGAGGATCTCCTCCTCGACCGCATCCTGCGCGACCAGGCTCTTCCAGGCCGGGGTATGTCCGACATTCGGCTCCGGGCGGGTGCGGCCGTATTCATGTCCCGCGATGCTGTCGAGGAACACGAACATATCGGAATTTTCCTGCAGCCCGCGGTCGCGGACCGCGGTCTCGATCCCCCACTGCCGAAAGATCTCCATGGTGCGGACCCAGCAGCCGCGCGACTTCGGATGATCTGTCGTGGTCGAGCTCTTCTCGACCACGACGCAGTCGATGCCGAAGCGGTCGAGCAACAGCGACATGGCGAGGCCGACCGGGCCACCGCCGGCAATGAACACTGATGTCTGGCGCGTTGCTTCCGCAGCGATGCCCATGCGCGTCTCTCCCTGTTTTCCTTGACCGGAGAGTGCGCCGATTTTTGTATCTCACAAGAATATGTTTAATATGGTTGCTATCTCGGTTTGAGATGGAGGCAAAAACATGGACCTGCGACAGCTTCGCTACTTCATTGCGGTCGCCGAACGCGGCGGCTTCGCGGCCGCGGCGAGCACGCTCAACGTTGCCCAGTCGGCGCTCAGCCGTCACGTCAAGGAGCTCGAGCACGAACTCGGCGGCAAGCTGTTTGAACGCGGGGCGCGCGGCGTATCGGTCACCGAGTCGGGCAAGGTGCTGCTGGCGCGCGGCCGCTGGCTGCTCGGCACCATCGACGATATCAAGGCCGAGGTCCGGACGGAAAATCGCGAGCCCAGCGGCACGGTTCGGCTCGGTGCGCCATCGAGCCTTGCCGAAATCCTGTATGCGCCGTTCGCCCAATTATTCGTGAAACGGTTTCCGCGGGTGCGGCTCGAATTGAGCGAGGGCCTGACCGAAGGGATGAGCGACCGTGTGCTGCGCGGCGAACTCGACCTCGCGATCGTGACTGCGCCGCAGCCCAACGATCATCTCGACTACGAGGTCCTGGTGGTCGAGCAGGTGTTTCTGATCGGGCCGCCGCGCGATCCCCTGCTCAAGCGCGGCAAGTTGACGCGAAAGGAGTTCGACAGCCTGCCCTCCGCCATCCTGCCACTCAGCCGCAACCCGTTCCCGCCGACGGTGCCGTTTTCATTGCGCGTCGACTCGAGCATCCCGTTGAAGCGGATCGTGGCGTCCGGACTTGGCTACGGGCTGCTGCCATTTTCCGGCATTCATGAGGAGGTGGCGGCGGGTACGCTGTCGGCGGCCCTGCTGCCCTGGATGGGCGCCGACCGCGTGTTGGCGTTGCCGCGCGGGCGTCCTGTGAGCCGGGCAACGCGGGAAGCGGTCATCGTCCTGAAGGAGGCCTGCAAGGATCTTGTTCGCGAAGGCAAGATCCTGACGGTGTCACAACGCAGAACGGTCACCGATTTGTCGATGCGTGAGACACGCTAGCTTACCGCCGGATGCGGCGTATCAGGTACGAAGACATAGCCTTCCATGATGCGACGCGCGGTACGCCCCAGCGTCGCGCGGCGAACGACGTATTGACCGGCGCCGTTCTTCTCGACCCGGGTTTCGGTCTCGATCACGCCCGCGGGATGTCCGATACGCACCGTATCCGCCTGGCGCATTTGCAGCCGCGTCACCTCGTGAACGAGGGTTCCCGTCAGGCGGCTGGCGACGCCGGTGCACACGGTACTGGTCCCGGCATAGGTCTTGTGGGTCTGCTGCATGAACATCAGCCGGGAAACCAGATCGACCTCGTTATCGTTCACAACAGCGCCACCGTTCTCGTCGCGATAGGATGCCGGCGGGCTGACGATGCCGAGAATGGGCGTGGCGGGCGACGCTTCGCGCGACCGCGCGGCGGCGGCGATCATGCCCATGCGCTCGGCCGCGGCGCCGCGGATGCGCTCCAGCCGCGCGCGTAGTTCATGATCGGCATCGAGCTGCGCGGCGCTTTCCGTGCCACGCAGACCCAGGTCGCCGGCGCGCACGAATACGTGGGCGTTGCCGATATCGACCAGCGAGACATCGATTTCGCCGACATCAGGAATTGTGAGACGATCGACCGGCCGGCCCGTGGGAAGCAATGCGCCGGTGGCGGCGCCGGCGGTGTCGGAAAAATCGATGAGGATCTTCGCGCCCGTTCCGGGCACACCGGGGACCGAGTAATCGCCCTGTTCGAGGGGACGCCCGTCGCGGACGGGAACTTCGATCGTCAGCACGCGCGACAGGTTGGTATTGAATACGCGCACCTGCGTCATCGGCTCGTGCGGCGTCACGTATCCCTCGTACACCGCGAAGGCCCCGACCGCCGAACTGATATTGCCGCACAGGCTCAACCAGTCGATTTCGGGATGCGCAATCTCGACCTGACCGAAGGTATAGGTGAGATGCGTCCCGGCCGCGCGTGGTTCCGCCGTGCGGACCGGGCCGATGACCGCGAGCTTGCTGGTAAGGGGATCGGCGCCGCCCAGTCCATCGATCTGCCGGCGATCGGGCGAGCCGAAGATCGAAAGGATGGTCCTGCTGCGTTCGGCTTCGTCGATCGGAAGATCGCTTTCCTTCAAGAAAACGGCCTTGCTGGTGCCTCCGCGCATCAGCACACATCTGATTTGACGGACCATTGAACTGATCTCCCGGCTGCGACGTGTATCGCAACCGGGTCGTCAACTGTCAACAATGAGGGTTCGTAGGGTGGATTAGCGAAGCGTAATCCACCAAGGTCTTCATGCGCGGGTAGTTTCGCGGTGGGTTACGGCTTCGCCTAACCCACCCTACGCACTGCGCGCTGCCGCCTCACCTTCCCGCATCACCGCTTCGCTCACCTCTTCGCCTTCTTCCGCGCGCCAGCCGGGCGGACCGATGACATGCATCAGCCGTGCGCGCCAGGTGCGGGCCTGCCAGAGATCGCGGGCCATCGCCGCCCATTCATGGAAACCGATCACCAGCGGGTTGTTGGACAGCAAAGGCGTCACCAGGCCGTAGCGGCAGGGCACGTCGTCGCGCTCGCTGACGAAAGTTCCGAACAGGCGATCGAACACGATGAAGATGCCGCCGTAATTACGATCGAGATATTCCGGATTGGCGGCGTGGTGCACACGATGATGCGAGGGCTGTTCAGCATATATTCGAGCCAGCCAAGCTTCGGAATCCATTCGGTATGAATCCAGAACTGATAGAGCAGGCCAAAACCGGCGGCGATGAACACCGGCCCCGGTGCGAAGCCGAGCCAGATCATCGGCACAAAGAAGGCCCCGGCGCCGGTCAACCGCCCGGTCCAGCCAAAGCGGTACGAAGCGCCGAGATTGAGCTCGTTGGATGAATGGTGAACCGCATGCGTCGCCCAGAACCACCTGATACGGTGGCTGGCGCGATGGAGCCAGTAATAGCAGAAATCCTGCCCAATCACGAGCACCACCACCGCGGTCGCGGTATTGAGCGGCACGGTGAACAGGCGATGGTCCCAGGCCAGACGGATCAATGGCGACGCGATGCTCGCCGACAGGAAAATGTACACGATGTATTCCCGGCCGAGCCCATCGGCGAGCGAGGCAAAATAGGCCCGCCAGTTGTAATCCCGCCGCATCACGACGGCGAGAAACAGCGCCTCGAGTGTCGCGATCGCGATAAAGACCGGGAGGGAGAATTGGAGGATCGTAATGAGCTCTTTCACGGCCATCTCCTGTCCGGCAAATGCGCCAGCCCATCAGGGGATCGCGCTGCCTTCGGGATCAACGTGACATGGGGAGGTCTTTTCGGCTCGCCGGTTTCCAGCCGCTTCTGGCCGAATCCTACGAACGGCTGGCCGATTCCGGAATCGGCAACGAGCCTGCGCCTTCAGCCCCGAAACGGGTGCGCCGATATTCGGTCGGCGTCAGCCCGGTATGGACCTTGAACGCGCGATTGAACGGCCCGATCGAACCGAAGCCAGCGTCGAGCGCGATCGTCAGGATCGGCACTTCGGCCTGGCTGGGGTCGGCCAATGCGGCTTCCGCTTCGGCCAGCCGGTAGCCGTTGACGAAGGCGCTAAAATTCCGGTGGCCAAGTTGTCCATTAATCAGGCGACGCAACCGGTACTCCTGAACGCCGAGGGTTTGTGACAGCGAGGTGATGCTCAGGCTGTCGTCGCGATAGGCCCTGCCCTCCACCATCAGCCTGCCGAGCTGCGCAAGCAGGACGGCGTCCTGCCCGGTAGCTGATCGCACCTGCTGCGGTTCGGCCCCGACGGACGGGGCCGAACCGTCTTGTGGCGACGCTGGTGCGAGTTGTTGCCTGATCAACAGAGATAGTCGCAGCCACGCATACACAAAGATGAACGCCATCAGGCCGATCGCGTTAAAGAGACTGTAAGGGGGCTTGCCCAGCGTGCCCGGCCATATCCGCTGCGACACGATGATGGAGGCGATATAGAACGCCGTGATCACCGCGAACTCGACGCGGAGCTGACGCCGCCATTCCACCAGATCCCCGGCCCGGCCGGCCAACGCATGCCAGACGCCGAGCGCGACGAACAGCAGCGACGAAGCCTCCTGCACGGCCACGACGGCTGGCGGCCAACCATACATTTCCCGCCAGGCGAGGCCGGCGAGCCAGAGCCAGGCGAGAGCGTGATACCAGCGTGCCTTGAAGTCATCATCGAACAGCGCCGCCGCCATGATCCAGAACACCGCCGGCGTTGCGATGCAAAGAATGTGGATCGGGATTTTCAGACGCATGTCGAGCGTCAAGAAGCCGGGCGCCGAATCGATCACGAACGCCGCTGTGCCGAGGAAAAGCAGCGCGGAGTAGCGGCTTAACCGGCTGGTTCGCAGGTCGCGGGCGACGAGAAACACGATAAGGAAGAGAATGGCAATCGTCCCTCCTCGCAATGCGGCTTCAAGGGTCGACATGAGTTGCGCCGGTTGATTGTCGTGCCGAGACAGAGAAACTGACTCTGTCGCAGGTGTCAACAAGCCGCAGCGGAGATACGATCCGTCCAGCGAATTCCGCTAGTAACACCGCACGATGTTGACGGTGTGATCCTTGCCGCCAGCGCCTGGGACCGTCACGGTCTCTGCGGGGCACTGCGTCACATAGGCCCGCTCGGACGGCACGACATTCGGCGGATACCGATGCGCCCAATCCCAGGGAACGTCATAGGTGGAAGGGTAATGAATATCGTTCGAGAGCGGCGGCGGAACGTCGGCGATGGCTTCGCCGTTTGATGGCCCATCGTAGTAGCCCGCCGGCCAGTACGTGACATCGGTGTTTCGTCGGTGATGCCGCGGGCCGAATGGCGAATGGGGGATCGCGCGCGCCGAAGTGAAGCCTCCACCATGCGCGCCGCCCGACCTCGCAGACGTCTCGTTACCAGCAAACATCAGCGCAATAGCGGCAAGCGACCCGACCAGCGCTCCGTACCTTCCATACGTCATGGCACGCACCTGTTTTTGGGTGGCCGAGCAAAATCCTGCGGGAACGCTAGGCCCGGCCTCCGGCACCCGCAAACATAACCCTAACTATTGGTTAATGCGTCCACGCCGGCGCGGTTCCTGCGACTGCTCCGCGGTGCGCAGATGATCCAGCACCATCCGGCCGGTGCCGGAAAGTTGTGTTGCTTCGCGCACCACGATCTTCAGTTCCCGCTTCGCCCAGTCGTCGCGCAGCGGGATCGCGCGCAGGCCCATGCCAGCGCCGATCACCTCGAAGGCGCGATCCGGAATAAGCCCGATGCCCATGTCGGCCTGCACCATCCGGCACACCGCGTCGAAGCCGGGCACGTTGATGCGCAGCCGCATCGACTTGCCGGCCTGACTCGCCGCATATTGCGAGCGCAGGTAGATCGAACTCGCGGCATGCAGCCCGATATGGTCGTAGTCGAGCGTGTCCGCGAACAGGATATCGGCGCGCGCGCTCAGTGGATGATCCGACCGCACCACCACGGCGAGATGATCGTAGCGATAGTGAAACGCCTCCAGCGCGCGCGTCTCGGCCTCGCCCGAGCAGATGCCGATCTCGGCAGCGCCCTCCTCGATGCCGCGCACCACGTGCCCGCTCGGCCGCTCCTGCAGGTCGACCCGCAGCAGTTCATGCGCGCTGAAGAACGCCTGGAGATCCTCGGGCAGGAACTGCACGATCGCCGACAGGTTCGCCAGCATGCGGACATGGCCGCGGACGCCTTGCGAATATTCCGACAGTTCGACCGCGATCTTTTCGACATTGAGCAGCGTGACGCGGGCATGGTGCAGCAGCGCCTCGCCGGCCGGCGTCAACGCCATGCCCTTGGACAACCGCCGGAACAGCGTGACGCCGAAGGCTAGTTCAAAATCGTTCATCCGCTTGGAGACGGCCGAGGCTGCGATGCCCTCGCGCTGCGCCGCCCGCGTCAGGTTCTGCTCTTCGCACACGGCCATGAACAGGCGCAGCGTGGTCAGATCGATCCGGCGCGTCAGCGCGGCTTCGGAAAGCCCGATGGTGCGGTCACGGGGAGCAGCAAGATCGAGGGTTTCGAGCGACATGGGACGTCCTGGGGTTCGCGGACGTCGGGACGTTACAAGCATCTACGGAGCGGAAAATATCAATTAGGTGAGCGCTGGGTCGCGAGAGTGGGAAATGATTCTAATCGGCGCCCGAATGGCCGAATTTCATTCCAACTCCATCATCGTCATTGCGAGGAGCGAAGCGACGAAGCAATCCATTCTTTCTTTGCGCGGTGGGATGGATTGCTTCGCTGCGCTCGCAATGACGATTGGAGCACTCACCCGCGACGTGTCACCACGCCGGTCGGCGTTGCAAAACCCTCCAGCGTCCGGATGCGCTTTTCGAGCCACCAGCCATATTCGGGCGACCAGTCCTCGAAGCGCGTGTTGATCCCGAGATCGTGCGCCCAATGCTGCGCGATGTTGGGATTGAACTGCGACTGGCGGCCGATCGCGATCAGGTCGGCCTGCCCGTTCTGCAGGATCGCCTCGGCCTGCTGCGCCTCGAGAATGATGCCGACCGCCATGGTGGTGACATCGGCTTCGTTGCGGACGCGTTCCGCAAACGGAACCTGGAACCCGAGGCTGCGCGGCACCTGCGCCGCGGTCGCAGCACCGGCGATGCCGCCGGAAGAGCAATCGATCACGTCGACGCCGCGCGCTTTCAGTTCGCGCGCGAACACGACGGTGTCATCCATGTTCCAGCCTTCCTGCGTGCCGTCGACCGACGAGACGCGGACGAACAGCGGCATCGTATCCGGCATTTCGCGGCGCACCGCTTCGGCGATCTCCAGCGGCAAGCGCATGCGCCCGGCGCGGTCGCCGCCATATTCGTCGTTGCGGGTGTTGGAGACCGGCGACAGGAACGAGGCTAAGAGATAGCCGTGCGCGGTGTGGATTTCGATGGTGTCGAAACCCGCAGCCACCGCATTCCGCGCCGCCTTGGCCCAGGTGCCGACCATCGCCCTGCACTCTTCCGTCGTCAGTTGCCGCGGCGTCAGCCAGCCCTTGGCAACCGGCTCGGCGGTCGGCCCGACCGGCTGCCAGATCTTGTCGCCGGCTTTGAGGTTTTCTTCCGTCAGCGGTCCCATGCCCTGCAT
This sequence comes from Afipia sp. GAS231, assembly GCF_900103365.1. NCBI lineage: Bacteria > Pseudomonadati > Pseudomonadota > Alphaproteobacteria > Hyphomicrobiales > Nitrobacteraceae > Afipia > Afipia sp. GAS231. The sequence continues at coordinate 1,904,918 of NZ_LT629703.1, forward strand.
CGCGGTTTGCGAGGAGGACTTGCGGCCGCCATGGGCCAGCTGAATGCCGATCGCGGTGCCCTGCCGCTTCATGAAAGCGATCAGCGGTTTGAAACTCTCGACCTGCGCATCGTTCCAGATGCCGAGGTCATGCTCGTTGATCAGCCCGATCTCCTCGACACCGGTTGCCTCGACGAAGACGAGACCAAAACCGCCGAGCGCATAGCGGCCGAGATGCACGACGTGAAAGGTACCGCAGGTGTTGCCGGGCTCGGCTCGATAATGAACCATCGGCGGCACCACGAGGCGATTTTTCAGCGTCAGGCCGCGGATCGCGAGCGGCTGGAACAGCATCGGCGATTGTCCCTGGCTGCCGTTGGTCGAACCGTCCATCATTCGCTCCCTTGCGGATTGTTGTTATTGGTTGCGCCGCCCGATCGGGTGGCCGAGGCCGCCGATTAAAAATGCCCCGCGCGATCGCGTCAATGCGCCGTTTCAGCCAGGGCCCGTTCCGATCGAATCGGAACGGGCCCTGGTTTCTTATTTTGACGTGTTTTCTTAACGCGAACCGGTGCCCACTTCGCTCGAAAACGCTTTAGCCGCCTGCGCCGGACGCAGAGCGCCAAGGCGCCGGCTCAACCTGAGCAACGGCCGCTCCACCGCGACGTTGAGCAGCAGGCCGAACGCGACGACGATGGCACTGGTGACGACCAAGAGCAGCAGCGGCGGAACCTGTGGGATCAGGCCAGCGACGGTCGTGCCTGCCAGCGTGACCGTCTCCACCTGCGCGAGATAAATCGAATAGGAGGCATCGCCCAGCCGCGCCAGCGCACGCTCTGGCCAAGATGGATGCGTGCGCTTACGGCTGACAAAGGCGGCCGCCGCTACCAGCAAGGCTGACGGAATGCCGGATATGATGACGCGCTGGGTGGGATCCGCCGCCAGCACCGCCGCGATCGCACAGGCTACGGCAACCGGCATCGGCCAATCGACCCGGCCAGTCACGAACACGCGCCCGACGATGACGCCGAGCACGAATTCGAGGATCAAGGGATCGACGAAGAACGCGTAATTTCCGAGCGCGGCTTCGACGCCCGGGATGCGCCCGACGATGGCGAGCGCGGAAAACAGCAACACGATGTTACGCCAGGGATCGCGCGTTGCCGCCATCAGCAGCGCGACCGCGAGGTAGAAGTACATCTCATATTCGAGCGACCAGCCGACATAGACGACCGGCATTTCGCCATCGGTGAAGGCGGCGAAGGCCAGCGATTTGAGGATGTGGCGGGGCGTATACCAGTCGGTCGCGCCGAAGGTGGCCGGCAGCGTCACCGCCAGCACGGTGACGGCGAAGATCACGAAAAAATACGGCGGCACGATCCGCTCGACACGGCGGCGCAGGAACTCCGCCGGCGTCAGTCCTCTGCCATCGGTCGCATAAAAAATGATGAAGCCGGAAATGACGAAGAACAGATCGACGCCGCGGCCGCCGTAGGACAGCACAAAGGAGATGGCGCTCTCGGGAACCTTGTGGCCGTCAGGAGCGACGCCCAGCGCATGAAAGGCGATGACGGCAACCGCCGCGATAAACCGGAGAATCTGGATATGGACGAGCATCCGTTGTCATTAACGCGCGGCGAGCAGCGGCTCCAAGGGAAATCGCGTGGTGTGAGCCGATTGAACTCAACGCAAAAACGCGGCGCATCCCTGCGGCGTCGCCTGCCGTCGTTGGCATTTAAAGTCACGGAACCTATAGTGCCTGACGGGCGGCTGCTGGACCGTGCTGCGGAATTTTGTGGGAAGTGATCGATGTCGGATGGGGTAACGGGCAAGCTGGCGGACGTCATCGTGCTTGGCGCCGGCGTGGTCGGCGTGTCCGCGGCCTATGTCGCGCGGCAGCGGGGCCTGTCGGTCATTCTGGTAGACCGGCGTGAGCCGGCTAGCGAGACCTCCTACGGCAATGCCGGCATTCTATCCAGCGGTTCGATCTTGCCGCTCAACCAGCCGTCACTCTGGAAGAGCCTGCCGAAATATCTGACCAACCGGCACCATGCACTGCGCTGGAATCCGGTCTGGTCCGCGCGCAATCTCGATTGGGTTGTCCGGTTTCTCGCCAACGCGACCCCGGCGCATACCAAGCCGCGGGCGACCGCGTTGCGTGCGCTGACCGGTGCCTCGCTAAAACTGCACCGGGAATGGATCGTCAAGGCGGGTGCGCCCGAGCGCATCCGTGAGACCGGCTGGCTCAAGGCCTGGCGCGGCGACGGCCTCGCGGCGGCCAAGGCGGAACAGGCGCTGCTGGCGGAATACGGCGTTCGCAGCGAAGTACTCGATCGCCAGGGAATATCGGCGCTCGAACCCAACATCCTGCCGGTCTACACGGTCGGGCTGCTGCACTCCGAGACGGCGTCAGTGGATTCACCGGGCAATGTGGTGAAAGCCTATGCGCGCATGTATGCGGGTTTGGGCGGCGAGATCCGTCAGGCGGAGATCAGGTCGATCATGCCCGACGGCGACGGTTGGCGCACGGTGCTTTCGGATGGCGAAATCCCCGCGCGTCACGTCGTCGTGGCGCTTGGCCCGTGGTCCGCCGACCTGTTGCGGCCGCTCGGCTATCGCGTTCCCCTGGCGTTTGAACGCGGCTACCATCGCGAATTCAAGCCGAACCCCGCGCGCTCGCTGCTGCGCCCGATCCACGACGCCGACGGCGCCTTCCTGATGTCGCCGATGGAGAACGGCATTCGCGTCACCTCAGGCGTCGAACTGACGGCACGCGATGCACCCTCCTCCTATGCCCAACTCGACATGGTGGTGCCGCTTGCCCGCAGCGTGGTCGAATTCGGCGAGGCCGTCGGCGAACCCTGGCGCGGTGCGCGGCCGACACTGCCGGACAGTTTGCCGATGATCGGGCCCGCGCCACGGCACGTCGGCCTGTGGCTTGCCTTCGGCCATCAGCATATTGGTTTCACGACCGGCCCCGCGACCGGGGCCGCGATCGCGGCCATGATCAGCGGCACGCAACCGCCGTTCGATGCCGCGCCGTTTTCGCCGGGGCGGTATCTTTGATCGGCAGCAGAATCCCATAGCAAAAACGCGGCGCTTTGGGCGCCGCGTTTTGTGGTGGGATTATCTTAGCGGCGTCAACTCGCCGCCTGCGCCGGCTCGTCGCGCTGGTGCTTCATGACGATCTTGTTGAGCGCACCGAGATAGGCCTTGGCGGAAGCCACCAGCGTATCCGGATCGGACGCCTTCGAGGTCATCGAGCGGCCTTCATGGGCGAGCCGCACCGACACTTCGGCCTGCGCGTCGGTGCCTTCGGTGACGGCGTGAACCTGGTACAGTTCCAGCTTGGCCTCGTGCGGCACCAGCGCCTTGATGCAGTTGAAGACCGCATCGACCGGGCCGTTGCCTTCGGCTTCCTCGATCTTGATCTTGCCGTCGACGTCGAGCTTCATGGTGGCGCGCTGCGGGCCATGGGTGCCCGCGATCACGGTCAGCGAGGTCAGCTTGATGCGGTCGTGGGCGGCCGCGATCTCCTGGTCGACCAGCGCCTCGATGTCCTCGTCGTAGATGTCCTTCTTGCGGTCGGCCAGCGCCTTCATCCGCACGAAGGCGTCTTCCAGCTGATTGGCGCCGAGCTTGTAGCCCATCTCTTCCAGCTTGTGCACGAAGGCATGACGGCCGGAATGCTTGCCGAGCACCAGCGACGACTTCTTCAAGCCGATCATGTCGGGGCGCATGATCTCGTAGGTCGAGGCGTCCTTCAGCACGCCGTCCTGATGGATGCCGCTCTCATGCGCGAAGGCGTTACGGCCGACGATCGCCTTGTTGTACTGTACCGGGAACGAGGTCGCGGCCGACACCAGCTTCGAGGCCCGCGTCAGCATGGTGGTGTCGATCTTGTTCCACCACGGAAACACGTCGTTGCGGACGTTCATCGCCATCACGACTTCTTCCAGCGCGGCATTGCCGGCGCGCTCGCCGATACCGTTGACGGTGCATTCGATCTGGCGCGCGCCGCCGGCGATGCCGGCCAGCGAGTTCGCCACCGCCATGCCGAGATCGTTATGGCAGTGCACCGAGAACACCGCCTTGTCAGAGTTCGGCACCCGCTCGATCAGCGTGCGCATGAAGCGGGTGTATTCCTCCGGCGTGGTGTAGCCGACGGTGTCGGGAATGTTGACCGTGGTGGCGCCGGCCTTGATCACGGCCTCGACGATGCGGCAGAGATAGTCCATCTCGCTGCGGGTGGCGTCTTCGGCCGACCATTCGACGTCGTCGATCTGATTGCGGGCGCGGGTGACGTTGGCGACCGACAGCTCCAGCACCTGCTCCGGCGTCATGTTGAGCTTGACGCGCATGTGCAACGGCGAGGTCGCGATCACGGTGTGGACGCGGCCGCGCCGGGCGAATTTCACGGCTTCGGCGCAGCGGTCGATATCCTTCGGGTTGGCCCGCGACAGGCCGGCGATCACGGAGTTCTTGGAGCGGCGGGCGATCTCGCTGACGGCCTGGAAATCGCCTTCCGAGGTGATCGGGAAGCCGGCCTCGATGACGTCGACACCCATGTCGTCGAGCATCTCGGCGATCTCGATCTTTTCCTCGAACGTCATGGTGGCGCCGGGGCATTGCTCGCCGTCACGCAGGGTGGTGTCGAATACGATGACGCGGTCCTTCTCGGACTTCGGTGCGGTGGTCATTGGAAGCATTCCTTATGGGTCGTGCGCTGCATTTTTTGAGCGCTGAAGGGTCTGGTGATCTCGCTCAAAACCCCTGAGTGCCCAGGCGCAACCGCCCAGACGGCCCTCAGGGGCCGATAAGAAGCAGAAGCCCGCCGAGAAGGAGGGTGGGCAAGGACGCAGGCGGAATCGCGGGGGCAGTCATGGGGGCAGCCTTGGCCGCTCCACCCCGAACTCCCAACATTTCGCTGCGAATCAGCATTGCCAGACCCTTGAGAAGCCGGAATCCTCGGCCAAAACCGTTGACGGTTCGTTGCCGGGACCTCACTTCCCCGCCGTTCTAGACGAGAAATATGACCGTCCGCAACGCCAAAAGATGGTCAGCAGGGATGACCTAATCGCCTCCGGCTCCATCCGGGTACGGGCCGCGGTATCCCAATCACGCCTGCGCAGGCTCGGTTTTCGGCTCGGCCTGCGGCGCCTCGAACAAGTCAGGCACTTTCTTGTACCAGTCCAACAGCCGGGCCGCCGCCACCATGATCGCGATGCCGACCAGGCTGACGAAAAGCTGCTCGGCAATGCCCTTGGAATACTGGGTGAGGAGCCAGTGCGCCGAAAACGACAGGAATATTCCGAGGCAGAATATCGGCAGCGAATGCCGGCCGCAGGCCATCAGCGGCCATAGCCACTTCGACGTCAACGGCGGCCAGTTCTTCGGCACGAACCGGACCACCACCAGAGCCAGCGCCAGGAAATGCGTGAAGCGCAGCATGTCGAGATCGGACTTGTCGATCGGATAGATCACCTTGATCAGCCACTTCGGCACCAGCGACCCCAAAAAATCACTGTGCCAGGTCATCACGATCAGAAACGCAAACACAAGCCAGGCCACGGCCACCACGAACGCGGCGCGGGAGCGGATCAGAAATTGCAGATGGGCGATGCCGCCAAGACCGCACCAGGCGGCAAACACGAACAGCATCTGCCAGGCAAACGGATTGAAATACCAGCTCGACCCGGCCGGATAGGACGGCAGGTTCCAGTCGAACCAGCGCGCCGCGATGTACAGCACGACCGAACCTGATAGCGCGAGCGCCGGACGCCTTATCAGGCACCACAGGATCAAGGGCGATGCGAACAATAGCGCCATATAGAGCGGCAACACGTCGAAATTGACCGGCTTGTACTTCAGCGACAGCGCCTGCCCGATCATCACGTCGGGATGCTGCAGAAAGTTGAAGACGTTGAATTCATTCTCGTACATCGGGTTGTCGGAACGCCTGGCGGTGCGTGCGACCTGCGCCGTAAAGAGCAGGAACAGGAAGATGTGGGCGATGTACAATTGCCAGACCCGCTTCATCAGCCGCTTGGTGGCGGCCAGAAAATGGCCGCCACGCACCGCCGGACCGTAGATGAAGCCGGCGAGGTAGCCGGAGATGAACACGAAGAACTCGGCCGCATCGCTGAAGCCGTAATTGCGCAGTGTCAGCCAGCTGACGATGTCGTGCGGAATATGGTCGAGAAAAACCATCCACTGCCCGATGCCACGAAACAGATCGAGCCGCAGGTCGCGTTCGGGCGGCCGCAGGGCGGATAGATCCTGCTGGTTGGCGGAAATGATCTGGTCCATGGCGAGTGACCCCGTTTAGTAGAAGCCGGTGGCAATTCGTTGGCGCAGCCTGCTGCGAATCCGGCACCGTGCATGGTATACCGCAACGAAGGCGTAGCCGGTGGGCAAAGCGATAGTACCGTAGGGTGGGCAAAGGCGCTTTTGCGCCATGCCCACCATGCATCGACAGATCGCATCAGATCTGGGGGGCACGCTTAGGCTCACATCGCCAACTCACTCGATGAGATAAATCGGGCTCGACCAGGCTTGATGACCGTCAGCCTGTGTCACGCGCAGGTAGATTGGCATGTCGCGGCCGCCCGCAAAGCTTACCTTGTGGTCAAGGGTAACACGGCGGCTGAAGTCAGCCTCAGGCAGACGATAAATGCTCAGTTGCCTGCCAAGACCGCCGCCTTCGAACGCGACGGTGCGATCGGCGAGTGCATCCATATCCACCATCCCCGACACCACATTGGTCTCGATGTCGAGCGAGCCTGAGTCCGCCTCGTCAAGCCAAAGGTCGATGCCTGCCAGATTGCCGGTCGTAACCGAACTCCAGGCCAACGCGCTCCCCGGTGCCGTCTCTCGCACCACCCGCTCGGGGTTGAGGAAATTGACGGGCGCAAACCGTGCAATACGATTGCCCGTGACGGTCAGCCTGCCCTCCCACAGGGTCTCGCGGCCACGTCCCCGATACTCGGCGCCTTGCCACAGCAAGCGCACGCGCCGTCCGAGATCGGATGCGCCAAACGGACGAAACGTCTCTGCGAGGAAGCTTCCATGCAGGACGTCGACCCGCTCGATCGGCGCGGTTCCGATTACTTCCGCGGCGAGATGCATCGGCACGCGGCCCGGACGAATGATGTCTCCCATCACGGCCTGTTGAACCGCGAATTCGCCGGCCGGCCCGAGCTGTGGATCTTCAGAAAAGCCGGTGACCGGCAGATCGAACGAGGCGTGCAGATCCATGAAGATCCGTACCCCGGTGGTCCCATAATGCCGCCGTCGCCGCAACGCCTCGAACAGAGCATCGCGCGTCAGTTCCGGCATGAAATAGCAGGTAAGGCCGCCGATCGCGCCAAAGCTGGACGCTCCCGGGCGGGTCGCACCGGGCCGTCCCTTGTGATCGTCGCTGTGACAGACAACGCCTACGCGATAGCCTTTCTCGAACGCATCGTGCAGAAGCCATTCGAAGGTACCCCATGTCGAGTGGACCTCGACGGCCCGCTCCAGTCGGCCATCATGGGCATATTTCAGATCCGCGTAACGCCCACCGACATGCGCGATGACAACGGTGTCAGTGCCTTCCAGTTCACGGAACAGCGCGTCGGCGGTGTACACGGCATCCGTCGAGGTCTGCCCCTGGACCAGAATGTGCGACGACCGCCGGATCGGGCTGCCTTCGCGGCGGTAAAAGACATTGCGATCACCGCCCATGCCGGTATTGCCCGACCATTCGTATCCCGGGAGGCAAACAAACCGGCCGGGAACATCAAACCCGGCCGTCAGCCGGTTGAGTTCATTCCAGAAGGCGTCGGTAATCTGGAAATCGTTGCCCTGATGTCCGACGATATCGACGAAGGCGGCGTCGCGCGCGTAACGGAAATAGGCGTCGGCCGTGCCCATCCCGATGGTTTCACCGCTCTGTCCGTGCAGGTCACCCCAATAGCGGCGCAGCGTTGTGTGCTGCACGACGCGCAGCGGATTGGCGCGCGCCAGCTCTTCACCTCCCGCCATCAGCCGCAGGTCGACATCGCCTTCCGTGCCGGCAACCAGGTTTTCGATTGCACAGGGAACGTCACCTTTTTTGATCACGATTCCGGCCGGCATTCCTTGCAGACCATGCGACGATACGAGATCGAAACTCTGATCGGCGTCAGGCGTGGGGTTGCCCCATTTGTCTTCGGCGACGATACCCAGGCGAAACGGCTCACCGACAACCGCAAGCGACGGCAGGATCGCCTTCCAACTCACTGCCAGCCCCGGTATGAGGTCGAAAGCCGGCTGTACCGGCAGTTCGCAGAACTCGTACGCTGCAAACGCGTCAACCGAGGTCCTCAGTTCGACATTCGCCTCGGCGTTGGTCTGCAACCGGAAACCGGGCGATCCCTTTCGGCGATCGCCCAAACGTACCGTCAACGTGTCCCCTGCGCGCAAATAGCCGCGGCCGACCCGGATCAGGAGAGTGTTGGCAAAGGGCCGGACGTTAAGCCTGTCGAACCACACTTCAAGCCTGGCGCCGTTGCTGGCCTCGACGGTTGTAAAATTGGCCGCCTGTGGCTTGTCGAACTGCGGCTTGCTCATGTCGGACGTGGTCCGCCACGATATCTTCACCATGCCGGTGTCATCGATGCCGAAGGTGCCGGCGACATAGGTGAGGGTCAGCTCCGCATAGGAGCCCGCGACAAATGGACCAGCGGGAGTCAACTTGGCTGAACCCATCTGTTCGGGAAGGTAGGTCGAAAATGGCATTATCTTTCCCGCTACTCGGCCTTTATGTTCAAGTCCTTCACCAGTCGTCCAAACTTGGCGTAATCCTCGCGAACGAGCTCGGCGAACGCTTCCGGCGTTCCGCCGACAGGCTCCTGTGCCGAGTCGAGGAAACTCTTGCGCACCGCCGGATCGGCAAGGGCCTTTCCGATCTCGCGGTTGAGAAGCTCGACGATGGCTGGCGCAACACCAACCGGGGCGAATACACCAAGCCATTGATCGAGAACGAGACCCTTGATTCCCTGCTCTTCAAATGTCGGCACATCCGGTAGACTCGACGAGCGCGCCTGCGAAGTTTGCGCCAGCAGACGCAAGGTACCTGCCCTGTAGTGCGATATCAGGGGCGTCGATCCGAGCGCCCCGAGTTTCACGTGACCACCGAGAAGATCATTGATCGCCGGCCCGCCGCCGCGATACGGCACCTGCTCCAGCTTGATGCCGGCAATCTGCGCGAACCATTGCACCGCCATATGCTGCGGTGAACCGAGCCCGCTCCCGGTCGCATATGGAAGGCCCGGCTGCTTCTTTGCCAGCGCAATCAATTCGGCAAGCGAGTTGACGCCGAGCGAAGGATGGGCCGCCAGCACAATCGGCTGACGTGAAACCTGGATGATCGGCAACAGGTCCTTTGAGGGGTCGACCCTGGTATGAAACACGTGCGGATTGCTCGCCACCGCGTCAATGGTAAAAAGAATGGTGTAGCCGTCCGGCGGGCTCCTGGCAGCTTCCTCGACCCCGACGGTACCGTTTGCCCCGGATTTGTTCTCAACATAGACCTGCTGACCGAACGTCCGCGACAAGCTTTCGGCGATAAGGCGCGCGCCCACATCCGTCGACCCGCCCGCCGGAAATGGCACGACGAACCGGATGGGTTTGGCGGGATATGCTGCGGCGTTTGCGGTAGCGATCTTGGCCAATCCGAGGGAAAGTGCCGCCAGCGTCAGCGTGCGTCTGGTGATCATGGTCCGCTCCCTGCGAAAACGACGAGGTGCATTCCGATTGTCGACAGTAGCGGACCAGCGCTCGACCGACCAGTCTTTGCTGTCGGATCGAGCCCGCAAATTGGCTCACGGGGGCTGGGATCGCCCGACGGTCGATCAGGTCGATGTCACGCGGATTAATCCCGGTCCGATTGGCTGGAGTCGCCTTGGAGGATATGAATGCCGAAGGGGCCAGCGAGGCGGGTTGGCCTACTTCTGCGTCGACTTCTTTTCGCCGCCCTTGCCTTCTTTCAGCAGCGCCTCGCGGATCTGCTTGAACTCGCTGCGTTCGGCCTTGTCGACTTTCGGGAAATGCAGGTCGAGCTTGTCGAGCGCAGCGACAATGGTCGAACCGATCACGACGCGGGCAAACCATTTGTGGTCAGCCGGCACCACGTACCACGGCGCCAGGGATGTCGAGGTGTGGCGGACGATGTCCTGATACACCGCCTGGTAGCGCCGCCACAGCGCGCGCTCGGTAATATCGCCCATCGAGAACTTCCAGTTCTTGGCAGGCTGCTCCAGCCGCTCCAGAAAGCGCTCACGCTGTTCCGCCTTGGAGACGTTGAGGAAGAATTTCAGGATCACGGTGCCGTTGCGCGCGAGGTAGCGCTCCAACGCGGAAATATCCTCGAATCGCTCGCGCCAGATGTTCTTGGTGATCAGCTTCGGTGGAATTTTCTCCTTGGCAAGGATGTCCGGGTGCACCCGCGTCACCAGGCATTCCTCGTAATAGGAGCGGTTGAAGATGCCGATGTGGCCGCGCTCCGGCAGCGCGATCGTGCTGCGCCAGAGGAAATCATGATCGAGCTCGTGCGAGGTCGGCTGCTTGAACGAGGTGACCGCACAGCCCTGCGGATTGACGCCATCGAAGATGCTCTTGATGGCCGAGTCCTTGCCCGCCGCATCCATGCCCTGGAAAATCACCAGCAGCGACCAGCGGTCCTGCGCATAGAGCCGTTCCTGGAAATCGTTCAACCGTTCGCGGTTGGCCTCGAGAATTTTTGCCGCCTTGTCCTTGTCGAGGCCGCCCTTTTCGTCGGTCTTGTGCGATTTCAGGTGGAACTGGCCGGTTCCGTCGAAGCGGAACGGCGCGACGAATGGCTTCAATTCGTCGGCGAGGACCTTCGCGGGCTTCTTGCTCATGGCGTAACCTGTTGGTTTTCCTTCCGCGCTGCGGGCGGTTGGCGCAGGCTATCCACAAACCGCCCGAATGGGAATCGTTTGTCGCCTTACCCCTGCATTGCTGCACAAGGCCGGACTTGCCGGACACTTGATATGCCTCAAGCCGAGCCCGCCGATCGGGCGCAAACCAGGATGGTCGCAGTAGTCAGGGAACGGCAATGCTGAACAGACGCAGCTTGCTCGGCTTCGCAATCGGGGCTGGCATGGTACAACTTTCCTCGCCGGCTCAAGCCGCGACGATGAGCTACGAACAGGCAGTGCGTCAAACCTGGGCGCCGCTGCAACCGACGCCGAGAGACCGCGAACTGGTACGCGCAGCGACGCTCGCTGCCAACAGCCACAATACCCAACCCTGGATTTTCGCGGCCGACGCCGACGAAATCACCATCGCCCCGGATTTCAGCCGAAGATGCCCCGCGGTCGACCCGGACGACCATCACCTGTATGTCAGCCTGGGTTGCGCAGCAGAGAACCTCACACATGCCGCGGCGGCGATCGGATACAAGGCGACGCCAAGCCTTGCAGACGGTATGCTGGCCGTCAGCCTCGAACCGGCGCCGCCGCTGCGCTCGCCGCTGTTCGAGGCGATCGCGCTTCGACAATGCACCCGCGCAGCCTATGACGGCAGGCCGGTCGCCTCCGAAACGATCCGCTCCCTCGAGGCCGCCGGCCGCGAGCCGGGTGTTTCGGTCATCATCTTCACCGATCGCAGCGCGATGTCGAACATTGCCGATTATGTCGAGCAGGGTAACGCGTCGCAGATGCACGACGACGCCTTCATGACGGAGCTCAAGAGCTGGATCCGCTTTAGCGAGGCGGACGCCGTGTCCACGATGGACGGGCTGTTCGCGCCCGCGTCCGGCACTCCCGCCATGCCGGCCTGGCTCGCCAGACCGTTGATGGGGCTGTTTTTCAACGAGAGAGGTGAAAACCGGAAGTACCGCGAACATATCGAAAGCTCGGCGGGGATTGCAGTCTTCGTCTCGGGGGCAAACGACAAGTCGCATTGGATCGCGGCGGGACGCGCCTGTCAGCGCTTTGGCCTGCAGGCGACGGCCCTCGGGCTGAAATATGCCTTCATCAACCAGCCGGTGGAAGTACCCGCGCTACGCCGCCAGTTCGCTTCCTATCTCGGGATCGGCGATCGGCGGCCCGACCTCGTGCTGCGGTTTGGCACCGGGCCGCAATTGCCGAGATCCCTCCGTCGTCCCCCGGAGCAAGTCATGCGACAGCACGCGTGAAGCTGGCCTCGGTTGCCGCGATCTATTTCCTGGCGGTTTTTTCGGCCGGCTTTCTGCTCGGACCGATCCGTGTGCTGCTGCTGGAGCCGCGCATCGGCGCTGTCGCGGCCACTCTCTGCGAAGCGCCGCTGCTGCTGATTGCGATGGTGGTTGCCGCCCGTTGGACGCCGCGACTGGTAGGGTTGACGACGTCCCTTGCCGGGATGCTGGCCGTCGGCCTCGGCGCGCTCGCCCTGCAACAAGCTGCTGACCTCCTGGTAGGCATGCTGCTGCGCGGATTGAGCGCGCAGCAGCAATTCGCCCGGCTGGCGACGCCGGAAGGCGCCATCTACGCGGCGCTGCTGGCTCTGTTTGCGCTGATGCCCGCGATGATCAACCGAACCAGCCGATGATGCGAGCGCCGTCAGCGCGACGACTTGAACCGCGCCAGGATGCTACCAAGAATACCCTTGGGAAGAAATATGATGAACACCACCAGCAGCACGCCGTAGACGAGATTGTCCCAGCCGACCGCCTTGGTTCCAAACCCGATGCGCAGGATTTCCGCGAGCATGATGGTGATGACCGCGCCGATGGTCGGCCCGAGCGAGACATAGAGCCCGCCGACGATGACGGCGAACACCATCTGCAGCGACACCGAAATGCCGCTGACGGTGTCCGGGGTGATGAACATCTGGTACTGGCAATAGAGCGCGCCGGCGAGCGCGGTCATCAGCGCCGAGATCAGCGTGATCTTGAGTTTTTCGGCGGTGACGTTGACGCCGGCCGCGGCGGCAGCGTCCTCGTCCTCCGAGATTGCCTCCATGGCGTAGCGGCTCATGCTGCGGTCGATCAAGCGCCAGATCAAGAGGCCGACCACCCAGACGAACAGCGCGACAAAGTACCATGTGATCTTGTCGTCGAACTGCAGCGCCAGCAGGTGGCTGCCTTTGGCGCGGTTCGGCGTCAGCCCGAGCGAGCCGCCGGTGTAGTCGCGCGTCGCGGTGATGACCTGCAGCACGATGCCGGACAAAGCCAGCGTCACCAGCACGAAATAATGCCCGGTGATGCGGAAGCGGAAGCAGGGATAGGCGACGATCAGCGCCAGCACGCCCGCCGCCGCCATGCCGACGGGAATGCCGATCCACGGCGACACGCCAAGATGGTTCCACAACAGCGCCGTCACATAGGCGCCGACGCCCATGAAGCCGCCATGGCCGAGCGACACCAGGCCGAAGCGGCCCATGATCGACCACGACGTATAGGCAAACGACCAGATCAGGATCAGCACCAGGATGTGCAGATGGTAGGGCTCGCGATGGACAAAGGGCAGCGCGATCAGCGCCGCCAATCCGAGAGCCCAAGCCGCGTTGCGAAGAGTCACGAGCGCCTCGCAAACAGGCCCGCGGGCCGGATGAACATCATGACGATGAAGAAGGCGAAGGCGAGCACATAGCCCCATTCGAGGTCCGAAAACAGCCCGCCCAGCGAAATGATCTCGGCGAAGACAAAGGCCGCGATGAAGCCGCCGATGAAATTGCCGAGCCCCCCGAGCACGCAGATCAGGAAGGTGATCGGCCCGAACGACAGTCCGACAAACGGATGCACGTCGTATTGCAGCACCAGGAGGCAGGCGGCGAGGCCCGCGAGCCCGCCGCCGATCGCCGAGGTGATGAGATAGATGCGCTTGGTATCGACGCCCATCAGCGCCATGATCTGGCGGTCCTGCGCAATGGCGCGGATGGCCGTGCCGGTATAGGTGCGCTTCATGAACAGGTAGACCGCGACCATGCCGACCAGCGCGGCGCCGAACGACAACAGCCGCGCGTAGCTGAAATGCATCTCGCCGAACGCCAGTACCGGCAGGCGGATGCCGAGATTGCGGAAGTCGATACCGAAGGCGACGGTGGCAAAGCTCTGCAGGATGAACAGCACGCCGCCGGTGGCAAGCAACTGGTTGATCGGCGGCGCGGTCAACAGCGGCGCGATGACGATGTAATGCAGCGCGGCGCCGAGTGCTGCGACCAGCATGATGGTCAGCGGCGCCGCCGCCCAGTAGGGAAAGTGGAACACCTGCACGAGATAATACATCCCGTACATCCCGATCATGACGAGTTCGGCGTAGCAGATCCAGGTCACGTCGATGACGCCGAAGATCAGATTGAGCCCGAGCGCCAACAGCGCCAGCACGCCGCCGAGCAGGATGCCGTTGACCACAGCCTCCAGCAGATAGATATCGAAGATGTCCAGAAACGCCTGCATGGTGTGCCTCTTGCTTACCTCTCCCGCTTGCGGGGGTCGAGACGAGCGAAGCTCGCTCTTAGGTCGCATCGCATCGACAGATGCGATGCGGGTGGGGGCTCTCTCCACTCGAACGTTCCAACGTGTGGCGACACCCCCACCCCAACCCTCCCCCGCAAGCGGGAGAGGGAACGCACCTTCTTCGTGGAAGCTATTCGATCTATTCCACTCATTCCCTAGACCCCGAGATATGCCTGCTTGATCGTGTCGGTCGACAGCATTTCCTGTGATGTGCCCGACGCGCGAATAGAACCTGCTTCGAGCAGATAGGCGCGATCGACCACTTTCAGCACCTGCTGCACGTTCTGCTCGACGATCAGCACCGTCAGCCCGCCGGCGCGGATGCGTTTGACCAGTTCGAACACCTGCTGCACCACGACCGGCGCCAGACCCGCCGACGGCTCGTCGAGCAGCAGCAGTTTCGGATCCGACATCAGCGCGCGGCCGATCGCGCACATCTGCTGCTCGCCGCCCGACATGGTGCCGGCCATCTGGCTGCGCCGCTCCTTCATGCGCGGAAACAGGTCGAACACGAATTCCAGCCGCTCGGCATATCTGGCGCGCGCGCCCGGCATGTAGGCGCCCATCTTCAGATTATCGTCGACCGAGAGCCGCGGAAACAGCCGGCGGTTTTCCGGCACATGGGCGATGCCGAGATCGACGATCTTGTGCGCCGGCGTCGCCAGCACATCCGTCCCCTCCATCGCAATCGCGCCTTTGGTCGGCCGGATCAGCCCGGAGATCACCCGCATCAGGGTGGTCTTGCCGGCCCCGTTGGGGCCGATCACGCCGACCGCTTCGCCCGCTTTGACCTCGAGCGACACGTCGAACAGCGCCTGGAAGCTGCCGTAGCCTGCATCGACCGATTTCAGATCGAGCATGATCAGACCCCTGCCCGGCGGCGCGCTTCGGCGGCCGCGACCTGGCTCTCATCGGCATCGGTGCCGAGGTAGACCTCGATCACCCTGGGATCGCCGGCCACATGGCTTGGCAAGCCCTCGGAAATCTTCTCGCCGTGATCGAGCACCATCACGCGATCGACCACCCGCATCAAAACGCCCATGATGTGCTCGACCCAGATGATGGTGATGCCGAGTTCGTCGCGGATCTTGCGCAGCATGTCGGCGGCCTGATCCATCTCGGTCTCGTCCAGCCCGCCGAGGCTTTCATCGGCGAGCAGGAGTTTCGGGCCGGTCGCCAGTGCTTTTGCCAGTTCGAGCTTTTTCAGGCCGGCGGCGCCGAGCCCGTCGACGCTGGCATGGCGATCGGTCGGCAGGCCGACCATGTGCAACGCCTTTTCCGCAGCTTCGTCGGCCTTGGCGCGGCTGTGGCGGCCCTGGCCGTAGAAGCCGGCCAGCGCCACGTTCTCAAAGATCGTGAGCCGGTGAAACGGCCGCGGGATCTGGAAGGTGCGGCCGATACCGCCGTTGATAATACGGTGCGGCGCCTGGCCTGCGAGCTCTGTGCCGTTGAACATGATCGAACCGGCCGTCGGGAGCAGCGTGCCCGACAGCATGTTGAAGATCGTGCTCTTGCCGGAGCCGTTGGGGCCGATCAGGCCGAGAATCTCGCCCTGCTCGACCCGAAACGACACGCTGTTAACAGCGGTGAAGCCGCCGAAACGCTTCACCAACCCGTCTACAACAAGCACCCCATAACCTCCGCTAACCCGCTTGCCTTGTCAGACCTGCTTTTTGGCCTACTGCTGGTCGCTGAACGTGGTCCCCTTCGGCAAAGGCAGCACGGTCTCGCGCTGCATCTGGCTCTTCGGCCACACGACATAGGATTTGTCGTCGATGTACTGTAGCACCACCGGGAACGAGCGTTCGTTCTGGCCGGCCATCTGGGTACCCTCGCCAAAGAATTTGACGCCAAAGCCGAGCATGGTGCCGCCTTCGGGAATATCCGTGTCGAGCGCAGCCTTGCGCAGCGCTTCCGGATCGACGCCGCCATACTTCTTGATCGCCCGCGGCAGCACGTCGTCGAGGAAGACATAGGCATTCGAGGCGCCGATGCCGACATGCGCGGAGCGGATCGCGACCCCCGGCTTCAGTTTGTCGAACTCCTCGCCGACCATCTTGATGACGGCCGGCAGCTTCGGATCCATGGTCTTCTGGTTGGCGAGCCAGATCGAGATCGGGTCGGTGTTGAAGAGGTAGTTGGCGTCGGCGCCGAGACCTTCCTTCAGCTTTTCGTACACGCCATAGCCCGCGCCATGGCCGACGATGGCGCCGAACTTCAGACCCTGCTCGCGCGCCTGCCGGAACAGCAGCGTGATGTCAGGATTGTAGCCGGTGTGGAAAATCACGTCGGGCTTGGCGCGCTTCAGCTTGGTGACCAGCGCGGAGAGATCGGGCGCAGTGGCCGAATAGCCTTCCTTCAGCACCAGGTTGAAGCCGGCCTTCTTGACGCCGGCCTCGTTGCCCTTCGACACGTCGACGCCGTAGGCGCCGTCCTCGTGAATGATGGCGACCCGCAGATCCTTCGGCTCCTTGCCGAACTTCGACTTCGAATACTGCGCGATGAAATCCGTCGTCATCATGCCGTACTGGTCGCCGGCCGCCTGCGGGCGGAACACGTATTTGTAGCCCTTGCTGTCGAACACCCCGGAGGAAATGCAGGTGGTGATCCACATGAATTTCTTCATCTGGTCGACGCGGGCCGACACCGGCACGCACTGCGCCGACGAGAAGAAGCCCATCAGCATGTCGACCTTTTCCTGCTCCAGCAGCCGCACCGCCTCGTTGATGGCGATGTCGGGCTTGCTCTGGGCGTCGGCGTAAACGGTCTCGATCTTGTAACCCTCGACGCCGGTCTTGGCGTAGTGGTCGAGCATGATCTTGACGCCGGTATATTGCAGCTCAGAGCCGCCGCCGGCGAGCGGGCCGGTGAGGTCGAAGATGACGCCGATCTTGAGCTTCTTTTCCTGAGCCTCGGCGGAAACCGCCATCCCCAGCACCGCGACAGCGGCCGACACCCCAACAAGCAGGCGTGCGAAATTGCGCACCGGCATGAAATCCTCCCTGGACGATTGTGCACTGCGTCTTTTTTGTTTTAGCAGCGCCCATCACATTGATAGCGCGGACCGATGTCAAGCGCATTGCAGCGCCACAACGACGCGAGGCAACCCACACGGCGCGTGCACCTGCACGTCAGGGTTGGGTTGACAGCTGGGCTTCGATAAACGCGGCCACGAAATCCGGCATTGCGGAAGTGAGATCGGCGGTGCCGCGCACCAGATGAATATCCGACAATTCCGGTGATCGCTGTAGAGCGAGATTGCCCACAATGCGGGCACGCAACCCTTCGCCCGGCATGTCGACGCGCAGGACCTTGATCATCGCTACCGCTGGTCCGGTGAAGACGCAGTGCCAATGGGCTTCGTCCTGGTAATCGGCCGGCGCCAGACCGGTCTCCTCTTCCAATTCGCGCGCGACGCTGCCCGATATATCGACCGCGCCATCCCTGACGTCGTCGAGATCGGGCGTGCCCGAGGCAAAATAGATCCGCCCGGCATTGGCGGTGTGCTGGCCCATTTCGCCGAGCACGAACGCGCCGTCGCTAGAGAGCAGCGCGCCCATGCCAAAGCCATTGAACACGCCTTTGTCGGGAAAGCCCCAGTCGCGCCACGCCAGGAAACTGGCGAAATCGGTTTCGAAATAGCTGGCGCTGAGCCGTTCGCCCGCAAATACCGGATTGCGTCCGAGCAGGACGCGACCGTTCCACAGCGCAGGATTTTCGTGCACTTGACGCGCAAAGTGCGCGTCGATTTCCGCGCGGCACTCCCGCGCGAACGGCCATGGCCAGTTTTCGACCGGCAGGTCGAGCGCGGTGACGCGATGAATAACCAACCTACTCATGCCATTCACCGCGTCATTTCAATTTCACTTGCGCATCACTCGAAAATCACTTGGCGTTCATGCCCGTGGTCTTCTTGACCTGATCGACGAACTTGTTGGTCCAGGTCTTGGTGACGTCGATATTGGCCTTGGCGACTTCAGGCGACCCCTCGCTGAACACCGCGAGCACCGCGTCGGCGCCCTTGGGATCCATCTTGCCGGTCTCCGAATACATCGGGATCGTGTTCTTCAGCGCGGCGAGATAGAGCTCCTTGTTCTTGCCGACGATCTCTTCCGGCATTTTCGCCATGATCTCTTCCGGCGAATGCGAATGAATCCAGCTCAGCGTGTTGACGATGGCCGTGGTCAGGGCCTGCACGTCCTTTTCGTGCGAGCCGATCCAGGCCGCCGTCGAGTACAGCGCGCCGCCCGGATATTCGCCGCCGAACAATGCCAGCGTATCCTTCTGCGTGCGGGTATCGGCGAGAATCGTGAGGTCCTTGTGACTGCCCTGCAGCACCGTGACCGACGGGTCGAGCATCACGGCGGCATCGATCTGGCCCTGCTCCATCGCCGCCACCGCGGTGGCGCCAAGACCGACACCGATGACCGCGGCGCTGGTCGGGTCGAGGCCGTTTTTCTTCAGCAGGAATTTCAGGAAGAAATCAGTCGAGGAGCCCGGCGCGCTGACGCCGACCTTCTTGCCGGCGAGATCCTTGATCGATTTGATCTCGGCGTTGTGCGAGGGCGACACCACCAGCACCAGCCCGGGATAGCGGTCATAGACCACGAAGGACACCAGTTCCTGCTTCTTGGCGGCCAGGTTGACGCAATGGTCGAAATAGCCGGAAACCACGTCGGCGCTGCCGCCGAGCACGGCCTTCAGCGCGTCCGAACCGCCCTTGAGGTCGACCAGTTCGACGTTGAGGCCGGCCTTGTCGAATTCGCCGAGCTGCTTGGCCAGCACTGTCGGCAGATAGCACAAGCAGGCGCCGCCCCCGACCGCGACCGTGATCTTGGTTTGCGCTGCGGCAAAACCCGACGTCAACGCCAGCGCCAATAGAGTCCCGGCCAGCCGGCCAAACAGTTTCTTCATGGTTTCCTCCATTCGGTTGCCGGCAACATAGTGCAGCGCACCTACCTTGAGAAGGCGACTTTGGTGCCAAGCAGGTCGCCAAAAACGCCCTGCGGTGCCATGTCCGCCGCGCTTTATTCCACCGTATCGGCACAATCTTTTCAGCGGAACGGAGGCCGCGATCCGCTGGTCAACATTGCAATCGCGAACTAGCATCCGCCTCACAAAAAACGCTCCAGGGAGAACTACCCATGAATCGCATCGCCATCTCGTTGTCGATCGCTGCCGCCTTTGCCGCCGGCTGCGGCGTTACGCATCTGTTGCGCCCGGCTTACGCCGCCGACGTCATCTCGGCGCAGATCATCCATACCGGCGAACTGGAAGGCGACGCGATCTCGCCCGCCAACGCCGGCGGCATGCGCAACAAGACCTTCGTCTCGGTGGACGGCGCCACCATCTCGATCCAGGACGGCAGCCCGCCCAAGCACCTGCATGCCGACGCCAACGAGATTCAGTACATCCTCGAAGGCAAGGGCACGATCTGGCTCGGCGACAAGGAAGTGGCGGTCAAGCCGGGCGATCTCGTCATCATCCCGAAGGGCACGCCGCATGGCGGCACCAAGCCCGATGGCCGCACCATCAAGGCGATCGCGATCAAGACGCCGCCGCAGAAGCCTGACGACACCAAGCTGCTGAACTGACGGCGGCAATTCCACCGTCATTGCGAGCCAACGGGTCGCGCGGATGCGCGCCCGATGACAGGCTCCGCGACGCAATCCATCTCTCCGTGCAACGAAGAATGGATTGCTTCCGCCTTCGCTCGTTGAGCTACGGCGGACAAGTCGTTGCGGCGCTCCCTTGCACAAACGCTTCGCGTTTGTTGCAGGCAATGACGACGGCTACCCCCGCCCCCCGACTGGCAACCCGCGCTGAACCACGATCACTGCCGCGATCACCTCGAGCGCGATGCAGAGCGCAAGCGCCGTGTCGTAATCGCCGCTCCAGCCTCGCACGAGCCCGACCAGCACCGGCCCCAGCGCGCCAATGGTTCCGCTGACCGCGTTCGACAACCCCATGACGACGACAAAGCTCGCGGCGCTGAATTCGCGATGCATGATGAGCGGCGGCAAGGTGATGAGATTTCCGACCGAAAAACCGAACACCCCGCAGGCAGCCAGTACGACCGGAACCGCATCGGACTGCATGATGGTCAGAAGCGCCGCGGCCTGACTGACAATCGACACAGCGGCGACGCGCCGCGGATCGAAGCGGTCGACCACCATGCCGAGACCGATGCGGCCGGCGATCGCCATGAACGTCATGACCGACACCGCAAAGCCCGCATTGACGCGGCCGATCTTCGGCTCGAGCAAGGCGATCTGATGCACGATGAAACCAATTTGGGCCACCAGAGCCAGCGCAAACGGGATCGAGATGGTCCAGAACGCCGCGCGGCGCACGAGCATCGCGCGTGAAATATCGCTCGCAGCGGAAGGCGTTTCGGCCTGCGGCGGATCATCGATCCGCGCGGCGGCATGGCCTTCGGCTGACGGCGGGCCGATCCAGGCGATGGTGACGGGCACGAGAACGGCAAGCATGATCGCGGTCCCGGCGAGCATCGCAGTCGTAAAGCCGAAGCGCTCGACAAGATATACCAGCGAAGGCGTCACGACGATTCCGCTGCAACTGGCGCCGGTAAACGCAAGGCTGATGGCGAGACCGCGGCGGCGGACGAACCAAAGGCTCACGATGGTCGCGCTCACGATCGTCCCCATCCCGATCCATCCGAGCGACATCAGGGCGAACGCGACGTAGAGCTGCCATGGCGCGGTCGCGAAGGCGAGCAACACCATCGACGCAGCAAGCGCCGCCAGTCCGAGCAAAACGAGCCGCCTCGGACCCAGCCGGGCCACGAGTTCGCTGGTAAAGGTCGCAAAAATGTTGGCAAGCAGCAGCGACAGCGTGCTCGCACCCGAAATAAGCGCGGCCGGCCAGCCGTTGAGGCGCTGAAGCTCGGCGAGATAGATGCCATGACCGTAAAGCGCAAAGCCAAACAGAAACAGCGCCATCAGGAAACAGCTGAAGACAACGCGCCAGCCGGCATAGCGAAGCGACGCCTCGTCAGACGGGACTGTCCGCTGTGCAGGGATCATCGGATTTCGGGCCGGTGCGCTGGGATCGAAGCCGCCGGTGGTGCGGCCCGATCGATCATGCGCCATTGGCTAGCACGAGGCGAATAACGATTAAGCGGGAGATTGTAACAAAGCCATATTGTAACAAAACGATGGCGTCCGACGGCGCAGCTCAATCGCGCCCACCCGCACCCGTCGGCCGCCAGACCAGCAGCCGACGCTCCACCATCGTCACACCCACATCGATCAAAATGACGAAGGCGGACAGCACGAACATGCCGGCGAACACGGCGGCCACGTCGAACACGCCTTCGGCCTGCTGGATGAGGTAGCCGAGCCCTGCCGCCGATCCCAGATATTCGCCGACCACGGCGCCAACCACGGCAAAGCCGACCGAGGTGTGCAGCGAGGAAAACATCCACGACAACGCCGACGGCCAGTAGACATGCCGCGTCAACTGCCGCTCGTTCATGCCGAGCATGCGGCCGTTGTCGAGCACGGTGTTGGAGACTTCCTTGACGCCCTGATAGACGTTGAAGAACACGATGAAGAATACCAGCGTGACGCCGAGCGCCACCTTGGACCAGATGCCGAGCCCCAGCCACAGCGTGAAGATCGGCGCCAGCACCACGCGCGGCAGTGCGTTAAACATCTTCACATAGGGATCGAACACCGCGGCGACACGCGGCTGCCGCGCAAACCAGAACCCGACCAGGACGCCGCCCAGCGAGCCGATCACGAACGCCAGGGTCGATTCCCACAGCGTAATGACCAGGTGCTTCCAGATCGTGCCGGTCGCGAACCAATGGACGATCTGGCTAAAGACGTCGACCGGATTGGAGAAGAAAAACGGCGGCAAAATCATGCGGCCTAACACCGGCACGGTGGCGAAGAACTGCCACAGCCCCAGGGCGACGACGGCGACCAGCAATTGCAATGAGAGGAGCCTGATCCTCGACACGCTCAAACTCCTCTCATCGCGACAACCCGCCCCTTACTTCGAGAAGATGCCGATCAGGCCGGTCGCCTGCTTGGCGTGGCCGTCGAGCGCCTTGATCAGTTCCTCGCGCGTCATGCCTTCCTTGAGCGCCGCCGGCTCCAGGTCGGTCGCGATCAGCGTGAAGGTGTAGTGATGCGGCGGGCCGGCCGGCGTGCAGGGGCCGGAGTAGAACCCGACCTTCTGCGTGCTCAGGCCGCCGATATACTTGTCGCTGGCCTTGGAGACTTCGCCCTCGGCAAAGCCGGTCACGGAAGCCGGAATGCCATAGGCCACCCAATGGCTGACGCCGCCGGGCGGACGCCCTTCCGGATCGAACATCAAAAGCGCGTAGCTCTTGGTGCCCTCGGGCGGGTTGGCCCAGTTCAGCGCGGGCGAAATGTTGTCGCCGACGCAATTTGGATTGGCCTTGTTATTGCCGGCGTTCTTGACAGCCAGCCGCTCGCCGTCCTTGAAGCTCGGCGAGCTCAGCGTGAACACGCCCTGTGCACTCGCCTGCTGCGCGCCGCAGAAGGCTGCCAACACCACGGCGGCAGCGAAAATCGAACCACGTCCCAACATGACATCTCCTGCTTGTTTGTTTTTAGCGCAATCACCCGACGGCCGATTGCGCGTAGCCCTTCAACACCTCGTCCTTCAAAAGGCTCCATATTTCACGGTGCAGTGAGTGAAATTCCTTTTCCATGCGGATTTCGGAAATGTCGCGCGGCCGCGGCAGCGACACCCGCCAGTCGCCGATGATGCGCGCACCCGGCCCCGCCGACATGATGACGACACGGTCGGCCAGCGCGATCGCTTCTTCCAGATCGTGGGTGACGAACAACACGGCCTTGCGGTCGGCGTTCCACAGTTCCAGCAGCAGGTTACCCATGATCTGCCGGGTCTGGGCATCGAGCGGCCCGAACGGCTCATCCATCAGCAATATCTTGGGATCGCGGATCAGGACCTGGGCGAGGCCGACGCGCTTGCGCTGGCCGCCCGACAGCATGTGCGGATAGCGGTTGCCGAAAGCACCGAGCCCCACCGACGTCAGCCAGCCCTGTGCACGCTGCAGCGCCTGCTCGCGCGGCGCGCCAGCGACTTCAAGCCCGATGGCGACATTGTCGATCGCGGTCTTCCAGGGGAACAGCGCGTCGGCCTGAAACAGATAGCCGGCATCCCGGTTCAGGCCGTTCAGCGGCTGGTCGAAGATTTTCACCGAACCCGCCGCCGGCTTCAGCAGCCCGGCCGCGACGTTGAGCAGCGTCGATTTCCCGCAGCCGGTGGGGCCGACGATGGCGACGAACTCGCCATGGGCTACCGAAAGATTGGCCTGTTCCACGGCGGTGTAGACCCGGTCTCCGGCCAGCCGGAATGCCACCGTCGCGTCGTCAAGCGCGATTGCCGTTGGCTGTGCCGTATCCACCCTGTTCTCCCCGTTTGGACAGATGCCTTAGCGGTTCACAAGGATAAGTTCAACGCGGCGTCATGACGTGGTAGTTGGTCCTTACCCTCCCCCTCCAGGGAAGGGTAAGAGTAGAGATCGAATGCCGCCGCCCCTGATCTCCTACAAGGATGTCGCGAAGACCTTCGACGGCGGCCGCGTGGCCGCCGTTGACGGCGTCTCGCTTGACGTCGCCGAGGGTGAGTTTCTGGCCATCGTCGGCGGCTCGGGCTCGGGAAAGACCACGCTGCTGCGGCTGGCGAACCGGCTGATCGAAGCCGACCGCGGGACCATCACGGTCGAGGGCGAAGATATCGGCAGCGTCGACCCGATCGGGCTGCGGCGGCGGATCGGCTATGTCTTTCAAAGCGGCGGACTGTTTCCGCATATCAGCGTCGCCGGCAATATCGGCATCACGCCGAAGCTCCTGGGCACGCCGGCCGACGAAATCGCCGCCCGGGTCGACGAACTGCTCGATCTGGTGCGGCTCGACCGCGCGCCATATCGCGACCGGCTGCCGCATGAACTCTCCGGCGGCCAGCGCCAGCGCGTCGGCGTGGCGCGGGCGCTCGCCGCCAGGCCGCGTATCGTACTGATGGACGAGCCGTTCGGCGCGCTCGATCCCCTTACCCGCGATGCGCTCGGCGACGACTATCGCGCGCTGCACCGCAAACTCGGCCTGACCACCGTCATGATCACCCACGACATGACCGAAGCCATATTGCTGGCCGACCGCGTCGCGGTCATGCGCGGGGGACGCCTGCTAGCAGAGGGCACGCCGGCTGAACTTTCCAACAGCGGCGACGCCTATGTCGGCGAACTCCTGCGCACGCCGCGGCGGCAGGCCGAGCGGCTGGGCGCCTTGCTGCCGCGGGATGGCGCGGCATGAATCTTTTCTCCGATCCGCGCTGGGGCGAGGCGCTGGGCCATCTGCCTGACTATCTCGGCAACCATGTCCGCGTCAGCGTCACCGCACTCGCCCTCGGCCTTCTCGTCAGCCTGCCGCTGGCTATCCTGTCGCGTCACCGCCCGGTGCTGCGCACGGCACTGCTGGGCCTCGCCAGCATCGTACAGACGGTGCCCGGGCTCGCTTTGCTGGCGCTGTTCTATCCGCTGCTGCTGGCGCTGGCGGCATTGTCGCTGTCGTGGTTCGGGACAGGCTTTTCCGCCTTCGGATTCCTCCCGGCGGTGCTGGCGCTGGCGCTCTATTCGATGCTGCCGGTGCTGCGCAACACCATCACCGGTCTGCAGGGCGTCGATGCCGCGATCCTGGAGGCGGCGCAGGGCGTCGGCATGACGCCGCGGCAATCGCTGTTCACGGTGGAGTTGCCGCTGGCGCTGCCGGTGATGATGGCGGGGATCCGCACCGCGGCGGTCTGGGTGATCGGCACCGCAACGCTGTCGACACCGATCGGCCAGACCAGCCTCGGCAACTACATCTTCGCAGGCCTGCAGACCCAGAACTGGGTGTTCGTGCTGTTCGGCTGCCTCGCCGCCGCCGTGCTGGCGCTGGTGGTGGACCAGCTGCTGGCGCTGATCGAAGACGGCGTGCGCCTGCGCAGCCGGCTGCGGATCGCATTCGGCGGCGTCGCCATCGCCGGCCTCGTCGCGGCGACGCTGGTGCCTTCGATGACCCGCTCGCAATCGAGCTACGTCGTCGGCGCCAAGACCTTTACCGAGCAATATGTCTTGTCGGCGTTGATCAAGCAGCGGCTGCAGGCGGCCGGGCTCGCCGCCACCTCGCGCGAGGGCCTCGGCTCCAACGTGATCTTCGACGCGCTGGCGGGCAACGATATCGACGTCTACATCGACTATTCCGGCACGCTGTGGGCCAATCAATTCCATCACACCGACATCAGGCCGCGCGAGGCGCTGCTCGCCGAGTTGAAGACCACGCTCGCCGCTCAGAATATCACCTTGCTCGGCCAGCTCGGTTTCGAAAACGCCTATGCGCTGGTGATGCCGCGCAAGCGCGCCGAACAGCTCGGCATCCGCACCATCGCCGACCTCGCCTCCCGCGCGCCCGGGATGTCGATCGCCGCCGACTACGAATTTTTCTCGCGCCCGGAATGGGCGGGTTTACGAAAATCCTACGGCCTCTCGTTCCGCGCCCAGCGGCAGATGCAGCCGGACTTCATGTATGCGGCGGTCGCATCCGGCGAGGTTGACGTGATCGCGGGCTACACCAGCGACGGGCTGATCGCCAAATACGATCTGGTGGTGCTCGACGACATCAGGCACGCGATCCCGCCTTACGACGCGATGGTGCTGCTGGCGCCAAAGCGCGCCGGCGACGAGAAGCTGCGCGATGCGCTGCAGCCGCTGCTCGGCAAGATCAACATCGCCACCATGCGCGAAGCCAATCTGCGCGCCGCCGGCAACGATGCGACGAGTTCGCCGGACGCGGTGGCAAGGTGGCTGTGGGAAAAGATCGGTACGAAGTAACTCGGACCCACCGTCATTGCGAAGAGCAAAGCGACGAAGCAATCCATACATCAGTTATGCCGCAATATGGATTGCTTCGCGGAGCCTGTCATCGGGCGGCGCTTCGCGCCGACCCGTTGGCTCGCAATGACGGGGATGAAGCCGGCCACGACGTCAAGGGTCACAGCCCCTTGATCATCCCCGCGTCGATCAAGAGCCGGTTGAGACGGCGGGACTCGGCTCCGTCCTTGCAGTCGTAGAACACGCCGTTGCAGCGGAGCATGATGGCCTTCTGCTCCTCGAACGACGGGTCGAGCGGAATGCCGGCGGCTTCCTGGATCACCAGCGGCAGATAGGCCGCGTCGATCGTGTCCATCACGACAGGGCTCTTCACCGGCTCGAAGTTGACAGCATCGATCGCGTAATAGGTCGCATAATAGCGCGGGTCGTAACTCTCGAGTTTCTTGCCGATGCCGGCTTCGTCGAGCGCGGGATCGAGCAGTTGCGGCGAGAATTCGGGTTGGTGGTCGCCATAGCGCACGATCAGGAACGGCTGTGCCGGAAACTTCTTCTTCAGCGCCGCGACGAAGGAAGCGTAGTCGCCCGCGCTCATCGCCTGCCGCCGCAGATATTCGTCGACCGAGGCGGTGTTGCCGGGGCTGCGCCAGGACGGCATCAGGTCGGGGCGGAATTTGGTTTCCCACGGGAAGTGATTGGCGGCGAGATAGACGAAGGTGAACAGCGGCGAATTGGCCGGCTGTTCGGCCATCAACTTCAGCGCCTTGTCGTAGAAGAAGCCGTCGGGCTCGACATCCCTGGCGCCGAGATCGCGGGCGTCGAGGAAACGCTGGATGCCGGTCGTGGTCTGGAAACTGCGCGCGCTCATGAAGGCGCCATAGGCCGGATAGAGCGACAGCGTGGAATAGCCGCAACGGCGCAGCGCCAGCGGCAGGCCGCGCTCGACCCGGCCCGAGGCGATGCGCGTCACGAAATAGGCAAAGCGGCCGAACGAACGCGAGGAAAGCCCGGCGAGCACGTTGTATTCGGTGAACCAGCTCGGCCCGCCATTGCTCTCGGCGAGAAACTTGCGCTCCTTGCCGTCAAAGGACTGGAAATGGTTGCCATAGCCCGGCGGCACCTTGATGCCGTCGGCGGCGCGGATATCGAAACTCGACTCATCATGGATCATGATGATGTTCGGCCGCCGGCCCGCCGGATGGCAGGAGTCCACCAGCGGCACCTTGAGGCGCTCAGGGACCGAAGCGGCCGATTCCATGAAACCGTAATGGACGAAATCGGAAACCGCGGTGACGCCGGAGCGGGAGAATTTCGACAGATAGCCGTCATCGTAATAGCCGCGCCAGGCCTCATCCGGCCAGGCGAAGGCATAACCGACCAATGCCGCGAGACACGCCAGCATGCCGGCCAGCGCCGGCAACCGGCGAATCCGGAATGGATCGAGCCACCACAGCGCATACATCAAAGGAATAGTGACGAGGCCGGCTGATATCACCGACCAGCGCAGGTTCGGAAAGATCGTAAACAGGAAGGCCGCGGTGTCGCGATCGATCACCATCAGGTCGACGAAGTTCGCGGTCATCTGCACCACGGAGTGCTTCAACTGCGACAGCAGCACCAGCACCACGACCAGCGTCAGCGACAGCGCGCCCGACAGGGCCGGCCGACGCAGCAGCGCAATGAAGAAGAAGTTCAGGATGCCCCAGGACAGCACGAAGCCGATACGCCCGCCGAAATCGGTTTCGGTCTGATACATGATCGCCAGCGCCGCCAGATGCGGCGCGGCGACGGCCGATAGCCGCCAGATGCCGATCCCGGCAATGCCGGCAGCGGCGGTTGTGACGGAGGGTCCTGGATTTGGCGCGGGCGCCATCGGCGGAAAACAACATGACCCGGCGCAATACTGGGGTCTTGGCTGGCGACGACCAGGAGACGCACGACCCAGCCGGAACCTGTGTCGTGTCATAAAAACGTAGTGGAATCGTCATGAACGCGCAATGAATTTGCCGGGGCACCGTGCGCGCCGGCTCACACCCTCACGCAATCCGTCAGGTGACAGTTCGGACAGAGGAAGTATCTGACAACGTGCCCACCGATATCGGGACTTATGCGGGTCAGGTCCATGCGCACCCGGCAATAGCGACAGTACGGCGGGGTGACCGGCTCCGGAGCTGATGGCGCGTAGCTATTCACCTTGCGGGGAATGGTCATGATGGCTGCCTCAGGGAACGGGACAACACCCCCGGAGCGGGAAAGTTCCACCTTCTATCAATTTAAGGGTGTGAACCCAAACGGCTGTCACTCCGGGGTGCGAAGCGAACCCGGAATGACGGTGAGAGAGAGCTACACCCGTTTCGCAATTCCCTCGACGAACAGGTCGATGATCGCCTCCGCCGTGCGTTCGGCTTCCCCACCACTGACGCCCCAGCGCGGGAAATGACCGTCGATGTCCATCCGGGCAAAGCCATAGACCAGCGCGCGGCCGGCGATCTGGACCGCTTTCAGGTTCACGGAGCGGAGCTGGCCCTGCGCGAACGCCTCGGCGAGCGTGCGTTCGGTCAGTTCGATCAGTTCGGCATTGTCAGCCGAGACGCCGGCCGCCTTGTCGTGATCAAAAAAGCGGCGGCTGGAGAGAATTTCGAAGTGGGTCGGGTTGCGCATCGCCCAGCGCACATAGGCCAGTCCCAGCGAGCGGAAGCGCGCCAGCGGATCGCCGGCCACAGCCTCTGACAGCGCCACCTCGATCTCGGCCCGAAACCGCCGCTGCGCCTCCTCCGCCACCGCCTGCATCAGGGCGTCGCGGCTCGGAAAATGCCGGAACGGCGCACCGGGCGAAACGCCGGCGCGGCGGGCGGCCTCGCGGACGCTGACCGCGTCGGGGCCGCCCTCGCCGACCAGTTGCAGCGCGGCGTCGATCAGCACCCGCCGGAGATCGCCATGGTGATAGGGCTTCGGCGCCGCCGCGCGGGCGGCCCGGCGGCGCGGCCTGGCGGCAGCAGATTTGGCGGCGGTCGGTTTGGCGGCGGGCATGCCCTCCCCTAGCATCACCGGCTTGTGAATGTAAGCACTGATTACACGGATTGACGGTTCCGGCTCACGCCATGTAACTGGCGATTACATTGTGCATCCGCGTTATTGCGAGCGAAGCGAAGCAATCCACCGAGCCGCAAGGAAGAATGGATTGCTTCGTCGCTTCGCTCCTCGCAATGACGGCAGTATCAGAGAGGGTTCCGAACATGCCGACACGTCAAAACTGGTTTGAAGGCTGGCGGCTGTTCGCAGTGCTGGCGCTGACCCTGGTCGCCCTGAGTCTCTGGATCGCCGGCATGCGACAGTTCGAGGTCGACGGCGTGCGGATGGTGATCCGCTTCACCGCGCGGACCTCGCTGTTGTTCTTCTGCCTCGCCTTCGGCGCCGCGGCGCTGGCGCGGCTGTGGCCGAATGCGTGGACCAGGTGGCAGCGCCGCAATCGCCGCTATCTTGGCGTTACTTTCGCCGCCTCGCACGCCATCCATGCGGTCGCCATTATCTGCTTCGCCGTGATGGATCCCGTGGGCTATGCCGGCGCGACCTCGATTGCCTCCTATGTTTTCGGCGGCGTCGGCTATGCCTTCATCATCGCCATGACCGCAACCTCGTTCGACCGGACCGCGATCGCGCTCGGCGCGCGGGCCTGGCGCATGCTGCACCTGACAGGCGGTTATTATCTGCTGCTGCAGTTCATGGTGTCGTTCGGCAAACGGATTCCCGACATGCCGCTCTACGCGCTGTTCCTGATTCCACTGCTCGCGGTGTTCGCGCTGCGCATGATCGCAATGGCGCCGCGGGCACAACGCACCATGCCGGCGAGCTAAACCTACTGGTCCATCAGCAGGTAAAACTTGCGGCCGAGCCTGTGATGCACGGTGATGACAGCCCGATCGACATCGCTGATCAGGCTGTCGCCCAGCACGACGTTGGGAATTTCCCAGTTTCGGCCTTCCCGGACATCAGGCAGGCCATGGAGACCGGGGACCGAGGCGGTTTCGCATCCGGGCTGGCTGCGAAGCGCCTCGTCGGCGAGCCGGGTCAGTTCCGCGAGATTCTTTCCAGCCCTCGTCATTGAACCAGCCGTCACTGATGACCGAGACCTTCCAGCTCTTTGGCCCTTGCTTCGGTCATGCTGCGCATGCATTCGCCGGCATCAAGCCGTGCAATGGTGCCCTCGCCGAGGCCGTAATACAGGCAATTGGCGTCGCGGTACTGGATCCACAGCCGCTGCGCCGTGCGCAATTGATCGTGCTGCGCCGGCACCGCATCCTTCAGCGCCTGCTGATATGCGATGGTCATCCGCTTGTCCCATTGCGCCGTCTTGGCCTTGAGGCACTCGACCATCTGAAACGTGTTGCCGTCGCAGGACGCTTCGGGATCGCCCTGATCGCCGGCATGGGCGACGGAGGCGAGCGCCAGCATCGCGGCGGCGCCAACGGCCATTTTCAGCGACATGCTCATGTCTTCGGTAACAGGCCGAGACGTTTGGCGATGAGCTTGTCGGCGGTGCGCTTGGGCAGCACCGACATGATCAGATGCCGCATCGGGTCCGGCGTGATCTGATAACGCACCTTTGGATTGGCCGACGTCAGCGCTTCAAAAATCCGTTCGGCGATCTTCTCCGGCGGCAATCCGATTTCGCTGAGATGCTTGGTGAACGCTCGGATCTTCACCAGCGCCGGGGCAAACGGCGAGTTGGCGGCAAGCTCAGTCTTGTCGGTCTTGCCCCAGATCGGCGTCTTCACCGGGCCCGGCGCGATGATGATGACGTCGATGCCGAACAGCATCATTTCGCGGCGCAGGCTCTCGGACAATCCCTCGACCGCATGCTTCGACGCCGCGTAAGCCGACGCCAGCGGATTGCCGTTCTTGCCGGCCACCGACGAGATCATCACGATCCGCCCTTTCGGCCCTCTCAGCGACGGGTCGGAGCCGAGCAAGGGGCCGAACGCCTGGGTCGAGATGATCGGCCCGATGACGTTGACTTCCATCTGGCGGCGAAAGGCGTCGGCGGAAATCTCGAGCACGGCACCCGCCACGGCAATGCCGGCATTGTTAACAAGGCCGGCGAGCGTCTCACCGTTCAGCGCGACGCGCACCTCGCGCGCCGCCGCCAGCGCCGCGGCCTCGTCGGTGACGTCAAACAGCAGCGGGGTGAAATTGGCGCCGAACTCGGTTTTGAGGCGGTCGGCGTCGGCCTGGTTGCGGACACTGCCAAAAACGCGGAAGCCGCGGTCGAGCAGCAGCTTTGCGGTAGCCCAGCCGATGCCGGTGGACGCGCCGGTGATGACGACAGATTTCATGACGCAATTCCTTTTCCCGACGGTTTTCCGGCATTTTGCGCGGAAAGACCAGTCCTCAAGCGCGCTCAGCCGCGCATGATATCATGCGCCTGATGGCTCGACCCGTGCCTGAGATACCCAGGTCCGGTAAAGCCGGGTGCGCCGCTTGGTGATGATCTGCTGGCGGATCAACGACAGCAGTGGACTGGCATTGGGTTGCGGTTGCCGGCCTCTGCCGAGGCGGCGCAGTTGCAGCTTCACCAGAGCCATCTTTGCAAGGCTTGCATAGGCCTTGTTGCGCCAGCCGACGCTTGGAATATGGACGTCCAGGGTTTCGTCGCCCTTCCACCTTTCCGCCAGCTTCGGTTCGAACGCAAAAGCGCTGGCAATGCCGACCATCGCGACACCCGGCCGGCCCTCGCTCGGCCTGAGCGCCTGTTCGGCAATGGCACGCCGGCGGATACCGCCGGTGACCATGATCGGCATGCGCGCCACCGCGCTGACGTCGCGGGCAAAGTCGAGAAAGTAAGCCTCGCGCGCCGCAGTACCACCGCTCTGCGGCGAGCCTTGCATGGCCGGGCTTTCGTAAGAGCCGCCGGACAATTCGACGAGATCGACCGGCAACTCATTGAGCCAGCGCACCACCTGCACGGCATCCGACGCGTCGAAGCCGCCCTTTTGGAAATCGGCCGAGTTCAGCTTTACCGCGACCGAGAAGCCGGGCGAGACCACCGCTCGCACCGCCTTGACGACATCGAGCAGGAGCCGGGCGCGGTTATGCAACTCGCCGCCCCAGGCATCGTTGCGCCGGTTGGTGAGCGGTGAAAGAAACTGGCTGATCAGATAGCCGTGGGCGGCATGGATCTGCACGCCGGAAAAGCCCGCTGCCTCCGCCAATCTGGCGGTGGTGGCAAACCGCGCGACAATCCCGGCAATGTCAGCTTCATCCAGCGCGCGCGGCACCGGAAACAAGTGCGAATAGGCTCCGAGATCGACGCCGATCGCTGACGGCGCCACCGCCTGCTGCCCCATCGCGGCGAAAACCTGCCGGCCGGGATGGTTGATCTGCAGCCACATCTGGCCACCGTTGCGCATCCCCGCTTGCGCCCAGGCCTTGAACGGCTCGATCGGCTGGCGCGCGTCGAGCACGACGCCGCCGGGTCCGGTCAGCGCTGCCGGATCGATCATCACATTGCCGGACAGGATCAATCCGGCACCGCCGGCGGCCCAGTTCGCATACAGCCGCCGCAGGTTTTCGCCCGGAAGCTGGCTACTATCCGCCATGTTTTCTTCCATCGCCGCTTTCGCAATGCGGTTGGGAACGACCGCCTGGTTCGGCAGCGTCAGCGGAGCGAACAGCGATGGAAGCGGGACGGACGCATGCATGGATTGACCTTGAATTCGGTGACGGATGAGGACACTCTACACCTTCAACCTAACTTGAAGGTCAAGGCCTGTTTGCGCGACCTTTTCAATGGAGATCCCGGCCATGCAGATCGGTGAACTGGCGCGGCGGTTCGCCGTGGCGCCGTCGAAAATACGCTTTCTCGAGGATCAGGGCCTGGTGCAACCGGTGCGCCGGACACAAGCGGGCTACCGCGAATATGACGAGAGTTCGGCTGAAGCGCTGGGCATGATCCTGCAGGCGCAATCGCTCGGCTTTACGCTTGACGAGATCAAGGGTGCGCTGGCGGAGACCAAAAGTCACGGCCTGCGTCGCGACTATTTGATCGGGCAGATCGCACGAAAACTCTCCGAGCTCGACCGCCACATCGCGCAGTCGCAAGAGCTGCGCGCACGCCTGGTCTGCGCCAGCAAGGAGCTGAAGACGCGCATGAAGAACGGAGCGAACTGCGACACAAGGCCTGCGGCTCCGTCGCCGCTCCGAACCAACAAGCCGCGCCCGGCGCAGCGGGGCCATCGCCGAATTCCGGCCATCGCGGGATAGAGGCGCCCTCGTCCCGCCATCCGGCCCCTACTCCGCGTGGCCGTCGATGATCGGACCGAACAGCTGCCATTTCTCGCCGGTGAATTTCATCATCTGGACCTGCTCGATCGGATAGAAATCCGTCGGCGAGGTCTTGATGCGGATGCCGGGGATATAGGTGTTGATCTCGAAATCCATGTTGGCGACGATCTTCATGACGTTCTCGCGCGTGAGATTGTCACCGCACCGTTTCAGCACCTCGACCAATGCGGTCGAGGTGTTGTAGGCGGTCAGCGGGCCGCTCTCGGACCGATCGGCTTCCGGATAATACTTCGCCATGAAGGCGCGGTATTTCTGCATGCCGGGATAGCTGTCCCATTGCGGATCGGTGACGTCCATCTGATAGCCGGCGCTGAGGATGCCGGCCGAGTTTTCCAGGCCCGCCGGTTTCAGCACCGCGCCGACCGAGGCCGACACGTTGGTCATGATGTGGATCGGGTGCCAGCCGAGTTCGGCGACCTTCTTGATCGCTTGCGCTGCGAACTTCGGCGTTCCGATATTGACGAAGATGTCGGGGTTGGAAGTCTTGATCGCGACCACCAGGGAGTCCACCGTCGGCATTGCGATCTCGTAGGAAATCTCGCTGACGACCATCCGGCCGTATCTGTCGCCCAGCACGTCCTTCAGTCCGAGCACGTAGTCCTTGCCGAAATCGTCGTTCTGGTAGAGCACGCCGATCCTGGCATTGGGATGATGCTGCAGGATATAGGTGGCGTAGATCCGCGCCTCGGCCCGGTAATTCGGCTGCCAGCCGATGGTCCAGGGGAAATGCTCGGGATCGCCCCAGCGCGAGGCGCCGGTGGCGACGAAAAGCTGCGGTACCTTCATGGTGTTCATGTATTTCTGGATCGCCGCGTTCGACGCGGTGCCGAGCGGCGCGAAGATCAGAAATACCTCGTCGCTCTCGACCAGCCTGCGGGCCTGCTCGACCGTTTTCGGCGGGCTGTAGGCGTCGTCATAGGAAATGAAGTTGATCTTGCGGCCGTTGACGCCGCCATTGTCGTTAATCATCCGCATATAGGCGCTCATCGTCTTGCCGATGATGCCATAGGCCGACGCCGGCCCCGAATACGGCATGATGTTGCCGATCTTGATCTCGGTGTCGGAGACGCCGGTGTCGTATTTCTTTTGCGCGGCAGCGGATGCGGTGGCCGCGACGATGATCAATCCGGAAAGTCCAAGCACCTTGAGCAGAGCTTTAATGAAGTTCGTCGTGAAAAAATCCTTAAGCACGCGCTTCATGAGTTTCCTCCTCGGATGCGGGCCAGGCTTGACGGCTTCTTGTTGGACAGATTCCTATTCGAGCTTTTTGTGGAACGGTTTGGAGAGGATAGCAGCCGGAACGGAATACCGGAAGCAGCTCACAGACCGCATACAGAGGCCAATTGTCGCTGGAAATGCTGCGTGCGGCGCAGCAAGCTTGGTAAAGCAATCGCGAATGCAAATCGCACAAAGCGCGGAATGCTTCGACAAACGTCCGCGGTGCCGTGGCCGCTACGGTCCGTCTGCCTGTTTTCGCAGCGGCCGTTCTGTAATTCTACGTGGTTCCGGCTTTAACGCCGGCGTAAGGTGGCAGCCGCCATTGTGCAGCTTGAAATTGAAACAACAAACAGGCTGCCCCTGTGCAACAGCCGGCTCACTCGATCATCGCCGAACTCGAAGACGCCGTCAGAGGCGGTTCATCCGCCAAACGGGTCGACACCCTCAGGCAGGTGACTGATCTCTTCCTCAATGACGGAGACCGTCTCAGCGACGACCAGGTTCAGGTCTTCGACGATGTGCTCTGCCTGTTGATCGCGCGCGTCGAAACCCGGGCGAAGGCCGAGCTGTCGCGGCGGCTGGCGCCGATCGACTACGCGCCGTTCGAGGTCATCCAGCATCTGGCCTGGGACGACGAAATCGAGGTCGCCGGCACCGTGCTGGCCCAGTCGAGCCGTCTCGGAACCGAAACGCTGGTCGAGATTGCCAGCCGCAAGGGACAGGACCACCTGCTCGCCATTTCCGGCCGGCCTGACCTGCCCGCCGCCGTCACCGACGTCATCGTCGACCGCGGCGAAGGCAGGGTGATCCGGAGGCTGGCCAACAATGCCAGCGCCAGCTTCTCGGAAGAGGGCTATTCCGCGATCGTCGCCCGCGCCGACGGCGACGATGAGCTGATCGAGATCCTCGGGCTCCGCACCGACCTGCCCGCCAAATTCCTGCGCGACCTGTTGCGCCGCGCCAAGGAGGCGGTGCGCACCCGCCTGCTGGCGATCGCCCCACCCTCGATCCGGGAAGAGATCAGGCAGATCCTGAACGCGATCGCGGGCGAAGCCTCGGCTCCGAAGCGGAGCTACGGTGTGGCCGAGGAACTCGTGAAGTTGATGAAGGGCCTGAACGAACTGGACGACGCGGCGGTCTACAGTTTCGCCGAGGCCGGTAAATTCGACGAGGTCACCGTCTCGCTGGCGGTTCTCAACGACATGCCGCTCGACATGGTGGGCCGCCTGATGGAAGGGCCCCGCAACGACCTGATCCTGATCCCCTGCCGGTCGGCCAAGCTCAACTGGCCGACGGTGGAGAGCATCCTGCGCAACCGGCCGAACGAATATCCGATCGACGAGCCGACGCTGGAAATTGCACAGCGCGATTTCCGCAAGCTTTCGATGGAGACCGCCCAGCGCACGGTCCGGTTCTGGCAGCTTCACAACCGGATCGAGAAATAATCCGCGGCCTGATCCATCACTTGATTCCGGCAATGCCGATCGACATTGCCTGCTCGATCGATGATCGAGCGACCTCAAACGCGCATTAAGAAACCGCGCTTTGACTCGGTAATCTCAAGACTTTTGGCTGCTAACAGATCGCTTGAGCTGGTTCACGCAGAGGATGCGGAGGGAGCATCAAGTCTGAGCTCTGAGGTCAGGCCGTGCACCTGACGCGGAGCGTTCAAGAATCTAAATCAACGCTCAATTCTTCGAACAAAAGGCGAGACCGCGTGTCCGCGATCTCGCCTGATAATGTCGTCTCTGCCTTAATATTTCGTTGCAGTGCGAAGGAAGCTCAGTTCTTGGTCTTGTCGACCAGGGCGCCCTTCTTGATCCACGGCATCATGTCGCGGAGCTTCTCGCCGACTTCCTCGATCGGGTGGGCGGCGAGCTTGGCGCGGGTGGCCTTGAACGAGGTCTGGTTGACCTTGTTCTCCAGCATCCAGTCGCGGGCGAACTTGCCGGACTGGATGTCGTTCAGGACGCGCTTCATCTCGGCCTTGGTCTCTGACGTGACAATGCGCGGGCCGGTGACGTATTCGCCGTATTCGGCGGTGTTGGAGATCGAGTAGTTCATGTTGGCGATGCCGCCTTCATAGATCAGGTCGACGATCAGCTTCACCTCGTGCAGGCACTCGAAATAGGCCATCTCGGGGGCGTAGCCGGCTTCCACCAGGGTCTCGAAGCCGCCCTTGATCAGCTCGACCAGGCCGCCGCAGAGCACCACCTGCTCGCCGAACAGGTCGGTCTCGCATTCTTCCTTGAACGAGGTCTCGATGATGCCGGCGCGGCCGCCGCCGATCGCCGAGGCGTAGGAAAGGCCGAGGTCATGGGCGTTGCCCGAGACGTCCTTGGCGATCGCGATCAGGCAGGGCACGCCGCCGCCGCGCTGGTATTCCGAGCGCACGGTGTGGCCGGGGCCCTTGGGGGCGATCATCAGCACGTCGAGATCGGCGCGGGGATCGAGCAGGTTGAAGTGGACGTTGAGGCCGTGCGCGAACACCAGCGCCGCACCCTTCTTCATGTTGTCGTGCAGGTGCTCGCGGTAGATGTCGCCCTGCAATTCGTCCGGGGTCAGCATCATGACGAGGTCGGCCCATTTGGCGGCTTCGGCGACTTCCATCACCTTGAAGCCGGCGGCTTCCGCCTTCTTGGCCGAGGCCGAACCCTTGCGCAGCGCGATCGCGACGTCCTTGACGCCGGAATCCTTCAGGTTCAGCGCGTGGGCATGGCCCTGGCTGCCATAGCCGACGATGACGACCTTCTTGCCCTTGATCAGGTTCAGGTCAGCATCACGATCGTAATAAACGCGCATAGTCGGTTCCTCATCGGTGGCCAAAATCGGCCGGTTAATCAGGCATTTGGGGGTAACGGACCGCCGGTCGCCCGCGAAATTCCGGCGTTGTGTAGAGCTTTTTCCCCTCAGGGGAAACCCTGATCTCGCATAGCGCAGTGCGGCATCATGCATCCATGAAGACGGGATAGAGGGACGCCAGCAGCAGGATTGCCATCACGATATTGAAGGCCCGCACGGCCCGCGGAGAGGTCAGGATCGGCCTCAACGCACTGCCGAACAGGGCCCAGGCGGTGCAGGAAATCGCGCCCAGCAACAGGCCCAGGGCGACCTGAATCGCGATATTCCAGGGATAGGTCGCGATCGCCGCATAGGCAGTGATGGTGCCGATCACCATGACCCAGCCCTTGACGTTGACCCACTGGAACATCGCCGCGCCCCAGAACGTCATCGGCCGGCGCCCGGCGTCCTGATCGGGCGAGACCGGCCCGGACATCGCAATCGCCGCCGCCAGGTAGACCAGATAGGCGACCCCGGCATATTTCAGGATGGTCTGCAGCACCGGATAGGCGATGAAGACCGTCCCCAGCCCGACGCCGACCGCGCCGATCATGAAGGCGAAGCCGAACGTAATACCGAGAATATGAGGGATGGTCGGGCGGAAACCGTACGTGAGCCCCGACGATAGCAGCATGACGTTGTTCGGCCCCGGCGTGAAGAACATCACGGTGGCGAAGATGACGAAAGCGAACAGGAGCGAGTGCGACATGGCGGCCATTCGTCACCGAGCCGCACGGGCCGACGCCCTGCGAGGGCCGCGCTTTCGCGTGGCCGCCTCAGGACGACGAATTGATCGATCATACTTCATTGGAGATTCTAGCTCGCTTGGTCCGGCTTCGGTTTGCGCAGCAGGTAGGTGCCGTGCAGCGGTGCGTGATAATCGACCGACTCCAGCGTGAAGCCGATGTCGGTCAGCATGCGTTCGATCACCCAGCCGAAGGTCGAGTATTCGTCGCGCATGTGGGTGACCACGCCCTCGCGTTCGAAGTCATGGTTCTTGATGGTGAAATCCGCCCACTGCTCGACATCGCGGTCGACGCCGTCGGGCATGCTGACGAACACGATGTCACGCAGGTAGAAGTTGGCGCCGGGCTTCAGCGCGGCGAAGATTCGGGCCAGCGCCACCGCCTTCCAGAAATCCGGCAGATGATGCAGCGTGAACTCACTGACGATCAGGTCGTAGGAGTTCGGCTTGTAGGCGAAACTCAGCATCCCCGCCGGTTGGGTGCGGACCGCAGCCTTGCGGTCCCGGGCGTAGATCTTGGCGAGCTCCAGCATCGCCGGCGAAATATCTATTGCGTCGACCTCGGCCCCCATCAGGGCGGCCTCGCAGGCCAGTACGCCGTTGCCGCAGCCGATGTCGGCGACGCGCCAGCCGCGCTGGACGCCGAGCATGTTCAACGCAGCGCGCGCGCGGACGTCGCTGTCGTCATGCCGGTCATAGATCGCGGCGACCGCGGAATCGAGCCCGAGCTGCCGTCTCTGCGTATAGTACCAGTCGCGCGCCAGCATGTTCACATCCCTTCAGGCCCGCGCCCGATCGCGGCAACGCCGGTGCGCGACACTTCGACGAGGCCGAGCGGGCGCATCAGGTCGATGAACTGATTGATTTTGGTGGAATTGCCTGTGATCTCGAACACAAAGCTTTCGGTGGTGGCGTCAATCACGCGGGCGCGGAACGCATCCGCCAGCCGCAGCGCCTCGACCCGGTTGTCGCCGCCGCCGCGGACCTTGACCATCGCCAGTTCGCGCTCGATCGAACGGCCGGTCAGCGTCATGTCGACGACGCGATAGACCGGCACCATGCGGTCGAGCTGGTGCTTGATCTGCTCGATCACCATCGGTGTGCCTGTGGTGACGATCGTGATCCGCGACAGATGTTTCTGGCTCTCGGTCTCGGAGACGGTGAGACTTTCGATGTTGTAACCGCGCCCCGAAAACAGTCCGATCACGCGCGCGAGCACGCCGGGCTCGTTCTGCACCAGCACCGACAGCGTATGCGCTTCGGTCGGATCGTGACGCTCTTCGAGGAAGTAGGCGGATGCGGGCTGGTTCATCTTAGGTCCCTGTCAATCTCTCAATCGTCATGCCCGGGCTTGTCCCGGGCATCCACGTCTTAAATCTCCGCGAAAAGGAAGACGTGGATGGCCGGGTCAAGCCCGGCCATGACGGCTTACTTCTCATCCTCACACCGCCATTCGATCTGGCGTGGTGACAACTTCCTGCGCGATCCATTTCTGAAACAGATCGAAATCGATGTTGCCGCCGGACAAAATCAGTCCGACGCGTTTGCCGCGATTGCGGGCTTTTTCCTGCAGCGCCGCGGCGAGCGGAGCCGCACCCGCGCCTTCGGCCAGATTATGCGTGTCGGTCCAATAGGCGCGGACAGCGGCACCGATCTCGTCGTCGGTGACCTGCACGATACGCGATGCGCCCTTCGCGATGATCGACAACGCATCCGGATCAGGCACGCGTGTTGCCATGCCGTCGGCCCGCGTGTTGCTGGTCTCGGTCGAGACGATCTTGCCGGTGGCGAACGACAGCGCATAGGACGGCGCTTCGGTCGACTGCACGCCGACGATTTCGGTCTTCAGCCCCAACAGGTCGCGCGCCAGAATGCAGCCGCAGATGCCGGAGCCCTGCCCGATTGGCACATAAAGCACGTCGAGGTCGGGCGCAGCGCGAAATAGTTCGAGGGCGTAGGTCGCGACACCCCGAACCAGATCGGGATGGAACGACGGCACGATTTCAAGCCCGCGCGCCTCGGCCTGGCGGAAGGCTTCAAGACGGGCCGCCTCGAAATCCTCGCCATGTTCGATCAGCTCGGCACCGAACGCCTGCATCGCGCGGTTCTTCTCGACCGAGTTGCCGCGCGGAACGTAGATCGTCACCGGTAGCCGGGAGCGGCCCGCCGCGAACGCAAGGCTCTGGCCGTGATTGCCGCGCGTCGCCGAGATCAAGCCGGCGATGCCGGGCCGTTCGCGCTTCAGACGGTCGACATAGACCAGCCCGCCGCGCACCTTGAAAGCACCGATCGGCGTGTGGTTCTCGTGCTTGACGATCACAGTGGCGCCGAGCCGCTGTGCCAGCAGCGGCCACGCATGCGCCGGCGTCGGCGGCATTGCCGCCGCGACGACTTCATGCGCGTGCTCGAGCTGGCTGAGATCAAACATTTTCGTTCTCTGTCCAAGTCCTCTTCTTGTCATCCCCGCGAAAGTGGGGATCCAGTATTCCAGAGGCGTCCGAATGCAATCGAGACGCCGCGGCGTACTGGATCGCCCGGTCAAGCCGGGCGATGACAGTGGAATTTGTGATGGACGCCATCACACCAGCGCCTTGCCGCCGGCGAAGGCCGCGGCGGTGGCTTCGTCGGTAGCTTCCGCCGGCAACAGCATTTCGTTGTGCGCCTTGCCCGATGGGATCATCGGGAAGCAGTTTTCCAGCGCCGCGACGCGGCAGTCGAACAGCACCGGGCGCTTGATCGAGATCATTTCCTTGATCGCGCCGTCGAGATCGCCGGGCTTGATCGCCTGCAGGCCGACGCAGCCGAACGCGTCCGCGAGCTTGACGAAATCCGGCAGCGCTTCCGAATAGGAATGCGACAGCCGGTTGCCATGCAGAAGCTGCTGCCACTGCCGCACCATGCCCATGTACTGGTTGTTCAGGATGAAGATCTTGATCGGCAGTTCGTACTGAACCGCCGTCGACATCTCCTGCATCGTCATCTGCACCGACGCGTCGCCGGCAATGTCGATGACGAGGCTGTCGCGATGGGCGACCTGGACGCCCAGCGCCGCCGGCAGGCCATAGCCCATGGTGCCGAGACCGCCCGACGTCATCCAGCGGTGCGGTTCCTCGAAGCCGAAGAACTGCGCCGCCCACATCTGGTGCTGGCCGACCTCCGTCGTGATGTAGGTGTCGCGGCCGCGCGTTGCCTCGAACAGCCGCTCGATGGCGTATTGCGGCAGGATGATTTCGTTGTTCTTCTTGTAGGCGAGCGAATTTCGCGCGCGCCATTTGGCGATCTCCCCCCACCAGGCCTTGATGTCGGGCTTCTTGGCTTCCGCCTTGAACACCTGCAGCAAGTCGCCGAGCACGTTGCCGCAGTCGCCGATGATCGGTACGTCGACGCGGATGTTCTTGTTGATCGAGGATGGATCGATGTCGATATGGATCTTCTTCGAATTCGGCGAGAACGCATCGACGCGGCCGGTGATACGGTCGTCGAAGCGCGCGCCGACGCAGAGCATGACGTCGCAATCGTGCATCGTCATGTTGGCCTCGTAGGTGCCGTGCATGCCGAGCATGCCCAGCCAGTTCTTGCCGGTCGCAGGATAAGCGCCGAGCCCCATCAGCGTCGAGGTGATCGGGAAGCCTGTGGCTTCGACCAGGTCGCGCAGCAGCTTCGACGCCTCGGGTCCGGAATTGATGACGCCACCGCCGGAATAGATCACCGGCCGCTTGGCGGACGCCAGCAGCGCCACGGCCTTGCGGATCTGCGCCGCATCGCCCTTCACCCGCGGCGTATACGACACATGCACGTCGGACTTGCGCGGCGGATGGTAGGTGCCGACGGCGAACTGCACATCCTTGGGCACGTCGACCAGCACCGGACCGGGACGGCCGGTGGTGGCAACGTAAAACGCCTCGTGCAGCACCTTGGCGAGATCGTTGACGTCGCGCACCAGCCAGTTGTGCTTGGTGCAGGGACGGGTGATGCCGACGGTGTCGCATTCCTGGAACGCGTCATTGCCGATCAGATGCGTCGGCACCTGGCCGGTGATGCAGACCAGCGGGATTGAATCCATCAGCGCGTCCGTCAGCGGCGTCACCATGTTGGTGGCGCCGGGACCCGAGGTCACCAGCACCACGCCCGGCTTGCCGGTCGAGCGCGCGTAGCCCTCGGCGGCGTGGCCGGCGCCCTGCTCATGGCGGACCAGGATGTGTTCGACTTCGCTCTGCTGAAAAATCTCGTCGTAGATCGGAAGCACCGCGCCGCCGGGATAGCCGAACAGGTGCTCGACGCCATGATCGATGAGCGCGCGCACGATCATCGCGGCGCCGGTCATCTGGTTCGGATCGTGGCTGTTGTCGGTCATGGCGTTTTCCTTGACGTTTTCTTTGGCTTGTCGGGATCCGCTGCTGCCAGCGGCCTTCTGTCGGTTTCGGGAATTTAGGAAATAAAAAAGGGCCCCAGAGGCCCCATGCGCACCGTCCGAATGTGGATGGCCTTCAGCCACCCCCGGCGGTGCGCCTGGGTACGACTACGATAAGGAACTTGGTAATAATATTACGCATTCGAGGTCTCGGACTTCCCAAAGGTTGCGCGGGTTATACCGCCCGATCCCCGGAAGTCAAGGGAAGGCGGCGTTCAGCGCGATTTTGGCAGCTTAACCGTGTTCCGGTCATTCGGCGAGTGCGAATTTGCGGTTCCCGCCATGCGCGGGGCTGATCAGTGGCCTTCAGGCAACTGGGTCAGGGCCTCCACCCACGCCCTCGCCGCCTCCGGCGCCACCCATTCAAACTCCGGCAGCTGATGCCGGAACCAGGTGAATTGCCGCTTGGCGTAATGGCGGGTGTCGGCGCGGGCGGTCTCGGCGGCGGCCTCGCGCGTGATCTCGCCCTTGAGGTGGCGGATCAGCGCCGGTACGCCGTGGGCTTTCATCGCCGGCAGCAGCGGATCGAGGTTTCGCGAGGCCAGCGCGGCAACCTCGTCCAGCGCCCCGCCCGCCAGCATCGCATCGAACCGGGTATCGATCCGGGCGTAGAGCGCATCGCGTTCGGGCGCGATGAACAGTGCCGCAAACTCACCCGGCGGCAGCAGCGGCGGCAGGCCCTCCCGGTGCCAGTCGGTCAGCGAGCGGCCGGTGGCTTCCACCACCTC
Organism: Afipia sp. GAS231; assembly: GCF_900103365.1. Taxonomy (NCBI): domain Bacteria; kingdom Pseudomonadati; phylum Pseudomonadota; class Alphaproteobacteria; order Hyphomicrobiales; family Nitrobacteraceae; genus Afipia; species Afipia sp. GAS231. Next base: position 1,948,553 of record NZ_LT629703.1, read on the forward strand.
CAGCGCCCGCGCGATCCGGGTGCGGTCGCGCGGCTTGAGGCGATCGGCCGAAGCCGGATCGCGTACAGCAAGCTCGGCATGCAGCGCTTCGACGCCGTCCCGTTCCAGCCGCGCGCGGACGTCCTCGCGCACCTCGGCGGCAATCGGCGGCACTGCCGACAGACCGCGCGTCAGCGCCTTGAAATACAGGCCGGAACCGCCGGCGAAGATCGGCAGGCGTCCCTGTGCGCGCGCGTCTGCCAGCACTTTTGCTGCGTCCGTCACCCAGGCGCCGGCGGAAAAATTCACGGCCGCATCGACATGGCCGTAGAGACGATGCGGCACGACCGCCTCTTCGTCCGGCGTCGGTCGCGCCGTGATGATGTGGAGGTCGCGATAGACCTGCATGGAATCGGTGTTGATGACGACGCCGCCGGTTTTTTGCGCCAGCTCGAGCGCCAGCGCCGACTTGCCGCTGGCGGTCGGCCCTGCGATAAGCACCGCCTTACTCAAGTCTCGCTTGCTCACATCCTGCTTGCTCAAACCTTGCGAACCCGCCTGCATGTCCCTCGTCGCCACGCTCATTTGCAATCCCGTCAACCCCGCGCTCGACTCCACCATCGTCGACGGCGCGCTCGCCGTGCTGCCTTCGCCCGGACGGGCGCAATGGCTGTTCGACGAGGTGGCGGTCGATATCCCCTTTGAGGGTAGCGACGATATCAAGGCGATCATAGCCCGCCTGCAAAAGGCGCGCGGCGACCTGCCGATCGACATTGTGGTGCAGCCTGCCGCGTTCCGGCGCAAGAAGCTTTTTCTGGCCGACATGGATTCCACCATGATCGGCCAGGAATGCATCGACGAGCTGGCCGATTTCGCCGGCCTGAAAGCGCATGTCGCCGCCATCACCGAACGCGCGATGCGCGGCGAGATTGAGTTTGAACCCGCGCTGCGTGAGCGCGTCGCGCTGCTGACGGATTTGCCGGTCGGCGTGATCGACGAGGTGCTCGAAAAACGCATCACGCTGACGCCGGGCGGCCGCGAGCTGGTTGCCACGATGCGCGCGCACGGCGCCTGGACCTGCCTGATCTCGGGCGGCTTCACGCTGTTCACCAGCGCGGTCGCCGCCAAGATCGGATTTCAGGAAAACCGCGCCAACGAATTGAAGGTGCGCGACGGCAAACTCACCGGCGAAGTCACCGAGCCGATCGTGGGCCGCGCCACCAAACTCGCAACCCTGATCGAGCTGCGCGAATCCTTCGATCTCGACGAGATCGACACGCTGGTGACCGGCGACGGCGCCAACGATCTCGGCATGATCGAGGCGGCCGGCCTCGGCGTCGCCTATCACGCCAAGCCCGCCGTTGCGGCGGCTGCCGCCGCCCGGATCGACTACGGCGATCTCAGCGCGCTGTTATACGCGCAGGGCTATCGGCGCGAGGAGTTTGTGGAGGGATAGGTCGAATGCCAACCGTCCTGCGCTGGGGACCCTATCGCGCGTTCTTTTATTCCAACGAGCGCGGAGAGCCGCCGCATATTCACGTTCGTTCGGGTGATTTTGAAGCCAAATTCTGGCTGCATGACCTCTCTGTCGCGATCAATGCGGGATTTCCTGCGCATGAAATTGGCGCTATTATTCGTCACCTGAGATCGCAGCGCGATTTCCTTGAAGGCAAATGGCATGAGCACTTTGGAAATTGAGGTCGGTGATATCCGCCCCGTCTCGGTCGCCTTCACCGCCGACGAACTAGTCGTTACTTTGGCAGATGGCCGCAAGATCGCGACCCCTCTTGCCTGGTATCCGCGGCTCCGCGACGCCAGCCCGTCGGAGCGAGCGCAGTTCGAGCTGATGGCGATGGGTATTCACTGGCCCGCACTCGACGAAGATCTCGGCATTGCCGGGATGCTGCGGGGTCGCCCGGCGGCATAGAAGTCATGCGCGGACTTGATCCGGGCGTCCATCCATTTTGAAACAAGTCTTGCGAAGGCTATGGCTAGCCGGATCATCTAGTGCGAGGGCGTGCTTCGCACTAGATGACCCGGCCATGACGGGGTGAAAGCTTCCGCCGCCCTACTGCACGCTCAGCGCGACGAAGCGCAACTCGCCGTCGCCGTTGGCGACCAGCAGCAGCACCGACTTCTTGCCGTCCTTCTTGAGCTGGTCGACGCGCTTCTTGATGTCGGCGGCGTTGCTCACCGCCTCCTGCGCCACCTCGACGATGACGTCGCCGGCGGACAGCCGCTTTTCGGCGGCATCCGACGTGCCGTCGACACCGGTGACGACCACGCCCTTGACGCTTTCCTTGATCTTGTACTTGGTGCGCAGGTCCTTGCTCAGCGTCGCCAGGTCGAGGCCGAGCGCCTTTTGCGTCACGGGCTTTTCGGCCGGCTCTTCCTTGGCCTTGGCGGTAGCCTGTTGCGCCTTGTCGGTATCCTCCAGGCGGCCGAGCGTCACCTTGCGGGTTTCCTCATTGCCTTTGCGGATGATCACGACATCGACTTCCTTGCCGACCGCGGTGTCGGCCACCACGCGCGACAGGTCCTTCGGATCCTTGACGTCCTTGCCGTCGAACTTGACCACGACGTCGCCGGGTTCGATGCCCGCGGGTTTTGCCGGGCCCTTGTCGTCGACCCCCGCCACCAGCGCGCCACGGGCGGGCTTGATGCTGAGGCTTTCGGCGATCTCGTCGGTGACCTGCTGGATGCGCACGCCGAGCCAGCCGCGGCGCAGTTCACCGAACTGGCGGAGCTGATCGACGACGCCGGCGACCGTCTTGGACGGCACCGCGAAGCCGAGGCCGATCGAGCCGCCGGTCGGGGAAATGATCAGCGTGTTGACACCGACCACATCGCCATCGAGGTTGAACAACGGGCCACCGGAATTGCCGCGATTGATCGAGGCGTCGGTCTGGATGTAGTTGTCGTACGGCCCCTGGCTGATGTCGCGGTTGCGCGCCGAGACGATGCCGGCCGTGACCGAGCCGCCGAGCGAGAACGGATTGCCGATCGCGATCACCCATTCGCCGAGACGCAGCTTGTCGGAATCGCCGAACTTGACGGCGATCAGCGGCTTCACCGGCTTGAACTTGAGAACCGCGATATCGGTCTTCTTGTCGACGCCGACCAGCTCGGCCTTGATCTTGGTGCCGTCGTTCATGATCACGTTGATCTCGTCAGCGTCGGCGATGACGTGATTGTTGGTGACGACGACGCCTGACGTATCGACGATGAAGCCGGAGCCGAGCGAATTGGTCTTGCGCGGCTGCATATCGCTGTTCTTGTCACCGCCCTTGGGGCCGCCGCCGCGCCTGTTCTTGAAGAAGTCGTCGAAGAATTCCTCGAACGGCGAACCCGGCGGCAATTGCGGCATCGCGCCCCGGTCGCCACCGCCCTTGGCCTCCACGGTCTGCGAGGTCGAGATGTTGACGACGGCGTCGATCACCTTCTCGGCAATGTCGGCGATGCCGTCCGGCCCCCGCGCGCTGGCCGGCGCAGATGCCAGCAGGCTGGCGGCGCCAAGCGTGATCGCGAGCCCCATCAGGCGCAGGCTGCGGCTCAAGGCGGGTCTGGCACCGGTCATGTCAGCTTCTCTCCATGGGGTCGATGGGGTCCACAGTGCGCCCGAACAGGTCCGCGGCGCAAGCATTTGAGCCGGACAATCCGGCGAAAAACCGGCCGCCGGCGGCTCACGATTTCGTTGATGCAACAGGGGCTTGCAAACGATTGACGCTGTCATTCCGGGGCATGCGAAGCATGAACCCGGAATCTCGAGATTCCCCGGTGCGCAACAGCGCACCTGAGGTTCGCTTCGCGCCCCGGAATGACAGGGGGACAAAACTACCGTCGGACGAACCAGATCAGGATCAGACCCGCGACCGCCGATCCGATGCCGACCACCCGAAGAATATTATCCGGCGTTGCCAGTGCGCTTTTCATGGCGCGGCGCATCCAGGCCGGGCTCGCCGCAAACATCAGGCCTTCCAGCACAAACAGGATTCCCACACCGATGAGGAAGTCGGTGAACGCTATGGACCTCATCGGATGGCAACCTCCCGTTAGCAGCGCCTTTTTTGCGCTTATGGCAGCGATGCGAGTTCCGCTTCGCTACACCTTTTGTAACCTCCCGCCAACCTTACGGCTTAGGCACAGCCGGGGCGGCCGCCACCGGCGGATGGCCGGCCGGATTGGCGAAGAACCGGAAGAACTCCGAATTGGGCTGCAGCAGGAAACGGGTATCGCTCGACTTGAGCCCGTTCTCATAGGCGGTCATCGAGCGGTAGAACGCGAAGAAGTCCGGATCCTTGCCATAGGCCTCGGCGAACAGGCGGTTGCGCTCGGCATCGCCGGCGCCCCGGGTCTGTTCGGCGGTCGAATTGGCCTCGGCGATGATCACCGTGGCCTCGCGATCGGCCTTCGAGCGGATCTCCTGCGCCTTCTGGCCGCCCTGGGCGCGGAACTCCGCCGCCTCGCGCTGCCGTTCGGTCTGCATCCGCTGGTAGACCGCCTGGCTGTTCTGCTCCGGCAGGTCGGCGCGGCGGATGCGGACGTCGACCACCTGGATGCCGTAACCGTCGGCCTCCTTGTCGAGCTGGTCGCGGATCCGGTTCATCAGCGCTTCGCGCTCGTCGCGCACCACCGTGATGAAGGTGACCTCGCCGAGCACCCGGCGCAGCGACGCGTTCAACAGCGTCGTGAGCTGGATGTTGGCGGCCTGGATCGTACCGACGCTCTGGTAGAAGCGCAGCGCGTTCTTGATGCGGTAGCGGGCGAAAGCATCGACCACCAGCCGCTTCTGATCGGATGCGATCACTTCCTGCGACGGGTTTTCCAGGTCGAGGATCCGCTTGTCGATCGAGATCACGCTGTCGATGAACGGCGCCTTGAAGTTCAGGCCGGGATCAGTGACGACGCGCACCGGCTCGCCGAGCCGCACCACCAGCACCTGTTCGGTCTGCGAGACGGTGAAGACCGAGCTGTAGCCGATGATGACGACAACAAACAGGATGATCAGGGCAGCAATGCCCGTAACGGGGGATCTCATCGGGTGCCTCCCTGCTGCGGCTGGCCGGTCGTGGCCGGCGCCTGCGGACGCCGCGGCGTCAACTCGCTGAGCGGCAGATACGGCACGATATTCTGCCCATTACCGCCGCCGTCATAGACCAGCTTCTCGGAACCGCCGAGGACCCGTTCCATCGTCTCCAGATAGATACGCTGTCGCGTCACGTCGGGCGCCTTCTTGTATTCGTCGTAAACCTTGATGAAGCGCGCGCTCTGGCCCTTGGCCTCGGCGATCGCCTGCTGCTGGTAGCCTTCGGCAACCTGGAGGATCTGCGAGGCACGGCCACGTGCGTCGGGAACGACACGGTTGGCATAGGTCTGCGCTTCGTTCTGCAGCCGCTCGAGGTCCGCGCGTGCGGCCTGCACGTCGCGGAACGCGTCGATCACCTGCGCCGGCGGATCGACCTTCTGCATCTGCACCTGCTGCACCAGGATGCCCGCGCCATAGCTGTCGAGTGTCTTCTGCATGAGGTCCTGCACGCCCGCCTCGGTCGTGGTGCGGGCGCCGGTGAGGATCGGCTGGATGTTGGCGCGGCCGACGACCTCGCGCATCGCGCTTTCAGCCACGGCCTTCACGGTGCCTTCGGGATTCTGGATGTTGAAGAGATAGTTGCCAACGCCGTCGGGCTTGATCCGCCACAACACGGTGAAGTCGACGTCGACGATGTTCTCGTCGCCGGTCAGCATCAGGCTTTCTTCCGGCACGTCGCGCATGGTGCGGCCGCGCCGCGCCGGATCGTCGATCAGGGTCATGCCGATCGAAATGGTGGAGACGCGCAGCGCCTTCGGCAGCAGCACGGTCTCGATCGGATAGGGCAGATGATAGTTCAGGCCAGGCTGCACCGTGCGCACATGCTTGCCGAAGCGCAGCACGACACCGAGCTCTTCCGACTGCACGCGGAAAAATCCGGACAGGCCCCAGATCGCCAGCGCGCCGATCAGCACCAAAGCGATGCCCATGCCGCTGAAATGGCCGCCGGGCAGCAGCTGCTGCAGCCGGTCCTGGCCACGGCGCAGAAGGTCCTCAAGATCGGGAGGCCTTGGCCCAACGGACTGCGGACCGTTGCCCCACGGTCCTTTCGGACCCGAGCCCCACGGGCCCCCGCCTTGATTCTTCCACGGCATATAGCTCTCCTCCGCGGGGCCCGGGTCCGCCTGTTTGGGTGGGATACCCGGCCTCGCCTATCCGCCCGGCTTTATAGGGGACCGCCCGGGCCCTTACAACGCAAGCTTGGCGCCCGAAGCAGCTATGCCTGAAGCCATAATTGTCAATGTAAACATTGGTTAGCGCGGTTAATGCGAGGGTTAAGGCTGATCGCGCCGACGAAATGTCACATAGGAGAAGTCGGCGCTGTCGTCGGGACCCGCCGGATTTCGCACGCGCGCGACCTCTTCCCAGTCCGCCGCATCAATTGTGGCGAAGCGCGTATCGCCATCGGGCCGGGCGTGCACTTCGGTGATTTCCAGCCGATCGGCGCGATCCATCCATTGCGCGAAGATTTCGACGCCGCCGATGATCGCAATCTCAGTGGCGAAACGCCGCAGCGCATCGCCGGTCGCGATCGCCATGGCATCCGCGGGCGTACCGGTCACGACGACTCCGGGGCTACGAAAATCAGGGTCGCGCGTCATCACGATATTGGTTCGGCCCGGCAGCGGCCGGCCGATCGACGCGAAGGTCTTGCGGCCCATCACGACCGGCCGGCCAAACGTCAGCGCCTTGAAACGCTGCAAGTCGGATTTCAACCGCCAAGGCATCGCGCCATTGGCGCCGATCACGCCGTTTTCGGCGACGGCTACGACCATGACGATTTCCATCAGCGTGCCCCTTGCGCAAGTGCCGTCAACGCCGGACCGCCGACCCGGCAAACCGTCCACTCGTCCATCAATTCGGCGCCGAGCGATTTGTAGAATTCGATCGATGGCGCGTTCCAGTCCAGTACGGACCATTGCAGGCGCGACCAGCCCTTTGCCACGCACTCGCCGGCGAGATGCGCCAGCAGTGCCTTGCCGATGCCCTTGCCGCGCAACGGCGGGCGAACGAACAGGTCTTCCAGATAGATGCCGGAGCGGCCGCTAAAGGTCGAGAAATTGATGAACCAGACCGCGAACCCGGCAGGCTCGCCGTTCCACACGGCGATTTCGCAAAACAGCCGGGGATTAGCACCGAACAGCGCCGCGTCGAGGTCGGCTTCGGTCGCCTCCACTTCGTGGAGCAGCTTTTCATATTCGGCGAGTTCGCGAACAAAGGACAGGACAAGTCCTGCTTCACCCTGGCGCACGCGGCGGATGACAAGGGACATTCAATCGCTCACACCGCGACTCATACAGCAACCTGGGCCTTGATGTGCGGATGCGGGTCGTAACCTTCGAGCGCAAAGTCTTCGTAGCGGAACGCGAAGATGTCCTTCACATCGGGATTGATCTTCATGACCGGCAATTGGCGCGTCGGACGCGTCAGTTGCAGCCGCGCCTGCTCGAGGTGGTTCGAATACAGATGCGCATCGCCGAGCGAGTGCACGAAATCACCAGGCTTGAGGCCCGTCACCTGCGCCACCATCATCGTGAGCAAAGCGTAGGAAGCGATGTTGAAGGGCACACCGAGGAACACATCGGCCGAACGCTGGTAGAGCTGGCACGACAATTTGCCGTTCGCGACATAGAACTGGAACAGGCAGTGACAGGGCGGCAGCGCCATCTTGTCGACGTCGGCCGGATTCCACGCACTCACGATCAGCCGCCGCGAATCCGGATTGCGTTTGATCATGTCGACGACGTTGGAAATCTGGTCGATGCTGCGGCCGTCCGGCGCCGGCCAGGACCGCCATTGCGAACCGTAGACCGGGCCGAGATCGCCATTGGCGTCGGCCCATTCATCCCAGATCGAAACGCCGTTATCCCTGAGGTATTTGATGTTGGTGTCGCCGGCCAGGAACCACAGCAGCTCATGCACGATCGCCTTCAGCGGCAATCGCTTGGTGGTCAGCATTGGAAACCCCGCCGACAGATTGAAGCGCATCTGATGGCCGAAGATCGACAGCGTACCGGTACCGGTGCGGTCGTGCTTCTCGGCGCCATCGGCGAGAATCCGTTCGAGCAGATCGTGATACTGATTCATGGCTGACGTTTCGGGCTTTTCGGGATCGCGAATTTAGCGGCCGGGATAGCCGACCGACACGCCGATTCGGCTGCTGAAACCGATTATACCCGGAAAAATGATCACTCCGCCCACAAACAACAAGGGGCGGAACCCGGGTCCCGCCCCTCACCTATCCATTTGATCGCGTTGACTAACTTGCTGGCTTGAGCACCGGCGTCCATTTCGCAATTTCGGATTTGACCAATGCCGCCAGCGCCTCCGGGGTGCGTTCCGCTGGCGCCGGGATCACGCTGCCGAGTTCGAGCAGGCGCTTGCGGACGGCCTCTTCATTGAGGGCCTTGCCGATCGCCTCGTTGAGTTTGGCGATAACCGGCGCCGGTGTTCCCTTCGGCGCAAAGATCGCGTTCCACGCCTGGGCCTGGAATGCCGGAAGGCCCGCCTCCGCGGTGGTCGGAACATCTGATAGCGACGGATTGCGCTCCGTCGTCGCCACCGCATAGGCCTTGATGGTGCCGGCGTTGACCTGCGGCACCGCGTTGACGATCTGGTCGCACATGTAATCGACCTGCCCGCCGACCAGCGCATTCATCGCCGGACCCGTGCCGTTGAAGGGAACGCCGGTCGGCCTGATGTCGAGCACCGAATTCAGGAGCTGACACGAAACATGCGACACCGAGCCGACGCCGGCATGCGCGGCGTTCAGCTTGGCCTCGTTGGCCTTCACATGGGCGATGAATTCCTTCAGATCCTTTGGCGGAAAATCCTTGCGCGCCAGGATCAGGATCGGCGTGCCCGCGAGCAGGCCGACCGGCTCGAAATCCTTCTCGGGATGATAGGCCAGACTCGGATACAGCGGCACCGCGGCCGCGTGCGTGCCCATGTGCCCGGTGATCAGCGTGTAGCCGTCATTGGCGGCGCGCGCCGCGCGCGTGGTGGCGGTGGTGCCACCGGCGCCGACCACGTTCTCGATGATGATGCTCTGGCCGAGTGTCTGCGCCATGTGGCCGGTGACGATGCGCGAGATGACGTCAGTCGGCCCGCCGGCCGCGAACGGCACGATCATGGTGATGCCGCGCGTCGGATAGGCTTGCGCCTCAGCCTGCGCCGCAACGGCGCACAGCGCGGCAAGCATGGCAACGCAACCGCTCGCAAGCGAGCGCCCGTAACTACTCATCGCTGTCTCTCCAGGAAAGCCCGTAAAAAAATGCCGGCCACGAGGGCCGGCATTTTCATCTCACAGCAGCACGCCTGAAGTCGATTCGACTTCGGGATGCGGCGCACCGACGCAGGGTCGGCGCAGTCAGCTCAAGATCAGCTTTCGGACTCCACGAACACCTCGTCGCGTTTCTTGCGCAGCGACGGCAGCACCGCCAACACGAGCAGGAAGGCTGCGATCGCCATCAAAATCGCCGACAGCGGACGGGTCAGGAATACCGACCAGTCGCCGCGCGAGATCAAGAGCGCCCGGCGCAGGTTTTCTTCCATCAGCGGACCCAGCACCATTCCGAGCAGCAGCGGCGCCGGCTCGAAATCATGCTTGATCAGCCAATAGCCGAGCAGGCCGAACGCACCGGCGAGGACGACGTCGACCGGCGCGTTGTTGATGGAGTAGATGCCGATCGCACAGAAGATCACGATCGAGGGGAACATCAGCCGGTACGGCACCCGCAGCAACCGCACCCAGATGCCGACCAGCGGCAGGTTGATGATGATCAGCATCAGGTTGCCGATCCACATCGAGGCGATCATGCCCCAGACCAGTTCGGGCTGCTTCTGCATCACCTGCGGACCCGGCACGATGCCGTGAATGGTCATCGCACCGACCATCAGCGCCATCACCGCGTTCGGCGGGATGCCGAGTGTCAGCAGCGGAATGAACGAGGTCTGCGCCGCGGCGTTGTTGGCGCTTTCCGGCGCCGCCACGCCTTCGATCGCGCCACGGCCGAACCGCGACGGATCCTTGGCGATCTTCTTCTCCAGCGTATAGGCCGCGAACGAGGCGATGACCGCGCCGCCGCCGGGCAAAATGCCGAGGATCGATCCGAGGATGGTGCCGCGGATGATGGCCGGTGCGGAATCGATCAGGTCCTTTTTCGTCGGCATCAGACCGGTGATCTTCTGCTGGACCAGATCGCGGTCCATCTCGGCGCCGGCGTCGAGGTTGCGGATGATTTCCGCAAAACCGAACACGCCCATCGCCACCGTGGCGAAGCCGAGACCGTCAGCGAGTTCGGGGATGTTGAAGGCCATGCGCGAGGCGCCGGTTTCGATGTCGGAGCCGACCATCGAGAGCAAGAGCCCGAACACGATCATCGCGATCGCCTTCAGCACCGAGCCCTTGGCCAGCACCACCGCAAAGATCAGGCCGAGCACCATCAGCGAGAAATATTCGGCAGGACCGAAGGCCAGCGCGAGCTTGGTCAAGGGCGCACCGAGCACCGCGATCAGCACGGTCGCGACGCAGCCGGCGAAGAACGAGCCGATCGCGGCGATCGCCAGCGCCGGGCCGGCGCGGCCCTGCTTGGCCATCTGGAAGCCGTCGAGTGTGGTCACGACCGACGTCGCCTCACCCGGAATATTGACCAGGATCGAGGTGGTCGAGCCGCCATATTGCGCGCCGTAGTAAATGCCGGCGAGCATGATCAGGGCGCCGACCGGCGGCAGGCCGAAGGTGATCGGCAGCAGCATTGCGACCGTGGCGATGGTGCCGATACCCGGCAGCACGCCAACGAGCGTGCCGACCAGCGCGCCGATCAGGCACAGCAGCAGATTGATCGGCGTGAGGGCAACGCCGAAGCCGAGGGCGAGGTTGGAAAAGAGATCAGCCATTACGCCCTCACTGAACCAGGAAACGCGGGAAGAGCTGCAGCGGCAGCCCGAGCGCATAGGGGAACAGCAGACTGCAACCGATCGTCAGGCAGATGCCGACGATGATGGTTTCCTTCCACTTGGTCTCCGGCGTTCCCAGCGCGGAAATGATGAAGCTGGCAAAGGCCGAGATGACGAGACCCAGCGGGCGGATCGTGACTGCGAAAGAAATAATGGCCAACGACACGAACAGCGGGCCGCGCCACGCATAGACCGTGATGTGTTCGCCCTCATATAGAAGCCCCATCGCCGTAACGGCCGCGCCCAGCCCCAGCAAAAGCACCGAGAACATCCGAGGAACGGTTCCGGCGCCGAACGAAAACCCGTGCATGCCCTGCAAATCGCTCGATGCCCACAAGGCAAAGACGGCGATCGCCATGAGTGCAACTCCGCCGACAAAATCCTGCGGACCGCGAACCCATTTCGGCATCTTGAATTTGACCGGCACATGGCTCGGCGTATCACTCATCGATCTCTCTCCCCGGACTGGGCTTTCCCGCCCATATTGTTTGGATAGTGTTTAGTGCAGACCCCGGCCTTGCCTAGCGATTTTCCTCAGATAACGCCAGCAAAACCCAAAACCCCTCCGGCCACCAGCATCCACAGCGGGTTAAGGCGTGTGGCAAAAGCCAGCACCGCGGCCGCCACCGTGATCAGGCCGGCGACCCAACTCCGATCCGACGTCAGCGCCAAAATCAGGCCGCTGGCGCCCATCAACCCGATCGAAAGCGGAACTAGCGCCGCCTGAATGATAGCAGGCCAGGGCGAATGGCTCGATCGCGCCAGCAGCCGGCTCACATAATAGGCAAGGATGGCGGTCGGACCGCACATCGCAACCGTCGCGGTCAGCGCGCCGGCCACACCCGCCACCGAATAGCCGATCAGCGTCACGATCAGCACGTTCGGACCCGGCGAGAGCTGGGAAATGGCGAAGATGTCGGCAAATTGCCTGTCGGTCATCCAATGGTGCACGTCGACCGCGATGCGGTGCATTTCGGGAACGGCCGAATTCGCGCCACCAACCGCAAACAGCGACATCAAAGCGAAAGTCCAAACGAGCTTCCAAATCGGGTTGGCGTCTGAATTCATCCGTTCACCCGGCGGCGCATGTAATAAGTAGTGGCGAGGCTGAGCGGGATCCCGACCAGCAGCACCGCCTGCAGCGGCAGGCGGAACAGTCCGATCGCGATAAACACCGCGACCATGGTCAAAAGCCCGACGGCATCTCGCTTCTTGATCAGCGGCATCATCATCTTGAACACGACCGCCAGCAAAAGTCCGACCGCCGCGCAGGCGACACCAGCCAGTATCCGCCGTAGTACGTCGATCTCGCCGTAGCGGGCGTAAACGGCCGCCAGAACGGTCGCGATCACCATCGGCGGGCCGACCAGTCCGGCAAACGCCGCCAGGCCACCTGCAATGCCGCGAAACCGCGATCCGAATACGACCGACAGATTGACGATGTTCGGGCCCGGCAGGAAATGGCACAGCGCAAAGGTTTCGTTGAATTCCTCCGCCGTCATCCAGCGGTACTTGTCGACGATGCCGCGCCGGGCCCAAACCAGCACGCCGCCGAAGCCCGCCAGCGACATTTTGGCAAACGCCACGAACAGCTCGAACAGGCCGGGCTGGTTTGGCGGGATGGAAGCTGGAATGTCGGGCGCCGGGACGGCGGCCGATGGAGAATCCGAAGGCATGTCTAAAACTAGAACGCCCGCACGCGGGAGGCCAACGCAATTCGGCGAATTCCTGTGATGTGGAACGTGCCCCGCAAAATTGAGGGGGCGGATTTCCGGCGCGGCCGGGGCCTGTTTTTCTCGCCGTTTTCGCCCTATATTGGGGGTGCCGGTTCGCCGGCTATGGAAATAAATTGCCGTCGCAATAAACCATTCGGACCCGGGGGCAGTACCCGGCGCCTCCACCAAAATCCGTCAGTTGGGCATGATGTTCAGCGGGTTTCGGCGGGGGCGAACCAGGATCGACGAGGGCGTAAAGGGCGTGTTTTTTCCCGGTATGGTTCCGCCGTTATCGGGCTATGCAATAGTTGCAAACGACAACTATGCTCCGGTTGCTCAGGCTGCGTAACGCAGTTTGAAAGACCAAGTCTAAAGTCCTGGTGGGTTAAGCTCCGCTAGGCGGGGTTCGGAGGCACCTGGCAACAGAAGCCTCCACTTTGATTTTTTCCCGCAATTTGCCCTCTGGCGGGGGTTTCTGCTGCAAATTCGTTCCATGACGGCTGCTGACCTGCGACGCAGGCCGGGGTAGCATGGGTCAAAAGGCGAGTCGGGTGACCGGCATCGCGGCCATTTCAACGTAACAGGACTTCCATGGCGACCGATCACATCCGTTATGACGTGCTGGCGCGCGATGCGCTGCGCGGGGTGCTGCGCCGCGTGCTGACCGACGCCGCCGAACACGGCCTGCCGGGTGAGCATCATTTCTTCATCACCTTCGTCTCCACCGCCGAGGGCGTGAAGCTGTCGCCGCGGCTGCTCGCGCAATATCCGGAGGAGATGACGATCATCCTGCAGCATCAGTTCTGGGACCTGGTCGTGACCGAGGATCGGTTCGAAGTCGGCCTGTCGTTCGGCGGCATCCCGGAGCGGCTGGTGGTTCCGTTCGCCGCGATCAAGAGTTTTCTCGATCCTTCGGTACAGTTCGGATTGCAGTTCGAGCCGTCAGAGGCCGACGTTGCCGCAGAGGCGCCGGGAGCCAAGCTCCCCGCCGTTCCCGTGCCGTCAGCCTTGCCCGTCGCCGCCTCCCCGCCTGCCGCCGAGAGCACGGACGAACCGGCGAAGCCGAGCGAAGGCGCCGAGGTGGTGCGGCTGGATCGCTTCCGCAAGAAATAATCTAAGCGCGGGACATTCATCGGCGCTGTAGAGTGAACGTTCTGCCAATTCAGGCGTAACGGACATTGCTTATGGCTCGATCAGAAACATCCGGAAACAAATCCACCCGCAGCGAGACCGACAGTTTTGGTCCGATCGACGTCGCCTCCGATCGCTACTGGGGCGCGCAGACCGAACGCTCGCGGCAGAATTTCAGGATCGGCCACGACCGGATGCCGATCGGCATCGTCCATGCGCTGGGCATCGTCAAACTTGCCGCCGCGCAAACCAACCGTGAGCTCGGGCTGCTCGATATCCGCCGCACCGGCGCCATCACCCGCGCCGCGCGCGAGGTGATCGAGGGCAAGCTCGACGACCATTTTCCGCTGGTGGTCTGGCAGACCGGCTCCGGCACCCAGACCAACATGAACCTCAACGAGGTGATCGCCAACCGCGCCAACGAGATGCTCGGTGGCGAACTCGGCGCCAAGAAGCCGGTTCATCCCAACGATCACGTCAATATGAGCCAGTCCTCGAACGATTCATTTCCGACCGCGATGCATATTGCCGCGGCCGGACGCATCGTCGCCGACCTGATCCCGGCGCTCAGCGAGCTGCTTCGTGAGCTGCGCAGGAAGGAGAAGGCGTTCGCGAAGATCGTGAAAATCGGCCGCACCCACACCCAGGATGCGACGCCGCTGACGCTCGGGCAGGAATTCTCCGGTTACGCCGCGCAGGTCGAGAGCGGCATCGCGCGGTTGCGGGTCGCGGTGAAGGATCTTTACCCGCTGGCGCAGGGCGGCACCGCCGTCGGCACCGGCCTCAACTCGAAACCGAAATTCGCCAAGTCGTTTGCGCGGCACGTCGCCAAAATTACCAAACTGCCGTTCACCAGCGCGCCGAACAAGTTCGAGGCGCTGGCCTCCAACGACGCTTACGTGTCGGTGCATGGCGTGATCAATTCGATGGCAACCGGCCTGTTCAAGATCGCCAACGACATTCGCTTCCTGGGATCGGGGCCGCGCTCCGGCCTCGGCGAGTTGATTCTGCCCGAAAACGAACCGGGCTCGTCGATCATGCCCGGCAAGGTCAACCCGACCCAGTGCGAAGCGATGACCATGGTCTGCTGCCAGGTGTTCGGCAACCAGACCGCCGTTACGGTGGCCGGCAGCCAGGGGCATTTCGAGCTGAACGTCTACAAGCCCGTACTGGCATATTGTATGATGAATTCCATTCAGTTGCTGTCGGACGTGGTTCGCTCCTTTACCGAGCATTGCGTTGTGGGCATACGCGCCGACGAAAAGCGCATCCACGACTTGATGCAGCGTTCCCTGATGCTGGTGACGGCGCTCGCGCCGAAAATCGGTTACGATAACGCGGCCAAGGTCGCCAAATCGGCGCATGCGCGCGGAACCACATTGAAAGAAGAGGCTGTGCGCCTAGGGTTTGTTGCTGCTGACGAATTCGATCGGCTGGTGCAGCCGGACAAAATGACACACCCGGGCTGACTGTCGCACCGCCCCCGGGAAACTACGGGTGAGTGATATAATTATAGATCATAACGCCTAAAGAATGAGGTGGATCATCTATCGCCGTCGCGCTGGCGCATGGTACCAGCATTCATTATGCCGTTTTCGCAGAGCGAAATTCATTTTTTGATGCTATCAAAGAGTTCGACACGGGGATTCTGGATGACCATCGGATTTTCTTGCGCGCCGCGCGACCGCTTCTACTTGCGAAATTCCTGCTTGCGAAATCAAGCGCCACACCCTCGAGCCGCTGAATGATGGAGGTGGGCATGGGGGACATCGTCAACCTGAAGCGATTCAAGAAGCGCAACGATCGGGAGCAGTCGGCGAAACAGGCCGACGCCAATCGTGCGCGCTTTGGCCGCACCAAATCCGAACGCGCGGTCGATGAGCAGGCAAAGGATCGCGCCAGTCATCTGCTGGAACAACACAAGCTCCAAAACAATCTCCAAGACAATCTCCAAGAAAACCTCGATGACGGAGACGCATCATGAAGTCGCCCGTTGTCAAACGTTCGATCGTCGTCGCCGGTCACAAGACCAGCGTCAGCCTCGAGGAAGCCTTCTGGAACGGCATGAAGGAAATCTCGGGCTTGCGAAACATGACGCTGTCCGAACTGGTCGGCGAGATCGACGGCAACCGCCAACAGGGCAATTTGTCGTCGGCGATCCGGCTGTTCGTGCTCGATTATTTCCGGACGCGCGCAATACCCACCGCCGCCGCTGCGGCGCCGGACGTCCGGCCGCAAGCCTAGACGTACCGCGCCGACGCGTATTTAATGATCGTGATAGCCGCTATTGCCGAGGCAATGCCGGCTGAATCCGTCACGACAGCTCCCATGGAGAGAGAAATGGACATCGCAAAGCTCACCGCTCCGCGACACGTGTCCATTTCGGAAGCTCTCCATGTCTGCATTTCTCGTTCTGGATTCGATTTCCCTCGTCACCCCTGACGGCCGTCCGCTGTTCGATGGTCTGACGCTTGCGTTTGCGCGCGAGCGAACCGGCCTGGTCGGCCGCAACGGCGGCGGCAAATCCGCGCTGTTGCGCCTGATCGCGCGCGATATCGAACCTGCAAGCGGATCGCTGCGCCGCATCGGCACGATCGGCATGCTTGCCCAATTGGC
Organism: Afipia sp. GAS231; assembly: GCF_900103365.1. NCBI lineage: Bacteria > Pseudomonadati > Pseudomonadota > Alphaproteobacteria > Hyphomicrobiales > Nitrobacteraceae > Afipia > Afipia sp. GAS231. The sequence continues at coordinate 1,965,038 of NZ_LT629703.1, forward strand.
CGATGACCGCCTCACCGTGGCCCAGGCGCTCGGCGTCGAAGCCGAGCTTACGCGTCTGCAGCGGCTCGAGCGCGGCGAAGGTTCGCTCGACGACGCCGCGGGGGCCGACTGGACTCTGGAAGAGCGGCTGCAGACAGCCTTGGTCGAAACCGGCCTGGCCTCGATGCCGCTGGACCGCCCGATCGCCTCATTGAGCGGCGGCGAACGCACGCGGGTCGCGCTGGCACGCCTCGTGATCGAGGCGCCGGATCTGCTGCTGCTCGATGAGCCCACCAACAATCTCGACACCGATGGAAGACAGGCCGTGGCCCAACTGCTCGACCGCTGGCAAGGCGGCGTTCTCGTCGCCAGCCACGACCGCGCGTTGCTGGAACGCGTCGACCGTATCGTCGAGTTGACACCGATCGGCGTCAACGTATTCGGCGGGGCGTGGTCCGGCTTTGCGCAGGCGCGCGATGCCGCCCGCGCCCGCGCCGAAGCGAACCTCGACCGCGCATCGGACGCGTTGCGCCATACCGAACGCGCCTTGCAGAAGGCGCAGGAGAAGAAAGCACGCCGCGACAAGGCCGGCCGCGCCTACCGCGCCTCGGGCAGCCACAGCAAAATCCTGCTGGATGCCAGCAAGCAGCAGGCGGAAGAAAGCGGCGCGCGCGAAAGCCGACTGGCCGAACGCCTGATCGGCGATCGCACCGAAGCGCTCGAGGCGGCCCGTGCGCAAGTCGAAATCCTGACGCCGCTTGCGATCGAGCTTCCCCCGACACATCTGCCGCGCGGCCGCGCGCTGATCGCCTTCAAGGAGGTGGCGATGAGGTTTGGGGAGCGCCAATTGTTCGGTCCGCTATCCCTGGAGGTGCGCGGTCCCGAGCGCATCGCAATTCGCGGCGCCAACGGTTCCGGCAAGACAACCCTGTTCCGCCTGATAACGGGAGAGCTCACGCCTTGGAGCGGAGAGATCGACCGCCTGACCACGCGCGTCGCCGTGCTCGACCAGCATGTCGGCCTGCTCGATCCCGCAACGAGCATTCTCGACAATCTTCGCCGGCTCAACCCGGAGCTGACGGCCAATGAGGCCCACGCCGCGCTGGCGCGGTTTGCCTTCCGCAACCGCGCAGCGCTGCAGATCGCGGGTACGCTCAGTGGCGGCGAGCGGCTGCGCGCGGGCATGGCCTGCGTGTTCGCGCGGCCGGAGCCGCCGCTGCTATTGCTGCTGGACGAGCCAACCAATCATCTCGATCTCGCCTCGATCGAGGAACTGGAAAAGGCGCTGCTGGGATTTGACGGTGCGCTGATCGTGGTAAGCCACGACCAGGCCTTTCTGCAGGTGATCGGCATCGAGCGGGAGATCGCGCTTCAAGGATGACCTCGTCGGAAAATCCGGTACCCCTGATCATACGCCAGTGGCACCAGCAGCCACGCAAGGATGATTGGCCTTAGGCGCGGCTCAACGCGAGGGTCATGAAATCCTGAAGGGCCGCGATGCTGGCCTGATCGCGATAGACTCGATGCTTGTTTGCCTTGATCCTTACCGCCACCGCAGCCCGCTCCTGCGCATTGCGACCGAGGTTGACGGCGATTGCTACGTATTCGTCAATGGTCTGTGCCGTTGTTTCTCGAATTCCCATCATCTCGAGAATAGCGGCCGTGTGCCTTCCCCGCATCAAATTGCCGGCAAGTGTGACGATGGGAAGATTATGAGCAAGGCTCTCCAGCGTCGAATTACAACCGGACCAGCCAATGCTATCAAGCACGATATCGCATTGTCCGATCGCTGAAACGAATTTATCGGGTTCGAGGCGAGGCAGAACGACACAATGATTGGAGGCCTGCAATCCCTGGTCCGCGAAAGCGCGATCAAGGCGTCTCCTGAAGGTCTCGTTAACCTGCTGATTGCCGGCAAATTCGATGAAGGTGAATTGGCAGTTGCCGACCTCGCGCGCAATGCGCGCGAACACCTGATCGAACTGCGGGAGGTATTTCGGCAGCGACTGGCAGCACCAATACACGATCGCATCCGGCCGCAAACCAAGTGTGGACCGGTCGAGTTGCGCGGGCCGGCTTTCAATCGGCTCGTAATAGATCGACAGGTTGGGGAGCCGTATCAGCTTTTCGGAATAGTGCGATTCACCGTCAGGAGGCTCCATCAAGTCGCTGCTGATAAAGTAGTCCATTGTCGGAAATCCGCTGGTGACCGGGTGTCCCCACGAACAGCACTGGACACTGGCAAGCCGCCGCGCCGCCAACTGGGCGGTTGTTATGTCCATGCCGATTTCCGGATAAAGCAGAATGTGAGGTGCATCCGCCAGAATCGTCCGCCGCCAGGCTTCGGGAGATAACGGGCCCTGAACAAATCGATCGCACAACCGTTCGGCAACCTCGGTCTCGGTATCCCGGTCAGCGGCGGTATAGTATCCAAAGACACGGAATCGCTTGCGGTCGAGCTGTTCGAGCCATCCCTTGATAGGAATTTTCCAGTTGGAATGCTGGCGAAAGAAGCCGCTGACAATGCCAAGCCTGATCGGCTCGCCCGGCGCCGGGCCGGGCGGCAGCGGCGGCACCGGATAGTGTGACCCCATGATCCTGCCCACCAGGGCGCCATAGGATTTCTGCAAGTCCCGGTCATCCATGCCCTGGTAGGGAAGATAGAAAGGTTGATGCGATCCCACGGCGCTGGCCAGCACTTCCGGCGCACCGGCTTTTTCGACATCTGCAACCAGCTTCGCCAGCCTCTCACGATAGACGCGACGCCGGTCGACGATCGCTGCGGCATCCTCATAGACAATCGGCAGTTCCGCGATGCACATCGCGAACTCAGCTTCGAGAAAATCGGGCTGGAGCATGAGCGCCCGCGCGAAACTCTCCCTCGCCTGCTCAATCTTGCTCTGACCGCGAAGCGCCATGCCGCGATTGTAGTGGGCCATCACGAAATCGGGCGCAGCCCCGAGGGCGGTGTCATACTGCACGACCGCGTCATCAAGGCGACCGACGGCGCGCAAGACGTTGCCGAGGTTGTTGCGCGCTCCGGCCGAGTTCGGCCTGAGCGCCACGGCGGATTCGGCGGCAGCCAGCGCTTCAGCCAGTCGGCCGGATTCCTGGAACAGGATGGCGAGGTTGATATGGGCCTCGAAGAAATCTGGTTGCAGCACTGCCGCCTTGTGCAAATGCACGACAGTTTGCGCCATCGCGCCCTGCTGCTTGAAGGCCATGGCCAGATTGAAATGTGCGAGAGCGGGGTTCGGAGAACCGTCTAGCGCCTGCTCGAACTGGATCACCGCCTCGTCGGATCTGCCAAGTCTTTGCAAGGCGCGCCCAAGGTTGTTGCGCGCGTCATGGAAATTCGGCTTGAGCATGAGCGCACGCTCGAAGCAGGCCGGAGCCTCGATCAGGTTGCCCTCAGCCGCCAAAATGACTCCGTGGTCATTATGTGCTTCGGCAAAGGCCGGATCGAGGGCAACCGCGCCGCCGACCAGCGCGGCCGCACCCTTCCGCCCCATCTGATGGGTCACGAGACCAAGCAAATGCAAGGCTCGCGCATTGCGGGGTTCAGCATCGCAGAGCAGCCGGTACAAGCGTTCGGCTTCGATCAAATTGCCCGCACGATGATGGCCCATCGCGGCGGCAAGCCTCTCGGCAGATGAGCTATTGACGTCCATGAAGTATCTTGATGCGCAGGTTCTTCAGGTCCAACCGCTCCCGCAACGCTCGCGGGAGAAGATGATCGGCAAGTCTCAATCGCAGGGCCGGTATCTTCCCAGACCCAGATCGACTTCGCAGGGACTGCCATATACCCAGACCGGCTGATCGCAGGGCAGCGCCCGCGTCGACTGGAACGGCGTCATGCACGCAATATTCGATGCCGGGTGCAGCACCAGCCGACCACCATAATACGGCGCCGGTTCAGCGGGCTGAGCCACGTATGGCACGGCATGGGCGCGGTGATGATGGCGAGACCGGTGAGCGTCAGCCATTCCGGTCGAAGCGCACCCAAACACTATCACAGTCGTCAGCGTGACGGTCGTTCGCATCCACATGACGCTCGTCCCTTCATTGGTACTGTCGGTTCCGGAAACTTGCGTAAGCCTATACCACGGCAGCCCGGCTTCAAACCGGAGTCACTCGATCTTGACCCGCGCAACGCATTGCCGCCGACGGTCCTCATGTCTCGACCGCGAAGCCGGCAGGTTTCCGGCCGGCGCGCCAGAGCTCCCACATGCGAACGTAGGCCGTTTCGATGTTGCGGGTAAATGCTGGCAGGTCGAACAATGATGATGCATCGCGATTTTGTCGCAGCGCCGCACGAAGCTTTGCGAGCCGCTGCGAATCCCCGGCCAGCGCAACTGCCGTTTTCTCGTAGTCTTCGGTCGAGACTGTCACCAAATCCGGCAAGCCGATCGCCGCCAGCAGGCTGCCGGCGACGCGGCCCGCGAAACTATCGCCGGCACAGGTCAGAACCGGAACTCCCGCCCACAGCGCATCGCTCGCCGTCGTGTGCGCATTGCACGGCAACGTATCCAGAAATAGATCGGCATGGCAATGACGCGCCAGATGGTCGGCCGGCCCGACAATCGGCGCGAACACCAGTCGATTCGAATCGACACCGCGTTTGGCGGCCTCAAGGCGCAGATTGCGTTCGACGAGATGGTTTGACCCCAGCAGCCAGAGAACGCTGCGGGGGACCGCCTCGAGCAGACGCATCCAGATATCGAAGAGTGCCGGCGATATCTTGTAGCTGTTGTTGAAGCAGCAAAACACGAAGCCATCCGCCGGCAAACCGCAGGCTTCGCGAGAAGGTGCCGTCGTCGCGATTTCGCGTCTGCTGTCATTCACCTGATAGCAATTTGGCAGATGGACCAGCCGTTCCGAAAAGAACGGCTGCTGGCTCTCCGGTACGACGAATTTGTCGACGATGATGTAGTCGATGAAATCCGCACCCATGGTGGCGGGATATCCGAGATAGCTCACCTGAACCGGCGCCGGACGGCAGGCGGAAACCTGCGGCCGCGCATTGTGGGTATATCCCTTCAGATCCACCAGGATTCCGATTTTGTCCGCATGGATGCGCGCCGCGGCCTCAAGGTGGGACATCTCGCGGATATCGACGAAGCGATCGAACGCTCGATCGAGCCGTGTACGCATCGCGCTGTTGTCGTTCGGGCCGTATGAATAGGCTGTCACTTCAAAACGCGCGCGATCGTGACGTTCGAACAGCCCAGCCATCAGGTGAGAGGTGGCGTGCTGGTGAAAATCACCGGACAGGTACCCGACCCGAATGCGCGCCTCGTCTGCCGCCGCGTAGCGAGGCAAACGATGCTGCGATGGCGGAACAACCGGTTTGATCCATTGCTCCGCGCAGATCAGTTGATCCACCGGTGAAGCCCGGGTCGAGAGCAGGTAAAACGGTGGAACGCGCACCCCTTTGCGCACCATATCGAGCAGCTTGTCCTGCGAAGCTTGGTAGTCGTTCCAGTCACAGGCGCGCCAGCGATGATAAGCGAGCTGACTGAAGGCATCAGCATAGTCGGGACGAAGGCGCAACGCCTCCTGATAGGCCGAGATCGCTTCCTCGGGATTGCCCAGCTCCCGCCAGGCATTCCCCAAATTATAAAGGGCTTCCGGGAAATCGGGCTTGAGCGCCAGGACCTGCTGAAGTGCTGCCAGGGCCTCGCTGGGACGTCCCTTCGCCAGGAGCGTCGCCGCGCTATTGCTGAGCGCGTCAACGTGATCAGGCGACGTTTCGAGCAGCCGACGATAGACCGCGAGGGCCTCATCGGAGCGCCCAAGTTCGCCAAGCACGATACCGGCTCCGTTGAGGGCGTCGGCATAATCGGCCCGCAGCTTGATCGCGCTGCCATACGCAGCCAGCGCCTCCTCGAGCCGACCTTGCCGCTGCAACACGATACCGCGGTTGCAATGTGCCTCGGCGAAACCAGGGTTCAGCGCAATCGCCGTGTCGAAAGCCGCAATCGCTTCATCGAGGCACCCCTGGTCCTGCAGGACAGTTCCCAGATTGTTGTGCACGATCGGAATGTCGGATCGGAATTCGATAACGTCGCGGTAAGCGGCCACGGCCGCCTCAAGATCCCGCTTCTCATGCAGGACGACGCCAAGGTTGAAGCGGGCCTCCGCGTAGCCCGGTCGCGATGCCAAGGCGTTATTGTAGGCGGAGATGGCTTCATCGAGCCGGCCCAGCTTTTGAAAAACAACGCCGGCATTGTTGCAGGCTTCAGGGTAACTGCCCTTCAACCCGATGGCGGACTGATACGAAGCGATGGCCTGCTCATCATTGCCCTGTTGCTTGAGCGCATTGCCCAGGGCGAAGTGGGCTTCGGCGTAAGTCGGCCTCAATTCAACGGCACGGCGATGCGCCTCGATCGCTTGCGACAGCTTTCCTTGTTGCAGCAGTACCAGCCCGAGATTGTTGAAACTCAAGGCATCGCCGGGACGAAGCGCGATTCCGCGTCGAAGAAACTGCTCCGCGCCCGGAAGATTGCCCTCCTGCGCGGCGATGATCGCAAGATTGCCGCAGGCCGAGGCGTTGGCTGGATCGATGTTCAGGACCGAAGCATAAAGTCGCTTCGCGTCTCCGACCGCGCCCCTGCGTTGCGCCGCCAGGGCATCGTTCAACAGCTGTTCCGGTGTCGGATGCGCCACGGCGTTCGTTCTCGAGCACAAACCCGCAATATTCAATAGGGCTGGCGATAGTTAGTGTACTGGATATCGAAGCTCGTTGCGCCATAAAGCTTCACGTAGATGAAGGGACCGGAGAGCTTGACCTCGTCGATCGCGCGCGGTCCCTTGAACAAGGTCCCGTCATCCTCGTGGCCGGGTGCATAGACGACAGCCTGCCCCGTCGGCGGCGTCAACGTTACGATCATGGTTACCGCGATCGCTGAATCAGGAATGTATTTCCTCACGTCGACCTTGACCGGTGTCGGCTCGACTGGCGCGTCGGGCGGCTCCTCGGACTGCACAAGTTGCACAAAGGCTGGCGGCGGCTGCATATCCATTTGTTTGATCCGTCTCACACCCTACAAGCCAGCGATCTTCTGCCTGGACGGGGTGCCGGTAAAATCAATTTTTCCCGCAGCCGTCGATCGTTCCAAAACGACAAAGGGGCACTCGTTGCCGAGTTCCCCTTCGTCAACATTGTTCGACGTCCTAGAAGTTGAACGTCATACCCGTGGTCGCGGCTCTGATGGTAGCGCCGCCGATCGTATTGTTGCCCGCGTCGCGGCTGCAAACCTGATAGCCATGGCCGCTGGCGCCGAGGCAGTAGTGCGCGCCGGGACCTTGTCTGAGCTCGGAACCGACGATGTACCAGCTGGCCCAGTCGTTGAAGTAGTAACGCGCGCCCAATGCGTACTGGCTGGCCGAATCGTCGAACTGATTTCCTTGCAAGGTTGCCGCCGGCGCAAGCACCGGATCATTGACGCTCAACATCGCGGGATTGCCAGGGGTTCTAAAGGCATGCGCATAGGAAGCGCTGAGAGCCCATTGACCGATGCGTTGCGTGGCGCTGGCGAACACGCCATCGCGTGACCGCTCATTGAAAGGCTGCTCAATCGCAGTGACCTCGCGCCGTATCCACTCGTAGTAGGCGCTTAGCTGGAGATCGCCGAGGCCATCATTGAAGTGAACACCACCGCCGAGTTTTGCGGCCCACTCGTTATGAACGCCCGTGAGAACTTGAGATCCGTCGGCCAAAAAGACCGGCGCAAACAATTGCGGTTGAGTACCGTCATCGCCACGGCGGTTGACCTGCTCATGGAGTTCGTAGGCGGCGATCGCCATCCATGGACCATTCTTGTAGGTCAAAGAAGCGCTATAGGCATTGCCGAAGGAACCATCGGTGCAGCCGTTGCCGCCGAGGTTGCCGGCCACGGCGCCGCCGGTGCCAGGGAAGTTGCTGCCGCTTCCTCGCGTCGATGCGCCATTACACTGGAAAAGGTCACCGTACGAATAATCGCTGTTGTCCTTGGCGTAGTTCTGCCCCGGTGAGGCCAGCGCGCTGAGCTGGAAACCGTTCCAGATCGGCGACTCGTACCAGACCGCGTGATTCATTCGCCAATCGAACTCGGCCCTGTTGTCGCCGCCGGTGTTTCCCATGATGGAGTTATAATCGCCGAGGGTACGGGAGAACGGGTCCATCGAGGCGGTGGCTTTCTTGTAAGGCGTATCGGTCTTGCCAGCCTTGATGGCGCCCCATGCTCCCTCCACACCGAGGAAGCTGTCGCGCGTCCCGAATGCTGCGCGCTCGGTTGGGGCCGAAGCTATGTCGACTTGTGATTCCAATTGCGCCACGACCGACATGCCTTCCCAGCCATAGGGGGCCAGGTTGTGCCGTACGCGAATGCCGAAACTGGAAGTATTGCTCGAGATTCCGAGTTTTGTGCCCTGATCATAGACCGATGGATTGAAGATATCCCCGGACACATCGACCGATCCGTAAAGCGTGACGGTGGTGTTATCGAGCAATGGTCCCAGAGGACCCGCCTTGACGGGGATGCCGCCGATGGTCCGCGTCGCTGGCGCAGGGGCCGGCGAGGTCGCCACGGCAGCATGAACAACAGGATTGCTCTTCGCTACCGGCTTGCCGGATGCATCCAGTTTCGGCGCACCGTACACTTTCTCGCGGAGTTGAGCGTTTTCCTTCTCGAGTTTGTCGAGCCGCCGCATCACATCCTCGAGTGTTGCAGATCGGGCAGTACCACTGAACGAAAGCAGGCATAGCGCGGCGCAAGCCGTGCTCGAAAGGAGCTTATTTCTCATGGCGTATCCCCACGCTTCAAACCCGATTCAACCTCGGGGCGAAGGGAGCGTAATGTATACCAAATACCAATGTGAAGGGTTGGACACCCACTTAATGAAATATTCGTGATCTGAGACAAAAAAGGTACATTGATACTATTGCAGTGCAGCATAATGTCGCACCTTCGACCTGTATGCCAAATTCCTGAGAAATCGTCTGTCGTTACTCCAAGGTCGATAGTGCAACTGCTTCTTTTGATTTCGTCATGAGCAATTTTTAGTTGCAAACGCAGACCGACCGGCGCCCGCACCGGACGAAATCAGCGGCAATCAGCCTCATGTCCGCATTGTCAGGCCGCCTCTGTTCGGGCAGCGCTGATTCTGTCCATCACGGTTACGTCGAATCTAGAATGCCGGCCGCGGCGGCGGATTGGCCACTTGCGGCGTCAGCGCCAGCGGCGGCCTTGGTTTCGGCCTTGCGGGGCCCGGCGCCGGCCTCACCTCGATCGGTGGCGGCAGCGGCGCGACTTGCTGCTGGCCTGTCACCGGCGCGGGCGCGGCGGCAGCGGGCGGCGCGGCTTGCGGTCGCGGCGCGGCGACCTTGGGCTTTGCCGGAAGCCTGCGCCGATCGCGGCCGGGCAACGGCACCTGCGTCCGCGGTTCGCTTGGCTGGACCGCTTGCGGTGCCGGCGATGGCGCATCCTCCTGCGGCGGCAGCAACAGCGGCGCAGGCGCAGGCGGCGGCGGTTCGCCGCGCTCGATGGCATCGAGCCGTTTGGTCTCGTGATCGATCGCCCGCACCGAGAGCCACGACGACAACGCGGCAACATCGACGCTTCGGCTGAGCGCGTCAGGCGTGCCGACGGCAAACAATTGAATCTCGGGGCGGCCGGCCGTCGTCGTTAACGCAAGGGCCGCGCGAACATCGGCCTGGTCGGCGGGAATATCGTAGCCGCCGGAGACGATTGCCCTCACCCCGTTGGCATCAAGCGTGGTGGCGCCGACCCTGATGCGGCCATCCCTGATGTTGAACGGGACCTGCGCCGATGCGATCGACAAGACTCCCGCCGCCAATGCCGGCTCGACGATCTGCTTCAATCTGGCGTCATCCTTTGCCTGCCCGCTGTCGCTGGCGCGGACCGCCGCGTCGAAGGCGCGCGGATCGAGGCCGGCGATCTTCGCGGATTCCAGCGTCACCGTTCCGCTGCCGGTCAGCGCGCCCGACAGCGCCGAGGCACTGCGGCCCTGGCTGGCCAGCGTCATCTGCAGCGAGGCGCGGCCGGCCGGCATCGCGAGATTGCGATAACGCAGCGCCGCGCCGTCGACGCGGTTGAGCTGGACGCTCGCATTCATGGCAATGCCGTCGGCGCTTTGCCTGGTGTCGATATTGGCGCTGGCTTCGCCACCGCCGATCTTGCCCTTGATGGTATCGAACGTCAGCGACTGGCCGTCGCTCTTGACCACACCGCTGATCGGCTGCAACTCGCTGCCGCCCGGCAGCAGACCGCGCAAGGCCTGGAACGCGATCTTGCCGCGCCAGCCCTTCACCAGGCCGGCACTGAGCGGCTCGGCCGCATCATGCCCGGCCGCACCGATCGCCAGCGCGAAAGCCGGCGCCAGCGCCAGTTGATCGAGACCGATTTCACCTTCGATACTCTTCTCATCGCCAAGTGCGACCGCGACGCGCCCGCGCAACCGCGAACCGGCGATGGTGCTGTCGAGATCGTCAAAGGTCAGCCTGTTGCCCGCGAGCGAGACGCGCGAGGTGAGAGCGATGTTCTGCGCCAGCGGGTCTGATGGCTTGAGGTCAAGCAGCGGTCCGAGATCGGCGCTGCGAACTCTGAGATTGAGACTGGCCTTGGCGTCCTGCGCCCACGGCTCCGCGGAACCATCCGCTTCGGCATCCAGTCCCACGCCTGAGATCTTGGCCTTCAGCCGCAACGGTGCGCCCCATGCACCCGCGGCCGAGCCTTCGAACTGTGCCGGCCCCTCGCCCGCCGTAATGACGCGATCGATGCCGAGCAGCGCCAGCAGGGCGTGGCCCTGCGTCGACGACAAATTTGACTCGATCCCGAGCTCGCTGCGGCTAAGTGCTGCGAGATCGATGCCGTGGATCGCCGCGACGGGCGGCTTTGCGGTGATGGTGGTGATGCCCTTGAGCAGCGGCGCGTCGACATCGACAACGGCACGCGCATTGGCGCGATCAGCCTGTGTCGTGTTCTTGTCGAGATCAAGCGCGAGCTTCAGGCGCGCAGGCCCGGGAGCGGAGCCCATCGCGTTGAACCGGGCGACCAGCGCCGGTGCAAACGGCGCGATCAGGGTTGTGAGCTGACCGAGCGAGGCGGCGCTGGAATCGATTTTCAGCTTTCCGATCGCGTTGACGCGGTCGAAATTAGCAGCGCCTTCCAGCATCACGCTGTCGGGCCGGCCGACCTTCAGCTGCTCGAGCGAGAACGATTTCGGCCCGTAGCCGAGCTTGGCAAGCAGCGGACGCAATTCCTGACCGGCCGAAATGGCGGTCCCGATATCGAGCGCGAGCGCGCCTTCGTCCGGCCAATCGCCCTGCGGTCCCGCCAGCGAGCGGACGAACGCCGTGGCCGCATCGATATCCAGCCGTTCCGCCTTCAATTGCGCATCGACCTTGGAGCCGCTGTTGGCCTGGCGGTGCGACACCGCAATCCGCCCTTCGACGGCGCCGCCGTCGATATCAGCCTTCAAGGCGTCGAAGGTGAATCCGTCCGCTCCGATGGTGACGTCGCTGCGCAGCCGCAGCGGCTTTTGGCTGCGATAGGCGGCGTCGCCGCGGCCTTGCAACCAGGTCATCAATGCATCGGGATCGGTGGAGTCGATGCTGAGCGCGGCCTTGAATTGACCGGGCGCGGCGCTCTTGGCGCTGGCTTCGCTGAGTGAGACCCGCGTCGTGCCAGGGGCGCGAAACTCCAGTTTATGGACGCTCCAGGTGCTGGCATTGCCATGCAGTTCGGCCGCGATGTCCTGCAGCGGACGGCCGCCCAGCATCACCTGCTCGGTGGAGAGTTCGACTTGCGCCGGGATCGGCGCCGGCGGAATAGAAGCGATCAGCGTCCGCAGCGCCGGCCATGCGCGGACCGGCTCAGTGGAATTGTCCTTGCTGACGAACCTGTCGGCATCGAGCTGTCGCGCCGACAGCACCGCATGCAACTGCGGCGAGGCGCCGAAGCGAATGTCGCCGGTGCCGGCGAGCTTCAACGCGCGCTCGTCGCCTCCCAAGGTAAGTTCGATCTGTTCAAGCCGGGCCGCCGCGTAGTCGGTCTTGATCTTCGCCGTGATCCGCCACGGCGGTTCGTTACCTCCACCTTTTTGGCCGACCGGCGTCGCCAGCGTCACCGCGCCGTCGAAACGCGGCGCGCGGGCGTCGAAATTCAGGACACCGTCGAGATCGGCCGCGAACGCGCGCTGGCCCGGATCGATATTGAGGTGAAGGCGTGTGCCGTTGCCGTCGGGTCCTAATCCTGAGGAAACCCGAAACGGATAGCGCGTACCCCCGAGCATGAAGTTGCCGTCGCCGCGAAGCGCGCCGGCGGCGAGCGAGCGCACGTCGCCGCTGAAGGCGATGCCGTTCAGTTCGAGTGTGCTGCGGCTGGCCGCATCGTGCAGCGCGATCCGGCCGGTGAGATTCAGGCGATCGATTGCCAGCGAACCGAGATTGAAGGTGCCGGTCGAGGCCGGCCAGTCGACCCGCCCCTTCGGATCGAGACCGAGATCGAGCGACATGCCGTTGATGGTCAGTTCGGTGGCGCGCCATTCGCCGCGCATCAGCGAACCCAGGCTGAATTCGACGTCGAGCGTGTCGGCGCGCACCTTGCCGAGGTCGTTGGCGCCACCGACCACCACCGAGCGCAGCTGCAGCGACGGCGCCGGCAGCAGCCGGGCGTCAAGCTTGCCGCCGACGCGAACCTGGGCGCCGATAATTCGCGTCGCCTCGGCCTCGAACTGCGGCCTGAACTGGCTCCAGTCGATGAAATACGGCCCGACCAGCGCGGCTATCAGCGCGAGAATGAAGGCAATTGCCAGGCCGAGCAGCGTCGTCTGCACGGTGTCTCCCCTTGAACGGCCCCGGCACATGGCCGCGCGAAGCCGAACCGGCGCCGGAGCAAGTCAATATATAGAGACAAGTATGGCGAAGTCACAGCAACATCGCGAGAGCCCCGGTTCTGAAATACAGAACCAGGACTCGTTTCCAGGGCGAGCCGGACTTACCAGCTCGCGGGCAGACGCTTCAGGCCGCGCAGCACGAAGGTCGGACGCCACTCCGGATTGACCGCGTCATCGAGCCGCAGGTCCGGCAGGCGGCGCAGCAGGGTCGCAATCGCGATCTCGGCCTCGATCCGCGCCAGCTGGGCGCCGAGGCAGAAGTGAATGCCGCCGCCAAAGGACAGCGGCCTGACGTTCGGCCGGGTGATATCGAGACGCTCCGGGTGATCAGGATAAACCGCGGGATCGTGGTTGGCCGAGCCCAGCAGACACAGCACGCTTTCGCCCTTGGGGATCCGCTTGCCGCCGAGATCCTCGATGTCTTCCAGCGCCACCCGGCCGGTCAGTTGCACCGAGGAATCGTAACGCAGGAATTCCTCGATGGCGTTGGTGATGAGCTCAGGCCTGGCCTTCAGCAGCGCGAGCTGGTCGGGATTGCGGTACAGCGCCAGCAGGCCGTTGCCGATCAGGTTGACCGTGGTCTCGTGGCCGGCACCGAACAGCAGGATGATGTTGGCGGTCAGCTCCTCGTTGGAAAGCTTGCTGCCGTCTTCTTCGGCTTGCACCAGTTGCGTGATCAGGTCGTCGCCAGGGGTCTTGCGCCGCAACTCGAACAGTTGCTGGAAATACATCGCCGCCATGGCGTTGCCGGCGTTGCCCTGCTTGATCTCATCCGGTGTCAATGGCACTGGATCGAGCAACCGCCCGCCGTCGCGCGAGCTTGAATAGAACACCTCGCGATGCTCCTCGGGAATTCCGAGCATGTCGCAGATGATGGTAACCGGCAGGCGGAACGCATAATCCTCGATCAGATCCATCTTGCCCTGCGGGATGATGCGATCGAGCGTTTCGTCGACAATGTGCTGGATGCGCGGGCGCATGTCCTCGACCCGGCGTGCCGTGAACGCCTTCACCACCAGCCCGCGCAGGCGGGTGTGGTCGGGCGGATCCTGCTGCAGCATCCAGTGGCTCATGCTGCGGAACACCGGCTCTTCCATGATTTTCGGGCCGTAGCGCCGGATCGTGCGCTCGACATAGTCCTTGCCGAAGCGCTTGTCGCGCAGCACGAGGCTGGCCTCGGCATGTCGGCTGGCGACGAACGAGCCGAGCGGCGTCAGATGCACTGGATCGGTGGTCCGTAACCGCTCGTAATGCGGGTAGGGATTTTTGATGAACTCGGGCGACAGCGGATTGAACAGCGGCGCGCCATTCCCAGTCTGAACATGCTCGTTCATGGTGACCTCAATGAGTTACCGCGGTGTATCTTGCCGGTATCGGCGACGTCATTCGGAAAACTGCAACTCGATACACTCTTGTATCGAGTTGCATTCTGCCCTAAATTGCCAGGATGTCAAGAGTCCGAACCCGACCCACACGGGATGATACCCGCGAAAAGCTGTTCGAGGCGGCTGCCCGCGTCTGCGAGGAACAGGGCATCGGCGGCGCCAGCATCGAGGATATCGCGGCCGCGGCAGGTTTTACGCGCGGGGCGTTCTACTCGAACTTCAAGAGCAAGGACGAGCTGGTCATCGCGATGATGGAGGAGCACGTCGAACAATCCATACGACGCATGCACGAGCTGCTGGCTGAGCATAAAACCCTTCCGGATTTCATCAACGCACTCCGGAACATGGACCGCAGCAAGCAGGATCCGCTCGGCCGCTCGCCCCTGCTGCATATGGAGATGATCCTGTTCGTGGCGCGCGCCGAAAAGCGCCGGCCCGAACTCGCCAAGCGGCTACGTGCCCGGCGAAAACTGATCGCGGACATCGTCGAGACGACGGCGAAGAACAGCGGCAAGAACGGAATTCTGAATCCGGCCTGGGTCGGCGCGGTCGTGCTGGCGCTGGAAGACGGTTTTCGTTTGCACCGCCTGATCGATCCGGAGACGCCGGCCGACAGTTTTTTGCGCGCCATCGCCGACCTGCAGCGAGCGATCGGGATACCATCGTCGTAACGAAGTGTTCGAAAATCTTCGTTCACAAAGTGTGAGTTCGGGCGTGTGCTCGCTGCGGGATGTGCGCTCGCAGGCACTTGCCGTCGATGGCGAACTGCTGCAGATCAGTCACGCGATACAGACTGCCCCGCGAAAAGCGGAGCGTACGCAGCGAGCCTGCGGGATACGAACTCCGTGAAGAGCCGCACGCGCTTCGTCTTGCGCGTCTCTCCCTGTGTCAGAAGCCAGAGCGTTCCGTACATGTGCAGGCCGGTGCCCGGCACCCTCACTAGCAGGGAGTCGGCATCTCCGACGAAGCACGGCAGTGTCGTGATCCCGAGCCCTTGCCGTACAGCAACGATCTGCGCCTCGGCGTCCGTGACCCTGAATGGAACCCCTGTGGTGCGAACCTCACCCTCGCTGGCCCAACCCGGAATTCCATGAATACTTATGACGATCCACCGGATGGGATCAGGCGCGCCCGCACGCCACGCGGCCAGTCGATCGCGAGACATGTAGACGCCGCCGAACAGTTCCGGTCCCTTCATGCCGTGAAGATTGAGCGGCAGGGTTTTGCGGTCGTAGACGACGCGGATCGCGACGTCGGCCTCTCGGTTGGTCAGATTTGCCAGCTCGCCGAACGACAAGATGTCCATCTCGATGTCCGGATGCAGACGCGCGAAATCGGCGAAATCCGGCATGAGCAGGTGTGTCGCGAGGGGCGGCGCCAGCGTCACCCGCAGAAGCCCGCGCACGCTCTGGTCGCGCCCGAAGACGCGCGTCTCCAGCAGGTGCGACGACGCTTCCATCTGGTCCGCGAACTCGAGGACCTCCTCGCCCGCAGCCGTCAGGCGGTAGCCCGAAGGAAGCTTTTCGAACATGTGGACCCCGAGGCGTTCCTCGAGCTGGGCGATGCGCCGCAGCACGGTCGCGTGGTTCACACCGAGGCGCTCGGCGGCCGCCCGCACCGAGCCTCCGCGCGCGACGGCAAGAAAGTAGCGAACGTCATCCCAATCGATCATGGTGCAATCCCGCACCGCGCAGTGCGCCTTCCAAAGCCCGTATCTAACACATTGAACAGCGGTACGGGCTGAAATCATGGCCTATGCCAGGCAAGCACGGCGCAATTCCGAACGGCGGACACCGATCGTCGCGGCTGGTGTCGGTCGTCCGGCCGGATCGATTTCGCACCACCGATGTGCGCGTTTCCGCACTCAACGCCTGACCCCGGCGGACCTATGTCGAGGTTCTCGGGGGCGTCCCCGAACGACCAGAGGCGGAAGCCTGGAAGGAAGAAGTCATGGGAAAGCTTGAAGGTAAGGTTGCAGTCATCACGGGTGGATCGAGCGGCATGGCGCTGGCGAGCGCCCAGCAATTCGTCGAAGAAGGCGCCCATGTTTTCATCACGGGCCGGAGACAGGAGGCACTGGACGAGGCCGTCAAGCTGATCGGCCGAAACGTGACCGGCGTGCGCGGCGACGCGGCCAATCTCGACGACCTCGACCGTCTGTTCGACACGGTCAAGCGGGAAAAGGGCAGGATCGACATCCTGTACGCGAGCGCCGGCACGGGCGAAGCCGTCCCACTGGGCGAGATTACCGAGCAGCATTTCGATACGACCTTCGGCCTGAATACGCGCGGCACGCTGTTTACGGTCCAGAAGGCGCTGCCGCTGTTCAACGATGGCGGATCGATCTTCATGACTGGGTCAGTTGCTTCGATCAAAGGTTTTCCTGGTTACAGCGTGTATGCGGCGAGCAAGGCGGCGCTGCACGCATTCGCACGCGGGTGGCTCAACGAACTCAAGGGCAGGAATATCCGGGTGAACGTGCTGCACCCAGGTCCGATCGCCACACCGATGCAGGACCAGGTTCTCACCGAGGAAGCGAAGCGGATGTTCGAATCCCTGATCCCGCGGGGAAAGATGGGTCGTCCCGAGGAAATTGCGGCAGCCGCGCTGTTTCTTGCTTCAGACGATTCGAGCTTCGTGAACGGGGTGGAGTTGTCCGTCGACGGCGGCTTCTCGGCCATCTGAATTCGCGCCGAGCGAAAACGGAGAGATACGATGAGCACTGAAGAGAATGTCAAGCTTGTGAAGAATTTCTTTGCAGCCATGGGCAGCAGCAACGCGCGCGATCTGCTGGCGTTGGCTGCCGAAGATATCGAGTGGATCATTCCGGGCGAAGGCTGGCCGCTGGCAGGCACGCACCGCGGGCACGCGGAGTTGGCGGCTGTGCTCAAGAAGGCGTCCGAAGAGGTGGAAACGCAATACCCGAAGCCCCCCGAATTCGTGGCGCAGGGAGACCGGGTTATGGTCGTCGGCGTCGCTACAGGAAAAATCAAAGCCACGAATAGGCCGTTCAAGGACGAGTGGGTCTTCGACATTACCATTCGAGACGGCAAAGTCGCCCACATCCAGGAGTACATCGACACGCAAGCACTGGCGCGGGCCTCCGAGGTGGACGCGTCCGGGCTGCCGTAGCGCTGGCCGTCTGCGGCCATCGGTTCGGGGTCGGCGGTGAATGAGCCGTAGATCGCCCCCTCGCACGCCGCGCACTCGTCGAATTCCCAATCGTAAAGGAGATCCCGATGTACGACCAATCCAAGCTATCCGAGTTAATCCGGTTCGCACGCGTCGATGCGGGCTCCACCGTCATCGACGTTTACCCAGGCGACGGCGACTGGACCCGTCTCTTCTCCGACATCGTGGGACCCGAAGGACGAGTCTACAGCTTCGTGCCAGCCGAAGTCGCCCACTTCAAGAACGATCCGGTCGGCCGCATGCGGACGCTTGCGACGGAGCCGGACCGAGAGAACGTCGAAGCCGTCTCGGCGGACCTCGTGGCGATGCCGGAGGCCGCGCAACCAGCGGATGTCCTGTGGCTGCATCTGTTCTACCACGATCTCCACACCGCGCTGATCCAGGCCAGGGGCGCGACGGCGGCCCAGTTCAATCGAGCCGTCTACGAGCGGCTGAAGCCCGGTGGGTCCTACGTCATCGTAGACCACGCCGCCGCCGTCGGCGCAGGCATGAGCCAGCATCCGTTCGTGCGGAGGTGGAGGCGGCCGGCTTCGTACTGGACGCGGAAAGCACCATGCTCGCGAACAAGGACGATCCGCACTCGATCAAGGTGTTCGATCCCTCGATCAAGGGCGAGACCGATCGCTTCGCCTATCGGTTCGTAAAGCCCTGAGAGGTCCCCGCGCCGACTTCATGTCGACCTCTCGATGGGTGCAAGACAGCCAATCGGTCAGCAATGTCCCCGGGTAACACAAACGAAAAAATCAGACATCTCGCACCTTATACATCTGGCCGGCGACCGCCCTCACCTTGCGCGGCGACGCCTGCCAGATCGCGATCGCCGACAAGAGGCTCACGGCAATACCGATCGCAAAGGCCAGCGTGTAGCTGCCGGCAAGGTCGTACAGCACGCCGGTCGCCCACGGACCGGCAGCGCCGCCCGCCAACGCGGCCAGCATGATGGTGCCGAAAATGCTGCCATAGTGCCTGCCCTGAAAGATTTCGAGCACCACCGCGCCCATGATCGAGGTCAGCCCGTAGCCGAGCGCGCCCTGGGTGAAGATCATCAGGTAGACCAGCGGCAGCACCGGCGCATATTTCAGCCCGATCAACGCCGCGAAGCAGATGGCAAAGCCGAAGCAACTGATGGCCCAGATCCATTCCCGCCCGATTCGATCAGACAGATGCCCGAGCCAGATCTGGCCGGGAATGCCGAGCAGGCTGACCACGCCGAGCGCCCAGACCGCGACGTTCGGGCTGAAACCGATATCGAGCAGGAATTTGGTCTGGTGCACCTGCACCGCGTACCAGATGTACAGGCCGCAGAAATAACCAAGCGCGATCCACCAGAAGCGCGCGGTGCGCAACGCGCGCGCCAGCGTCCAGTCGGTGCCGGCCCAAACCGGATCGACGACGTTGGAGACCGGTTTTGCCGATGTCGCAGTTGGCGCAGCGTCGCCGTCCGGCAATAGGCCGATGTCTTCCGGCTTCTTGCGCAGCAGCAGGTTGATCGGCGCAAGGGCTACGAGCACCAGGATGCCCATCGCGGTGCAGGCGGTGCGCCAGCCGGTCTGCTCGATCATGTGCTGCACCCACGGCAACAGGGTCACCGAGCCGATGCCGACGCCGGCGAACGCCAGCCCCATCGCGAGACCGCGGCGGCGGATGAACCAGTTCGGCAGAAACAGCGATTGCCCGGAATAGCCGAGGCAGACGCTGCCGGCGCCGACCATCACGCCGATGGTCAGATACAGATGCCAGGGCTGCGTCGTCAGCGGGGCCAGCAGCAAGCCACCGCCCATCAGCGCGACGCCGAGTTCCATCACCCCACGCGGGCCGAAGCGATCCATCATGCGACCGATCAGCGGGCTGACCGCGCCGGAAACCACAAAGCCAAAAGAGAAGGCGCCCGCGGTGACGCCGCGCTCCCAACCGAACTCGCCGATGATTGGCGGAAAGAACAGCGAGAACGCGGTGCGCGCATTGACGCCGATCGCCATGGTGACGAACGTCACCGCGACGATCGTCCAGCCGTAGAAGAAGGGAAGTCGCATCAGCGGGAATTCCATTGCTGACCCTGTGGAGCGGGTCATCCGATCAACATTACGCTGACATCCGCGCCTCGAAGTTTCAAGGCCGCCGCGTCCAGTTCGCGGCATTGACCGCACCGACCGGAATCTCACCGGCAACAATCTTCTCGACCTGGCGTACCGTTTCCAGCGACTGGCTTTCGATCGCCGGCGGCGTCAGGCCGCCGATATGCGGCGTCGCGATCACGTTCGGCAGCTTTGCCAGTTCCAGCGTCGGCATCTGGTCCAGTGCGCGGCCGACATCCATCGCCGCACCGGCAATGCGCTTCTCGCGCAACGCCGCCGACAATGCCGCCTCGTCGACGAGATTGCCGCGCGACAGGTTGATAAAGAAGGCGTGCGGCTGCATCCGCGCCAGCGCCGCCTCTCCGATCAGGTTCTCGGTCTTCTCATTGGCGACCGCGAGGCAGACGACGAAGTCGGCCTGACTCAAGAGATCGTCGAGCGGCAGGTGCCGGATCGCAGCATCGTCGACGGTCGCAAAGGGATCGGCGACCAGAATCTCCATGCCCAGCACTTTGGCGATCCCTGCGAGATAGCGACCGATGCTGCCGTAACCGATGATGCCAAGGCGGCTGCCGGCCAGTTGCCGGCCCATCACGATCGCGGGCTTGCGCCCGGCATGATAGTCGGCGCTGGCGCGCGAAACGCCGCGCGACAGATCGACCATGAAGCCGATTGCCAGTTCCGCGACCGACTGGACGAAGCCGGGCCCGGCCTGCGTCACCAGCACACCGGCCGCTGAGGCAGCGCCGACATCGATATTGCGGATATCGACCGCGCAACGGACAAAGGCGCGCAGATTGGGCAGTCTCGGGAAAATCTCGCTGGGTCCGGCGGTGAGTCGGTCGGCAACGATAATATCGACATCGCGTGCCGCCGCGATCAGGCCGATCGCATCCAGGGCCGCGTCGGACTGATGCAGCTTAACGTCAGCGACAGCTTGCAGCCCGACCAGGCTGCGCTCGCCGTAATATTGCGCTCGCGCCTGCGGCGTATGCGTGAGCAGAACTTTCACGTCAGTACCCCAAGCACTTCAATAACCCAAGGCGCGCGGCAGCGCCGTGCTGATCGCCGGCACGAATGCGATCACCAGCAGGCACAGCAGCAGCAGGCCGAGATAGCCCAGGATCGGCTTGATGGTCTGCTCGATCGGCACGTTGCCGATCAGGCAGGCGCCATAGAGCCCGAGGCCGAGCGGCGGCGCAAACAGGCCGAGCCCCATCGAAATCACAAGCACGACGCCGAAATGCAGGGGATCGATGCCGAGCTTGACCGCCACCGGCAGCAGCAGCGGCCCGAAGATGATCAGCGCCGCGGCGCCTTCCAGGACCGAGCCCATCACGATCAGCACGACGATCGACAACAGCATGAACAGCCAGGTACCGTGCGATCCCGATAGCGACAGCATGAAGTCGCCGACCGCATGCGGCACCTGCTGCAGCGTCAGGATGAAGGCCAGCGATTGCGCGGCGGCGACGATGAACAGCACCAGCCCCGACCGCGTCGCCGACTGCACGAAACTGTGCGCGGCGGTTTTGAAACTAAGCTCGCGGAACACGATGCTGCCGATCACGATGGCATAGACCGCGGCAAAGGCCGAGATTTCGGTGGCGGTGGCAAAGCCGCTCTTGAAGCCGAAGAAGATCATGAAGATCAACCCGAACGAGGCGATCGCGCCGCTCCACAGGCCCGAAACCGGCGCCTGTGGCTCGGCGTCCTCTTCGGGTTCGGGACGCTTGCCGAGAATGATGCACAGCACGATCAGGGCCAGCGCCATCAGCCCGGCCGGCAGCAGGCCGGCGACAAAGAGACCGCCGATCGACAGGTTGGCGACGAAGCCGAGGATGATCAGGTTGATGCAGGGCGGGATGGTTTCGGCCATCACGGCCGACGCCGCCAGCAACGCCACGGCGCTGCCGGGGTTCTGCCGCGAGCGACGCGCCGCCGGAATCAGCACCGAGCCCACGGCGGCGACGTCGGCCATTTTGGAGCCGGAGATGCCGGAAAACAGCACCATCGACATCACCATGACGACGTTCAGCCCGCCGCGCATCCGCCCCACCGCGCGCTGCAGCAGTTCGATCAGCCGGACCGACATGCCGTTGGCTTCCATCAGGTAGCCGACCAGAATGAAGAACGGAATCGCGAGCAGCACGAAGTTGTCGATGCCGCGCGCCATCTGCTGCGCAAAGATGACGCCCGGCAGCGTGCCTTCGACCCAGATAAAGATCAGCGCCGCCAGCGCCAGCGCGAACCCGATCGGCAAGCCGCCCAACAGCGTGAGGAAGAAGCCGACCAACATCAGCGTGCTCGACGACGGCACCGAATCGGGGCTGAGAAAATCCCAGGCCAGATAGAGCCCGGCGATCGCAGCCGTTGCCACCAGCCCCGCAATCATCTCCCGAGCGGAACGCTTGCAAAAAATCTCGGCGGCGAACACCGTCATGAACAGCGCGCCGACGCCCATCGGATAGAACGTCCATTCCAGCGGCAGGCCGGAACCGGAGGTCTGCCCGGTGGTTAGCCAGCCCATCTTGATCGCGTTGAACGCGACATAGGCCGCGACAACCGTCACCAGCAGCGCCCCGATCGAATCGATCACGCGCCGGATTGCGGCCGGCAGCATGTCGACGAAGAATGCCACGCCAAGGTTTTCGGCGCGCGCCAGCGCGCTGGCGGCGCCAAAGAAGCTCGATCCGACCATCAGGCCGCGGGCGACGTCGTCGGCCCATTCGACCGGCGCGTTGAACAGGAAGCGCAGCAGCACCGAGACGCAGACAACCACGAGGTCGGCGACGAGCAGGATTGCCGCCACGGTGTCGCTCAACTGAAGAAGCGAAGCCGTGATCCGGCGGCCGCCGCTTGGCGCGGCTGCGGCGACTGACATCTCGCCTACCTCAAGCCTGCGTCGCGCGGATCATGTCCACCACGGGCTTCGCCTCGGGGCGGGCCTTGATGAAATTCTCGCTCTGGGGAGCAACGCGCTTGCGGAACGCCTCCTTGTCGCATTCGACGATGGTGACGCCCTTGTCGGCGAGGTTCTTCAGCGCTTCCTTTTCCATTTCGAGACCATGCGCGCGGGTGTCGACGGCGGCCTTTTTGGCCGCGTCGAGGAATCCTTCCCGCAGCTTCGGGTCCATCCGGTTGAAGGTCGCGTCGCTGAAATAGGTCGCGAGCGGCGAGAAATTATGCTGGGTCAGCGCGTAGTTCTTCGAAGTCTCGTAGAACTTGCTGGCAAGAATGGTCGGCGGATCGTGTTCCAGTCCGTCGAGCACGCCGGCCTGCAGCGCCGTGTAGATCTCGCCGAACGCCAGCGGCGTCGCAGCGGCGCCCATCAGGCGCAGACATTCGGTGATGACCGGGTTCGGCAGCGTCCTGATCTTGAGGCCGGCCAGATCTTCGGGGCCTTTGACGGGCTTCTTCGCCAGCACGCTGCGGGAGCCGAAATTATAGGCCCAGGAGATGATGCGGATATTGGCGCCCTTCAACAGCGCGTCCTCGATCGGCTTGGCGGCGCCGGCGTCGAACGCCTTGGTCTGCTGCGGAAAACTGGTGAAGAGATAACCGAGGTCGAAGGTGCCGACCAGCGGCACCAGATTGGCCGAGATCGACGAGCCCGAAACCATCAAATCAATCACGCCGAGCTTGACCGAATTGATGACGTCGATTTCCTGACCGAGCTGGTTGTCGGGAAAGAACGTGACCTCGATCTGCTCGCCGAGCCCGTTCGCCTTCAGGCTCTTGACCAGATTGTCGTAGTAGACACGGCCGTTGGCGTATTTGGGATCGTTCGGAAGCGACGACGAGCATTTGAGTTTCAGCGTGGCGGCCTCAGCGCGCCCGGTCAGGGCCGGTGCGGCGGCGAGCCAGGCGGTCGCGGCGACCGACGATTGCAGAACGACGCGACGATTGATCGGCTTCGACCCCATAACGCTCCTCCCGGTTCTTGTTGCGCCGCCGTCTTGTCGCGGCGAAGCTTGGCAACAGCTTAGTCACATTGCCCGACTAAGCAACCGGCAACGTTTTCCGCCTATTTGCTTTTCGCCACCGTCGTTCCGTCCCAGTCGTCGGCGGAAGGATTTTCGATCTGGTGCCGGCAGCGCTCGATCATCAGCGCCGACGCGGCATCGTCCTGGCGGATTTCCAGCACCTGCTCGAACGAGCTTATCGCAGCGGTGAAATCGCGCGCGCGCCAGGCGGCGAGGCCTTCCTCGTAACGGCTCACCCAGTCGCTCGCGCCGTCGAACGCGGCGCCAACGTCCCCCAGCAATTCGTAGATCTGCAGACCGCCGGCGCGTCCATAGACCGCAAGCCGGTCGAGTTCGCGCACGACGATGTGTTGCCCCGCCAGCCGGCGCGTTTCCGGGCCGATGATGATGGTCGAGCCATAGACCTTGTTGGTGCTTTCGAGGCGGCTCGCGATATTCACGGCATCACCGATCACGGTGTAATTGAGCCGGACTTCCGAGCCGATATTACCGACCAGCATGTCGCCGGAATTGATTCCGATCCTGATCTTGATGGGCTGGCCGTGGTCGTCGACCAGGCCCGCCTCCTCGACCGCGCGCCGGCACGCCAGCGCCGCGCGGCAGCAATCGACGGCGTGATCGGGATCGGGCGACGGCGCGCCCCAAAACGCCATCACGGCATCGCCGATGAACTTGTCGATGGTGCCGCCCTGGTTCTGGACCTGCATCGAGACCGCATCAAAATAGCGCGACAGCAGCGGAATGATGCGGTCGCCAAGCCGCTCCGACATGCCGGTGAACCCTGCGAGATCGATGAACATCACGCTCATCGGCCGCACCGCGCCGCCGAGACGCGCGCCGTTGCCGTCGCTGATCAACCGCTTCACCAGATCGGCCGGGATGTATTTCCGGAACGCCGCGAGCCCCTGCGCCATATCGCCGATGGCGCTGGACAGGTTCTCGATCTCGGTCAGCCGCGACGGATGCCGCTCCACTTTATCGAGATCGAACCGCTCGACATGGCGGATCTCGCCCACCACCTTGATCAGGGGGCCGGCAATCAGGCGCTGCGCCAGCCATGCCGACAATAGCCCGGCGAACACGATCAGCACCGCAAGGCCGATCAGCAAATTCCGGATCGTCATCTGCACCGGCCCGAGGAATTCCGACTCGGGCACGACGGTCACCAGCGACCAGCCCGGAAACGAGATCGGCGTCAGCACCGCCTGATAGGCTTTCCCGTCGCGCACCACCTGCCTGTGAAGGGGTTCGCCTTCGCCGGGCTGATAGGCATCGCCGGCCTCCCGCATCGCCGCCACCGCGACCGGAAACAACGCATGATCGGTTTTCAGCGCGTTCAGTTCGTTGGCGTCCGGGTCGGGAGCCGCGACCACATTGCCGTCCCGTTCGAGAATGAAAGCGCCGGCCGATTTCCCGACCGTGAGCTGCGACAGAAAATTCGAGACCCGCGTCAGTTCGATGATGATGGCGATGACGCCGGCGGGCTTCTGGTCGATTTCGATCGGCGCCGCGAACGCCGCCGCCAGCCTCGGGCCGGTGGGAAGCGCCGAAAACGTCGACCAATGTTCGTCGTTGCTGTCGATCGCGACCCGAAACCATTCCTGATTGGTGACGGAATAGTCGGTATCCTCGACCCGGCTGTTCTTGAGCTGCAGATCGTTGCCCACGAATTCGTAGCGATCGATCCGCATCTTGTGATCGGTATGGATCTCGATCATTTCGATCACGGCGTCGCCGAGCTTGTGTCCGGCGTAGAGCGATCCATCGGGCCATGCAAAGGCCACCCAGGAAATCGTCGGCTGCGACAGCAACTGCGACTGGAATACGAACTCGCGTTTGCGCATCTCGCGTGGATCGAACACTTTCCCGAGCAGCAGCGTCCGCACCGCCATCATCGACGACCGCGCCTCGGACGTGATCGACTGCAGTTCGTCGCCGACCGCAGACACGATCTGGTCGTTGATGGTATCGGCGAGGGTCTGGCTGACCCGCTGGGCGGTGCGCCACCACAACAGATGCACGCCGACGGCGCTGACGACGATAGACGTCAGGACCAGGGCCGAAATGGCGCTGCGGATGCCGATACGCATGGGGATCCTGGTTGGGGCTGGTGATCGCAATACGGAACGATAGTAGCGTTTGTTTCGCTATCTACGCTATCCCGGATGCCGGACACGGCATCCCCGGGGTGCCGGACACGGCCCTGTGACCGAAGTTGAAGCGGTTAGCGACGAAACTTCTGGATTGCCTGTTCCGTACAAGCCAAGACGGCGCTATGCCTTGGCAATTCTCGAAGGTCACGCAATGCACGATGTTTCCATCCCGGCGGCCCTGATCGCCGGTCTTGTCAGCTTCCTGTCGCCCTGCGTGCTGCCGCTGGTGCCGCCCTATCTGATCTATCTGACCGGCGCGACCATCGAGCATGTCAGTAATGACGAATCCACCCAGGCCTCCAAGCGCGCGGTCATGACTTCGGCGCTGATGTTCGTGCTCGGCTTTTCCACCGTGTTCGTGGCGCTCGGCGCCAGCGCTTCCATTATCGGCGGCCTGATCCGCGCATGGTCGGCGGAGCTTTCGATCGTAGCCGGCATCGTCATCATCATCATGGGCCTGCATTTCCTCGGCCTGACCCGGATCGGGCTGTTGATGCGCGAGGGACGGCTGACGGCGCCCAAACCGGTCGGGCTGTGGGGCGCTTATGTGATGGGGCTCGCTTTCGCGTTCGGCTGGACCCCCTGCATCGGCCCCATCCTGGCGGCGATCCTGTCGATCGCGGCGGCGGAAGCCACGGTGACCAAGGGCGCGGGACTGCTGGCGATCTATTCCGCCGGGCTCGGAATTCCGTTCCTGCTGGCGGCTTTCATGATCGAGCAGTTCTCCTCGCTGTTCGCGCGGATGAAGCGCCATCTCGACACCGTCGAACGCGCGATGGGCGTGTTGATGGTGGTCACCGGCATCGGCTTCTTGACCGGCACCGTCTCCAGCATCAGCATCTGGCTGCTGGAGACTTTCCCCGCGCTGCAAAATTTCGGCTAAGGCCCCGTAACAAGCGGGTCGGCCATTGCGAAACTCCTGCCAGAACCAGGCTGCCGCGATCGCGGCCGCGGCATTTTCGTCCGCGCTGGATTGAAGAGGCCGCAGGCTGCGGTTTCACATCGCCATACTTGAAGGGGGTTCGCATGAATTTTATCGTCAATCTGCTCATCCTGTTGCCGGCGCGGATCGCGTCGTATTTTTCCTGGGCCGGACCGCTGCTGATGCGACTGATCGTCGGCTACACCTTCCTGCTGACCGGCTGGGGCAAACTCACCAACCTGGCGCAGGTGACGGAGAATTTCGTCGGATGGGGGATTCCGTTCCCGAAGATCCTCACGCCGTTTGTCTCGGGCGTGGAATGCTTCGGCGGCGCCATGCTGATCCTTGGCCTGTTCACCCGGATTCCCGCCGCGATGCTGGCGGTGGTGATGCTGGTCGCGATCAGGTCGGCGAAATGGGGCGACGTCGATTCGCTGGAAACGCTGCTCGGTTTCGAGGAAATGACCTACTTCGCCGCCTTCATGTGGCTGGCGATCTGCGGTCCCGGCAACGCCTCGCTCGACCGGCTGCTGGTGAATGCCGCGGGGCACCCCAAGGAATCGACCTGACCGCTCACGATGCCGTGACATCGCGGAAACTGTGAGCCCGGATTTTTTCGCGCTCGTAGCTCTCTCAACGACAGCTCCGGGAGCCGCCATGAAACTCGCCCGCATTGCCACGCTTGCCATCACCGCGCTTGCGGCATCGCCCTCCCTTGCGGCCGACGGGCCGAAATGGAGTGGCTGGGACGACGAGCTGTTCACGCGCGCCACGGCCGAGGAGCGCTTCGTCATTCTCGATCTCGAGGCGGTGTGGTGCCACTGGTGCCACGCGATGGAGAAGACCACCTATTCGAACCCGCAAGTTCAGGAATTGCTGGCCTCGAAATACCTGCCGGTTCGCGTCGATCAGGACGCCAACCCCGATCTGTCCAGCCGCTACGGCGACTGGGGCTGGCCGGCGACGATCGTGTTCGGTCCTGACGGCACCGAAATCGCCAAGATCAGGGGCTACATCGAGCCCGAGCGGATGCAGGCGCTGCTCAAAGCCATCATCGACGATCCCTCGCCCGGGCCGTCCGTAGGCGAGGCCTTTGAGGTCAAGCCATCGACATCGGCGTTCCTCAACAAGGAGCAGCGCGCGGAGCTGACCAAGAACTACGACGACTCCTACGAGGAAAATCTCGGCGGCTGGGGCGAGAGCCAGAAATACATCGATGCCGACAGCCTGGATCTCGCCATCGTCAGAGCCGAAAGCGGCGACGCCACCGCGATCAAGCGCGCCCGACAGACGCTCGACGCCGCCATCGCATTGATCGATCCGGTCTGGGGCGGCGTGTTCCAGTATTCCGAGGCCGGCTCCTGGAGCCATCCGCATTTTGAAAAGATCATGTCGTTCCAGGCGCAATACCTGCGGCAATACAGTCAGGCCTATGCCCTATGGAAGGATCCGAAATACCTCGCCGCTGCCCGCAATATCGAACGCTATCTCACAGCCTTCCTGGCCGGCCCCGACGGCGCGTTCTATGTCAGCCAGGACGCCGATCTCGATCACGACACCGACGGCCATAAATATTACGCGCTGCCGGATGGCGAACGCCGCAAATTGGGGATGCCGCGCATCGACAAGAATTTGTACGCGCGTGAAAACGGCTGGGCGATCTCGGGACTGGCGGCCTATTACGATGTCGCCAACGATCCCAAGACGCTTGAGATCGCGGTCCGATCAGCGAAATGGGTGATCGACAACCGCGCGCTGCCTGACGGAGGCTTCCGCCACGGCGACAAGGATCGCGGCGGCCCGTTCCTCGGCGACACCGTGGCGATGGGTCAGGCCTTCCTCGATCTCTATGCCGCGACCGGAAACCGCGACTGGCTGACCTCCGCCGCCAAAGCCGGCGATTTCGTCACAACTTTTCGCGATGATTCCGGTGGCTTCGTGACGTCAAAGACGCCGGAAGGCAAGACCGGTGTGTTCGCCAAGCCTGCCAAGCTGATGGACGACCAGGTCCAGGTTGCGCGCTTCATGAACCTGCTCGATCGCTACTACGGCAATGCGAGCTATCGCGAGCAGGCCTCGCACGCGATGCGCTATCTCGCCAGCGCATCGTCCGAGATGATGCGCCCGCTGCCCGGCGTATTGCTCGCCGACGAAGAACTCGCGGTCGAGCCGACCCATATGACAATCGTCGGACACAAGGACGATCCAAAGGCGCAGGCCTTGCACGCCATCGCCCGCGCGCTGCCGGCCCGGTACAAGCGCCTGGAATGGCTGGATCTGCGCGAAGGCAAACTGCCCAATCCCGACGTCGAGTATCCCGATCTCGGCGAACCCGCGGCCTTTGCCTGCAGCAACCGCATCTGCTCGTTTCCCTCCTTCACTGCCGAGGAATTGCAGGCCACGGTCAAGCAGATGGCGAAACTGAAGCCGACACGGGCGGCGCTGAACTAAATTTCATTGTGCATCGCAACGAAGTCGCCGGGCTTGCTGCCTAATCGATTGCAACGGCGCGATTTCTGCGTCGCCGACACCTGTTTCCGGTCTTCGGCCGCGCAATGAAATACTACCGGCGCGACGGGGTTAGACATGGACGGGTTGTCCAACTGCAAAAAATGAAAATTTTCTTTCGAAACTCTGTAACCAAATCGCCCGATGCCCCGTAGCTGTTTCTGGATGAGCACTCAAACCCGGCGACGACGTCCTCCGGCGCCGCCACCGCGGTCTGATTGTTTTCCGGTACTTCCCCCGCGTTGTGCGGGTCCGTGATCCCTGGGGTCATCCTTTGGATGATCCTTGGATCACTGGATGCTCACGGCGTCACCTTTTGTCTTCAAACAATCATCGAGGAGATCGTCATGAAGTTGAATTCCAAATCCGGCGCCACGCTCGCGGCGGCCGCCGCCACCCTGTTCCTCGCCGGCGCAGTTGCCACCACTGCGTCGAGCCCGGCAAACGCCGCGCAGGGCAAGTGCATGGCGGGCAATGCCTGCAAGGGCCAGAGCGCCTGCAAGGGCGGTACGAATTCCTGCAAGGGCCTGAACGCCTGCAAGGGCACCGGCTTCTCGATGACCTCGGCCGGCAAGTGCGCGGCCATGGGCGGCGCTTACGTCAAGAGCTGATTGAACAGAAACGAAAGGGGCTCGGCATCCGTGCCGGGCCCTCCTCTTTCCGGCCATGATTAAAATTAATTTAGCTGGCCGTGTAACCAATGCGAAGCGGGAGCGTAGCTCTCACCAGGTGCAGCCTCGAGCCGTAGACATCGCAGCTCGCGGGCGATGCACCGACACAATTGTTGGAGGATAATATGAAGATGACTTCCAAGTCCGGCGCCGCCATTGCCGCCGCTGCAGCTACGCTGTTCCTGGCCGGCGCCACCATGTCGACCGTGTCCTATGCCGCCGGTGAAGGCCACTGCGTCGGCGCCAACGCCTGCAAGGGCCAAAGCGCCTGCAAGGGCGGCAACCATTCCTGCAAGGGCCAGAACGCCTGCAAGGGTCAGGGCTTCTCGGCCATGACCAAGGAAAAGTGCGACGCCGCCAAGGGCAAGTTCGAGCCGGCGTAACGCGGCTTCGATCCGGAGCGGGGCCCGGTGTAGGCCGGGCCTCATTTCCGTGGTAATTTGATCGCCAGCTCGGGGATCTTCAAGTCTTGGGCCTCCCGGTTGGCTCAGCGGTATAGGCGGAGACGACATGAACGTCGCAAGCAGATTGCCAGACAGTTCGGCAGCGGCGCTTGCAGACCGCCCGATGCAGGCGGCAAAGCCATCCTTTCTCGGCTTCGGTCTCGGGCTTCGTCACCAGCACTACGACGAAATCCTCAGCGGCAATCCCGATATCGACTGGTTCGAGGTCATCAGCGAAAACTACATGATCCCGGGTGGCCAGCCGCTGCGCACGCTCGACCTGATCCGCGAACGCTATCCGGTCGTGATGCACGGCGTGTCGCTGTCGATCGCCTCCACCGCCCCGCCCAATTTCGAATATCTGCAAGGCCTGAAAGACCTCGCCAGGCGGGTCGAGCCGAAATGGATTTCGGATCATCTGTGCTGGACCGGAGTCCACGGCAAGAACCTGCACGATCTGCTACCGATCCCCTACACGTCAGAGGCGCTCGACCACGTCGTCAGCCGCGTTCAGCTGGTGCAGGATTTCCTCGGCCGCGCGCTCGTGCTCGAAAATGTCTCGACCTACGTGCAGTTCAACAATTCCGAAATGACGGAATGGGAGTTCCTTTCGGAATTGTCGCGCCGCTCCGGCTGCTGGCTCTTGTTCGACATCAACAACGTCTATGTCAGCGCCTTCAACCACGGCTACGATCCCCTGACCTTCCTCAACGGAATTCCGGCGGATCGCGTCGTCCAGTTCCATATGGCCGGCCACAGCCATATGGGCACCCATATCATCGACACCCACGACCATCCGGTGTGCGAGGACGTCTGGGATCTCTATGTCGCGGCCCTGAAACGGTTCGGCCGGGTCTCGACCATGATCGAGCGCGACGACAACATTCCGCCGCTCGCCGAATTGCTCGAGGAAGTGAACCGGACCCGGGAGATCGCCGACAAGGTGTTGCCGGCGACGGGCATGCATGCAGGATGAGTAACTCATCCGGGATGAGCGATTTCGCGCGACAGCAGGCTGAATTTCAGCGCGGCATCCTGACCGGCGACGATACGGTGCTGGCGGAAATTCTCGACAGCCCCCGCGAAAAGCGCGAGACGCTGTTCGGCGTCTATCGCTATGCCTATGGCTCGCGGCTGGTCGATGCAATGCGCAACGACCACGAATTGCTGCACCTCTATCTCGGCGACGAGATGTTCGACGAGATGGGCCATGCCTATGTCAAGGCGCGCCCGTCCGAGCACCCGAACCTGCGCTGGTTCTCGCAAGGCTTGCCCGATTTCCTGAAATCGACGGAGCCCTATTCGAACCATCCCGTACTGTCCGATCTCGCCGCGCTGGAGAAAGCGCTCAACGACGCCTTCGACGCCAGGGAAGGCCCGGTGGTGGATCTTTCCGAGATGGCCGGCTTTTCGCCGGACGCGTGGCCCGATCTGGAATTCGTTCCGCACCCCAGCGCCGTCAGATTGGATCTAGCGACCAACGCGTCCGCAGTCTGGCTGGCGCTCAAGAACGAAGAGAACCCGCCAGACGCAGCCATGCTGGGTGAACCCGCGCGCCTCTTGATCTGGCGTCAGGACACGACGCCGATGTTCCGCGAGCTTGCCACCGAAGAAGCGATGATGTGGGATGAAGCCGCCAACGGCGTTCCGTTCGGCGTGCTCTGCGAAATGCTCGCGACCTATGACGATCCCGACGGCGCCGCGGCGCGTGGCGCGGGCTATCTGCACGGCTGGATTACATCGGGACTTTTGACGGGTGTTTCCGTCGGCGCTTAGATGAGATGAAAGGCCGGCCATGGCCGCGGACACCGATCGCCATTTCATCGAACGATTGACATGGGACGAGGTTGCGCGGCGCATTCATGACGGCGCGCCGGCGATATTGCCGATCGGTGCCGCCGCCAAGCAGCACGGCTTCCACCTCCCTCTCAATACCGATCGCCTTCAGGCCGAATGGCTCGCCGCCAGAATTGCCGGGCCAGTCGATGCCCTGATCTGGCCGACGCTGACCTACGGCCATTATCCGGCGTTCGTCGAATATGCCGGAAGCGGTAGCCTGTCGGCGGCGACGTTCGAAAATCTCGTGCACGAAGTTGCCGCGGCCATCCTCGGCGGCGGATGCCGAAAGCTGCTGGTGCTCAATACCGGAATCAGCACGCTGGCGCCGGTCGATCGCGCGCTGGCCCGTTTCGATGCCATCAGGGTGAAGCATGTCTGGACCCACGGAGGTCCCCGCTATCCCCGTGTCGCGAAAGAGTTGGCGCAGCAGCGCCACGGCAGCCACGCCGACGAGCTCGAGACTTCGCTGATGCTGGCGCTGGCGCCGCATCTCGTCGACATGGCGCGCGCCGAGGCAAGCCCTGCCGTGACGGAGGACACGCCGGGTCCGCTGACACCGTCCGATCAAAATTCGCCGAACTACAGCCGTTCCGGCAGCTATGGCGATCCGACGCTGGCGACACCGGCCAAGGGCGAAATGCTGCTCGCCGCCATGCTCTATGATCTCAACGAGCACGTTGCCGCTTTCGTCGCGAAGTCGGCCGAACCGAGATCCGCCGTGACGAAAGGCGTGTTGTGATGAAGAACGCCACGGCCTTTCGCTGGATCGTGGCCGGCGTCGTCATCGCGGCCATGCTGGCCAGCGTCGTTTCCTTCCGCGCCGACGCGCAATCGGAATACATGCGCGGCGACCGCATGCCTTACGACGCCTTCGACCGCCTGCCCCAGACCGATCTCGAAGTCGCTGATAGCACCATCCATGTTGCGTTCGCGCCCGGCGAGATTGCATTGCCCAGGGAAAAGCTGCTGGACTGGATCAGGATGTCGGCGAAGGCGGTCTCGACTTATTACGGGCGTTTTCCCGTCAGCTCGCTGAGATTGCTGCTGGTGCCGGTCGATGGTGCGCGGATTCGCGGCGGCACCACATGGGGCTATCGCGGCGCCGCCATCCGCATCCCGCTCGGCCGCGACTCCACCGAGGAGGTGTTGCGGCGCGACTGGGTCATGGTGCACGAGATGGTGCATACCGCCTTGCCCGATCTGGACCAGCGCTATGGCTGGCTGTCGGAGGGCCTCGCCGTCTATGTCGAACCGATCGCGCGGGTGCAAGCGGGCGATCTGGCCGCGCGCGCCATCTGGCAGGATATCATGCGCGATATGCCCAAGGGCCTGCCGGAGAGCGGCGATCAGGGACTCGACAATACCGACACCTGGGGCCGCAAATATTGGGGCGGCGCGATGTTCTGCCTGCTCGCCGACATCGAAATCCGCAAGCGGACCAACAACCGCCTCGGCCTGCAGGATGCGATGCGCGGCGTGCTGGCCGCCGGTGGCAACCACGAGAAGGATTGGTCGCTGGATCGCGTTCTTTCCACCGCGGACAGAGCGGTCGGCGTCGATGTGCTGACGCGGCTTCACAACGAGATGGGGCCAAGGCCGGTCACCCCCGACCTCGCGGCGCTGTGGCGCGATCTCGGACTGAAATCGCAGGGCGAGAGCCTCGAATTCGACGATACCGCGCCGCTCGCGGCGATTCGCAAGGCCATCACCGAGCCTCGCGCCGGGTGATTCTCTTCGCACGCGCAACACGCGTGGAACGAAGGCCCCGCACAAAGCTGGCTTTTCGCCGCGCGATATTGGAAGGTTCTCTGACTTGCTGCTGCGCAGAGAGCCTGACTTGATGACCGAGAGCACGCTGAAGAAAGCCAACTGGCCGGTGTTTCGTTCGCTGGCGTCGTTCCGCCCGAGCGACCTGCCGGGCGACCTGATCGCGGGGCTGACCCTGG
The DNA here is from genome assembly GCF_900103365.1 of Afipia sp. GAS231. Taxonomy (NCBI): domain Bacteria; kingdom Pseudomonadati; phylum Pseudomonadota; class Alphaproteobacteria; order Hyphomicrobiales; family Nitrobacteraceae; genus Afipia; species Afipia sp. GAS231. Next base: position 1,999,037 of record NZ_LT629703.1, read on the forward strand.
CCGCCATCGCGATCCCCGAACAGATGGCCACCGCACGGCTCGGCGGTTTCTCGCCGCAGATCGGCTTCTTCGCCTTCATCGCGGGCTCGCTCGGCTTTGCCATGCTCGGCAGTAACCGCTTCCTGTCGTGCGGCGCCGATTCCACCATCACGCCGATCTTCGCCGGCGGCCTGGTGCTGATGGCAGCATCCGGCTCACCTGACTACCAAGCGCTCGCCGTCGCGCTGGCGCTGATGGTTGGCGTCATTCTCGTTCTCGGCAGCCTGTTTCGGCTGGGATGGATCGCCAACCTGCTCTCGACGCCGGTGACGGTCGGCTTCCTCGCCGGAATTTCCGTGCACATCCTGGTCTCGCAGATGCCCGGCGTACTTGGACTGCCGTCGCCGAAAGGACCGACGCTGGACAAGATCGCAGTGCTTGCGCAACATCTCGGCGAAAGCAATTTTTACACGCTCTGCATCGGCTTCGGCGTGCTCGCGGTCGTCGCCGGATCGGAAAAAATCAGTGCGCGAATTCCCGGCGCGCTGATCGGTCTGGTCGCGACCACCGCCGCGGTGATCCTCGGCCATCTCGAAAGCAAGGGCGTCAGCGTGGTCGGCACCGTGCCGGGAACGCTGCCGACGCCGTCGTTGCCTGACCTCGCTCCGGAGCGTTGGGTGAAGCTGGCACCGCTGGCATTCCTGATCGCCATCGTCGTGATGGTCCAGACCGCAGCGACCACGCGTTCCTTTCCCTCTGATCCCAGTCAGCCGGCCGACGTCGACCGTGATTTTCTCGGTGCCGGCGCCGGCAGCATCCTGGCCGGCCTGTTCGGCGCGTTTCCGGTCAACGCCAGTCCGCCCCGGACCGGCATCGTGTCCGAGACCGGCGGACGAACCCAGATATCCGGACTGTTCGCCGCAGCGATCGTGCTGGCGCTGCTGGCGTTCGGCGCCACGCTGTTGCAGCACGTGCCGGAAGCCGCGCTGGGCGGCGTGCTGCTGTTCGTGGCGCTGCGGATCATCAGGCTGAAGCAGATCATTACGATCTTTCGCCAATCGCTCGGCGAATTCCTGCTGATCGTGGCAACCGCCGCGGCCATTATCGTGCTGCCGATCGAACAGGGCGTCGCCGTCGGCATTGCGTTCTCGCTGCTGCACGGTATCTGGAGCACGACACGGGCGCGGCTGACAGAATTCGATCGTGTGCCCGGCACCACAATCTGGTGGCCCGCGAGCCGGCACATGGAAGGCGAACGAACCCCCGATGTCGCCGTCGTCGGACTGCAGGCGCCGCTGTCGTTCCTCAACGCCGACAATTTCCGCGCCGATGTGCTGAAGGTCGTCGGCGGCTCGACACCGAAGCCGCGGCTGCTGGTGATCGAAGCCAGCGGCATCGTCGAGATCGACTTCACGGCCGCGCAGATCCTGCTCGACCTCATCAAACAGTGCCAGGCGGATGGCCTCACTGTCGCCATGGCCCGGCTCGAATCGACGCGGGCGCAGCAAGCGTTCGCGCGCTTCGGAATCTACGACGTGCTGCCGAAGAACTGCATCTACCACAGCGTCGACGAAGCCGTGCGCACGCTTGCTGGGCAGAACTAATCACTTCGCATCGAGGCGCGACAAAGCAAGGATCTGGAGCTTCCGTTCTGATTCAATCAGAACCGAAGCTGCAGATCTTGTTTTGACGCGTTTTCTTCACGCGAACCGGTGCCCACTTCGCTGGAAAACGCTCTTAGGCTGATCGTTTCGGCCCGATCGCCTCGAACTGCGCCTTTTGCTCGTCATTGAGGGTGGCGTAGAAACTCTCGAGCGCGGCACGGACATCCTTGACGGCCTGCAGCATGGTGTCGAGCCGGCTGGAGACGGACGCAAGCCGCGCAGGCGGCGTCATGACGTCGCTCGCCTGGCACGCAGCTTTCAGTCTCTGCGCGGCATCGGCGCTGGTGTTCTGGAGCACCTGGAGCGCGGCGCGCTGGGTATCGTTCAGATGCAGTCGGGCGTCGATCTCGCCGGTCGGCCACTCCTGCGCCGCCGGTTGCGCAGCGGCGCAAGTGTTGGCAAGCGGTGCACTGCTGTCGCTTGCAGCCGATGCCTTGCGTTGATCCTCCGCCAGCGCGTTCAGCCGCGCCTTCTGCTCGGCGTCCAGCAAGCCGTAGAATTTCTCCAGCGGTGGCTTCACGATTCCGACCGCAGTGACCATCGCCTCGATCCGCTGCTGCATGGCCGCCAGGCGGTTCGGAGCGGTCAACACTACCTGCGCTGGACATGCCGCCTGTATGGTCCGCGCGGCCGTGAGCGAGGCGTTGCCGAGTTCACCGAGCGCCGCCAATTGCGCTTCCGTCGGCTGCACCGCATCCGCAACCTGATCGACCGGCAGGCCGGCAACCGAACGGCTGTCATTGCCGCACATCTGCTCGATCCGACCGCCGCCGCGATAACGGCGGCCGGCCCGGCGTTCCGGTAGATAGCCCCTGAGATCGTCATAGCCATAAGGTCCGAAGATCCCGGCATAGATGTCCGGGTAGCCGTAGCCCCAGAACCCGACGTCGTCGCCCCAGATCGCGTAGCCATAAATGTCGTTGTAGGCGAACGGCCAGAACAGCGGGCCGACCCAGCCATAGCCGCCGCCGCGATGCTGCCACCAGCCGTTTGCGGCCACCCCGCCCTGCCAGCCCGCGAGCGCCGCAGCCGCGGCGATCTGGGCGCGCGCCGCCGGATTACTCAGCAGTCGGCCGTTTCGCAATGCGCCACTGCGCGACAGCGAGTTCAGCGCGTGATGGAAATTTCCGGATCCGACCGCAGCATTTCGAATCTGACCGAAATTCGTGCCGTGCCGTGACGCGAAGGCTTGATGGCCGTGAAAGCTTGCGCGTCCAACCGCGTGGAACCTTCCGCCGCCATGATGTCCGCCGCCGCCAAAATGCACATGGCCGAAACCGTGGCCGCCGCCGCCATGACCTCCTCCATGCCCGCCGCCGCCATGCCCGCCGCCGCCATGCCCGCCGCCACCATGACCGCCGCCGCCTCTGGCCATCGCGCCGCCCGAGAGCGCCATCGCGAGGACAATGAGCGCAATTCCAATCAACCGCCTGGCCATGGCTCCCTCTTTGCGCCACGCCGCTGACACCGCGGCGCAAGGAAGACGCTTAGAGAACGGAAAAGTTCCACGCCCAGCCTTGCAGCGGCCGGGGCGGGAACAACGCGAAGCCTGACAACGCCTCAGGCGGCCGGCACGATCTTGCCCGGATTGAAAATGTTCTGCGGGTCGAGCGCCTGCTTCAGCGCCCGCATCGCGTCGATCGCCTCGGGGCCGAGTTCGGCCTTGAGGTATTTCTGCTTGCCTTGGCCGATGCCGTGCTCGCCGGTGCAGGTGCCGCCCATCGACTGCGCGCGTTCGACCAGCCGATGCATGAACTCCTCGCCGCGGGCCATCTCGTCGGGATTGTCGACGTCGCAGACCAGCGAGCAGTGGAAGTTGCCGTCGCCGACATGGCCGACGATCGGCGACAGCAGGTTGAGCCGCTTCAGGTCTTCCTCGGTCTCGGTGACGCAATCGGCCAGCCGCGAGATCGGCACGCAGACGTCGGTCGCAACCACGCCGGCCCCGGGTCGCAGTGCCTTCACCGACCAATAGGCGTCATGCCGCGCCTGCCAGAGCTTGGTGCGGTCCTCGGGCCTGGTGGTCCAGGTGAAATCGCCGCCGCCGCATTCGCCGGCGATTTCCTTGAAGTTCTTCGATTGCTCGGCGACATCGTTGGCGCTGCCATGGAATTCCAGCAGCAGCAGCGGCGTCTCCGGCAGTGTCAATTTCGAATAGGAATTGCAGGCGCGCACCTGCTCCGCGTTGAGCAGTTCGATCCGCGCGACGGGAATGCCGGTCTGGATCGCCAAAATCGTCGCCTGGCAGGCACCGCGCACGGTCTCGAACGAACAGGCGGCGGCCGCGATCGTATCGGGAATGCCGCGCAGCTTGATCGTCAATTCGGAGATGATGCCGAGCGTGCCTTCGGCGCCGACGAACAGATGCGTCAGGTCGTAGCCGGCGGAGGATTTCTTCGCCCGCGTCCCGGTCGTGATGATCTCGCCGTCGCCGCGCACCACTTTGAGCGCCAGCACGTTGTCGCGCATGGTGCCGTAGCGCACCGCGTTGGTACCGGAGGCGCGGGTCGACGCCATGCCGCCGAGCGAAGCGTCGGCACCGGGATCGATCGGAAAGAAAACGCCCTGGTCGCGCAGATGCTCGTTCAGCGCCTTGCGGGTCACACCGGGCTGGATCACGCAGTCGAGATCGTCGGCGTGCACTTCCAGCACCTTGTTCATGTCGCGCAGGTCGATACAGACGCCGCCGGCGGGCGCATTGACCTGCCCCTCCAGCGAGGTGCCGGTGCCGAACGCGATCACGGGAACAGAGTGTTTGGCGCAGATCCGCACCACGTCCTGGATATCAACGGTTTCCTGCGCCATCACCACCGCGTCCGGCGGCTGGGTCGGCAGCCAGGTGGTGGTATGGGCATGCTGTTCGCGCACCGCCTGCGAGGTGATCAGCCGGTTGCCGAACCGCGCCGCCAGCGCCGCAATCGCGCCGGCCAGCGCCTGCGGCTCCGGCCGCGTCGGATTGTTCGAAATCGTCATCGCCACGCAAAATTCCTCCCGGCTTTGAGACGACCGTGGCAAAGGATATAAAGGGGGTCAAGAGAGCAAAGGCAAGACAACCTGGGAACGGATGATGACGACGGGTACTGCGACCAAAGACAGCCTGAAGGATATGCCGCTGCCGTCAGCCCCGTTCCTGTCATCGGTGATGCAGATCGAGCCGCAATGGATCGACTATAACGGCCATCTCAACATGGCCTATTACAACGTGATGATGGACCGTGCGATCGACGAGATGTGGCTGCAACTCGGGATCGGACCCGGCTACATGAAGGAGCGCCACGGCTCGACCTTCACCGCCGAATGCCATGTCCGGTACTTACGCGAAATTCACCTCGGCGATCCCGTACAGGTTTCGGTCTATCTGCTGGCGACCGACGAGAAACGCATCCACACGTTTGAGGAACTGCGCCACGCGACCGAAGGCTGGATCTCCGCAACTTCGGAGAACATGACCGTTCATATCGACATGAATGCGCGCAAGGTCGCGCCGTTTCCGTCCGATATCCAGGCTCGCATCCGCTCCGTGGTCGAAAAGCACGCCACCGTCCCGAAGCCCGAGGGCACCGGACGCAAGGTCGCGATGCCCTCGAAATAGCTCACGCCAATCCGCTGGCGTTAAACCTGAGTGCGCCCGCGCGCCAGCCCGACCACGGCCGAGACCAGGAACAGGATCACGGCAATGAAAAAGATCGTCTTGGCGATTTCGATCGAGACGCCGGCGATGCCGCCGAAGCCCAAGATGCCTGCGATCAATGCGACGACCAAAAACGTTACAACCCAGCTCAGCATGACACGACCTCTATTGTCAGTTTCGTCTCGGATGGCAGCAGCTAGAAACGCTGCGCATCGACTGCAGAAACAATCCAGGGCAAGAACGAAGGTTCCTGGCACCGAAACCCCGAAATTTGGCGATTCGCGCGGAACCAAACCGCTAAGACCGGTCAAAATCAGCCCGGCAAGAACGCCGGGATAAAACCTGTCAAAACGGCCGATCAGGCCCTATATGGCCTGTAATCCCTAGCTATGAAGGCTCCCCTTCATCGCCCCACGGTGCCATCGTGGGGACAACACGATTCGCGAATGACCGAGCCGAGCAAACTGCCGCATCACGGCGTCCCCGAGCACCAGCCTGCGGCTGGCGGCATCGCCGCGCGTGCGCGGGCCGCGGCCGGTCCGCAATATCTCACCGGCCTCAATCCGGAGCAGCGTGAGGCGGTGGTCTCATTGGACGGGCCGGTTCTGGTGCTGGCCGGCGCCGGCACCGGCAAGACCCGCGTGCTGACCACCCGCATCGCCCACATCCTGAGCCAGGGCCGGGCCCGGCCGCACGAAATCCTGTCGGTGACCTTCACCAACAAAGCGGCGCGCGAGATGAAGCTCCGCCTCGGCCAGATGCTCGGCCAGGCCGTGGAAGGCATGCCGTGGCTCGGCACCTTCCATTCGATCGGCGGCCGCATCCTGCGCATCCATGCCGAGCTGGTGCAGCTCAAATCCAATTTCACCGTGCTCGATGTCGACGATCAGGTCCGGCTGCTGAAGCAATTATTGCAGGCCGAAAACATCGACGACAAGCGCTGGCCGGCACGGATGCTGGCCGGCCTGATCGACGGCTGGAAAAACCGTGGACTGACGCCTGCACAAGTTCCGGCCGGCGAAGCCGCAGTGTTCGGCAACGGCAAGGGCGGCAAGCTCTACGCCAGCTATCAGGAGCGGCTGAAGATCCTCAACGCCGCCGATTTCGGCGATCTGCTGCTGGAGAACATCCGGCTGTTCCGCGAACATCCCGACGTGCTCAGGCAATACCAGAACCGCTTCAAGTTCATTCTGGTCGACGAATATCAGGACACCAACGTCGCGCAATATCTGTGGCTGCGGCTGCTGTCGCAGGCGCCGTCGCGGACGGGCGCGCCGTTGTCGGCGATTATTCCGGGACATGTCGATGCTCCCGTCATTCCGAACGAAACCGCCTCCCCCGTCATTCCGGGGCGCGTCGAAGACGCGAACCCGGAAGTTCGAAGTGAAGAGGACTCATCTCGAGATTCCGGGTCTGCGCCTGCGGCGCATCCCGGAATGACATCCGCGCCGCAGGCCCCCCTGAAAAACATCTGCTGCGTCGGTGACGACGACCAGTCGATCTACGGCTGGCGCGGCGCGGAGGTCGACAACATCCTGCGCTTCGATCACGATTTTCCCGGCGCCAAGGTTATTCGCCTGGAACGCAATTACCGCTCCACCGGCCACATCCTCGCCGCCGCCTCGCACCTGATCGCGCACAACGAAGGCCGGCTCGGCAAGACGCTGCGCACCGAGGACGTCGACGGCGAAAAGGTCACCGTGACCGGCTCCTGGGATTCGGAAGAGGAAGCCCGCGCCATCGGCGAGGAGATCGAGGACCTGCAGCGCTCCGGCGAGAATCTCAACGAGATCGCGATCCTGGTACGGGCCTCGTTCCAGATGCGCGAATTCGAAGATCGTTTTGTCACGCTCGGCCTGTCCTACCGCGTGATCGGCGGCCCGAGGTTCTATGAGCGCGCCGAAATCCGCGATGCGCTGGCCTACCTGCGCGTGATCAATTCGCCCGCCGACGACCTCGCTTTCGAGCGCATCGTCAACGTGCCCAAGCGCGGCCTCGGCGATGCCACCGTGCAGATGCTGCACGACCACGCCCGCAAGCGCCGCATTCCCCTGTTCGAAGCCGCGCGGGCGGTGGTCGAGACCGACGAGCTGAAGCCGAAGGCGCGCGGGTCGTTGCGCGAACTGATCCTGCATTTCGACCGCTGGCGCGCCCGCCGCGAGGTGACCTCGCATACGGAACTGGCCGAAATCGTGCTCGACGAGAGCGGCTACACCGATATGTGGCAGAAGGATCGCTCCGCCGACGCCGCGGGCCGGCTGGACAACTTGAAGGAACTGATCCGCTCGATGGAAGAGTTCGAGAACCTGCAGGGTTTCCTCGAACATATCTCGCTGGTGATGGACCGCGACGGCGGGCCAGACGAGGAAGCGGTGTCGCTGATGACACTGCATTCCGCCAAAGGGCTCGAATTCGACAACGTGTTCCTGCCCGGCTGGGAAGAAGGCCTGTTTCCGAGCCAGCGCACGCTCGACGAACAGGGCCGCGCCGGCCTCGAGGAAGAGCGGCGGCTCGCCCATGTCGGCCTGACCCGCGCGCGCCGCCGCGCCAAACTGTATTTCGCCACCAACCGCCGCATTCACGGCACCTGGTCGACCACGATCCCGTCGCGTTTCCTCGACGAATTGCCGTCGCCGAATGTCGAGATCACGGAATCCAAGGGCGGCTCCGGCTGGGGCGGCAGCGGCGGTTACGGCGCCTCGCGTTTCGACAACGTCGAATCCTTCGGCTCCAGCTACACCACGCCGGGCTGGCAGCGCGCGCAGGCCAACCGCGCCAAAAATCGCAGCAGTGGCGGACAGGCGCGCGGCGGCTTCGACGAGGCCCAGTCGTCCTACGGCAGTTCGCGCGGCAAGACCGGCGGCTTCGCGCGCAACAAGCGCGGCCCGATGGTGATCGAGGGCGAACTGGTCGCAAAGTCCACCGGCACCGTTTCCGAATTCTCGCTCGACGACCGCGTGTTTCACCAGAAGTTCGGCTACGGCCACGTGGTGAAGGTCGACGGCAACAAGCTGACGATCGCGTTCGAGAAGGCCGGCGAGAAGAAGGTGGTCGATAGCTTTGTGGAGCGGGTGTGAGACAATGCTGGTTTCGATGCTGCGCTCACTGAACCCCGTTCGGTAGCCTTTAGTTTCCAGGTCACATGATCTCGGGAGACGTCTCATGTTGACCAGCAGCCGCGAGATAATTCGGCGTTTGGAGCGGGAAGGATGGACCCTTGTGCGTGTCACGGGTTCCCATCATGTTTTCAAAAACCCGGCCTCGGGAAATACGCTGGTCGTTCCTCATCCCAAGAAGGACTTGGGAAAAGGCTTGGTTCGTGCCATTTATAAGGGCGCGGGCTGGAACCCCGACTGAGGCTGAACATGGCTCACTACATCGCCATTATTGAGGATGCTGGACCGGACCACGCTGTGGGCGTCTGGTTTCCGGACCTGCCCGGTTGCACCTCCGCGGGCGACGATATCGACGAAGCTTTGCGTAATGCACCGGAGGCTCTGGAGCTGTACGCAGAGAGCTTCGAAGGCGACGGCAAGCCGCTGCCGCGTCCGCGAACGCTGACACAGCTCAAGGCCGATCCGGAAATTTCAAGCGAACTCCAGGCGCATATGGTCGCCCTGATCGAATTGCCTGCTCGCGCCCACGCGGCAGAGTGAACGCAGCCCCTGCTCGGCCGCCGGGCCGGGAAAAGCCCGCGAATTGTGCGGCATTTGAATGAATTGTGAGACCGAAAAATCGCAGGTGCCGGCGTAGCCTTCGGCCCTGGGGATCATTGGGTCCGTTCATCAGAGTTACCGAAAAATGACCAAGGCAAATCCATTTCTCAACGAGCTCGATGCGGTCGTCTCGCGCGGCACCCCGGAAAGCCGGGCGCGGGCGTTGTGGCATACCACCGATCTGATGATCGCGGGCCACCATAGCGAGGATGAAATCTGGACCCTCGGCGCCGTCATCGGCCGGCTCGCGGACGAGATTGAGGTCGCGGCCCGCGCGCAGCTCGCAGAGCGGCTGGCTCGCTTCAACGACGCGCCGGTCAACGTCATCCACAAGCTCGCCTTTGACGATTCGATCGATGTCGCAGGCCCGGTGCTCAAGGAGTCCGAAAAGCTCGAGCCCTACGCCATGGTCGCCAATGTTTGCCTCAAGAGCCAGTCGCATCTGCTCGCGATCTCGAAACGGGAATCGCTGGTCGAGATGGTGACGGACGTGCTGGTGACCCGCGGCGACCAGGAGGTCGTGACCTCCGTCGCCTCCAACAAGGGCGCGCGGTTCTCGGAGAGCGGGTTCCGGCACATGATCGAGCAAGCCGAAAACGATTCCGTTCTCGCCGAGCGATTAGGCCTGCGCCAGGACATCCCGCGACATGTCTTCGAGCAGCTGGTCGCAAAGGCGTCGGACGAAGTGAAGAAGCGGCTGCAACGCGAACGGCCCGACATGGTCAAGCCAATCCAGTCGACGCTGGCCAACGTCGCGAGCGAGCTGCAGTCCAAGCTCGGCCCGACTTCGAAGAGCTACGCCAGCGCGAAGCAAGCCGTGACGGCCCTGCATCGACAGGGCAAGCTGAACGAGAACAGCATTTCCAGCTACGCACGGACCCGCAAACTTGAAGAAGTCACCATCGGACTATCCCTGCTGTGCGCACTGCCTGAGGATCTGATCGAACGCGCTTTGTCGGACACGAACCGGGAAACGCTGCTGACTCTGGCCAGAGCCCACCGCTTTTCGTGGGATACGACCATGTCCCTGCTGTTTCTCGGCGCCAGGGATCACCGCATCGGCTCAACGGAGTTGAAGGACCTGAAGGACGAGTTTGGCCGTCTCAACATCGAGACATCGCGCGGCGTGCTGAAATCCTATCAGTCCCGCAACAATCCCGGCGATGCCAACCCCGGTGAGAAGCGTCAGCCCGCGCTGGCGGTGCGGTGAGACAGCGAATCCGGGTGTTGCCGGGCAGATCTCCGGCAACACACTGAATTGTGGTGCCTCCAGGTGAGCAAGCCACCCTTTTCCGATCCGTTTCCGGGCTGAGCGGCGCTTGCGCGGCCGCATCCGGGTTCCTATCTGTGAAAACTCGCCCCAAGATCAGGCCTGCCGCGCCGTTTGATCGCTTTTCGCATTTCCTGGTCAACTCATCATGCTCGTCATGTCTCCCATCATATCCGTCTCGAATCTGTCAAAAACCTACGGCTCCGGCTTCAAGGCGCTGAACGGCATCAATCTCGATATCAACAAAGGCGAGATCTTTGCGCTGCTCGGCCCGAACGGCGCCGGCAAGACCACGCTGATCAGCATCATCTGCGGCATCGCCAACCTGAGCGAAGGCCGGGTAATGGTGAACGGCTTTGACATCAACCGGGACTATCGCGCGGCACGCTCGCTGATCGGGCTGGTGCCGCAGGAATTGCATACCGACGCCTTCGAATCGGTGTGGGCCACCGTCAGCTTCAGCCGCGGCCTGTTCGGCAAGCCGAAGAACCCCGATCATATCGAGAAGGTGCTGAAGGACCTCTCGCTGTGGGACAAGAAGGACAACAAGATCGTCACGCTGTCCGGCGGCATGAAGCGCCGCGTGATGATCGCGAAAGCGCTGTCGCACGAGCCGCAGATCCTGTTCCTCGACGAACCGACCGCGGGCGTCGACGTCGAACTGCGCAAGGGCATGTGGGAAGTGGTGCGCGCGCTGCAGGCCTCCGGCGTCACCATCATCCTGACCACGCACTACATCGAGGAAGCTGAGGAGATGGCCGACCGCATCGGCGTCATCAACAAGGGCGAGATCATCCTGGTCGAGGACAAGGCCGGCCTGATGCAGAAGCTCGGCAAGAAGGAGTTGAAGCTGCACCTGCAAAGCAAGATCGATGCGGTCCCCGCCTCGCTCGCCGCCTACAACCTCGAACTATCCGACGACGGCCGTGCGGTGACCTACGACTACGACACCAAGGGCGATCGCACCGGCATCACCAGCCTGCTCAGCGACCTCAGAAATGCCGGCATCCGCATCTCGGACCTCGATACCAGGCAATCCTCGCTTGAAGACATCTTCGTCAGCCTGGTGAGGGCGCCATGAACTACCGGGCGATCCGCGCGATCTATATGTTCGAAATGGCGCGCACCTGGCGCACGCTGCTGCAGAGCATCGTCTCGCCGGTGGTGTCGACCTCGCTGTATTTTGTGGTGTTCGGCGCCGCGATCGGCTCGCGCATCACCTCGGTCGAGGGCGTCAGTTACGGCACCTTCATCGTGCCGGGGCTGGTGATGCTGTCGGTGCTGACGCAGAGCATCGCCAACGCCTCGTTCGGAATCTACTTTCCGAAGTTCGTCGGCACCATCTATGAAATATTGTCGGCACCGATCTCCTATCTGGAGATCGTGATCGGCTATGTCGGCGCCGCCGCGACCAAATCGATCATCCTCGGCCTCATCATTCTCGCCACCGCGTCGCTGTTCGTGCCGCTGCAGATCCATCACCCCTGGTGGATGCTGACCTTCCTGGTGCTGACGGCGGTGACCTTCAGCCTGTTCGGTTTCATCATCGGCATCTGGGCCGACGGTTTCGAAAAGCTGCAGATGATCCCGATGCTGGTGGTGACGCCGCTGACCTTCCTCGGCGGCAGCTTCTACTCGGTCAACATGCTTCCGTCGGGGTGGCGCACCATCACGCTGCTCAATCCGGTGGTCTACCTGATTTCGGGTTTCCGCTGGAGTTTTTACGAGATCGCCGACGTCAGCGTCGGCTTGAGCCTCGCCATCACGCTCGGCTTCCTCGCCGTCTGCATGGTTCTGGTGTGGTGGATCTTCAAGACCGGATACCGGCTGAAGAATTGACGCGCGGCTGTCATTCCGGGATGGTCCGAAGGACCAGACCCGGAATCTCGAGATTCCCCGATGCGCAATTGCGCATCTGAGGTTCGTGCTTCGCACGCCCCGGAATGACAACTCACCATCAATAACAGCGGAAGTGGCCATAGCGATTGTAGTACCCGCGGCAGCGATAGCCGCGATCGGGTATCCCGAACACGCCCTTGACCGCGCCCATGGCGCCGCCAACGCCGGCGCCAACCGCGCCGCCGACCACGCCGCCCACCGGGCCGGCGACCCGGTTACCTTCATAGGAGCCTTCCTGCGCCCCGCGTACGATGCCCTGGGCATGCCCGGCATGGGGAAGCGCCAGCAGCGCGAGAACGATGGCGGCGACTGCGAGCCAGAATCTGGCCGGTAAACCCACCGGCAGCGCTGCCGTCTTAACCCTGATTTTCTTCATCTTCATTCCCTGAGAAGCCGGCGTTTGCGGCCAGCGAGGTGGGACTTTTCAACGCCCGGCAGCCGGAAAAGTTGCGCGGCAGCTACCCCGAAGGTGAAGTCGGCGCCTCGCTGCTCGCGAAAAAGTCAGCAGCGGCAGCCCGATCAGCCGCGGCGCTGCCTTGATTGCGCCGTGAGGCACATTAACGATGCATCTGCAGGCTACTGGAACGAAAACCGGATTCCGGGCATATTGGATGCGCGGGGGACGGAGATAGGTAGTGCTGCAGCTTGGGCTCTTTAGAAAAGAGACCTGGAGGCCAAAGGTAAAATGCGTTCCTTCCTCATTGCTTTCAGCGCGCTGACGCTGCTCGCCTCAGGCGCCGCGCAAGCCAAAGTCGCCATCACCATTGACAAGGATAACCAGCAGATGACCGTCGCCGTCGACGGCGTCGAGCGTTATCACTGGCCGGTATCGTCGGGCATCCCGTCGCGTGAGACGCCGAACGGCAGTTTCCGCGCTTTCCGCATGGAAGAAGACCACTTCTCCAAGGAATTCGACGACGCGCCGATGCCGCACTCGATCTTCTTCACGAAGATCGGTCACGCCATTCACGGCACCGATTCCGTGAGCCGTCTCGGCACCCCCGCCTCGCATGGCTGCGTGCGGCTGTCGCGCGCCAACGCCTCGACGCTGTATGCGCTGGTCGAGCAGGAAGGCGTGCTCAACACCACGGTGACGCTGACCGGTTCGGCCCAGGTTGCGATGGCGCGTAATCCGCGTCCGCGCACAAATACGGCGGTCGCGCGCCAGGCCCCGCAGCCGCAGATCGACCAGCAATATGATTCCGCCGGCGATCCCGTCGTGATCACGCCGCCGCAGCAGCGCACCTTGCCGGTGCAGCGCGCCGATACGATACCGGCGCAGCGTGCCGATGACGGCTACATCTATCCGGCCGACGGCTCTTCGAACGAAGCGCGCTATCCGGCGCCGCCGAGCCGCCGCATCTACGACACCCAAGCCTATCAGCAGCAGCAGCAATATTACGGAAACCGCGGCTACGCCCCGGCGCCGCAAGGCTACTACCAGCCGCGGCCGCAATATCAGCCGCGCGGGCTGTTCACCTATCAGGATTAACCAGGTGCATTCCTTGCGATCGCAGCATCCCTGCGATCGCAACCTCATCCGTCCGTCGCGCTCGCGAGCGGACTGTTGCGCTGAACCGTCAGCCGCGATTTCTGCCAGACTTCGTGAAGCGCCATGCCGGCGGCCATCGCCACGACAAAGACGATGACGCCGGGCGACAGCGTCGCGAGACTTTCCAGCGCCGGTCCCGGGCACAGGCCGACCAGGCCCCATCCAACACCGAACAGCGCAGCGCCCGTCACCAGCGGCAGGTCGATCTCCGACTTGTTCGGCCAGAAATATTGTTGGGCCAGCCATGGGCGCGGCCGCTGGTTGGCCAGCATGAAGCCGGGCACCGAAACCGCGAGTGCTGCGGCCATCACCACCGCGAGGCTTGGATCCCACGCGCCAAGGATATCGAGGAAACCGAGAACCTTGGTCGGCTGCACCATTCCGGAGATGAGCAGGCCCGCACCGAAAATCAGACCGCACAGCAGGGGCGCAATGAACCGCATGGCTCAACCTCCCAGAACATGATGCGTGATGGCTACCGTGATCACGGCCGTCGTCATGAAGACGATCGTGGCCGTAATCGAGCGCATCGACAGCCGCCCGATGCCGCAAATGCCGTGACCCGAGGTGCAACCTCCGCCGAGCCGGGTGCCGAAGCCGACCAGCAGTCCGGCGGCTGTTATGATCACCCAGTTCGCCGGCAGTTTGGGCGGTGCCATCCCGTGGCCGATCGCGCCGGCGATGATCGGTGCCAGAATGAGCCCCGCAACAAAGGCGATGCGCCAGCCTTTGTCCTCGCCGCGCCAATCGAGCAGGCCGCCGAAAATTCCGCTGATGCCGGCAATGCGGCCGGTCAGCAACATCAGCAGCACGGCGGAAAGACCGATCAGCACGCCGCCGATCGCGGCCGATAGGGGAGTGAAATTGGCCATGGCAGGTTTCCATTGCTTTGGCGGACGCGCGAAATCATAGGCGCGCTCCGCACAATGGCAATGCCGTTCACTGCTCCCCGTCGCGCAACCGCCGCCAGACCGCACCGAGTACGTTGGAATAGTCGTCGGTCCAAACCCGTTGGTTTTCGTCCGCCTCGGTCTCGGCCCACACATCCGACGACGCCAGCTTGCCGACGTCGGCCTCTTCCCGCGCCGACACCACGACCGAGGTCGAGAAGATGTATTCATTGTCGCGGCCGGAATCCTCGCTGTAGACCCAGCTCTTCATCTCGTTGGCATCGGCGATGCCGACAATGACGCTGGCGAGTTCGAGATGCCGGTTGGAGACGTGCATCACCACCGCGCCCTGCGGCGCCAGCTTCTGCTTGTAGATTTCCATCGCCTCTTCGGTCGCCAGATGGATCGGGATCGCATCCGACGAATAGGCGTCGACGATGATCAGGTCGTAGATGCCGTCGGGCTCCCGCGCGAAGGTCAGCCGGGCATCGCCGATCACGGGCTTCAGGTTCGGCTCGCAATTCTGGATATAGGTGAAGTATTTCGGATCGCGCGCGGTATCGACCATCGACTGGTCGATCTCGAAGAACTTCCAGTCCTCGCCGGGTTCCGACGCGCAGGTCAGCGTGCCCGATCCGAGCCCGATCACCGCCACCCGAAGCGGCGCACCCTTACGCTCGCGCACCGCCGTGATCGCCTGACCGATGCCGCCGTCCTTGTGGTAATAGGTGATTGCCTCGGGCCGGCCGGTGACGGGGGTGCCGTCGTCGTTCTTGAATTTTTCGGCGCCGTGGATCGTCGTGCCGTGCATCAGCACGTGATACTGCCCGTTCGGCGTCACCACGATCTTGTGGACACCGAAGAAGCTGCGCACGGTTTCGACCCGCCCGTCATCGGAGGGATAGGCCCGCAGCAGCAGCAGCGCGACCGCCACGGTGGCAAAAATCTTCCAGCGATTGGCGTTGAGGCCCAGCGCCAGCAGTGCCGAGAGTACGCCGACTGCGCCGATCACCCACACCCGGTGGTCGTCGAGCCAGTTGAACATTTTGCCGGTGGAGTATGACGGCGCGATCAATGCCACTGCGAGCACGGCAAGGAACGGCCAGTACCAGCCGGCCCAGCGCGGCAGGCGCTCCTTCTCCGACGGACGGCACAACGCCGCCATGGTCAGCAGGATCGGATATTCGGCGACCCAGGAGAACGTAAACGGCGCGATCAGGCCGGCAAACAATCCGCCGACCATGCCGCCGAACGACAGCGCGACATAGAAGCCGGTGAGGTATTTCGCCGCCGGCCGGGTTCGCGCCAGTTCGCCATGACAGGCCATCGCGATGACGAAGAAGCAGAGCTGATGCCCACCCAGTGTCAGCAGCAGATTCTGCTCGCCGCCCACCGCCAGCAGGATTACCACGCCCGCGATCGCCAGCGGCTGCGCCAGCAGCATCCACTTGTGCGGCAGCAGCGGCCGCGACTGGAACACCAAGACCCAGGTCAACAGATAGAGCGACAGCGGCAACACCCATAGCAGGGGCGCAGCGGCGACGTCGGTCGAGATATGCGCGGTTACGGCGATCAGGAGGCCCGAGGGAACCGCAGCCAGGAAGATCCAGCGCGCGCGCACCATCCAGGACGGCGCCGGCGCGTCGGCATCGTCATCAGGCATGTTCAGCGCGGCGGCATTGGCCGGCGAGCGCAGCAGCAGGATGCCGCACGCCGCGATCAGGACGATCAAGAGGCCATAGCCGCCGGTCCAGATCAGGTTTTGCGTACGCAGCGTGAACATCGGCTCCAGCAGCACCGGATAGGACAGCAGTGCCAGAAAGCTGCCGATGTTCGAGGACGCGTAGAGGAAATAGGGATCGGGGCCGTTGGGATGGCCGGTGCGAACGAACCAGGCCTGCAGCAGCGGGTTGTTGGCGGCGAGCGCGAAGAACGGCAGCCCGATCGAGACCGCAAACAGACCGAGCAGCCAGAACGCATAGCCCGAGGTGGGCGGCTCGCCCCACCCTCCTGCGATCGACAGCGGCAACGTCAGAATCGCGACCGCGAGCAGCACCAGATGAATTGCCACCGGGATCGCGCGATTCTTGATCTGCATCAGGAAATGCGCATAGGCGTAGCCGCCGAGCAGCAGCGACTGGAAGAACACCATCGCCACCGACCATACCGCCGGCGAACCGCCGAGCCGCGGCAGCACCATTTTGGTGAACAGCGGTTGCACCGAGAACAGCAGCAGCGCACTGACGAAGATCGCGGCAGTATAGACCACCAGAATCAGCCGGTTTCGCGCGGCGGACGACTGGTCCGTGACGACGGATGGCTCAGAAATCATGAAAGCTCCGGCTTGAACCCGGCGGGCGCCGGCGGCGGGAATTCTTGGCAGGGTTGTGCCAGAGACGTTGAGTGGAGCATATGGCAACTTGCCGAGCAATGCGGGATAAGAGACCTTGTTACGGGCGACGCGAAGCTCGAACCTCAGATGCGCAATTGCGCATCGGGGAACCTCGAGATTCCGGGTCTGGTCCTACGGACCATCCCGGAATGACGGGACCCGTACTAATCAAACCTTCTTGAAGCGAACATGAACGAAGCGGACGTCGTCATCATCGGTGCGGGGCATAACGGCCTCACTTGCGCGGCCTATCTCGCAATGGCCGGGCTGCGCGTGAAGGTGGTCGAGCGCCGCAAGGCGGTCGGCGGCGCGGCCGTCACCGAGGAATTCCACCCCGGCTTCCGCAACTCCGTGGCGGCCTATACCGTCAGCCTGCTCAACCCGCAGATATCAGCCGACCTGAAACTGGCCGATCACGGCCTGCGGATCGTCGAACGCCGCGCCCAGAATTTCCTGCCCGCGCCCGACGGCAGCTATTTGCTGACCGGCGAAGGCCGCACCCGGGAGTCCGTGGCCAAACTCAGCCCGCGCGACGCCGACCGTATCGAGACCTTCTCGCATGAACTCGAAGTCATCGCCGACGTGCTGCGACAATTCGTGCTGCGGGCGCCGCCGAACATCGTCGACGGCCTTGGCGTCGGCGCCATTCGTGAAGCGTTCAACGCGCTCGGCACCGCCGGCATTCTGCGAACGCTGCCACTGGAAGCCCAGCGCAACCTGCTCGATCTGTTCACCTGCTCGGCCGGCGAGATGCTCGACGATCGCTTTGAGAGCGATCTGGTCAAGGCGCTGTTCGGCTTCGACGCCATCGTCGGCAACTATGCCAGCCCCTATGCCGCAGGCTCCGCCTACGTGATGCTGCATCATGCGTTCGGCGAGGTGAACGGCAAGAAAGGCGTCTGGGGCCACGCCATCGGCGGCATGGGTGCGATCACGCAGGCGATGGCACGGGCCGCGCGCGGCCATGGCGCCGAGATCGAGACCGACGCCGGCGTGCGCGAAGTGATCGTCGAGCGCGGCCGCGCGGCCGGCGTCGTGCTCGACAACGGCACGACCATCCGCGCCAAATATGTGGCGTCGGGCGTCAATCCGAAATTGCTGTACACGCGGCTGATCCCGTCGGGCGCGCTGACGCCGGAATTTCTCGAGCGCATCGGCCGCTGGCGCAACGGCTCCGGCACGTTCCGCATGAATGTCGCGCTCGGCGCGCTGCCGTCGTTCACGGCTCTGCCCGGCAATGGCGATCATCTCACCGCCGGCATCATCCTCGCGCCCAGTCTCCCCTACATGGATCGCGCCTGGCAGGATGCCCGCGCACATGGCTGGAGCCGCGAGCCCGTGGTCGAGGTGCTGATCCCCTCGACCCTCGACGACTCGCTCGCGCCCGAAGGCCAGCATGTCGCGAGCCTGTTCTGCCAGCACGTCGCGCCGGAATTGCCGGATGGCAAATCATGGGACGACCACCGCGAGGAGGTCGCCGATCTCATGGTCTCGACCGTGGACAGCTACGCGCCGGGCTTTGCGGCGAGCGTAATCGGGCATCAGATCCTGTCGCCCCTCGATCTGGAGCGGCAGTTCGGCCTGCTCGGCGGCGATATTTTTCACGGCGCGCTGACGCTCAATCAGTTGTTCTCGGCGCGGCCGATGCTGGGCCATGCGGATTACCGCGGACCGCTGAAGGGCCTCTACCATTGCGGCTCCGGCGCCCATCCCGGCGGCGGCGTCACCGGCGCCCCCGGCCACAACGCCGCACGCGTGATTTTAGGGGATCACCGGGCGCTGTTTGGATGAGGCTAGACGAGAGGCCCGCAGACCTGCCGATTCGCGACTGTGGATGATCCCGTGGATGGATTGTGGATAAGTAGTCGATGACGCCGTGGACAAAGCGGTGGCAGGGGCGGGAAAGCCGGCGCGATAGCCTGGGGAGGCTTCCTGTATAAGCCTGTGAATAACCGCTGTATGAAATGCCGACAGGCTGTCAACAAGAGACCGGGCGCAATGTGCCCGGTCTCCGGAGTGTCGCGAAATGGTGCGTGCGTTTACTTCAGCGAGGTGCTGATGTTGACAAAGGTGGTGCTCAACGAGCTGCCAACGCCGTTGACGGCGGTAATGATGGCGACGGCGATGCCCGCTGCGATCAGGCCATACTCAATGGCCGTGGCGCCGGATTCGTTCTTGAGGAATGACAAAATGAGCGACTTCATGGCTGGTTCCGACCTCGGTTTTTGTGCCTCGGCGCAGAGGGTTCCCTCTGTTCCATCCGTGAAATTACGGCGGAAAATCTAAGGTTGCCATAACGTCGACCATATAACTTTTCGGGATATTACGACATGAAATTTGCTCAAATTTGAGGCAAGCAGCTTGCCCGGGTTCCACCCGGTTCCATCCAGGTTCCCCTTTTTGTCGGTTTTCCAATGACTTCCACTACCCCTGCCACCCATCGCGCCGGCTTCGCGATCGGGGACGAAGCCGCCGCCAAACGGGTCGTCGACGTCCTGACTGAAACTTTTTTTGAAGGCCAGGCCGCGATCGCCGCGTTCGAGCGGCCGGACGGCCTTTGGGACGTCACAGCCTATTTTGCCGATCCGCCCGACCGGGTTTTGGTGCGCGAACTCGTCGCCAACGCCGCCGGTGCCGAGGCCGCGGGCAGCATCGCTTTCGACACCGTCGAGGCCAAGGACTGGGTCAAGGCGACCCTGGAGGATCTGGTCCCGGTCCCCGCCGGCCGCTTCGTCGTCCACGGCCAGCACGACCGCGACCGCATCCCGTCCAACAAGCTCGGCATCGAGATCGAGGCGGCGCTGGCATTCGGCACCGGCCATCACGGCACCACGCGCGGCTGCCTGCTGCTGCTCGACCATGCGCTGAAGGCGTGGCGTCCGCGTCGCGTACTCGACCTCGGCACCGGCACCGGCGTGCTGGCGATTGCCGCGGCCAAGGCGCTGCACGAGAACATTCTGGCAAGCGACATCGATCCGCTGTCGGTCGCGGTCGCGCGCGAGAATGCGCGGGCGAACCAGACCGGCCATCTCGTCGAGATGATCCACGCCACCGGATTCGCCGCACCCGAATTCGCGCAACGCGGTCCGTTCGACCTGGTGCTGGCGAACATCCTCGCCAATCCGCTGCGGCAACTGGCAACGCCGATGGCGCGGCATCTGGCGCCATCGGCGCTGGTGATCCTGTCGGGCCTGCTGACGCATCAGGCAGCCGGCGTCATCGCCGCCTATCGCGACCGCGGGCTGGTACCCGTCCGCCACCTGCGCATCGACGGCTGGAGCAGCCTGCTGCTGCGTCATGTCAAATGAGCTCGCTTATCAAATGACCATTCCTGGCAGGCAATGCGGCGACTGTACGCTGTGCTGCAA
Organism: Afipia sp. GAS231; assembly: GCF_900103365.1. Taxonomy (NCBI): domain Bacteria; kingdom Pseudomonadati; phylum Pseudomonadota; class Alphaproteobacteria; order Hyphomicrobiales; family Nitrobacteraceae; genus Afipia; species Afipia sp. GAS231. The sequence continues at coordinate 2,019,398 of NZ_LT629703.1, forward strand.
GGTCATGGCGATCGAGCAGCTTGCCAAGCCGGTGGGCGCCTGGTGCCCGCAGTGCAAGCCGGGCCGCGGCTGCCAGATCTACCCGGACCGGCCGGACGAGTGCCGCAGCTTCAACTGCCTGTGGCTGGTCAATGACCACCTCGACGAGCGCTGGCGGCCGAGCAAATCCAAACTGGTGCTGACGACGTCGGACGACGGCATCGAGGTCCGCTGCGACCCTGGATTCCCCGATGCCTGGCGCAAGGCGCCCTTTCATCACGAGATCCGGGAATGGGCCGTGTCCGGTGAAATGCACGACGTGACGGTGGTTGTCGTCATCGGTCAGAGAATGATCCTGGTGACGCCGGATCGGGAATTCGACCTCGGTGTCGTCGGTCCGGAGCAGCGGATCGTGCGAGAACTCGAGGGGACGCGTGTCGTCGGCGCGACCGTGGTGAACGAATCCGATCTGGAACGCCGCGCCTGAACGGGGGAGCCTAGAGCCTTCGGCTCTAGATCTTTTAGTTTGACGCGTTTTCTTGACGCGAACCGGTTTCCACTTCGCTGGAAAACGCTCTGAACGAAACGGGTCCGGCCATGAGCCGAACCCGCACGTTCGCTGATGATGGAATGACCTGGCGCTAATCGGGAGGTCGGTGGGGATTGCGGGCGAGCACGCTTTTATCCTCGCGCTGGCCACGCTTGACGCGCGCCTCGACGAACCGGTCCAGCATCTGGACAATGACCCCACGCTGCTTCTTGTTCTTAATCGGCGGAATCGGAGCGCGCGAAATCTGAGTAAGTCCTGCCGGCGGCGAAATCTTCTCAAACGTGAAAGCAGGCATCGTGTATCCCCTCTTCGTTGAGTTGAGACACTCCTGGAGCCTCCCTGTACCCTAGACGAGCGGCTTGCACCGCAACCCGTTCCGTCCGGTCTAACGCGGACAGCAAAATTCAAGCATAGATTATGCCAAATCGCGTTGACCTGGATCGGATTGCGGACCGCTCCCCCCACCCCTAGAGTGACCTTCCCATGTTCGAAGCCCATTTCCAGACATTCGAGGAGCCCGAAGGCGGTGTGGCGCTGAGCGCCCGGCTGGCCGCCTTCCGCGAGGAGCTGGCGCGCCGCAAGCTCACCGGATTCGTGATTCCCCGCGCCGATCAGCAGCAAAATGAATATGTCGCCCCCTCCGAGGAGCGGCTGGCCTGGCTGACCGGCTTCACCGGTTCGGCCGGCCTTGCAATCGTCCTGACCCACGAGGCGGCGGTGTTCGTCGATGGCCGCTACACGTTGCAGGCCGCCAAACAGGTCGACCGCAAGGCCTGGCATATCGAGCCGCTGGTCGATCCGCCGCCGGAACACTGGCTGGCGCGGCACCTTGTGGCCGGCGACCGCCTCGGTTTTGACCCCTGGCTGCACACTTCTGCGGCAGCCGAACGCCTCGCCGCCGCCTGCACCAAGGCCGGCGCGGAGCTGATCGCGGTGCAGTCCAACCCGCTCGACCACGTATGGACCGAGCGCCCGGAACCACCGCTCGGCCCGGTAGCGATCCACGGCACGCAGTTTTCCGGCGAGATCGAGTCCGAGAAGCTGAAGCGGATCCGGCTTGAGATCGCCAAGCTCGGCGTCGATGCGCTGGTGCTGTCGGACAGCCACGCGGTGGCCTGGACCTTCAACATCCGCGGCGCCGACGTCTCGCATACGCCGCTGCCGCTGTCCTACGCACTGGTGCCGAAGGACGGCCGCCCCGCCATCTTCATCGATCATCGCAAGCTGTCGAACCGGTCGCGTGATCATCTCGAGCAGTCCGCCGATGTCTTGGAGCCCGAGGCGCTGACGCCGGCACTGACGGAACTCGCCAAACACGGCGCGGCGATCGCGCTCGACAACGCCACCGCAGCCGATGCGCTGAGCCGCCTGATCGCGGCCGCCGGCGGCAAGCCGGTGCGCGGCAACGATCCGGTCGCATTGCTTAAGGCGGTGAAGAATCTCACCGAGATCGAGGGCACTCGCACCGCGCACCAGCGCGACGCGGTGGCGCTGACGCGGTTTCTCGCCTGGATCGACCGCGAGGCGCCGTCGGGCGCGCTGACCGAGATCGACACCGTCGAGGCGCTGGAAACCTTTCGCCGCCGGACCGGCGCGCTGAAGGATGTTTCCTTCCCCACCATCGCCGGCACGGGGCCGAACGGCGCCATCGTGCATTACCGCGTCACCCGCAAGACCAACCGCCGGATCGTCTCCGGTGATCTGCTGCTGATCGATTCCGGCGCGCAATATGAAGACGGCACCACCGACGTCACCCGTACCATCGCGGTCGGCGAACCCACCGACGAGATGCGCGACCGCTTTACCCGCGTGCTGCGCGGCCACATCGCGATCGCGCGCGCGATCTTCCCCGACGGCACCACCGGCGCCCAGCTCGACAGTTTCGCGCGGCAATATCTCTGGCAGTCCGGCCTCGATTTCGAACACGGCACCGGCCACGGCGTCGGCAGCTATCTCTCGGTGCACGAAGGCCCGGCGCGGATTTCGAAGCTCGGCACCACGCCGCTGAAGCGCGGCATGATCCTGTCGAACGAGCCCGGCTACTACAAGACCGACGCCTACGGCATCCGGATCGAGAATCTGGAACTCGTGGTCGGCGCCGACGTCATCGGCGCCGAGAAGCCGGTCAACGCCTTCGAGACGCTGACCCTGGCGCCGATCGACCGCCGCCTGATCGACGTCGCGATGCTGAGCCCGACGGAACTGAAGTGGCTCAACGACTACCACACCCGCGTCAACCGCGAGGTGCGGCCGCATCTCGACGACACCGCCACGAAACTGTGGCTGGACGAGGCGACGGCGGCGATGTTGGTTTTGTAGGCCACTGTCGTCCCCCGCGAAGGCGGGGGACCCAGTACGCCGCGGCTTATCGATTTTAATCACTGCCGCCTCTGGGATACTGGATCATCCGCCTTCGCGGATGATGACAGGCGAACTTGTTGCGCAGGGCGAAACATCGCGCCTCGCCTCCCCAAATCAGCATACCCGCATGCCGAAACGGCCGTATTCGCCCACGGCGATAACGCTACAGTTCTATCCACACAGAGGATGAGACCTGAATGCATGGCGTGATGGGCCAGCCGCCTGACGTGACGACGGAAGCAGGCCGCCTCGCGAACTCCAGGACCATGTTGTTTCTGCTCGTCCTGATGACGGGCGTGGCGCCGATCTCGCTGTACATGCTGGTGCCGGCGCTGCCGGTGCTGGCGACCACGTTCGGCCGCGACATCTCGGTCGCGCAGATGACGGTGTCGCTCTACATGGTCGGCATCGCCTGCTCGCAGATCATCATGGGGCCGTTGTCGGACCGGTTCGGCCGCCGCCCGGTGCTGCTCGGCGGCATCGGCCTGATGGTCGCGGCCAGCGCGGCCGGCATCTTCGCCGAGACGCTGCCGCAACTGATCGCCGCGCGGTTCCTGCAGGCGCTCGGCGGCGCCTCCGGCATGGTGGTGAGTCGGGCCATCATCCGTGACCTCTACAGCCGCGACCGCATCTCTTCCATGATCAGCCTCGTCATCGCGGTCATGATGATCGCGCAGATGCTGTCGCCGCTGACCGGCGGCCTCCTGGAGATCACCTTCGGCTGGCGCGCGATCTTCTACCTGATCACCGCAGCGTCGCTGGCGATCACGATCATGATCGCGGTCTTGCTGCCGGAAACCCGCCGCGACCGGGTCGAGGGCTCCAGCTTTCGCGGCGACGTCGGCAGCCTCTTCAGGAGCCGCGCCTTCATCGGCTATGTGCTGTGTCAGGTGCTGGCCTCGCAGATGATCTTCGCCTTTGCCGGCGGCGGGCCCTACATCGTGGTGACGCAGATGGGCCGCAGCAGCGCCGAATATGGCGCCTGGTTTGCGACGACGGGCTTTGCCTATCTGGTCGGCAATCTCTTCTGTGTGCGCTTCGCGCCGCGCCACTCGCTGGAACGGCTGATCTGGTTCGGACTGGCGCTGCAGCTCGGCGGCAGCGCGCTCAACGTCATCTGGAGTTTGGCCGGCATCAATCAGGCGCCGTCGATTCTGTTCGGCACCCAGATGATCGTGATGGTCGCCAACGCCTTCGTGATGGCGAATTCCGCGGCCGGCGCCATCAGCGTCCGCCCCGAGGCCGCCGGCACCGCCTCCGGTGCCATGGGATTCCTGCAACAGGGCATAGGCGCGCTTGTCTCGCAATTCGGCGCCTATCTCGGCGGCCACTCCACCACCACGCTGCCGCTGACGGCGGCGATCTTCGTGATCTCGCTCGCCTGCGCCGCGACCATGATCTTCATCGTGCCGCGACGAACCGTGATCGTCAGCGAGGCGTTGATCGAGCAAGCGGAGGAGGAAGAATCGGGGATGATGTAGGGGCATCGTCATTGCGAGTCTTCGTAGGGTGGGTTAGCGAAGCGTAACCCACCAACTTTTTTCGCGGACACTCGGTGGGTTACGGCTTCGCCTAACCCACCCTACAAACGCACCTTCGCCTTCTCGCGACATGATTTGCCCGAGCTATGCAATCAGCCTTGCCCTCAAAATCAGAGCAACTGTGCTGGTAGACCGGCGATCGGCCGGGGCTCAAGACTGGCGCTGCCGCGCCCCCGCCTTCGGCGGCTGACGGCCTTGACCCCGTCCGCTCACCGGTCTTTGAGGTCGACCATGCGCTCGGTCGCAGACCGAGCGCGAGAGGATGCACTCGCTCAACTCAGCGCGTAACGGCTGGGGTCCCATTTCTGCCGTCGCGCGATCAGCGTGTTGCAGATGACGATCAGCTTGCGCATGCAGGCAATGAGCGCGACTTTCGGCTTCTTGCCCTTGGCGATCAGGCGTCGATAGAAGGCCTTGAGCGCCGGGTTGTTCTGCGTGACGGCCCCGAGACAGGGCATGTAGATCGCAGTGCGAATCCAGCGGCGGCCACCCTTGATATGACGCTCGCCGCGCCGTTGGCCACTATCGTCATCGTAAGGAGCCGCACCCAATAATGCGGCGGCGACCTCGTTGCTAACCTGCCCAAGCTCCGGCATGCCCGCGACGAGGTTCGCGGCGCTCGTCGCGGCGAAGCCAGGCACGCTCGCGATGATCTCGGCACGCTCGGCAAGGTGTGGCGTGGCCTTGATCTTGGCCGCAATGGCAGCCTCTAGCCCAGCAATTTCGCGGGCCAGGTCCTTCAAGATGCGGGCATGGGCTTTCTGAACCAATCCTGGTGCAGCATGCTCATTCTGGCTCTGCAAGCGGGTCTTCAACTCAACCAGTGCGATACGCGCCTTCACCAGCGCCAGCATCTCCTCATGCGCGGCATCGTAGCTCTGCTCCGGTGCCTCGTTGAATGTCTCGGCGAACCAAGCGATCATCTCCGCGTCGATCGCATCGTTCTTGGCCAGGCGTCCGGCCGATCGGGCGAAGCTGCGCACCCGCTTGGGGTCGACAATCCGCACCGCGATGCCGGCCTGACGCAGTACCTTGGCCCAGTCCCGCTCATAGCCGCCACTGGCCTCCATGACGGCCTTGTTCACCTTGTGCTTGCGCAGCCAGGCAACCAACCGGCGATGCCCCTGCGCGCTGCTCGGGTACGGTTGCCGCAGTGCCAGCACGCGAATGCATGCATCAATCTTGTCCTTGGCGACATCGATGCCCACGACGATGAGACCGTTTTGTGCCATCATCCACTCCCTTCCTTGCTCGTGCGGGCTCGAAGCCCATGCAACTGTTCGGGTTGAGGAAGACACCGGAGCTGTCCCTCGCTCTGATACAGGCTCTGTCGCCTTAGGGCGTTGCGGGCTCAGTTCCAGCGAACGGGCGGTTGGTAGGCAACCGCCCGTTCGCACATTCTGGCAGATCTCGCGGACACAAGGGCGCAGGGAAGACCGGATGCGCGCTGCACCCGCGGTCTCATGTGCGATGTTGCACAAGAATATGCTGCACATGAGCATACAGGTTCAGCGGAGAGCCTCCGGCCTTCCCTGCGCAATGGCTTTACGGCTTATACGTAATCGTCCTGGTGACCGGCTTTCTTGCCACCATCGTCGGCATCGGCTTTCGCTTCCGCCAACTTGACGCCAGCACCGGGGCGTCGGACCCAAACGATTTCGCCGTACGCTGCAGCCCGTTCGTCTCGCGTGCTGCCGCGTCCACCGCTCCCTGCCCCTCGTTTGCGACGATGGCCAACGCCCCTTGTGTCCAAAAAATTTGGCAGAATGAGCGAACGGGCGGTTGCGGACCAACCGCCCGTTGCTGGAACTGAGCCCGTACGCCCCAAAGGCGACAGAGCCTGTACCAGAGCGAGGGACAGCTCCGGCGTCTTCCTCAACCCGAACAGTTGCAAGGGCTTCGAGCCCGTACCGAGCAAGGAAGGGAGTGGATGATGGCACAAGATGATCGCATTGTCGTGGGCATCGATGTGGCAAAGGACAAGGTGGATGCGTGCATTCGCTCGCTGTCATTGCGTCAGGTCTGTCCGAACACGGGACAAGGCCACCGCAAGCTGGTGGCCTGGCTTCGCAAGTACAAGGCAACCAGGGCTGTGATGGAGGCGAGCGGCGGTTACGAGCGTGACTGGGCCAAGCTACTGCGCCAGGCCGGTGTCGAGGTGCGGATCGTCGACCCCAAACGCGTCCGCAGCTTCGCGCTATCGGCCGGCCGGCTGGCAAAGAACGATGTGATCGACGCGGAGATGATCGCCTGGTTCGCCGAGATATTTACCGAGGCGCCGAGCCAGACCCACGATGCCGCACGCGAGGAGTTGCTGGCGCTGGTGAAAGCGCGCATCGGTCTGGGTGATCTCAAGACGCGCTTGCAAAGCCAAAACGAGCATGCTGCACCAGGACTGGTTCAGAAAACGCATGCCCGCGTCTTGAAGAATCTGGTCAGTGAAATTGCCAAGCTCGAGGCGGCAATTGCGGCCAAGATCAAGGCCTCGCCACACCTTGCCGAGCGTGCCGAGATCATCGAGAGCGTGCCGGGCCTCGCCGAAACGACCTCCGCCAACCTCATTGCGGGGATGCCGGAGCTTGGGCAGGTGAGCAACAAGATCGCCGGTGCGTTATTAGGCGCCGCCCCGTACGACGACGATAGCGGCCATCGGCGCGGTGAGCGTCATATCAAGGGTGGCCGCCGCTGGGTCCGCAACGCCATCTACATGCCCTGCCTCGGCGCAGCCACGCAGAACAACCCGGTGCTCAAGGCCTTCTACGACCGCCTGATTGCCAAGGGAAAGAAGCCGAAAGTGGTGCTTGTCGCCTGCATGCGCAAGCTCATCGTCATCCTCAACATCATGATCGCACGACGGCAGAAATGGGATCCCAGCCGTTACGCACTGAACTGAGCGAGCGCACCTCACCGCGCTCGGTCATCGACCGAGCGCATGCCAAGCCAACAGACCGGAGAGCGGACGGGGTCAAGGCCGTAAGCCGCCGAAGGCGGGGCGCGCCCCGCGCCAGCCTTGAGGCCCGGCCGATCGCCGGTTTACTTCAGCACAGTTGCTCTGGTGGGACAGGATGGCGGGAGTTAAACGTCTGATTTGCCCGACGGCGCCAGCGAAATATTTTTGCAGCCTTGGATTGACCCATATCTTGGGGTGATTTGCCCGTCGGGCAATCATCTGGCGGTAGTCCACAATATCCGCCGGGTTTGCCGCGCCACATGACGGCCCACCCATTTCCCGTTGCCGGCTTGTCCGCTACGATACCCGACCCTGAGGGCTCGGGAGAGGCAATGAAGGCAGGCGGCGAACCCGACAAATTGCGAAGCCGCAAGGCGGCGGCGCGAAAGCCTGCGCCCAAAGCCACGCGCGCGTCCAAGACTGCTCGCGTGCCCAAGACGGCTCGCGCGCCCAAGGCTGCGCGCACCGTCAAGCCTGCGCGCGCGCTCCGGCCTGCCAAAACCAAAAGCCCTGCAAAGGCCGAGGCCGAACGGCTTGCTCGCGAGCTCGGGGACGCCAGGGAGCGTCATGCCGCCACGGCCGAGGTGCTGAGCCTGATCGCGGACGCGCCGACCGACCTGCAGCCGGTGTTCGACCGGATCGTCAAGAACGCGGCACGGCTGTGCCAGAGCGTGCTGAGCGCCGTCTACCGGCGCGACGGCGATCAGGTCCACCTGGTCGCGCATGACAAGTTCTCGGCCGAATCGATCGCGGCGGTGCAGAAGGCCTACCCTGCCCCGCTCGCCAGCAAAAACCTGATCTCGGTCGCCATCCGCGAGGGGCGCGTCGTCCATGAGCCGGATGTGCTGATCTCGGGCGGCTACAGCGACCTGCAGCGAACTTCGGGTTATCGCAGCATCCTCGTGGTGCCGATGCTGCGCGACGATGTCGCGATCGGCGCCATCGCGGTGATGCGGCTCGAGCCGCTACTGTTTCCGAAGACGCAGGTCGAACTGCTCAGAACCTTTGCCGGTCAGGCGGTGATCGCGATTGAGAATACGCGGCTGTTCGCCGAGGTGCAGGAACGCACCCAGCAACTGACGCAATCGCTCGACGACCTCAGAGCCGCGCAGGACAGCCTGGTGCAGACCGAAAAGCTCGCCGCGCTGGGGCGGCTGGTCGCGGGCGTCGCCCACGAGATCAACACCCCGATCGGCACCAGCCTGACGGTGGCCTCGACCATGATCGAAAAGACCGACCGGTTTGAGGCCGTGGTCGCCTCGGGCGACGTGCGACGGTCGAACCTGACCGAATTCGTCGCCGCGAGCCGCGAGGCGGCATCGCAGATCATGATCAACCTCAACCATGCGATCGACCTGATCCAGTCGTTCAAGCAGGTCGCCGCCGACCGCAACATTTCGGACCGCAGAAGCTTCGATCTCAGCGAGGTCACCGAACAGGTGATCAAGGGACTGCGGTTCAGCCTGCGCAGAAATTTGACGGTCGACGTCGAATGCGAATCCGGCCTCGCGATGACCAGCTATCCCGGGCCTTACGGCCAGGTACTCACCAACCTGGTGCTCAATTCCGCAGTGCATGCCTTTCCGGACGGCGAAGGCGGCTCCGTGCATATCGCGGCGCAGGCCTCGGGCAAGAACAATGTCGAGGTGCTGTTTTCGGACGACGGCTGCGGCATGAGCCCGGAGGTCCGGCGCCACGTGTTCGATCCGTTCTTCACGACCCGGCGCGACCAGGGCAGCACCGGGCTCGGACTGCACATCGTCCACAACATCGTCACCAACCGCCTCGGCGGCCGGATCCAACTGGAGACCAGGCCCGGCGCCGGCACGAAAATCCGCATCGTCGTGCCGCGCGAGGCGCCGCTGGAGCTTGCCGAAAACTAACCAGCGACGCTCCCCGCCAGCGCGTCGCGCACGCCGAGACGTTCCCCGTCCGGCTTGCTGACGTAAAGGTGGCTTTCAAGCACGGATTGCATGTTCTCAAACATTGCATAGAGGTCGTCGCAATAAACCGACGGATTGTCATAACCGTTCTTCTTCGAGAAACGATGCGGAAGATAGCCGCCGCCGCAGGCGTTCATAAATTTGCACTGCTGGCATTTCGCGGAAAGCTTGATGGAAGCATCACGCGCGGCTTTCCAGCGGGGCTCGTTCCTGACCTCGTCGATCGTGTGCTCGAAAATGTTGAACTTCGTGTTCGTGAATCCGTCGCCGGCAATCCGCAGCACATCATGTGCCTCGACCGAACCGTCGGTCATGACCGTGCAGAGTTCGATAGGTTTGTAGCCGACGCCCTCGGTCGGTGAATTGTTGCCGAGCATGGCGGTGATCATATCGGTAATGATCCGGATATTCGCTGTGGGCTTGCTGCGGTTGGCCTCCAGCCACAGGTCGAACAGCCCCTTGTAGAACGAACCAACGGATGCGGGGGTCTCATCCACCGTCGCATCCGGGATCATGATATCGTAGTTGGCAATTCCGCACTTCGCGAAAAATTCGACGTAGTCTTTTGGCGGATAAGCGGGATTGCAGACGGCCAGCGCGCTCATGCCGATGTCGCGTGACGCCAGCATCCGCGCGGCCCGTTCTGCCGCGGCGTGGGTGCCTGTGCCTTGAAACGTTTTCCGGTGAAGGTCGTGAATATGTGCCGGCCCGTCCAGGCTGATCGCGACCGAAATGTTGCGAGCCTCGAAACAGTTCAGCCACTCATCATCGATCAACACGCCATTGGTGGTCACCGCGATGGGTATGTCGCATCTCGTTCGTGACGATATGCCTTCGCAGGCCTCCGCAATGCGGTGAAAATTATCGACTCCCCACAGCAAGGGTTCGCCGCCGTGCAGAATGATGGGAAAATCGATCAGGGAATGCCTGGCGACGTGCTCTTCGATGCGCTGCAACAACTGAAGCAGCACTTCCGAGCTCATTAGCTTCGGCTTGTCATAAACCGACGCGTCGCGGAACCAGTAGCAATAGGAGCAGTCGATGTTGCATCTCGAAGCAACCTTGACAAGCAGCTGCGAGATCGGCTGCTCCTGGAAGCCCAAAGCATCTGGCAAAGCATCTTGAGCGTCAGCCGACATGCCGCTACCGGGTGGGGACACGAGAAACTACGAAGCAGGCCTAGTATCGGATAAAGCCACCCCTGCGGAACCCGCCGCCACCGCCGTAATATCCCCCTCTGCGAAAGCCGCCGTACCCGCCGCCCCGAAGGAAACCGCCGCGCCTGAAATAGACCTGGGTCGGCTCGGTAGCATTTTGCCCGCGCAGATCGCTCAGCAATGCGTCGATGCCCTGGTGATCGCTCTGGATTGTTGCGCCCGGTCCATGCAATTGCAGGATAGTCGATAGAACCTTCAGCGTCGTAATCGGCATGTTTTGGTCCTTTTTGCGTTGCAACCAAGGAGCGAACGAAAGGCCGGTATCCGAAAGAGCCGAGTGAGCGAGACCTTATACCCTTTTTATTGTAGCGACAATGTGTCGATCGCAAACCTCGGAGCTGTGATGGGATCACGCCCCGGGACGTTCTGCGCACTACAGGAAGCGCGAATGCCACTAAATCATTTGCAAAATCATTTGCTGGCAGGACACTATCGTCAGCGAAGCCCCGTTCGAGCTTGCCGCGGAATGACGTGTGATGGGGCTCAATCCTGGACATGATGGCCGAAGAAGACGACCCGACCGACGAGATTTCACAGATCGAGGCGCGGCTGGAGCGGCTCGCCGAGCGCGCCGAACAGTGCCGGAAGATCATCATGTTCTCGAAGGCAGCGATCGCCGCCGGCGCGCTGTTGCTGCTGGTGATGATGCTCGGCCTGTTCGGGTCCGGCGCGACGCTTGCGCTGGGATCGATCGCCGCCGTGCTGGGCGGCATCGTGTCGCTGGGATCGAACACCAGCACGCTGCAGCAGACAACGGCCGCCATCGCCGCGGCCGAAGCACATCGTTCGGAGCTGATCGGGCGGATTGATTTGCGGGTGGTGGGTGATGGTTTGAGGAAGTTGCACTGACGCCTTTACCGTCATTGCGAGCGCAGCGAAGCAATCCATCTTGCCGCAGAAAAGAAAGACTGGATTGCTTCGTCGCTGCGCTCCTCGCAATGACGGGGCTGGGGCCCTACTCCCCGATCAACTCCAGCCACTCGTCCTCGGTCAAGACAGCCACGCCGAGCTCGCGCGCCTTGGCGAGTTTTGAGCCGGCGTCCTCGCCGGCGACGACATAATCGGTCTTCTTCGACACCGAGCCCGCGACCTTGGCGCCGAGACGCTCCGCCACCGCCTTGGCTTCGTCGCGGGTAAATTTGGTCAGTGAGCCCGTGAACACCACGGTCTTGTCGGACACCGGCGAACTCTTGCGCGGCTGTTCGGCCGGTTTCACCTCGATCTCGCGCAAGAGTTCGCCGAGCGCCTTGACGTTACGCGGCTCGGCGAAAAATTCGACCACCGCGTCGGCAACGATCTCGCCGATGCCGCCGATATTGTTGAGATCCTGATAGGCCTCGGTCTCGTTTTCCTCGGCCTCAGCTCCCTTGGCGGCGGCCAGCATCGCCTCGCGGAAATTCTCGATGGTGCCGTAGTGCCGCGCCAGCAATTTGGCGTTGCCCTCGCCGACGTGGCGGATGCCGAGCGCGAAGATCAGCCGGTGCAGCTCGATATTGCGGCGGGCGTCGATCGCCGCGAAGAGATTGCGCACCGAGGTTTCGCCATAGCCCTCGCGCTCGGCGAGCTTGGCGGTCGAGCGCGCATCGCGCTTCTGCAGCGTGAAGATATCGACCGCCGACATCACCAGACCGTCCTCGTAAAACTCCTGAATCTGCTTGTCGCCGAGGCCGTCGATATCGAACGCCAGCCGCGAGACGAAATGCTTCAGCCGTTCTGTCGCCTGCGCCGGACAGATCAGCGCGCCGGTGCAGCGGCGCACCACCTCATCGTCCTCGCGGACGGCATGACTGCCGCACACCGGGCAAACTTCGGGAAACTTGTACGGTTTTGCGTTCGCCGGCCGCTTCTCCAGCACGACATTGGCGACCTGCGGAATCACGTCGCCGGCGCGTTGCACGATCACGGTATCGCCGACGCGGATATCGACGCCGTCGCGGATCGGGCTGCCGTCGTTGCCGATGCCCTTGATGTAGTCCTCGTTGTGCAGCGTGGCGTTCTGCACCACGACGCCGCCGACCGTAACCGGCGCCAGCCGCGCCACCGGCGTCAGCGCCCCGGTGCGGCCGACCTGGATGTCGATGCCGTTCAAAACCGTCGTCGCCTGCTCCGCCGCGAACTTGTGCGCGATCGCCCAGCGCGGGCTGCGCGACACGAAGCCGAGGCGATCCTGCCAGTCGAGACGATCGACCTTGTAGACCACGCCGTCGATGTCGTAGCCGAGCGAGGCGCGCTCGTCGCCGATCTTGCGATAGAATTTCAGGACATCATCGATGCTCTTGCACAGTTTGGTGCGCGGATTGACGACAAAGCCGGCCTTGTCCATCCACTCCAGCATGCCGTGCTGCGTCTCGGCCGGCCGCTCGCTCATCTCGCCCCAGGTATAGGCAAAGAATTTTAGCGGCCGCGATGCCGTGATCGAGACGTCCTTCTGGCGCAGCGAGCCCGCCGCCGAATTGCGCGGATTGGCGAACACGGTGTCGTCGGCCTCGGCCTGCTTCTTGTTCAGCTCGAGAAAATCTTTCTTGAGCATATAGACTTCGCCGCGCATTTCGCAGGCGGCCGGAATGTTGCGACCCTTCAGCGCGTGCGGAATATCCTTGATGGTGCGGACATTGGCGGTGACGTCCTCTCCTTCAAAACCGTCGCCGCGGGTGGCGGCGCGCACCAGTTCGCCATTCTCGTAGCGCAGCGACAGCGACAGCCCGTCGATCTTGGGTTCGGCGGTGATCGCAGGTATCTCGTCGGCATCGAGCTTGAGAAAGCGCTGGATACGTTCGACGAACTCGGTGACATCCTCGTCGCTAAAGGCATTGCCGAGCGACAGCATCGGAACGACATGCTGGACCTTGGCGAACCCGCGCGCCGGCGCGGCGCCGACCTTCTGCGTCGGCGATTCCTTGCTGACGAGATCGGGAAATTTCGCCTCGATCGCTTCCAGCCGCTGACGCAACGCGTCGTAGGCGGCGTCAGACACGGTCGGCGCATCCTTCTGGTAATAACGCTCGTTGTGGCCCTCGATCTCCAGTGTGAGGCGCATATGCTCGACCTTGGCCCGCGCCTTGGTCAACTTGGCGACTTCGGTGAGGGGTTTCTTCGCTTTCACGGCCATGATCGCGCGCCTAAGCCGTCGCGGCCTTCAGCAGCCGGTCCGCCGCGGCGCGCGCCTCGGCGGTGATCTCGGCGCCGGCCAGCATGCGGGCGATTTCCTCGCGGCGGAGGTCGGCGGCGAGCGCGTTGACGCGGGTGGCGACGCGCTTGCCCTTGTCCAGCGCGTCCTTGGAAATCAACAGATGCTGGCTGGCGCGGGCCGCGACCTGCGGGGCATGGGTCACCGCCATCACCTGAACCTTGCCGGCCAGCCGCGCCAGCCGCGCACCAATGGCATCCGCCACCGCGCCGCCGACGCCGGTATCGATTTCGTCGAACACCAGCGTGGGCGCCGAACCGCGATCGGACAGCACCACCTTGAGCGCCAGCAGAAACCGCGACAGTTCGCCGCCGGAGGCGACCTTCATCATCGGTCCAGCCTTGGTGCCGGGATTGGTCTGCACCCAGAACTCGACGCGATCGATGCCCTGCGGCCCCGGCGCGTTGGCGTCACTCTCGACCTGGGTCATGAACTTGGCGCGTTCGAGTTTGAGTGGCGCCAGTTCGGCATTCACCGCCTTGTTGAGCTTGTCGGCGGACTTGGTCCGCGCCGCGGAGAGTTTTTCCGCCGCGGCACCATAGACTTTGTCGGCCTCATCAGCCGCCGCTTCCAGTTTCTTCAACTGGCCGGCGCCGGCATCGATCAGCGCGACGTCCGAAGCGTATTTAGCGGCGAGCGCCGCCAGCCCATCGACCGGCGTCGAATATTTGCGCGAGGCGGCGCGCAAGGCAAACAGCCGCTCCTCGATCCGCTCCAGTTCCGCCGGATCGAAATCGGCGGCGGCCAGCGCGGCGTTGAGATGCTGCTCGGCTTCTTCCATCGCATTGATGGCGATATCGATCGCCTTCACGGCCGGCTCGACCAGATGCGGCAGATTGCCGGCGCGGCGTTCCAGCCGGCGCACCGCGGCCGCCAATGACGGCACCGGCGAATGGTTGCCGCCGACGGCGTCCAGCGCCTCGCGCAGATCGCTGGCGATCTTCTCGCCCTGCATCATGGTGGTGCGGCGTTCGGCCAAAGCGGCCTCCTCGCCGTCCTTGGGCCGCAGCGCCTTCAATTCGTCCGCGGCGTGGCGGAGATAATCCGCCTCGCGCGCCGCGCGCTCCATGCTGGCGCGATGCGCCTCGAGCGCGGTGTTGGCGGTGCGCCGCGCTTCCCACAGCGTCTCCAGTGTCGCGACTTCCTTCTCGAGCCCTGCGAAGGCGTCGAGCAACTGGCGGTGCGTCGAGGCATCGACCAGCGCGCGCTCGTCATGCTGGCCGTGGATCTCGACCAGCGCTGCGCCCACCGCTTTCAGCGTCTGCACCGAGATCGATTGGTCGTTGATGAAAGCGCGGGTGCGGCCGTCGGCGAGCTGGACGCGGCGCAGAATCATTTCGCCGGTATCGTCGAGGCCGTTCTCGGAAAGGATCTTTGTTGCCGGATGGCCCTTGGGCACATCGAAGGTCGCGGTGACCTGGCCTTGTTCGACGCCGTGGCGAACCAGCCCCGAATCGCCGCGGCCGCCGAGCGCCAGCGCGAACGCATCGAGCAGGATGGATTTGCCCGCGCCGGTTTCACCGGTCAGCACCGCGAGGCCACGGGAGAACTCGATATCGAGCCGTTCGATCAGGACGATGTCACGGATCGACAGACGCGCCAGCATGCGAAGTAAATTCCTAGCCGAGGCCTATCTTCTTGAAGGCCCTGGAAATGTAGGAACCCTGATTCTCGCTCGGCTCGAGACCACCGGACTTTACAAGATTATAGGCGTCCTTGTACCAGCGGCTGTCAGGAAAATTGTGGCCAAGGACGGCCGCCGCGGTCTGCGCCTCGCCGACGATGCCGATCGCCATATAGGCCTCGGTGAGCCGGGCCAGCGCTTCCTCGACATGCCGCGTGGTCTGGTAGCGGGTGACCACGGTCTTGAAGCGGTTGATGGCGGCGGTGTAGTCGCGCTTTTCGATGTAATAGCGGCCGACGTCCATTTCCTTGCCGGCGAGCTGGTCGCGCGCGCCTTCCAGCTTGGCCTTGGCGGAGGTGGCGTATTCCGAGGTCGGATATTTGCGAATCACCTCTTCCAGCGCCGCGATCGCCTTCTCGGTGCGGCCCTGGTCGCGGGAAATATCCGGAATCTGGTCGTAATGCGACGCCGCGATCAGGTACTGCGCGTAAGCCGAATCGGGGCTGCCGGGATGCAGCGTGACGTAACGGGTCGCCGCACCGATGCAGTTGTCATAGTCGCCGGAATTGTAGAACGCATAGGCCGACATCAGCAGCGATTTGCGCGCCCAGTCGGAATAAGGATGCTGGCGATCGACTTCCTCGAATTTCTTCGACGCCGCCTTGTTATCCTTGCGCTGGTTCATCAGGTACAAGCCCTCATTGTAGAGCTTGTCCGCGGGTTCCTCGACGAAGGTGTCGTCCTTGGCGGTGAACTTGTCCCACAGCGCGCCGGTGCCGCATCCGCTCAAGGGAATGGCCAGCGCGATCAATCCCCCCGCCAGCCGCAGCGTGCGGACCAAGGACCCGCTAAAGCCGGAGGTGCCGGATGACTTGCGTGGTTCGAGCGTCATACGCTGTGCCGACATGAAGTTAAGACCTGACGCCTCTGGTGCGGTTGATGGTGATACGGCATTTATCCGTCCGCCCCGTCCATGAACCGCGGTCATGGACGCCTATTCCCGATGCCTAGTTTTTTAGGCGCCCAATTCTTCAAAGGCCTCGCGGCGCGAGATCGCGCAACCGCAAGGCCTGTGTAGCCGAAAAACGATCGTTAACCAACCGAATACGGGGCCAATTCGCCCGGATTAAGGCGGCAGAACCGCATCGTTACCAATTGTGGTTACTGCGGAAAACGCCCCGGCAAGGTCGGATCGCCGCGGGGCGGCAAAAGCGCCAGCACAATCGACGGAATCGGAAAGAACAGCGCGCCGAGCAGGAACCAGGGACGTCGGGAGCGGCCTTTTTGCACCGCATATTTCGCGGTGAAGCGCCCGCACCAAACCATGATGGCGATAAGGACGACATTGAAAATGATCGAGGCGAGCATGGCGGCTCCTGTCGATGCGTCCGGCACAGCCTACAGGACGGCGGGCGCAGGCGCCCATCACGAAGCCGAAAGTCAGGGAATCAGGAGATTTCCAAGTGGAAACTCAGGAGATTTCGAAGTCGAAAGTCAGGACACATCCGGGCCGTAGGCCGGGGCGATCATGCCGCCGACCATGCCAGCACCTGCCTCGACATGGCCGCGGGAACGGCGCGCCGGTTCGGCTTCGACCACCCGCCAGGCGCTGTGATCGGCCAAGAGGGCCGTCAGCACGGCATGATTGAGCTTGTGGCCGCCACGTACCGAGCGGAAGACGCCCTGCAGCGGCAGACCGGCCAGCGCGAGATCGCCGATCACGTCGAGCACCTTGTGACGGACGCATTCATCGGCGAAGCGCAGGCCTTCGGCGTTGTGCAGGCGGGCTTCGTCGAACACCACGGTATTCTCAAAGGACGCGCCGCGGGCGAAGCCGGCGTTCCAGAGCCGCGCCACTTCGTTCATGAAACCGAAGGTGCGGGCGCGCGACACTTCGCGGCGGAAGCTTTCCGCGCTGAGGTCGAAGGCAAAATTCTGGCGGCCGATCGCGGGATTGGCGAAATCGATTTCGACTTCGGCGCGGAACCCGTTTGCATGGGGGCGCAACTCGCCAAAACTGTCGCCGATCGCCACCTGCACCGGCTTCAGCACCTGGATGAAACGGCGGGTGGCGGACTGGGTGACGATACCGGCCTGATCGATGGCAGCGACGAAAGCCGCAGCACTTCCGTCCATGATCGGAACTTCGGGCCCATCGACTTCGATGATGGCGTTGTCGACGCCCATGCCGCGCAAGGCTGCGAGCACGTGTTCGGCGGTGGAAACCAGCGGACCGTCGCTATCGCCGAGAACGGTCGCGAGGTCGGTGGCGATGACGGATGCCGCCACGGCCGGAACTTCGCGGTCGGCGTCTTCGAGACCGGTGCGGACAAAAATAAAACCTGCATCGATCGGTGCAGGTCCAATGGTGAGATTAACGGGAAGACCCGAATGTACGCCGACGCCCGTCACGGTGGCTTGCGACCGAAGCGTGGTTTGGCGGCTGAATTTCATACGATAACTGCCCACTACCGACTTATACCCAAGACCGGAACCACGCTTTGCACGCCGATTCGAAGTTTAGGTATCCCCAAGTCACGGCAGACCATAGTCACTGCCCTAAAGCGCGCCAACTCACGCTTTTTTACCGATTGTTACCCTATCTCTGCCGCATTCGCGCCAAGGCTTAACCAAATTCCGAACCGTTTGGACACCATTCCGGTCGGGTCATTTGACCACCGAATGCATAATTAATGATTTAAAATCAGGTAGTTGCGCATCCCACACGATCTTGCCGCAATCATCAAGAAAAGGGCCCCGGCTGGATCAGCCGGGGCCCTTCGGGTCGTCAGAATTGTAACAAACTTCAGTTGGCCTGCCGGCGCAGGAAGGCCGGGATATCAAGATGGTCGTCGCCCTGTGGCGCCGCTGCAACAGGTGTTGGGCGGCCGTGGGTGTCCAAACCTTGCGGTGCGGGCCGCCTTGCATACTCCGATACCGGCTGATTCTCTGACATTTGCTGCGCGACGGTGCGCTGCGGTTTGCGCTCGGGGAGCGGCGGCAGCGGCGACATCGAAGGGCCGGAGGCGCGGGCCGCGATCGGCGGCTCGGTCTCTTCGTCGCGGCGGCCGAGGCCGACATTGGCGAGCCGCTGCAGCAGCGACAGCCGGGTCTTCTGCGGATGCTCTTCCTCGGCGTCGCCGCGGGCCTGCCGGATTTCGGCCTGCGCCGGCATCGGAAGGTCCTCGAACTTCGGCATCCGCGGCGAACGTGCCGGCGGACGTTCGGCCGCCTGCGGAATAAAGGTTTCGGGCATCACCGGCTCGGCAGCCTCGACCCGGGGGGCGTCGTGGTGATCCGGGAACAAGGTCGGCTTCTGGGCGATTGGGCGAACCGTGACGTCGCCGTAGGAGGCGGACTGCAGCGGCGCCTGCTGCGACGCTTCGGGCGCAGCGACGGCGGCGGCAATCGCGGCCAAAGCCGCACGTTCGACGTTGCTGGACTGGCGCTGCTGCGCCTGTGCCGGAGCCGGAGCCGCCTGAGCCGCGGGTTCGAGCTTCTGGGCGCGTTCGGCCATCCGCG
The DNA here is from genome assembly GCF_900103365.1 of Afipia sp. GAS231. Taxonomy (NCBI): domain Bacteria; kingdom Pseudomonadati; phylum Pseudomonadota; class Alphaproteobacteria; order Hyphomicrobiales; family Nitrobacteraceae; genus Afipia; species Afipia sp. GAS231. The sequence continues at coordinate 2,038,272 of NZ_LT629703.1, forward strand.
CATTGTCGGCGCGCAGCCGTGCAGTCAGTTCGGCCAGACGGCTGTCGGGGGCCGAGGTCGCAACCGGGGTTGCGACCGCAGCCGGTGTCTGGTTGCGGGCGATCAACGCCTGTTCGATGCCGGTGGCGACGACCGAGACGCGGATGATACCGTCGAGGCTCTCGTCGAAGGTGGCGCCGACGATGATGTTGGCGTCCTGGTCGACTTCCTCGCGAATGCGCGTGGCGGCTTCGTCGACTTCGAACAGGGTCAGGTCCTTGCCGCCGGTGATCGAGATCAGCAGGCCGCGCGCACCCTTCATCGAGCTATCGTCGATCAGCGGGTTGGCGATCGCAGCTTCAGCCGCGGTCAGCGCGCGCTTCTCGCCGGTGGCTTCGCCGGTACCCATCATCGCCTTGCCCATCTCCTTCATCACCGCCCTCACGTCGGCGAAGTCGAGATTGATCAGGCCTTCCTTGACCATCAGGTCGGTGATGCAGGCGACGCCCGAATACAGCACCTGGTCGGCCATCGCGAAGGCGTCGGCGAAGGTGGTCTTTTCGTTGGCGACCCGGAACAGGTTCTGGTTCGGGATGATCAGGAGCGTGTCGACCACCTTGTGCAGCTCGGCAATGCCGGCTTCGGCGGTGCGCATGCGGCGCTGGCCTTCGAAGTGGAACGGCTTGGTCACCACGCCGACGGTGAGGATGCCCATGTCGCGCGCGGTCTTGGCGATGACGGGAGCGGCGCCAGTGCCGGTGCCGCCGCCCATGCCGGCGGTGACGAACACCATGTTGGCGCCGGTGAGATGGTCGCGGAGCTCATCGATGACTTCCTGGGCTGCGGCCGCACCGACGTCGGGCTGCGATCCGGCACCGAGGCCTTGCGTGACCTGGGTGCCCATCTGCACGATGCGCTGCGCCTTCGACATGGTCAGCGCCTGCGCGTCGGTGTTGGCGACGACGAAGTCGACACCCTGCAACCCGGCAGTGATCATGTTGTTGACGGCATTGCCGCCTGCGCCACCGACGCCGAAGACGGTAATCCGCGGTTTCAGCTCGCTGATGTCAGGGGGTGTCAGATTGAGTGCCATGGTTGCCTCTCGATTACGTCGCGCGCGTTGGTTCGCCCCGGCCGGCGGCCGCGGGAGTTGGTGAAAGTCGTCTGCTCACTGGATCGGTCATCAGAACCCCTCGCGAAGCCATCGTCCGACCTTTCCGAAATAGCCGTCAGTCCCTGTCCTGACCTGCCGCGTATGCCGCGGTTCGACATGTTCAAGATGAGCGTATTGCGGATAGACCAGAAGGCCCGCAGGTACCGCGAACGAGGCGCTCTTGGCCTCGCTGGGCAGCCGGCCGAAACCGAGCGGACGGCCGATCCGGACCGGCCGGTTGAGGATACGGGTGGCGAGCTCGACGGTGCCGGTGAGCTGGGACGCGCCGCCGCTCAAGACAACCCGCGCCTTCGGCTCTGCCGCAAAGGGAGAATCCGCGAGCCGGTCCCGGATCATTTCAAAAATCTCCTCGGCGCGATGCCGAACGATGTTTGCGATCGTGGCCCGCGATACGATCTGCGGCGCGTCACGTTCGTCGCCTGACGTCGGTACGGACATCAACTCGCGCGCGTCCGACCCGCCGGTCAGCACTGTGCCGTATAACGTCTTGATTCGCTCGGCATCCGCAATGCATGCGCCGACACCACGTGCAAGATCCATCGTGATGTGCTGCCCGCCGACCGCAAAACCACTGGCATGGACGAAGCGGCCACCGGAAAAGGTCGCGATTGTGGTCGATCCGGCGCCCATTTCGACCACGGCGGCGCCCAAATCGGCTTCGTCGTCGGTCAGGACCGAAAGAGCCGCGACATAAGGCGACGCCGCCATGGCCTCGACGTTGAGATGGCAGCGTTCGACCACCAGCATCAGGTTGCGGGCGACGGTGGCGTCCGCCGTCACCACATTCATGTCGATGCCGAACTGCCGCGCCACCATGCCCCGGGGGTCGCGGATGCCCTTGACGCCGTCGAGCGCGTAGCCGACCGGCAGCGCATGCAGCACGGTGCGGCCCTCGCCGGTGGCGTGGCGCATTCCGGTCGAGGTGACGCGGGTGACGTCGTCCGAGGTAACCGAGCCGCCCTTGATGTCGGCGGCGGCCTCGACCAGTTGGCCCTGCAGCCGGCCGCCGGAAACCGACAGCAAGACTGACTCGACCCGAACCTTGGCCATGCGTTCGGCCATCGAAACCGCCTGGCGTACCGCCTGCTCGCATTCGGCGAGATCGACCACCGAGCCCGACTTGACGCCGCGCGACTGGATCTGGCTGTAGCCGATCAGTTCGACCGCATGGCTGCGGCCGCGCAGGGCATCGTTGGGCGGGCACGGCTTCAGCCGCGCGATCATGCAGGCGATCTTGCTGGTGCCGATATCGAGGGAAGCCACCAGCGCGGTGCGCTTCTGGTCCATCGGCCGCGTCTTCGGGGTCTGGGTGCGATCGAGGCCGGTCATGCGTCACCGGCCTTTTTCTTGGTCTTCTTGTCCTTGAACAGTTCGTCGCGGGCCTTGGCCGCGTCCTCGGACAGTTGCACCGTCAAGCGGTCCGGCAGCCGCATGTCGACGGCTGTGATGTCGCGCGAGAACAGTTTGTCGTCCTTGTCGAGCTTGGTCAGGACCGCCAGCGCGTTGCCGACGTCGTTCTCCGGCAGACGAATATCGAGCCCGTCCTTGAGCCGCAAATTCCAGCGCCGTTCGCCAACGAAGACCGCGGCCTTGGTCACGGAACGGACCTGCGGGTAACGGTCCAGCAGCGCGAGGAAATCACGCGCCTTGCTGTCGGCGCCCTTGCCCACCACCAGCGGCAGCGAAACGAAGCGCCGCGCCACGAATGGTTCCAGCACCGCACCGTCCTCGGAGATCACCGACAGGCGGCCGTCCTGCTGCCACAACGCGAACGCCGAGCGCTCGACGATGTCGATCTGGAGCTGGCCGGGATAGAATTTCAGAATGGTGGCGTCTGATATCCACGGATTGGCCTTGAGCTTGTCGCGCACGGTGGCGGCGTCGAGGAACAGCAGCGAGGAACGGCCGTTGACGCCGCCGATCGCGAGCACCTCGTCCTGGCTCAGTTGCTTGCGGCCGTTGATGGCAACGGTGGTGATGCGGAACCCGGCCGAATTGGCCAGCGCATTGCGGGTATCGCTGAGCGCTGCCGTGAAATCGTCGAGATGGCCGCCCTTGACGATTCCGAGGCCGGCACTGCCGAGCAGCATCAGCACGGTCAGAATGACGCCGGTGCGGCTCGGAAGGGTGCGCTCCAGCCACAAAATGATCCGGTTTGGCGGCGTGCGATCGATCGGAGCCTTAATGCGGGCACGAAGGCCCAGCCACTCGCGCAGCAGCACCACCGCTCCAATGGCGGCGGCTTTCAGGTCAGCTTGGGGCCTCAGCGATCTCAGTGATCGAGCGAGGCGTCCTGCACCATCCATTGCACGAGCCTGTCCAAGTGTTGTTCCCGCAAGCATTTTTGCGGGTCCGACACAGATGACTCCTGGTGATGCCGACTTGCGTGCTGACCTCAAAGTCGGAACAGCGCACGCCCCGGCAGCCAAGCGCCACATGCGCCGCCAGCGTTAACCTTCGGACTTCCTGGTAAACAAAGTGTAAATTGGGTGGGTTAGGGACGCGTTTTGGTGCGTCTTCTCTGTCGTTTGCCTGACATTGGTTAGGATTTTAGTAATAATTCTCATGGCCGGGCCGGTTCCCCGCCCAAGGTCTTGGCAAAGCCTCGTTAAGGCCTTGGCTGCGCGGTCAAATCCGCTCCCGGCTGAGCTTTTCGGCCAAAACGATCTGGTCGCGCAGGAAATCAGCAAATTCGATCCCCTGCGCCTTGAGCGCCTTGGGATAGAGCGAGGCCGCCGTCAGCCCCGGCAGGGTATTGGTTTCGAGATAAACCGGTCCCTTGTCCGAGACGATGAAGTCGGTGCGGGAATAGCCGCTGCAAGACAGCGCCCGGTGCGCCCGCAGCGCCTGCTCCATCAGCGCTTTGGTGATCTCGGACGAAAAGCGGCCGGGGCAGATCTCCTGAGTCGATTTCAGCAGGTATTTCGCGGTGTAGTCGAACGCGCCCTCCCCCGGAATGATCTCGACCGGCGGCAGCGAGATAATGCTGCCGTCCGAGCGCTCCAGCACGCCGCAGGTCGCCTCCACGCCGGAGACGAACGGCTCGATCAGATACTCTTCGGTTTTCGCCGCATTGCGGACGGCGACAAGGTCCTGCTTCGCATTGACGAAAATCAGGCCATAGCTCGATCCGTCCCGCGCCGGTTTCGCAATCAGCCTGCCGTATTCGGCGAAAGCGTCATCGATATCTTCCAGCGCGATGCCCTCCGGCGCCTTGACGCCGGCAATCGCGGCAAAGCGCTTGGCTGCGGTCTTGTCGAAAGCGAGATTCGAGGACGCTGAGCCGGACCCCGTAAAGGGAATGCCGCGCATTTCGCAGGCGGCCTGCAGTTCGCCATTCTCTGCCCTGCCGCCGTGCAGCCCGAGCACCAGCACGCGATCGTCGGCTTTGGCCTTGTCGAGCGCCGCCTCGAATCCGACGCCGCGACTGCCGGGTTCGAACGCGTCCTCGAACGGCCGCTTGTGATTGAGCAGGGTCTCGGATTTCACCTCATGCACGGTGTCGGCCGCATGCCAGAACCAGAGGTCCGCCTCCGGCAACGCCCGATGCAGCGCCTGCGCGCTCGCCACCGAGACCAGACGCTCCTTGTTGGTGCCGCCGAAGAGAATGGTCGTCCGCATCAGCCCTGCCCTACTGCTTCGTCATTCCGGGATGCTCCGAAGGCGCAGACCCGGAATCTCCTTCTCGCACATCATCTCGAGATTCCGGATTCGATGCTTCGCATCGCTCCGGAATGACAATTACTTTGAAATCCCGATCCGCTTGATTTCCCAATGTAGCTCGATTCCCGAATTCGCTTTAACCCGTTCACGTACGGTTTCGCCCAGTGTTTCAATATCATGCCCGGTGGCGTTGCCAGTGTTGATGAGAAAGTTACAGTGCATTTCCGAAACCTGCGCGCCGCCGACACGCAGACCACGGCAGCCGGCTGCGTCGACCAGTTTCCACGCGCTGTGGCCGGGCGGGTTCTTGAAGGTCGAACCGCCGGTCTTTTCGCGGATCGGTTGCGCGGTCTCGCGATGGGTCTGCACCTCATTCATCCGCGCGCGAATGATCTCGGGATCAGTGATGGCGCCGCGAAAACGCGCCGACGTAAAGATGATCGAGGGATCGACGCCGCTGCTGCGGTAGACGAATTTCATCTCGGCATTGCTGAACACTTGCCGGGTGCCGTCGCGGCCGATGCCGACCGCCTCGATCAGGACGTCCTTGGTCTCGCTGCCGTTGGCCCCGGCGTTCATGCGCAGCGCGCCGCCGATGGTGCCGGGAATGCCGAAGAAGAACTCCATGCCGCCGACACCGGCGGCCGCCGCGGTTTCCGCCACGCGCTTGTCGAGCGCGGCCGTTCCTGCACTGACGACGTCGCCCTCGGCGCCGGTTTCGCCGAACGCGCGCGGCGACAGCCGGATCACGACGCCTTCGATACCGCCGTCGCGCACGATCAGGTTGGAGCCGACGCCAACGACGTAGACCGGCAATTCTCTTGGTAGATGTCTCAGAAAGTAAGCGAGGTCGTCCTCATCCGCCGGCGTGAACAGCACCTGCGCCGGACCGCCGACGCGAAACCACGTCAACTCCGAAAGCGACTGGTTCGCCAGCAGCCGCCCGCGCAGTTGCGGCATCGCGGCTTTGAGATCGGGCGTGATGTCGGGGAAGGTCATCGGTTACGCAGCCCCGTCGATAGCTGGCTACCCTCTCTCAACTCGTCATGGCCGGGCTTGTCCCGGCCATCCACGTCTTGCAGACTAACCGCATGAAAGGCGGCTACGTATATATTCTGACCAACGCGCCGGACGGCATCCTTTACGTCGGCGTAACGAGCGACCTTTTCCGTCGAATATTCGAACATCGTTCCGGCTTCGTTGCCGGGTTCACCAAGCGCTACGGATTGAAGCGATTGGTCTACTTCGAGCAGTTCGACGATATCCGGGACGCCATTCAACGCGAGCACAACATCAAACATTGGCCGCGCGCGTGGAAGATTCGGAAGATTGTCGCGATGAATCCGGATTGGGACGACCTCTACGATACCATCACGAAGTAAAGACGTGGATGGCCGGGACAAGCCCGGCCATGACGGCGTTGAGAGAGATACGCTCATCACCCCAGCGCCTTCAATTCGCCGGGCAGCGCGTAGGCCCATTGCGTGATGCTGCCGGCGCCGAGGCAGACGACCAGATCGCCGCGGCCGGCATGGCCGTGAACGATCCTGGCGAGTTCGCCGGCGCTCGGCAGCGGGATCACTTCGCGATGGCCGTGCGCGCGCAGGCCCAGCACGAAATGGTCGCGGTCGATGCCCGGGATCGGCGCTTCGCCGGCCGGATAGACGTCGGCGACCACGACCGCGTCGGCATCGTTGAAGCAGGTGCAAAATTCCTCGAACAGCGATTGCAGGCGGGTATAGCGATGCGGCTGCACCACGGCGACGATCTTGCCATTGGTGGATTCGCGTGCCGCCTTCAGCACGGCCGCGATCTCGACGGGGTGATGGCCGTAGTCATCAATGACGGTGACGCCGTTCCACTCGCCGGTTTTGGTGAAGCGGCGCTTGACACCGCCGAAGCCCGCAAGCGCCTTGCAGATGGCGTCGTCGGGAATGCCGAGCTCGTGGGCAACCGCGATCGCCGCGGTGGCGTTCAAGGCGTTGTGCCGTCCCGGCATCGGCAGCATGATGTCCGATATCTCGTGCGTGGCGTCGGTCTTGCGGTTGCGGAACACGACCTTGAACCTGGAGCCGCCGCCCATCGGCGTCAGATCGACCAGCCTTGCATCGGCCTGCGGGTTTTCGCCGTAGGTGATGATGCGGCGGTCTTCGATCTTGCCGACGAGAGTCTGTACCACGGGATGATCGGTGCACATCACCGCAAAGCCGTAGAACGGCACGTTCTCGACGAAATTCCGGAACGCGTCCTGGATCGCCTCAAACGTCTTGAAGTGGTCGAGATGCTCGGGGTCGATATTGGTAACGATGACGACGTCGGACGGCAGTTTCAGGAAGGTACCGTCGCTTTCGTCGGCCTCCACCACCATCCAGTCACCGGCGCCGAGCCGCGCATTGGAGCCATAGGCATTGATGATGCCGCCGTTGATGACGGTCGGATCGAGATCGCTGAGCAGCGTTGCCACCATCGTGGTCGTCGTGGTCTTGCCGTGGGTGCCGGCGATCGCGACGCAGCTCTTCAGCCGCATCAGTTCGGCCAGCATTTCGGCACGGCGCACCACCGGAATGCGCTGGGCGCGCGCCGCCATCAGTTCGGGATTGTCGCGCTTGATCGCGGTCGAGACCACGACGACGTCGGCGCCGTCGACATTCTCGGCCTTGTGGCCGACCGAAACCTTGACGCCCTTCTCCCGCAGCCGCGCGACGTTGCCGCTTTCGGAGGCGTCCGAGCCTTGCACCGTGTAGCCGAGATTGCACAGCACCTCGGCGATGCCGCTCATGCCGATGCCGCCGATCCCGACGAAGTGAATGGGTCCGATCTCGCGCGGCAGTCTCATGAATTATCTCGCCTGTTCCCGTCATGCCCGGGCAAAAGCGCGAATGCGCGCCTTCCCGTGAGATGCCCCCGGGCATCCACATCTTCTTACAGCGACTTATGAAAGACGTGGATGGCCGGGACAAGCCCGGCCATGACGCCAAGACATCGAAAAATCGTTGTTTTGCTCTAGATTCCGGCCACTTTCATCACCAGATCGGCCAGCCGCTCGGCGGCGTCGAGCCGGCCAGCCTTGCGGGCATTGGTCGCCATCGCGGCCAGCCGCGCCGGTTCGGCGGCAAGCGCTGAAATTTCCGACGCCAGCCGGTCCGGGGTGAATTCGCTCTGCGCGATCCGCAACGCCGCGTCGGCCTGCGACAACACGCCGGCATTGGCGAACTGGTCCTGGTCGATCGCGCCGGGCAGCGGCACCAGGATCGAGGGCCGGCCGATCGCGGCGAGTTCGGCCACCGTGCCGGCGCCGGAGCGCGACACTACCAGATGGCTCGAGGCCAGCCGCGCCGGCAGATCGCCGAAGAACGGCGCCAGTTCGGCCTTGATCTTGAGCCGGTCATAGACCGCGCGCACCCGCGCCATGTCTTCGTCGCGCACCTGCTGCGTCAGAACCAGGCGGCTCCACAGCGCCGGCTCCAGCCGCTCGATCGCTGGCGGCACAATGTCGCTCATCACCCGCGCGCCCTGGCTGCCGCCGACCACCAGCAGGCGCAGTGGCCCGTTCGCCTCAGGCGATACAAACGGCACCGCCGCGGCGGCAAGGACGGCGGGGCGCATCGGCGTGCCGACGGTGGTGGTCTTGCTGGCGAGCGCCGGATCGCGATCGAGCACGCCGGGCAGCGAGGTCGCAATCGCGTTGACGCGGCCGGAGAGAAAGCGATTGGCGCGGCCGAGCACGGCGTTGGCGTCGTGAATGACGCTGGATATGCCGAGCAGTTTTGCGGCCATCAATGGCGGCACGGTCGGATAGCCGCCGAAGCCGACCACGGCGGACGGTTTCAGCCGCCGCACCAGATTGACCGCTACCAGCGTGCCGTAGCCGAGCATGAAGGCGGTGCGCGCCAGCGACACCGGATCGCGGCCGCGCACGGTCTCGCTCGGCACCACGTCGATATTTTCAGGGGTGAACAGCCCGCTGTAGCGCAGCGCCCGCGCGTCGGTTGCGAGCCGCACGCGCAGGCCTCGTTTGATCAGTTCGACGCCGAGCGCCTCGGCCGGAAACAGATGGCCGCCGGTGCCGCCGGCAGCCAGAAGGATCAGAGGGGTGTCGATCATCGGGTCATTCTACCGTCATTGCGAGCGAAGCGAAGCAATCCATCTTAGCAGCAAGAAAGCTGGATTGCTTCGTCGCTATCGCTCCTCGCAATGACGGAGGATCCGGGTCACGCGTAACCACGCGCCGCAGTGGCGTCGTTCATCGATTCCACTTCGGTGCGCGGCCGCAGCCGCGTCAGCGCCAGCATCATGCCGACGCCGTAAGCCAGCGAGACGATCGACGAGCCGCCATAGGAGATGAACGGCAAGGTCATGCCCTTGGCGGGGATCAGTTGCAGATTGACCGCCATGTTGATCGCACCCTGCACGCCGAACAGGATGGCGAGGCCGGAAGCCGCAAAACGCGAGAACATGTCCTCGCTGCGGTAGGCGCGGAGCAGCGTGCGGATCACGATGAAGGCGAACAAAGCCACCAGCGCCAGGCAGAGAATGATGCCGAATTCTTCGGCCGCCACCGCGAACACGAAGTCGGTATGGCTGTCCGGCAGGCTGCGCTTGGCGATGCCTTCGCCGGGGCCAAGGCCGAACCAGCCGCCATTCCAGAACGCTTCCATCGCGGTATCGACCTGAAAGGTGTCGCCCGAGCCCGGGTTCATGAAGCGCTTGATACGGCCCGCGACGTGCGGGACCAAAAGATAAGCGCCGAACAATCCGGCGCTGGCGGCGCCGGCGAGGCCGACCACCCAGATCATCCGCATGCCGGCGATGAAGAACAGCGCGCCCCACACCATCAAGAGCAGCATGGTCTGGCCGAAGTCGGGCTCCATCACCAGGAGCGACACCACCATCAGCAGCAGCACGATCGCCATCGAGGTCGCCGGCATCTCCGGCCGCTTGGTCGATTCCGCAAACAGCCACGCGGCGATCACTACGAAAGCAGGTTTGGCGGATTCGGAAGCCTGGATGTTGACGCCGAGCAGCGTGATCCAGCGCCGCGAGCCCTTCACTTCGGGACCGAACGCCAGCGTCACCACGATCAGAACGATCGAGACCGCGAACACCAACAGCGCACTGCGCCGGATCGCCTTCGGCGACATGAACGACACTGCGATCAGCACCATGAACGACGGCAGCAGGAACATCACGTGCCGGCTGAAGAAGTGGAACGGGTCGAGCCCGATGCGCGTCGCCACCGGCGGGCTAGCCGCCAGCGACAGGATGATTCCAGCCAGCATCAGCGCGGAGATCGCGGCAAGCAGCAGCTTGTCCACGGTCCACCACCATTCCGAAAACGGGGTGCGTTGGTCACGGGCGAGCATGGGCATCCCCAAATGGCAGAGGTAACGCCCATTGGTGGCCGAGGATGGTTTCCACGGGGTTAATGGAGACGGTAACTTTTGAGGGAGACGCGATGCTGCCTCACGACATTCCTCCGCAGATGGTCGTGTTGACTTTCCGGGACAACCGCCAAATACTCAGAAAAATAGCAGAAAACACGGTCGAAAAGACCAGTTGGGTGGGAGGATGCGATGCCGACTTCACGACGAGCGCTGCTGAAGAATTCCGCCGCCGCTGCCGCGGTAGCGAGCCTCGATTGGACGCGCGCGCAGGCGCAAGCCGAAACGGTGCGCATCGGCACGATCTACGACCTGACCGGCCCGTTCGCGGCCGGCGGCTCGGTCGCCTCCTCGGTCGGTACGCAAATCGCGATCGACCTCGTCAACGAGAAGGGCGGCGTCGGCGGCAAGTACAAGGTCGCCCCTGTCAACGCCGATTCCCAGAGCAAGCCTGATGTGGCGATCAACGAAGCCTCACGCCTGATCGACCAGGAGAAGGTCGACATCATCCTCGGCGTTTTTGCGAGCTCGCACGCGGTCCCGCTGTCGGCGAAGGTCGAACAGCAGAAGAAGATCCTCTGGATCACGACAGCGGTTTCGACCGCCGTGTTCAAGGACAAGAACCTGCAATACGTGTTCCGCGCGCAGATTCATTCCGATCAGTACGGCCAGGCCTTTGCCGGCTTCCTCGCCGAACACGCCAAGGCCAAGCTCGGCATGGAGCCCAAGGACGTCAAGGTTGGGCTGATTCACGAAGACGGTCCCTACGGCGTCGGTGTCGCCGCCGCCGACGAGGCCTATGCCAAGGAAGCCGGACTGCAGGTCGTGCTCAAGGAGGGTTATTCGGCGTCCGCGCCCGACCTCTCGGTGCTGATCACCAAGCTCAAGCGCGCCAAGGTCGACGTGATCTCGCACGCCGGATACAATCCCGACATCACTTTGTTGCTGCGCCAGGCGCGCGAGAGCGGTCTTCGTTTCAAGATGCTGTTCGGCAACGGCGCAGGCTATAGCCAGCTCGACAAGCTGCGCGCGGCCTTCGGCGCCGACATCGACAACTTCTGCAATATCGATCCGGTGCCGGCGCAATTGCTCGACGCTTCCAAACTGGCGCCCGGGATCGGCGATCTCACCAAGATCATGGTCACACGCTACAAAGAGAAGACCGGCGCGACCGACGTTCCACCGCATTGTTCGATGGGCTTCAACCAGACCTGGGTCCTGCTCAACAACGTGCTGCCCGTCGCCAAGGAAAAATATGGCGGCTTCGACCCCGATGCCATTCGCAAGGCGGCGCTCGACGTCGACATCCCGCCGGGCGGCACGATCCAGGGCTATGGCGTCAAATTCTACAAGCCGGGGACGCAGCTCGCCGGCCAGAACGAGCGCTCGACACCGGTCGTGATGCAAAACGCCGGCGAACATATCTCGGTGGTCTGGCCGACCAATATCCAGACCCAGGATCCGGTTTTCCCGCTGCCGAAATCGTCGGTGTATGCGGCGTAGTGCGGGATGCATTTGATCTCCTTCTCCCCGTTCTTACGGGGAGAAGGTCGGGATGAGGGGCTCTCTCCAAGAGCGCAACTTCATCGATAGACCTGTACCCCCTCACCCGAAATTCGCTAGCGCGAATTTCGACCTCTCCCCGCAAGCGGGGCGAGGTGAACACGCGTCACAGCGTGACGCGGCGGCCCTCTTCCGCGGCCCAATAGCCGGCGTAGTTGACCTTGATGGTCTCAAAGGCGAGCGCGAGATCCGAGAGCGGCTGCCGGCCGGTCGCGACGCATTCCATGAAGTCCTGGATTTCCTGCAAGTACCCGCGCGTCCATTCCTCCTCGAGGCAGACATATTGCCAGCCGGTCTTGCGATCGACCTTTTCGGTAATATAGACGTTGGCGAGTTTCTCCTCAGAGGTCTGGTAGCTCATCATGTGCGTGTTCGGCGTGATGTTGGCGTATAGCGCGCCACCAGAGGTATGGGTTTCGATCAGGTTGCGCACGCCGCCCAGGATCATGTCGCCGGAAAATACCGCAGCCTTGGTGCCGTCGGAGAAAGTGACGGACAGCATGCCCCAGTCCTCGACGTCGACCGGGTTGGCCTTGAGCACGGTGCGCTCCTCCGGCCGCAGGCAGGCCGCGACGTTGCCGACGTCGCAGATCACGCTGGCGACGCCGATGGTCTCGCCGCGCGCCTTGGCCTCAACCTGCTTGAGATAGAGCACCGCCGAGAGCGGATGGCATCCCATCCGGATCAGCGAGCCGCCTCCGGTCATCGCCCACTGCGCCGCATGCGCGGCATGCGAGCCGCTGTGGCTCTCCTCGCCCTTCATGAACAGGATCTTGTCCTTCGTGGCTTTAAGCATCTCCACCGTCTTGGTCACCGCCGGCGCGTAGATCCAGTCTTCGGCATACATGAAGAGCTTGCCGGTGCGGTTGATTGCGGCGCGGGTTGCTTCCATTTCTTCGAGCACGCGCTGGTACATCCGCGCCTTCGGCACGTGCCTGCCGATCGGCGCCCTGTCGCCATCGTGCCCGAAATAGCCGCTGAACGGCTTTTCGCAGATCACATGCTTGCCGACCTGCATGGCCTCGACGATCATCGAGGCGTGCAGATTGGGCGGTGTGCAGATGTCGACGACATCGATCTCGCGGTCGGCTATCAGGTCGCCAAAACTGCGATACGCCGTCGGGATGTGATGCCGGCGGGCAAACTCCACGACGTGGTCGCCCCGCGCCGCGACGGCCTTGACCTCGACATTCACGCCGTAGACGCGCCGGTAGGCATGCATATGCAGCTCCGAAACGAAGCCGCAGCCGGCCAGACCGATCCTGATTTTCGTCATTGATGCCTCCCCCTGAGCGCAGAGCTATTTTATTGTTGTCTCGGTTGATATCAGCGCGTTGCCTTGCGCGGTTCCGATCGTCAGCCGTATTTTCTCGCCGCCGCCGGCCGGCAGTGGCGTGGAAATGCGATTGCCGTTTTTCGGATCAGCCGTCACCGAGTCATCGAACAGGATCGCATCGCCGCGCTTCAACGTCACGCGCAAGGGTGTGGCCGGCTCAAGGCTGAAGAACTCGAGATCCACGCCGGATGCCGTGGCCGTGAGATTGACCAGGATATTCTCGTTTGCATGCGTCACATTGCGCATGCCGACGGTCGGGCTGTAGGTTTCCGGGATCGAGACTTCGCCGCGCGCCGGGAATCTTGCACTGTGAAAAAACTGGTCCGACGCGCCGGCCCATAGTTCGACGTAGGGCCGCGCCGGGTTCGGATCCTTGCGGGCGTCGGATTCGTTGGTGAACGACGAAAATCCCCAGGTCCACATCTTCAGGCCCGGCGTCACCATGTTGTCGGCGACGCGGATGATGCCTTCTTCGTTGTCGTGGTTGATCACGCCCCAGAAATTTCCGCCCTGCATGTCGGGCGCGGCGTAGGCGATGCCCATCGTCGGCCAGTTCCTGAACCAACGCAGTTTCTCGAAATGAAACCTGCCCTCGCCTGCGCTGCTGTCGCCTTCGGACAGATTAGCCGACCAGTGGGGCGTGCTGTAGGTCTGGACCGGCGCGATAATTTCGGCGCCGCCGGTCGTCCGGGGATGATTGGGGTCCGATCCCGGCGCCAGCGTCGTGCAGGTCCAGTATTCGTAGTCGATCGCGATGTCCTGGGGATTCTTCAGCACCACGCGCGCATCGAGCGCGGCGCGACCGGCTTTCAGCGTGACATAGTACGTCGCCTCGATTCCCGTCGAGCCTCTGACAAATTGTTTAGGCGCCGCGGCATACGCAAAGTCGTCCTTGAGCGACATCGGCACCGTCATCTCGCTGGTGGTCTCTTTCACGATCCTGAAATCCCACGGCTTCAGCCAGGTCCGGCCGTGCTCGGCATCCGGAAACGTCGGGAAGATGCCGCCATAGACCATCAGCCAGTCGTAATAGAACACGCCGGCCTTCATGCCGTAGGGAACGCCGACTTCGGTGCGATAAAGCTGTTCGTGACCGGTGGGCTTGTAGATGATGGAAACAATCCGCCCGCCGAATTCGGGCACCAGCGTGACTTTCAAGTAGCGGTTTTCGAGAACGTGGGCCTTGAACGTGCGCTCGACGATTTGCGTCTTGTCGAAGGAGCCGTCGACGAAGCTGTTATCCGCATGGGTGGCGTATTTGACGGTGTTCCACGAAATCGTCTGTTCGCTGAGAGTTACGCGGTCGGGTTCCGCCGCATGCGCGATGGTTACGAACGCCGCGACCGCGAAACCAACGCAGATACGTAAGAGAACACGAACTGCCATTTACGACGCCTTTGAGACTTATCGCACTCTCTCCGTTCGTCATGCCCGGCCTTGTGCCGGGCATCCACGTCTTCCTTGCTCGCGGCCCAGACGTGGATGGCCGGGACAAGCCCGGCCATGACGGCGCCTACTACACCACCGGCTTGACGCCCGGCATCGCGGTGACCAGATCGCGGAACTTGGTGCCGCGGATTTCGAAGTTGCGGTACTGGTCGAATGAGGCGCAGGCCGGCGACAGCAGCACTACGGGGTCGGCAAGCCCGGACGCTTCGGCGTCGCGCGCGGCGTTGGCGACCGCCACATCCAGCGTCTGCGAAATCTCGTGCGAAACCTTCTCGCCCAGCGTGCCGGCAAACTCCGGCGCGGCCTCGCCGATCAGATAGGCCTTGCGGATGCGCGGAAAGTATTCGGTCAGACTGGTGATACCACCGAGCTTCGGCTTGCCGCCGGCGATCCAGAAGATGTCAGCGAAAGACGACAGCGCATGCGCGGCAGCATCGGCGTTGGTGCCCTTGGAGTCGTTGACGAACAGCACGTTGCCGCGGCGACCGACCTGCTCCATGCGATGCGCGAGGCCCGGAAAGCTGCGCAGGCCGCTTTGCAGGGTTTCGGTGCCGATACCGATTGCGAGCGCACAGGCCGCCGCGCAGGCGGCATTCTGCGCATTGTGCAGGCCGCGCAGCGAACCGATGCCGCCGAGCTTTGCAATTTCGCGGCGCGCGCCACCGGATGCCTGGACGATGACTTCGCGTTCGACATAGATGCCGTCGGGCAACGGATTCTTCACGGAGATCCGCACCACGTGCTTTCCTGCCCGGTCGAGCCGGTCGGCGATGTTGCGGCACCAGCCGTCGTCGACGCCGACGATGGACGTGCCCTTCGGCTGCACGCCCGCAACCAATCGCGCCTTTACGGCGGCGTAGTTTTCCAGCGTGCCGTGGCGATCGATATGGTCTTCGCTGACATTGAGCAGGATGCCGACGGACGGATCGAGCGACGGCGCGAGATCGATCTGGTAGGACGACATCTCGACCACATGCACCCGCCCCATCCGCGGCGGCTGCAGCGACAGGATCGCAGTGCCGATGTTACCGCCCATCTGGGTGTCGTAGCCTGCAACCTGCATCAGATGCGCGATCAGCGCCGTGGTGGTCGACTTGCCGTTGGTGCCGGTGATGGCGACGAACGGCGCCTCCGGCGCGTGGCGGCGGCGTTCGCGGCAAAACAATTCGATGTCGCCGATGACCTCACAGCCGGCCTGGCGCGCCATCAGCACCGACCAATGCGGCGCGGGATGCGTCAGCGGCGCGCCGGGCGTCAGGATCAATGCGGAAAAGTTCGCCCAGGAAATAGTGCGCAGATCGGCGGTGATGAAGCCGGCCTGCGCCGCCTTGGCGACATTGTCGGCCGAGTCGTCGCCCGCGATCACTTCGGCGCCGCCGGCCTTCAGCGCATGGCAACTCGCCAGCCCCGAGCCGCCGAGGCCGAAGACGGCGACCGTCTTGCCCGCGAAGGAAGTGACGGGGATCAAGGTGTCACCGCAGTTTCAGCGTGGAGAGGCCGGCCAGCGCCAGCATCACCGAGATGATCCAGAACCGGATCACGATCTGCGGCTCGGTCCAGCCTTTCTGCTCGAAGTGATGATGCAGCGGCGCCATCCGGAACACGCGCTTGCCCGTCAGCTTGAACGACACCACCTGCACGATCACCGAGATGGCCTCGAGCACGAACAATCCGCCGATCACGGCCAACACGATCTCGTGTTTGACCGCGACCGCGATCGCGCCCAGCATGCCGCCGAGCGCGAGCGAGCCGGTGTCGCCCATGAAGATCGAGGCCGGCGGTGCGTTGAACCAGAGGAAACCGAGGCCCGCGCCGAGCACCGCGCCGCACAGCACCGCGAGTTCACCGGTGCCGGCGACGTAATTGATCTGCAGGTAGTCGGAGAAAACCGCGTTGCCGGTCAGATACGAGATCATGCCGAAGCTGGCGGCGGCGATCATCACGGGCACGATCGCCAGACCGTCGAGACCATCGGTCAGGTTCACGGCATTGCCGGAGCCGACCATCACGAAGGCGCCGAACAGCACGAAGAACCAGCCGAAGTTGAACACCAGCTCCTTGAAGAACGGGATCGCGAGCGAGGTCGATGACGCATCGCGGCCGAGCCGCACCAGCGCGTAGCAGGCACCAATCGCAATCGTGAATTCGATCAGGAGCCGCAGCTTGCCGGCGAAGCCGCTATGGGTCTGCTTCGTCACCTTCAGATAGTCGTCATAAAATCCGACGAAGCCGAAGCCCAGCGTCACCGCCAGCACGATCCAGACATAGGGGTTGGCCGGGTTGGCCCACAGCAGCGTCGCCACCACGAGCCCGGACAGGATCATCAGCCCGCCCATCGTCGGCGTGCCCTTCTTGGAGATCAGGTGCGACGCCGGGCCGTCGGTGCGGATCGGCTGGCCCTTGCCCTGCCGCAGCCGCAGGTGATCGATGATCCAGGGACCGAACAGGAACACGAACAGCGCGCCCGTCACCATCGCGCCGCCGGTGCGGAAGGTGATGTAGCGGAAGACGTTGAGGAGCCCGCGGAGGAAACCAAGACCGGGAACGGTGTTGGAAAGCTCGATCAGCCAGTAAAACATTCAAAATGCCCTATCACGCGGCTTGGTTGCGCCGTCTTCAGCGGGAGGCGCCCGGGGGTGCCTTGATAATCGTTTTCGTCCTCAAACCAAGCAAATCTTGGTCATCTCGCAGGCAAGCTTCGCGAATCGCCATGCAAAAACATGGGGTAGTCAGCCCCGCCAGTTTACGCTTTCGCCTCCAGGGCGGCCAGCAACCTCGGCACAAACTTGTTCACCCAGAACATCTTTTTGCTGCCCTTGACCACCACCACGTCGCCGCCCCGGAGCAGGGCCGCGATCTTCTGCGGATCGAGCGTGGCTGGGTCTTCGTGCCAGCCCAGCGCCCGGCCGGCCGGCACCAGGTCATACAGATGACGCATCAACGGGCCGACGCAGTAGACGCCGTCGAGGCCGGGCAGATCGCTTGCCAGCTTCTCATGATAGGCGGGCGCATCGGCGCCGAGTTCCAGCATGTCGCCGAGAATGGCGATGCGCCGGCCTGATGTCACCGGCCGCGCCTTCAGGCTGCCGAGCGCCGCCACCATGCTGGCCGGGTTGCCGTTAAAACTGTCGTCGATCACGGTGACGCCATCGGCTATCTGCTCGACGCCGCGCCCGGTCATGATGCCGACGTGGTTCAACTCCTTGGCCAGCGCTGATGCGTCGAGGCCGGCGGCATGGATCGACGCCAGTGCGGCGAGCGCGTTCTGCAGGCGATGCGGGGCGCCGGGCGTCAGGCTGAACGTTACTTTTTTTCCGTCGACCTGCGCGCTGACATCCCAGCTTTCGCCCTGTGCCGTGTGATCCAGCGCCCGCACCGCGGAGGTCTCGCCAAAGCGGACGACCTTGCCGCTCCATTCCGGCGCCTCGACGTCGGTCGGCAATACCAGCACGCCGTCTTTAGGCAATCCCAAAGCGATGCTCACCTTCTCGCGCCGGATCGCTTCGAGGCTGCCGAGCTTCTCCAGATGAACCGGCTGCACGTTCACAACGAGCGCCACGGTCGGCCTGGTCAGTTCACTGAGCCGCGCGATCTCGCCGGTCTGGTTCATGCCCATTTCCACGACCCACACACTCGCGCTTGGGCTGGCATTGCACAGCGTCAGCGGCACGCCCCAGAAATTATTGAAGCTGGCAGGGCTGGCATAGGCGTTCGGATAGGCCGCGAGGAATTCCTTGGTGCTGGTCTTGCCGGCGCTGCCGGTGAGCCCGATCACTGGTCCGTTGAAGCGCGCCCGCGCCGCGCGTGCCAAGCCCCACAGGCCGTCGATCAGCGTGTCCTTGACGATGAGCTGCGGGATCTTCACGCCCTCGATCCGGTGCGGCACGATCATCGCCACCGCGCCCGATACCTCGGCCTTGTCGGCGAACTCCCAGCCGTCACGGGCGCTGGCGAAACTCGAAATGAAGCCGCCGCTCGGCGTGCCGCTCAGCGCCACAAACAAACATCCCGGTTTTACCAGCCGGCTGTCCTGGGTCACGAAGTCGATCGGCGTATTCGGAAATTCGCCGGCTACGCCCAACGCGCGGGCCACTTCGGCAATCGTCCACACTGGCGTCGCGCTCATGCAACCCTCGCTGCGAGCGCGGCCGCCACCGCCTCGTGATCGCTGAAATGCAAAACCTTGTCGCCGACGATCTGTCCGGTCTCGTGGCCCTTGCCGGCGATCAGCAGCGCATCGCCGGGCTGCAGCGCGGAGATGCCGGCCTTGATGGCTTCCGTGCGATCGCCGATGTCGTCGGCGCCCTTCGCTTCGGCGAGAATTGCGGCGCGGATCGCGTCGGGATTTTCGCTGCGCGGATTGTCGTCGGTGACGATGACGTGGTCAGCGTTGTCAGCCGCGATCGCGCCCATGATCGGGCGCTTGCCGGCGTCGCGATCGCCGCCGGCGCCGAACACCACCACCAGCTTGCGTTTCGCGTAAGGCCGCAACGCCTGCAGCGCCTTCGCCAGCGCATCCGGCTTGTGCGCGTAATCGACGAATATGGGAGCGCCGTTATGTTCGCCGACCCGTTCCAGCCGCCCCTTCGCGCCTTCGAGATGTTCGAGGGTTGCGAACACCGCTGATGGATCGCTGCCGGTGCCGATCGCGAGGCCGGCGGCCACCAGCGCATTCTCGATCTGGAATTCGCCGACCAGCGGCAATTTGATCGAATGCCTCTGGCCGCGATGTTCGAGCACGAGCTTTTGCGCAAAGCCTTCGACCGTGGCCTCGACGAGCCGAATGCCCTCGCCTGTCCCGTCCGCGTTGCGGCCGACGGCGATGATGCGCAGATGTTTCGAACGCGCGGCGTCGATGACTTCCCGAGAGCAGTCATGATCGGCCGAGATCACGGCCGCGCCACCTGAAGGAACGAGGTCGCGGAACAGCCGCAGCTTCGCCGCGAGGTAATGCGCGACGTCAGGATGATAATCCATGTGGTCGCGCGACAGATTGGTGAAGCCGCCGGCGGCGATGCGCACGCCGTCGAGCCTGAACTGGTCGAGCCCGTGCGAGGACGCTTCGAACGCGAGGTGCGTGACGCCGTCGGCGGTGATCTCGTCGAGCTGCCGGTGCAGCGCGATCGGATCCGGCGTCGTCAGCGAGCCGTAGACCGTGCGCTTCGGCGAAACCAGCCCGATGGTGCCGATGCTGGCGGAAGCATGCCCCAGCCGCTCCCAGATCTGGCGTGCAAACGCCGCGACCGAGGTCTTGCCGCTGGTGCCGGTGACGGCGGCGATGGTCGCGGGCTGCCGCGGATAAAACTGTGCTGCTGCGAGCGCCAGCGCGCGGCGCGGATTGGGGGTGACGACAAACGGTATGCGGCGATCGCCCGGCGGCGCATGTTCCAAGGCGACCGCGACGGCGCCGGCGGCAATGGCTGAATCGATGAAACGCGAACCATCGGTCTTGCTGCCGGCGAGTGCGAAGAACAGGTCGCCCGGCTTGACCGCGCGGCTGTCGACCGCCAAGCCCTTGACGTCCAGACCCTTGACGTCGAGGCCCTTGACGTCGGCGGCTGCCGCCTGCGGCTCGATCACAGCGTCATCGCTGAAGAGGTCGCGAAGTCTCATGGTCTTCCAGTCCGGCCGGCGCAGCTCGCCTTCGAGCCTGATCCGATGGATCACGCTCTCATTTCTTTGTTTTGAGCATGATCTTGTCGGAAAACCGGCTACCACTTTTCCGGATCATGCTCCCAATATGGATTACTGGGTTGTCTTCGATGTCGCAAGAATAAGGCGGTCGGACGGCGGCAGATCGAAGCGCGGTTCGACGCCCAGAAGCGGCGCGATCCGGGAAATGACATTGCCGCCCGTCGGAACCGCATTCCAGCCCGAGGTGATGAAACCATGCGTTTCGGGCAGCGCCTGCGGCTCGTCGATCATGACCAGAATTTGATACATCGGATCGTCGGCGGGCATGATCGCAGTGAAGGAGTTGAGCACCCGCTTCTTGGCATAGCGGCCGTTAATGACCTTCTCGGAAGTGCCGGTCTTGCCGCCAACGTAATAGCCCTTGACGTCGGCGGACTTGGCGGTGCCGATTTCGGCATTGAGCCGCATCAGATACCGCATCTTGTCGCTGGTCTCCTGCTTGACCACCCGCTTGGCCATCGCCGCCGCTTCGGCTTCGCTGCGCTTCAGGAAGGTCGGCGGAATCAGGTAGCCGCCGTTGACCAGTGCGTTGATGCCCATCACCGCCTGCAGAGGCGCCACCGACAGGCCTTGGCCGAACGCGACGGTCACCGTGTTCAGCTCACCCCAGCGGCGCGGCACCAGCGGAGCAGCACTCTCCGGCAACTCGGTGCGCAACCGCGTCAACTGGCCCATCTTGGCGAGGAACGCCTTGTGCGCCTCGACGCCCTGGCCGAGCGCGATCCGCGCGGCGCCGATATTGGACGAGTAGGTGAACACTTCCTTGGTGTTGATGAAACGTCCGAGCTGGTGGCTGTCATGGATGGTGAACTTGCCGTAGTGCAGGTTTCCCCGCGCATCCCACATTGAGTTCAGGTTGATCTTGCCGGAATCGAGCGCCATCGCCAGCGTGAACGCCTTGAACGTCGATCCCATTTCGTAGACGCCGGTGGTCAGGCGGTTGATACGTTCAGGATCGTGCGCCTCCCTCGGATTGTTGGGATCGAAATCCGGCAGAGAGACCATCGCCACGATTTCGCCAGTCCTGACATTGGAGATAATGCCGGACGCGGCCTTGGCCTTGAACTTCTCCTTGGCCTTCATGAGTTCGTCGCGCAGCGCATGCTCGACGCGCAGGTCGACCGACAACTCCACAGGCTTCTGCAGCCGATCCGTGGCAAAGCCGGCGCGGTGCAGATCGGCCAGACCGTTGCTGTCCAGCCACTTCTCCATGCCGGCGATGCCCTGGTTGTCGATGTTCACCAGGCCGATCAAATGCGCAACTTCGGCGCCGGTCGGATAAACGCGCTTGTTCTCGCGCAGGAAGCCGATGCCGGGAATGCCGAGGCGATGGATGTCCTGCTGCTGCTTCGGCGTGATTTCACGCTTCAGCCAAGCGAAGCCCTTGCGCGAAGAAATCCGATCGCGCACCTCGCCGATGTCGAGGTCCGGCAGCGTCGCGGTCAGCAGTTCGATCGCCTCGTCCTTGTCGATGATGCGGCGCGGCTCGGCGAACAGGCTCGGCGCCTTGACGTCGGTGGCCAGCACCTCGCCGTTGCGGTCGACGATATCGGGGCGTGCGGTGGCGATCGCGTCCTGCGAAGCGGTACGGCGCGCTCCGTGATTGTCGGCGCCGACCGCAAACATCACCAGACGTCCGGCAAGGATGGCGTAGACGCAGGCAAATGCCAGGATCGCAAGTCCGACGCGGGCGCGGGCTTTGGCGGCGCGATCGACATTGCGCCCGTAGAGCAGGCTGCGGATCAGCCGCTGCCGCCACGGCTCCGCCGGCTTGTTGGTGGTCCTGATGAGCGCATGGTCGGTCATTGCCTAGCCCCCGGCTGGTTTGCCGGTGCCGGTATCGATCCGGTCACGGATTGCGGGTCGGCGGTCGCCTCGATGGTGTTGATCATCGCGCCGATCGGGTCGGGGGCGCCCGGCCGCGCAAAGCTCGGCGGTCGCTCGGGCAGGTTCTTCAAGCTGTCGTATTGCGTGGCGCTCAGCGGCTTCAGCCCGAGATAGCGATCGGCGAGGCCCTGCAGCCGCAGCGGCGCATCGAGCTTGGCCCATTCCGCGCGCAACGTCGCGATGGCGTCGCGCTGCTCGCGGATTTCCGCATTCAGCCGCAGCACCCGCTCGACGCGCGCGGTGGATTCCATCTTGATCCGATAAACATATGCCGCGGCGAATATCAGCATGCCGATGACGAGAAGATGGATGACGCGCATGGTCAGCCTCCCCTCATCACGTCGGCGAGAACGGGCCAGGCCGGCAGTTCACCTGCCGCATGCGGAGGCGCCGCGGTACGTTCGGCGGCGCGCAGTTTGGCGGAGCGCGCGCGCGGATTGGCGGCAACTTCGGCGTCGCCGGGGGTCACCGGGCGCTTGGTCAGGATCTGGAAGCTCGGTGCGGCCTGCGCCATTTCCGGCCGATGCCGCGAGCCGCCGCCGGTCTTGCCGCGGGCGTTGAAGAAATCCTTGACGATGCGATCTTCCAGCGAATGAAAGGAAACCACGACCAGCCGTCCGCCCGGCTTCAGCACGCGCTCGGCCGCGGCCAGCGCCAGATGCAGCTCGTCGAGTTCGGCGTTGACGAAAATCCGCAAGCCCTGAAACGTCCGCGTCGCCGGATGGATCTCGTTCGGCTTGGAATGAACCACCTTGGAGACGATATCGGCCAGCGCCTGCGTGGTGCTGATCGGCGCCTCCTTGCGGGCGGCTACGATGGCGCGGGCAACGGCGCGCGAATAGCGCTCTTCGCCGAAGATGTAGATGATGTTGGCGAGATCGGCCTCGGAAGCCCTGGCCACCACATCGGCCGCGGTCGGGCCGTCATGGCCCATCCGCATGTCGAGCGGGCCGCCGAGCCGGAACGAAAAGCCGCGCTCGGCCTGATCGAGCTGCATCGAGGAAACGCCGACGTCCATCACGACGCCATCGACGGCGTCAATGCCTTGCGCGGCGCAGACGTCGTCGAGATTGGAAAAGCGGTCCTCGACCAGGGTCAGCCGGCCGCCCGAACGGTCGACCAGATCGAACCCGCCGGTAATCGCTGACCGGTCGCGGTCGATGCCGATGACCCGGGTTCCCGCGGTATCGAGAATGGCGCGGCTGTAGCCGCCTGCGCCGAAGGTCGCATCGACGTAAATGCCGCCGTCCTGGGGAGCCAGCATCTCGACCGCCTCGCGGCCGAGAACGGAGATATGACGCGGCGCAGCCGGGCTCATGCGCCGGCCTCTGGCGTATCCCAGCAAGGAAAACGGAATTTGGACGCGAACCGGCCCATTGCGCCTCGAATCTCTGCGCTTCGCCGGGCTTTCCCGGCTAAAAAGCCGCCGTGAGGCGCGTTCGCCATTCCCCGCCCTGACCCGCAACCCCTCACTTCCGGACGGAATTTGCTGGGTTGCCATGGCATTCGAGCGTGAAAGAGGGCCTCTGCCGTCCCCAAAACCGGTTCGGCTCTTCACCACTTAGTAACGGCACTTAGCGTTAAGAAAGCGTTGATGGAGGCTGGCGGGTTTGGCGCCATTTTTAGTGACCTGCCGGTGCCCCCGCGCGCCCGGAACGCCGGTGATGCAACCCGCACACACTCCGGCAAAATGCGAGGCGAAACGGGGCCGGCGGATTGCGCAGGGACTAAGGTAAAGGAATAGTAAATGCTTGTTTTTGTAAAACCGCGTTGCCGTTCTCCTGCCCGTATTTGAGTATTAAAATGTCCCTAGGTTCGTTCGCGTCTGCTGGTATTGATTCGAAGCGTCAACGCGCCCTTCCGATTCCCAGGGCCAACGCGGACATGAAGACTTTCACCCCGGATTCCTCGATCGCCTCCGACGTCATCCCGTCGGCCAACTACGGCGACCGCAACAAGGGCCGACAGGCCGACATGATCGTGCTGCACTACACCGGCATGCCGGATGTGGAAGGCGCGATCGCCCAGCTCTGCACCGCGGGCACCGACGTCTCGGCGCATTACATCGTGCTGGAAGACGGCCGCATCGTGCAATGCGTGCCTGAAGCTAAGCGCGCCTGGCATGCCGGCGTGTCGTGCTGGGCCGGCGAGGAGGACATCAATTCCTGCTCGATCGGGATCGAGATCATCAACCGCGGCCACGACTGGGGCTATCCGGACTTCCCGCTGCGCCAGATCGCCGCCGTGATCGCGCTGTGCCGCGGCATCATGCTCCGCCGCAACGTAGCCCCGCATCGCGTGCTCGCGCATTCCGACGTCGCACCGGCGCGCAAGAAGGATCCCGGCGAAAAATTCCCGTGGCATTCGCTGGCGAATTCCGGCGTCGGCCACTGGGTGCAACCGGCGCCGATCGTGCGCAGCGAAGCGCTCAAGCTCGGCAGCATCAGCGACGACGTCGCCGGGTTGCAGGCAGCCCTTGCCCGCTACGGTTACAACGTGCCGACATCAGGCAAATTCGACGGCGCCACCATGGAAGTCGTCACCGCCTTCCAGCGCCACTTCCGCCCCGAGCGCGTCGACGGGATCGCCGATCATTCGACCATGACGACGCTGCACGCATTGCTGTCGAGCCTGCCGGCGGACGCGACGCAGCCTGCGACGACGGTCGCGGTGAAGTAGCTCCGCCGCTCCTGATCTGCGTAGGGTGGGCAAAGCGAAGCGTGCCCACCGCTCAAGAATACAATTGCGATAGATGGTGGGCACGGCGCAAAGAGCGCCTTTGCCCACCCTACTGCCGCCTTTTAGTCCGCCGCGCGCTGCGACCGCGTCGATCAGGTCGAGCGCCCGCGCTGGCCCGTCGACCATCGAGACAACAGCGGCGTGGCTGAGTTCGACCACCGGCGGCGGCCCTCCCCGCCATCAGCGCCAATCAACCAGAAGAAGCCCGGCCAGGAGCCGGGCTTCCTGCTGTGGTCCATTGTCTTCACAAGGGAACGCCTGCGATCAATCGCCGTTAAACCGTAAGCCAAAGGAGACCGCCATGACGCGATCAGCGACCCTGCTTGGTGTTATCGCCCTGTTATCCGCGCTTGCCAGCCCGGCCTCGGCGCAACACGTCATTTACAATCCGGGCTGGTGCGCCCAATTTTATCCGAACGCAAACTGCCAGAATTACGGCCCCGGCAACCCCTACACGAGCTACGGCTCGCGACGCGCCTATGGCTATCATGCTCGCTACTATGGGGGTCACCGCCACCGTCGCCATGTGTACTAGCTCTTCGCACCCGCACCATGGTCCAGTTCCGCCATCCGCCGCGCATAGAGCCGCCGCAGCGGTTCGAGTTGGGTGGCGGCCGTTGCCGCCTGATATTCCGCGCGCGCGGCCTCAAGGCGGCCAAGCCGGCGCAGCAGGTCGGCGCGCACCGCCGGCAGCAGCTCGTAGCCTTTCAAACCGCCGCGCGCTTCGACCGCGTCGATCAGGTCGAGCGCCCGCGCCGGCCCGTCGACCATCGAGATGGCGGCGGCATGGTTGAGCTCGATCACCGGCGACGGGCTGATCCGCAGCAGCACCTCGTAGAGGCCCGCGATCTGCGGCCAGTCGGTGTCGTTGTAATTCGGCGCACGCGCATGCAGTGCGGCGATCGCGGCCTGCACCGCATAGGATTGCGGCGGGCCCGGCATCCGCAACGCCTGTTCCACCAGCGCCAGTCCCTCGGCGATCTGGCCCTGGTCCCACAGCGCACGGTTCTGTTCTTCGAGCAGCACGATGTCGCCGCCCGAGGTCTCGCGGCCGGCACGGCGCGAGTCGTGCAGCAGCATCAACGCCAGTAATCCCTTGATCTCGCCTCGATCAGGCATCAGCGCATCGAGCAGCCGCGCCAGCCGGATCGCCTCGCGCGCCAGGTCCGGCCGCATCAGGTCTTCTCCTGATGTGGCGGCGTAGCCTTCGGTGAAGACGAGATAGATCACCGCGAGCACGCCGCGCAGCCGCGGCGCCAGCGCTTCGCGCTCCGGCACCTCGTAGGGAATGCCGGCGAGCCGGATCTTCTGCTTGGCGCGCAGCAGCCGTTGCGCCATCGCTTCTTCGCTGGCGAGAAAGGCGCGCGCCACCTGGGCGGTGGTGAGCCCGCACACCGTGCGCAACGTCAGCGCCACCTGGACCTCGGCGGCAAAGGACGGATGGCAGCAGGTGAAGATCAGCCGCAGCATGTCGTCGTCGAGCGCGGTTGCCGTCTCCTGGTCTTGTGCGGAGGCTTGCAGCAGCAGCTCGTGCGTCAACGCCTGTTCTTTGCTGCGAAACGAAACGTCGCGGCGAACCCGATCGATCGCCTTGTTGCGGCCGACGTTGACCAGCCAGGCGCGCGGATTGGACGGCAACTCGGCCGCAGGCCAGCGCTCCAGCGCCACCGCGAACGCATCCTGCAACGCGTCCTGCGCCAGATCGAAATCGCCGACGAGACGGATCAGGGTCGCCAGCGCCCTGCCCGCCTCGTCGCGAAAGATCTTTTCGATTTCGGTGGGTGTCATAGGGGATACGCGTGCTCTCCTCGTCATTCCGGGGCGCATCGAAGATACGAACTCCGATGTGCAATTGCACATCGGAGAATCTCGAACTTCCAGGTTCGCTTCGCGCCCCGGCATGACGGCTTGGCCGTCAATTATCATAAACCATCACCGGCCTGACCTCGATACAACCCCGCACGGCCTCGGGGATGCGCGCGGCGATCGCCAGCGCATCGTCGAGGTCCTTGGCTTCGATCAGATAGTAACCGGCGAGTTGCTCGCGCGTCTCCGCGAACGGGCCGTCGGTCGTCAGCGTCTTGCCGTCGCGAATGCGCACCGTGGTGGCCGTCGAGACCGGTTGCAGGCCGTCACCAGCCTTGAAGTGGCCGCTCTGGATGATCGACTGGGTGAACGCCCCGTATTCGCCGGACAATGCCTTGCGCTGCTCGGGGTTCATTTTGACGTACTCGGCATCGCTTCGATAGATCAGCAACAGATATTTCATTTCGTCTACTCCTCGTTATCAGGCTGGATCGCCGACACCAGTCGAACGGGCCTCAGGCAAAACGACATCGTCAGGATAAATTATTTTGGGCGCCGGAGCGGGATCATCCGCGGGCGCGAGAGCAGGATTCACGGACGCTCTTCATATCGAATAATTCGATAGTAATGGCCAGTATTATTCGTTTGCTAAAACTATTCCGGGGCATAGCCTTGTCGGTGCGGTTAAACCCGGGAGGGAGCCATGAACGCCATATTGCAGATGAAATTGCGATTCTTGCTGCCGCTGCTGGATTGGGTGGCGGATCCGATCGTACGATTCGTCGCCGCGAGGCCGGCGCATCGCGCCGCCTTGATCGCGGTCACGGTCGCAGCCAGCGGCAACCCGACCGGCGCATGAACGATCTGCGCCGCCTGATCGCCGACGATGGCGTTGCCAGATCGATCCTCGCGGCGGTGGCTGCCGCAACCATTCTTGCCTTCGGCTTTGACGCTGCGGCGGACGTCGTCGCGTCAATGCTGGTGGTTGGCCTTGTGACGGCGCTGGCCGAGAGCAGGTTCAGGTCCGCCAAAAAATCATGATCGCGCCATCATGATCGCGCTTTGGCGTCGCCGGATGCGGCGAGCCGGCGTTTTAGCTCCCTGACTTCCTCGAAGCGCTTGGTCACATCGCGCATCACGGCAACCGTGCCGGTGACCTGCGCGCCATCCCGCAAAATCACAATGGTGAATTCGACCGAGATCCGTCGGCCGTCCTTGGTCAAAGCCGGCACCGACAACAGATCGCCGTGACCGTAGCGGCTGGTTCCGGTCGCCATCGTGTGGCGATAGCCGCTCCAGTGTCGCGCCCGCAGGTTTTCAGGGATGATCAGGTCGAGCGACTGGCCGTCGGTCTCTGCGGCGGCAAAGCCGAACATCCGCTCCGCGCCGGGATTCCAGAAGGTGATCCGCCCTTCGTGATCGGTGGCGACGATCGCGTCTGAGGCGCTGTCGAGCAGCGCATCGCCAAGTCCGTCGGGAATTTTCATGACACAGGATCCGTCCAGAACGATGATGCCGATGTGAACTCGCACGGCCATTTTTACAAGCGAGGAATGCCGATGGAAGCGATCGGCAAAGCCGATAGCAAATTCGGCCTGGCGATCAACGCCGCTTGCGCGCGCCGCGTTTGGCCGCAGGCGCGGTGTTCACCTCCTGCGCCCGGTGCGCATCGGCGACGCGATGCATGATGTCGACGGCGCGCGCCACCTGCTCGCCCTCCCGGTCCGTGGGATAGGCGACATAGGCCGGCATCGAGAATTGAGGTGCGCCGGCCACCGCATGCAGCCTTCGCGTTTTCAGCAATGGCGTGACGATCCTTCGAGCAAAAAATCCGGAGCCGCCGTTTTCGAGCACGTGCTGCAATCCGAGCCAGCCGATATTGGCCGTCAGCGCCGGCCCCGAAAAATTCGGGAAGAGCACGCTGTGGCGGGCATAGAATTCCGGGCCCCAGTCGACATAGACATAACCCGCTTGCGGCTCCGGCGCGCTTTTCGGATCGGTCGAGACCAGGATCAGTTGCTCCTCGAACAATTGCTCGACCTTGAGGCCGGGCCGGCTCTGCGGCGTATACATCACGCCGATATCGATGCGCCCTTCCACCAGCCCCTGCATCAATTCGGGTTCGAGCGCGCTCTCGGCCCGGATCGAGATATCCGGCTGCTCGGCCTGCATCACCGGCAACCAGCGCAACAGATACTCCTCCCACAGGCCGATGCGGCCGCCGACGACCAGCGTCCCCGAAAACCCCTTGGGAGTGCCGACATCGTGGCGGGCCTGTTCGACGGTGCGGACCAGCGCCGAGGCATGGCGCTGAAATTGCCGTCCGGCCGAGGTCAGCGTGGTGCCGGCCTTGTTGCGAACGAACAGCGTGCAGCCGAGCTGTTCTTCGAGCGTGTGAATGCGGGTGCTGACGGTGGACTGGCTGACATGCAGCCGTTCGGCCGCGGAGATGAAATTGCCCGAGGTGACCACCGTCAGGAACGTCCGGGCCAGTTCGGTGTCCATGGCGGCAAATCCTCATATCGACGAAGCCGATATCAAATGCTGCCCTTTCGCGGATGTCAAAATTAGCCCCCCAGGTGCGGATTAACCATCGCGATCGCTTGACGCGGCGCGCGGCAGCCCCCATGCCATGGATGTCAGTCGGCCGGACGGCCGCTCCCGTTACGGTCGAAAGGCTGCGGGAGAGGAAAGTCCGGGCTCCATCGACATACGGTGCCGGATAACATCCGGCGGGGGCGACCCCAGGGACAGTGCCACAGAGAACGAACCGCTCCCCCTACCCGCAAGGGAGGGGCAGTAAGGGTGAAAAGGTGCGGTAAGAGCGCACCGCGTATCCGGCAACGGAAACGGCATGGCAAACCACACCGGGAGCAAAACCGAATAGGGACGGCAACGCGGTCAGTTCGCTCTCTGAGCGATAACACCGCAGGGCGATGTCAGGCTCGCCGTCCGGGTAGGTTGCTCGAGGCCATGTGCGAACATGGTCCCAGAGGAATGGCCGTCACGTATCGTCGCGCAAGCGGCGGTGCCTTACAGAACCCGGCTTACAGGCCGGCTGATGCTCTAAAAATGAGGGGTTCGGCGCAAACACGCCGGACCCCTCGCCAATTTTGAGGGACCCGAAAAAGCAAGTGACTCGCTCCTTCGTCATGGCCGGGCTCGTCCCGGCCATCCACGTCTTGCTTTGCTGAAGTCCGGCCATCCACGTCTTGCTTTGCTGAAGTAAAGGACGTGGATGCCCGGCACAAGGCCGGGCATGACGAGAGTTGGAAGCTGCGTGTCAGGCCGCGATCTGCTCCAACAACGCCATCAGCGCCTCCGGCGCGGTGACGTTCGGCGAATGGCTGGCGTCGATCTCGAAATAGCGCCACGCCGGATCGCTCTTCGTCATTCGCGAAAACCGCCCGAACGTGTCGGCCGGCGTGATCCGCGTCGCGTAGATGTAGCTGCGCGGCAAGGTCAGCGGTCCATTCTGCAGCTTGAGCTTTTCCTCGAAGCATTTGATCGGCATGTGGACGCGGCGCGGGCTGAGCCATTCGACATCGGCGGCCGAAGTGTCTGGCGGCGGCGGCATCGGCGGGATGCGCCAGCCATCGCCGTTCTTCGCCGCCTCCCGCGAGGAGGCGCGTCCGGATTCGTTGAGGTCGAACAGCGACTGACCATCGTCGGGTACAAAGGCGTCGATATAGATGACCTGCGCAACACGGTCGCGTGCACGATCGGCGACGCCGGTCGCGACCATGCCGCCGTAGCTGTGGCCGACCAGCACGATGTCGCGCAGGTCCTCGTACTGGATCACGTTCAGCATGTCCTGAATGTGAGATTCGAGATCGAGGCCCTGGTGCGCCAGATGCGCGCGCTCGCCGAGGCCGGTGTAACTTGGCGTGAGCAACCGATGCCCCGCCGCCTGCATCAGCGGGTGCATCTTTCTCCAGGCGAAGCCGCCGCCCCACGCACCGTGACTGACAAGGAAGGTTTTCGGAGAGGAAGTCATCGGGCCGTTTCCCCAAGGTTATTGTTGAAGGCTTGGATTGCGAGTGTACCGGACTGTTGTGTCGTGTAAACGTCGGCGCAAATCTCACCATCGTCATTCCGGGATGGCGCGTAGCACCAGATCCGGAATCTCGAGGTTCTCAGATGTGCAATTGCACATCATGGTGCGCCGCTGCGCATCGCCCCGGAATGACGGAGAAAAAATTGGACGTCGCCACCTACGCCACTCTTCTTGCCGGCGCGCTCGCCGGTGGCTTTGTCTCCGGGCTTGCCGGATTCGGAACGGCGCTGATGGCGCTCGGGATCTGGCTTTACATCCTGCCGCCGGCCGTTGCCGTGCCGCTGGTTCTGATCTGCTCGGTCAGCTCGCAGATCTCGACCCTGCCGTCGATGTGGAAGATGCTCGATTTCAAGCTGGCATGGCCGTTCGTCGCCGGCGGCCTCGTCGGCATGCCGATCGGCGCGCTGCTGGTCGCGCGCGCCGATCCGCAACACTTCAAGCTTAGCGTCGGCGCCATGCTGCTGGTGTTTCCGACCGCGCTCTATTTCATCCGCAAGCCGATGGCATTTCAGTTCGGCGGCCGGCTGGCCGATGCAGCCGTCGGATTTGCCGGCGGCATCCTTGGCGGCCTCGCCGGCCTGTCCGGCCCGCTGCCGACGTTGTGGGCGAGCATACGCGGCTGGACCAAGGATCAGCGGCGCGGCGTGTTCCAGATTTTTAACGGTACCGTGCTCGGCGCTGCTTTATGCCTGCAGATTGCCAACGGCTTTGTCAAAGCTGATGTCTTCTGGCTGGCCATGCTGGCGCTACCCGGCACCTTGATCGGCGCCCGTCTCGGCATGCGCGCCTATCAAGCGCTGAGCGACCGCAATTTCTACGACGTCGTGCTGGCGCTGCTGTTCATGTCCGGGCTCGGCCTGGTATGGAGCAGCATTGCTCCGAGTTGAGCCACGCATGGCCGCCATGTGCACCGAGTAGATTGCTGTACGCTGACCGGCGAAGCAGCTAACCCATCGCGCCATGAGCGCCTCTCCATCTTCACGCGAACGTCTCGGTCTGCTGCTGGGTTTTGTCGGCATGGCGATCTTCGGCGGCACCTTGCCGGCAACGCGCATCGCGGTATCGGCCATTGATCCGATTGCACTGACCTCGCTGCGCACCGTGATCGCCGGCCTCTGCTCGCTGACGCTGCTGATCGTGCTGCGCCGTCCGCTGCCACCGCGCGCGCTGTGGCCGCAACTCGTGATCACGACGCTGTGCGTCGCCGTGCTGTTTCCGCTGCTGATGTCGATGGGCATGCAGACCGTGGACGCCTCGCATGGTGGCGTGGTGCTCGGCATTCTGCCGATCGCGACTGCATTGGTCGCCGTCACGATCACCCATGAGCGGCCGCGGCCCTTGTTCTGGATCGCATCGGTCGCCGGCGCCGCTTTGGTGATCGCGTTCGCGCTGCGGCAAGGCGGCGGCGCGCTATCATCAGGTGACCTGCTGCTATTCGCTGCCGTCGCCGTCTCCGCGGTCGGCTATGCCTTCTCTGGACGGCTGACGTCGCAGATGCCGGGCTGGGAAGTCATCAGCTGGGTGCTTGTCATCGCGCTGCCGGTGTCGATTCCCGCTGCCGCGCTGACGATGCCTGCGGACATCACCCACATCGCGCCGAAACCGTGGCTGGCGTTGCTCTATGTCGCGTTGTTCTCGCAATGGATCGGCTTCTTCGCGTGGAACGCCG
Source organism: Afipia sp. GAS231 (assembly GCF_900103365.1). Lineage (NCBI taxonomy): Bacteria > Pseudomonadati > Pseudomonadota > Alphaproteobacteria > Hyphomicrobiales > Nitrobacteraceae > Afipia > Afipia sp. GAS231. The sequence continues at coordinate 2,070,669 of NZ_LT629703.1, forward strand.
GCATGGCGATGGGTGGCATCGCACGGGTGTCGCAGATCCAGTTGCTGCAACCCTTCGTCACCTTTGCGCTGGCGTCGTGGTTCGCCGGCGAGACCATCACGCTGCAGATCCTGCTGTTCGCCTCAGCGGTGGTCGCAACGGTCGCGATCTCGACCCGCACCCGCGCGCGGGTATCGCCCCCGCTGCCGAAACAGGAACGGGAGCCGCCTCAGCTCGCGGCTTCCTGATCGATCAGCGCCGGATGAACGGACATCAATTCGGCTTGTGTTCGGTCCGATCGGATGGCGCGCAGCAGCACCCTTGCCGTCTTCATATGCCCCGCCTTCACTGACAGGCTGATGATCTGGCTCACCGAAACATCGCGCATCGCATCGTCGGAAATTTGCTTCGCCAGCTCGAGCGCACGCTTGACGGCAGCCTGATAACGCTCGCCGTCGACGGCTTTATTGTTGGCAGCCTTGCTGTTAGGAGCCTTGCCGCTAGGAGCCTTGCCGTTGGCGCCTGCCGTCATTGTTTCGGCGATGGATGCGGCGGATGCACAGATCTCGCGAATCTTCTGGGCTGCCCCGATATCGCCAAGCGGCTGATCGGAAACGAACTCCCAGACGTCCGGTGGCTGATCTTTCTGGAACCAGCGCATTTGCATAAGCCCCTTCGATGCCGGAAATATATTCCGGCATCGAACCCGTTAGCAAGAATGCGCCCTCACTCGGCCGCCGTAATGCGGCCGAATTCCGTCGCCTGTCGCTCGAATAACCCACGATAGATTCCGCCGGGGCGCGCCGTCAGTACGGCGTGGGTGCCCTGCTCGACGATCTCGCCGCGGTCGAACACCAGAATCCGGTCGAGGCTGCGTACCGTCGACAGCCGGTGCGCGATCACGATCGAGGTGCGGCCCTTCATCAGCCGCTCCATCGCCTGCTGGATCAGGCCTTCCGATTCCGAGTCGAGGCTCGACGTCGCCTCATCCAGGATCAGGACCGGCGCGTCCGCGAGGAACGCCCGAGCCAAGGCTACGCGCTGCCGCTCGCCGCCCGACAGCTTGACGCCGCGTTCGCCGACCAGCGTGCCGTAACCTTTCGGCAGCCGCAGGATGAACTCATGCGCATTCGCCAACCGCGCGGCCTGCTCGATCGCCGCCATCGAGGCGCCCGGCCTGCCATAGGCGATGTTCTCGGCCAGCGTCCGGTGAAACAGGATCGGCTCCTGCTGCACGATCGCGATCTGGCTGCGCAGCGAGTGCTGCGTCGCCTGCGCGATATCCTGACCGTCGATCAGGATCTTGCCGCCGCCGATATCGTACAGCCGCTGCACCAGCTTGACGAAGGTGGTCTTGCCGGAGCCGGAGCGCCCGACCAGGCCGACCCGCTCGCCGGCGCGGATGTCCACCGACAGGCGGTCATACAGTGGCGTGCGATGGCCGCCGTAATGAAACGTCACGGCATCGAATACGATGCGGCCGCCCTGGATGTCGATCGGCTTTGCGGCGGGCGCGTCGGCAATGCCGACCGGCTCGCCATGGATCGCAACCAGTTCCTCCATGTCGTTGACCGAGCGCTGCAGGTTGTTGATGTGCATGCCGACGTCACGCAAGTAAGCATGGATGATGTAGTAGCTGGTCAGCACATAGGTGACGTCGCCCGGCGAAGCGCGGCCGGCGATCCACAGCAGGATCGCGCCGCCGATCACGGAGGCGCGAAAGCACAGCAGCACGCCTAGCTGCGCCGTCGAGGTGTAGTTGTAACGCAGCCAGGTCCGCCGCACGCGCGTGCGCCAGCGGCCGATGACGCCCTCGAGCCGCGCGTCCTCGCGCGCTTCGGCGCCAAAGGATTTCACCACCGCGTTGCAGCTCAGCGCATCGGCCAGCGTGCCGCCGACCTTGGTGTCCCAGGCGTTGGAGACCCTTGCGGCCGGCGCGATGTAGTTCATCGAAAACGCCACCGTCATCGAGACATAGACCAGCGTGCCCGCCGCGATGACCGCGCCAAGCACCGGCCAGTGCAGCCCGAGCAGGACCATCGAGCCCAGCAACACCAGAAGCGACGGCGCCAGCGCCATCAGGATGGTGTCGTTGAGCAGGTCGAGCGCCCACATGCCGCGCGTGATCTTGCGCACGGTCGATCCCGCAAAGCTGTTGGCGTGCCAGTCGGTCGAAAAGCGCTGCACCCGCACGAAAGCATCGCGCGCGATGTCGGACATCAGCTTCAGCGTGAACGGCACGATCGCCTGCAACCCGGTGAGGCGCAGGACCATCGACATCAGGCCGAGCGCGACGATGCCGCCGAAGGCCGTGAACGCGGCCTGCCGCGCCGTTGGATCTGACGCGCCTAGTGTGAGCGCATCGACCAGCTTGCCCGAGAACACCGGCATGAACAGGTCAGCCGCGGTCGCGCCGAGGAAACCGCCGGCGACGATGGCGGCGCGGCCGGGCTGTTCGAGCCAGTGACGGAACACGAACGGGATCACCACGCGTATCGCCGCGGGACGTTTGTTGAGTTGTTTGCTCATGGCGTCATCCGGCTACGCTTAACGCGCATGCCGGCTCCATCTGGACGACGCGCGACGGCAGCAAGCCGAACAACAACGCCGTTAAATTAACAGGTAACTCGTTGGGAAGCTTTGGAGATCGGCAACCCGAAGGTCAGGAAATCAGGCGGTCCGATCGATGCCGGCGGAGTGCGCCCTCAAAGGGCGAGACAGGCGTCCAGCATAAATACCGAACGCGGACGGGCGGTCTGCGAATAAGACGAAATCATGCAAATCCTCCCCGGTTCGAGTGACAATGCGCTGCTTATAAATGCATCAGGCGCAATTTGCAATATGACAAGAGCTGCTCAAGTCGCGGTCAGTACTTGGCGACGACCGGGCCGCCGAAGCGGTAGTTGAGGCGCAGCGTGACCATGTCGATGTCCTGGCGGATACGGTCGCTGTGGTTCACCAGCGCCGGCACGAACAGCGCGGGATCGTAGACCAACGCGACATCGCGCGATCCCATGAACAGATGATCGTATTCGAGCGCGAGCGACCAGTTGGGCGTGAACGCGTATTCGCCGCCGACGCCGACCACGCCGCCCCAGCGCGTTTCGCTGCCCCGATCCACGACGAAGCCGGCGGGCTGGCCGCCGAACGCCGTGGTCAGGAAGCTGTCGTATTTATCGTGTGCGACGGCAGCGCCGCCCTTCACGTAAAGCAGGACGTTGTTCCAGGAATATCCAACCTGTCCGGTGAACAAACCGATCGCATCGATCCGGCTGCGATTGGCAATCCCGGTGCCGGCAAAGAATACGTTCTGGGAAAGGTTCGAGCCGCGCAAATCAGCCCAGTTGCCCTGGGCTTCGACGCCGAACACCCAGGCTGCACTCTGCCAGCGATAACCGATCTGGCCGCCGGCGGTTGCGCCGCTGGCGGTGTGGCAGCCTTCGGAGCCACTCACGTTAGTGGGCGGGACGAAGAACGTGTTGATGGTGAACGGATTGATGTCCCAGCACTTGCGGCTCCACGCTCCGCCGCCATTGGCGCCGATATAGAAGCCGCTCCAGTCATAGGCGGCGACGACCACGGGCGGCGGCGCCTTGGTATAGGGACGCGCGGCGAGATCCGCGGCAGAAGCGCTTACGGCGCTGACGGCCAGGGCAGAAACAGCAAGAACGAGCTTGTTCATCTCAATGCTCCATGGCGCCGGTCGCGCTAAGCCATGGACAATATAAGCGATTGCACGACCAGAGGCTGTACCTTGCCGGCAACATCCGCAAACGATTGCGGTTACCGGCGGCGCGCCTAGTGCGCAGCCTCACCGCCTGCCGCCGAAGCCGCGGGTTTATCCAGCAGCATGACCAGGAGGCTGAGGCTGAAATAGAAAATGGTCAGCATGAAGAAGGCGTCGCCGTAGCCCATCACCACCGCCTGCCGGTGCACGATCTGCGATAACTGTTTCATCGCCATCAGCGCGGCATCGCCCATGCCCTGCAGGCGCTGGGTGAACATGTTGAGGGTTTCGGTCGCGGTGGCATTGCCCCAGTTCACGCGCTCCTGCAGCCGCACGATATGCAGATCGGTGCGTTGGTTCAGCACCTGGTTGATGACAGCCAGCCCGACCGCGCCGCCGAGGTTGCGCGTCAGGTTGAACAGGCCCGAGGCGTTCTTCACCCGCTCCGGCGCCAGCGTCCCGAGCGCGATGGTATTGGTCGGCACCATCGCGAACATCATGCCGATGCCGCGCAGGATCTGCGGCACCAGCAATTCGTAGAAATCATAATCGCGGGTGATCCAGGTCATCTGGTAGGAACCGAGCGCGAAGATGCACAGGCCGATCGCGATGATGTAGCGCAGGTCGACCTTCAGCATCAGCCGTCCGACGATCGGCGCGGTGAAGAACATGGTGATGCCCGAGACGAACATGGTCTCGCCAATCATCAGCGCGCTGTAGCCGCGCACCTCGGCGAGATAGCGCGGATACATGTAGGTCAGGCCGTAGAGTCCGACGCCGATGCAGAACGAGAGCAGGCAGCCGATGCCGAAATTGCGGTCATTGAACGTCCTGACATCGACGATCGGCTCGCGCGCGGTCAGCACGCGCCAGAAGAAGGCGATCGCCGAGACGAAGCAGACCGCCGCACAGGTCGCCACCGACGTGTCCTGCAGCCACTCGTATTGCGGGCCTTCTTCCAGCACATATTCGAGCGAGCCAAGAAAGCCCGCCATGAACAGCAGGCCCCACCAGTCGAAATGCTCAAGCAGCGCGAAATTCGGCCTGTCGAAATCCACCAGCGCCAGTACGCCGATGGTGATGCCGATGCCGGGGACGATGTTGATGAAGAACAGCCAGTGCCACGACATCAAGTCGGTGATGAAACCGCCGACCGTCGGACCGATGGTCGGCGCCAGCGTCGCGACCAGGCCGATGATCGGGCCGACAATGTAGAATTTCTCGCGCGGAAACACCGTGTAGGCCGAGGCGAACACGGTCGGGATCATGCCCGCCCCGAGGAACCCCTGGATCGCCCGCCACAGGATCATCTGCTCGATGCTGGAGGCAAAGCCACAGAAGAAACTCGCGATGGTGAAGCCGGAGGCGGAAATCGCAAACAGCAAACGGGTGCCGAACGCGCGCGACAGGAATCCGGAGAGCGGGATCGCGATTACTTCCGCAATCAGATACGAGGTCTGAACCCACGACACTTCGCTGGAGGAGGCCGAGAGGCCGGCCTGGATTTCAGACAGCGACGCCGAGACGACCTGGATGTCCAGGATCGACATGAACATCCCGAACACCATGATGAGAAACGCAAACAGCCGCCGCGGCGGAATCCGCTCGGACGTCTGCGCCGCTGGGTTCATCATGCCGGGGGGAGCGGTGGTGGCATCAGCCATGATCTACCCGGGACCTGCCACCGGGCTCGCGCCCGGTGCTTCAAGAAAAATTACTGCGGATGTATCGCCGTCGGCGTATCGAGGTCGGCGTCGCTGTCCGCGTCAGCCGCGCCTTCGCGGGTATCGACGGTGGTGTAGACCGACATCCCCGCGCGCAGCAGGTTTTGCTTCGCCACGTCCTTTGGCACGCGAATACGAACCGGCAGCCGCTGCACGATCTTGGTGAAATTGCCAGTGGCGTTGTCAGGCGGCAGCAGCGTGAACACCGAACCCGCCGCCGGCGAAATGCTCTCGACGGTGCCGGCGAACTTGCGCAGGCCGTAAGCGTCGACCTTGATCGTCACGGGCTGGCCGGGACGGATGCGCTTGAGCTGGGTTTCCTTGTAATTGGCGTCGATGAAGACGTCGTTGAGCGGCACCACATTGGCGAGCCGCTGACCGGCCTGGATGAAATCGCCGGTGTTGACGAGCCGGTTGGAGAAGGTGCCGTCGACCGGTGCGCGCACCGAGGTGAAGGCGAGATCGCGCTCGGCCTTCGCCAGCGACGTCTGCAGTTCGGCAAACTGGGCCTGGGCTTCAGCCTGTTGCGCCCGGGTGACTTCGACATTGTCGCGCGCCGCGTCATAGGCCGCCCGCGCCGCCTTCACCGCCGCCACGCCCTGGTCGCGGCCGGCCTCGGATTGCTCAAAAGTCGCCCGCGAGGCAAATCCCTTGGTGCTCAACGCCTCCTGACGATCGTAGTCGAGACCCGCGCGCTTCAGCGCCGCTTCCGAGGAAGCGAGCTGGGCGCTGGCCTGCTCGACCGCGCTCACCAGCGCGGTGACCTGGCGGCCGATCCGGTCGATGGTGGCCTGCTGGGTCGCAATCCTCGTGCGCGCGGCATCCACCGCGATCTTGTAATCGCCGTCGTCGATCTTGAAGATGACGTCGCCGGTATGAACGATCGCATTGTCGACGGGCAGGATCGCGGCGACATGCCCCGCCACCCGCGCGCCGAGCGTGGTGTTGTTGGCGCGAACGTAGGCGTCGTCGGTCGAGACATAGAAACGGCCGACGAGCAGGAAATAGACGCCGTAGCCGATCGCCGCGAGCGCCAGCAATCCGAACACGCCCATCATCACGAATTTGCGCTTGCCCGGCTTGGCGGCAGCCGGCTTGTCGGCAGCCGTCTTGGCCGGTGGCGCGGCCGGATTCTCGGTTGCCGGACCGGCCGGCGTCTCCGCGGGGCGGCGCCTGGTTTCTTCCGCGACGTGTGTCCGCAGCTGATCCGCCAGCTGGGCGGTGCGCGCAACTTCGTCCTCCGCCGTCTCCGGCCCGGTACGAACTACGCGTGCTGCCTGATCTCTCGCTGCGGCCATTACCGGCCTCCCCATTCCGATTTCGCGACGCAAGTGCGGCCAAAAGCCGGCTGCCCAAGCATCGTCACCCTCAAAAGTAGCATTGACCGAACGGTTCGGTCAATATACATTCTCCACCCGTCGGACCATAGAGCGAAAAATCCTTCCCGCCCGTATCCCGGGTTGAAATCTTTCGCGAGAAGATAAACCAATGGTTGCAGCCACTCCAAACACGATTCATCTCGCCGCTGAAGAGGATTCTTCGAAGCGCCGGCAGATTTTGGACGGCGCCCGCAAGGTTTTCATGGATCTCGGCTTTGACGGCGCCAGCATGAACGAAATTGCGCGCTCAGCCGGCGTCTCCAAGGGAACGCTGTATGTCTATTTCGCCGACAAGAACCGGCTGTTCGAGGCGATCGTCCACGAAGAAGCGCTCGCGCACGGCCAGGTCGTCTTCAATTTCGACCCCGGGCGCGATGTCGAAACCACGCTGCACGAATTCGGCGAGGCCTACATGGAACTGGTGTGCCGGCCCGGCGGCGGCTCCGCGATCCGCACCGTGATGGCGATCGCCGAACGGATGCCGGATGTCGGCCGCCGCTATTACGAACAGGTGCTGGAAAAAACCATCAACGGCCTCGCCGACTGTCTTCGGGCGCATGTCCGATCGGACGATCTCGCCATCGACGACTGCCAGCTTGCGGCATCGCAATTCATGATGATGTGCCAAGCTTCGCTGTTTCTGCCGTTCATTTTCCAAGCCGCCCCCGCCCCTTCGGCGGAACGCATCGCCGAAGTGGTCGAGAGCGCGACGCGGATGTTCCTGGCAATGTATCGGGCGAAGCCGGTGTGACGGCGGACGATTAGCTTCAGGCCGATCAGGCCGCCAGATCCCGACGCGCGGACAGCATGGTTGGCGCAGCGACGGTGCGGTTGCGCCCCGCATGCTTCGCTTCATAGAGCGCCAGATCGGCCGATTTGATCAAGTCGCTTGGGGCCAGCCCGACCTGCGGAACCATGGAAGCGACGCCGATGCTGATCGTCGGGCAAATGTCGGGACGTCCTTGCTGCTGGCTGCGCAACGACAGCACGCTGGCTCGGATCTCCTCGGCAATGCGACAGGCGCCCTCGGTCGATTCGCCCGGCAACAGCACCGCAAACTCCTCGCCGCCATAGCGCGCACTGAGATCGGATGCGCGTTTTGCCCCGTTGGCGATGCATTCGGCGATCGAAGCCAGCGCCGCGTCACCCGCCTGGTGTCCGTGGGCGTCGTTGTAGGCCTTGAAGCCGTCCGCATCGATCATCAGCAGCGCCAGCGGCCCGGCCGACCGCTGCGAGCGGCGCCATTCGCTGGACAGGACCTCATCGAACTTCCGCCGGTTGCACAGCCCGGTCAGGCCGTCGGTGCTGGCGAGCCGCGCGAGCTGGTTTTCGGCGACGGTTCGTCGCTTCAGCGCCAACGCCAGAAACACCGTCAGCGCCATCGTCATCGCGCAGAGTGCCAGCATGATCGAGCCGATCAGCCAGACTTCCCGCCACCAGTCGGCATAAATGGTTTCGAGCGAGACGCCCTCGACGATCAGCAGCGGATGATGGCCGACTTGCTGAAACACGAACAGGCGCCGAACGCCGTCGAGGATCGAAACCGTTTCGTACCAGCCGTTCTGCACCTGAGGGAATTGCTGGAATACCTGGGATTTGCGCAGACTCTGCCCGATCGTGTCGATGTCGAACGGCGCCCGCATCAGAATGGTGCCGTCCGCGCCGATCAGGTTCATCGAATCCTTGGGACCGTACTTCAGCTTCCTGAACAGGTTGTGGAAGTAGCTCACGTGCATGCTGCCGGCGACGATCCCGCCAAACGATCCGTCCGGGTTGGCGATCCGCCGGCTGAAGCCGATCAGGTATTGTCCATCAGGCGCCACCCAGGGACGGCTGATGTAAAGACCGGCGTCGGCCTGCCTGACGTGAATCTGAAAAAAATCCCGCCCGGAGTAATTCGCCTCGGCGGGTACCAGCGAATGTGAGTCCAGGACGACCTTGCCGAGACGATCCGTGACCAGGATCGACCCCATGTCCTTGGCGGTGGCCGCACGGTCGAACAGCACGACCTGGCGCAGTTCCGGACTGATCTTGTCGATCTCGGGCAGCTTCATGCCGTCGACGACCGCCTGCAGCGACAGATCGTACAGCTCGATGTTTCGGTCGATCTCGCTGGCAAGGCTGGAAACCAGATTGGCGGCGGCTTCCCGGCTGTGCAGGTAGTCCCTGCCGCCGGCCTGCCAGAGCACCCAGCCGCAAATCGCGGAGAAGCTCAGCGTCACGGCGAGCCCCAGCATCAACAGCCACTTGGTCGGCGCGGTCGTTTGCCTTGCGAAGCGCGTAGCCATCGGTAACCTCAAACACTCGGCGCCCCCCGCGCCTTGCTCCTTTTCTAGCGCTGCCGCGTTGAGGAAGCCGTCGCGATTTGCGCGCAATTCCTGACCGCGTATTCAGGCTTCGGTAACCTTGCGGACCCGCGTCGTCTCGCTGCGGCTGCGATGTGCATCACTGCGACGGGGGCTTGAGCCAACCGCGAGCCGGCGGCTGCGCGCCGGGAAACGATGCATGGCACCCGCCCTCGCCCGTTACGTCACGGGACCGTCATTTGACATTTCATTCCATTTTGTCAAATTCGTCAAATGAGCCCCCGCACCCGTATCATCGACGCCGCGAAGACGGTGTTCCGCCGCCAGGGCTTCCGCCGTTCGTCGATCGAGCAGGCGGCCGAAGCCGCAGGGCTGACGCGGCAGGCGCTCTACCATCACTTCAAGTCCAAGGAAGCGTTGTTTCGCGCCGTGATCGAACGGTTTTATGAAGACGCGTTCGCCGCCGAAACGGCCGCCGCTGCCGCCGCGGAGAAGGCCGGCGGCAGCCTCCCCGATGTCATCGTCGCCGCGGTCACCGCCAAGCTCGGGCAATTGGCCGAATCGCTGGATGGTTCGCCCCATGTCGAGGAGCTGTTCTCCGAACATCTCGCGCAAGCCCGCGACCTCTACCAGAAATATTCCGCCGCTCATGGCGAGCAACTTGCGGCGACCATTGCCCGCATCTGCCGCAAGCAGGGCCTCACCCTCAGCGCCGGGATGACGCCGCGCGATCTGGCGCGCTGCGTCGAGATGACGATCAACGGCACCAAATCCGCCTACCCCGCGATGCAGCCGGCGGCCGCCTTCCTCAGGGATCTCGAGATCATGCTGCGGACGTTCGTCGCGGGTGCAGTGAGCCCGGCGAAGCCGCGCGCCGCGAAACCGAAGCCGGCGAAAAAATCTACGAATAAACCCGTGAAGAAATCCACCCGCAAACACCTGGGAGATCGCAAATGAGCACGATGACGATCAACGGCCAACTCGCGCCGCTCCCCGATGACCCCGATGCGCTGCTGATCGAGGTCGTGCGCGACGCGCTCGACCTGACCGGCACCAAGCTCGTATGCGGCGCCGGCGTCTGCGGCGCCTGCACCGTGCTGGTCGACGGCGCGCCGGTCGTGAGCTGCCTGATGCCGGCGCGCGCCGCGGCTGGCAAGGCGGTCACGACGGTCGAAGGTATCGGTGCGGGAAAACTGCATCCGGTGCAGAAGGCATTCATGGCACACGACGCGCTGCAATGCGGGTTCTGCACGCCCGGTTTCATCGTCGAGGCCGCGGCGTTTCACGACCGCTGGCGGGCGGCGAAGGGAACGGCTGTGCCGTCGCGCGAGGAAATCGGCGCCGCGTTGTCGGGGCATCTCTGTCGCTGCGGCGCCTATGACGGCATCTTCCACGCCGTGGCGGACGCCTGCGCTGGCCGCTTCGACAACGACGCGGTCGCCGCGCCGCCACGGATGGAGGCGCGCGACAAGGTGACCGGTGCTGCGAAATACACCGTCGACATCCGTCATGATGGCCAGCTCGAAGGCGTGATCCTGCGCTCAGCCCTCGCGCATGCGCGCATCACGTCGCTCGACCTCGCGCCGGCGCAGGCGATAGCTGGCGTCGGCGCCGTCGTTTCGCTGCTCGGCGACGATCGCGTCGTGCGCTATGTCGGCGCCCCCATCGCCGCCGTCGCCGCGAAGGATCGCAAGACCGCGCTTGCCGCGATCGCCGCCATCGGGATCGACACTGAAAGGCTGCCGGCGGCGGTCGGACTGGAGCAAGCGCGCAAGCCGGATGCGCCGGTCGTGTTCGAAAAGCCCGATCGCAAGAAGGCCGGCAACGTCTCCGAAGGCGGCGGTTCGCCGGCCCCCTGGAAAGGAAATATCCGCGGACCGTCGGCGGCGTTTTCCAAAAAGCCGAAGCAGGTGCAGAGCTGGATGGCGGATGCACATGAAGCGAACAATCCGCTGCTGGTCGAGGGCACATTCCGGACCGGCACACAATCGCATGCGTGCCTCGAGCCGCACGCCGCGGTGGCCCGGTTCGACGGCGACGTTCTCACCGTGCACGCCTCGACCCAGGCGGTGTTTCATCTGATGGAGCTGATCGCCAAGCGCTTCAAGCTCGAGCACGACAAGGTCCGCGTCATCGCCGACCATGTCGGCGGCGGTTTCGGTTCGAAGGCGAGCTTGGGCATGGAGACCATTGCCGCGATCGAGCTCGCGCGTGCCGCCAAAGCGCCGGTCCGCATCGTCTATGACCGTCATGAAGAATTGTCGGTGACCGGCTATCGCCCGGCGGCGGAAGTCAAGATCGCGCTGCTGCCGTCGGCGCAGGGCGAACTGAAAGCCCTGTCGCTCACCGCCCATGCCGACACCGGCGCCGCGACCAACTCGACCATCGCCGCACTGGCGCGCCTGATCTACCCGGCGGAAGCCAAGGCGCTCGCCGATTACGACGTCATCAGCAACCTGCCGCCCGGCGCCGCCTTCCGCGGTCCGGGCGGACCGCCGATGGCGTTCGCGCTGGAGCAGGCGATCGACGAAGCGGCGCTGCGGATGAACGCCGACCCGATCAGCTTACGCAAGCGCTGGGATCCCGATCCGAACCGCCAGCGTCTCTACGACTGGGCCTTGAACCTGGAGGTCTGGCGCAACCGGAAACCGGCGTCCGCACAGAACGGCCGCTATCGCCGCGGCGTCGGCGTCGCCACCGGCTACTGGCTCTATCTGTGGCAGCCCGGCTCCACGGTCGAGGTCGCGGTCAAGGGCGGGCGTCTCGTCGCCAGCACCGCGACGCAGGATATCGGCACCGGCACCCGCAGCGTGATCGCCAATACGGTGGCGCGCGAGTTCGGGCTGGAGCCGCACGAGGTCGAGGTCAGGATCGGCGATTCCAGATTGCCGGAAGGTCCGGGCTCGGGCGGCAGCCGCGTCACCGCCTCGGTGGTGCCGCCGACGCTGCTCGCGATCGCAAAGCTAAAGACCGCGATCGAAGCCAATGCGAAACGGAAACCGGTACCCGGCTCCAACGCGCCGTGGCGCGAGTTGCTCACGGCCTCGCCCGATCTCGCCGCGGCAAGCGAACGCCCCGAGGACAGCAAGCAGATGGCGCCCGGAATCCAGTCGCCGCTGAAGCAGGTCGGCCTGCTTGGCTGGATCTTCGGCTTCATGATGCGGCGCTTTTCCAATCTCGCGATCGGGGCCGGCGTGCCGAGTTCGGTGCAGGTGATCGAGGTCGAGGTCGATACCTGGCTCGGGCATGTCCGCGTCGTCAGCGTGCACACCGGTATTGCCGTCGGCAAGATCGCCGCACCCGCACTGGCCCACAGCCAGGCGGCTGGCTCGGTGATCCAGGGCATCGGCTACGCGCTCTACGAAGCGCGCGAAATCGACGCCGTCACCGGCGACATCCTCTCCGGCGGGATGGAGGATTACCGGATCCCGGGAATCTCCGACACGCCCGCGATCGACGTGCATTTCGATGAAGCCGGCTTCGGCCACGTGCTCGGCGGCAGCGTCGGCATCGGCGAGGTCGCGACCGTGCCGACCTCGCCGGCGATCGCCAACGCCGTCTGCAACGCGACCGGCATCCGGCTGACCGAACTGCCGATCCGTCCCGACCGCCTGATTGCCGCACTCAAAGGGAGGGTCGCCGCATGACCCAAGCAGCCATGACCGCACAAGGTCCGGAATTCCGCGCCGCCGGCACTGATCTTTCCGAGCGACGCCGCAGCGGGGTCTCGACCGGACCGCTGATCGATATTGCCGCGCAACCCGACATGACGAGCATGCTGTGGGGCGCGGACGGCACGTTGCGGATCGGCGCCTTCACGACCATCGCCGCCATCGCCGGCGACGGCCGCATCACCGCCGCCTATCCCGGCCTCGCGGCATCGGCGCAGGGGCTGGCGACGCCCCAGATCCGTCATTTGGCGACGCTGGGCGGCAACCTCGCGCAACGCTCGCGCTGCTGGTACTACCGCAATCCGCAGATCGCCTGCCTGAAGAAGGGCGGATCGGATTGCCCGGCGCGTTCGGGCAATCATCTCTATGGCGTTGCCTTCGATCTCGGCCCCTGCGTGGCGCCACATCCCTCGACGCTTGCCGCGGCGCTGTTGGCTTACGACGCCACCATTGTCACCGACCAACGCGGCCTGACCATCGCCGAACTGTTCGGCGACGGCTCCGACGGCACCGCCGACAACGCGCTGCGGCCGGGCGAATTGATCAAGGGCATCGAACTGCCGGTCGCACTGGCCGGCGAGCGCGCCCTGTACAAGCGCGCCATCAGCCGCACGCATGCGGAATGGCCGCTGGTCGAGATCTGCGCCCGTGCCGTGGTCAAGGACGGCACGTTCCAGTTCATCCGCCTCACCGCCGGCGGCGCCGCCCCGGTGCCGCTGCGACTAACCGCCGTCGAAGCCGCGCTGCAGGGCAAGCCGGCGAGCGCCGCCAACATTGCCGGCGCCGCCGCGCTTGCCGTCGCCGGCGCAAAACCGCTGCCGATGACGGGCTACAAGCTCGATCTGCTGCAAGGCGTCGTGCACGATCTGCTGGAGCGGCTGGCGGGGTAGACAAACGTAGGGGCTGTAGGATGGGTGGAGCGAAGCGATACCCATCATCTTCGTGCTGTGGTTTGATGGGTATCGCTTCGCTCCACCCATTCTACACGCGAACTCACTCGTCCGCGAACTCGTCTTCCTCGTTGACCTTGCTGTTCGCTCTGTGCGGCGGCGACAGCTTCTTGCCGCCGAGCGATCCCGTCACATAGGTCTCGCGCGAGGCGTAGGGGTTGCGGCCGCCGGCGCGGGCCGCGATCTCTTCGCCCGGCACCGCGGCCGGCTGGCAGATGATGCGGCGCGAGGCGCGACGCATCAGGTCCACATGAATGTGATCGTAGTGATAGACGTTGGAGCCCGGCGCCAGCACGGTGTTGAACTGCTGGCAGGCCGCTCCCTGCACGTCGCGCAGAAAGCCCTGCTCTTCCGGCATGCCCTTCCAGCCGTCCTTCACCGTGATGCGGCGGCCGTCGGCGAGCACGAAGGCCGCGATATCGAGCGCGTTGCCGAAGGCGTGTTCGGAAATATGCGCATGCGCGTTGCCGTTCATGCCGCGGCAGGAATAGGCGGAGATCTGCTTGATCTCGACCACGCGCGCGCCGAACCAGCGCTGGGCCGCGGGCTGCACGGAATCGGCAAGCCAGCGGTCGAGCGCCGAGACGATCGGACAGGCCAAGGTGGCCGTCGGCTTGATCGCCACCGGGCCGACGGTGTTGACGGCATTGCCTTGCGCGGGTCCGAGCCGCGGCGGCGCGGACGCCGGACCTTGCGAATAGGGTTCGGAATAAGGCGCCTGGGACGGTGCCGAATAGCGATCGCGTGGCGGATAGGCCGGCGCATTCCGGTACGGCGCCTGTCCAGGTGCTGCTTCGGCCGGCAGATCGATTTCATCTTCCTGCGGCGCTACGCCGGGTGCCGACAGTGAAATTGGCCCGTTCGACGGCGGGGCATAGTTCGGCTGCCGCAGCGCCTGATCGGAATAGCCGCCTTGATAATTTCCTTGATAATTTCCTGGAGCGGCAGTCGCCGCCGACGCCGGCGAGATCGGCCAGCGCGGCTGATTGCCGATGCTACCAGGCGGCCGCAGATCGTCGGCAAACCCGAAGCTGGCCGGCGCCTCGCCAAGGGCGGACACTTTCAGCGGAAATTCCGCGCCACACATTCCCGGCCCCGAAATCGGGTCGATCCGGACCAATTCCGGGCTTTCCTTGACCGCGCCGGACTTCAGGCATGCGACCTCGGCCTCGGCCCGCCACGGTTCACGTTCGGCGGACTGAAAAATCCCGCGCCCGCAACCCGCTAGCGATACAAGGACGAAGGAGCCGACGAGATACAAACGAACTCCGCGCGTCATCCGCGCACGTTCAACGAATTTATTTAAGGACTCTTCAACGCGTTGATTTTACGAATTTTTTACCATGTTGCCGGGCACGCGGCTGTGGAGATCCCGGGATTGACAGCAACGCTGCCTTTTTCCGCCGGGAACGCTTTGCTAGCCTTGAGCGTTATTGCGAGCACGACGTGAACCAAGGGAGACAGTTCCCATGACTTTCGTCAGCCGACTGAGTATAGTCACCGCGTATGTCGCGTTCGCCTTCGTCGGAGCCATCGTGCTCGGCGTTATCTAGGCTTCCCGTCCAGATCTGGACCCCTCGCCCGGTGGCCTTGCCACCGGGCGTTTTCATGCCCGCGGCATTTTTGTTTTGACGCGTTTTCTTGACGCGACCCGGTGCCCACTTCGCTTGAAAACGCTTTAGTTTAGTCAAAATTCGAGCAGCTCGATCCGGTGATGCCGCCGATCTTGAAGTCGCGGCACATCAGGCCGGATTGTCGGGATCGGGATAGCGATCGTCGCGTTTTACGCGCTCCCGGATCGTATGGCTGAAGCGCCAGCCGTGCGAGAGCATGCAACGCTTGTATTGTCGCGACGTCGCCGTACCGTTTTGCGGTGCGCCGACCTGCGCGTCGCACATCGCGGTGTCGGCGTGCAGCGCGTCGTCGTCACGCGGCTGCTTCAGGGTATTGTTGTAGATGTCGTTGTCGGCCTGCGCGGCGGCGGCACCTCCAAGCAACAACAGAATGACCAGCGCCGTACGTTTCATGATCGATCTCCATCTTTCGCAACCAACCGTTCAGCTATCGGTCGGTCGCGATGGAGAGGCCGTTCATGTGCCATCGATTACAAATTGGAAACGTCGGCGCCGCGATTACAGTTTCAAGCGCGTGGCGCCGAGAAAACCTGCCGCGACGTCACGCGTTGCCCGGCCGCGACGGTCATTGCAACGGCTACTGGCCACGAAGGCAGGAATCGAGTCGCTGGAAGCTGCGATTGGCGTTCCTGGCCCCGCCCCCTTCCCGCCCGCCGGCCCGCAATTGGCATTGTGCAATCCGCGCTTCCATACTTCCTCCGGCGGTTCGCGAGCGCACCGGTTCCGGCTGGCGGGCTTCCGGGGCCGGTGCGGCCCTTGGCTTCGGTGCCGTGGCAGCGGGTGTCGGCTTTTCCTTTTTTTGCCGGACAACGCGCTCGCACGCATTATCCTCGGAAAGCTCATGACCTTTTTCGCAAACGATCTTCACGCATTTGCCGCCGCTGGCCTCGAAACCGTGTTCGCAAACCAGCGGGCAAATACCGGCGGGCCGCTCGCGAACCGATTGCAGCGCATCGAGACTGGCGACCTTGACATCGAATTGCGTGCCGGCGTGCTTGTTATATTGCGCAAGCGCTTTCTGGGCTGCGACGTTCCAGTCATCGGTGGCCGCGGCTGAGCCGCAGCCGACGCGACGCAATTCGGAAACCAGCGATCGGCTGATGTCCTCGGATGACCCGCGCACCTTACCGTCCTCGGCTGCCGCGCCAGCGGGGGCGAGTGCGGCAAGCCTGATGCGTTCGGCCTCCGCCGCTTTGGCCTGTTCGGCTGCTCTCACCTTCGCGGCGATCACCCGCGCATCCTCTTCGGCTTTCGCTTCGGCCTCGGCCTTGCTGCGAGCAGCCTCTGCAACCTGGACTTCAGCAAGCGCCTTGGCTCTTTCCAGGGCCAATCGCTCCCTGACCGCCTTGGCATCGGCGACCGCCTTGGCATTCTCGGCGGCGACGCGGGCATCCTCGGCCAACCTGGCCTGTTGCGCCAGTCGCGACCGCTCGACTTCGGCGGCTTTCGCGGCCTCGTTTTGCTGTTTCTTGTCGGCCGCAACGTGCGCTTCTTCCGCTGCCTTGGCTTGCGCGCGTTCGACTTCGGCTATCCTTGCCTCCTCGAGCGCCGTCTTCCTCTCTGCGGCGGCACGGGCTTCTTCGGCCGACTTGGCAGCCGCTTTGGCATCGGCCGCAGCTTTTGCCTGGGTAGTCGCCTTGGCGCCTTCGGCCGCTAGTCTCGCCCGTTCCTCTTCCGCCAAACGCGCTTTCTCGATCGCCGCCAGGCGCGACTGCTCAGCCTCCAGCTTGTTGCGCTGGGCCTGCGCCAATTTTGCGTAAAAGCCATCATGATAGGTCGCGATGAAAAGATCCCATGCTTCAAGCGTAGCGACCCGCTCGGCGAGTTCGTAGTCTCGGCGCATCGCCTGACCGGGATTGGATGCCGCAGGCACCGGCACCGCGGCGACGAGGGGAAAGTCTTCGCCACCCAGCGAACCGTAGATGAACGGTTCCTGCCTGTTGCCGGTCGATTTCAGAACTTCATCGCGGGCAAAGCCGAAGGCCTTGCGCAGGTCGAGGCCCGGTTTCGGCAGATATTTGACGAGCGCCGCCGTGAATGGACTGTTCTTGCCGTCGCCGTCGGAGGCAGTCGATCCGGCCTTTGCGGCAAACGCAATCAGCGTGTTCGCGCTGCCGGGTTCGACCTGGGCAAGCCCGCGTCCGATCGCACGCGATGCAATGGTGCGCTTCATGCTCTTGACAAAGGGATTGTCGCGGCAGGCATCCAGAATCACCAGCCGCAATTTTCTGGCAGGCTCGATCACCGCCAGCAATCGATCGAGCGGGATGGCTTCATCGAACGCGTCGATATCGCGCTCCAGCACGGCATCGGTAGGTATCAGATAATTTGCACCATCGATCTCGATGCCGTGACCGGCATAAAACACGATGGCAACGTCGGAATCCCGCGCGGCATCCGAAAAATCACGAAGCGCGCGGCGCATCTCGCTCGTCTTGAGATCGCGCTTCAACTCAACGACGTCGAAACCGGCCTCCTTGAATGTTGCGGCCATTGCCGCCGAATCATTGGCCGGATTGGAAAGCTTGGCCACATTCTGGTATGCCGAATTGCCGATCACCAACGCGACCCGGCGTTCCGCGTGGGCAGGGTGTAGTCCGCAGAAAATCAGGATTGCAGAAAGCCCGGCGATGCCGAGGGCACGCTTGGCGGAAATGATGGATCGAAACGTCCTCATCAGCAGGTCGGCCGTCTGTTGCACCACGCCCTGGCGGCCTCGGGAGACCTGTTTCTGATGGCCCTTTCGTAACAGCCGGGAAGCGCGCCCATGCACTGGCGATAACCGCCACCCTGTTTCGCCAGATCGGCGCGCTGGATGGCGGAAGGAGCAGCCGGTTCTCGCTGACGTTCGGGCGACGGCGCCGTCGCTCTCTCGGGCGTCAACGTGGCGGTCGGCGCCTCCTTGCGCCGCGGCTTCTGCCGCTCGACGCGTTCGCAGGAATTGTCGTCCGAAAGCTCAAGGCCGTCCTTGCAGATGATCTTGACGCAGCTATCGCCGTCGGCCTTGAAGCCATGCTCGCACAACAACGGGCAGATCCGGCCGGTCTTGCCGCGGACAACGTCGAGCGCATCGATGCTCGCGACCCTGACGTCAAACTTGGTGCCCGCGTTCTTGTTGAAGAGATGCAAGGCCTTCTGCGCCGAGGCGTCCCAATCGCCGGTGACTGGATCCGAACCGCAGCCGACGCGCCGCAACTGCGCCTGAAGCAAACGGGGCAGGCTTTCCTGGTCCGGCGCCGACGCCCCCTGATCATTCGGCGGCGTCAGGTTTGCCAGCGGACCGATCGGCTTCGCCTTCTGATCCACGACGGACTGTGCTTCCTTGCGCACGGCATCGTCGGCCGTCACCGCATTGGTCGAAGCCTCATTTGCCTTGACCTGTGCGGC
The DNA here is from genome assembly GCF_900103365.1 of Afipia sp. GAS231. Classification (NCBI taxonomy): domain Bacteria; kingdom Pseudomonadati; phylum Pseudomonadota; class Alphaproteobacteria; order Hyphomicrobiales; family Nitrobacteraceae; genus Afipia; species Afipia sp. GAS231. The sequence goes on from NZ_LT629703.1 coordinate 2,089,426, forward strand.
AAGCCTGCCGCGCTCTGCCTCCGCAAGTCGCGCTTCCTGCACCACCTTCTGCTGCCGGGCGCGCTCGGCGTCCTGATTCGCCTTGGCCTCTTCCGCCGCCTTCGTCGTTGAAGCAACGACCCTGGCATCCTGTTCGGCCCTGGCTTGTGCTTCCGCCCTGATGCGGGCGGCTTCAGCGGCTTTCTCCTCGGCGAGCGCCTTGGCCCGTTCCAGGGCAAGTTGCTCCCGTTTGACTTCGGCTTCCGCTGCGGCCCGGGCATTTTCGGCGGCGATGCGGGCATCCGCCGCCGCCTTGGCTTGCAGGACCAGCCGCGCATGTTCGGCCTCGGCGGCCTTCGTCTGCTCGATTTCCTTCTTCCGTTCCGCGGCCAGCCGTGCCTCTTCCGCAGCCTTTGCCTGCGCGCGTTCGACCTCGACGATCTTTGCCTCTTCGAGTACTTTCTTCCGCTCCGCGGCGGCACGCGCTTCGTCGGCCGCCCTGGCTTCGGCCGCCGCCTTCGCCTGCGCGCTTGCCTTGGCGCCTTCCGCCGCGAGCCGGGCTCGCTCCTCCTCGGCCGAGCGGGACTTCTCGATGGCGGCCAACCGAGACTGCTCGGCCTCCAGTTTATTGCGCTGGGCCTGCGCCAGCTTGGCGTAGAAGCCGTCAGGATAGGTCGAGAGGAAGAAATCCCACGCTTCCTTTGTGCCGACACGCTCGGCCAGTTCGTAGTCGGCCCTGACCCCCTGGCTGGAATCGACGGCCGGAGCGACCGCCGGGGCAGGAACAGCCGCCGGCACGAGCGCAAAGTCGTCGCCGCCCAGCGAGCCGTAAATGAAGGGCTCTTGCCGGTTGCCCGTGGTCTTCAGCACCTCGTCGCGTGCGAAGCCGAACGCTTTGCGCAGATCGAGCCCGGGTTTCGGCAGGTACTTGACCAGCGCCGCGGTGAACGGACTGTTCTTGCCGTCGCCGTCGGATGCCGTCGATCCGGCCTTGGCCGCGAACGCGACCAGGGTGTTGGGGCTGGTCGGGTCGACCTTTGCCAGTCCACGTCCGATCGCGCGCGAGGCAATCGTTCGCTTCATGCTCTTGCTGAACGGATTGTCGCGGCACGCATCCAGAATAACCAGCCGCAGTTTCCGGGCAGGCTCGATCACGGCCAGCAGCCGTTCGAGCGGGATCGCCTCATCATAGGCGTCGATATCGCGTTCGAGGGTCGCATCCGTCGGAACGAGATAGTTGGTGCCGTCAATCTCGATGCCGTGGCCCGCATAGTAGACGATGGCGACGTCCGCATCCCGCACGCTGTCCGAAAAATCACGAAGCGCCCGGCGCATTTCATTTGCCTTGACGTCTCGTTTCAGCTCGACGACGTCAAACCCGGCACTCTTGAAAGTCTCAGACATCGCCGCAGAGTCGTTGGCGGGATTGAGAAGCCGGCCCACGTTTTGATAAGCGGAATTCCCGATCACCAGCGCCACGCGCTTTTCGGCAAACGCGGGGTCGTACAGGCCAAAAATCAAAAAAATGGCAGCTACTGATGCCCAACAAGCCCGCATCGAAATTCCGATTGTATGAACAGGTGAATTCTAGCAGCTATTGTCAGGATAACAATCGAGATAACAATATCGGCGCCTATAATGCCGGCGTTTCATGACAGCGCCGCGTTACGACCGCGGCTCAGCAGAGACCTGGCGCGACGTCATCAGGCTTTCGGCCCGCCCCGAGATCCGGCTCCAGTTGTTGCCGGAGCAATAGAAGCGGTAGAGCGCGCAGGCTTCGACGCGCAGCGTATTCGGCGTCTTCAGGTTCATCGTGCCGTAAAAAGTGTCGCCGCTGTCATGGCTGTAGACATTGCCGGTCCATTGCGTGTCGTCTTTCGGCTTCATGTTGATCAGGACCGCCTCGCCACGATCGTCGGACGATGAATTGAGGACGTAGCCGCACAGCGCATTGCCGCATCTCGTGATGCGCACCGCGCCCTTGCCTTCGGTCTGCCAGTCGCCGACCGGCGTATCGTCGGTCTCCTGTTCGACCTCGTGCGAAACCCGGGAAACCTGCGGTGCGGCAACCGGCGCCGGCAGCGGTGGCGGGACGGGAATCGCAACCTGCTGAACCGGCGGCGGCGGCGCCAGCGGGATCGCGACCTGTTGAACGGGTCGTGGTGGTGGTGGCGCAGCGGCGATCTGCGTCGCGACGGCGGCCGGCTTGTAGACGGTGGGCGGCGCGGAAACGACGACGGTCGGCGCCGGCAGGTTGTTCGCGGGCGGCGCCGGCGGTGCAATCATTTGCGGCGTTGGTGATGCGGGTTTTGCCGGCGCGGCATCGTCGTCATCGAACCGGTCGCGCCTGCGGCGGGAATCGTAAATGCCGGAGACCGACACCGACGCACAGGAGGTCGAGCGGCAATGGGGGGAGGCTTCGATATGGATCCGGTGACCGCCGACCGAGAATGAAATCGAACTGCCGGCATAAGCGGGGGAGCTGAGCGCCATCAGCCCGGCAAGCCAATAAATTCGTTTCATCGCACCCTCCCGCAGATCATGTCGGGAAAGCTAGCCGTCCAAACTCCGGCTGGATGTGATTTGAGTCACCTCACCGGTCCGTGACCGAGATGGCGCGCGTCCTGTGACACGCATCACGGAAGCTGCCGCTGGCGGCGCATAGGGTCCAGGCAAGTTAACCGCCACCCTTCACAAGCCGCACTGGAGGCTCACATGAAAAGGCTCTACATCCTCGCCGCGCTGCTGCTGGCCACCACCTCGGCGCAGGCCGGCAACGGCATTTCGTTCCAGATCAATGGCGAGCGAATTCGCGTCGAAGCGCCGCGCAACTGCAACGCGCTCTCCTGCATCAGGATCACGGCGCCCGGATATTCCGGCACGGTCGGCAGCATCGATCTCAAGGGCATCGGCTCCAAGAACAAGGACGATGACGATTTCGCCGATACTTCGCCGGCAAAACCGGCCCCGGCTTCCGCCCCCGCTCCGGTTCAGGCGGCGGCGCCGCAGCCCGCGGCACCGGCCGCGACCTATGTTGCGCCGGCCCCGACCGCCGTTGCCTCGGCTGCGCCGGCCCAAGTCGACGTCGCAGTCCCGGCGCCTGCACCGGTCGTCGTTGCCGCACCCGTCGCGCAGCCGGCCCCGGTTGCCGCCGCGCCGGTGTCCGACCCGAACTCGCCGCTCGGCGTCTGGGCGACCGAAGAGAACAAGGGCAACGTGCGCATCGAACAATGCGGACCGAACCTCTGCGGCTATTCCGTCAAGAGCGGCGAAAAGATCCTGATCAGCATGAAGCCGGAAGGCAGCAAGTGGACCGGTCGCATCCACGATCCCGACAGCGGCCGCAACTACGACTCGACGATGGCGATGAAGGGGACCACTTCCCTCCGCGTCCAGGGCTGCGCCTTCGGCGGCATGTTCTGCGGCGGCCAGACCTGGAAGCGCGTCAGCTGATCGGATCCCGGCATCATGATGGTGACAGCGACAACGAGCTTTGCCATCATGATTCGGGGCTTCAATTTTTGCGGCGCACGCGTAGATCCGGGGTAGGTTCGTGGTTCGTCTGAATTTCTGTCTTGCAGGCATTTTGTCACTGCTGGCGCTGGGCTGGATCGCTCCCGCGTCGGCGGCGGATCGGGTCGCCCTCGTCATCGGCAATGGCGCCTATCAAAAGGTACCAACGCTTCCCAACCCTCCCCGCGATGCCGCCGATATCGGCTCGGCGCTCGAACGATTGAATTTCAAGGTGACCCGCCTCAACAACGCCGGTGCCGCCGAAATGCGAAAAGCGATCGTCGACTTCGGCCGCGCCACCGAAGGGGCGGAAATGGCCATCGTATTCTACGCCGGACACGGCATGGAAGCCGGCGGCGAGAACTGGTTGATCCCCACCGACGCCGAACTTCGCAGCGACACCGACGTCGAAAGCGAGGCCGTCAGCCTGCGGTCGATCAATCTTCAGGTGTCGAAGGCGCGCCAGCTCGGCCTCGTCATTCTGGATGCCTGCCGCAACAATCCGTTCGCCGCGAAGATGCAGCGGTCGCTGCGTACCCGGGCCGTAGCGCGCGGGCTGGCTCCCACCGAGCCTACCGACAATGTCTTGGTAGCTTACGCCGCCCGCGATGGGACCACAGCCAATGACGGGGATGGGAGAAACAGCCCTTTTACGACCGCCTTGCTTCGTAACATCGAAACGCCGGGACTGGAGATATCATTCCTGTTCCGGAATGTGCGCGATGAGGTGATGACCGCCACCAAGCGGGAGCAGCAGCCATTCGTCTACGGCTCGCTTTCCAAGGAGGCGATCTATCTGAAGGCTCCGGTTGTCGCACGGCCCCCCGCTGCGGCACCTCCCGCGACCGTTTTGGCAGCTCCTCCAGTCGTGGTCGCAACGACATCTACCGAGCAAAATGCCGGCAAGGATCGCACGACGCCTCCCGACGAAAAGAAACGGAACGCCTTCACCGAGGAAGACGCCAAACGCATTGCGGCGATGGGATCCAAGCTGAAGCTCTCGATGCCGCCGTTCGCCATCGGAGAAACCAAGGCCGATGTTCCCGTATCTTTCCAACGATACGTTGGCATTTGGGTAGGCAAAGTCGGACCGGGCGAAGGACGCCAGAAAATGCTGGTTCTGACTGAGGCCCTTTCTGACGGCATGGTCCTTGGCCATTATGTTTATGGACCTGCAGCCAAAGGTACCTGGGATGAAAAGTCTCCTGCTGGCTATGTCGGTTTTGCGGCAAAAATTTCCGACAACGCATTCAGGTTTTGGTCCGGGATTTATGCGATCGAGGTGAAGTTTACCGGAACCGATGCAATGAGCATGCGAGTCACCAATCCCGACAAGAAAATTACGGGCCCCGCAATCAGGTTCACTCCGCTTTGGCGGTTGGTTTCGGCGGATCGCACCCTGCCGGCGAACGACGCCAAGGGAGGCAACGAAGGCGGCCGAACCGCCCGAAAGAGAACTACCGCGAGTTCATCTTCGTCCACCGAAAGCGAGCCTGCTTCCCCAGATGCCGGGGGCTCAAGCCAATCCACGAAAGCCCTGTACGCGAAATGCAGCGCCGAAGGACACCGGATTGCCGGCGGCCCGCATAAGAACGTCGGCTTTTCGCGGATCGAAGCTTGCGTCCGCAACGGCGGCCAGATGTAAGGGCGCAAGCGGCACGGTACTTGTCATGGCCGGCGATTCCGGATGTGGCGCTTGATCGTTTTGGGCTGCCGTGACAACAAGCGGGTGACGTTCATCCCGCGTTCAGGCCGGCGAGGCTGATATCGGCCGCTACCACGCCTCGCCCGATCTCGCGTTACCTGTCCCGTTTCCCGGAAGCTCCCGTGATGCAGCGTCTGCTTTCCCTCACGCTCCTGCTGTTGGTCTGCAGTATGCCAGCAAACGCGGAGGATATTCCCTCAGCGCCTTCCGATCCGGTGCAGCTGGCACAGGCGCAGCCCGCACCGACGCAACCCGCGGCGCAGCCGGCACCAAACTCCGCCGCACCCGCCGCCGACGCGCAGCAGGCGCCGGAAGAACCGATCGGCAACGCCGCCACCGTGACCGGCACCGCCAGCGTGGTCCGCAACAACGCCACTACGCCGCTCAAGGTCAAGGACGACATCTATCTCAACGACGTGGTGCAGACCGCTGCGAATTCGTCGCTCGGCATCACCTTCATCGATGCCACCACCTTCAATCTCAAGGCGAACGCGCAGATCACCATCGACACCTACGTCTATGAAGACGGCGGCAAGAACAATGCCGGCATCTTCGACGTCGCCAAGGGCACGGTGGCTTTCGTGGCGGCATCCGTCGCCAAGACCGGCGATATGAAAATCACGACGCCGACCGCGACGCTCGGCATTCGCGGCACCACCGGCCTCGTCGAGGTGCCGGAAGGCGGCGGCACCAGCGCCACCAACAACATCAAGCTTTATCCCGATGCCGACGGCAAGGTCGGCCGCATCGAGGTCAATGACCGCAGCGGCGCGCGGCTCGGCTTCCTTACGCAGGGCGCCAGCGGCTTCACCGTCCGTCCCGGCATCGGCGGCGCACGCGCTTCGGCGGTGCCTTTGGTGATTCCGCCGCAGATGATCCAGCGCGACCAGGGCTTTGTCCGCCAGGTGCACTCGACGCAAACGCTTGGCCGTCAGGTCGTTCAGCAGCAGCGCGACTTCCGGCGCGCCAATCCCAATTTCGTCAATCCGAACCGCCCGATCCGGCAGCCCGGCCAGCAGCCGAACAGCGCGCCCGGACAGAACCGTCCTGGACAGAACCGTCCCGGACAACCGCAACAGCCGGGCCAGCCGAACCGTCAGGGCCAGCAGCAACCGGGTTCACCGGCACAACCGGGCACCACGCCGCGCACCGGTCAGCCGGGCACGGCGACCCAACCCGGCACGACGCCGCGCACGGGACAGCCGCAACAGCCGGGCTCGCCGGCACAGCCGGGCACGCCGCCGCGCGCGGGTCAGCCGCAACAACCCGGTTCGCCTGCGCAACCCGGTTCGCCTGCGCAACCCGGCACCACGCCGCGCACCGGCCTGCCGAAACAGCCGGGCGCGCCGTCACAGCCAGGACTATCGCCGCGCACGGGACAACCGCTGCAGCCCGCGACACCATCGCAGCCCGGTCTGCCGCCGCGTGCCGGACAGCCGCCCTTGCCGGCGCAGCCCAGCGCGCCGCAGGGACAGCCGGGATTGCTGAACCGGCTCGCGCCGCACGTGCCAGGGCTTTCACGAGTGCCCGGCATCCAGAACGCACCTGCCCTGCGGCCGGGAGCACTGCCGAGGCGGGCGCCTGCCGTGCCGCCCAAAGGCAAGCGGCCAAAGGACGTGCGGTAAGGAGATAAACGCGCGCCGGATGACGACGTCCCGCCACGCTTGCGGGGCGAGATAGAAGCGGATCAGACGGCGCGGCGCAGCCAGTCTCGCATCTTTTGAATCAGACCTTTGCGCAGGGGCGCTCGCGTCGCGTCCGCGCCGACGGCCGCGGGCTCGACCTCCAGCGCGAATGGCGGCGCAACGGCGGACGGCATCACGTCACCATTGGCTTCCGCTTCGAACGCATCGATCATGACCGCCGTGCGATCATCCTGCACGACGGAGAGGTCGGGTTGCGAAGGCGGCGCTGTCACGGTTGGAGGCGGTGTCGTGGCGCTGCGCTTCGCCCGCGGCTTTTCGACCGCCGGCTTTGGCCGCGGACGCGTTGTGCTCGCCGCATGCGCCGCCGCGGACAGCGCGATCGGGCCGACATTTTCCAGGAACGCGCGCTCGTAGCCGCGCGACAGCCGCTCGACGGCATCGCCCAGCGGCAACCAGTCCACGGCCCGCACATCGCGCATCAGTTCGCGCACCGGCGCGTCGCCGGCTTCCATGCGCCAGTAGTGCACCACCTTGGAACCGCCGCGAGCCTCGTAAACCAGCGTGCCCAGAAATTCGTGCACGGCGACCGCGTGCCCGGTCTCTTCCAGCACCTCGCGCTCGGCAGCGGCCCGCGGCGTCTCGCCGTCGTCGAGCTTGCCCTTCGGCAACACCCATTCATTGCGCTTGCGCAGGCGCACGACGGCGACCAGCGGCGGCTTTGCCTGCCGCAGCACAATACCTCCCGCCGCCATTGCAGGCGTTCGCGCCATCTCAGTTCCTCAAGGGGTTGCGATCACGACCAGCGTCGTGATCGCGTCCATATAGAGGCCCCGGCCGGTAAAATCGAGTAGGAATTTTACGGCTTTCGCAGCAGCGCCTCGCCGGCCTTCACGCGGGCGCCTTCCATGACGTTGGCCGCAAACTCGAAATTGTCCGGCGCCAGCACGATGATGGTCGAGCCGTGCTCGAACCAGCCGAGTTCGTCGCCCTTGCGCACGCTGGCATCGCAGGGGAACACGTTTGCTCCCCTGCTCTGCGCGTTGAGCGTGAGGTCGAGGAAGTGCAGCCGGATGCTCGCCACGAGGATCGCGGCCACCGGCACCAGCGTCAGCGCTTCGCCTGACGGCAGCCGGGTTTCGATCACCGCGCGCTCGTTCTTGCAGAACAGCCGCTCGACCCGCTTCAGCGCGATCGGGTTGACGTTCCAGACGTCGCCATGGACGAACGTCACCCGCTCGATCCGGCCGTCATACGGCGCGTGAAAGCGGTGATACATGCTGGACGTCAGCCGCAGCGTGAGGAAGCGTCCGTTGCGATGACGCTCCACCAAAGCGGGATCGCCGAGCAGGTCGAGCAGCGAATAGGGCGCGCCCTTGATCTGGAACAGCTCGGTATCCTGGATGCGGCCATGCGCGCCGACGATGCCGTCGCTCGGGGAAACCACCACGGATGGATCGGGATCGACCGGGCGCAGCCCGGGGCGAAGCTCGCGGGTAAAGCAGTCGTGCAGGCTCTTGAACTCGGTCTTTTTGGCCTCCGACAGATCGAGGTCGGAAAACAGCCGCCAGCAGGCGATCGAGGCATCGCGCACCAAGGGATTCTCGATCTTGCTGAACCAGCCCATGAAGCGGGTCAGCGCCGCCCGCGGGATACGGTTGGTCAACAGAAAGTTGAGGTCCTCCTGCTGGGTCAGGGAGGCGATCAGCCCCTTCATTGTCATCAATCTGTTAGATGGATTGGCTAGCGCTGGCGGCATGGATTCGCCCCTTTCGATTCTGTCGCTGTCCGCCGTTGCGATTGCCGGCGCCGCGGTGACTTTCCCTAAATTGCAGGCGCGGCTGGCGCTGTCGCGGGCCAAACACCGCTCGCTGACCGGACATTCCAAAATGTCCAAAATGGTCGCGCGGCTGGTGCCGCACTATGAGTTCGATATCGGCGAGTTCTTCCGCTCCGACGGCGCGCCGGCCGATGTCGCCGCGCAGCGCCAGGACGCGTTCTTCCGGCTCGCCGGCCTCTACCAGGCGCGTTACGCCAAGGGCCGGCAGATGACGGCGGAGGCGGCCGAACACATCTCCGACCTGCAGTTCACCGAAACCTACCGGGTGCCGTTCCAGTACAGCCGGCTGGTGCGCGAACATCTTTCCGCCAGCGCCTTCGTGCAGTCCTCGTCCGGCGTCACCGTCACCGACGTCGACGGCAACGTCTCCTACGACCTGACCGGCTCCTACGGCGTCAACATTTTTGGTAACGACTTCTACAAGGAATGCATCGAGGCGTCCGAAAAGCGCGCCCACGCGCTCGGCCCGGTGCTCGGCCCCTACCATCCCGTCATCACCGACAATGTGCGGCGGCTGTGCGAGATTTCCGGGCTTGAAGAAGTCTCGTTCCACATGTCCGGCACCGAAGCCGTGATGCAGGCGGTTCGGCTGGCGCGCTACCACACCAAACGGACGCACCTGGTTCGCTTCGCCGGCGCCTATCACGGCTGGTGGGGCGACGTGCAGCCCGGCGTCGGCAACCCCGTTTCGCCGCACGAGACCTATACCCTGGCCGACATGTCGGAGCGGACGTTGCATGTGCTCCGCACCCGTAAAGACATCGCCTGCGTGCTGGTCAATCCGCTGCAGGCGCTGCATCCGAACGCCAACGCGCCCGGCGATTCCGCCCTGGTCGACAGTTCGCGCAAGGGTTCGTTCGACCGCGCCGCCTATGGCAACTGGCTGAAGCAGCTGCGCGAAGTCTGCACCGAGCGTGGCATCGTCTTGATCTTCGACGAGGTGTTCGTCGGCTTCCGGCTCGCTGCCGGTGGTGCCCAGGAATACTTTGGCGTTCGCGCCGACATGGTCACCTACGGCAAGAGCCTTGCCGGCGGACTTCCCGTCGGCGTGGTCTGCGGCCGCAAGGAATTGATGCGGCGGTTTCGCGACGATCGTCCCGCCGACGTCTGCTTTGCCCGCGGCACTTTCAATTCGCATCCCTACGTCATGACGGCGATGGACGAATTCCTGAGCCGGCTCGCCAGCCCGAATTTCAATTCGATCTACAATGGGCTCGACGAGACCTGGAACAAGCGCGCCGCCGTCCTGAACGAAAAGCTGACCGCCGCGAATCTTCCCGTGCGCGTCAGCAACATCTCGTCGATCTGGATGGTGCAATATACCGAACCTTCGCGTTACAACTGGATGCTTCAATATTACCTGCGCGCCGAGGGCCTGGCGTTGAGCTGGGTCGGCACCGGCCGTCTGATCTTCAGCCTCAACTACACCGACGCCGATTTCAGCGAAGTCGCCGACCGTTTCGTCGCTGCGTCCGAGAAGATGAAGCGCGACGGCTGGTGGTGGCACGATGCGTCGCAGACCAACAAGACCATCAAACGCAGGATTCTGCGGGAGATCCTGAACAAGCGGTTTGGGCGAGTTTGAAGCTCTAACGCTCGTCATGGCCGGGCTTGACCCGGCCATCCACGACTTTCTTTGGACTACCTCGAGCATCGCCTCACCCGTCATTGCGAGCGAAGCGAAGCAATCCATCTCACCACACGAAGAAAGAGTGGATTGCTTCGTCGCTACGCTCCTCGCAATGACGAAAGGCAAACCTAGTCCAGCTCTAAGAACGTGGATGCCCGGCACAAGGCCGGGCGTGACGACTTCTCTTCTAAATGACGCGATCTTCACGCGTGCTTGACGTGCTTTTCCAAACCCGGATCGATCAGCTCGCCCTTCATCAGGAACAGCGGCGCCTTGTGATAGAGCTTGAGGTCGTTGAAGGGGTCGGTGAGGATCTTGGTCATCCAGACCAGGCCGGTCTCGACGTCACGGATGAAGAACAGGTGGACGGTGCGGAACAGCAGGCCACCGGCGCCGACCACCAGCCAGATCTTGGCGACCTGACGCATGAAGTCCGCCGCCGACGCCCAGGGCGTGAACAGGCCGAACAGGGTCGGATCGATATAGAGCACCGCGGGCGACAGCGCCCAGATCGTCATCAGCACGACCTTGCGCTGCAGGTTGTAGCCGAGCTTGATCTCTTCCTTGTGCTCGTGGGTCGCCTGGTTGACGTGGTCGTAGCCCTTCGGCTCGAAGAAGAAGTGACCGGCCTGACGCGAGGTCATCGAAACCAGCCAGCCGACCAAGGCCGAGATGGCGGGATCGACGAACAGCATCACATAGGCGAACAGGAAGCTCGCCGCGCTGAGGAAGTGCAGCGACTGGTTGATCCGGCTGTGATGATAGAAACGATGGTCATCCCAACGCTGGGTACGCAGTTCCTGCAGGAAATTCTTGATCATTGCTCTTCCCCAAAGTTCTTTCGGGTTGAATTTACCGGGATTCGATGTCCGGCATGTGACATCATGATAATGACATATGACCAACCGCAGCGACGCGATGACGCGGACTCCGCCGCGCTTACGCGACGGCGGCGGTCGGCTCGATTTTGCGGAAACGCACCAGCGAGAAATGGCCGAGCGGCGGAATCAGGCGGCGCTCGGCGAGTTCGATGCCGCGCGCGCCCGACAGCCACTGCGCATAGCGCGACCAGGAGAACTCGGCGGTGCGGAAGCCGAGCGGGCGAACCACCGGCTGCAGCCGCGTCTCGATGAAGCGGCGCATGCCGGCATCGGCGCTGACACGGGTCAGGATGATGAGCTCGCCGCCGGGCCGCAGCACGCGGGCGAATTCGTCGAGCGCCTTTTCCGGGTTCGGCACCGCGGTGACGACATATTGCGCCATCACGACGTCGAACGAATTGTCGGGGAATTCGAGCTTCTCGGCGTCCATCACCGCGAGGCCCTCGACGTTCTTGAGGCCAAGTTCGGTGACGCGCTTCTTGGCCTTCTGCAGCATCGCTTCCGAAATATCGGTGCCGAAGATGCGCAGGTGCGGCGCATATTGCGGCAACGAGATGCCGGTGCCGACGCCGACTTCCAGTACCCGGCCGCCCATCTTGTTGGTGGCCTGGATCGCAGCCGTGCGGCCTTTCTTGAACACGCCGCCGAACACGAGATCATACACCGGCGCCCAGCGGTCGTAGGCTTGCTCGACCGTCTCTCGGTCGAAGTCCAGCGACTGCGTGCCGTCAAGCTTGATGATTTCTGCCATGATGCGTCTGCCTTCTCGTCTCTGTGATTTGACTGGTTTGATAATCAACCCTGAACGGCGCTGCGCGCGACGGCCTTGCGCGCGGGCCGCGGCACGCGGCTCGGCTGCAGCGCGGCCAGATTGCCGATGAATTGCCGGGCGCTGTTTTCCCAGGAGCGCTCCAGCGCGAAATGGCGGCAGGTCTCGCGCGACATCGTCAGCGCGCGCAGACAGGCGCTGCGCAGATCATTGTCCAGCGCACCGATCGGATGATCGGCAATGACGTCCTTGGGGCCGGTGACCGGGAACGCCGCCACCGGCGTGCCGCAGGCCAGTGCCTCGAGCTGCACCACGCCGAAGGTGTCGGTGAGACTCGGAAACACGAAGACATCGGCCGCAGCGAGATGCGCGGTCAGGTCGGCGCCCTTTTTCTCGCCGAGAAATACCGCATCCGGATATTTCTGCGCGAGTTGTGCCCGCTGCGGTCCATCGCCGATCACGACTTTGGTTCCAGGCAGATCCAGCGAAAGAAATGCTTCGAGATTCTTTTCGACCGCGACCCGGCCCATCGTCATGAAGATCGGCCGCGGCAGGTCGAGCTTCGCGGGACTGTCCGGATTGAACAGTTCGGTGTCGACGCCGCGCCCCCAGGAGCCGAGCCTGCGAAAGCCGCGCTCGGCCAGTTCCTGCCGCAGCGAAGCGGTTGCGACCATGATCGTCGAGGCGGCTGAGTGAAAATGCCGCAGCAGCGCGTAGCCGACACTGGCCGGAATCATGGTGCGGACTTCGACATATTCCGGAAACCGCGTCGTGTAGGACGTGGTGAAGGCGAGCTTGTTGCGGCGGCAATAGCCGCGCACGGCCCAACCGATCGGTCCCTCGGTCGCGATGTGAATGGCTTCGGGTGCTGCCTGCTCGATCCGGCGCGCGATCTCGCCCCGGTTCGGCAACGCCATCCGCAATCCCGGATAGGTCGGAACTCCGACGGAAGGAAACCCGTCCGGCGTGAGGAAGCTGATGTCGGCGTCCAGCGTCGCCGCGCTGCGCGCCAGCGATGTCAGCGTCCGTACGACGCCATTCACCTGCGGGTGCCAGGCGTCGGTCGCAATCAATATCCGCATGGTCGGGCCCTGAGACTCGGTTGATTCTCGATACCCGACGTTAAGGACATGGATATTTCAGGCGTGTGACGTCATCGATCTGTAAGGATGTTTTTTAGGACCATCTCCACGCCTTTTCGTGTAACGTGACAGAACCATGTCAGACCTGAACGATAATCCGGCGCCGCCCCGCCCGCGAAAGAAGCGGAAGAGCTATGCGCTCTTGATCCTCGCTGTAGGGATGCTGGCGTTCGGCGTCGCCGCCGGCACGCTCTATTACGCGCTGCGTCCGGTCACGCTGCGGATCGCGGTCGGTCCCTCAGGCAGCGAGGACCAGAAGCTGATCCAGTTGCTGGCACAGACCTTCGCGCGCGACGGCAACGCGATCCGGCTGTCGCCGATCACGACCGAGGGAGCGACCGAAAGCATCGCGCTGTTTGCAGCCGGCAAGGCCGAGCTCGCGGTCGCGCGGGGCGATCTGAATTTGCCGGCGAACGCCGAGTCCGTCGCCATCCTGCGCAAGAACGTCGTGGTGTTGTGGTCGGCGCCGGGACTTCCGGGCAAGAACGGCAAGAAGCAGACGGCGGTCAAGGTCAAGAGTCTCGACGAACTCGCCGGCCACAAGGTCGGCGTGATCGGACGAACCCAGGCCAACGTCACGCTGCTGCGCGTGATCCTGACCTCGTCCGGCCTCAATCCGGACAAGGTAACGATCAGCCAGTTCGGCACCAACCAGATTGCCGAGATGGCGAAGGATCCCACGATCGACGCCTTCATGGCGGTCGGCCCGCTCAACAGCAAGATCACCGCGGACGCGATCACGGCAACGGCTGCGGCGCGTGGCGAACCGAAATTCCTGCCGATCGACGTTTCCGAAGCGATCGCGCAAAAACATCCGCTCTATGAGTCCGAGGAAATCGCCGGCAGCATCTTCTCCTCCTCGCCGGCGCGGCCCGAAGACAAGGTCGAGACCGTCAGCGTCAACCATCTGATCGTCGCCGCGAAATCGGTATCGGAAACCTCGATCGCAGGCTTCGCCCGGCAACTGTTCACGGATCGCCAGCAGCTGGCGCGAGAATCACCGAGCGCCGCCCATATCGAGAAGCCGGACACCGACAAGGACGCGGCACTGCCCGCGCATGCGGGAGCCGCGGCCTATATCGACGGCACCGAGCGAACGTTTCTGGAAAAATATACCGACTACATCTGGGGCGCGATCCTGTTCCTGTCGGGCCTCGGCTCGGCCGGCGCCTGGCTGCAGCACTACTGGAAGCGCGACGAGCGCGAGAAGTACACTGAACATCGCGACAATCTGCTCGATCTGATTACCAGGGTGCGCAAGGCCGAAACGCCCGAAGAACTGGCCGACATGCAGACCGCGGCCGACGGCATGTTGCGCGAGGCGCTCAACTGCTACGACGACGGCACGATCGAGGAAAGCGACTTGTCGGTGATCGGGCTCGCGCTCGAACAATTCCATCACGCCGTCGCCGACCGCCGCGCCGCGATCGGCACGGGAACAGCCGACATGCCGCGGGTCCGCGCCCGCCAGAGCTAGCGTCCGTACCTATAAATCGAGCTTCGATTGCCGCGGGCCTGACCAGTGTCCGCCACGCCCGCAGCGACCAAATTCCGCGCCGCAGCGACATGACGCGATGTGTCACAAGCCGACCTCGGTACCGCGTCGACGTGGCGAGCCATCAAGCTCTGGATATTGTGGCAGGCTGCTTTTTGGAGACGAGCTTTCGCAGATCACGCAGCAAATCATCGCCCAGCTCCGAAAGGTTGTTGATTTCCTTTTGCGCGTCGATCGCGTGCTGCTTGCGTAACGCTTTCGCTTCCCTCCTGGTCGACGCAAGGGCGTGCAGGTGTCCCGCAAGGCTTCCGGCACGCGTGAAGAAATAAACAATCTGTCGCTGAACCGCGGCATCGAACAAATCCAAACGGCCCGCATTGGATTCGTAAACCGAGAATTTCGGCAATGTGAAAGCACCGAGCTCGTCAAGATGTTCTTCGGCCCCGATCTCCATATCCTCGAGCTTCCGAACTTCTTCAAAGCCCTCCATGCCCTCGATGACGGCTGCGATCTCTCCGATCAAAGCTGACGCAAGGCCTCGTCTGGTGCGGCCACGTCCGAAATGAAGCATGGCTTCCTCCCGCTTCGATTGCCTGGCGACCTGAGCGCGCGGGAGCGAACTCAAAGGTACATTACCAGCAAAACCGCGGTTGGCGCCATTGTCGTGGCGGCGGTTGGCGGCGTCACGCTCACCGCACGGCGTCATCCAGCCCGCACGCTCGACCGGTCAACCGTCCTTACATTTCGCCCCCGGTGGACGGGCAGACGGCCAGCCCGCGGGTCGAACGCCCCGCCGGCGAGCCGGCAACGAAACCTTAACGAAACAAAACCCTAACGCGACGAAACCATTTTGGCGGTTTTGTGCAAACGTCCTGAAACGGTTGACCTGTACATGTTTCCCCAACGACGCGCCGGGACTGGCGCGCAGGGCGCAAACTCAGGGGACGGCAAATGTTCAATTCATTCAGGATGAATACCCGCGTCGCTGCCTTCGCTTTGGGAGCGCTGGCGCTCGGCACCGCCGCATTTTCCACGTCCGCCGCCGCGGCTCCGCTGCCGCTGTTTCCGTTCTTCCTGCAGCCGCCGACCGAAGCGGCCCCGCCGCCGGTCGCCGTTGCGCCGCAGGATGAAGAGCGCTCCGCCACGTCAGAGTTGCCGGCGCGCCTGAAGCGCCAGGTCGTGAGCTACCCGACCCGCGAAGCCCCCGGCACCGTCATCATCGATACCCCGAACACCTATCTCTATTATGTACTCGGTAACGGCCAGGCGATCCGCTACGGCATCGGCGTCGGCCGCGAAGGTTTCACCTGGTCCGGCACGCAGACGATCACCAAGAAGGCGGAATGGCCGGATTGGACCCCGCCCCCGGAAATGATCGCCCGCCAGCCCTATCTGCCGCGCCACATGGCCGGCGGCCCCGGCAACCCGCTCGGCGCCCGCGCGATGTATCTCGGCGGCACCATCTATCGCATCCACGGCACCAACGCGCCGGAGACGATCGGCACCCATGTTTCCTCCGGCTGCCTGCGCCTCACCAATGAAGACGTCTCCGACCTCTATTCGCGGGTCAACGTCGGCACCAAGGTGATCGTGAAGCCGATGACCGATCGCCGCGCCGATCTCGGCACCGCCATCCGCTAAGTAAAATCATTCGACATCAAAACGGCCCCGGCTTTCACCGGGGCCGTTTCATTTTCAAAGCCTGTTCATCGAGTATGCGGCAGGACCGCTATTTCCGCACATACTTCTGGATGCGCCAGTTCAGGGTGTCGGCGACAAAAATCTCGTCGCGCGGCGACACCGCGATGTAGTGCGCCTCGCCGTATTTGCCTGTCGTCTTGCCCTGTCCGCCGCCCTCGATCACCCCGACCACGTTGCCGTTGAGGTCGAGCTTCATGACGTGGCCGGCGTGACCGTGCGCCAGCCAGATGTGCTGATCGGCGCCCATGAACAGCCCGCAGGGCGCGCCGGGATGCGCGGACTCGCGGATGTAGTTGCCGTCGGCGTCGAACACCTGGATCCGGGCGTTGTTGCGGTCGGCGATATGGAGCAGCCCCTGCGCGTCGAACACCAGCGAATGCGGCAGGTCGAACTGGCCCGGCCCCTTGCCCTTGCCGCCCCAGGTTGCGAGGAAGGTGCCGTCACTGTCGAACTTCAGCACGCGCGACTCGCCCTTGCCGTGGCCCTGCAGCACGTAGATGTCGCCGGTCGGCCCGACCACAGCTTCGTTCGGCTCGTCGAACAGCCGCAAATGTCCGAACGGATGCCATTCGCCGGTATGGCCCTTGACGCCGAGCACCATTTCAAGCCGCCCCGAGGAAGCGAACTTGTAGACCATGTTCGAGCGGACGTCGGTGGCCCAGATGTTGTCCTGCGCGTCGATCCGCAGGCCGTGCGAGCGCTCGAACATGCCGTCGCCGAAGCCGCGGATGAAATTTCCGTCCGGATCGAACTCCATCAGCGGCATCGGCCCGCGATGGATGACGAAGATGTGGCCCTTGGAATTGAAGGCGATGCCCGAGGTGCCGTGAAAGTTCGCGCCCGGCGGCAGCTTGAACGATTCGGCAACGGCGACGTAGGGAAGCGGCGGAGCTGTGATTTGCATGGGATGCGAGTATCACACCCGGCAAATCCTGAGTCCATCAGGCCCGGGCCGGGAACTCCGCTGGAAGATGCGGAGGTCCGGGCCGGGCAAAAATTCGAAAATGTCTACCGCTAGCGCCCGTTCGCGATCTGGTAGGCCCGCACATGCGATATCCCGAAGACGGCGCCGATGGTCACATAGGTAGCGCCGGCAAGGTGAGCCTGCTTCATCGCCTTGCCCTTGTCTGTGCCGGCAGCAATCGCGGCTTTCATCTTCTTGACAATCTCCGTCTCCTTGCGGAGTTGGGTGTCTTTCTTGAGCTTGGCGGCTGCGGCCCTCATTCGGCGACGCTCGAGCTGAGACGGGAAAACCACGCCGCTGATGCGCTGAAACCGCCCAAGCGCCATGTTGCGCGTGATCCCCATTTTCTCGGCGATCTCGGCGAACGAAAGTCCGTCCTTTTTCAACTTCAGCAGTTTGGCATCGAGCCGATCAGTCCACGTCAGCATTGTCAGCATCCCAAGTGGTTCGTTGGCGCACAGAGAGCTGATTTGCCAGCGAGATGTCAATACGTTCCTGTTGAATGGCACCTCCGTCGGGCGCGCCCGGCGGTCGCATTGCACCATTTGCGATCCGCCCCGCTGCCGGGCTAGGCTCGGGGACAAGAAACCCCGGGAGGAAAGCATGGGTCGGAAAATAGCGATTGTTGGAGCGGGTGCGGTCGGTGGCTATGCCGGCGCCCATATGGTGCAGGCCGGCGAGGACGTCACCTTCATCGATCCGTGGCCCGAGCATGTCGAGCACATGAAGAAGCACGGCCTGCGCGTCACCCACGCCATGAATGTCCCGGAATTCACGGTTCCCGTCCGCGCGCTGCACGTCACCGACGCGCAGCAGCTCGCCAAGGAAGCGCCGGTCGATATCGCCTTTGTCTGCATGAAGTCCTACGACACCGCCTGGGCCACCATGATGATCCAGCAGTATCTGGCGCCAGCCGGCTATGTCGTGTCGCTGCAGAACTGCATGAACGAGGAGGCCATCGCCGGCGTCGTCGGCTGGGGCAAGACGCTCGGCTGTGTCGCCAGCAGCATCACCGTCAACCTGCCGGAGCCCGGCCACATCCACCGCGGCGCCGGCAAGCATGGCGCGGCGCACACGGTATTTCGCGCCGGCGAAGTGCACGGCCGCATCACGCCGCGGGCGGAGGAAATCTGCCGTCTGGTCGGCACCGCCGACAGCGCCAAGGTCACCAGCAACCTGTGGGGCGAGCGCTGGTCCAAGCTTGTGGCCAACGCCATGCAAAACGGCCTCTCCGCCTGCACCGGCCTGCCCGGCGGGGAGATGCTGGCGAACGAGCCGATCCGCCGCTTCTCGACCCGGCTCGGCAGCGAAGCGATTCGCGTCGGCCAGGCGCATGGCTATCAACTGGAAGAGGTCCTGCACATCGAGCCCGAGACCATCGCGCGCGCCGGCGAAGGCGACGATGCGGCGATGCGCGCCTGCGACGAACAGCGCTTCAAGGACTCGAAGAAGACCGCCGCCGGGCAGCGCCCGTCGATGGGTCAGGACATGCAGAAGGGCCGCCGCACCGAGATCGAATTCCTCAACGGTTTTATCGTTGGTGAAGGCAAGAAGGTCGGCGTCGCCACCAACGCCAACGCCGTCCTGACCGACATCGTGCTGCGCGTCGAACGCGGCGAGTTGAAAGCCGATCCGAAGCACATCACCGAGTTGCGCTTGAACTGATGTCGGTGGTGATGGGCGCGCCTATTTTTTGCGCATGATCTCTTCGGAAAACCGGTTCCCACTTTTCCGGATCATGCGCTAAGCGCCCGTCACCCGCCAGATCACGTCGCCGACGTCGTCCGCCATCAGCAGCGAGCGGCCGTCGGGGCCGATCACCACTCCGACCGGCCGGCCGTAGGATTCCTTTTCGTCCGGCGCGAGGAAGCCGGAGAGAATGTCGCGTGCCGGCCCGGACGGCTTTCCGTTTTCGAACGGCACAAACACCAGTCTGTAGCCGCTCAGCGTGCTGCGATTCCAGGAGCCGTGCTGGCCGATCGCCATGCCGTCGGGAAAGCCCGGCAGCGTGCCCGCCGGTACCCAGCACAGGCCGAGCGAGGCGGTGTGGCCGCCCAGCGCATAGTCCGGCGTGATCGCCTTGGCGACCATGGCGGCATCCTGCGGCACGCGGTCGTCGACCGTCTGGCCCCAGTAGCAATAGGGCCAGCCGTAGAAGCCGCCGTCGCGCACCGACGTCAGATAGTCCGGCGGCGTCTCATCGCCGAGACCGTCGCGTTCGTTGACCACGGTCCAGAGCACACCGGTGTGCGGTTCCCAGGCCATGCCCACGGCGTTACGGAGGCCGCCGGCGAAGATGCGGTTCGAGCCCGCAGCGAGATCGAGCTCATAGATCGCCGCGCGGCCTTCCTCGACCGCCATGCCCATCTCGGCGATATTGCTGAGCGAGCCGACGCCGGCATAGAGCTTCTTGCCGTCGGGGCTCGGCAGCAGGCTCCGCGTCCAGTGACCTGCGGGCTTGAAGCTGACGAGCTTCTTTCCTGATGCAGTGATGTTGTCCGCACCGGCCGCGTAGGGGAAGGCCACCACGCCGTCGGTATTGCCGACATAGAAGGTGTCGCCGACCAGCGCCATGCCGAACGGCTGGCTCAGCCCTTCCATGAAGGTTTTGCGGACTTCGGCGACGCCGTCGCCATCCGGATCACGGAACAGCGTGATGCGGTTGGCGCTGTCGCCGAGCGCGCGGGCACGCCGCATCGTCGCCTGCATCGCATAGTGGAATACGGTTCTGGGCTTTCCGGCGATCTGGTTCGACTCGGCGACGAGCACGTCGCCGTTCGGCATCACGTTGATCCAGCGCGGATGCTGCAGGTTGGTCGCGAACGCGTTGACCTTGAGCCCGGGCGCCGCCACCGGCTTCTGGCCCTCGCTCCAGCCCCTGGCCGACGGCATCTTCAGCGTCGGCAGCGCGCCTTGCGGCTTTGCTTCCGGCACTACCGGCGCGGTGCCCCAGGCAGGCGCAGGCGCGTCGCCCTGCAGCTTCCGCCACTGCAGCGCGAGGCCGCCGACCAGCGCGACGAAACGCGCCATAATGCTGGACATGGTCATGTCATTCCCTTTTTTCCTTTGTTGCCGCGCACCCTATCCGACACCACAGGGCATTGCCAATGAACCATCGGCGAAATCGGCGCACCAATGATTGGACCGTCGCGGACGGCAAATCATCATGACTGGGCGGCGGACATGAGATATCGGCGTATCGTTCTGGCTATAGCGCTGGTCATCGGCGCGACCGTACGCGCCGCGGCGTTCGCGCCTGACGGTTGCGAGCAGCAGCGCAAGCAATACCCGGAAAAGTGGAACGACACCTCGGCCGAGAGGAAGCTGTTCATCTGCGAGTCGCAGCAGGGGCGTTACATCGTCAAGGTCGGCACAATCGACACCGCGGGCCGGACCCTGATGAGCCTGGTGCCATTCTCGCGCACGAACAAGGGAGAGATCACCGAGACCGACCAGGACGTGCTGCGGATCTGGCTCGACAGGGAGCAGATCGCTCGGCTGCGCGACGGCAAATACATGGCGACGATCGTGCGCAAGGAAGAATCATGTTGGATTCGCGGCAACATGGATGGCGATATCATCTTCCTGATGGACAACGCCCATCCCAAAGAAGACAACCCGGGCGCCGCGGGAGTTTTCTATAACAAGGCGCCCCGCTTCTCGGCGATCGGCGGCAGCTACGTATCCTGCGAGCCCGTCAAATAGCTCGACCTATTGTTTCCCAAGGTTTCGAACAAGGATCCATCGTCTGAAGGAATGATGCCGGTAGCTGCGCCCTGCTCTGGCGTTGCCCTCCCCACCCCTGTAAAACCCTAGCGGGTTCAATAGGTCCGGGGGGACGACGCGTCTGCCGAAGTATCTGAAAATAGTTTTGGCCGCGGTTGCGGTCGTCGCGGTGTCGTTCGTCGCCAGCCTGAAGGTCATGGACTGGCTGGCGCCGCGCGGCACAGTGCAATCGCCGGTACTGGTCGAACTGCCACCGCTGCCGCCGACACCGCGCTCCTCGGTGGTGATGGCGCCGGTTGCGGTCGCGCTGTCGGCGATCCGCGATGCCGCCGACCGCGCCGCGCAGCGGACGTTCACCGGCAAGGCCGAGAATCCGGTGTCGCAGATTTTGCAGAATGCCGACATCGGCTGGACCGCCTCGCGCGGCGCGATCTCAGCGACCGGCGGCCAGGACGTGCTGTCGCTGTCGACGCCGATCACCGGCACGCTCAATGTCACCGGCTCGCTGTCGGCGAAGGCGACCGGCGCGGTCGGTGACGCCATCGGCGGCCTGCTCGGCGGCGATATCGGCAAACGCATCGGCGGCATCAACATCAAGAATCTCAACGCCAGCGCCGAGATCAAGGGCAACGTCGCCATCACGGCGCGGCCGAAGATCGCCGCCGCCTGGCGGATCGAGCCCAACCTCGCAGCTTCGGTCAATCTCGGCGACACCAGCCTGACCGTGGCGGGCGCGCGCGTCAACGTGCCGGCGCAAGTCAAGCCGCTGATCGACAAACAGGTCGCCGATCAGATCGCCGCGGTGGAAGCGCGGATGCGCAACGATAAGGCGTTCGAAAACAATGCGCGGGCGCAATGGGCCAAGGCCTGCCGCTCGATCCCGCTGCAAGGAACGGGTCCGAGTTCGTCGTTGCCGGCGCTGTGGCTCGAATTGCGCCCGACGCGGGCGATTGCAGCCCAACCGCGCGTCGACGCTTCAGCGGTGACGCTGACGCTCGGCATCGAGGCCGAGACTCGCGTCACGCCGGTCGAGACCAAGCCCGCCTGCCCGTTCCCTGCCACTATCACCGTCGTGCCGCCGACGCCGGGAAGGGTCACGATCGGCGTGCCGATCGACATGCCCTTCACCGAGATCAACAAGGTCGTCGAGGCGCAGTTTGCCGGCAAGACGTTTCCGGAAGACGGCTCGGGTTCGGTCGACGTCACGGTGAAGCGCGCCAGCGTCGCCGCCTCCGGCGATCGCCTGCTGATTTCGCTGCTGGTGAACGCCAAGGAGAAGAAGAGCTTCTTCGGCTTCGGCGGCGAGGCCACCGTGCATATCTGGGGACGGCCGGTGCTCGATCAGGCGCAGCAGACGCTGCGACTGACCGATATCCAGCTCGCGGTCGAGTCGGAGGCCGCGTTCGGATTGCTGGGAGCGGCAGCGCGCGCGGCCGTGCCGCATCTGCAGCGAGCGCTGTCGGACAAGGCGACGATCGACCTGAAACCGTTCGCCAGCAATGCTCAGAAGAAAATCGCCGCCGTCATCGCCGACTTCCAGAAGAACGAGGACGGCATACGGGTGGCAGCCGAGATCACCGCCCTGCGGCTGGCCGACATCGCCTTCGATTCCAAAACGCTGCGCGTGATCGCGGAAGCCGAAGGCACGATCAACGTCAATGTCAGCACGCTGCCGGGGTTGTAGCTTCTCTTCGCTGTAGCGTCTCCCTCTCCCCGCTCTTGCGGGGAGAGGGTCGGGGTGAGGGGCTCTCTCCGCGAGCAGGGACGATCGAAAGACCTGTACCCCCTCACCCGGATTGCTTCGCAATCCGACCTCTCCCCGCAAGCGGGGCGAGGTAAGAAAATCACGCACGCTTTTTTGCTGTCGTTCGTTCAGTCTTTTGACGGCACGGGCTGCGACACGACCAGCGACCGTATCAACTCCGCATCCCCACTCGTCGCCGGATTATAAACGACCATGCTGAGATCAGGCCGGCCATCGACGGCAAACGCGGAATATTCCAGCGCGATCGGGCCGAGCAGGGGATGGCGGAGGCGCTTCACCCCCTCGCCGTGAACGTTGACGTCATTGTCGCGCCAGAGGCTAGCGAATTCCGGGCTGAGCTTGCAGAGTTCGTCGACGAGTTCGGCGACTTCGGAAACGGCGCCGGCGCGTGCGGCGTCGGCCCGGAACGATCCGACCACGAAACGGGCGACCGTTTCCCAATCATACTGTGCGTCCCGGACACGCGGACTGCCGAAGATGAGGCGAAGGATATTGCGCTGGCCCGGCGGCAGCGCGCCAT
Organism: Afipia sp. GAS231; assembly: GCF_900103365.1. Taxonomy (NCBI): domain Bacteria; kingdom Pseudomonadati; phylum Pseudomonadota; class Alphaproteobacteria; order Hyphomicrobiales; family Nitrobacteraceae; genus Afipia; species Afipia sp. GAS231. Next base: position 2,112,699 of record NZ_LT629703.1, read on the forward strand.
AGTCGGTCAGGACAGCTGCCGCCGCGCGATTCCACGCCACGACGTCCCAGGTCGCGGTCCTGATCAGCGCGGGACTGACCTCGAGCGCATCGAGCAGCCGTTGCAGGCGCGGCGTCACGCCCTCAGTGGCCTTGTAACGAACCTCGGGAGGTCGCCCGAGCCCGAGCAGAAACAGATGTTCGCGCTCGACGTCGGTCAGCATCAGCGCGCCGGCGATCCGATTGAGCACATCCGCCGAGGGCGCGCCGCCCCGCCCCTGCTCCAGCCAGGTGTACCAGGTGGCGCTGATGTTGGAGCGCTGCGCGACCTCCTCCCGGCGCAGCCCCGGCGTCCGCCGGCGCCCGACCGGAAAACCGAAGGCCGCCGGATCGAGCCGGATGCGGCGATCCTTCAAATAGGTGCCGAGCAGATTGTTGGTCCGGTCATGGTGCCGGTTATCTCTTTCCTGCGGCATGCCGATCCTGTTGGTCATTATACCATGATAAGATCACTACTTTAATAGAATGGCAGTCTAGCCGATATCAGTCTCCGCACAACCTTGGAGACTTCCCATGCGCGTATTCCTCACCGGCGCGACCGGCTTTATCGGCTCGGCCATCATTCCGGACCTCGTCAACGCCGGCCACCAGGTGCTCGGGCTGACGCGGTCGGACTTAGGCGCCCAGGCTCTCGCCGCCGCCGGCGCCGAGGTGCATCGTGGCGACCTCGAAGATCTGGAAAGCCTGCGCGAGGGTGCCGCGAAATCCGACGGCGTGATCCACTGCGCCTTCGACCACAATTTTGCGAACTGGGTGGCGAACTGCGAAGAGGACAAGCGCGCCGTCGAGGCGCTCGGCAGCGCACTCACCGGATCGAATCGGCCGCTCGTCATCACCTCAGGCACCGGCATGGGCAACGCGGCGCCGGGCCGACCCGCGACCGAGGACGTGTTCAATTCCACCCGCGCAAATCCCCGCGTGGTTTCGGAACTGGCCGGCGCCGCGATGCTGGAGGACGGCGTCAACGTGTCGGTGGTGCGGCTTCCGCAGGTGCACGACACCGTCAAGCAAGGCTTCGTCACCTACGCCGTGGCGATTGCGCGCGAGAAGCGCGTTTCGGCCTATGTCGGCGATGGCAAAAACCGCTGGCCGGCGGCGCATGTGTCCGACGTCGCGCGCCTCTACAGGCTGGCTTTGGAGAAGCAAGAGCCCGGCGCGCGATACAACGCGGTCGGCGAAGAAGGCATCGCGGTTCGCGACGTTGCTGAAGTGATCGGCCGAGGCCTCAACGTGCCGGTGGTCGGCCTGTCTCCAGAGGAGGCAGCCGGTCATTTCGGATGGCTTGCGCCCTTCGCCGGCATGGATCTCCCGGCCTCAAGTGCGCAGACGGAGGCACGGCTCGGATGGCATCCGACGGGTCCAGGACTGATCGCCGATCTCGAACGGATGAATTACGATTGAGAAGGTTACGCCATCGCACGGATTCTATCGCTCCCTCTCCCCGCGCTTGCGGGGAGAGGGTTGGGGTGAGGGGCTGCTTCGGCAAACTCGATAGACGTGAGTACGCGGAGAGTCCCCCTCCACCCGGCGCTTCGCGCCGACCTCTCCCCGCAAGCGGGGCGAGGTAAGAAGCCAAGCCCGCTTTTTAGCCATTGGTAGCAGGTTCCAACATGGCGATTAACTTTACCCCCTTCGGCAAAGCCGGATACAAGGGGCCCATTGCAACGAAGCCCTTAACAGAAGCTTGGGAGAAGAAACCATGAAATCCATCGCAGCCGCGGTCGCGGCCGGTCTTGCTGTCGCCCTGTCGGGCGGCGCGGCGCAGGCCCAGATCTCCGACGATGTCGTCAAGATCGGCGTGCTCACGGACATGTCGAGCCTCTACGCCGACGCTACCGGCAAGGGTTCGCTGGCAGCGGTGCAGATGGCGGTCGAGGATTACGGCGCCAAGGTCAAGGGCAAGCCGGTCGAGGTGGTGGCCGCCGACCATCAGAACAAGCCTGATGTGGGCGTCAGCATCGCGCGCAACTGGTATGACAACGACAAGGTCGACGCGATCTTCGACGTGCCGACCTCCTCGGTGGCGCTGCCGGTCTCCGCGCTGACGCGCGAGAAGAACAAGATCAACATCAATTCCGGCGGCGGCTCTTCCGACATCACCGGCGTCGCCTGCTCGCCCAACACCGTGCACTGGACCTACGATACCTACGCGCTGTCGAACGTCGCCGGCAAGGCAATGGTCAAGCGCGGCGAGGACACCTGGTTCTTCGTCACCGCCGACTACGCCTTCGGCATGGCGCTGCAGCGGGATGCGGCCAACGTCGTCAAGGAGAGCGGCGGCAAGGTCGTCGGCGAAGTGCGTGCGCCGCTCAACTCGTCCGACTTCTCGTCCTTCCTGCTGCAGGCCCAAGCTTCCAAGGCCAAGGTGATTGCGCTTGCCAATGCCGGCGGCGACACCACCAACGCGCTGAAGCAGGCCGCTGAATTCGGCATCACCGACGGCGGCCAGAAGATGATCGCGCTGCTGATGGAAATCACCGATACCCATGCGCTCGGCGCCAAGGCGACCCAAGGCCTGATCGTCACCGACGCCTTCTACTGGGACATGAACGACGAGACCCGCGCCTTCTCGAAACGCTTCAACGAGAAGGTCGGCCACATGCCGACCATGATCCAGGCCGGCCTGTATTCGGCGACCATGCATTACCTGAAGGCGATCGAGGCCATTGGAACCGACGAAGCGCCGAAGGTGATGGCGCAGATGCGCGCCACCCCGGTCAACGACTTCTTTGCCAAGAACGGCAAGATCCGCATCGACGGCCGCATGGTCCACGACATGTATCTGTTCGAGGTGAAGAAGCCGGCCGAGTCCAAGAACGAATGGGACCTCTACAAGCTGCTCGCCACCGTCCCCGGCGACGAAGCCTTCCGTCCGCTCGACAAGGGCGGCTGCCCGCTGGTCACGCACTGAACCATCATTGCGAGAAACGTAGGATGGGCAAAGCCACCGGGTCGCGCGAATGCGCGCCCGATGACAGGCTCCGCGTGCCCACCAACTTTCCTCGCGACGAAATGGTGGGCACGGCGCAAGCGCGCCTTTGCCCACCCTACGAAAAACAAAAACGCGCCTGGCAAAACCGGGCGCGTTTCTTTTTGCAGTTCAGCTTTGGCTGCTGCGGCATCAACCTTCAAACTTGAACGAGACTTTCAGCTTGGCGCGGTAGGCTTCGACCTTGCCCTTGGCGTCCAGTTGCAGATCGAGCGTGACGACCTCGGCGACGCGAAGATCGCGCAGGGATTTTCCGGCCCTGGCGACGGCCGCGCCGGCGGCCTTCTCCCAGGAGTCCTTGCTGGTACCGATCAGTTCGATCACCTTGTAGACGCTTTCAGCCATGTCGTCCTCCCGTTGGTTTCAGGCAGGACGCAGGTGCTCCTGCCGCAACGTAAGCGTAGCATCGGGATATGCCGGCAGATAGGATGCGCTGCAGCATGGCTTGGCCGGTCAGCCCCCTAAACAACTCCCCAACAACTCGAAATATGAATCAAAACGGCCGGGCGGCAATGCCGTCCGGCCGTCCGATGTCGGTTACATGGGCAGAGGCCTGGGGAATTAGTTGGTCGAATAAGTGAACTCCGGCATCGCCTTCAACTCGTCCTTGGTCGCAATGAACAAAGCGTGGTCCGGATACCGGGGATTGGGCTTGGCGTGTGCCGGCGATTTGCCCGACGTGTCAATTTCCGAAAATAATCAAATGCAGAATTCTATCGAGCAAGGCCCGCGAAGAATTTAAACCAGTCATTGCCATCCGGCGCATCGGATTTATCCGGCAGACCGAAGACTTGCGGCGGAAGGGGCGACATGAGGCGCAATGCCGAGCTACTTGAAGAGGCGACGGAAGTTGTCGCCCGCAACGACAAGGATAGCGTTGTTGAAGTCGCCGTTGCGGTGCGCGAGATCCAGGGCCATCTGGCTCTACGGTATCGAGGTGTCCCTCGATACGATCAGCAAACCGACGTCACTCTCGACGAGGTCCGCGAACCGCAGAGCCGGCCGTTGGAATCGATCTATCCGATGGTCGTCTTCGACGCACTCAGGGTCAAGATGGGCGACGAGGGGATGGTCAAGAACAAGGCGGTCTACGTCGTGCCGCTTCGGCGAGCCCGCACTTGCGGACCACCAACCGCACCATCCAATCGAGGGCTACCCGTCGAACAGAACCGCGCTCGCGACAATTTTCAAACTGGTCGAGGCGGCGCAGAAAAGCTGGCGCTGTCTCGATGGTCACAACCAGTTGCCGAAACTCGTTCTCGGTGTGACGCTCTCCGACGGGATCGAGGTCATAGCCCAAGCAACCGGTCGTCACTCCAAAACCGCCCGCGCCTGACCGGCCCCCGTCTGTTACCAGAATTTGGCGGCAGCTCGAAATTGACTATCCTCAGATACAGCACGCCAAGCTTTTCGAGCCGTCCCCTCCTTCTCACGTGGGAAAAAATGGGTAATTTGGTCATCGCACCATCGACATCAATCGAAGCTATTCGCTCGTTATCCGCGAATACCAACTCTTTCTCCTCGAACAAGCAGCAGTCTCGTATGCCGCGTCTTTCACGGACGCCGTTTACTTGTATGCTGCCGCCGCTCGCTGAAACGCTGACGTGTAGCATCACGCCCAATGACTTTATGTCGGCTACGCAACTCGTGCGGCACGCGACCACTCCTTCATCGCTCGCACTCCCCGCATCGACGCCATATTCCAGCATGTAGTCCATAGCGCTCGCGGAGCTGCCGCCGAAAAGCAAAAACAGTAATCCAACAGAACAAAGTGATCTCAATGACAGCCGCACAGGTGAAACGCTGTCACGATCGCTTCCCAACCGCTTCGCTAGTAAGTCGACGATCAACATCGCAACCTCCACACCATCTCTGCCAGCAGCAACAGAATGAACGCCAACCAACATGCAGCGGTCAGAAGCAAAAGTGCGTATTCAATACACCAATCTGCAAACAGCAATAACCTAGCGACCATCCTGCACATCAGAAAGGCAATGACGGCCAGATATTTGCGGCAATGTGTGGGCGGCAGAATGCCAAGAATTCATTTTGAGAACCCGGTAAAGGCCTGCCTGCGGCAGGTCTGCAAAGCTACCGGTCCTGAGGGCTTCGTCGATTCAGCCAAGTGAGCCTGGGCGCGGAAGCGCCATTTCCGGTTCGGCTTGCGGGATATCTTCGCCGGGCGCCTTGTACCCGGGGAAGCCGCGAGCGGCTTCTCGATGCGGGGCTTACAGTTCTTGCGATGTTGAACATATACCGGTGATTTTGCCCGACGCGTCAATCTCCGAAAATAATCAACAGCAGAGACGGCCGCCAAAGGCGGCCTATGCTCTCCCGCGCGCGGGGACGAGGTTTAGAAACCGCATCAATAAAAAACGCGCCCGGCAAAACCGGGCGCGTTTTCATTTTAGGCGATCAATTGAAACGATGCCTTAGTTGATCGAATACTTGAACTCCGGCATCGCCTTCAACTCATCCTTGGTCGCGTTGTACACGGCGTGGTCCGGATACCAGGGATTGGGCTTCGCGGTCGCCGCCGGCGCGATGGTCGCAGCGCCCGTCGTCGTGGTCGAAGAAGGCGGCATGGTCGAAGACGTCCTGGCGGCCCCGGATGCGCCCGGCGCGTTGGCCGCACCGGTATAGGCCACCGGCTCGGTGACGAACTTCACCTTGTCGAACGGTACGGCGACGAGATGTTCGCCGACGCCGAGGAAGCCGCCGACGCCGATCACGACCGCCTTGATGTTACCGCTCTTGTCGGTGAGCAGGTCGTTGATCGAGCCGACGCTCTCGTTGTTGTCGTTGTAGACGCTCAGGCCGGCGATCTTGGACGCACGCCAGTCACCCTGGAGCGACGAAGATGTCGTGGACGCGGGCGCCGCGCCGGCGCTGTCGGTGGTGGTCGCGGCAGGTGTCTGTGCGAACGCGGCACCGGCAAGCAGCGCGGAACCGGCAAGGGCCGCGATGGTATATCTGGCTAACATTTCAAGTTCTCCTCAGTCTGAAATCGATACTGGGAAAACCCGTGAACGCAGCAACTGTTCCGCAAATTTACACGGGAACACTGCGATCAAAAGCCGCCCCAGTAAGGCGGCATGCCGTAATAGCGATGCAGCTCCGCTTCCTGCGCACGATCGCCCCAGTCGAAATCCTTGTCGGCGCGGAACGAAGGCGCGCGCTTCAGTTCCTCATCCTCGATGTCGAGTTCGTAGGCCTCGAACCTGGTGTTGTAACAGAGCCGGCCCCAGGGCAGCGGCAGCAGATTGGTTCCGATGCCGAGGAAGCCGCCAAAACTCAGTATGGCGTAGGACACCTTGCCGGAGACCTTGTCGATCATCAGCCGTTCGACGTGGCCGATCTTGTCGCCGTTCGGCCGCCGCACCGCGGTGCCTTCGATCCGGTCGCTCGCGATCAACTGATGCGGCCTGGTCATGACCTCGATTGCCATCGCACCCTCCAGACGTAAATTAAACGGGTTAACGTCGCATCGTGGCGCCGGTTCCGCGCCGATTGGAAACGCCGCGAAAATACAACAGCCACCCTTCCCTTTCGGGAAGGATGGCTGCCTGACACGATCCGAGGGTCGCGCGTCGCCCGCGTCAGAAAGGATTTCAGCTCTGGTAGTCGATCAGCAGCGCCGAAAGCGACGAGCTGCTACTCGACGAACTGGTGCTGCCGGTCGAGCTGTAGGAGCTCGACGACGAGCTGCTCGCCGCTTCCTGCAGCGATTGCAGGAATTGCTGCAGCAGGTCGCTGGCCGAACTCGTGCTCGACGAGGACGAGCTCGAGGAATCCGAGGACGAGGCGTCGCCGGACTTCGATCCGCCGCCGTGATGTCCATGATGGGCGCCACCGGCACCACCCGGGCCGCCTGCTCCACCCGGACCGCCGCCGCCCGAAGCATCGCCGCCGGCCCCGCCGGGACCGTTGGCGAAGGCGGCCTTGAAGACGCCCTGCAGTTCGGTGGCCTGGTCGCTGGTCAGCTTGCCCGAGGAGACCTCGCTTGAGATCAGGTCGTCGATCTTGGACTTGATGTCTCCGGGCTGGCTACCGCTGGACTGGTCGCTGGAGCGGCTGGACTGGATCGAGGAATCGATGTCGGTCAGCGCCGAGGACAGTGCGTTCTGGTCGGTCGAGGAGATCGCGCCGGAGGTGACTTGGGACTGCAACTCAGCCTGCAATTTCTGCAGGGGCGACTGGTAGGTGCTGGCAGAGGCCGCCGAGATCGAGGTCATGATAGCTCCAGGAAAAGGTTCGTATTCGACGCCCCGACCGTAGGGTTAACGGTCTTAACGAGACCTTTTCAGCGGCGTCTTAGCTGTTACCTTGTGTTGCCCGGGGGAACCCGGAAACATCCGGAAACAAAAATCATTCGCCCTTCGCCCCGAATCTCCGACAAAAGGTCGATATGGCCCAGCCCGTGCCCAACATCCTCGTCGTGGAAGACGACCGCGAGACGCGAACGCTGATCGCGAAATACCTGCGCACCAATTCCTGCAACGTCACCACAGCGACCGACGGCCGCGAAATGGCGCGCGCGATGACCGACCATCGCGTCGATCTGTTGATCCTCGACGTCATGCTGCCCGGCGAAGACGGCCTCAGCCTGTGCCGCAAGGTGCGCGCGGAATCGCAGACGCCGATCATCATGCTGACCGCGCGCGGCGAGGACGTCGATCGTATTCTCGGCCTGGAGATGGGCGCCGACGACTATCTGGCAAAGCCGTTCAATCCGCGCGAATTGCTGGCCCGGATCAATGCGGTGCTGCGCCGGCAGGCCGCGGCCCAAACCGCCAGCACCACCGAGGGCGCGACCGCGCTGAGTTTTGCCGGCTTTCGCATCGACCTCCGTTTGCGGGAATTGCGCGATCCCGAAGGCGCCCGCGTCGCGATGACATCAGCCGAATTCGATTTGCTGCGCACCCTGTGCGAGCGGCCCGGCCGCGTGCTGTCGCGCGACAGCCTGCTCGACCTCACGCAAGGGCGCAACGCCGGCTCGTTCGAGCGCTCGATCGACGTGCTGGTGAGCCGCATCCGCCGCAAGATCGAGCCCGATCCGCTGGAGCCGACGTTGATCAAGACGGTGCGGTCCGGCGGCTACGTGTTCACGCCGAGAGTCGAACCGATCAAGAGTTGAACCGACAGCAGCCGCCGGCAACTGAGCCGGCGTTGTCCGCCATGAAATGCGCGTTATGAAGTTTTTCGGTTTCCTCAACCTGCGCGGCATCAGCGGCCAGATCGCAGCATTGGTCGTTGCCTCCATCGTGGCGCTGCATCTGATCATCACCGCGAGTTTCCTGATCCACCGGCCGGACCAGCCGGATTCGTCGTTCGACCGCGGCCATTCGCAGCTCGCCGCTTCAGCGCATTTGCTCGGCGCGGCGGCGGCGCCGGATCGGCCGCGGCTGATGGGCGATATCGCACGCGCCTTCCCGCTGCTCGGCATCGCGAGCCTCGCGCCGGGAACGCCGGTAGCGGCGGAACCTGACGGCATCAACCTGCGCGGTCTGCACCGGCGCCTTGGCAATGGCTATCACATCTTTGCGCTGCCGCCCGATGGCGAGACCCGTAAACTCGGCATCGCGTTGCCGGACGGCGCGATGATCTCGGCCAACATCCTGTCGGATCAGCGGCAGCGCCCGCCGTTCCTGGGCAGCCCATGGATGATGACGCTATTGTTCGCCGTGATCAGCGTCACCCTGCTCGGGCTGTGGGCGGCGCGCGCGTTGACGGCGCCGCTGTCGTCGTTCGCCAGGGCCGCCGAAAGTTTCAGTCTCAACGGCGCCGCCGCGCCGCTGCCCGAACGCGGGCCGGAGGAGATCCGTTCGGTGGCGAAGGCGCTGAACCGGATGCGCGAGCGCATCACCGGCCTGATCGACGACCGCACCAAGATGCTGGCCGCGATCAGCCACGACCTGCGCACGCCGATCACGCGGATGCGGCTGCGCTCGGAATTCATCGAGGACGAAACCCATCGCAGCCGCATGCTCGGCGATCTCGACCAGATGCGCTCGATGCTGGAGTCCGTGCTGTCGTTCCTGCGCAACGATCGCAAGCTCGAAGCAATGACACTGGTCGATATCGCCTCGACCTTGCAGCTTGTCACCGATCAGTTCAGCGATATGGGCCGCAAGGTGAGCTATGACGGGCCGCCGCACGCGATGGCGACCGTCCGCCCCGACGACCTGCTCCGCAGCGTCACCAATCTGGTCGAGAATGCTGTCAGGTTCGGCGCCGAAGCGACCATCCGCCTGCGCACCTCGCCTGATGTCGTCACCATCGATGTCGAGGACGATGGCCCCGGCATTTCGGACGCGCAGAAGAACAACATGCTGGAGCCGTTCGTGCGCGGCGACGACGCCCGCAACATGGACGAGACCTCGGGCTTCGGCCTTGGTCTATCGATTGCGAATGCCATCGTGCTGGCCCATGGCGGCGCGCTGTCGCTGCACGACCGCCAGCCGCACGGGCTGGTGGTGCGCATTCAACTGCCGGTGCATCAGCAGATCGAGCGCACGGCCGCCTGATTTACATAGCGTTTTCAAGCGAAGTGTTTTTGCGGTTCGCGTGAAGAAAACGCGTCAAATCTAAAACGCGTTGTTACGCCGCGATCGCGTCCGGATCCGCTTCGTCGTAGATCGCAATCGCCTCGAAGCGATAATTGCAGGCGCGGCAGAACCAGAGGAACGAGGTCCGGCCCGGGCTGCTTTCAATCCAGTCCGGTCGTGCGATCGGCTTGCCGCATTGCGCGCAGGGATTTTGGCGGGGCTGATAACTCGAGCCTGATCCAATCATGGCGCATCTCCCTCAGATTTTATTTTGATTTGATTTGCAGTTGAATTGCAGATTCTGGACTTGGGACAGATTTGCTGTCGCAACCGTGCAACGCTGCCGAAAAAAATCTTAGACCCGCTTTGCGTCTTTTGCACGACAATCATGCGTGTTGGCGGTGCGGAAAAATACGGAGAAAATATTAGACCCACATGGTGAGGCGCGCGGCTTCGCACCTCTGCATCGCCGGGCGAACCATGAGGCCGCGATCGCGCCGCCTATCCTTCGAGACGCCGCGGAGCCTGTCATTATCCCCGTGTGCCAAAGCCATATCCCGTCCGCTTTTCGCCACATCTGGCCGCGATAGTGCGCCGCCCAAATCATTAACGCGCGCCCAAATTCATCGCGCCCGGCTGAGACCCTTTTCATGAAGCGTTTGCCTGTTATTGCCTGGCTCGCCGCCGCGGCAGCGCTGCTGTTTTCGCCCGAGGCGAAAGCGCAGAGCCGCGCGGCTTACGAAAAGATGGTCGCGGTTCACGCGCACGCGAACGGGGTACCGGAAGCGCTGGTGCATCGGGTGATCGTGCGCGAAAGCAAATATCACCCGGACCTGATCGGGCGCGGCGGCACCATCGGGCTGATGCAGATCAAGCTCGCGACCGCGCGCGGCGTTGGCTACCAGGGCGACGCCGAAGGCCTGCGCGATCCCGAAACCAACCTGACCTATGGCGTCAAATACCTCGCCGGCGCCTACCGCGCCGCACAGGGCGATCACGACCGCACCGTGCGTCTTTATGCCGCCGGCTATTACGAGGTCGCGAAGCGCCAGCGGTTGGCGCGGCCCAGGCAGCCCGAGCCTGTGCTTGCGAGTGCACCGCCGAAAGACGCCGAGCCCGCGAAGGAAGCGTCCGTCGAGCTGAAGCAGTCGGTCTCCGAGCCAAAGGAAGCGGCGGTGGATACCGCGGTGCCCGCTGAGGCCGAGCCCGAGCAAACCGAAAAGCCGACGGAGGCCGTCAAGCCAAGGGAAGTCGCCGCCCGGCCCAAAGGCCACCATGCCGCGAAGCCAAAGCCCCCGCCAGGGCCGCTCGTGCTGACGCCGATCCTTGCGAAGCTCAAGTCGGTGCTGACGCCCTCGCCAAAGGCTGCCCACAAGAAGCTCGCGGACGCCAAAGAGCGGGTTCCCCGACCGTCTGCCGGCATGGCTGCCAGTTCTTCCAGCGGTGCAAACGCCGCACAGCCGCGTTGACACCTCGGTCCATCGGCCTACATTAGACCCGTTCCGAGGGGAGCTCCGACGAGGAGCTGAGATACCGCATGCTTTGGCTGACCTTTTCGGAGGTGAAGCCGGGGACCGCGGTGACCCTTTGAACCTGATCCGGGTCATGCCGGCGAAGGGACAGGGATGTTACAGGGTTCGAAGTCGCGGGGGGATTCCCCCGTTTCCATCATCGGAGCGGGCATTGCCGGCGCCTGGCAGGCGCTGCTGTTCGCGCAGGCCGGCCACGCCGTCACGCTATACGAGCGCAGTGACGACGCCATGACGCTGGCCACCAGCCATTGGGCCGGCGGCATGCTGGCGCCTTGGTGCGAGGCCGAGGCCTCTGAGCCCGTGATCGGCCGGCTTGGCTTGCGCTCGCTCGATCTCTGGCGCGAGCATTTTCCCAAAACCCCGTTCAACGGTTCGCTGGTGGTGGCGCATGCGCGCGACCGCGCCGATTTCGAACGCTTTGCCAAACTCACCACCGGCCACGTCAGGCTCGACGCGAGCGCTGTGAGCGAACTCGAACCGTCGCTGGAAGGCCGTTTCCGCGACGGGCTGTTTTATGCCGACGAAGGCCATGTCGAGCCGCGCCGCGTGCTGCCGGAGCTGCATGCGCGGATCACGGCGGCCGGCGGCACCATCAAGTTCGACAGCGACGTCGATGTCGACGATCTCGGCGGCCAAAATCTTGAAGGCATCGTGATCGATTGCCGTGGCCTTGCCGCGCGCGACCGGCAGAAGGAGCTGCGCGGCGTCAAGGGCGAGATGATCATCGTCGAAACCAGTGAGGTCGAACTGTCGCGCCCGGTGCGGCTGATCCACCCGCGCTGGCCGCTCTACGTCATCCCGCGCGGCGACGGCAAGTTCATGCTGGGGGCGACCTCGATCGAGGCCGAGGACACCGGCGTCAGCGTGCGCTCGGCGCTGGAGCTGTTGGGTGCCGCCTATGCCGTGCATCCGGCGTTTGCCGAGGCGCGGATTCTCGAATTCGGCTCCGGCCTTCGTCCCGCCTACCCTGACAACCTGCCGCGGATCACGGTGGAGAAGAAAAAGATCGCCGTGAACGGGCTCTATCGTCACGGTTTCCTGCTGGCCCCGGCGCTGGCGGAACTGACGCTGGCGCATGTCGAGCGCGGCGCGATCGACAATGAGGTGATGCGATGCGTGTAACTGTTAACGGCGAAGCGCGCGAGATATCAGCCTCGCGCATCGACGCACTGCTCAGCGAGCTCGAATACGAAGGCACGCATTTTGCGATCGCCGTGAATTACGACGTGCTGCCGAAGAGCCGCTGGGCCGAAACCACGCTGAAGAGCGGCGACGAAATCGAGATCATCACGCCACGGCAGGGAGGGTGAGGATGATGCTTGCGCCCCACACTCCGCTGTCATCGCCCGGCTTGACCGGGCGACCCAGTACGCCGCGGCCTCTCGGTTCAATCTCCGGTTTCCCGGCGTACTGGATCCCCGCCTTCGCGGGGATGACAGACGTGGCCGGGAGGACGAAATGAGAAACACCATGCTGAACTTCTACGGCAAAACCTTCACCTCCCGCCTCCTCATCGGCAGCGCGCTGTATCCGTCCCCGGCGATCATGCAGGGCGCCATTCGGGCGTCCGGCGCCAACATCGTCACGGTGTCGCTGCGGCGCGAGGCCGCCGGCGGCAAGACCGGCGATGCGTTCTGGTCGCTGATCCGCGAGCTCGACGTCATGGTGCTGCCGAACACCGCCGGCTGCCGCAGCGTGCGCGAGGCGGTGACCACCGCAAAGCTGGCGCGCGAGTTATTCTCCACGCCCTGGATCAAGCTCGAGGTGATCGCCGACAACGACACGCTGCAGCCCGACGTGGTCGGCCTGGTCGAGGCCGCCGCGATCCTGATCAAGGACGGCTTTGAAGTGTTCCCCTATTGCACCGAAGATCTTGGTGTTGCGATGCGGCTGGTCGATGCCGGCTGCAAGGTGGTGATGCCGTGGGCAGCACCAATCGGCAGCGCCAAGGGGATCATCAACCGCGACGCGCTAAAGCTGCTGCGCGACCGGCTGCCCGATATCACGCTGGTGGTCGATGCTGGTTTGGGCGCGCCGTCGCATGCGGCGCATGCGCTCGAACTCGGCTACGACGCCGTGCTGCTCAACACCGCGATTGCCAAAGCCGCCGATCCGGTGGCGATGGCGAACGCGTTCCGCCTTGCCGTGGAAGCCGGCCGCACCGCTTTTGAGGCGGGCTTGATGGAAGCCCGCGACTTCGCCTCCCCTTCCACCCCTGTCATCGGGACACCCTTCTGGCATGCTGTATCCTGACAAGTTCTATCCGGTCGTCGACAGCGTCGCCTGGGTGGCGCGGTTGACCAAGCTTGGCGTCGGCACCATTCAGCTGCGCGCCAAGGACCTCAACGACTCGCAGGCGCTGCAGATCGTCAGCGATGCGCTGGCCGTGACCAAGGGCACGCGGACAAAACTCGTGGTCAACGACTACTGGCGCGCGGCCATCGTCGCCGGAGCGCAGCATCTGCATCTCGGCCAGGAAGATCTCGTCGATGCGGACCTCGCCGAAATCCGCAACGCCAGACTGACGCTCGGCATTTCCACCCATGACGACGCGGAGCTTGAGACCGCGTTGCGCGCCGAGCCCGATTACGTCGCGCTGGGCCCGATTTTCCCGACCACGCTGAAATCGATGCGCTTCGCGCCGCAGGGCATTCCAAAAATCACCGAGTGGAAGAAGCGCATCGGCACCATCCCGCTGGTCGCGATCGGCGGCATCAAGTTCGAACAGGCGGCCGAGATTTTCGCCGCCGGAGCCGATTCCATCGCCGTCGTCAGCGACGTCACGCAAAACGCCGACCCCGATGCGCGGGTGCGGCAATGGCTCGGCCAGAACGCGGAGGCCGCGTGAGACAGTTTACGAAACCAACCACCGCCGTCATTCCGGGGCGCATCGAAGATGCGAACCCGGAATCTCGAGCTGAGATTCACAACTTCTAGATTCCGGATCGGTCCGCTTCGCGGCCCGTCCGGAATGACAAACACAACGGAGGATACGCCATGAACATCCGCTCCAACCCCGACACCACGCTTCCCGCCGTCACCACCGGACCCCTGCCCGCCTCGCGCAAGATCTGGGTGACGCCCGATGAAGCGCCGGATGTTCGCGTTCCCCTGCGCGAGATCATCCTCAGCGAAGGCGCCGGCGAGCCGAACCTGCCGGTCTACGACACCTCGGGCCCCTACACCGATCCCGATGTCACCATCGACGTCAACGCCGGCCTGAAGCGCGCGCGCATCGAATGGGTCAAGGAGCGCGGCGGCGTCGAGGAGTATGAAGGCCGCGACATCAAGCCCGAAGACAACGGCAATGTCGGCGCCTCGCATGCGGCAAAAGCATTCACCGCGCATCACAAGCCGTTGCGCGGCGTCGGCGATCACATGATCACGCAGCTCGAATTCGCCCGCGCCGGGATCATCACCAAGGAGATGATCTACGTCGCGACCCGCGAAAATCTTGGCCGCAAAGTGCAGCTTGAGCGCGCCGAAGCCGCGATCGCCGATGGCGAGAGCTTTGGCGCCAGCGTGCCCGCTTTCGTCACGCCGGAATTCGTCCGCAGCGAGATCGCGCGCGGCCGCGCCATCATCCCCTGCAACATCAACCACGCCGAACTGGAGCCGATGATCATCGGCCGCAACTTCCTCACCAAGATCAACGCCAATATCGGCAACTCCGCCGTGACCTCGTCGGTCGAGGAAGAGGTCGACAAGATGGTGTGGGCGATCCGCTGGGGCGCCGACACCGTGATGGACCTCTCCACCGGCCGCAACATCCACACCACGCGGGAATGGATTCTGCGCAACGCGCCGATCCCGATCGGCACCGTTCCGATCTATCAGGCGCTGGAGAAGTGCGAAGGCGATCCCGTCAAGCTGACCTGGGAGCTCTACAAGGACACGCTGATCGAGCAGTGCGAACAGGGTGTCGACTATTTCACCATCCACGCCGGCGTGCGCCTGCCCTACATCCACCTCACCGCCAACCGCGTCACCGGCATCGTCTCGCGCGGCGGCTCGATCATGGCGAAGTGGTGCCTGGCGCATCACAAGGAGAGCTTCCTCTACACCCACTTCGAGGAAATCTGCGACCTGATGCGGAAGTACGACGTCTCGTTCTCGCTCGGCGACGGGCTGCGGCCGGGCTCGATCGCCGACGCCAACGACCGCGCGCAATTCGCCGAACTGGAGACGCTTGGCGAACTGACGCAGATAGCCTGGAGGAAGGGCTGCCAGGTCATGATCGAAGGCCCCGGCCATGTGCCGCTGCACAAGATCAAGATCAACATGGACAAGCAGCTCAAGGAATGCGGCGAAGCGCCGTTCTACACGCTCGGGCCGCTGACCACCGACATCGCCCCGGGCTACGACCATATCACCTCGGGCATCGGTGCCGCCATGATCGGCTGGTTCGGCTGCGCCATGCTGTGCTACGTGACGCCGAAGGAGCATCTGGGATTGCCAAACCGCGACGACGTCAAGGTCGGCGTCATCACCTACAAGATCGCGGCCCACGCCTCCGACCTCGGCAAGGGCCACCCCGCCGCGCAACTGCGCGACGACGCGCTCTCACGCGCCCGCTTCGACTTCCGCTGGGAGGACCAGTTCAACCTCGGCCTCGATCCGGAAACCGCCCGCGCTTACCACGACGAAACGCTGCCGAAGGAAGCCCACAAGGTCGCACACTTCTGCTCGATGTGCGGCCCCAAATTCTGCTCGATGAAGATCACCCAGGACGTCCGCGATTACGCCGCGACGCTGAACGACCCCGACAAGCGCGCGATCGCCGGTGGCGCCGTCGGCATGTCGGTCTCGGGCGTCATCGAGGACGGCATGGCGCAGATGAGCCAGAAGTTCAAGGAGATGGGATCGAATGTGTATCTGGATGCGGAGAAGGTGAAGGAGAGCAATCGGGTGTTGTGAGGGAGAGCTCTCGCCGCGTCATGCCCGGGCTTGACCCGGGCATCCATCGGAAAACGAAAGGCCGGGCGAGAGCCCGGCCTTTTCGCCCAGAATTGCGCTAGGCTGCGCTCACAACTAAAGCTATTTTAAGCAAACTCCAATCAGGCCGCCGCATCAGCGAAATCGAATCCACCATGGGCTCTTTCATTGCTGACTATCATGAAACGGAGGAGGCTCTTCCACTCGTCTACAATCTCGGCCGCCTCTCACTCGAATGGAATATGGTCGAGCAATTCTTCACGACCATAATTTGGGAATTGCTCGGCGACTATTCTTCCGGAATGGCCATCACGGGAGGGATGGGAAATACTTCTAAGGCTGATGTTGCCTTACGATTGTCGAAGCAACGTCTCAAAGATCAAGACGTGTTAAATGCGATATCTTTTGCATGTAAGGCATTCAACATCCTGCGCGTAAATAGGAATATGCTGATCCATTCTCACAGTATTTTCCGCGGAGACAATGGCGACAAACCGCAATGGCGAAGAGCAACTGGGAAAGGACCGGTCGGGCATGCTAGTGCAGAAGCCGATTTCGAAGACCTAGAACGATTGATTGCCGAAGTTTGTACGCTGGGATTGTTCGTCACCGCATTGGTACCATTCCTTCACCCAAAGCGTCGCAAGCATTGGCGGAACAAAAGCCGCCCCCAGCTTCCGACCGAATTTCCCATGCCAAGTTTGCTTGTTCAGCCACCAGAACCGGAAAGCCAAAAAGCGAAAGAGAAGGCCGCACGAAAGAAGGGGGAAGATCCGGCTACCGACCGCTAGGACCGCAGGGCGGATTGGCGCAGCGTAATCCGCCGCATCTCTCCGCGACAGCATCCGGATCGCGGTGGGTTACGGCTTCGCCTAACCCACCCTACCCCGTCCCCCTACTTCACCCGCCGATAAAAATTACTCGCACTCCCCCGCCCGCCGCCGACGTTCGGGTTGGTGTTGACGAACTCGTCGTCGGTGAGCTTGTCGATATTGCGGGTCTGCGCCTCGCCCTCCCAGTTCGGGAATGAGGACGACACGATGTTATAGGTGACAGTCTTTTTGGCCTCGTCGACGGTGTAGGTGCCGAACACCGACAGGCTGCGCCGCATGATCCCCGCGTATTCCTCCGGCGTGCCGGTCATGCGATTGTTGGAGGCGATCTTCGGCACGTCGCCGGCGACGTGGATCTGCGCGAAGCGGCCGTCGGCGGTGAAGATCAGGACGCCCTTCGGCGTCTCGCCAAACGGGAACGACTTCTTGCCGTCGGGCGCCGCGACTTCGGCGACCACGAAATTCCAGGTGCCGACGATCTGCTCCTTGAGATTCTTGGCCGGTTGCGCGGCGGCGGCGCCGGCCGACAAAGCAAGCGCGAGCAGACTGGCAGCGATCTTCAACTTCATGGTTTCCTCCCCGGAGACGTTTGGCGCGCATGCTAGGGCCGTAGGGCGGATTAGCGAAGCGTAATCGGCCGCCTTTCTTTCGATAACCGAGCTTGCAAGTTGGTGGGTTACGCTTCGCTAACCCACCCTACGGCGGCTCGCTGAGATTCTGATTCCATTTCGAGCACAAGAACAATTTTTCGTCGCAACCTGCGACAAAGTAGCCCGACGGGCAAATCACCCAAACCCTGTCCAGCCCTTCGCGCAAAAATAAATCGCTGGCCCCGTCGGGCAAATCAAATTCATAACTCCCGCCATCCTGTCCCACCAGAGCAACTGTGCTGAAGTAAACCGGCGATCGGCCGGGCCTCAAGGCTGGTGCGGGGCGCGCCCCGCCTTCGGCGGCTTACGGCCTTGACCCCGTCCGCTCTCCGGTCTGTTGGCTTGGCATGCGCTCGGTCGATGACCGAGCGCGGTGAGGTGCGCTCGCTCAGTTCAGTGCGTAACGGCTGGGATCCCATTTCTGCCGTCGTGCGATCATGATGTTGAGGATGACGATGAGCTTGCGCATGCAGGCGACAAGCACCACTTTCGGCTTCTTTCCCTTGGCAATCAGGCGGTCGTAGAAGGCCTTGAGCACCGGGTTGTTCTGCGTGGCTGCGCCGAGGCAGGGCATGTAGATGGCGTTGCGGACCCAGCGGCGGCCACCCTTGATATGACGCTCACCGCGCCGATGGCCGCTATCGTCGTCGTACGGGGCGGCGCCTAATAACGCACCGGCGATCTTGTTGCTCACCTGCCCAAGCTCCGGCATCCCCGCAATGAGGTTGGCGGAGGTCGTTTCGGCGAGGCCCGGCACGCTCTCGATGATCTCGGCACGCTCGGCAAGGTGTGGCGAGGCCTTGATCTTGGCCGCAATTGCCGCCTCGAGCTTGGCAATTTCACTGACCAGATTCTTCAAGACGCGGGCATGCGTTTTCTGAACCAGTCCTGGTGCAGCATGCTCGTTTTGGCTTTGCAAGCGCGTCTTGAGATCACCCAGACCGATGCGCGCTTTCACCAGCGCCAGCAACTCCTCGCGTGCGGCATCGTGGGTCTGGCTCGGCGCCTCGGTAAATATCTCGGCGAACCAGGCGATCATCTCCGCGTCGATCACATCGTTCTTTGCCAGCCGGCCGGCCGATAGCGCGAAGCTGCGGACGCGTTTGGGGTCGACGATCCGCACCTCGACACCGGCCTGGCGCAGTAGCTTGGCCCAGTCACGCTCGTAACCGCCGCTCGCCTCCATCACAGCCCTGGTTGCCTTGTACTTGCGAAGCCAGGCCACCAGCTTGCGGTGGCCTTGTCCCGTGTTCGGACAGACCTGACGCAATGACAGCGAGCGAATGCACGCATCCACCTTGTCCTTTGCCACATCGATGCCCACGACAATGCGATCATCTTGTGCCATCATCCACTCCCTTCCTTGCTCGGTACGGGCTCGAAGCCCTTGCAACTGTTCGGGTTGAGGAAGACGCCGGAGCTGTCCCTCGCTCTGGTACAGGCTCTGTCGCCTTTGGGGCGTACGGGCTCAGTTCCAGCAACGGGCGGTTGGTCCGCAACCGCCCGTTCGCTCATTCTGCCAAATTTTTTGGACACAAGGGGCGTAGGCCATCGTCGCAAACGAGGGGCAGGGAGCGGTGGACGTGGGATCGCGACTGACGAGCGTGGTCTTTACGTACGGTGAAATCGTTTGGGTCCGACGCCCCGATGCAGGCGTCAAGTTCGAAGGCAGCCAACGCTGCCCGAGAGCGATGGTGTCACAAAAAGCAGGGTCACCAGGACGATCTCGTATAAGCCGTAAAGCCATTGCGCAGGGAAGGCCGGAGGCTTCCGCCAAACCTGTATGCTCGTGCGCAAATCTTGTTGCAACTATCGCGTACGAGACCGCGGGTGCGGCGCGCACCCGGTCTTCCCTGCGCCCTCTGATTTCCAAGAGGGCAAACGAAATGGAAAACTTCGGGCAGATGATGCCGCGAGAATGATTTCCGCTGTCATCGTCCGCGAAGGCGGACGATCCAGTATTCAAGAGACGTTCGTGATGGAATCGATGGGCCGCGGAGTACTGGTTCGCCCGGTCAAGCCGGGCGATGACGGCAGGGCTGTTTGATAGTTGAATAGGAACACCGAGCCGTTATTGGCTCAACGACGCCAACTCCCGCGCAATATTCTCGCGGGCCTTGCGGTCATACGCCTCGGCAAAGCCGGCATCGGGAAAGATGAACGGGCGGGCCGCGAAGTGACCGAGCACCCTGGCGCGGCCGGCACGGTAGTCGCGATCCGCCACATGGGCGTACTCCTGCCGGATCGCAGCCGCATAGGCGTCGTACCGCGCGGGCTCCGCGCCGAGGATGCTGAGGTCGATCGAGATCAGGATTGCCCCAAGGCGGTCATGCGGTTCGACCTCGTGGGTTTTGGTCAGGCGGATAAGCCGGCCCACCTCCGCACGAAGATCCTGGCGGACGTGCTGCTCGGCCAAACGAGCGCTGAGATCTTCGTTGTCGGCCCGCGTGGCATCGTAAACGACATCGTGCCACCAGATGGCCTCGGACAGAATCTCTCGCTCGGCCGCCGAAAGATTGTCCACCCGCGCCAGCGCGGCGAGGCAATCTTCGATATGCGCCAGGTTGTGATAGTGACGACACGGCGCCGCGTAAGCCGCGGCCAGCGATTCGCGGTCCACCGGTTCGCTACCGCATCGTGATCGCGAGCCCGCTGAGATCGGCGTTCGCCATCAACCCGGTCTGGCTGCCGGACAGTTCCAGCACGGCGCCCTTCTGGTTGGTCAGCACGATGGCGCGGGCGCCGCGGCCCACCGCGAGGCCGGCACCGGCGGCGCCGTAGACGCCGGCGACATCGGACGGGCGATAGATGTTGCTGACGCGGCCGCGCAGCACCGTCTTCGAGCCACCGAACACCAGGCCATAGTCGAGGCCGCCGGTCGAGAGAGCATAGGTTCGCCCGCGGAACGTCAGGCTGCCGCTGCCGCCGGAGCCGCCGATGATCCAGCCGGCCTTGTAGATCACAAGCTGCACAAAGCCCTCGTCGGCATGCGAGGCCGAGGACAGCATGGTGCCGGCAAAGGCGGTCAGGGCGAGCAGAGCGACACGGAGGGCGGATGACATCTTCATGAATGGGTTTCCCGGGATTGATGAATGCGTGTTGCGTTGCGAAGCGAGTCGCGCTTTGGCGATTGTAACCGATGGGACGGATGGGCAAAGTGGTTCCATCATTGCGTTGCCACCATGGCGAAAAGGAGTCCCCATGTCCCCCATCAAACACTTCGCCCCTCCATCAGGCATCAAATCGCCGCCGCTGTCGTTTGCCGCCCGCACCGGCGACCTGCTGTTCATCTCGGGCATTCCCGGCTTCGACGAAAACGGCGAGCTGGCCGAGGGTTTTGAGGCGCAGTTCGGCTTTGTGGTCGCCAACATCAAGCGCGTGCTCGGCGAGGCCGGGGCGACGTTGCGCGACCTGGTCAAGGTCAACGTGCTGCTGACCCGCGCCTCCGACGTCGCCGCCATGAACGCGCTGTATGCGTCCGCGTTCGGGCCGGCGCCCTATCCGGCCCGCACCACCTGCGTGGTGGCGGCGCTGCCCAATCCCAAGATGCTGATCGAGATCGAGGGTGTCGCGCAGTTGAAGCCGTAGCCGTAGGGTGGATTAGCGAAGCGTAATCCACCGAAACTGATCGCGGCGTGACATGGTGGGTTACGCCTCCGGCTAACCCACCCTACGAAGCAAGAGTGCATCACATGCTCACCCTGTATTCCTATCCAAAGCTGTTCGGCGTCGCCGACAACAACGGCTACGGCCTGAAGGTCTACGCCTTTCTCAAGCTCGCCGGCGTCCGGTTCACGCATGAACATGTATTCGACGCGTCGAAAGCGCCGCGGGGGCAGTTGCCCTATATCGTCGACGACGGTGTGGCGATCGGCGACAGCGAAACCATCCTCGCGCATCTCATCGAAAAATATCGCCTGACCATCGACGCTCAGCTTACGCCGGCGCAGCGCACCACCGACCATCTGGTCACGCGCCTGCTCGACGATCTCTATTGGGTGATGTCGTATTCGCGCTGGAAGGATGATCGCTTCTTCCCGGCAGTTCGCGATGCCTTCATGGCGCAGCATGCGCAGATCGACGAGGCCGGGTTGAACAAGGCCAGGGAATACAACGCGCAGCGTTATTACTTCCAGGGCATCGGCCGCTATGCGCCCGACCAGGCCTATGCGCGGGGACTGTCGGACCTGCAGGTGCTGGCCGACCTGATCCCCCCTGACGGCTATGTGCATGGCCCCAACCCCGGCAGCATCGATGCCGGCATCTACGGCTTCATCGCCAACATCCACTACTATCCGATCCCGACGCCGCTGAAGGCATTTGTTTCCGATCATCCCAACCTGGTACGGCATTGCGAGGCCATTCATGCGGCGGTGAGCCGCTGACGGTGACCGGAATCGAAGAAGCGGATTTGAACCAATCGCGGCTTCGCCGGACAAAATCCATAGCCGGGCCCGAACGCCCTGTTTTTTCAGAATGGAGATTGTCGATGCGTCGCCTGTTTGCCCTTTCCGCCGTTGCCGCCATTGGTTTCACCGCGCTCGCCGCGTCAAGCCCCGCCGAGGCCGCGTTTCACCTGATCCGCTGGCAGGATTCCGGCTTCTGCCAGATCTGGGACGAGAGCGTCCCGACCGCGCCGTGGCCGTCGAACTATAGCGTCATCGTCGGCAGCGAAGTCCCGACCTTCGGCGACGCGCTGATATTCAAGGACGGCATGCTGCGCGACGGCACCTGCTCGTTCTGACCGGGTTGCCGAAGGGCGGGCAAATGCCCGCCCGAAAGCGCGCCGTGGCATATCTGCCCGCAACTCTTGCCACCTTGTGCCGGCGGGCATGCTTGCTATCCTCTGCCAAAATCGCAAAACAGAGGAAACGCGTGCCATGCCCCTTCTCGCCAATCATATCGCCGTCGTCACCGGCGCAGGCTCCGGCATCGGGCGCGCGATCGCCAACGGCTATGCCCGCGAGGGCGCGCGAATCGTCATCCTCGATATGAACGAGAAGGCGGCGGCCGATGTGGCGAAGGAAATCCGTGACGCCGGCGGCAAGGCGGAAAGCTTTGCACTCGACGTCAGCCAACGCGACGACTGTTTCGCAATGGCGAAGACTATCGCCGACAAGGTCGGGCAGGTCTCGATCCTCGTCAACAATGCCGGCATCGCCCGCCGCAACGGCATGCTGGGTGCCGCCGAAGCCGTGATCAAGGATTGGGAAGACATCATCGCCATCAACCTCAACGGCGTCTTCAACGTCACCTATGCCTTCCTCGCGCCGTTGCGCGCCCTGAAAGGGCGCATCGTCAATATCGGCTCGATCCAGTCCTTCGTGCATTTGAAGACGCCGAGTTCGCCGGCCTACACGGCCTCGAAGCACGGCGTGCTCGGCTTCACCAAGGCGCTCGCGGCCGAGCTCGGCAAGGACGGTGTCCGCGTCAACGCGATCGGCCCGGGCTTCATCGAGACGCCGCTGAACGAGAAAGTGCGCGCCAGCAATCCGGAGCTGGCCAAAGTCTTCGTCGCCCACACCCCGCTCGGCCGCGCCGGCACCGCCGACGACATCGTCGGCCCCGCGATCTTCCTCGCCTCCGACATGTCGGCCTATGTCTCGGGCTCGATCGTGATGGTCGACGGCGGCTACCGGACGATTTGAGCACACCATGTCCAACGCCCCGCATTTCGACATCGACGTATCGGCGTTCTGGGCCGATCCCTATCCGGCGCTGGCAAAAATGCGCAAGGAAGCGCCGATCGCGTTCGTGCCGCAGCTCAACTCCACCGTATTCACGCGGCGCGATGATATCTTCACGCAGGAGAAGCGCATCGACATCTTCTCCTCGCACCAGCCGGCTGGCCTGATGAACGTGCTGATGGGCCACAACATGATGCGCAAGGACGGCGATGCGCACATGGCGGAGCGGACCGCGATGTTTCCGGCGGTGTCGCCGCGTACGGTGCGCGACACCTGGGTGCGGCAGTTTAAGGCCCATGCCGACCGCATCCTCGACGAACTGGCGCCGCGCGGCTCAGCCGATCTCTGCAAGGCGTTCGCGCTGCCGCTGTCGGCGGAATGCCTGAAAGACGTCACCGGCCTCACCAACATGCGCTTTGCAGACATGGACGCGTGGTCGCAGGCGATGATCGACGGCATCGCCAACTACACCGGCAACAGGGAAGTCGAGGCGCGCTGTCATGCCGCCACCGCCGGCATCGATGCCGCGATCGACGACATGATTCCCGTGGTGACCAGGCATCCGAACACCTCGATCCTCAGCGTGCTCTTGGCCGCAGGCCAGCCGATGGAGAGCATCCGCGCCAATATCAAGCTCGCGATTTCGGGGGGCCAGAACGAGCCGCGCGACGCCATCGCCGGCGCGATCTGGGCGCTGCTGACGCATCCGGATCAATTGGCGCTGGTGCGGGATGGCAAGGCCAAATGGCTCGACGTGTTCGAGGAATATGCGCGCTGGATCGCGCCGATCGGGATGTCGCCGCGCCGGGTGGCCAAACCGTGGTCCTATGGCGGCGTCGATTTCGAGCCTGAGGACCGCGTGTTCTTCATGTTCGGTTCGGCCAATCGGGATGAAGCCTGCTTCGACGACCCCGATCGTTTCGACGTCACGCGCAGCACGCAAAAGAGCATCGCGTTCGGCGCCGGGCCGCATTATTGCGCCGGCGCCTTCGCCTCCCGCGCCATGGTGGCCGACGTCGCTCTGCCCGGCATCTTCGCGCGATTGAAGGGCTTGCGGCTCGATGCGCGCGAGCCGGTGCGGATCGGCGGCTGGGCGTTTCGCGGCCTGCTCAACCTGCCGGTCGAATGGGACGCCTGATCACGGCGCGGAATGACCAGCGCCGGGATCGGCGCCGGGGTCAATATGATTCTGCGGCAACAGCTTCATCCACTGGAACGACCAGCGCATGGCGCGATACCAGAAATAGCCAACGGCGGCGGCGCAAAGCGCCAGGATGACGACGTTGGCGGGCGTGAAGGTTCCGCTCCACCACAGCATCCAGCCGCCCCACAGAACGGCGAAGGCAATCGAACAGTATTTCAGGGGTATCGTCGGCGTCATGGCATCGCTCCAGTGCAGGTTGAAGCCACGGTAGGCATGGCCTCCTCTGCGCACCGTGAGCTGCATCACGCCAATGGAAGCGCGCTCAACCGAACCTTGCCTTGGAGCGCTCCTTCGCCTTGGCCGCCTCCACCTCGCGGTCGCGCGCCGGCGCATTCGTTTGCAGGGCCGTCAGCAAACGCCTCGCGCTGTCGGAGACTTCGGAGACCGCACGGTTGAAGGCCTCGGCGTTGGCCTGCGAGGGCGAGTTGAAGCCGGACAGCTTGCGCACGAATTGCAGCGCCGAGGCGTGGATTTCAGCATGCGTCGCCGGCGGCTCGAAATTGAACAGCGTCTTGATGTTGCGGCACATGGTCCTCTCCTTCGCCCGCGATGCAGCAGCAGCCGTGCCCCGAGGACGAACGGCCGGTGTAATTTCCGACAGCGCGGGCTATTCTGTCATAGAATGAGCGGCGCGTTCACCCCCGGCAAAGCGAGTTCCCTGATGAGCCATGTGACTTACAAGGTCGTCCAGCACGACGGCGGCTGGGCCTATACCGTCGACGGCGTGTTCTCCGAGCCGTTTCCGAACCGGGGCGCGGCGCTCGCCGCAGCACGGCGGGTGGCGGCCGAGCAGCGGGTTCCCGGACGCACGGAGGCCATTGAATACGAGACGGCGGACGGCAAATGGCACACCGAGACCGCCGCCGGCAGCGACCGGCCGGAAACCGACGTCGAGGGTTAGGGCGCCGCGCGCCGATCTGGTGACGCCAAAACAGCCGATGTGATAGCCTCTCCGCAAGCGGCCCGAAGCGGCCGCACCCCGGGGAGAACACCATGAATTTTTCGCAACTAGCCTTGTCGGTAGCCCTCGCCTTGACGCCCCTCACCGCCTCCGCCGCCGACTATCCGGCCCCGAAACAGGGCGACTGGATCGCCAGGGATTTCAAATTCCATACCGGCCAAACCATGCCGGAGCTGCGGCTGCACTACACCACCATCGGTGAGCCGACCGGCCAGCCGGTGCTGGTGCTGCATGGTTCGGGCGGCTCGGCGGCCAACATGCTGACGGCGGCATTCGCCGGCGAACTGTTCGGCCCCGGCCAGCCGCTCGATGCCGCGAAATACTACATCATCATTCCGGATGGCCTCGGTCACGGCAAATCGTCCAAGCCCTCCGACGGCATGAAGACGGCATTTCCGAAATACGACTACGAAGACATGGTCGATGCGCATTACCGCCTGGTCAGGGAAGGGCTCGGCGTCAAACACCTGCGGCTCGTGATCGGCAATTCGATGGGCGGCATGCACACCTGGATCTGGGGCGGCCGCTACCCGCAATTCATGGATGCGCTGGTGCCGATGGCCTCGCAGCCGACCGAGATGGCGGCGCGCAACTGGATGCTGCGGCGGATGATGATCGAGACCATCCGCAACGACCCCGATTACAACGGTGGTAACTACACCGCGCAGCCGCGGATGATGAAATACGCCGTCAACGCCTATGGCATTGCGACCGGCGGCGGCACCCTCGCCTATCAGATGCTGGCGCCGACGGCAGCCGCGGCCGACAAGATGGTCGACGAACGGCTCGCTGTGGCGGTCACCGCTGATGCCAACGACTTCATCTATCAGTGGGAAGCCTCGCACGACTACAATCCGTCTGTTAGCCTCGACAAGATCGAGGCCACGCTGCTCGCAATCAACGCCGCAGACGACGAGCGCAATCCGCCGGAAACCGGCGTCACCGATGCGGCGCTCAAACATGTCAGGAACGGCCGGCTGCTCCTGATACCGGCCTCGACCGAGACGCGCGGCCATCTCACCACCGGCAACGCGGCGTTCTGGAAACAGCAGGTGCAGCAATTGCTGCGGACCGCGCCGCAACGGACCATGTGAGCCGGCGAGACATGGAAGACTGCGATACAGCTGCTGATTTCGCACCGCATCAATCTTGCGATCGCCCGCATCGCTCATTATTTGAGCGTGCATCCGCAATCAGGCTCCGGTTGAATTGCTTGGCTTACGATTTGCGGACGCATCCGCGCCCGCAATGAAACGAGGACACGGCGGAGGGTCGGATGCGAAGGCTCGCGCAATCTGTTTTGCTCGCGTGTCTGTCGGTAGTGGCAAGTGCCGCGATCGCGTTCGACAACGGCCAGTACGACAACGTCGCGCCCGACATCCGCGCCTGGTTCAAGAGCGTGACGGCCCCGAACGGCGTACCCTGCTGCGATATCTCCGACGGCCATCGCACCACGTACGACGTTCGCAAGGGCGCCTATTGGGTTCCGATCGATGGCGAGTGGATGGTGGTGCCGGAGCGCGCCGTCATTCGCGACCGCGGCAACCCGGTCGGCGAAGCCGTGGTGTGGTATGTGCATCACCGCGGCAGCATCATCATCAACTGTTTCGTGCCGGCCGACTCGATGTGAGTACCGCGGAGGATCGACTGGCCATGGCGCCGATAGCAGTGGCCGCCGAAGCAAGGCGATGGTATTTTGGCGGCCTGACGACACGGCTTCGGAGGACATCTTGACCGATTTCAGCGCCAGCGACCTCGCCACGATTTACCCCGCCCCCACGCCGCGCGTGATCGCCAAGGCGCGGCCGGCCATCGACGTGCATGCGAAAAAATTCATCGGCATGTCGCCGTTCTGCGTACTGGCGACATCCGGCTCCGACGGCAGCGTCGATGCCTCGCCGCGCGGCGGCAATCCCGGCTTCGTCAGCGTCGCCGGTCCGAACGAATTGCTGATGCCGGATCGCTCCGGCAACAACCGGATCGACAGTTTCAGGAACATCGTCGAAGGATCGGGCTGCGTGCAACTGATCTTCTTTGTGCCGGGGATCGACGAGACGCTGCGGGTCGGCGGCAAAGGAAAACTGTCGGCCGATCCTGAGCTGCTGGCCTCGATGGTCGAGTTCGGCAAGGAGCCGCGCGCGGCCCTGCGCATCGACGTCAGCGAGGTCTATTTCCACTGCGGCAAGGCGCTGATGCGCTCGAAGCTATGGGGAGGCGATCGCGTCGAGCGTTCGGTGATGCCCAGCATCGGCGAAGTGATCCACGACCAGACCGGGCTCGGCGAGCGCGAAAGCCAGGATGTGATCTACGAGCGCTACAAGACGCAGCTGTAGGGACCCCGTGTCTTCGCCACCCCAAAATGTCATCCCCTGCGAAAGCGGGGGATCCAGTACGCTGGGGATTCTCGATTCAGCTCCTACGGTCTCGGAATACTGGATCACCCGCTTTCGCGGGTGATGACAGCTACGAACGTCGCAAAATCCTTTAGTGCTCGCTCTCGAGCCCGCCGACGTGCTTCTGGGTGTAGAGCTCGAGCCCGATGCGCTTGATCAGATCGAGCTGGGTTTCGAGGAAATCGATGTGATGTTCCTCGTCCTTCATCAGCTGCTCGAACAGGTCGCGGGTGACGTAGTCCTTGACGCCATGGCAGTAGGTTGCGGCTTCCTGGTAGAGCGTGCGCGCCGCGATCTCGGAGGCAAGATCGCAGTCGATGATTTCCTTGACGTTCTGGCCGATCCGCAACGGATCCAGCACCTGCAGGTTGGGAAAGCCGTCGAGGAACAGGATCCGGTCGGTGAACTTGTCGGCGTGCTCCATCTCCTCGATGGATTCCTTGCGCCAGACCTTGGCCATGTCCAGCAGGCCCCAATTGTTGAGGAGCCGGTAATGCAGCCAGTACTGGCTGATGGCGGTGAGCTCGCTGCGGAGGCCCTTGTTGAGATAGTCGATGACTTTTGGGTCGCCCTGCATGGTGCACTCCAGATTTTGAGGCCAGATCGGCCTGAAACTGTATTTAGAACGCTTCTAAATGAGTTCAGAGGCAAGAGCAACCACTTCCCCAAGAAAGCGGTTGGGAACCACAAAATCGAGAAGATTCAGAGGGTTTTCAGCTTGCCGCGAGCGCGAAGGCTTGCGTGACTTCCTGGGCCGGCTCGTCATTGGCGGCGGCATGGCTGTGGGGGCAGCCCGAGCAGCAGGCCTTGGCGCAGGCGCCAAGCGCTTCGTCGATGATGGTCTTGATGGTGCGTGCGCAGCGGCCGCATTCGGCGCTGCAGCCGAGGCAGCCGTAGATCTGCTTCGGATGGCGCGCCAAGTCACCAGCTGCGCTGACGGCATTGCGGACATCATGGTCGCTGAGGACGTTGCAGGAACAGACGATCATGAAGTCGGCGGGCCCATCGGTGATGCTTCTGATCTTTCAGATATTGAAGCGCCGCAGCGGATGCAAAAGGAAAAACCGCAGTTTCAAGCAATTCCAAACTGATGCTGAATACAGCTTGGAATGAATCTAAAGAGATATGCCGCGACAGCTAAAAACCCGCTGTTTTCCCGGGAATTTGCGGGCTTAATCGCCACCCCCGCCGCCATCTCCACCACCGCCGCCGCTGTCCCCGCCGCCGCCTCCGCTGTCGGAACCGCTCCAGTCTCCAGAGGCGCCCGAACTATCCGATGAGGAGTTGCTGCTGAACCATGAGGCGACGTTCCAGCCATCGCCGCCGTAGCCACCGGTATAGGTCCCACCGGTGTCCGCGCTATCGCCGGACGCGCCCTGCCGACGGGCACTGCGGTTTTCTGCCCGGTTCATCAGCCAGTAGCAAACCAGCGATGTGCCGCCGACTGCCGCCAAAAATGCCGCTATTCCGCCGGTCATGACACCCTCTGGTTCGCCCCCGGACCCGGATCCCGCTGGACGGCCCGATTTCCTCCCATTGGTCGCCAAATAAGGCTCAGCCGTTCATTGATCATTCAAGCGAAATGTGGAATTTTCGCCGGGACAGAACGCTTTAGGAACTGTCCTTTGCTCCCATGAGAAAGGTGAGGCCATGAAGAAGACATTGATGGCGCTCGGTGCCGTCGCGGCGCTGGCTATTTCTGCCGTTGCGATGCCCGCTCCCGCCCAAGCGCAGCGTGGCGTGGCGGCAGGTGTCGCCGCCGGATTGATCGGTGGCGCCATTGTCGGTGGTGCGATCGCTTCGCAGAACGGCTATTACGGTGGTCCCGGCTACTATGCGCCCGGTCCGGCTTACGTCGTCGAACCCGGCTACGGTGATTGCTACCTGCAGCGCCAGCGCTTCTGGGACGGCTATGGCTGGCGCGTTCGCAACGTCAGGGTCTGCAACTAGTCCCGTTCACCTTCATTAAATCTGATCCGTCGCCCCGGAAAACAGCCTGTTTTCCGGGGTGATTGTCATTTGCGGCAGAAAAAAACCGCTTTTGCGGCCCAACAGCCTGATGCGTTTGAATTGAACCGGGTGCGCGACGGCTCATACGAACGACAGCGTGTTCCAAACCCAGGTGTTCCAAACTCAGGTGCCGGCGAAGGCGCCACTCCAGGAGAGCCAAAGATATGAAGAAGACATTTGCTGCCTTGATCGCGGTTACGACACTTGCGGCTTCGCTCGCTGCGACGCCCGCAAGCGCGCAGCGTGGCGTCGGCGTTGGTATCGCAGCGGGCCTCCTCGGCGGCGCGATTGTCGGCGGCGCGATCGCTTCGAGCCGCCCGGCCTACGGTGGCCCGGTCTATGTGGAAGACGCGCCTTACCCGGCCTGCCGCATGGTCCGCGAGCGTTTCTGGGACGGTTACGGCTGGCGTTTCCGCCGCGTCGAGGTCTGCGACTGATCCAACCGACCGGCGCGTAACCTGCGCGCTTTGATTCCAAGCCCGGCCGATATTTCGGCCGGGCTTTTTCATTTCCTCAGGCTGAGGAGCACGCACTTGCGTGCGCCTCGAAGGCG
Source organism: Afipia sp. GAS231 (assembly GCF_900103365.1). NCBI lineage: Bacteria > Pseudomonadati > Pseudomonadota > Alphaproteobacteria > Hyphomicrobiales > Nitrobacteraceae > Afipia > Afipia sp. GAS231. The sequence goes on from NZ_LT629703.1 coordinate 2,143,032, forward strand.
GCGCTAACGCGCCTCCTCACCATGAGGAGCTGGAGCATCAACGCGCGGCGCTCATCGATTGCAGCACCGCTTCGCTGGGCCAGCAGTCGACCTTGAGGCCGGCGGACTTCTGATAGGCGCCGAGCGCCGCGCGGGTCTGCATGCCCGCCTTGCCGTCGAGCTTGTCCTTGTAGAGTCCGATCCGCGTTAGATGGCGCTGCATCGCCTCGACGTCCTTGGTGCGCAATTGCGTCGATGCCGACCATGGTGTCGCGAACGGCAGCGGACTTCCCATGAAGTCGCTGAGATGGCCGACGAACAGCACATACAGATCGGAAAAATTATACTCCTTGATGACGAAGTAGTTCTTCGTCGTCAGGAACGCCGGACCGTAAACGCCCTCGGGCTGTAGCAACGAGGCCGGCTGCGCCTGTTCGGCCGCATTCAGCTTCGCGCCGCGCACCGGCACAAAGCCTGCGCGCAGCCACTCGCCGATCGGCTTCGTCACCTCGGGCACGCCCGTCGTGCAGTCGACATTTCCGGGCGCCCGCACTTCGTAAGCCCAGCGCACGCCCGGCTGCCAACCCTTGTTGACGAGTTGCTGGGCGGCGGAAGCCAGCGCGTCCGGCACCGAATGCCAGATGTCGACGCGGCCGTCGCCGTCGAGATCGACGCCGTGCTTGTAATATTCGGACGGCAGGAATTGCGTGTAGCCGGTGGCGCCGGCCCAGGACGAGCGGAACTCCTTGCGCGTCACCGCGCCCTCGCCCAAAATTTTCAGCGCCAGGATGAATTCGGCGCGATATTGATCCTTGCGGCGGCCGACATAGGCCTGCGTCGCGACCACGCGCAACGTATCATACGGCAGAGCGTAACGGCCGTAGTCGGTCTCGCGTCCCCAGATCGCAAGCACGACGCTGGCGGGAACGCCGAAACGTTGTTCGATTCCGTCGAGCGCCGCGCGATGCTTCGCCATCAGCTTCTGGCCTTCGGTGGCGAGCCGCGCGATCGAAGCTTCCTTGATGTAATCCGCCGGCACCTGCACGAACTCGGCCTGCGACGGCGCACCGGTCGCGGGCCGTCCCGGCAGGATCAGGTCGGGCAGTTTGTAATCCGGCTCCAGCCCGCGGGTCTGCAAATCAAAGGTCTCACGCGAGACGCCGGCCGCCTGCGCCTCGGGCCACAGCGAAGCGATGAACTGGGTGAAGCCGGCGTCGGCGGCGCAAGCGGGCGAGTGCAGCGTCAGCGCCACAAGCAGCACGCCAACGGCAATCAAGCGGCATTGCACCCGCAACGATCTGCTCACGTGTCGATATCGAAAAACGCCATGGTCAATCCTATCATGACCATCCCTCGCTGTGAACTCGGACAGTAGAACCCGCGATCAGTGCGCGCCCTGCTGCTTCGCCGCCTCGATCGCGCCGTTGGAGAGCTTGTCGACATAGGCGATGCCGACGGCCGACAGAATGAACACGGTGTGGATGATGGTCTGCCACATCACGCCGGTTTCGGTATAGCCGGTCTTTCCCGACGCCAGCCCGCCGGCTTCGATGAACGTGCGCAACAGGTGGATCGAGGAAATGCCGATGATCGCCATCGCCAGCTTGATCTTCAGCACGCTGGCATTGACGTGGCTGAGCCACTCGGGTTCGTCGGGATGACCCTGCAGATTGAGGCGGGAGACGAAGGTCTCGTAACCGCCGACGATCACCATCACCAGGAGGTTCGAGATCATGACGACGTCGATCAGGCCGAGCACCGCCAGCATGATCTGCTGCTCGCTGAAATCGAAGGAGTGCGCGAACAGGTGCCAAAGCTCCTTCACGAACAGCACGACGTAAATGCCCTGGGCCACGATCAAGCCGATATACAGCGGCAATTGCAGCCAGCGCGAGCCGAAGATCAGCATCGGCACGGGACGCAGCGATCTGCCCTTCGGCGCAAGGGCGGCTTCGGTATTGAGGGTCATGTTTGTCGGCTCGCGGGAGGATGAGAACGGCGGGAAGTGCCGTATCTAACGCCTCTCGCCGCGACGTGAAGTGACAGTTGGCCGCACCGGCCCGCGGCAAAATTGCCGCAGTCTCCCCGTCATTGCGAGCGCAGCGAAGCAATCCATCGCGCCGCGTAAAGAAAGAATGGATTGCTTCGTCGCTTCGCTCCTCGCAATGACGAGAGGGACACAATCCACTCGTCGCGCAGCCGCCCATGTACCCGCGGTCCTGCTGTTACCGCGTCAGCTTCTTGTACTTCACGCGATGCGGGATGATGCTGTCCTGGCCGAGCCGGCGCATCTTGTCCTTTTCGTAGTCCTGGAAGTTGCCCTCGAACCATTCGACATGGCTGTCGCCTTCGAAGGCCAGGATATGGGTCGCGATGCGGTCGAGGAACCAGCGGTCATGGCTGATGATGACGGCGCAGCCGGCGAAATCCTCCAGCGCTTCTTCCAGCGCGCGCAGCGTATCGACATCGAGATCGTTGGTCGGTTCGTCGAGCAGCAGCACGTTGGCGCCGGATTTGAGCATCTTGGCCAGATGCACGCGGTTGCGCTCGCCGCCCGACAGCGCGCCGACCTTCTTCTGCTGGTCGGCGCCCTTGAAGTTGAACGACGAGCAATAGCCGCGCGAGTTCACTTCCTTCTTGCCGAGCAGGATCAGCTCGTTGCCGCCGGAAATCTCCTCCCACACGTTCTTCTTGCCGTCGAGATCGTCGCGCGACTGGTCGACGTAACCGAGATGTACGCTCTCGCCGACGGCGATGGTGCCCTTATCAGGGGTTTCCTGCTTGGTGATCATGCGGAACAGCGTGGTCTTGCCGGCGCCGTTGGGGCCGATCACGCCGACGATGCCGCCCGGCGGCAGCTTGAAGGTAAGATCCTCGATCAGCATGTTGTCGCCGAACGCCTTGCTGAGGCCCTCGAAGTCGACGACGTTCTGACCGAGCCGCTCAGCCACCGGAATCGTGATCTGCGCGGTCTGACTCTGCTTGTCGCTGGCCTGCTTGAGCAGGTCTTCATAACGCTGGTAGCGCGCCTTGGACTTGGCCTGGCGAGCCTTGGGAGACGACGCGATCCATTCCTGCTCACGCTGCAGTGTCTTTTGATGCGCGGCGTCCTCGCGGCCTTCCTGCAGGAGGCGCTTCTGCTTCTGCACCAGCCAGGACGAATAGTTGCCCTCGTAGGGAATGCCCTTGCCGCGGTCGAGCTCGAGAATCCAGCTGGTGACGTTGTCGAGGAAGTAGCGGTCATGGGTCACGATCAGGATCGCGCCGGGATAGTTGCGCAGATGGCCTTCTAGCCATGACACCGACTCGGCGTCGAGATGGTTGGTCGGTTCGTCGAGCAGCAGCAGGTCTGGTTGGTCGAGCAGCAGTTTGCACAGCGCCACGCGGCGGCGCTCGCCGCCCGAGAGCTTGCTGACGTCGGCATCGTCGGGCGGGCAGCGCAACGCGTCCATCGCCTGGTCGACCTTGCTGTCGAGATCCCAGAGGCCGGCGGCCTCGATCTCGTCCTGCAGCTTGGTCATCTCGTCGGCTGTCTCCTCGGAGTAGTTCATCGCCAGTTCGTTGTAGCGATCGAGGATCGCCTTCTGCTTGGCGACGCCGAGCATGACGTTCTCGCGAACGTTCTTGGAGGGATCGAGATGGGGTTCCTGTTCGAGATAGCCGACCCGGGCGCCCTCGGCGACCCAGGCCTCGCCGTTATATTCCTTGTCGAGGCCGGCCATGATCCGCAGCAGGGTCGACTTGCCGGAGCCGTTGACGCCGAGCACGCCGATCTTGGCGTCCGGGTAGAACGACAGATGGACGTTATCGAGCACCTTCCGGGTCGGGTAGGCCTTGGTCAAACCCTGCATGAAATAGACGAACTGGCGAGCCATCGCGATCCCTTGAAACCAGAGGATTTATGGAAATTTGCTGCCGCTGATGTAGCGGCGCGGGCCCCAAAGGGCAACCGCGGGAACCCGTTTTCGATCTGTTCACCACGGATGAATACGGGATCGACACCATGTGTGCGTCAGATCACGCCAATTGAAACTAACTTTTAATAAATCGGGCGAAAACTGGTTTTCAGGCCGTCTAACAGGGCATCAAGGGCGGCAAAAGCCGCCGATGAAAACAAAGGCTCGCGTCATGGCTACGATCACTTCGGCATCTATTTCGACCCCCGCGCACCGCAGCGACGGACTTGCGAAGCCGTTGGCTGAACTCTGCGCCTTCTGGCGCAAGTTCGTGGAGCGGGCGTTCAACCCCTATCGGCCGGAACTGCATTATATGCGCGGCCCCGGCCCGGCCTGGCGCGCCAAGCACCTCGCCCGCTCGAACTGACCTCCCCGGATATTCCGGGCTGCTCTGTATTTAAGTCCGCTTGCGCGCCTCCCGATTGCGCGCAACCATGGCGATCCTCCCCGACGGCCATTTCCGCCGTCATTCTTGCCATGAACGGACCTCCCCATGACGCGGCTGCGCTGTGCAATTCTCGACGACTACCTCAATGTTTCCCGGACGGTCGCGGACTGGTCAGGGGTAGCCGACCGCGTCGACGTCACCGTCTTCAACCAGCCTTTCGCGACCGCCGAGGCCGCCGCCAGCGCGCTGAGGGATTTTGAGATCATCTGCGCGATGCGTGAGCGCACGCCGTTTCCGCGGACGCTGTTTGCGGCTTTGCCGAACCTGAAGCTGCTGATCACCTCGGGCATGCGCAATGCCGCGATCGATATGGAAGCCGCCAAGGACCACAAGGTGGTGCTGTGCGGCACGCAATGGGCCCGCGATCCGACCGCGCCCCTGACCATGGGCCTGATCCTGGAACTGACCCGCAATATCGGCCGCGAGAACGCCCGCATGCATGCCGGAGAACCCCTGCAGAAATTCGTCGGCATGGAAATCGAGGGCCGGACCTTGGGCGTCATCGGCCTCGGCAAGCTCGGCACCAAGGTATCGAAGCTCGCCCAGGCGTTCGGCATGAACGTGATCGCCTGGAGCCCCAACCTGACGCCGGAGAAGTGCAAGGAGGCCGGCGTTACCTACGCCACCAAGGAGGAACTGTTCTCGACCGCCGACATCATCACCATCCACGTCGTGCTGAGCCAGCGCTCGCGCGGACTGGTCGGGGCGGCCGACCTCGCACGCATGAAGCCGACCGCCTATCTCGTCAACACCGCGCGCGGGCCGATCGTCGACGAAGGCGCACTGCTGGATGCACTGGTCCAGAAGAAGATCGCCGGGGCCGGCATCGACGTGTTCTCGGTCGAGCCGCTGCCGGTCGATCATCCGTTCCGCAAGGTCGACAATCTCGTGCTGACACCGCATCTCGGCTACGTCACCGAGGACAGTTTTCGCAACCACTACACCCAGATGGTCGAGGGCGTCGACGCCTGGTTCAGGGGCGAAACGCCGCGCCGGCTGGCATAAACGAAATCGCCCTCCTGCGCGGAGCAGGAGGGCGAGCGTCTCGCAGATAATTCAGATTTAGCGAACCGTGACCGGCGCGGGCAGCGGCGGCACGACGGTCGGCTGCGTGCCGGGAATGGGTGCGAGCTGGGCCTGCGCCGGCGCGGGGCCACCGGGCGGCGGCGCGGCCGAAGCGGTCGCGGTTCCCGGCGGCGGGCCGCCGGGCATCACCACCACGCGGGTGCCGACCTTGGTGCGCTCGAACAGATCGGACACGTCGTCGTTCAGCATGCCGATACAGCCGGACGAGACGAACTTGCCGATCGTCGAGGGCTGGTTGGTGCCGTGAATGCGGTAGACGGTCGATCCCAGATACATCGCGCGCGCGCCGAGCGGATTGCCGGGGCCGCCCGCCATAAAGCGCGGCAGGTAGGGTTGGCGCTCGATCATTTCGGTCGGCGGATGCCAATCCGGCCACTCCGCCTTGCGGCTGATCTTCTGCACACCGGTCCAGGTAAAGCCATCGCGGCCGACGCGAACGCCGTAGCGGATCGCGCGTCCGCCGCCGAGCACGTAATAGAGGTAGGTGTTGGGCGTATCGACGACGATGGTGCCAGCGGGCTCCTTGGTCGGGAACGCGACTTCCTGGCGACGCAGGTTAGGCGGCAGTTGCGCGGGCGCGGCGTCCGGCTGCTCTTCCGGCGGCAGCGCCGACAGTTGCACCGGCCGGCCGTCGGCTCCGACGGGGGCCTGTTGCTGGACCGATCCGGTCGCGCCGGGCGCAGCACCGACGGCCTCGGGCGGTCGCAGACCTGCACGGTCGTCGTTCGGATAAACGATGCCCGCACCGGGAATTCGGCTGTCGCCGCGATCGGAATAGACCGGCTGCTGTGAAGGAGGACCCCGGTCGCCATAGATCACCGGCGGTGGGCCTGCCGGGCGGCCATAACGGGGATCGTCGGGCGACATCACAGGACCGGTCGGCATCGGCGGGCCACGATCGGAATAGATCGGCGCGGGGCGGCCATAACGCGGATCGGCCGGCGACATCACCGGACCGGGCGGCGGCAGCGCGGTCGAACTCTGCGCGTTCGGTGACTCGTCATCCTCCAAAGCATCGAAATCGGGCGCGCCGGGGCCACGGCGTTCATCGACCGCATAGCCACCGGGCACATAGGGTCCCGGAGCCGCCGAATAGACCGCGCCCGGAGGCGTCGGATAGGCCTGCTGCGCCTGGGCAAGCGAGGTTCCCGCCGCGCCCGCGGCAACGGCAGCACAAATCGTCAGAATGCGGTTAATCATCATCGCTTTTGTATAGACCCCAAGCCACACCGGACCGTTAACGGCAGATGGCCGAAGATAGCGGCGCATTCAAGACAAACCAGCGAAATTCGGCCCAAACGGACATTTGTGATAGCCCGTAAATCTGCGGCAAAGATGCCTCAGCGCTCCGAAAATCGCCATTCAGCGGCCTGCGGACACAGTCAGATGCCAATGTTATAACAAACAGATTCGAGGCGTTGAGATACTCTCGAATCGGCCTGATTCGTGGCGACGAAGCCGGGCCCTCTCAGTGGTCACCGCGTTCCCTTTGGCGTCAACAGCCCTGCAGCCTCCTGGCAAGGTGGGAAACTCGCGTCCATGCTCCCCGGTTTTCGCTTTCTGTTTGCCGCCATCGTTCTCTCGATGTCGATTCTGATCTTCGGGCTTGGCGCGGCGGCACTGCTACGTTCCGCGCATGAGGAATTTGCCAACCTGCCGTCGCGGCGGGCGCCGGCGGAACCCGTTTTCACCCGCCAGAACGAACCGTCGATGCCGACACTGGCCCTGCTCCGGTTCGATCCGCCGGTTGCGGACAACAAGCCGCCGGAGAATGCACCGGCGGCTGCGGCTTCCGAAACCATGACGCCGGCTGAACCGGCCGCGGAGGCCAAGTCGGCCGAGCCGGAGAAACTCGCCGCATTGAAACCGGAAGAGCCGATGCCGGCCGCTGCGGCGACGCCGGAAGTGGCTGTTGTGGACACAACGGCGACGCCGCCGGTCACATCCGCGGAGACCGCAACGCCGATCGCCAGCGAGGACGTCAAGGTAGCCGCGATGGCGGACACGCCAGAGCCTGCGGCGGCCGCGGCGCCGGCGACCGATGGGCAGTCGCTGGAAGGCAACGCCGCCGCCACGAAAATCGCCACGCTGGGTGGGCCCGCCATCATCATCGAGGAAAAGACTGCAGCGACGACGACCGAGGCCAAACCGGACCGCAGCGCCGTCCGAAAGCGGAGCGCACACCGCGCCCGGGAGCGGCGACGCATCGCGGCGCGGCGTGCCCGGCTGGCGGCGCAGCAGGCCGCGGCAGTGGCCGCTCAGCAGCAGGCCAATCCGTTCGGGCAAACCGCCACCGCGCGTACAGCGCGGTAGCTATGCCGGACGTTTGCTAGGCCGGACCGGTCGCAATCGGCGGTCCGTCGGGCAGTCCCCATTCGGACCAGGATCCGTCGTAGAGCGCCGAGCCGCGTACGCCGAGACGATAGAGCGCGAGCGTCAGCACCAGCGCCGAGACGCCGGAGCCGCAGGTGGTGACGATCGGCTTGGTCATGTCGACACCGGCGCCCGCAAACGCCTTGCGCAACTCGTCGAGCGGCTTCATTGCGCCGGTCCTGGCGTCAAACAATTCGGCGTAAGGCACGTTGCGGCTGCCGGGGATGTGGCCTGAGCGGGAGTCCGGACGAGGCTCCGGGGCGGTGCCTTCGAAACGTCCGCGCGGGCGCGCATCTACCAGTTGCTCGGCGCGCGTGCCGATATTGGCAAGCACCTGCGCCTGGCTGCGAATGTAACTCGGGTCGAGCTTGGCCGTGAACTTTCCCGGCTTCGCCGTGACCCTGCCGGAATGGCTCGGGCGGCCTTCCTGAGTCCATTTCTTCAGGCCGCCATCCAGCACTCTTACGTTGGGATAACCGAACGACAGGAACATCCACCACGCCCGCGGCGCCGCAACCCAGCCGCCGGAATCGTAGGCGACCACGGTATCGCCAGTGGAAATGCCGAGGCCTGCAATGTCGCGCGCGAACTGCGCCGCATCGGGAAACATGTGCGGTCGCGGGTTCTTGTGATCCGAGATCGCATCGACGTCGAAGAACACCGCACCGGGGATATGCGCGGCGAGATAGTCGTCGACCGGCAGCGGCAGCACGCCGGGCAGCTTGAACGACGCGTCGATCACCTTGACCTTGGGATCGTCGATACGCGCGGCGAGCCAGTCGGTGGAGACAAGCGGATCATCGGTGGTGGTCATAGTGGATCCTTTCAGTTCGTCATGGCTGGGCATAGCCGTCCAAAGGACGGCGTCGCTTCCGCTCGCCTATGTCCCGGCCATCCACGTCTTGCTTCGCGAGCGGTGAAGACGTGGATGCCCGGGACAAGCCCGGGCATGACGGTAATTATTACAGGCCGCACTGCTAGCCCTTCGGCTTCTTCGGTTCCCACTTCTCGATCGGACCGCCGGCGTCGCGCCAGGCGGCAAAACCGCCGCCCATATGCGCGACCGGCTTCAGGCCCATGTCCTTGGCGGTCTTGGCCGCCAGCGCCGAGCGCATGCCGCCGGCGCAGTGGAAGATGAATTTCTTGTCTTCCTGGAAGATCGGCTTGGCGTAGGGGCTCGCCGGGTCGATCCAGAATTCGAGCATGCCGCGGGTGCAGGAGAACGCGCCGGGGATCTTGCCGTCACGCTCGATCTCGCGGGGGTCGCGGATGTCGACGATCACGACGTCGGCGCTTTGCGCCGCCTTGATGGCCTCGGCGGCGCTGACGGTCTCGATCTCGGCATTGGCTTCGTCGATCAGGGATTTGATGCCGCGGTGAATGGTCTGGGGCATGTTTCCACCTTTGTTGTTATTGGCGTCATTCCGGAATGGTCCGAAGGGCCAGACCCGGAATCTCGATCGAGTGCAATTACCTCTGGATTCCGGGTTCGCACTTCGTGCGCCCCGGAATGACAGTGAGAAGTTTTTACCGCACCAGTTCCTTCATCGCAGCTTCGAGGCCCTCGATCGTGATCGGAAACATGCGCGTCGAAAACAGCCGGCGGATGATGGTGGTGGATTCCGAATAGTCCCAGTGCTTCTGCGCCACCGGATTGAGCCACACCGCATGCGGATAGGTGCGCGTCACCCGATCGAGCCAGACCGAGCCGGCTTCCTCATTGACGTGCTCGACCGAGCCGCCGGGCACCATGATCTCGTAAGGCGACATCGAGGCGTCGCCGACGAACACCACCTTGTAGTCGTGCGGGTACTTGTGCAGCACATCCCAGGTCGGCGTGCGGTCGGTGAAGCGGCGCTTGTTCTGCTTCCAGACGCCTTCATACAGGCAGTTGTGGAAGTAGAAATACTCCATGTGCTTGAACTCGGTCTTCGCCGCCGAGAACAGTTCCTCGACCTGTTCGATATGCGAATCCATCGAGCCGCCGATATCGAAGAACACCAGGAGCTTGACCGCGTTGCGCCGCTCGGGGCGCATGACGACGTCGAGATAGCCGTGGTTGGCGGTCTCCTTGATCGTATTGTCGAGATCGAGTTCGTCCGGCGCGCCGGTGCGCGCGAACTTGCGCAGGCGCCGCAGCGCGATCTTGATGTTGCGGATACCGAGCTCGACATTGCCGTCGAGATCCTTGAACTCGCGCTTGTCCCACACCTTCACGGCGCGGTTGTTGCGGTTCTTTTCCTGCCCGATCCGCACGCCTTCGGGATTGTAGCCCTGGGCGCCGAACGGCGAGGTGCCGGCGGTGCCGATCCATTTGCTACCGCCCTGGTGGCGGCCTTTCTGTTCCTCAAGCCGCTTGCGAAGCGTCTCCATGAGCTTGTCCCAGCCCATCGCTTCGATCTGCTTCTTCTCTTCCTCGGTGAGGTATTTCTCCGCCAGCTTCTTCAGCCATTCGGCCGGAATGTCCGCCTTCTCCATCGCGTCCAGCAGGTTTTCCAGCCCCTTGAACACGGAGCCGAAGACGCGGTCGAACTTGTCGAGGTTGCGTTCGTCCTTCACCAGGGTGGCGCGGGACAGGTAATAGAAGTTCTCGACCGTCTGATCGGCGAGATCGGCGTCGAGCGCCTCCATCAGCGTCAGGTATTCCCGTAACGTGACAGGGACCTGAGCGTCGCGCAGCGATGTAAAGAATTGCAGGAACATGGAATACAGATTGCCCGCTGGACCGCTGGCGTCAAGGGCCAGCGCATGCCAGACAGGCCTAGACCGGGAGGGTTTTTCAACTACAATTGAGCCATAAAAGGCTTTTTCCGGCAGGGGAAATATCAATGGGCATCATTGCGGCACTGGTTATCGGCGCGATCGCGGGCTGGCTGGCCGGACTGATCGTGCGCGGCGCCGGTTTCGGGCTGATCGGCAACATCGTGATCGGCATCATCGGCGCGCTGTTGGCGAGCTGGCTGTTGCCGCAACTTGGCGTCAACCTCGGCGGCAGCGCTATCAGGGATATCGTCAACGCCACCATCGGCGCGGTGATCATCCTCGTCATCCTGTCGTTCATCAGACGCGCCTGACGAACCTCTTTCACTCCATTGCGACCGCTGAACCGGCAGTCGTTTACGGTTCAGGCTGCTACAATTCAGGTTATGGCGGCTCAAGAACGAACAACAAGGCAACCAGATAGATGAAATTTACCGGCACCAAGAACTACGTCGCCACCGACGACCTCAAGGTCGCCGTCAACGCATCCATCGTGCTCGAGCGCCCGCTCCTGATCAAGGGTGAACCCGGCACCGGCAAGACCGTGCTGGCGGAGGAAGTCGCCAAGGCGCTCGGCGCCCCGCTTCTGACATGGCACATCAAGTCGACCACCAAGGCGCAGCAGGGTCTCTATGAATACGATGCGGTGTCGCGCCTGCGCGACAGCCAGCTCGGTGATAGCAGGGTGTCGGATATCTCCAACTACATCAAGCGCGGCAAATTGTGGGAAGCTTTCACCCATGAGAAGCGCCCGGTGCTGTTGATCGACGAAATCGACAAGGCCGACATCGAGTTCCCCAACGACCTCTTGCTCGAACTCGATCGCATGGAGTTCTTCGTCTACGAGACCGGCGAGAACATCAAGGCGAGCCTGCGCCCGATCGTGATGATCACCTCGAACAATGAAAAAGAATTGCCGGACGCGTTCCTGCGCCGCTGTTTCTTCCACTACATCAAGTTCCCCGACGCCGACACCATGAACAAGATCGTCGACGTCCACTTCCCCGGCATCAAGCATCGCCTGGTGGAAGAGGCGCTACGGATCTTCTTCGAGGTGCGCGAAGTGCCGGGCCTGAAGAAGAAGCCCTCGACTTCGGAACTGCTCGACTGGCTGAAGCTGCTGCTCAACGAGGACATCACCCCGGAGATGCTGAGGGAGCGTGATCCGCGCAAGCTGATCCCGCCGCTGCACGGCGCGCTGCTCAAGAACGAGCAGGACGTGCATCTGTTCGAGCGGCTGGCGTTCCTCAGCCGCCGCGAAGTGTAATTGCGGCCCAACGGCGCCAGAACCCCGGTTCTGGCGTTTCGTTTTCAAGGGCGAAAGACCATCAAACGCGACAGACAAGAAGAACAGGGAAGATGAACGTTCAAACCCAGATCGACAAGACCTTGCCCCGTGCCACCGAGCATTTCGACGTCCTGATCGCGGGCGCCGGCATCTCCGGCGTCGGTGCGGCCTATCACCTCGCCAAGCAGTGTCCGGGAACGAGCTTCGTTGCGCTCGAAACCCAGAAGACGTTCGGCGGCACCTGGAGTACCCATCGCTATCCCGGGATCCGCTCCGACAGCGACCTGCACACCTTCGGCTACAGCTTCAAGCCGTGGACCAGCGCGCCGATCGCCAGCGCCGCCGAGATTTTGAAGTACATGGGCGAAGTGATTGAGGAGAACGATCTCGGCCGCCATATCCGCTACCAGCACACCATCACCGCGGCGAAATGGTCGAGCGCGGAAAACCTCTGGACCATCGATGCGGTGCGCAACGATACCGGCGAGCAGCTTCGCTTCACCACCAATTTCTTCTGGATGTGCCAGGGCTACTACCGCCACACCGAAGGCTATACGCCGGAGTGGAAGGACATGGCCAAATTCAAGGGCCCGGTCATCCACCCGCAGAAGTGGCCGGAAGATCTCGATTACAAGAACAAGCGCGTGATCGTGATCGGCTCCGGCGCCACCGCTGCGACGCTGATCCCGGCGATGGCCAAGGACACGGCGCACATCACCATGCTGCAGCGCTCGCCGACCTATTTCCGCACCGGGCGCAACGCGATCGAGATCGCCGAAACGCTGCGCCAGTTGCAGGTGGATGAAAAGTGGATTCACGAAATCACCCGGCGCAAGATCCTGTTCGACCAGGACGCCTTCACCCGCAAGACGTTCGAGGAGCCGGAAGCCGCCAAGAAGGACCTGCTGTCGGCGGTCGAGGCCTATCTCGGCAAGGACTACGACATCGCCACCCACTTTACGCCAAGGTACCGGCCGTGGCGGCAGCGCATCGCCTTCATTCCCGACGGCGACCTGTTCCAGGGCATCAAGTCCGGCAAGGCCTCCGTCGTCACCGACGAAATCGAGCGCTTCACCGAGAAGGGCATCCTGCTGAAATCCGGCAAGGAACTCGAAGCCGACATCATCATCACCGCGACCGGCTTCAACCTCTCGGCCAATGGCGACATCGACTTCGCGGTCGACGGCAAGAAGCTCGATTTCGCCGATACCGTGACCTATCGCGGCATGATGTTCACCGGTGTGCCGAACCTGGTCTGGGTGTTCGGCTATTTCCGCGCCAGTTGGACGCTGCGGGTCGACCTGGTCGCCGATTTCGTCTGCCGGATGCTCGCGCACATGAAGCAAACCGGCGTGAAGAAGGTCACGGCGGAACTTCGCGCCGAAGACCACAACATGCCGCTGCTGCCGTGGATCGATCCGGAGAACTTCAACCCCGGCTACATGATGCGCGGCATGCACCTGATGCCCAAGCGCGGCGACAAGCCGGAATGGCAACACAACCAGGACTACTGGGCGGAAAAGGACGAATTTCCGAACATCGACCTGAAGGACAAGACCTTCGTGTACGGCGCCTGAAGCCAGCCGGCCTCGACGCCGAATTTCGAAACCGCTCCTTCGGGAGCGGTTTTTTTATACCTTTCTTTCCAAAATGATCTATAATTTGTATACCGAATAGGCCATTTGTGTCGAAAAATCGAATTTTTTATCGACTTTCCAGCCGTTTCTGTATACAACTTGCACCCATAGATCAGTATGGGAGTGCAGCCATGCCCACCTTTTTTCCGCTCAATGCCTGGTATGCCGCCGCCTGGGACGTCGATCTCAAGCACGCGCTGTTTCCGCGCACGATCTGCGGCAAGCATGTCGTGATGTACCGCCAGTCCAACGGCCAGGTCAGCGCGCTGGAAGATGCCTGCTGGCATCGTCTGGTGCCGCTGTCCAAGGGACGGCTCGACGGCGACACCGTGGTCTGCGGCTATCATGGTTTGAAATACAACGCGCAGGGCCGCTGCACTTTCATGCCCTCGCAGGAGACCATCAACCCGTCGGCCTGCGTGCGCGCCTATCCGGTGGTCGAACGGCATCGTTTCATATGGCTGTGGATGGGCGATCCGGCGCTCGCGGACCCTGCGCTGGTGCCGGACATGCACTGGAACGACGACCCGGCCTGGGCCGGCGACGGCAAGACCATTCACGTGAAGTGCGATTATCGTCTCGTGGTCGACAATCTGATGGACCTCACCCACGAGACCTTCGTGCACGGCTCCAGCATCGGCAACGAGCACGTCGCCGAAGCCCCGTTCGACGTCACCCACGGCGACAAGACGGTGACGGTCACGCGCTGGATGCGCGGCATCGAGGCGCCGCCGTTCTGGGCGGCGCAATTGCAGAAACCCGGCCCGGTCGACCGCTGGCAGATCATCCACTTCCAGGCGCCCGGCACCGTCAACATCGACGTCGGCGTCGCGCCCGCAGGAACCGGCGCGCCGGAGGGCGACCGCTCGCAGGGCGTCAACGGCTTCGTGCTCAACACCATGACCCCGGAGACCGAAACCACCTGCCACTATTTCTGGGCGTTCGCGCGCAATCACCGCATCACCGAACAGAAGCTCACCACCGAAATCCGCGAAGGCGTTGCCGGCATCTTCAAGGAGGATGAAATCATCCTCGAAGCGCAGCAGCGCGCGATGGACGCGAACCCGGACCGCACCTTCTACAACCTCAACATCGACGCCGGCGCGATGTGGGCGCGGCGGGTGATCGACAAGATGGTGGCGCGCGAAACCGCCCCGCACGTCCAGGCCGCGGAGTAAGCCATGAGCGACCGCGACGTCGAACGCTCCGTCTCGCAGACCGTGCGGGCGCAACTCGCGCTGCGCGACATGATCCTGTCCGCTCAGTTGCGGCCGGGCGAACGTATTTCCGAACTGCAGGCGGTCGACATAACAGGCGTGTCGCGCACCCCGGTGCGGCTGGCGCTGGTCCGGCTCGAGGATGAGGGCCTGCTGCAGGCGATCCCCTCCGGCGGCTTCATGGTCAAGGCCCTCACCGAGCGGGACATCCTGGATTCGATCGAGCTGCGCGGCACGCTGGAAGGCCTTGCCGCCCGCTTCGCCGCCGAGCGCGGCGTCAGCGCCCGCAGCCTCGAGCCGCTGAAGGAGTGCCTCGCCGACATCGATCAGCTGGTGCGGCAGGATCCGATCTCGGTCGAGGCCTTTTCGGCCTATGTGACGATGAACGCACGCTTCCACGCCATTCTCAACGAACTGTCCGCCAGCGCGCCGCTGATCCGCGAGATCGACCGCGTCTCGGCGCTGCCGTTCGCTTCGCCAAGCGGCTTCGTGATGGCGCAGTCGGCGCTGCCCGAGGCGCATCAGATCCTGCTCATCGCGCAGGATCATCACCGCGTCGTGGTCGACGCCATCGAGAATCGCGAGGGCGCGCGCGCCGAAGCCATCATGCGCGAGCACTCCCGGCTTGCCGCACGCAATCTGCGGCTGGCGCTGCGCAACCGCGCGCATCTCGACCTGTTGCCCGCGCTCGCTTTGCTCAAATCGTCCGCCGACTAGGGAGCCGCCATGCGCTTTGCCGAGCAATGGAGCTGGTGCACCGTGGATGATATCCGCGACGTGACGCCTACGATCCGCGAATTCCGCTTGCGTCCCGACCACGGCCAGGTGCCGCCCTGCCCGCCCGGCAGCCATATCGGCGTCACCGTGCTGATCGACCGACAGCCGGCCCGGCGGTCCTACTCGCTGGTGGCGAACGACGATCCCGGCACCTATCGCATCGCGGTGCGGCTGGCGCCGGACAGCCGCGGCGGCTCGCGCGGCATGTGGAATTTGAATGCGGGTGCGCGGATCGAAATTTCCAGCCCGGCATCGCTGATCGAGATCGACTGGAGCCGGAAAAATTATTGCCTGATCGCGGGCGGCATCGGCATCACCCCGATCACCGGCATTGCCACCGCATTGCGCCGCCGGAACGTCGATGCAACCCTGCACTATGCCGTGAAGTCGCGCGGCGACGCCGCGTTCCTCGACGAGTTGTCCGCGTTGCTCGGCGACCGGCTGACCGTGCACGCCGGCGATGAGGGCGAGCGGATCGATCTCGAAGCCACCTTCCACGCCTTGCCCGCTGACACGATCGCCGTGATGTGCGGACCGATGCGGATGCTGGAGGCCGCGCGGCGCGCCTGGAACGACGCCGGCCGCGCACCGGCCGACCTGCGCTACGAGACCTTCGGCTCGAGCGGCCTGCTCCCGACCGCCGAATTCCGCGTGCGGCTGAAGGACTCCGACACCGAGCTCGTGGTTTCGCAGACGAGTTCGATGCTCGACGCGCTCAACAGCGCCGGCTTCGAGGTGATGTCGGACTGCCAGCGCGGCGAATGCGGCGTCTGCGCCGTCGATGTCATTGCGGTCGACGGCGAGATCGATCATCGCGACGTCTTCTTCAGCGATGCGCAGAAGCGTGACAACCACAAGATCTGCCCTTGCGTATCGCGCGCGATCGGCGTCGTCACCATCGACACGCTGTATCGGCCGGAAGTTTAGGCCGGCAACTTCACGGCTTCCGGCGACGTCTTGCCGCGGATCATGTCGGAGGCCTTGTCGGCGATCATCAGGGTCGAGGCGTTGAGGTTGGCCGAGATCATCCGCGGCATGATCGAGGCATCGACCACGCGCAGGCCCTCAAGCCCGTGCACGCGCAACTGGTCGTCGACCACGGCCCATTTGGCGTCCGCCGGTCCCATCCGGCAGGTGCAGCCGGGATGGAACGTGGTGGTGCCGCGCTCGGTGACGGCGGCGAGGAATTCGTCGTCGCTCTGCACCTTCGGTCCCGGGAAATCTTCATAGGCGTAATATTGCGACAGCGGCGCGGAGGCCATCAGCCGGCGCGCCAGCTTCATGCCGGCGACGACGACGCGGCGGTCGAGTTCCTCGACCAGATAATTGGTCTGGATGATCGGCGGCGTAAACGGATCGGCCGAACGGAGACGGACATAGCCGCGGCTTTCGGGCCGCTGCTGCCAGGATGCGATGGTCATGCCGGGCTCGTCCTCGAGCTGGCCCTGCACGCCTTCCTTGTAACTCGCGGGCGTGAACGTCAATTGCAGGTCGGAGCTCTCGGTGGTCTCGCCGGAGTGCCAGAAGCAATAGACCATGGTCGGCGACAGCGAGAGCAGGCCGCGGCGCGTGGTGGCCCATTTCAACGCCTCGACCCAGAGGCTGAGGCCGCGCCGCATTTCATTGATGGTCCGGATGTTCTTGACGCGCGCGACCGTGCGCGGCGCGTAATGGTCCTGCAGGCCTTCGCCGACACCCGGCAGTGCGTGACGCACCTCGATGCCGAGCGAGCCCAGCAATTCCGGCGAGCCGACGCCGGACAATTGCAGCACCTGCGGCGAATTATAGGTGCCGCCGGACAGGATGACTTCCTTGGCCGCGCGCACCTCGACCGGCGCGCCGCCCTTGCCGCCCCTCAGGTAGCGCACGCCGACCGCGCGCTTGCCTTCGAAAATGATGTTGGTGACATGTGCGTGCGTCCGCACATCGACGTTGCCCCGCTTCACCGCCGGATGCAGGAATGCCTTCGCTGCACTCATGCGCAGGCCGTTCTCGATCGTGCGCTGGCAGTACGACACCCCCTCCTGGATCGCGCCGTTATAATCGGGATTTCTGGGGATGCCGAGACTGACGGCCCCCTCCATGAACGCTTCGCACAGCGGATCCTGCCAATCCATGGTCGTGACGGTCAGATTGCCGTCGCGCCCGCGAAACGTTTCGTCGCCTTCACCGATCCGCCGTTCCAGCCGCTTGAAGTAGGGCAGGATATCTGGATAGCCCCAGCCGCGATTGCCGAGCTGCGCCCAGGTGTCGAAGTCCTGGCGCTGGCCGCGGTTGTAGATGTGGCCGTTGATCGAGGACGAACCGCCGAGCGTCTTGCCGCGCGGCGCGTAGATGCTGCGGCCGCCGGTCCACGGGCCGACCTCCTGCTGATAGGCCCAGTTGATGCTCTTCATATGGAACGTCTTGATGAAGCCGGCCGGCAGATGGATGTAGGGATGCCAGTCCGTCGGCCCCGCTTCGAGTACGCAGACGCGAGTCGAGGAATCTTCGCTGAGCCGGTTGGCGAGCACACTGCCCGCGGAGCCCGCGCCGATGATCACGTAATCGAACGTTTCCATTTTTTCTTTTCTGGCGCGGCTAACGTTACCGCGGCTTGTCGTTGAGTTGATAATTGAGATGCGCCTTCACCGTCGGCCATTCGCTGGCGATGATGCTGTAAACCACGGTGTCGCGCAACGTGCCGTTCGGCGCGATCTGGTGGCTGCGCAAAATACCGTCCTGCTTGGCGCCGAGCCGTTCGATGCCGCGCCGGCTCTGGTGATTGAAGAAATGCGTGCGGAACTCGACCGCGATGCAATCCATCTTCTCGAAAGCGTGGGTCAGCAGCAGCAATTTGCACTGCGTATTGACCGCGCTGCGCTGCACACGCTTGGCATACCAGGTCGATCCGATCTCGACGCGGCGGTTGGCCGCATCGACGTTCATGTAGGTCGTCATGCCCGCGATCTTGCCGTCGGCGTCGTAAACCGTGAACGGCAGCATGGAGCCTGCCGTGAGCAGGCCGAGCCGGCGATCGATTTCCTTGCGCATGCCTTCCGGCGTGGGCACGGCGGTGTACCAGAGCTTGTACAGATCGCCGTCGCTGACGGCTTCGGTGAGCCCGGCACATTGATCTTGCGACAGCGGCTCGAGCCGCGCGTGTTCGCCGCGCAGGGTGACAGGTTCAAGGAAGGGCATTTGGGACTCCGTTCGTGAGGCGATCATTCCGGGATGGTGCGTTAGCACCAGACCCGGAAGTTCGAGATTCCGGGTTCGCGCTAAGCGCGCCCCGGAATGACGGCCTTTCGGCCGTCACTTATTCAAAAAATTCAGCGCCAGACCGGGCCGCGCCCAGTCCATCGCGACCAGTTCGCCCTTGCCTGACAGCGTGATGTAGGCGGTCTTCAGATCGGGGCCGCCGAAGGCGATGTTGGTGGTCATGCGGTCGCCGGTCTCGACCTGCTCGACCAACTTGCCATCGGGCGCGATCACCGAGATGCAGCCCGAGATCAACGTCGCGACGCAGATATTGCCGGAGGCTTCCACCGCCAGCGAATCGAACATCTGGTAGCCGCCGAGTCCCGCGATCGGCTTGCCGCGTTCGCCGCGGTAGATCGGATCGCGCGGCTTGACCTCGCCGGGCGCGGCGAGATCGAACGCCCACAGCCGCGCCGTCGGCGTCTCCGCGACATAGACGGTGTTTTCGTCCGGCGAGATGCCGATGCCGTTGGCCGGCATCATGCCGAAAGCGCCTTCGACGACCTCCTTCATGCCGGGCTTGAGATAGTAGAACGCGCCGACATCCATATCGCGGGCGCGGCGCTTGCCGAGATCGGTGAACCAGAGCCCGCCGTGTTTGTCGAACACGAGGTCGTTCGGCCCCTTCAGCGGATGCTCGCCGACCTTGTCGATCACGGTCTCGACCTTGCCGGTGGTGAGATCGACGCGCTGGATCGAGCCGCCGATATATTCGGCCGCCGACGGCGGGCCCGGCATGAAGGTATTGCGCGTCGGGATCCAGCCAAAACCGCCGTTGTTGCAGATGTACATCTTGCCGTCAGGACCGAGCGCCGCGCCATTGGGGCCGCCGGGGATTTCCGCGACCACTTGCTTGCGGCCGTCGGGCCAGCAGCGCGTCAGGCGTTTACCGCGGATTTCGACCAGCACCACCGAGCCGTCGGGCATCACCACCGGCCCTTCTGGAAACTCCAATCCAGTGGCGATCACGCGAACATTGGCCATGAAATCCTCCCGGCTTGTAGCTGCTGGCGGATTCCAGTTCGGCCCCGCACGCACACAATTTCGTTGCTTCGGTTATGGCAAAGTCGTCAGGGATTGCCAACCCGACTGCGAGCATGGCGGTATGTTCTCGCGGCGCCAGGCGCCCGAAGTGCTCCGATTGCTCTCGCCCATGAAAATCAGAGGGCGCAGGGAAAGCCGGGTACACGCTGTACCCGCGGTCTCGCGTGCGTGTTGCACAAGAATAGGCTGCACACGAGCATACAGGTTCAGCGGAGGCACTCCGACTTTCCCTGCGCAATGGCTTTACGGCTTATACGAGATCGTCCTGGTGACCGGCTTTCTTGCCACCATCGCCGGCTTGAAGCGTTAGCCTCTCGCCAACTTGACGCCAGCACCGGGGCGTCGGACCCAAACGATTTCACCGTACGCAACCGTGCGCTCGTCTTTCGCACCATCGCGTCCACCGCATCCCCGCCCCACGTTCGTGACGATGGCCAACGCCCTCTGCTCGGGACGGGATGGACGGAGTTGTAGGTTTGATTCCACCCAGCCGCGAAGCGGAATATTTTCGCGCGAAGAGATTGACCCACATCTTGGGTTGATTTGCCCGTCGGGCAACATGCCTATGGTGGGTCGGGACTTGGGTTGAGCGAAGCGAAACCCATCGACGGCGGCGCTTGGCTGATGGGTTTCGCTTCGCTCAACCCATCCTACGAATTAGTTCTTGGCGCGGATGAACCCGGACAGCCTGGTCTTCTGGGCCTCGCACCAGGCGGTCATGCCGAGACGCCGCTGGTCGGCATCCGTCGCCCTTGTGGCGACCGCGACCTCGGTCATCAGATCGTCAGATTGCTTTTCGCCCATCTTGCCGCCGGTGTGCATGTAGGCGATGGCCTTGCGCACCTGCTCGGTGGTCTCGTCGGCGAGCTGCATCTCCTTGGCCTTCTGCACCAGATCCTGATAGGCGACGTCGGTGCCGGGACACTCCACCTTGGTGGCGAACGCTTGCAGGACCATGGTGACGTACTCGGCGCGGGACTCGGCATGCGCCGGGGTCGCAAGGGCCATCAACCCGATCACGAAAAGGCCATAGCGCATCGCTTCCTCCCTGATTGTTTCGAGAGAGGCTAGCCTTGGCTGGATGACGGCGCAACCTCGCATGGAAGCATCTTTCCAGGTCACCATTGCCGGTGCGCCCCCGCGCAGGGATCCTATTCATCTGTGATGGGTATCGCTTCGCTCGCCCCCATCCTGCGCATCCGGGAACTTCGTCGTCTTCCAACGCGCGCGCGAGGAACCAATGGTCGAGGCTGTTGGTTGTAGCGGAAATGCCGCGCACCGAGGGAGTGGCGCATGATCCGCAAGTTGAGCTCGGGTGAGTTCCGGCTTTATTCCCGCAAGAAAAATCCGAAGACGGGCAAGCGCCGCAACCTCGGCACCTTCAAGTCACGCGCCGCAGCGGAAAAGCACGAGCACGACGTGCAGTATTTCAAAAGGCATTGAGGTGTCCCATGAAACACGGTCCTGTCATTGATCATACGCTGATCGAACAGCCACCCAGCGAGTCTGAGCGGAGCCGGGGTATACTGACCACCGGCGTCATTGCGCTTGTCGCGATCGGAATCGCGATCTACTGGATGACGTAGCATGGTACGCGAAGGCCCTGCGCCCTATCCTGCCGAAAAAGCACGGGGTGGCGAAATCATTCTGAAGACGCCGGCTCGCCGGGCGATCTTCCTCGCCGGTCTGATCGGCGCCGTTCTGCTGGTGCTGATCCTGGGATTGATCCGCTAATCCGTAGGGCGGATTAGCGAAGCGTAATCCGCCGTCCCAAATGTATCGGCGGATTACGCTGTCGCTAATCCGCCCGCGTGTCTGAGCATTCTCGACCCTTCATCATGCTTTGTCGTAGAGCGCGCGGAGCTCGTCCTTGGCTTTCTCGATCTTGACCTTGCGGATGGCGGAGAGATTTTGCCGGCGCGGTTTTCGTAGAAGCTGAGCATCGACATCGCCGAGCGGAACGGCGACGATTTTCGCCTTGTGCTTCGCTCGGCTGAGCGTTTCAGGGACAAGGCGAGGGCCCGAGGCGTCTTCTTGAAGACGCCATCCTCAAGGGTCATCGCATCACTCGTCTCAGTCACCTTTTGAGACCAGCGCTTCGAGGTTGGTTTCTTTTTGGCAGTTTTTTTCGCCTTCCTGGCCATAACAACGCCTCCGTTTTCGAGACAATCGTCATCGCAACGCGCGGTTCCTCGCGGCCGGGAGCCGCCGCATTGTTCTACGCCAAATCGTGAAGCCGCGACGGCGTAGTCAGCGACAAATTGTCCAGGAACCAAATTCATCTACCGGAGTTTTTGCCCGCGGCAGGATTCCAATGCTTCGCAAATTTTCAAATCTGGCAGTGCTTTGCATTGCGCTCGCGGCAGCGGCCGGCATGCTGGCGTGGGTTAGCACCATGGCCATCAACGTGTTGCTGGACGCGCCCGGCGATGGCGCCGCGGCCATGAGGAGCGTCCAGCCGGTCAATGAGACTGGGTCGAAATAGGAGTGGACGTCGGCCCGCGGCAGCCCGTAGGGCGGATTTGCGAAGCGTAATCCGCCGTCTGATACGCAATGGCGGATTACGCCTTCCGCCTTCGCTCGCAGAGCTACGGCAGACAAGTCGGCTAATCCGCCCTACGCCGGTCTACTCGTACAAATACCCGACCGGCTTGCCTTCGGTACGCAGGGGGCGGATGTCCTTGCGCGTAATGATTTGACCGGCCAGGCCGTCAATCTCGTCGCGCTGCGTCGGCGTCCAGCTGCGAAGATTCTCCATGCCTTTCAGCAAGCCGAGCCGGAGGATCTGGGTATTCTCGCCGACGCCCACGAGATTGATGGTGTTCTTGCCCGCCGTCACGGTATCGCCGGTCGCGAGTTCGAAATTCTCCCCCGCGCTGTTGGTAAAGGCGGCGGTGCCGCGGATGACGCGATAGATCACGACCTCGCCTTTGTCGAGGAAGGCCGTATCCGCGGCGGCCGAGGTGCTCTTCGGCAACAGCGACTGACCACGCGGGTCGGTCGCGATGATGTGTCCCGTCGTCAAACGACCGCTCGGAATCTCGATACCGATATCACGCACATAAACCGGCCCGGCGGATTTGACCGGCGCACCAGGTGGCAGCGGCTTGTAGAGCGCGTCCAGCTCCAGCGGATCCTGGAGCCAGAAGCAGGCATCGGCCGGGCGATCATGCAGCGGATGGCTCCAGGCCACGCGTGGCGTTTCCGCTTCGTTGATCTGATCCGGACCCACCACGGTCGGGTTGGGAAAGGTCGTGGGATCGGTGATGAAGGCTTCGAGAAACTTGCCGGAATAGCCCATGGACATCGGATCCGGCACGACGGTCTGCGGCGTCTTCAGGTTCTCTTCCGTTGGTAACCCGGACCAGGTGTAAAACAGCTGGCGATGCACGATCGCGCTCTGCAGCATCACCGCACCGGGGGCGACGTAGTAAAACCGGCCATCGTAATCGAAGGTGAACGTGCCCGACGTGACCAGCACGAGCTGGTAACCGCCCGGCGGCAGGTGAAGATGGAAATCGGTGGGGCCGGTATCGGGGAGGTAAATCGGCAGGTTGGTCGAAACCTCGTGGAGCAGGAAGGTTTCGTTGTTGGCATGAAAGCCTTCGTTGGCGCGGTTGTAGAGCGCCTGCGGGCGATACGTTGCCTCGTGTGACGCATCCTTGTCGCGGTCGATCGCGACGAAATTCGTGTTGTTCAGCCGGAGGGGATCGCCGTTCGGGCGGGTAAGGCCGGGCATTTTGAGATCGATCGCGGCGTGCACGTTCATGACACCCTCCAATCCGAGTCGTTCAACGAGATCTGAGGCATGTTCAATTGCTGCTCTGCCTGGCAGGGCGCTCGGAATCGCTCGTCGATCCCGAGCCTCACGATGCATGCTGCGATGCGAAATTTGGGCCAGTTGGGGCCGGGAGCATCACATCGCCTCGCAGGGGATGGGCGCATTGAAAAAAGGCTAGTTCGCACAGGCTGTTATATCGGCCAACGCTGGGGGTTGCGTGGACCCCCATGATGCGATTCCAAAAGAAAAAGGATGGTGCCTTGCGTAAATTGTCAGCAAGCGGCGCCAAGGAAGGCGCAGTTGAAAAGCACGACGCCATCCCGAGCCGCCCTACTCCCGCACCGGAATCCAGATCTCCAGCCCGCCATTGCCGGTCACCGGATCGAACTTTTCGTCGTAGCGCTCAAAGTTCGGCGCATCGGCAGCCTTGAAAC
Organism: Afipia sp. GAS231; assembly: GCF_900103365.1. NCBI lineage: Bacteria > Pseudomonadati > Pseudomonadota > Alphaproteobacteria > Hyphomicrobiales > Nitrobacteraceae > Afipia > Afipia sp. GAS231. The sequence continues at coordinate 2,167,052 of NZ_LT629703.1, forward strand.
CGGACACCGGCAGCCAGTGATTCCAGATCGTGTTGACGGTGCGGCGGATGGTCGAGATGTGTTCTGAGTGGGTGAACACCGCGTACTTCTGTTCGGGGATCCGCACCCGGGAAAATTCGCGCGGCAGGTCGGAAAAATCGGAAACCTCGACGCCGGCGATGTAATCGAAGTTTCCGGAATCATCGCCATTGCAGCAAACGCCGTAAGCGAGGTTACCGACCCGGTCCGGAATATCGCCGGACTTCTGGTGAAACTGCTGCCACTGGCCGGGGATGCCGGCCCCGTTGTTCTGATGATTGATGCGGTCACCGATGCCGGCGACGAGCATGGCTTTGCTGGTCTCGAAACGCGGAGGCTTGAGATGATCGAGTGCGGTGGACTCCATGAGAATGGGCTCCTGTAACTTGAGATGGTCGAGACACGCGCCGTCGCGGACCGCTTCGGGCGTGACGCCGAAGTGGTCGCGGAACGCACGGGTGAAGGCTTCGTGGGAGCTGTAGTCCGCATCCAGCGCCAGGCTCAGAATATCGGGCGCGCCGGCGACAAGCGCACGTGCCGCCTTGCTGAGGCGGCGGGCACGCACATAGCGCATCACCGAAAGTCCGCTCGCGGCGCCGAATGCCCGCACCAGATGAAAGCGCGAGACGCCGCTGACGCCGGCAATCTCGTCGAGCGTCAACGGCCCGGCCAAGTGGCTTTCGATGTACCAGAGCGCCTTGTTGGCTGGATTCATGGACCAAAGTTTTCCCTCGAAGCGGCGCCACCATGGCCTGTCGGCGCGCGCCTCGTTTGACCGCACTTGCTCCCGCACGGGAAAATCCCGGGTTCCGCCGCACGGAAATTAGCGAATAGTTCTCTGTTTTGACGCGTTTTCTTCACGCGACCGGTACCACCCCGCATCAAGCGCGGGGCAGGCTTCGCTCGAAACCGCTCCAAAGGCTGCGCTGGTAACATAATCCCAATCGTGCATACTCGCTGCCTGCATTGAATCCGACGGCTCACCAAGCTGCCTCACAATGAAGACTGCAGAGCCTCGGCCAGCACGTCAGGGAGGACGATTGATGCACTACCGTATCTCGAACCGTGTCACATCCGCAGCACTTGCGGGACTGTTCGCCATCGCCGTTGCAAGCTCAGCCAACGCCCAGAAGAAATACGATCCGGGTGCTACCGATACCGAGATCAAGATCGGCAACATCATGCCCTATTCGGGGCCGGCGTCCGCCTATGCGACGATCGGCAAGACCGAGGCGGCCTATTTCAACAAGATCAATTCCGAAGGCGGCATCAACGGCCGCAAGATCAACTTCGTCAGCTATGACGACGGCTACAGCCCGCCGAAGACCGTGGAGCAAGCACGCAAGCTGGTCGAATCCGACGAGGTGCTGCTGATCTTCAATCCGCTGGGTACGCCGGGCAATACCGCGATCCAGAAGTACATGAACTCCAAGAAGGTGCCGCAGATCTTCGTCTCGAGCGGTGCTGCGAAATGGAACGATCCTAAGAATTTCCCGTGGACGATCGGCTGGCAGCCCAACTACCAGACCGAGGCCCGAATCTATGCCGCCTATATTCTCAAAAACTTTCCCGGCAAAACCATCGGCGTGCTCTACCAGAACGACGATTTCGGCAAGGACTACGTGATCGGACTGCGCGAGGGACTCGGCGAGCAGGCCAACAAGCTGATCGTCGTCGAAAGCTCCTACGAAACCTCATCGCCGACGGTGGATTCGCAGATCGTGCAGATCAAGGGCGCCAATCCCGACATCTTCGTCAACATCGCGACGCCGAAATTCGCCGCGCAGGCGATCAAGAAGATCGGCGAACTGAAATGGAATCCGGTCCACTTCCTCACCAACGTGTCGGTATCGGTCGGCAGCGTGATGAAGCCGGCCGGATACGAGAACGGCCAGGGCATCCTGAGTGCGGCCTATCTGAAGGATCCCAAGGACCCGCAGTGGAAGAACGATCCGGCCATGAACGAATGGCGTGCCTTCATGACCAAGTGGTATCCCGAAGGCGACCAGGAAGACGCCTCGACCACCTTCGGTTATGGCGTGGCGCAAGGCATCGTCCAGGTGCTCAAGCAGTGCGGTGACGACCTCACCCGCGAGAACGTCATGAAGCAGGCCGCCAGTTTGAACTTCGAACTCGGCGTCTACCTGCCCGGCACCAAGATCAAGACCAGCCCGACCGACTTTGCCCCGCTCGAGCAGCTTCAGATGATGAAGTTCAAGGGCGAAAGCTGGGAATTGTTCGGACCGCTGATGTCGGGCGAGAAGAACTCGTAAGGCTCGACTGGATCCGGCGCATTCCGTAACGCACGGGTGCGCCGGTTCATCAGGCGATCGCACCCCCGACAGAGGTTACAAGCCGAAGCGCTTGAGGTCTTCCGGAAGGAACGCCTGACCACTGCGCTTCTTCACGCTCGGCAGCTCCGAAACCTTCGTTCGCCAGGCCGCCAGTGATGCGAGTTCCGGCGGCATCGCCAAGCCGGCGGCCTCGGCAAAATTGAGACTCGCGAAGACCGTGATGTCAGCCATCGAGAATGCCTCGCCGGCGACGAAGGGCCGGCTTTTCAGTACGCCGTCGAAATACTTCATGCCCTGGACGGCCTTCGCGCCTTGCCTTTGGCCCCATTCCTGTCGGCCGGTCCATTCGGGACTTACATAGGGCTGCATCGCATCGCCCAGGCCCGGCGTCGCATAATGGAAATAGCCGTCCACGGCCCCCATCAGTTCGGCTTCGGCACGGTTCTGCATCATGTGAACCATGGCCTTTTCGCGCGGTGTCCTGCCGGTGAGAGTCGGATTGCCATCCAGATTGTCCAGATATTCGGTGATTGCCGTGGACTCAGAGATCAGGGTGCCGTCATCGAGTTCGAGCACCGGAATCTTGCCGGATGGATTGATGGCGAGAAAAGGCGGCTGCTTGTGCTCGGCGCCGATCAGATCAACGCTGACGAATTCGATTCTGTTCTCTAGCCGTTTTTCGGCCAGCACGATGCGGATACGGGACGAGTTGGGAAAGCCCGGACGATCATAGATCTTCATGGGAAGGCCTTTCTGTTGTTTATCTATCGATAGATAGGTAATCCTAGTTAGGGCCTTCCATCCGGCATCGTCAATGTCTATCTATCGATAGATAACTTCGGGAAGTTCACAAAGATGCGAACCACAGATACCAGAGAGGCGATCATGGCCGCCGGGCGCACAACGGTGCAGGCCCACGGCTACAACGGCCTTAGCTTCCGGGAGATTGCCAAGGCAGTTGGCGTCAAGAGCGCCAGCATCCACTACCACTTTCCGACCAAGGGCGACCTCGGAGCCGCGCTGGCGCGCGCCTATACCGACGAGGCGAGCGAGCTACTCGACGGCTTTCTCGCCGCCTCGGAGGAGCCGACCGTATGCATGAAGAACTATGCCAGGGTTTTTCGTTCGGCGCTGCTAAACGACAATCGGATGTGCCTGTGCGGGATCATGGCCGCCGAACACGACGATCTGCCGCCGGAAGTCAAAGCCGAGGTGGATCGATTCACCGAGATCAATATCCGGTGGCTGACGAAGGTGTTGGCGCCGCGAAGGCCCGGCGCCGCCAGCAAAGCCATTCAACGCCAGGCGCAGGCGGTGTTCGCAGCCATCCAAGGCGCGCAGTTGGTCGCGCGAGGTCGCAGCGACGTGACGGTGTTCGACGAAATCGTTGAAGCATACCGAGCCGCGGGCCTGTTTCCCTAGAGCCGTTTCCGTTCCGATCGAACCGGAACGGGGCTCTAGATTTTTGATTCGACGCGTTTCTTCGCGCGAACCCGTGTCCACCCCCGGATCAGGTCCGAGGGCATGCTTCGCAACGCCGTGACTACTTTGTCCCCTCTTTTGCCGGCGCCGCGTCCTTGGCCGGCGCAGCATCGGCCTTCTTCTTCAGATCCTCGTCGGTCTTCTTCTGCGCCGCCTGCAAGTCGCTCACGGTCTTCAGCAGGCCCACCACCGTGCCCTTCAGTCCCTCGATCTGCCGGTTGGCGGCATCGATCTTCTGCTGGTGGTCCAGCGTCAGCTTGGTGATCGTCTTCTGCAGGAAATCGACGTTGCTCTGCAGGCAACTGGTGCGACGCTCCATGGTCTTTTCGACCGTGCAGATTTCAATGCCGGGGACGTCCTGCGCATGACCGGTCGCAGGAAATGTGGCCGTCAACAACGCGGTAGCGGCAAAAGCCGTCGTGAAAATCCGGGCGATCATCAAATCCTCGTTCAGTCCTGTTTTGACGCGTTTTCTTTCCGCGAACCGGTATCCACTTCGCGCGAAAACGCCATGCGCATAAATCACGGCAAATTGCGTCAAGCGGGTCAACGGGGTCAGAGATACCACACTGATACCGCATTCGGGCGCTGTGCTTGGGACCGTTACAGAAGATGAATTTGGCTGGGGCGGCAAACATTCGGGTTTGCCGGATCCGGCAGCGGAGATTGATTAGATGGCAACGCGTGAAAAGCGGCTGGCGCAGTTCGACGGCACTGGAGAACCGCCGCCGGACCAGCCGGTGGAAGTATTGTGCGAGGACCACAGCGGCACTTACCAGCTTCCATTTGCCTGCCGATGGGTCGATGGCCAATGGCGCAATGAGAGGACCGGTGGCGCGGTCGAGGCCACGGTCGTGGGTTGGCGGCTGCCGCGCGTCAGTCCTTAGTTTGACGCGTTTTCTTGACGCGAACCGGTACCCACTTCGCTTGAAAACGCTCTCGGCGCGCGCATTGTGCCAGAATGCGACGCGCCCGCGCGTCATCTTAAGGTTCGGAACGCCAACGGAACGAACCGCGCCCGAATCACTGCTTTAGCGCTGTACTCCCTTGTTCACGGCTAGGTATCGGCCAAAACCCGAGGCGACGCCCTACATACAGGACGATGACAAAGGGCCACAGCCAGCGGCCGACGACAAAGGTTAATTCCTCTGGGGATGACATGGCGTCACGTCCGCGGCGGTTTGACGTGTGAAAATCGGCTCAAGACAGCATGCTGGTTCATTGAAGCCTCCACGGTTCCTGTTCGCGAGATCGCGACGGCGCAAGGCGTCCAAATTTTCGGCAGCGTCGCATCGTCGCGTTCACGGCTGCCTCTTGCCATGCGAAATCCGCGCCAATCTGGTTGCACTGCGGCGATTTGCCATGCCAGCGCGAAGCGTCTGGCGGGGAACTGGAATTCGCATCGCGTATCTGAGGAGACCAGCCGGGGCGCCGGCGGCGGCAGGCGCTTCCGATACCGGCCTTAGCAAGCCTGCCCGGGCTTTGAGCCCCTCAAACGGGCAACGCGCCGCGGAACCTGCCTAATATTCGACCTCGAGTTCTTCGATGTCGGCGGGCTCTGCCTTGGCGGCTTCGATCCACTCGACCATCTCGGGCATGGCCATGATGGTCTTGGCGTAGGCCGCGAGTTTCGGCTCGAGCTTCACGTCGTAGGTCATGAAGCGGGTGACGACGGGGGCGTACATGGCGTCCGCCATGCCGCGCTCGCCGAACAGGAACGGGCCACCCGATTCGGCGAGGCATTCGCGCCAGATGGTGCAGACCCGGTCGATGTCGGCCTGCGCCCGCGACCAGATCTTGAAGCCCGGGAAATGGCCCTTGAGATTGACCGGCAGCGAGGCGCGTAGCGTCGTGAAGCCGGAATGGATTTCACCGCAAATCGACCAGCAATGGGCGCGATGGATGCGATCCGGCGGCAACAGGCCGGCGTCCGGCTTGATCTCGCTGAGATAGGCCGCGATCGCCAGCGTATCCCAGATGGTGGCGCCCTCATGGCGCAGGCACGGCACCAGGATCGACGACGACAGCAACAGGATTTCGGCGCGCGCCGACGCATCGTCAGGGGCGGTCACGACCTCCTCGAACTCCAGTCCGGAAAACTTCGTCAGCAGCCAGCCGCGCAGCGACCATGACGAATAGTTCTTGCTGGAGATAGTCAGTGTCGTTTTCGCCATCTGGCCTTTTCCTCAACCCTGAACGCCCTCTGCACGGGTCCGATCGGCCGGCTGCGCCGCCGCCCAAGACCTGTGCGTCCGGCGTTCTACGCAGCAAGCCACGTGCCAGTTTAAGGGGCGGTGGAACCCACTCTGGCTTCGATATTGCATGGCACCAAGGACAGGGGCGGATTTGTATGATGTCAATGATGTACCAAGCCTATCAGAACCACATGGACCTCACGGCGCCATGGCGGACCGGGGCCGGAGCGGCGCTGAAATATCTCAATCTGGTGCCGCAAGGCGTTTCCGACAGAGCGTTCGGCCGGCTTGCCTCGGCGCTGGAGCTGATCTCGCGGACGTCGCTGACCTATGCGCGGCCGGCCTACGGCATCGACAAGGTGCTGGTTGGCAACCAGGAGCTGGAGGTCACCGAGGAAGTCACGTACTCGACGCCGTTCGGCTCGCTGCTGCGCTTCAAGAAGGAAAATTCACCGGAGCAGCCGAAACTGTTGCTGGTGGCGCCGATGTCCGGCCATTTCGCGACGCTGCTGCGCGGCACCTTGAAGACGCTGCTGCAGGACCACGATGTCTACATCACCGACTGGCACAATCCGCGCGACATTCCGGTTGGCGCGGGCCGGTTCGGCCTCGAGGACTACACCGATCACCTGATCACGTTCCTCGACAAGATGGGGCCGCGCTCGCACATGGTGGCGATCTGCCAGCCCTCGGTTTCGGCGCTGGCCGCAGCCGCGGTCATGTCGGAGGACAACCACCCCGCCCGACCAGCGACGCTGACCCTGATGGCCGGCCCGATCGACACGCGGATTCAGCCGACCAAGGTCAACGGTTTCGCCAAGAGCAAGCCGATCAAGTGGTTCGAGGAGAACCTGATCAATTACGTGCCGCTGCAATGCAAGGGCGCGTTCCGCCAGGTCTATCCCGGCTTCGTGCAGCTTACCGCCTTCGTATCGATGAACCTCGAGCGCCACATCAAGCAGCACATGGATCTCGCCAATCATCTCGCCAAGGGCGAGAAGGACAAGGCCGACGTCATCAAGACCTTCTACGACGAATATTTCGCCGTGATGGACCTGCCGGCGGAGTTTTACATCGAGACCGTGCGCGACGTATTTCAGGAGCATCTGCTGCCGCAAGGCAAGCTCGTGCATCGCGGACGGCCGGTGAACCCGGCCGCAATCAAGCGCATGGGCCTGATGACGGTGGAAGGCGAGAAGGACGATATCTGCTCGATCGGCCAGACGCTGGCAGCACAGGACCTCTGCACCGGCGTGCGCGCCTATCGCCGGGTGCACCACATGCAGGCCGGCGTCGGCCATTACGGCGTGTTCTCGGGCAAACGCTGGAACAACGAGATCTATCCGCTGCTGCGGGATTTCGTGCATGTGAATTCGTGAGCGCAACGCGTCGCGCCTTTCTCCACGTCATTGCGAGGAGCAAAGCGACGAAGCAATCCAGAAGCCACGACAAAAGTCTGGATTGCTTCGCTTCGCTCGCAATGACGGCATTTGAGGTAGCCCCTCTTCCCCTCACGCGCTAAAACCCTCCCGAGGCCGACCGCTCAAGAGTCGTCCCGGGAGGATTTGTCATGCGGCTTTCGATTGCTTTTCGCGCTTTCGCGCTCGGCCTCTTCAGCGCCCTTCTGCTGAGCGGCGCTGCCTCTGCCGCCGAGGTCCGGGTGATGATCTCGGGCGGCATGACCGCGGCCTACAAGGCGCTGATTCCCGAATTCGAGCGCGCCACCGGCCACAAGGTGCTGACCGCCTACGGGCCGTCAATGGGCACGACCGCCAATGCGATCCCGGTGCGGCTGGAGCGCGGCGAACCGGCCGACGTGCTGATCATGGTCGGCTACGCGCTCGGCGACCTCGTCAAGAAGGGCAAGGTTGTCGCCGATAGCACGGTCGATCTGGTCAGGTCGCCGATCGGCGTTGCCGTGAAATCCGGCGCGCCCCGACCGGACATCTCGTCGGCGGACGCGGTCAAGCGCGCGCTGCTGGCGGCGAAAACCATCGCCTATTCCGACAGCGCCAGCGGCGTCTATGTCTCGACCGAGATGTTCGCCAAGCTCGGCATTCTCGACGCCATGAAGGACAAGGCCCGAAAGATTCCGGCAACCCCGGTCGGCGAGATCGTGGCGCATGGCGACGCCGAACTCGGCTTCCAGCAGATCAGCGAGCTGAAGCCGGTCGAAGGCATCGACATCATCGGCCCGCTGCCGGCCGAGCTGCAGCAGATCACGGTGTTTTCGGCCGGGATCGCCAGCGTTTCCAAAGAGCCCGACGCCGGCAAGGCGCTGATCAATTTCCTCGCTTCGCCCGCGGCCCGCGCAGAACTGGTCAAGAGCGGCATGGACCCGATTGCGGGCGCGACGAATTAGGAAATCAGGGCTGCGCCACACTGCGTTTTTCCGGGGACGTGACGGCAAAGATGGCGCCGAGAGAGACCAGAACGACGGATGCCGAGATAATGGCGACCGTCGAACTGGTGATGTCAGCCAGCAAGCCTAGTCCCGGCGGCCCAATGACATACCCCGCATCCGCCGTCATCCGGAATGCCGTCATTGCGGAAGCATTCATTCCGGCTGGGGCGGTATCGACGACATAGGCCGCCGGCGCGGAGCTGCTGATGGAGGCCGCAACGCTCCAGACAATGGAGGCCGCAATAAACCACGCATACGAAGGGGCGTAGCAGAACAGGACCATCGACATCCCCGTCAGTACCGTAGACGGGACGATGACCGCCTTCCGACCGATGCGGTCGGCGAGCCAGCCGGCCGGATAAGCGGCGACAAGGCCGAATATGCCGGACACCATCATGGCGAAGCCGATCTCGCTGACCGAAAGGCCAAGCGTGGTCGTGGCAAGTAGCGGGATGAGTGCAAACAGCCCACCTGTGCGCACGACGGCGTTCATCAGCGAGATCAGGCTGACGAGAAGAAAGCCGCGATGCGACAACAACCCCAGCATCTGCCAGACGAAGGGAATCTCGGCGGCCTTGCCGGAAGCGACCGCGCCCGCCCTGGCGGGCCGGGTCTCGCTGACCAGAAACCAGGCGATCACCGTCGTCAGAAGACTTGCAACCCCCGTCATCAAAAACGGCGCGGCAAGGCCGTGGGTAGCGGCCAGCAGTCCACCCGGAAAAGGTCCGACGCCAAAGCCGAAAAGAAACGCGGCCTGATACGTCGCGATGTTGCGCCCGCGCCGGTCGGGCGGACTGATATCGGCGAGCACGATCTGGCCAATCGTCAGAATGATGCCGGCGCCGGCGCCCGCAACACCTCGCGCCAGGATGAATTCGACAAAACTATGCGCTTCGGCGCACCAGAAACTTCCGACCGCCGAAATCAGGCCGCCGATGGCGAGCACGGGCCGACGGCCCCAGCGGTCCGCCAGTTGCCCTCCAGGCAACACCGCCAGAAAACGCGCCAAACCATAGGCGGCGACGGCAAGTCCGATGGCCGAAGCCGAAACACCGAACGAACTCGCGTAAAGCGGCAGCGACGGCACCATCGCGCCGAACCCGAGCTGGTTCACACCAACGAGGAGGCACATCCAAAGGAGGATCCTACGCTCGCTGGTCAAACTCTCGCATCCGGCTTTTGTATCGTTGGAGAGTACCTGTAGCTGCTGTGACCGCTCGCATCAATCCGGGTTGCGGACATGGCATGGACCCGATTGTGGGCGCGACGGATTAGGGCGTCTAGCCAACCCTCATTTGCGCCGCCGGCGTCCGGTCAACCTCGGAAGCAACGTCGGACGCCATCGCCCGATGTCAGCCAGGTGCGATATTCGACCAGAGCGAGCGCAACATCCAATTTTTTATTCCATGGCTTCGTTCAGCCGACGGGTCCGGGTACCCAGTAGTCGCCGAGAAGCGGCATGACTTTTACGTCGTGAATGACGCCGATCTCCATGCTCGGATCGAAATGACGCATCGTCCGCGCATTGAGATCGATGATGCGGCCGGGCATGAGCGGGCCGACATCGTTTATCTTGACGATGACTTTCTTGCCGACAGCCTCAACGAGGGCGTACTTCGGCCTCTCGCCAAATTGCACGCCACCAAATTTTTCACGCAGGCTGGTTTTGATGGCAGCCGTCCAGGCAGAGGGATCATAGCGCTCGCCGGAGGCCGTCTCCGGACCACCTTCCCGCGTTCCGGGCTGGAATGGATTGTACGTGGATGCCGCGCCAACGAGCGCATCGCCACAAGCCTCATCGACGACGGCGTTCGAATGAACTGTCGCGCCTTGACCTCGAGCGGCGGCAGCAAAAACGGCAAACGTAACTACAGCGCCGCAAATCGCGGCGCTCGCGCGGAACAACATCGTAACTCCTCGATTGATTTTGTGACGTTCGGTTCCAGATGCCGCAAAAGAAATGGTCGACCCAACGCGGAGGCGTTGACGAGCTCGTGCCAATTTCTTGCGGATCCGCGCCAACGTTGGCGACGGAACCGTTGCGGGAACCAGAGTGGTCCTCGCACAGTGTTTTGGTTCTCGTGGTCTAAGACAAAGATTGGGTCGGCAACATGGCTGGAGCGAGCCGGATAAATGTCCGCGCACGATCAACAGCTGACATCACCGGACATATACGGTGTGTCATTTGCAGCACACCAACGTCAGGGTCTACGAGAGGCACCGCGCAAGCAATCAGCGATGCCCGAAGTGCTGGAGCGCCAGCAGCAGGATGACCGCGAGCGCGAGCACGGTGGTCGTGCTCTTCCAGAACAATAGCGGGTTGCGCTCGATCAGCGGCGTCGATGACGTCGAGAGATAATTGGCATTGGGGTGACGCAGGTCGAACAAAAATTCCGACAGGCTGTCGTAGCGCTTGGCGGGATTGGGATGCACGGCCTTCTCCAGCGCGCCGTCGATCCACTCCGGGATGTCGCGGCTGCCGTGCGAGGCCGGGCCATAGACCAGCTTGCCGAACTGCGCGCGCGTTCGTGCGCGTGCGATCTGCGCGCCGTAGGGCAGTTTCCCCGTCAGCATCTGATAGGTGATGACGCCGAGCGAAAACAGGTCGGAGCGCGACGTGGCCGGCGCGCCCAGGAAATATTCCGGCGCGGTATATTGCTGCGTGCCCAGGATGTCGTTGCGGTTTCCGGAGGGTGCGGCCTCGACGACGCCGGTGATTTTGGTCGACCCGAAATCGATGATCTTCACGGTGCCTGTCGCGTCGATCATGATGTTGTCGGGCCGGATGTCCTGGTGCAGCATTTCCTTGCGGTGGAAGGCGCGCAGGCCCTTGGCGATCTGCTCGACGATGCCGCGCACGGTTTCCAGGCCTGGTTTCGGATTGTCGATCATCCACTGGGTCAGCGTCTGCCCGTCGATGAATTCGGTGACGACATAAAGGAAGTTGCGCCGGCGCTGCGGCGGACAGGGTTTTAGCACATGCGGGCTGTCGATCCGCCGCGCCACCCATTCCTCCATCATGAAGCGCTTCAGATAAGCGGGATCGTCGCGCAGGTCGATCGAGGGAATCTTGATGGTCACGATCGCATCGGTTTCGATGTCGACGGCGAGATAGATGTGGCTTCGGCTCGAGGCGTGCAGTTCGCGAATGATCCGGTAACCGTCGAAAACCGCCCGCGCTTCCAATAGCGGCGGCAGCGGCAACTCATGCGCCTGGCCGAACACTTCGCGGGCGGCACCGTCAGGCACTTCGTCGATACGGACGATCTGGACGGTAAGGTTGTCCTTGCTGCCGAGTTCATAGGCCAGTTCGACGACGGCCTTCGCGGCCTGGTCGAGATCATCGGCGCCGTCCTTGACCACCCGCGCGATCACGCGCTCGCCGACATGCTCGTAGATGCCGTCGGTCACCAGCACGAAAGTGTCGCCCTTCTCGACCTTAGACGTCAGATAGTCGATTTCGATCTGGGAATTCACCCCCAGCGCCCGCCCGAGATAGCTCTGCTCCGACGAGATGACGACGCGATGGTCTTCGGTCAGCTGTTCCAGCGTATTGCCGGAAACCCGATAGATCCTGGAATCGCCGACGTGAAACAGGTGCGCCGTGGTCGACTTGATGACCATTGCGCTTAATGTGCAGACGTAGCCGCGATCCTTGTCATAGGAATACTGGCTGCGTCGCGTCTGCGAGTGCAGCCAGGAATTGGTCGCCTCCAGCACGCGCTGCGCCGACGTCCGCACCGACCAGGATTCCGACGTGCAGTAATAGTCGGTCAAAAATCCCTTGACCGCGGACTCGGCCGCGATCCGGCTGACATTGCTGCTGGAGATGCCATCCGCCAGCACGATGGCGATACCCTTCAGGCTGAGCAACGGCTCGTCCGGAATCAGAACGCCGTGAAAATCCTGATTGGTCTCCTTGCGACCTTTGTCAGAATGTTGCCCGACCGATATTTTCAGTTCACGCGGCATCTGCACGACCAGGGAGCGGGGCCTCAACTAAACGGTCGAGACCCCCTCCAGTCAATCGCCGATCAGGCCTGGCCGCGCTTCGGCTGCGTCAGGACGTGGGTGGTGTAGAGGGTCAATCCGGTGAAGGCGAGGCCGCCGACCAGGTTGCCGAGCACGGTCGGAATCTCATTCCAGATGAAGTAGTCCAGGATGGAAAACTTGGCATGCAGCATCAGACCCGACGGGAACAGGAACATGTTCACGACGGAATGCTCGAACACCATGTAGAAGAACACCAGGATCGGCATCCACATCGCGATCACCTTGCCGGGGACCGTGGTGGAGATCATGGCGCCGACGACGCCGGTGGACACCATCCAGTTGCACAGCATGCCGCGGATGAACAGCGTCGCCATACCGGCCGCACCATGCGCCGCATAGCCCAGCGTTCGGCCCTCGCCGATGTTTCCGATCGCAGCACCTACCTTGTCGGGCTCCTGCGTGAAGCCGAACGTCGTCACGAAGGCCATCATGAAGGCCACCGTGAGAGCGCCTGCAAAATTGCCGATGAACACGAGGCCCCAGTTTCGCAGAACGCCGCCGAGTGTGACACCCGGGCGTTTGTCGAGCAGCGCCAGTGGCGAGAGCACGAACACGCCGGTCAGGAGATCGAAGCCCAAGAGGTAGAGCATGCAGAAGCCGACCGGAAACAACAGTGCGCCGACGATCGGCTGGCCCGTGTTGACGTTGATCGTCACGGCGAACCACGCCGCCAGCGCGAGGATGGCGCCGGCCATATAGGCGCGGATGATGGTGTCGCGTGTCGACATGAAGATTTTGGATTCTCCGGCATCGACCATCTTGGTGACGAATTCCGAAGGCGCGAGATAGGCCATTCCAGTTCCCCTTGTGTGGCAGAAAGTATTGAAAAAACGCCGGCCATCACGCTGGCCGCGCCGATGTAAAAGCTAGGCCGTCCTCGCGCGAGAGCCGGAAGTGGCGCCATCGGCAGAAGCACAGGGCTTCCGCTGACAGCACCGCTGGCGGCACGCTCACGCCCGATCAAAACAGAGATGCACAAGCTTTGTGGAGTGGCCCCGACGACTGCTCCAGGCGCCTCAGCGAGGTCGCCCGATCCCTGCACCTGACCAACGCTGGCCTCGGCAATCCAAACGGCAGTCGTCATTGACTGAGGATCATTTAAGCAATCGATGTGCCAACCCCGAATTCGAGGTAAGGCACTATAATATCAGGATTTTTTTGAAATCGACGCGACTGCCCCAAATGCAGCGGTGTCACGACATGCCCTCAATTTGTGCATATGCACAGATGTTGGCGTGCGCGGCAAAAGCCGGCGCAAGGCGCGAGCTTTGCGTTCGTAGCAACATTATCAGCGAGCGCCGCTCACCGGGTCTGGGTACGGATCGGCGCGTCCTTCAGACCGTTGTTGTCATAGGCCTTGCGCAGCGTGCCGTTCGAAATCGCCTCAGTCAGGAATTTGGCCGCGAACGCCAGCGACTCCGGATGATTCGGTGGTACCGCCACGGCCGTCACGGTCTGCTTGAAGGTCTCGTCCAGCACCTTCGTACCCGGAATCTTCTTCGCCATCGCATTGAGCTGGTCGCGCGACAGCGCGAACGCGTCGATCTCACCCTTGCTGAGCAGGCCGAAGATTTCGTCATAGGTCTGGTAGCCCGTGACCTTGGCGTTCTTCAGATGCGCGATCGCACCGCGCATGGTGGTGGTGTTGTTGACCGCGGCGACCTTGACGCCGGGCTGATCGAGCGTCGCGAAATTCGTCACCGCCGAGTTCGGCTTGACGATGTAGGTGGCGTCCGCAACCTCGTAGATCGGCCCGAACGACATCTTGCCTTCGCGCTCCGGGTCCTTCGGCAGGAAGGTGACGTCCCAGGTCTTGTTCGACGCCGAGTCGGTGATCTGCCCGGAATTGTTGTGCACGACATATTCGACGGGAACGCCGAGCTGCGCCGCCATTTCCTTACCCAGGTCGACCGGCACGCCGGCATAGCCGCCGGACTCGGTTTTGGTCGACCAGAAGGCGCCGCCGGCCGGGCTGATCGCGATCGCGACCCGCAGCTTGCCGGTCGGCGCCATCTCGTCTTTCAAGGCATCGGCGCTCGCCGGCATCGTTGTCATCGCAGCAATTCCCAGAATGAGGCCGGCCATCGCCGGCAAGGATGGATGGTACATCGGGCACGTCTCCCCTGGCCCGTTGTTGATGCCGGGCCTTCAGCGTTTTATCCGCGCCGGATAATCAGCGCTTCTTCTTGGCCGGTGCGGCGCCCTTTTTGGCCGCGGCGGCCGGGGTCGCCGGCTTCGGCTCCACGGCATCGGGCTGTCCGAACGCGATGATCTGCACCCGGGCATTGACCGGCGACGCCGGCTTATTGGAATCCTGCAGCTGCTCTTCACCGAGGCCGAGCGCGACCAGGCGCTTGTTGGAGATCTTGAAGGTCGAGACCAGCACGTCCCGGATCGAGTCGGCGCGCCGCTGGCTCAGCGTCAGATTGGCGTCGCGCCTGCCACCGGACTCGGTGTGATCGACGATCAGGAACTTGTAGGGCCGCAACTTCGGATCCGCGAGCGCGTCGGCAAGACTGCCGATCATGCCGTAGGATCCCGGCCTGATCAGCGATGAGTCCGGATCGAACAACACGTCGAAGCGAACCTGCGTCAGCTTCGTCAGCTGGGGGGCGATCAGCGGCCGCTTGACCTGCTGTGCATCGGCCTTGGCCTTGACCCGATCGGCGGCCTGCTGCTTCAACGCGGCAACGTCGATGTCAGGCGCAGTGCCATCGGTTGCGGCCAGCTTGTCGATGATGTCGGCGGCCGGTATCGCCGTCTGGGCGTAGCCGGGGACGGCGAACATCGCCAGCGCCCCCAGCAACAGACCGAACTCGCGCAACTTTTTTGCCGAGCGCATCAGCGATACCCCGCCGCTGCGATCGCCTTGTTGCAGTTGCCGGTCGCCTTCTTGGTCGAGTCGAGCAGGCATTGCAGGCCCTTGGCGGGATCGGCTTTGGCCTCGCTGCACAGATGGTTCATTTCCCAGTTGCACAGCTTCATCAGGGTGATACGCGCGGTGATACGCTGCTGGATGGCCGAAAAGGCGCGGGTGGAATCGGCCTGGCATTTGGCCGACACCACGTCCACGTTGCGGTTGAGGCATTCCTTCAGGCGCGTTGGGTCCAAATTGACGCCGCGGCAGTTGTCGTCGATGTCCTTGCCGCAACTGGCCCCCAGCAGGGTAGCGGCCTCTTCATATTTCATCGCCTGCTGCGCCGACGCCAGCGAAGGCGCGCACACCGCGAGGACGAGCAGGACAATCCGGAATCGGTTCATGCCCTCACCTCACACAAGGAGGGGGGCGATGGTCAAGGTGCATCTTCCGATTGGCCCGGACACAGCTATATTGCGTCGCAACATGTCACCGCTTCGTCACAGCCCAAGATCTTGCACATCCGAAAGTCTGGCAGGGCTTGCGCGCGCCCTCAGGGCGCGGTCCGCGCCGCCGGCACCTTGATCTCCTGCGGCAGAATAACAGCGGCCACGATCACCAGCAGGCACAGCGCACCGAACGCCTGCAGCATGGTAACGAAGCCGCCCCGCTCGTACAACCAGGCAACGAGGCCGACGGACGCGCCCGCCGCGGTAAAGCCGATAAAGTAACGCACCGAATAGGCTCGAGAGCGCCATTCCTCGCTGGTATATTTGCCGACCATGGCGTCGTTGACGGTGACCTGCCCGAACGCGCCCATCACGATGCCGATGGAAGCAATGATCAGCGGCAGGTTCGACAAGGTCGCTGCAAAATACATGAACGGCGCCAGCATGAACGACAGCGGCAGCATCACTGACTTCAGCGAGTGGCGGTCGATCAGTTTGCCGATGGTGTATTGCGTCATGGCGCCGAACACGTAGACACCGGCCGCGATCAGGCCCAGCAGCGCCGGGCTGTTGGTCATGCCGGCGAGCCGTTCCGCGAACAGTTTTGGCATGGCCACCGTGATGGCGTTGAACGTGGTCGATATCGCGATCACGACGATCAGCAAGGCCAGCAACACCCGCCACATGTCCTCTTTGGCGACGCGCGCTTGGGCCGCGGCCTGCTTGAAGCCGGAACGATCCTCGTGGACCACCATCTGTGCGAAGGCGATGCCGATCAGGATGGTGACGATGCCGGGGACGATGAAGGCCCAGCGCCAGCCGAGATATTGCCCGACCACGCCGGTGACCAGCGCCGACGACGCCACCCCGAGATTGCCCCAGACCCCGTTCAGCCCCATCTCGCGGCCGAGCTTGTCGGCATAGGACACGATCATGGCGGTGCCGACCGGATGGTAGATCGAGGCAAAAAGGCCGATCGACAGCAAGGCCGCGCCGAGCTGCAGCGGCGTCTGCACGAAGCCGACCGCGATCATCGAGGCGCCGATGCCGGCAAAGAAGATCACCATCATGTGGCGGCGGCTCCAGCGGTCGCCGAGCCAGCCTGTTATCAGCGAGCCGGCGCCAAAGGCAATAAAGCCCGGGGTGGCGTAAGGCAGCAGTTCCGAATAGGCCATGCCGAGCGCCGGACCCATTACGATCACCGCGGCGGCAAAGATCAGCATCGCGTAGTGGTCGATGAAATGGGCCGCATTGACGAAGCCGATCACCCGGCTCGGGCTGTTCATGGGGGCGAATCCTCTGGTCCCGCATT
Organism: Afipia sp. GAS231; assembly: GCF_900103365.1. NCBI lineage: Bacteria > Pseudomonadati > Pseudomonadota > Alphaproteobacteria > Hyphomicrobiales > Nitrobacteraceae > Afipia > Afipia sp. GAS231. The sequence continues at coordinate 2,184,116 of NZ_LT629703.1, forward strand.
GTTCTGAAATAGGTTATACGGGGTTGTCCTGACGAGATGTCGCCAATGAATATCGCCGAAAAGCCAATTGCCGCCATACTCGGACGCCGCATCTCGACCGGCGACGGCATCCACATGATCGCCAACACCTACCAAAAAGGCATTCGCCTCGACACCCATATGCACCGCGAAGCCCAACTGGTGTATGCCGCCCGTGGCACCATGCAGGTGACCACCCCGAAAGGCCGCTGGCTGGTGCCGCCGGATCGCGCGGTCTGGGTGCCGGCGCAGCTCGCCCATGCCATCGATGTGCTGGCCGATATCGAAATGCGGACGCTGTATTTCGACCTCGCGTGGCTGAAGCGCGAGCAACGCAGCGCCAGCCTGGACGCCGAATTCGTGGTGCGGGTATCGCCGCTGCTGCATCAGGCGATCCTGGCGCTGTTCGACGATCACACCACGCCCGAGCGTACCGCCCTCCTCATCCGGCTGGCGATGCTGGAATTACATCAGGCCGAGGATTCCGCGACCTTCATCCCGCTGCCGCACGAGCCGCGCTGCCGCCGCGCCGCCGACATCGTGCTGGCGGACCTGACCGGCGACCACGAGATCGAGACGCTGGCGCGTGAGGTCGGCACCTCGGCGCGGACACTGTCTCGGCTGTTCGCGGCCGAGACCCAACTGAGCTTCAAGAGCTGGTGCCAGCGCGCCCGCATCGCCGCCGCGATCGAAAAACTCTCGACCGACGTCAACCTCTCGGTCAAGCAGCTCGCCTCCGACCTCGGTTACGCCAGCGTCCCGGCGTTTTCCCATGCCTTCCGGCAGGTGACCGGCAAGACGCCGACCGAGTTCGCGGACAAGGTATAGTTTGGGCGTGCAGCGAATGCGCTTCCACACGAGGCCGCCCGGCTCAGGGAATATCGGAGGTTTGATCGATGGTTGTTTGGACCCCTCTTCGGTTCAACTGCGGACGAGAGATCGCAAATCGATTTGTCATTGCGCCGTTAACGACCGATTCTTCCCGTGAAGACGGGACGTCTCCCGAAAACGAAGTCGAATTCGTCCGGCGACGCTCTGCCAGCGGATTTGGAGCTACCATTTCTTCCGCCGCTTACGTCGAAGAGGGCGGCCGCTCCTGGCAGGGAATAGGTGCGGCCCATGACGGACATTTGTCCAGTCTCCACCGGCTCGCGGAAGCGATGCGTGCTGCAGGAGGTCTTGCGATCCTGCAGATTTATGACGGTGGCCGCATCGCAAAGCCCGAGTTGATTGGTGAACAAGTTCTGCGCGCGCCTTCTGCGGTTGCATCGTTGCGGCCAGGCGCCAAGACGCCGAGGGCGATGACATCAGATGAAGTGGAAAACCTGATTGCAAGCTTTCGAGAGGCTGCTTCGCTTGCTCGAAAAGCCGGTTTCGACGGCGTCGAGATCCACGGAGCCAACCACTACGCCGTTCATCAGTTTTTTTCGCCTCGGGCCAATCATCGCACTGATAATTGGGGAGGCACGCTTTCAAAGCGCATGAACTTCCCTCTCGCTGTCGCGCAGGCCGTTCGCGACGCGCTCGGTCCAAAGCTGATCGCCGGGTTTCGCGTGACGCCATTCGAGGCCGAGGCGGATGGTTACACGGTTGAGGACGCCAAACTGCTTTGCGACGAACTTGCCAGGTTGAATCTCGACTACATCTCCGTTTCGCTCGATGACTACCGGCTGAGCCGACCAACGGGAGAGACCCGGGTCTATAGTGGTCCGGTCGAGAAGGTCTCTACTCCGGCAGAGAATCCGATCACGGCATTTGCCCGCGTCATCGCGGGTCGTAGCGCGGTCATGGCAAGCGGCGGGATCAAGACGTGCGTCGATGCCGAAGGGGCGATCAACCTGGGAGCCGACCTGGTTGCCGTCGGACGCGCTGTGGTGGTCGATCCGGAGTGGCTTGCCAAAGTCCGGAGCAACAGCGAGGCATCGATCCTTGCCGGACTGCCGAAGGATGAGCTCGAAATAGCCAAAGCTTTGAGCATTCCTCCGCGAATGGTCGAATACCTGCTGAGCCGGCCAGGCTGGATCCCTCGTCTTTAGACCTTAAAACTCGACCTTCGTCGGCAATGACATATTTCCGTGCGATCCATGCGCTTGATTCGGGTCGGCAGAACCCCAAATCACGTGTAGCATCGTCAGCTAAACCGCCGGATCAGACCGCCCCATGGCCAACGCCTTTTTCTCCGATCTTCTCTCGACGATTTCCGAACGCGGCCGCACGCTGCTGCGGCGCGGCGGCTCTTCCAACGGCCGCCCGGACGCTTCCGAACTGCTGGAGCTGTGTGAGGCGCTGCTGTCGGGCCGCGGCGAGGCCTCCGGCATCGCCATCGCCCGCGACGTATTCGACGGCTACCACGAACTCGACGCCGCCGGACGGCAGTCGTTCTTTGCGGCGCTGGCCCGTGACTTCGGCCCGGATCGCGAAAAGCTGTCGCAGGCGATCGAGAGCTGGCGCGCGCAGCCGAGCGACGACGACGCCAGCGATCTGCACTTTGCGTCCGAGCCGCGGCGCCAGGAACTGATCCGGCGGCTCAACCGGGCGCCCGGCGGCACCAGCGAACTGGTCTCCATGCGCGCCGACCTGCTGTCGCTGATGAAGGGCAACAAGGATCTGGCGGCGCTCGACCGCGATGTCGTGCATCTGCTGTCGTCCTGGTTCAACAGGGGGTTCCTCGTGCTGCGCAGGATAGACTGGTCGACGCCGGCGAATATTCTGGAACAGATCATCCGTTACGAAGCGGTGCACGAAATCCGCGACTGGAACGACCTGCGCCGCCGCATCGATCCGATCGACCGGCGCTGTTACGCCTTCTTCCACCCCCAGCTTTCCGACGAACCCTTGATCTTCGTCGAGGTCGCGCTGACGGAAGCGATCCCGACCGCGATCGCGCCATTGCTGGCCGCCGAGCGGCCGCTGGTGCCGGTCGAGCGCGCACGCACCGCCGTGTTCTATTCGATCTCCAACACCCAGAAGGGCCTTGGCGGCATTTCGTTCGGCAGTTTTCTGATCAAGCAGGTGGTCGAGGAATTGCGCCGCGAATTACCCAAGCTCGATACCTTCATCACGCTGTCGCCGGTGCCGGGCTTCATGACCTGGCTGAAGCAGGCCGAGGACGTTCCGGTGACGGACGAGGAACGGACACTGCTGGAAAACCTCGACAAACCGGACTGGCACGAGAACGCCGAGCTGACCGCGCAACTGCGTGGCGTGCTGGAGCCGCTGGCGGCGCATTATTTCCTGAAAGCGCGGACGTCGAAGGGCCGCGTGATCGATTCGGTGGCGCGCTTCCATATCGGCAACGGCGCGCGGCTTGAGAAGATCGACTGGCTCGGCGATCTCTCGCCGAAGGGCCTGCGCGAATCCGCAGGCATCATGGTCAACTATCTCTATCGCCTCGACGATATCGAGAAGAACCACGAGGCCTATGCCAACCAGGGCGAGATCGCCGCTTCGAGCGCGGTGAAGAAACTGCTGAAGACCGAAGGTCGACGGCTATTGGATATGCGGCTGTCCTGAACCGCGCAATCGAGGTCGCGATGACGATTGTGTGGAGCGACAGCCGCGCCGATGTCGACTGGCACGAGCTTGAGGCGCTGTATCGGGCAGCACCACTTGGAAACAAGAACGCCGGCGATCTGCAGGTGGTTTTCGGCAACAGCATGTTCTGCTGCTTTGCCCGTGAAGAAGGCCGGCTTGTGGGCGCCGGCCGGGTTCTGGCTGACGGACGCGATTGCGCCTACCTGTGCGACATTGCCGGGTTGCCCAGTCATCAAGGCATCGGTCTGGGAAAGCAGATTATCGAACGGCTGATGGCCCAATCGCAATCCCACGCGAAGATCATTCTCTATTCGGTCGCCGGCCGTGAGCCGCTATACGCCAAATTCGGCTTTCTGCGGATGAAGACCGCGATGGCGATTTTCAGGAACCGGCAAGCCGCCATCGACAGAGGGCTGCTGTCCGAGGATTGATCTGCTGTCGTAGGTCTCGTCATTGCGAGAAGCCAACGGGTCGCGCGAATGCATGCCCGATGACAGGCTCCGTGACGAAGCAATCCAGGCTTTCTGCGTGGCTCGGGTCGCCCTGCCTCACGCCGCGAGCGCCTTCATCTCCTGGTAGAGATCGGATTTGCCCTCGAAGCCGATGCCCGGCAGATCCGGCATGGTGATATGGCCGTTCTCGACCCGCACGCCGTCGGGAAAGCCGCCATACGGCTGGAACAGGTCGGGATAGCTCTCATTGCCGCCGAGCCCGAGGCCGGCCGCGATATTGAGCGACATCTGGTGGCCGCCATGCGGGATGCAGCGGCTCGCCGACCAGCCATGGGTCTTCAGCACCGCGAGCGTGCGCTGATATTCGCACAGCCCGTAGGACAGCGCGCAGTCGAATTGCAGCCAGTCCCGGTCCGGCCGCATGCCGCCGTAACGGATGAGATTGCGCGCATCCTGATGGCTGAACAGGTTTTCGCCGGTTGCCATCGGGCCGGGATAGAATTCCGCCAGCGCCGCCTGCAGCGCAAAGTCGAGCGGATCGCCGACCTCCTCGTACCAGAACAACGGATAGTCCCGCAGCATTTTGGCGTAGGCGATCCCGGTCTCGAGGTCGAACCGACCGTTGGCATCGACGGCAAGCTGCGCTTCCTTGCCGATCTCCTTCAGCACCGCCTCGATGCGAACAGCGTCTTCTGAGATCGGCGCGCCGCCGATCTTCATCTTGACGACATTGTAGCCGCGATCGAGATAGCCGCGCATCTCCGCTCGCAGCGCCGACAGGTCCTTGCCCGGATAGTAATAGCCGCCGGCCGCATAGACGAACACGCGCGGATTAGCCGTGAGGCCGTGTCGGTCGGCCAGCAAACGAAACAACGGCTTGCCGGCGATCTTCGCCACCGCATCCCACACCGCCATGTCGATGGTGCCGACCGCAACCGAGCGCTCGCCATGGCCGCCCGGCTTCTCGTTCGACATCAGGGCCGACCAGACCTTGTCCGGATCGAGATTGCCGCCATCCGCATCGAGCAAGGATTTGGGATCGGCCTCCTTCAGCCGTGGCGCAAAGCGCTCGCGGATCAGTCCGCCCTGGCCGTAGCGGCCGTTGGAATTGAAGCCGTAGCCGACCACCCGCTTGCCGTCGCGCACGACGTCGGTGACCACTGCGACGAGACTCGTCGTCATCTTGGTGAAGTCGATATAGGCGTTACGGATCGGCGAGGAGATCGGTTTTGTGATTTCGCAGACATCGACGATGCGGACGGACATGGTGGTTGGCTTTCAGTAAATCGGTTTATCTCGCCGTCATGGCCGGGCTTGACCCGGCCATCCACGTCTTCCTGCTGCGACGCCGTCAAGACGTGGATGCCCGGGACAAGCCCGGGCATGACGAGTCTCTATGAGGTCGCTTGCTCCATTCAGCTTGCCGCCTTGTCGCGGAAATACGGCTCGACCGGACCGTGAACCTTGATGGTCAGCGGGTTGCCGAAGCGGTCCTTGGCATTGCCAGCAGTGACGCGCACCCAGCCCTCGCTGATGCAATATTCCTCGACATTGGTCTTTTCGACGCCCTTGAAGCGAATGCCGACGTCGCGCGCCAGGATCTCTTCGTTGTAATAGGGGCTACTTGGATTGACCGAGAGACGGTCGGGAAATTGGTCGCTCATGGTTTTGCTCGCTTCGTTCACAGGAGAGCCTCGATGTCTTTTCGTATTGCCTCGGGCGTCGCGGTCGGCGCGTAGCGCCCCACCACCTTGCCAGTGCGGTCGACCAGGAATTTGGTGAAATTCCATTTGATCGACGAACCGAGCAGGCCGGATTTTTCGGCCCGAAGATATTGATACAGCGGATGCGCGCCGGAGCCGTTGACGTCGATCTTGGCGAACATCGGAAACGTCACCGCATATTTGCTTTCGCAAAACTGCCCTATCTGGCTGGCGTCGCCCGGTTCCTGCGCGCCGAACTGGTTGCAGGGAAACCCGAGCACTGAAAAGCCGCGCGGCCCGAGCGCCTCCTGCAGCGCCTGCAGGCCCTTGTATTGCGGCGTGAAACCGCAGGCGCTGGCGGTATTGACGATCAGGAGCACCTGCCCCTCGAATCGCCTGAGCGGAACGTCCTCGCCCGCAAGCGACTGCGCCGCAAAATCATAAATGCCTGGCATCGTGCTCTCTTTGTTGTGGCCGGCTGTTAGCCGGCCGGGTCGATCGCCGCCGACGGCGTACCACCGGCTTCGATCGCCTCGCCTGCCGCGAGACAGAGATCCTCGCGAAAGCGGCCGGAGACGATTTGAACGCCGACAGGAATCCGTCCCACCAGCCCGGTCGATACCGTTAGCCCGGGCAGGCCCATCAGGGGAATGCCGATTTGCGGCATCTGCGCATGCCAGACCCGGGCAAACGACGCCTCATCCTTGCGGTCCAGCTGATCGGGGAACGGCAGTTCGCCGGACACCGGCATCAGCAACACGGCATATTGCTCGAACAGCGCCAGCCATTCCCGGATCAACGTCAAGCGCCGCGTCAACGCTTTCGACAGCGCCGCGCCATCGAACGGAAACACTTTCGATCGGTTGCCGCGCAGGCAAGCCAATGCGCCGGGATCGCCCTCGCGCTCGGCCATTTCCAGTTGCGCCTCATAGCCGTCGCCGAGCCACAGTTTGGTATTGATCTCGGCGGCCTCGCGCAGCGGTGGCGTGTTTGATATTTCTTCCACCGTCCATCCCGCGCGTTCCAGCCGCCTGGCGGCATCCGCGACCGCGGCCGTCACTTCCGGAACGGGATTGAGACCGTCAGGGTTGAGGCACAGCGCAACGCGCTTCGGCATCGGCGGCCCCTCTAACGGCGCCGGCACCCACCAGGGATCGCGCGCGTCCCTGGGCGACATCGCCGCCAGCGCGATTCTGATATCGCCGATGGTGCGCGCAAGCGGGCCGGATACCGCGCACATCTGCGGACCGATCGGGCGTTCAGGCAAGGCCGCGTTGAACGCCGGGATACGGCCGAGCGTCGGCCGCAAGCCGTGCACGCCGCAGGCGTAAGCCGGATAACGGATCGATCCGGCGATATCGGTGCCATGCGCAATATGCCCGATGCCGGCCGCGACCGCGGACGCAGCACCTCCGGACGAGCCGCCCGGCGTGATGCCGGGATCGCGCGGATTTTTGGTGTCGCCGTGGACCAGATTGGTGGTGAACCAGCGATAGGAAAAGGCCGGGCAGTTGGTGCGGCCGAGGATGACCGCACCCGATTTGCGCAGATTGTCGATCACTGGGCTGTTGCTCTTCGCAATGGTGTCGCGCTGCAGCTTCAGCCCGTTGGTGGTGGCAAAGCCTTGCTGGTCGATATTGACCTTTACCGTGACGGGAACCCCCGCGAGCGGTCCGACGTCCTCATCCCGCCCGATCGCAGCGTCGATGGCAGCAGCCTGCGCCAGGACTTCCGCCGGTCTGTGGTCGACGACGGCGTTGAGTTTTGGATTGACGGCATCCAGCCGGTCCAGTGCGGCCTGTGCCGCCTCCGCGGCCGAGACCTTTTTCGATTTGATCAAGGCGGCCAGATCTGTGGCCGACAGACGCCAGATATCGTGCATGTAAAACCCCGTTTGACGGCCTTCTTGTAGCGCCGACGGCAGGGCAGCGCCAGCGGGGGCCGTTCTCCCTCGCGCCCCGCGCAGGCGCGGGGCTAAAGCGAGGTTTCAGCGCACGCGCGCGATATAATAAGCGAGATCGACGATCTGCTCTTTGGTGACCGACCCCATGACATCGGCCATGGAGCCGTCATAGCCGTGACGGCTGTTGTCCTTGTACTCGCCAAGCGTCTTGGCGAGGTAGTCCTCGCGCTGGTTGGCGATGCGGGGGACGTTTTCCTTGCCGGAAAAATCGCCGTTGTGGCAGGTGTTGCAGAGGTATTGCTTCGTCAGCGCCTGGCCGCGCTGCATCCGCGCCGGCTCGCCGGCGTCGGCGGGAGGCGCAGGGTTCGGCATCTTGGCGATGAAATCGGAAAAGTTGCGGAGATCGTCGTCGGTCAGCGCCTTCGCCATGTCGTTCATCGGCTCGAAGGTGCGCAGCTTCTCGCGAAACATGAAGAGCTGGATCAACGCATAGGGCGCCTGCTGGCCGCCGAGCGAGGGCGTGTTTTCGATCTCGGACTGGCCTTTTTCGCCGTGACAGCCCTGGCACGTGACGAAGCGCTCTTCGAGCGTCTCGGCGCTTGCGGAAAAGGTGATGGAGGCCAGTATCAGAGCCAGAGTTGTTTTACGCATTGAGCATTCCCGGCTCTTCGTCATTCCGGGATGGTGCGTTAGCACCAGACCCGGAATCTCGAGATTCCGGGTTCGATGCTTCGCATCGTCCCGGAATGACCAACACTTTTCGCTTCGCTCGCAATGACGGCCTTTTGACGACCTAATGTCCGGCCACTTTCTGCTTGCCGTAGGTGACGCGATAGACGGCGCCGTTCCAGTCGTCGGAGACCAGGATCGAGCCGTCCTTCAGCTGCATCACGTCGACCGGGCGGCCGAGATACTTGTTGTCTTCGAGAAAGCCGGTGATGAGCGGCTCCATCGACTTTAGGGTACCGTCCTTGTTCAGCTTGACGACGACGACGTCGCCACCCTGCTTTTTCGATTTATTCCACGAGCCGTGGCGCGCGATGATGATCGCATTCTTGTAGGATTTCGGGAACATGTCGCCGGTATAGAACCGCATGCCGAGGGCTGCGACGTGCGGACCCAACAGTCCGACCGGCGCGGTGTAGTCCTTGCAGTCTTTGCCCCAGCCGAGTTCCTGATCGATGATGTTGCCCTGCAGACAGTAGGGCGCACCGAAATGTTCACCGGCCTTGGTGACGCGGTTGAGTTCGTCTTCCGGCACCGTCTCCGACAGCCAGTCGCGGCCGTTGTCGGTGAAGTACATCTGCTTGTTCTCGGGATTCCAGTCGAAGCCAACCGTGTTGCGCACGCCGCGCACGTAGACCTCGGCGCCCGTGCCATCGAGATTCATGCGGCGGATCTGGCCATGGTCCTCGTCATGCAGCACAACGTTGCCGGGCTGTCCGACCGGAACATAGAGCTTGTTGTCCGGACCGATGGCGATGAACTTCCAGCCATGGGCTTCGTCCTTGGGCAGCTTGTCGTAGATCACGACAGGCTTCGGCGGGCTGTCCAGATTGTCCTCGACCTTGTCGATCTTGGAGACCTTCGACAGTTCGGCGATGTAGAGCGTACCGTCCTTGAACGCGACGCCGTTCGGACGATAGAGGCCCGAGGCAATCACCTTGACCGATCGCTTGCCGTCCTTGTTCTCGATGCCATAGACCTTGTCGACGAGGCGGCTGCCGACAAACACTGTGCCCTTGCTGCCAAGCGCCAGCGAACGCGCGTTCGCCATGCCGGCGGCATAGACCTCGATGTTGAATCCGGGCGGCAGCTTGAGCTTCGCGGTCGGCAGCTTGTCCGGCGCGGCCGGGAGCGGCGGCGGCGCCACCGGCGCGAGCTTGGCGGCGGCTTCATTGTCCGGACGGCCGATCAGCGGCGAGCCCGGCGGTAGTGGGGCGGGCGCGGCCGCCGGCGCGGCACCGGCCGCCGGGGCGGCGGCGGGCTGCTGGGCGACGGCGCTTAGTGTGAATGCACCGAAAAAAGCACCGGCCAGCAAAAGGCTGCGCGATGCCGACGAATAGCTCTTCATGAGTTTCTCCCTTGGCGGAAACCGTTTTCCTCGCGCAGGCATTTCCGATGTCGGCGCCGGTGGCTTTCCCGACTGCAGTCTCCGACATTTGTCCGTACATTTGCAATCGGAAACATTGCTCGCAAAGCAAGGTTGCGCGGCCGGAATAGACTGGGGCGTAGGATGTAGGCTTGCAAGTCACTCCGGGATGGTCCGAAGGACCAGACCTCAGGGGTGCAATTGCACCCCGGGGACTCTCGACCTTCCCCGATGTGCAATTGCACATCTGAGGTTCGTGCTACGCACGCCCCCCGGAATGACAAGTCACAGTGAATTAATGCTTGGTGATCGGACTATCAGGACTATCGAGCAGCACCGCTTCCGAGAACGGAAACTCCAGCACGATCTCGCCTTCGTCGTCGGTCACCTCGATGATGGCGTTCAACAGCGCGCCGTCGGCCCCCTCGGTCCGCAGCAATTCCCGAATCATGGCACGTGCCATTTCCCAGGCGCGGTCGGGGTCTTTGAGGACTTCACCATCGGGATCGGAAATCAGCTCATCGCCGATACGGGTATTGAAAAAATAGCGTGGCATCGGCGCAAACCTGGCTCCATCGGCAACCACGCAACCGGAGGCCACCATTCTCACAAGTTCTTTATCCGGAGCCGGCAGCGCCCCGTCTCGCAAATCGTCCTCGGCAAAATCGTCATTCGCGGGGGCGCGAACAACCGCGAAATGCTTGATCCCGCGCCGTTTTGAGCCGGAACGGCGCACAACTGCGTGAGGCTGCTTCGCAGTGCAGCATAAACACGCCAGGGTTTCACGCAAAAGATTTAACTGGCGAACTTTTCGATCCGCAGTACCTTATCTCCGAGGGCGGAGTTCGTCCGGTATCAAAAGGAGCGCCAAATGGCCTGGAAAGCACCAAAAATCGTCGAAGTATCGGTCGGCATGGAAATCAACATGTATATGTGCGCGACCCGCAAGTAAGCGGTAGCTCACTTCCGATCTCACGCCGGTGGACCTCCGGGCCGGACATTTTCCCGATCGTGGAATTGTGTCCTGAGCCGGTGTCCACCGCGTCGCGTTTAAACCAGGCTTCGTAGCGTCACGTTTTGTAACGCCAGAATCTGTAACGGCAGATCCTGGTATCCCCGGGAGACGGATCATGCTTCGGGTCGTCGTCCTGGGCGCCGCGGCAGGTGGCGGCGTTCCGCAGTGGAATTGCGGATGTCCGGTCTGCCGGACCGCGCGAACCGAACATCCGGAATTGCAGAGCACCCAGGCCTCGATCGCCGTCACCGCCGACGGCGCGCACTGGTTTCTGATCAACGCCTCGCCCGACCTGCGCCAGCAACTGACCGCGACGCCGCAGCTTCATCCCAAAGCCGGACAGCTCCGCCACAGCCCGATCGCGGGCGTCATCCTGACCAACGGCGAGATCGATGCGATCACCGGGCTGTTGTCGATGCGCGAAGGCTCACCTTTTACCCTCTATGCGCACGAGCGGGTGCTTGCGATTCTGAAGTCCAACAGCATCTTTAATGTACTGAACGAGAAGAACGTCCGCCGCCAGGGAATCGAGGTGGACAGCGCGTTCGAACCCGCCCTGCCCGACGGTTCGCCGTCCGGCATCGAGGTTCTCCCGTTCGAAGTTCCCGGCAAGGGCGCCTGGTATCTCGAAGGCAAGGCGCATCCGGCCGGCCGCGACGGCGCGGGCGACACGCTGGGCTTGCGGATTCTGGACAAGTCGAGCGGCAAGTACTTCTATTTCCTTGCCGCCTGCGCCCGGGTGACCGACGACCTCAAGTCGAGGCTATCAGGCGCCGCCCTGGTCTTCTTCGACGGCACCGTTTGGCGGGACGACGAGTTGATCGTGGCGGGACTGGGCAACAAGACGGGACAGGGCATGGGCCATATCTCGATGTCGGGCGCTCACGGCGCGATCGAAAGCCTCGCCGGCCTCGACATCGGCCGGAAGATGTTTTTGCATATCAACAATTCGAACCCGGCCCTGCTGCACGGCTCGGACGAGCGCAAGGCCGCAGAACAAGCGGGCTGGCACATCCCCGCCGACGGAATGGAGATCACGCTGTGAACGTCGTCGCGAAACCTGAAATGACCGCGCCTGGAATGACCGCGCTGTCGATCGGCAAGGGCATTACACTCAACAGTGCCGAGGAACTGGAAGCGATGCTCCGCCACATCGGGGCTGTGCGCTATCACAACCTGCATCCGTTCCATCGGCTGCTGCACGGCGGCAAGCTTAACCAGGGCCAGGTTCAGGCCTGGGCGCTGAACCGTTACTATTACCAGAGCACGATCCCGCTCAAGGATGCGATGGTGATCTCCCGGTTCCGCGACCGCGCCACCCGGATCGAATGGCGGCACCGGATCGAGGACCACGACGGCGATCCCGGCAATGAAGGCGGCATCGATCGCTGGCTCAAGCTCACCGAAGGTCTCGGCCTCGACAGCGCCTATGTGGAATCGACCGAAGGCATTTTGCCGGCGACGCGTTTCGCGGTGGAGGCCTATGTGCACTTTTGCCGCGACAAGACGCCGCTCGAGGCGATCGCCTCTTCGCTGACGGAGCTGTTTGCGCCGAACCTGCACGAAGAGCGCATTTCCGGCATGCTGCAGCACTACACTTTCGTCAACCCTGATATCATGAGCTATTTCAGCCGCCGCCTGACCCAGGCCCCGCGCGACGCCAATTTTGCGCTGGACTATGTCAGGCAGCATGCCAACACGCCCAAAGAGCGTGAGGCGGTCTGCAATGCGCTGATCTTCAAGACCAATGTGCTATGGGTTCAGCTCGACGCGCTGTATCATGCCTATGTCGAGGGCCACATTCCGCCCGGCGCGTTCGTGCCAAAATGGACATGACAACAGATGGCAAGCCGCAACATCAGCGTCAGCGAGGCGAGCCGGCCGAAATTGCCGCGGCACGCCCGGCTGAAATTCGATGAGACGCGGCAGGTCTGGGTGATCCTCGCGCCCGAACGGGTGCTGGCGCCGGACGAGATCGCGGTCGAGGTGCTGCAGCTCTGCGACGGCGTCCGCAGCGTCGCTGACATGGTCGACCAGCTCGCTGCGAAATACGCCGCCCCGCGCGACGCGATCGCCACCGACGTCGTCGGGATGTTGCAGGACCTCGCCGACAAGGGTTTTCTCACCGAAGCGCGCGAGAAGACGTCATGAATGACCTGATCGCCGACGGCAACAAAGCGGCCGCGCCCCATGACGGGCTTGCGATCCTGGAATCGCGGCGTTCGACTGCAGAGACCTTTGGCATTCCGCTGGCGGTGCTGGCCGAACTGACGCACCGCTGCCCGCTGCAGTGCCCCTACTGCTCCAACCCGGTCGAGCTCGACCGCGGCAGCACCGAACTCACGACCGACGAGTGGAAGAAGGTCCTCACCGAGCTCGCCGAAATCGGCGTGCTGCAGATTCATTTTTCCGGCGGCGAGCCGACCGCGCGCAAGGATATCGTCGAGCTGGTGCAGCATGCGACCGATGTCGGGCTCTACAGCAACCTGATAACGTCGGCGGTGATGCTGACCAGGGAAAAACTTTCGGCACTGGCCGATGCCGGATTGTGCCATGTGCAGATCAGCTTTCAGGGCAACGAGCCCACAGTGGCCGACCGCGTCGCCGGCCTGAAGAACGCGCATGCGAAGAAGATCGAGGCCGCGAAATGGACGCGCGAACTCGAACTGCCGCTGACGGTCAATGCGGTCATGCACCGGCAGAACCTGCATCAGCTCACCGACATCATCCAGATGGCGGTCGATCTCGATGCCGACCGCCTGGAAGTGGCCAATGTGCAGTATTACGGCTGGGCCTTGAAGAACCGCGCCGCGCTGATGCCGACGCTGGAACAGATCGAGGAAACCAGCCGGATCGTCGAGGAAGCCGCCATGCGGCTGAAGGGCACTCTCGCGATCGATTACGTGGTGCCGGACTATTACGCGCTGCGGCCGAAGAAATGCATGGGCGGCTGGGGCCGGCAATTCTTCAACATTTCGCCCGCCGGCAAGGTGTTGCCGTGCCATGCCGCGGAGTCGATCACCGGGCTGGAATTCGAGTCAGTACGATCAAATCATTCGATCGCCTGGATCTGGCAGAATTCCGAGGCCTTCAACCGCTATCGCGGCACCGGCTGGATGCCCGAGCCGTGCCAGAGCTGCGAATTCAAGGAGATCGATTTCGGCGGTTGCCGCTGCCAGGCCTTTGCGCTGACCGGCGATGCCGGCAACACCGATCCGGCCTGCACGCTGTCGCCGATGCACGAGCAGATCTTCAGAGCCGCCGCCTCCGAGGCCGCCGCCGACCATAACCGCTTCCTCTATCGCAATTTCGCCGGCGGCACGCTGGAGACGGAAGGCGAGCATGGCGCCTGACGCCGACGCCAGAAAATCCGCACAACGTGCCGATCCATTTGCGCCGCTGACCTCGGAACATCTGTCCGTCAGCGATGGCCACGAGATCTATGTCGAGAGCGTCGGCCGGCTCGGCGGCGTTCCCGCGATCTACCTGCATGGCGGGCCCGGCAGCGGCTGCCAGCCCGATCATCGCCGGCTGTTCGATCCCGAACGCTTTCATGCGGTGCTGTTCGACCAGCGCGGCGCCGGCCGCAGCCGTCCCAAGAACAGCCGCGACGCCAACACGCTGCAACATCTGATCGCGGATATGGAAGCGATCCGCGAAAAGTTCGGTTTCGAACGCTGGATGGTGATCGGCGGCTCCTGGGGCGCGACCCTGGCGCTGGCCTATGCGCAAGCTCATCCGGAGCGCGTCAGTGGCATCGTGCTGCGCGCCACCTTCCTCGGCACCATGCAGGAAATCGAGAACGGCTTTCTCAACGTGCTGCCGCGCTTCTATCCCGGCCTCTACGAGGACTTCATCAGCGTGCTGCCGCCGGAAGATCGCGCACATCCGATCGAGGCCTATTTCCGCCGCATCCTCGATCCCGATCCGGCCGTGTACGGCCCCGCGGCCCGGGCCTGGGGACAGACCGAGGGCATTCTGTCCGAACATGCGCCCAAGCGCAGCCGGCTCGATCTGCCGGCGCTCGTTTCCTCGCGCGCTTTGCCGGCGACGCCGTTCATGGAAGCGCATTATTTCGCCAACAACAGTTTCATGCTGCCGGACCAGTTGATGAACGAGGCCGGCAGACTCGGCGGCATTCCCGGCATCATCGTGCAGGGTCGCTACGATCTGCTGTGCCCGCCCGCGACTTCGTATGCGCTGGGCGCGGTATGGCGCGAGGCCGAAATTCGCGTCGTCGAAGGCGCCGGCCACACGCTCTACGATCCCGGCGTCCGCGACGCCGTGATGAAATCGATCGCGGACATGGCGTCCAGAATTACGCGATAAGGGAATCTAGAAATGCCGATCGCCGGAAAAGGCATGCTGCTGACGTCGATGAATGTCGATGCCGCCGATGAGACCGAGTTCAATCGCTGGTACGACCGCG
The DNA here is from genome assembly GCF_900103365.1 of Afipia sp. GAS231. Classification (NCBI taxonomy): domain Bacteria; kingdom Pseudomonadati; phylum Pseudomonadota; class Alphaproteobacteria; order Hyphomicrobiales; family Nitrobacteraceae; genus Afipia; species Afipia sp. GAS231. The sequence continues at coordinate 2,199,262 of NZ_LT629703.1, forward strand.
AACATCTCGAAGAGCGCGTCGCGATCCCTGGCTTCCTCGAAGCGCGGCGCTATGTCGCGCATGACGGCAATCCGAAATATCTCAGCCTCTATTCCACCGAAACTTTTGAGGTGCTGGACAGCCCGGCCTACCGCACCGCGCTGGCCAACCAGACCGCGTGGTCGAAGGCCAACATCGCCCGCTTCAAGGACATGATCCGCGGCGTGGCGCGCATCACCATCAGCCGCGGCGTTGGCCGGGGTGCCGTGCTCGGCATCATCCGCCTGCGCCCTGCTTCCAGCGGCGAAGAACAATTGCGCGCGGCGCTGCGGGAGCACTTCGACCCCACAAAACCCGACGGGATCATCTCCATGCACCTCTTGGAGAACGATCCCGCGCTGTCAAAACCGCTCACCGACAATCCGTCCGCATCCTCCCCCGGCGCCGGCGACTGGTTCGTGCTGATCGATGCCACCGACGTGAACGCAGTTCCGGCGGCGACGGCGCGCTTTGCCGCGTTCAAATCGCAGACGGTATCCAGCGGCATCTACAAACTGCTGTTCGATCTCGCGAAGAACGATTTGGGACGCTAATTCCGATCATTTCAGGATGCGGCGCAACATGTGCACTGCATCATTACCGCTCACGTATGCGGCAGCTATCGAAAGCTGAAGATCGCGCAAAATTGCCTTTGTGCACGCTATGGAATGGCTCTAATAAGATAAGCTTATGATCCAATTCAAAAACCACAAGAACGCACTTGAGCGTTCGCAGGCAAAATAAGGCCGCGTGTCGATCGTTTTGCGCGGATAAGGTAGGAATGAAACCGACTGACATCTCGGCGCCGGACTACTTTCACAAAGTGGTCGATTGCCAATGGGCCTGCCCCGCACACACGCCAGTTCCCGAATACATCCGGTTGATCGCAGAGGGGCGTTATAGCGACGCCTATATGATCAACTGGAAATCGAATGTGTTTCCCGGAATTCTGGGACGCACCTGCGATCGCCCGTGCGAACCGGCATGTCGCCGCGGCCGCGTCGAGGAAACGCCGGTTGCGATCTGCCGCCTCAAGCGCGTCGCCGCCGACTTCAAGGACGACGTCAAGCATCGCATGCCGACGCCGCTGGCGAAGAACGGCAAGCGCATCGCGCTGGTCGGCGGCGGTCCCGCCTCGCTCACCGTCGCCCGCGACCTCGCGCCGCTCGGCTATCACTGCACCGTGTTCGATGCCGATCCCAAGGCCGGCGGCATGATGCGCAGCCAGATTCCGAAATTCCGGCTGCCTGACCAGGTGATCGACGAGGAAACCGATTACGTCCTCAACCTCGGTGTCGAGTTCAAGGGTGGCCATCGCATCGACAGCCTGAAGAAGCTGTTGGCTGAAAATTACGACGCCATCTTCGTCGGCTCCGGCGCGCCGCGCGGCCGCGAGCTCGAGATTCCCGGCCGCCAGGAAGCCGCCGCCAACATCTTTGTCGGCATCGAATGGCTGGCTTCGGTATCGTTCGGCCATGTCGAGAAGATCGGCAAGCGCGTCATCGTGCTCGGCGGCGGCAACACCGCGATGGACTGCTGCCGCACCGCGCGCCGCCTCGGCGGCGAACAGGTCAAGGTCGTCGTCCGTTCCGGCTTCGAGGAAATGAAGGCCTCGCCGTGGGAGAAGGAAGACGCGCTCCACGAGGATATTCCGATCCTCAACTACATGGTGCCGATCGGCTTCACGCATGACAACGGCAAGCTCACCGGCGTCACCTTCCAGAAGGTGAAGGCCGAATTCGACGCCAAGGGCCGTCGCAACCTGGTGCCCTCGGGCGAGCCGGACGAGACCATCGAATGCGACGATGTGCTGGTCGCGGTCGGCCAGGAGAACGCCTTCCCCTGGATCGAGCGCGACTGCGGCATCGAGTTCGACAAGTGGAACATGCCGCAGGTCGATCAGACCACCTTCGCCTCGACCAATCCAAAAGTGTTTTTCGGCGGCGACGCGGCGTTCGGTCCGAAGAACATCATATGGGCGGTCGCGCACGGCCATGACGCCGCGCTGTCGATCCACAAGATGCTGTCCGGTGAAGACATCAAGGAGCGTCCGCTTCCCGAGGTGCATATCTCGTCGCAGAAGATGGGCATCCACGAGTGGAGCTACGACAACGACGTCTCGGTCGACCATCGCTACAAGGTGCCGCATCGCGACAAGGTGATCGCGCTGAAAGACATCCGCACCGAGGTCGAGCTCGGCTATGACGTCAAGCTGGCGCTGGGCGAAGCGCAGCGCTGCCTGAACTGCGACATCCAGACGGTGTTCTCGGCGCCGGCCTGCATCGAATGCGACGCCTGCGTCGACATCTGCCCGATGGATTGCATTTCCTTCACCGATAACGGCGAGGAAGAGGACCTGCGGGCGCGGCTGAAGGCGCCCTCGCCGCACCACGACCAGGCGCTCTATGTCGCCGACGGGCTCAAGACCGGGCGCGTCATGGTCAAGGACGAAGACGTCTGCCTGCATTGCGGGCTGTGCGCCGAGCGTTGTCCCACCGGGGCCTGGGACATGAAGAAATACCTCATCGATATGACTCACGCGGGAACATCATGTCAGTCCAAAGCCCGATCAGCAGCGTAAACGATTTCGTCGTCCGCTTCGCCAACGTCAACGGTTCGGGTTCGGCGAGCGCCAACGAATTGTTCGCGCGCGCGATCCTGCGCCACGGCGTGCCGGTTAGCCCACGCAACATCTTCCCCTCCAACATCCAGGGCCTTCCGACCTGGTACGAGGTGCGGGTGACCGAAGCCGGCCATCTCGGCGCCCGCGGCGGCGGCATCGACCTGATGGTGGCGATGAACCCGCAGACCTGGGACAAGGACGTCGCCTCGATCGAGCCCGGCGGTTACCTGTTCTACGATTCGACCAAGCCGATGCCGACGTCGAAATTCCGCGCGGATATCACCGTGATCGGCGTGCCGCTGACGGCGATCACCAACTCGACCTATACCGATCCGCGCCAGCGCCAGTTGTTCAAGAACATCATCTACCTCGGTGCGCTCTGCGCCCTGCTCGACATGGATCCGAAGCTGGTCGAGCAACTGTTCGGCGAGCAGTACAAGGGCAAGGAAAAGCTCTTGTCCTCCAACGTCCACGCGCTGGCGCTCGGCCGCGACTGGGCGCTGCAGAACCTGAAATGCCCGATCGGGCTGCGGGTCAAGAAGGCCGACAAGGTCGGCGACCGCATCTTCATGGAAGGCAACAGCGCGGCAGCCCTTGGCGCCGTCTACGGCGGCGCTACCGTCTGCGCCTGGTATCCGATCACGCCGTCGTCGTCGGTGGCGGAGGCTTTTACCAGCCACTGCAAGAAGCTGCGGCACGACCCCGAGACCGGCAAGGCGAAATACGCGATCGTTCAGGGCGAAGACGAACTGGCCTCGATCGGCATCGTGATCGGCGCCTCCTGGAACGGCGCGCGGGCCTTCACCGCCACCTCCGGTCCGGGCATTTCCTTGATGACGGAATTCATCGGGCTTTCCTACTTCGCGGAAATTCCGGCCGTGATCATGAACATTCAGCGCGCCGGTCCCTCGACCGGCATGCCGACGCGGACCCAGCAATGCGATATCATCGCCTGTGCTTACGCTTCGCACGGCGACACCAAGCACATCCTGCTGTTCCCGGAAGATCCCGCCGAGGCGTTTGAATTCGCCGCGCAATCGTTCGACCTTGCCGAACGGCTGCAGACCATGATCTTCGTGATGCTCGATCTCGACATCGGCATGAACCACCGGCTGTGCCGCCCGCTGAAGTGGGACGACGCACGGCAATACGACCGCGGCAAGGTGATGACCGCCGAGATGCTCGACGAACCCGGCCGCGACTTCGGCCGCTATCTCGACGTCGACGGCGACGGCATTCCCTACCGCACCTATCCGGGTACGCATCCGACCAAGGGCTCGTTCTTTACCCGCGGCACCTCGCGCGACCGTTACGCGCGCTATTCGGAAGAAGGCGCCGTCTACGCCGACAACATGCAGCGGCTGGTGCGCAAGTTCGAGACCGCACAGGACATGGTGCCGCGGCCGTTGCAGGCCAACGCCGCCAAGCCGACTAAATACGGCGTGATCTATTTCGGCTCGACCGCGCCGGCGATGGACGAGGCAATCGGGCTTCTGGAAGCGCGCGGGCACCAGCTCGACCGCATGCGGATCCGCGCCTTCCCGTTCCACTCCAGCGTCGCGAGCTTCATCGCCGATCACGACTTCGTCTATGTGGTCGAGCAGAACCGCGACGGCCAGCTTCGCTCGTTGATCGTCAACGAGAACGGCATCGATCCGGTGCGGCTGGTGCCGATCCTGCACTATGACGGCACGCCGATCACCGCGCGCTTCATCGCCAATTCGATCGGCGATCACCAGGACCACCTGAAAGTGACCCCTCTCCGCAAGGCCGTGTCATGACCTATATTGCCAAGCCAAAATTCCAGCATCCCGGCCTGCCGAAGAACGATCTCGGCTACACCCACCGGGATTACGAGGGCAAGGTCTCGACGCTGTGCGCCGGCTGCGGCCACGACTCGATCACCGCCTCGATCATCGAGGCCTGCTACGAACTCTCGATCGAGCCGCATCGGGTGGCAAAAATCTCCGGCATCGGCTGCTCGTCGAAGACGCCGGACTATTTCCTCGGCAATTCGCACGGCTTCAACTCGGTGCACGGCCGGATGCCGTCGGTGCTGACCGGCGCCAACCTCGCCAACCGCGACCTGATCTATCTCGGCGTCTCCGGCGACGGCGACAGTGCCTCGATCGGCTTCGGCCAGTTCGCGCATTCGATCCGCCGCGCCGTCAACATGACCTACATCGTCGAGAACAACGGTGTCTACGGCCTGACCAAGGGGCAGTTTTCGGCGACCGCCGACCGCGGCTCGAAGTCGAAGAAGGGCGTAATGAACACCGACAACGCCATCGATCTGGTGGCGATCGCGCTGCAGCTCGGCGCCACCTTCGTGGCGCGTAGCTTCTCCGGCGACAAGACCCAGCTGGTGCCGCTGATCGCGGCGGCCATCCGCCACAAGGGCGCGTCGTTCATCGACGTCATCAGCCCCTGCATCGCCTTCAACAACCACGCCGGCTCGACCAAGAGCTTTGACTATGTCCGCGAACACAACGACGCGGTGAACCGCCTCGACGTGCTCACCGGCCGCGACCCCATCACCGTCGATTACGCGCCCGGTTCGGTGCAGGTGGTCGAACAGCATGACGGCACAAGGCTGGCGCTGCGCAAGATCGACGCCGACTACGATCCGAACGACCGGCTCGCGGCGATGACCTTCCTGCAGAAACACGCGGCCAAGGGCCAGGTGGTCACCGGGCTGCTGTATGTCGATCCGGACTCGGAAGACATGCACGCCCACCTCGACACCGTCGAGCGGCCGCTCAACACGCTCGATGCCGGTGATCTCTGCCCCGGCACCTCGGCGCTGGAAAAGATCAACGCCAGCCTGCGTTAAGGCGAATTCCGGGGGCGATTGAACGCCCCCGGCCCCATGCACGACTAATCGGTCAATCCAGCCTGTCGTCGCGCCGGCCTCCGGCGCGTGACGGTATCGATGTGTCCTGCATGCCCGGTACAGCCATGAAATTCGCTTCGCTCGCGACAATTCTCGTTCTCGCCGCCTCCATCGCCGCGGCCTCGACGGCCCAGGCCGCAGGCCGCGACGAAGAAGGTATCGACAAGTCAGCCGCCGACGCGTTCGACGGCCGGATGTTCGGCGTGACGCCTGCCAAAAAGTCCTACGCCTGCTTCGTCCGCAAATACGACAGCGCCCACCTGGCGCAGCATCCGAAGCAGAAGGTTTCGACCATGAAGCTGCTGATGACGGCGGAGATCCCGTCCGACGCCAGCACCTTCAACTATTCGTTCCGTCTCGGCGTCAAATACCGCAACAGGTCCACCAATTTCGAGTCGTTCGGCGATTGCGGCCACGTCGTTGCCGAGGACACCGGCCAGGAAGTCCGCTTCGGTTGCGGCGTCGATTGCGACGGCGGCGGCCTCGGCGTGGCGCTGGCAAAGGACGACAAATCCGCCGTGGTGCAACTCGAGCGGGTTCGCATCTGGCGGCGCAATACGGCTCCGGAAGAGACCGCCGAAGACCTCGGCGCCGGCGCCGACGACAAGAAATTCCGGCTCGATCGCACCGAGCTGCGCGATTGCGCCGAACTGGTGACCGATCGCAAAGAGCTCGCTGAGCTCAAGCGCAAGTAGGGAGCACAGCATGCACCGGCGCAATATCCTGTGGGGCGCGATATCGGGCCTCAGTGCCGCCTTTGCCGCTTCACGCGCCATCGCCGCGACAGAAAAGCCGGCACCGGCCAAACTGAAAGTCGTCTATCACCTCAGCGACCTCGACAAGGTCAATTTCGTCCTCGGCAACATCCAGAACCATTTCGACGGCGTCGGCGGCCCCGACAACGTCACCATCGCGCTGGTCATCCACGGCCAGGCCTTGCGGGCATTCCATTCGGCTTCGGCCAACCCGGATGTTTCGAAGCGGGTCGGCCAGTTCTCCAAAGCCGGGCTCGAATTCGCCGCCTGCGGCAACACCATGAAATCGCAGAATGTCGGACTAAAGGACCTGCTGCCGGGCTTCGTTACCGCCGAAACAGGCGGCGTGGTCCGGATCGCCGAGCTGCAATCGCAGGGATATCTCTATCTGCGGCCCTGATTGCGGGCGCACTGCCGTCACAAAATTGTGCAGGATTGCGGCGACGCTCGGGGATCGGCTTCCCCGGGGGATCGATCCGGCGCCTATCGCGTTATCACGCCGGATAGAGCCCTTCCAACCGGCGACATGCCCAACCAAATGTTGACTTTCCCGCGCTGCACCCAAATGCTGCCGGGAACCCGAAAGTCGACCGACCGAACAGAACAGGCATCATGAATCCCGTCAAAGCACTCGAAAATCATGGTCAGGCCGTCTGGCTGGACTTCCTCGCGCGCGGCTTCGTCGCCAAGGGTGACCTCAAGGCGCTGATCGACAGCGACGGCGTCAAGGGCGTGACCTCGAACCCCGCCATCTTCGAAAAGGCGATCGGCAGTTCGGACGAGTATGACGGCCCGATCGGCCTCGCATTGAAGAAGGGGGACCGCCCGGTCGCCGATCTCTTCGAGGCGCTCGCCATTGAGGACATTCAGCACGCCGCCGACGTGCTGCGCCCGGTCTATGATCAATTGAACGGCGATGACGGTTTCGTCAGCCTCGAAGTCTCGCCGTATCTGGCGATGGACACCAAGGGGACCATCGTCGAGGCCAAGCGGCTGTGGAAGGACGTCAAGCGCAGGAATCTGATGGTGAAGGTGCCGGCGACGCCGGAAGGGCTGCCCGCGATCGAGCACCTGATCGGCGAAGGCATCAGCATCAACATCACGCTGCTGTTCTCGCAAGCGGTCTATCGCGAGGTCGCGGAGGCCTATATCGCCGGCCTCGAGAAGTACGTCGCCAAGGGCGGCAATCCCTCCCATGTTGCCAGCGTCGCTTCGTTCTTCGTCAGCCGTATCGACTCGTCCGTCGACAAGCAGCTCGACGAGAAGATCGCCAAAGCCAACGACCCCGGCGAGAAGGAACGGCTGAGCGCACTCAAGGGCAAGGTCGCGATTGCGAACGCCAAGATGGCTTATCAGGATTACAAGCGCCTGTTCGCCGGCTCCCGTTGGGAGAAGCTCGCGGCCAAAGGCGCAAAGCCGCAGCGGCTGCTGTGGGCCTCCACCGGCACCAAGAACAAGGACTACAGCGACGTCCTCTATGTCGAGGAATTGATCGGCCCCAACACCGTCAACACCGTGCCGCCGGCGACGCTCGATGCGTTCCGCGACCATGGCAAGGTTAGAGACAGCCTCGAGGAAAATATCGACGACGCCCGCCACGTGCTCGAAGAGCTCGACAAGTCGGGCATCTCGCTCGATGCGATCACGGCCGAACTGGTCAAGGACGGCGTCAAGCAGTTCGCCGACGCCGCCGACAAGCTTTATGGCGCGGTCGCGCACAAGCGCGCAGCCTCGCTCGGCGGCGGTATCGACGCAGCACACTTCGCGCTCGGCGACGGCATCAAGAAGGCGGTCGAGAAGAGCACCGAGGACTGGCGCGCGCACGCCAAAATCCGCAAGCTCTGGCACAAGGATAAATCGGTCTGGACCGGTGACGACGAGAACAAATGGCTGGGCTGGCTGAACAGCCCGGCCGCCGCAGACGTGGCCGACTACGAGGACTTTTCCCGACGCGTGAAAGGACAGAATTTCACGGATGCTGTGGTGCTCGGCATGGGCGGATCGAGCCTCGGTCCCGAAGTGCTGGCGGAAACGTTTCCGAGGAAATCAGGTTTCCCGAAACTGCACGTGCTCGACTCCACCGATCCTGCGCAGGTGCGGGCGATGGAAGCCTCCGTCGATCTCGCCCACACGCTGTTCATCGTCTCCAGCAAGTCCGGCGGCACCACCGAGCCGAACGTGATGAAGGATTATTTCTTCGATCGCATCGCCAAGACCATCGGCAAAGAGAAGGCCGGGCATCGCTTTATCGCCGTCACCGATCCCGGCTCGTCGCTGGAGAAGGTCGCCACCAAGCAGGGATTCGCGCGCATCTTCCATGGCGACCCCAGCATCGGTGGGCGCTATTCCGTGTTGTCGCCGTTTGGCCTCGTGCCGGCCGCGACTGCCGGCATCGACGTCAAGAGGCTGATCGCGCATACGCTCGCCATGGTCCGCTCCTGCGGGGCTGACGTGCCGCCGCAGGAAAACCCCGGCGTACAGCTCGGGCTGGCGCTCGGCCTTGCCGGCCTCGAAGGCCGCGACAAGGTGACGATCTCGTCGTCGAGCAAGATCGCCGATTTCGGCGCCTGGGCCGAGCAGTTGATTGCGGAATCCACCGGCAAGGATGGCAAGGGCCTGATCCCGATCGACGGCGAAGCGCTCGGCACGCCCGAGACCTACGGCAACGACCGCTTCTTCATCGACATTCGCGTCGCAGGCGATGACGATGCCTCGCATGACGGCCGGCTCGCTGCGCTGGAAACCGCCGGGCATCCCGTGGTCCGCATCGTCTTGAAGTCGATCGACCATCTCGGCCAGGAGTTCTTCCGCTTCGAAATGGCGACCGCGGTTGCAGGCGCCGTGCTCGGCATCAACCCGTTCAACCAGCCCGACGTCGAAGCCGCCAAGATCAAGACCCGCGAACTGACAAGCGCATTTGAAAAGACCGGCAAGCTGCCCGCCGAGACGCCGGTGGTAAGCACGGCGGAAGCCGATCTCTATACCGATGACGCCAATGTCGAAGCACTGCGCAAGGCCGGCGCCAATGGCAGCCTTGGCTCCTGGATCAAGGCTCACCTGTCGCGCTCCGGCAGCGGCGACTATGTCGCATTGCTGGCCTATATCGCGCGCAACCCCGGCTCGATCGGCAGCTTGCAGAAGATGCGGCTTGCGGTGCGCGACGAGCGCCACGTCGCAACCTGCGCCGAATTCGGCCCGCGCTTCCTGCATTCGACCGGCCAGGCCTACAAGGGCGGTCCCGACAGCGGCGTGTTCCTGCAGATCACGGCCGATGACGCCAGGGATTTGAAGGTACCCGGCCAGAAGGCGAGCTTCGGCATCATCAAGGCGGCGCAAGCGCGCGGCGATTTCGACGTGCTCACCGAGCGCGGCCGGCGCGCGCTGCGCGTCCATCTCAAGGGCGAGATCGGGCCGGCGCTGGCGGCACTGGACGCCGCGATCACCGAAGCTCTCAATTAGGAAAGCACGCGAATGCAACTCGGCATGATCGGCCTCGGCCGGATGGGCGGCAACATCGTCCGCCGGCTGATGAAGAACGGCCACACCGCCGTGGTCTACGACAAGGACGCCAAGGCGGTCGCCGGCCTCGCCGCCGAGGGCGCCAGCGGAGCCTCCTCGCTGGAAGATTTCGTCGCCAAGCTCGACAAGCCGCGCACTGCCTGGGTGATGCTGCCGGCCGGCAAGATCACCGAGGCGACGATCGAAGCGCTGGCAAAATTGATGCAGCCCGGCGACGTCATCATCGACGGCGGCAACACGTTCTGGCAGGACGACGTCCGCCGCGGCAAGACGCTGAAGGAAAAAGGCCTCTATTACCTCGACGTCGGCACCAGCGGCGGCGTCTGGGGCATCGAGCGCGGCTATTGCATGATGATCGGCGGCGACAAGCCCGTCGTCGACCGGCTCGATCCGATCTTCAAGACGCTGGCGCCGGGGATCGGCGACATTCCGCTCACCCCCGGCCGCGACAAGCGCGATCCACGCATCGAACAGGGCTACATTCATGCCGGCCCGGTCGGCGCCGGACACTTCGTCAAGATGATCCACAACGGCATCGAATACGGCCTGATGCAGGCCTATGCCGAAGGCTTCGACATTCTGAAGAACGCCAATATCGAGGCGCTGCCGCCGGAGCATCGCTTCGATCTGGATATTGCCGACATCGCCGAAGTGTGGCGGCGCGGCAGCGTGATCCCGTCCTGGCTGCTCGACCTGACGTCATCCGCGCTCGCCGAAAACCAGACGCTGGATAATTACTCCGGCTTCGTGGAAGATTCCGGCGAAGGCCGCTGGACCGTCAATGCCGCGATCGACGAAGCCGTCCCGGCCGAAGTGCTGACGGCCGCGCTCTACGCGCGCTTCCGTTCGCGCAAGGATCACACCTTTGCGGAAAAGATCCTCTCGGCGATGCGCGCAGGCTTCGGCGGCCACAAGGAGCCGCCGAAGAAACCCGGCTCGAAGGCGTGATGCATGGCGGTCGGTAAGGCGGCACAGACAAAACCCGATCCCTGCTCGTTCGTGATCTTCGGCGTCACCGGAGATCTCGCGCACCGGCTGGTGATTCCTGCCCTCTACAATCTCGCGGCCAACAATCTGCTGCCGGAAAAATTCTGCGTGGTCGGCATCGCCCGCAAGGGCATGTCGAACGACGAGTTGCGCGACGGCCTGATGGAAGGCCTGCACAAATACGCCACCCGGGCGGTGGATGATGCCATCGCCCAGCGCCTGCTCGGATGCTTGACCTGCATCGAGGCCGATCCGACAGACCCGGCCTCGTTCGATACGATGAGCAAGCAGCTCGACGAGCTCGAATGTGCGCAGAACACCGGCGGCAACCGGCTGTTCTATCTGGCGACACCGCCGAATGCGTTCCTGCCAATCAGCCGCGAGCTCGGCCGCACCGGCTTGCTGGCCGAAAACGGCTCCTGGCGGCGGCTGGTGATCGAAAAGCCGTTCGGCACCGACCTTGCCTCGGCAAAGGCGCTCAACAGCGAACTGCTGAAGCTGGTCGAAGAACACCAGATCTACCGGATCGACCATTATCTCGGCAAGGAAACCGTCCAGAACATCCTGGTGCTGCGCTTTGCCAACGGCATGTTCGAGCCGATCTGGAACCGCAACCACATCGACCATATCCAGATCACGGTCGACGAGAAGCTCGGCGTCGGCCATCGCGGCAGCTTCTACGACGCGACCGGGGCGTTGCGCGACATGGTGCCGAACCATCTGTTCCAGTTGCTGTCGCTGGTCGCGATGGAGCCGCCTGCCAAGTTCGATGCCCATGCGGTGCGTTCGGAGAAGGCCGAGGTGCTGGCGGCGATCCAGACCCAGAGCCAGGAAGAGGCGCTGCGCAACTCGGTGCGCGGGCAGTATCGCGCCGGCAGGGTCGGCGACACCGAAATCGACGACTACCGCAAGACCCCTGATGTTGCCTCCGGCAGCACCACGGAGACTTATGCAGCGCTGAAGCTGACCATCGACAACTGGCGCTGGGCCGGCGTGCCCTTCTATCTCCGCACCGGCAAGGCGCTCGGCGTCAAGCGCACCGAAATCGCCATCAAGTTCAAGCAGGCGCCGTTCGCGATGTTCCGCGATACGCCGGTCGACCGGTTGTCGCAGAATTACCTGATCATTTCGACCGAGCCGACCGAAGGCATCGCGCTGCAGTTCAACACCAAGGTGCCGGGGCCGAACATCAATATCGACGGCGTCGAGATGAAGTTCCGCTACAAGGATTACTTCAAGACCGAGCCGTCGACCGGCTACGAGACGCTGATCTACGACTGCATGATCGGCGACAACATCCTGTTTCAGCGCGCCGACAGCGTCGAAGCCGGCTGGCAGGCGGTGCAGCCGTTCCTCGACGCCTGGAAGAAGGCCGGCGCCAAGGGATTGAAGATTTACGATCCCGGCAGCGAAGGCCCCGAGGAAGCCAACGAACTGGTGGAACGCGATGGCCGCAGCTGGCGGCTGCTCAGTTAACCGATGGCCGGGAACGACAACCGACGCGTCATTGCAGTTGCCGATCCGGCAGCGCTGGCCACCGCCGCCGCCGAACGCGTGCTGGCCCGGATTGCCACCAACAGCGGCCGCGTGGCGATTTGCCTGACCGGGGGATCGAGCCCGAAGCAGCTCTATCAATTGCTCGCCACCGATCTCTATCGAAGCCGCATCCCATGGGACCGCGTGCACTGGTTCATCGGCGACGAACGGTTCGTGCCGGCGGGCGATCCGCTCAACAACATGACCATGGCGTGCACGGCTTTTCTGGACCGGTGCGCGCCGGCATCGAACGTCCATGCGATCCCGACCTCAACCGCCGACCCGGCCGATCCCGACCGCAGCGCTGCGCTTTACGAGGCGGAGCTGAAATCGTTCTATGGCGCGGATGCGCTCGATCACGCGCACCCCTTGTTCGATCTCGTACTGATGGGCGTCGGCCCCGACGGCCACACCGCATCGCTGTTTCCCGGATATCCCGCGGTTGAGGAGACGACACGCTGGGTCGTCGGCGTGCCCCGCGCCAATGTCGAGCCGTTCGTTCCCCGGGTCAGTCTCACTTTGCCCACGCTCGCCTCCTGCCACGAAATGCTGTTCGAGGTCGCGGGCGCCGACAAGCGCGCGATCTTGACGCGCGTGCTCGCAGGCGAGAACTTGCCGGCCGGCCGCGCCAGCTCGATCGGCGAAACGGTCTGGCTGGTCGATCAGGCGGCGCTTCCGGAGGATTTTCGTGGGTAGTGAGACCCCCTGCGCGCTGGTGGTGATGGGCGTCTCCGGCTCGGGCAAGAGCACGATTGCCGAACAGCTCGCCGCCCGCCTGGGCTGGCGCTATGTCGACGGCGACCTGTTTCATCCGCTGGCCAATGTCGCCAAGATGAGCGCGGGCCATCCGCTCACCGACGAGGACCGCTGGCCGTGGCTGCGCGCGATATCAGCCGAAATCGACCGCCTCGCGGCGGCAGGCATCCGCGCCGTCGTCGCCTGCTCGGCGCTGAAGCGCGCCTATCGCGACATTCTCGTCCACGGCCGCGACGACGTCCGCATCGTCTTCCTCGACGGCACTCAGGACCTGATCGCGAAACGGCTCGCCGCGCGCAAGGGGCATTTCATGCCGCCGGGGCTGCTCGACAGCCAGTTCAAGACGCTCGAGCCGCCGCAACCGGGCGAACGGCCGGTCACGGTTTCGATCGACGCATCGGTCGATGGAATCGTCGACGACATTGTCCGCCAACTGGAACTGGTTGCCCCATGACCCGCATTTCGCTCGTTGTTTCCGATGTCGACGGCACCCTGCTGCCGAAGAGCAAGGTCCTCAGCGACGGCGCCAAACGCGCGGTCGCCAAGCTGCACGAGGCTGGCATCGGCTTCACCATCGTTTCCAGCCGGCCGACCATCGGGATGAGCTTTCTGATCGAGCCGCTGGCGATCACGCTGCCGTTCGGCGCCTTCAACGGCAGCTCGATCGTCGACGCCGGGCTCAAGCCGATCGAACAGCATTTGATCCCGCCGGCGACGGCGCAGCGCAGTATCGATATCCTCACCGAATTCGGCGTCGATATCTGGCTGTTCACCAACGATCAATGGCTGACGCGCAATCCGGACGGCGAATACGTTTCGCATGAGAAACTTGCGATCAAGCACGACGCCGTCATTGTGACGGAGTTCACGCCCTACCTGACCGGCGCCTGCAAGATCGTCGGCGCCAGTTCAGACGCCGCGCTGCTGCAGCGCTGCGAGGTAGCGATGCAACAGGCGGTCGGCGCGGAGGCCACCGCGGTTCGCTCGCAGACCTATTACCTGGACGTCACGCCTCCGGGTCACGACAAGGGCACCTTCGTCGAAGCGATGGCCAAGCGGCTTGGAATATCGACCGCTGCGGTTGCCACCATCGGCGACATGCAGAACGACCTGCCGATGTTCGCGAGAAGCGGCGTCTCGTTCGCGATGGGTAACGCCACCGACGACGTCAAGAAGCATGCGACGCATGTCACCGACAGCAACGAGCGCGACGGCTTTGCCGCGGCGATGGAAACCGTGCTGAAGCTCACATAGCGCTGCCACGCTGTTTCGTATCGGAACAGATTCGGGAACGCCGTTTATTCCCTGCCCGGCCTTCACGCTTTTCTCATCACCCGACGATTTCGATCACCGTTTCGAGATTATCGAAGCCGCTGATTTCACAGCGCTTTCCGGTGCTGGGAAATTCGCTGATAGTATCAAGCGCGGATGAAGGATTAATCGAGGAATTCTCAAAGTCTTCGCTTGCCAAACACGCTCTTGTTGCGCGCGATCTTCCCGAACTTCACACCTCCCGCTTTCATCTGGTGTGATCACGCAAGCGCGAGCCGGTACCCGTGCCGCGTCCTCCCCTGACAGCAGGCTTTCCCAGCCCACGCCTGTCGCGGCGAAGACGGTGCCGGCTCGCGCGACCACTATCGGCGGACCGAGGTGCGGCCGAGCGAAGCGAAGCAATCCATTTCAGCGCGACAAGAAAGAATGGATTGCTTCGCCGCTTCGCTCCTCGCAATGACGTAACCTCGCCCCTATTTCGACCGCTGCATCGCCGGTTTGTCGGTGGGAGGTTTCGCCTCATCGAGATTGTGCGCGGTGTTGATCAGGGCGATATGCGTCAGCGCCTGCGGAAAATTTCCGGTCTGGCGGCCGGCCACGCTATCGAACTCTTCGGCGAGCAGCCCGAGATCGTTGGCGACCGCTACCACCCGGTCAAACAGCGTCTGCGCCTTGTCGAATTCGTCGGCCAGCACGAAGGCATCCGCGAGCCAGAGCGTGCAGGCCAGAAACGCGCCTTCGATCGGTTGCGTCTCTGCCGAGACTTCGCGCGGATCGTGCCGCAGCACAAAACCGTCCCGCATCATGTAGCGCTCGATCGCATCCAGCGTGCCGCGCACGCGCGGATCCGTAGGCGGCAGGAAGCCGACCGACGGCAGCATCAGGATGCTGGCGTCGAGCAGTTTTGAGCCGTAGGACTCGACGAACGAGTTCAGTTCGCGGTCAAAGCCCTTCTCGCAGACGTCGCGATGAATGGCGTTACGCAAGCCCCGCCACGTCTCGAGCGGAGCCTTGAAGCCGAACTGCTCCGCGCTCTTGATGCCGCGGTCGAATGCCAACCAGGTCATCACCTTCGAGGAAACATAGTGCCGGCCGTCGCCGCGGCGCTCCCAGATACCGTGATCGGGCCGGTCCCAGACCTCGGCAAGATGCCCGAGCACCGCACATTCCAGTGCCCAGCTTCCTTCGTCGAGCTCGAGCTTCGCCACCCGCGACTGGTGAAACGCGTCGATCAGCTCGCCATAGACATCGAGCTGCAGTTGCGCATGGGCGGCATTGCCGACCCGCACCGGCAGCGCGCCCTCATAGCCGGGCAACCAGTCCGCTTCCCACTCCAGCAGGCGCCGCTGACCCTTGATCCCATACATGATTTGCATATTCGCCGGCGAACCCGCCACGGCGCGCAAGAGCCAGTTATGCCAGGCGGAGGCCTCGCCGGTGTAGCCGGAGTTCATTAGCGCCAGCAGCGTGAACGTGGCGTCGCGCAGCCAGCAAAAACGATAGTCCCAGTTCCTGGCGCCGCCGAGCTTTTCCGGCAGCGAGGTCGTCGGCGCCGCCACGATGCCGCCGGTCGGAGCATAGGTCAGCGCCTTCAACGTGATCAGCGAGCGCATCACCAGATCGCGGTGTTCGCCATCGTAAGTACATTGGCTGCACCAGTCGGCCCAGAAGGCTTCGGTATCCTGCAACGCCTGCGCGGGATCGATCGGCACCGGCACCGGCAGATGCGAGGGTCCGTAGGTGAGCACGAAGGGCACGATGTCGCCCTCGCCGACTTCAAATTCGGCAACCGTCGTGAGGTCTTCGCCGCGGGTCGCGACCGGCGTCCGCAGCACGGCCATGTCCTGCCCGCAGATCGCCAGCAGTCCCGAACCGTCCTCGTTCTTCTTGACCCAGGGAATATCGCTGCCGAATCCGAAGCGGATCACCAATTGCATCCGCATTTTCACCCGGCCGCGCGCGCCGCGCACCAGCCGCACTACATCGGAAGCATGGCCGCGCGGCGGCATGAAATCGACCAGTTCGACCGCGCCCTCCGATGTCTCAAACCGCGTTTCCAGGATCAGGGTGTCGCCCCAATAGCGGCGCGACGTGCCGGTGATGTCGCCCACCGGTGTGATCAGCCAGCGGCCGTGCTTGTGGGTGCCGAGCAAGCCGGCAAAGCAGGCGTCGGAATCAAACGCCGGCCAGCACAGCCAGTCGATCGATCCGTCGCGGCCGACCAGCGCCGCCGTCTCGCAGTCGCCGATCAGCCCATAATCTTCGATACGGCAGGACAATATGCATCACCGTCTGTATCAATTCGCGGCGCGAGACCGCTCACTGGTCGCTGCCCTAAGCGCATCGACGTCGATGGCGGACCCAATCTGCTCCAGCGACACCGAAATTCGCTGCCGCCAATTCGGATGTTCGTGAACGGTGCCGGGAATATTCGGCTGGTCGATGATCCCCAGCAGATCCTCCAGCGAGATCGCCAGCAGCCGCGATTTGGTCCGCGCCAGGAACCGCGCCACCGAATAGAGATCGTGGCCGCCAATCTCGTGATGACGCAGCACGTCATCCAGCATCGCCAGCGCATGCCAGCGCGCATCGTCGCTCTCGCCGGGATCGATCCCGAGTGCGCGCTTGACCTTGAGATCGTGAAAACCGCGCCAGCCGGTATAGGTCGAAAGATCGTGGGTGTTGAAGGTGATCAGCGCGTTGGTCCAGTAGTGATCGACGCCGCGGAACGCACCCTGGTCGTCGCGCTCGAACATCATCACCAGATACGACCAGATGCCCCAGTCGGCCATCTCCGCGCGAAACCCTTCCGGCACGGTGCCGAGGTCCTCGCCGATCACGACGCAGCGATTGGCGACGCTTTCCTGCGCGGTGACGGCCAGCAGCGCCTCGAACGGCATCTGCACATAGACGCCGTCGGCGGCGCCAAAACCGTGCGGCACCAGATAGAGCCGCTTCAGGCCCAGCACATGATCGAGCCGGATCGCGCCGGCATGCCGCATCGCGGCGCGCAGCATCTCGGCAAACGGCGAGAAGGATTGCTGCTCCAGTCCCGAAGCATTGAAGCCGGCGAGGCCCCAGCTCTGGCCGGCGGTGTTGAGCGGATCCGGCGGCGCGCCGACGCCGAGATGGCGGGAGATCGCGACCTGCTCGTTCCAGGCATCGAAGCCATCGGCCTGCACGCCGACAGCGACGTCGAGATAGAGACCGACCTTCATGCCGAGCTTCTTGGCGAGATCGCTCGCGGCGCCGAGTTGCCGGTCGGCGGTCCACTGCACGAATTCGACGAACTCGATTTCTGCCCCGCGCGCGCCGGTGCGCAAGTCCGCACAGGCGGCATCGTCGGGTTGGCGCCATTCCGATGGCCATTCCCACCACGGCCCGGCAAATTCGTGCCGCAGCGCCTCGAAACAGGCGAAGCGCGACAGCAGCGTGCCGCGCTCGTCGCGAAACCGGTCGAAGTCCTGCTGCAGCGCCGGCATCGCATGGGCCTTGAACGCCGCGAAGCCCGCCCGCAAGGCCTGCGCTTTCAATCCGGCCACGGCGACGTAGTCGACCACGTCGAACGCCCGTATCCGTGTCAGCGCCGCTTTGGTCTCGGGCTCGAGCCGGAATTCGGGCAGCTTTTCGACGTCGATATAGAGCGCGTTGAGAAACAACCGGCTGTTCGGCGAATACGGGCTGCAATCGCCCGGGCGATCGTCGAACAACGCATGCAGCGGATTGAGACCGACACCGTCGGCGCCGAGACGATGGGCCAGTTCGATCAGGCCCTGGAGGTCGGTGAAGTCGCCGATCCCCCAGTTGCGCCGGGAGCGGACGCCGTAGAGCTGGACCGCGAGCAGCCAGCAGCGGTCGAAATCGCCGCTGAACGCCCGCGCCGGCGCCACAATCAACGGCACGTCTTCCGTCGTCGAAGCCGCATCGGTGACTTCCAGGCGGTAGACGCCCGCCGCCAGGCCCTCGGGCAACACGATGACCCGGCCCGGGGCGACGTTTTTGGCGATAACCTTCTGGCCCGCCGTGATTTTCCACGCGGTCGGCAATTTGGCGGATGGCAGCAGGCCGGCCCGCGCCGACTTCCCAGCCCGGATCACGACCGGCTGGCCGATCAACGGCCCCGGCATCTGCGGCGGCAGCGATTCCAGGACAATTTTCAGGGCCGCCTCGTCCGTCACACGGCGGTGACCCTGGCCGTCCAGAAATTCGGTCTGAATTCCCCGGGCTTTAGCTATTTCGAAAAGGTCCATTCGGCACGCAGTTTGCAACGCAATCATCAAGGTGATGTCGCGAAATTGTCCAAATACAGGAAGGAGATAGAGGGTGTCTAACGCGCTGGCGCATCGGCGGTTCCAAGGGAACCAAAGCGCGTCCAGCGGCTTTCTACTTAGGTCCGGAACGTCTCCCTTTCGAAAGCGGAAGCGGGGACGTCATCTCCATGGCCATGGCATCACCGTGAACAAAAAAGCCCAAACCGCCGAAAATTCCAACACCGGCGTTCCCCTTCGTATTGACGGCCCCTATCCACTGCATGACAGCGGCCGCTTTGCCGTGAACATGGGTGACGTGAAAGCAAGGGAAGTGCCAGCCACCGGCCCTGCGACCGAGGAGCTTTGGTACAAGGATGCCATCATCTATCAGCTCCACGTCAAGGCCTTTGCCGACAGCAACAATGACGGCATCGGCGACTTTGCCGGATTGACCGAGAAGCTGGGCTACCTGCAGGAGCTCGGCGTCACCACGCTGTGGCTGTTGCCGTTCTATCCCTCGCCCGGCCGCGACGACGGCTATGACATCGCCGACTACGGCGACATCAATCCCGATTTCGGGACCATGAAGGATTTCAGGCGCTTCATCCAGGAAGCCAAGAAGCGCGGCCTGCGCGTCATCACCGAACTCGTCGTCAACCACACCTCGGACCAGCACGACTGGTTCAAGCGCGCCCGCCGCAGCGACAAGAATTCCAGCGCCCGCAACTGGTACGTCTGGAGCGACACCGACCAGAAATACCAGGGCACGCGGATTATCTTCACCGACACCGAGAAGTCGAACTGGACCTGGGATCCCGAGGCCGGCCAGTTCTACTGGCACCGCTTCTTCTCGCACCAGCCCGACCTGAACTTCGACAACCCGCGCGTGGTCTCGGCGCTGGTGCAGGTGATGAAGCGCTGGCTCGACACCGGCGTCGACGGCTTTCGCCTCGACGCCATCCCCTACCTGTGCGAGCGCGATGGCACCAACAACGAGAACCTGCCCGAGACCCACGCCATCATCAGGAAGCTGCGCGCCGAGCTCGATGCCTATTCCAGGGACAAGGTGCTGCTGGCGGAAGCCAATCAATGGCCGGAGGATGTGCAGGAATATTTCGGCCGCGGCGACGAATGCCACATGGCCTATCACTTCCCGCTGATGCCGCGCATCTACATGGCGCTCGCGCAGGAAGACCGCTTCCCGATCACCGACATCCTGCGCCAGACGCCCGACATCCCGAACAACTGCCAATGGGCGCTGTTCCTGCGCAATCACGACGAACTGACGCTGGAAATGGTCACCGACGTCGAGCGCGATTATCTGTGGTCGACCTACGCCAACGACCCCCGCGCCCGCATCAATGTCGGCATCCGCCGCCGGCTGGCGCCGCTGATGGACAACGACCGGCGCAAGATCGAACTGATGAACTCGCTGCTGCTGTCGTTCCCGGGTACGCCGATCATCTATTACGGCGACGAAATCGGCATGGGCGACAACATCTATCTCGGTGACCGCAACGGCGTGCGGACGCCGATGCAGTGGTCGCCGGACCGCAATGGCGGATTTTCGCGCGCCGATCCGGCGCGACTCTACGCACCGACCATCATGGACCCGGTCTACGGCTATGAGTCCGTCAATGTCGAGGCGCAGTCGCGCAGCCTCTCCTCCCTGCTCAGCGCCACCAAACGGCTGATCGCGGTCCGCAAGTCGACGCTCGCCTTCGGGCGCGGCACCATGACCTTCATCCGGCCGGAAAACCGCGCGGTGCTGTGTTACGTACGCCAGTACCAGGACGAGGTCATTCTCTGCGTCGCCAACCTGTCGCGGTCGGCGCAGGCGACCGAACTCGACCTCTCGGCCTTCCAGGATCGCATTCCGCTCGAAATGCTCGGCCGCACGCGCTTTCCGCCGATCGGCGAACTGCCCTACATGATCACGCTGGCGCCTTACGGATTCTACTGGTTCGAGCTGCAGGAACGCGACAAATCGGAGCCGGTGACGCCGCGCGAGGTCGGAGAATTCGAGACGCTGGTGGTGCCGCTCGGCGCCACCTGGGTGTCGCTGGCGCGCGAACGCGGCGTGTTCGAGCGCGACGTCCTGCCGGGACATCTGGCGCGAACCCGCTGGTATCCGGAGCGATCGGCCAAGGCGATCCAGCCGACGCTGGTCTCGGCCGTTCCGTTCTGCGACATCGGCGACAACCGGCCGTGGCTGGCCTTCTTCGAGACCACGCAGCGCGGCGTCGCCACCCGCTATACCATGCCGCTGCAAATCGAGTGGGTGCGCTTCGACCGCGAGCGCTACAACGCCCACGCGCTGGCGGCGGTGCGCCAGGGCGCGCGCGAGGGCACCCTGCTCGACGTCGCCACCAACCCGATCTTCATCGGACTGTTGCTGCGGAATTTGCAGCAATCGCTGACCGTCGAGGAAGGCGAACAGGGCCTGCGGCTCGAATTCCGCCCGACCAGCCGGTTCACCACCAAACCGATCCGGCAGCCCGAACATATCCGCGCCATCGAAGCCGAGCGGCCCGACTCGACGTCACTGGTCGACGACCAATACGTCGTCAGGATCTACCGCAAACTCGAGACCGGGCCCAACCCGGAAATCGAGATGGGGCGTTTTCTCACCGACGTCGTGGGCTTTGCCAACACACCGGCGCTGCTCGGCAGCGTCGAACTGGTCGACGGCAACAGCAACAGCGCCGTGGGCGCCGTCCACGCCTTCGTCTCCAACCAGGGCGACGCCTGGAACGTGACCGCGTCGCATCTCGACCGCTTCGTCGACGAGCAGCGCATGTTGAGCGAACAATCCGGCGAAGGCGGTGATCAGAGCCCCTATCTCGGTTATCTTTCTCAGGCCGGACGGCGCGTCGCCGAACTGCATGTTGCGCTCGCCAGCAACTCCGAACTTCCTGAATTCGCACCGGAGCCAATCCGGATCGAAGATATCAAGCGCTGGACCGGCGATATTCTGATCCGTGCCGAGCGCATTTTCGATGCGCTGGGCAAACGCCGCGACCGATTGAAGGAGACTGACCGCCCGCTGGTCGACCAACTGCTGGCGTTGCAGCCGACCCTGCCGGAACGATTGAAGGCCTTGTTGCCGCGCGGGATCGACGGGCTCAACATCCGTCAGCACGGCGACTTCCATCTCGGCCAGATGCTGATCGTCAAGGACGACATCTTCATCACCGATTTCGAAGGCGAGCCGCGGCGCCCGATCAGCGAGCGCCGTCGCAAAGCGCCCGCCGCACGCGATGTCGCCAGCCTGATCCGTTCGATCGACTATGCGGCGACATCGGCGCTTGAGCGCGCGCGCAAGATGGCCCACGATGATCACGGCAGGCTCGGCGCCGCGCTCGATACATGGCGCGACCGGGCCACGGGCGAATTCCTGACCGCCTACCGCGAAACCATTGCCCACCAACGTCTCTGGCCGTCCGACGCGGTCGCAGCCGAGGGCCTGTTAACCTTCTTCCTGCTTGAGAAGGCTTTCTACGAGATCGAATATGAGCTGTCCTATCGGCCCGACTGGCTACGCGTGCCGCTGACCGGTATGATCCGAATGTTGTCGCAACAGTCCCCCGAGGCCTCATGACCAAGTTACCCGCCGAGGCCTACGCGATCCTCGAAGGCAGACATTCGGATCCCTTCCACTATCTCGGCCTCCACAACGAAGGGGATCAGAAAGTTGTGCGCGCGTTCCTGCCGGAGGCCTCTAATGTCGAGGCGATCGGCGAGCACGGCGAAACCGCACCGCTGAAGCGGATTCATGAATCCGGGCTGTTCGCAGGCTCGCTGCCAAACGGCTCGACGCGTTACCAGTTGCGCGCCCGCTTCGGGGAAAACGTCGTCGAGCTCGACGACCCCTACCGCTTTCCGCCCGTGCTGAGCGACTTCGACCTGCATCTGCTCGGCGAAGGCACGCATATGCGGATCTACGACAAGCTCGGCGCTCATCCGATGACGCTTGAAGGCGTCGACGGCGTCGCCTTCGTGGTGCTGGCGCCGAACGCCAAGGGCGTCAGCGTGGTCGGCGATTTCAACTACTGGAACAGGCGTCGGCACCCGATGCGGGTGCGCGGCATCGGCTATTGGGAGCTGTTCATTCCGCACGCCAAGGCCGGCGATCACTACAAGTTCGACATCATCGAGCCCAACGGGCAGCATCTGCCGTTGAAATCCGATCCGTTCGCGTTCACCGCCGAAGTCCGCCCCAAGACCGCTTCGATCGTGTTCGACGAAATGAAGCTGCCGCGCCCGCGTCCGGCGCCATCAGGAATCAACGCGCTTGCCGCGCCGGTGTCGATCTACGAAGTCCATCTTGGCTCGTGGCGGCGCAAGGGCAGCAACGAGTGGCTGACCTATCGCGAACTGGCCGAACAGCTGCCGGCCTATGTCAGGGATCTCGGCTTTACCCATGTCGAATTTCTGCCCGTCAGCGAACATCCGTTCGACGGCTCGTGGGGCTATCAACCGACCGGCATGTTCGCACCGACCAGCCGGTTCGGTGGGCCTGAGGATTTTGCGGCCCTCGTCGAAGCCTTCCATCGCGAAGGCATCGCCGTGTGGCTCGACTGGGTGCCCGGGCATTTCCCCGACGACCCCCACGGCCTCGGCCATTTCGACGGCACCGCCTTGTACGAACATGCCAACCCGCTGCAGGGCCGGCATCTCGACTGGGGCACGTTGATCTACAATTATGGCCGCACCGAAGTGGTCAATTTCCTGGTCTCGAACGCGCTGTTCTGGCTGGACCGTTACGCCGTCGACGGCCTGCGCGTCGATGCGGTCGCCTCGATGCTCTATCTCGACTATTCGAGGCCTGCGGGCGAATGGATTCCCAACCGGCATGGCGGCCGTGAGAATCTCGAAGCCATCGATTTCCTGCGCCGCTTCAACACCGAACTGTTCGGGCATTTTCCGGAAGCCACCACGGCGGCGGAGGAATCCACCGCCTGGCCGCAAGTGTCGCGGCCGGTCGAACATGGCGGGCTCGGCTTCGGCTACAAGTGGAATATGGGCTGGATGCACGACACGCTGAAATATATCGGCAAGGATCCCATCCACCGCAAATTCCATCACGGCGACATCCTGTTCGGCCTGCACTACGCGTTTTCGGAAAACTTCATTCTGCCGCTTTCCCACGACGAAGTCGTGCACGGCAAACGCTCGATCCTGGGGCGCATGCCCGGCGACGACTGGCAGCGCTTTGCCAACCTGCGCGCCTATTACAGCTTCATGTTCGGCCATCCCGGCAAGAAGCTGATGTTCATGGGCTGTGAGTTCGGCCAGGAGCGCGAGTGGGATCACGATCATTCGCTGGACTGGCATCTGCTCGAACAGCCCCCGCATGCCGGCGTCCAGAACCTGGTTCGCGACCTCAACCATCTCTACCGGTCGGTGCCGGCGCTGCACGAGTTGGATTGCAGCCAGGCGGGGTTCGAATGGGTCATCACCCACGATTCCGGCGGCAATGTCTTTGCCTGGGTCCGCAAGGGTCTCGATGCGCACGCCCGCTGCCTCGTCGTCGTGAATTTTTCACCGAACGTCTATTACGATTACCGCGTCCGCGTACCGTTCGCCGGCCGATGGAAGGAAGTCTTCAATTCCGACTCCGCGCATTATGGTGGCAGCAATGTCGGCAACATCGGCGGAGTCCATACGCTTGCCGGGGCCATTCCGGAGCTCAATCTGACCATTCCGCCGCTGGCCGCGATTTTTCTCGTGCCGGAAGACTGACGCATGCGTTTGACCGCGGGAAGCTCCGCGCGCCTTGGCGCAAGCTGGGACGGCAGGGGCACCAACTTTGCGTTGTTCTCGGCCAACGCCGAGAAGGTCGAGCTATGCCTGTTCGACAGCCAGGGTCGCCGCGAGCTCGAACGCATCGAATTGCCGGAGCGCAGCGAGGATGTCTGGCACGCCTATCTCAACGACGTTTCGCCGGGCCAGCTTTACGGCTATCGCGTCTACGGCCCTTACGCGCCCGAGCACGGCCACCGCTTCAACGCCAACAAGCTGCTGCTCGATCCCTATGCCAAGCGGCTGGCCGGCCGGCTGGTGTGGAGCGACGCGCATTTCGGCTATCGCGCCGGCAGCGCGCGCGAGGATCTATCCTTCGACCGGCGCGACAATGCGCGCGGCATGCCGAAGGCCGTGGTGGTCGACGAAACCTTCAACTGGGGCCGCCGCGAGATGCGCCCCAACACTCCCTGGCAAGACACCATCATCTACGAGGCCCACGTCAAGGGCCTGACCCAGAAGCGAGACGACGTGCCGCCGAACCTGCGCGGCACCTATGGCGGGCTGTCGTCGCCGGCGATGATCGACCATCTCAAGCGCCTCGGCGTCACCACCATCGAACTGCTGCCGGTCCACGGATTGATCGACGACCGTGTACTGGTCGAAAAGAAGCTGGTCAATTACTGGGGCTACAACACCCTGGCATTCTTCGCGCCGGAAGCCCGCTACGCGCAGGACAATGCGCTCGACGCCTTCCGCACCACCGTGGCGCGGCTGCACGATGCCGGCATCGAGGTGATGCTCGACGTCGTCTATAACCACACCGCCGAGGGTAACCACATGGGTCCGACGCTGTCGTTCCGCGGCATCGACAACGCGTCTTATTACTGGCTGAAGCCGGAGAACCCGCGCTTTTATGACGACTTCACCGGCTGCGGCAGTTCGGTCAACCTGACCCATCCACGCGTGCTGCAGATGGTGATGGATTCGCTGCGCTACTGGGTCGAGGTCTGCCATGTCGACGGCTTCCGCTTCGACCTCGCCACCACGCTGGCGCGCGGGCCAAACGGATATGATCGCAACGCGGCGTTCCTGACCGCCGTGCGGCAGGATCCGGTGCTGGCGACCGTCAAGATGGTCGCCGAACCCTGGGATCTCGGCCTGGGCGGCTACCAGGTCGGCGCGTTTCCGTCGCAATGGTCGGAATGGAACGACCGCTATCGCAGCGCGATGCGGCGCTACTGGAGCGGCGAAGGCAGCCTGATCGGCGAAGTATCAGGCCGCATGACGGCGTCATCCGACCTGTTTCACCACGACAGCCGCGCGCCCCGCGCCGGCATCAACCACGTCACCGTGCATGACGGTTTCACTTTGGCGGACCTGTTCAGCTACAACGAGAAGCACAACGAGGCCAACGGCGAGGACAATCGCGACGGCTCCAGCGACAACCACAGCAACAATTGCGGCCATGAAGGCCCGACCGACGACGCCGCGATCACCGCGCTGCGCCGCCAGCTCCGCAAGAACCAGCTCGCCTGCCTCTTCCTTGCGCAGGGGACACCGCTGATGCTGGCCGGCGACGAAGTCGGCAATACCCAGAACGGCAACAACAACGCCTATTGCCAGGACAACGAGACCGGCTGGATCGGCTGGGACAATCTCGGCAAGCAAGGCGACGACCTCACCGACTTCGTCGGCCACATGACCGAACTGCGCCGCCGCTTCGGGCAGATCCGCAGCCAGCGCTGGCTCGACGGACGGCGGGCCGACGGCTCCTACGGCGTGCTGTGGCTGACGCCGGCCGCCGTGGAAATGAAGGAGTCCGACTGGACGTTCCCGGACGGCCGCTTCCTCGCTTATGTGCTCGGCCCGATGGAACAAGGACAGGCGCCGATCTTTATCGTGCTGAACGCAGCGCCCGACGAGATCGTATTCAAGTTTCCGACCATGCCCGATCACAAGAATTGGCAGCAGGTGTTGAACACCACCGAAATCAAACAGAAGACAGTGGATTTCGCCGCAGGCGTCGAGACCAAGGCGCCGCCGCGCTCGGTGCTCGCCTTTGCGGGCGCTGCATGAAGGCGCGGCAATTCGGCCCGCAACTGACAAAGGATGGCACGCGCTTTCGGCTGTGGGCGCCGGCGGCGAAACGCATCGATGTGATGCTGCAGCAGCCGCATGCGATGACACGCGGCAACGACGGCTGGTACACGGCCGATATTGCAGGCGTGACGGCCGGGGCGCGTTATAAATTCCGCATCGATGACGAGATCGATGTCCCCGATCCGGCCTCGGACTTTCAACCCGACGACGTGTTCGGCCCGAGCGAAGTGATCGATCACGCCAGCTTTGCCTGGCGCGCCGGGGATTGGCGCGGCCGGCCGTGGCAGGACGCCGTCATCGTCGAGGCTCATGTCGGCGCCTTCACACCTGGAGGCAGCTACCGCACCATGATCGAACACCTCGATCATCTCGTCGAAACCGGCATCACCGCGCTGGAGCTGCTGCCGCTGGCGGATTTTGCCGGCTCCCGCAACTGGGGCTATGACGGCGTGCTGTGGTACGCGCCCGACAGCGCCTACGGCCGTCCGGAGGACCTCAAGACGCTGATCGACGAGGCGCATCTGCGCGGGCTGATGGTGATGCTCGATGTGGTCTATAACCACTTCGGCCCCGAGGGAAATTATCTCGGCCGCTATGCGCCGACGTTTTTCACCGACGCGCATACGCCATGGGGCAGCGCGATCGATTATCGTGTGCCGGAGATGCGCGCGTTTGCGATCGAGAACGCGCTGCATTGGCTGCGCGACTACCGCTTCGACGGGCTGCGGCTCGATGCCGTCAACAGCATCGTCGAGCCGGGCGGGCTGTCGCTGCTGCACGATCTCAGCGCCGCCGCAGGTGAACTCGCCAAAGCGACCGGCCGCCATATCCATCTGGTGCTGGAAAACGGCGACAACCGCGCCAGCATCCTCGACCCCGCGCAGGATCCGCCACAGGGCAAATACCGTGCGCAATGGAACGACGACTATCACCACGCCTGGCGCGTGCTGATGACCGGCGAGAACCAAGGTTACTATGGCGACTATCAGCGCGCGCCGCTGCAGGACATCGCCCGCTCGCTGTCATCAGGCTTCGTCTATCAAGGCGAAATGTCCGCGTTTCGCCGCGGCGCGCGCGGTGAGCCGAGCGGCGCACTGTCTCCGACGGCCTTCATCAACTTCCTCGGCAATCACGACCAGATCGGCAATCGCCCGCTCGGCGATCGCCTGGAATCGGTCGCCCGCACCGAGGCGATCGAAGCGGCGCTGGCGGTGATGCTGCTGGCGCCGGCGATCCCGATGCTGTTCATGGGCGAGGAGTGGGGTTCGAAGACACCGTTTCCGTTCTTCTGCGATTTCAAGGGCGATCTGGCGAACGCCGTCCGCCAGGGCCGCCGCAGCGAATACCAATGGGCCTACGCCGAATATGGCGACGAGGTGCCGGACGCGCTTGAGCTGTGGACCTTCCAATCGGCGGTGCTCGATTGGGACGAACGCCGGCAGGCGGCGCCGCAAAAGCGGCTGAAACTGGTGCGCGACCTGCTCGCAATCCGCCGGAAGCAGATCGCCCCCCGCCTCGCCGGCGCCGCCTTTGGCGCAGCCAGTGCGACCCTGGATGGCCTGCTGACGGCGGATTGGCGGATGGGCGACGGCACGACGCTCGCGCTCGTGGCCAACCTGTCTGACCGCGAAATCTCCCATGCGGCGACCACGTCAAATGGAACCCCGATCTGGGGCAGCGAGTTGAACGGGCGCGTCCCCCCATGGTCGGTGGTCTGGCGCCTCGGATAGGACCATGCCCCCGGCGATCCCGATCGCGACCTACCGCCTGCAGCTCACGGCGGATTTCAGTTTCGATGCCGCCGCCGAAGTGGTGCCCTATCTGGCAGCGCTCGGCGTCACCCATCTCTATGCCTCACCCTTCATGAAGGCGGCCGAGGGCTCAACCCATGGCTACGACATCGTCGATCACACCAAACTCAATCCGGAGCTCGGCGGCGAGGCCGGCTTCGAACGGCTCAGTGCGGCGCTTAAGCAGCACGATATCGGGCTGATCCTCGATTTCGTGCCCAACCATGTCGGCGTGCATTTCGCTGGTAACCCCTGGTGGCTGGATGTGCTGGAATGGGGCCCGGCCTCGCCGCACGCGGCGTCCTTTGATATCGACTGGGACCAGTTGCCCTATCGCGCCCGCGGCGGCGTGCTGCTGCCGATCATCGGCACCTCGTATGGGCAGGCGCTGGAAAGCGGCGATATCGTGCTGCGCCATGATCCGGGCGAAGGCAGCTTTTCGGCCTGGTATTTCGAACATCGGCTGCCGATCGGGCCCGAGCGCTACAGCGAAATCCTGCGCATGATCGTCAACGACGCCGGGGCCGAAGACAGCGCGGCCGGCAAGCGGCTGCTTGCGCTCGCCTCGCGCTACACCGGCTTGCGTCATCCTAATCGCCGCGAAGCTCCGGCCTTCAAGGCCGAACTGCGGGCGATCGAGGGCGGCGCCGATATCATCGAACTAGGCCTTGCGGCCTATCGCGCCGGACCGGACCGCGCGGCGCCGACGCTGGCGCTGCATCATCTGCTCGAACGCCAGCACTACAGGCTCGGCCACTGGCGGCTCGCCTCCAGCGACATCAACTACCGCCGCTTCTTTGACGTCAATACGCTGGCGGGATTGCGGGTCGAGGACGCCGGCACGTTCGACGCCATCCATACCCTGGTTAAAAAATTGATATCGGAGGACAGACTGCAGGGCCTGCGGCTCGACCACATCGACGGCCTGCGCGATCCCGCGCAATATTTCCAGCGCCTGCGCCGGCTGGTCCGCGATGCGCAGGGGGGTCATCCGCGGCCGTTCTACACGGTGGTCGAAAAAATCCTCGGCGAAGACGAACGGCTACCAAAATTCAGCGGCGTTCACGGCACCACCGGTTACGAGTGGTTGAACGTCATGACGCAGGTGCTGGTTGACGGCAATGGCCTTGGCGCCCTGGACGAGGTCTGGCGCCAGATCAGCAATCAAGCGCCGAAACTCGAGCCGGTGCTGCTCGACGCCAAACGCCGCGTGCTGGAAACCCTGCTCGCCAGCGAATTTACCGTGCTGTCGCGGCTGCTGGCGCGGATCGCGAGCGGGCATTATTCGACCCGCGATTATTCCGCCGACAGCCTGCGGCAGGCGCTCGAACTCTATGTGCTGCACTTTCCGGTCTATCGTACCTATCTCGCTTCGTCGGGCCCGACCGCGCATGACCGCGCGCTGATTTCGGAGACCCTCGACAAGGCCCGCGCCGACTGGTTCGCCGCCGACGACGGCATTTTCGATTTCCTGCGCGATACCCTGACCATGGACCTGCTCAAGCCCGGCCGCGTCGCCCACAGCGCGCCACGCGTACGGCGCTTCGCCCTGAAGGTGCAGCAATTCACCGGGCCCTTGATGGCCAAGTCGCTCGAAGATACCGCGTTCTACCGCTATCACCGCCTGCTCGCTCTCAACGAGGTCGGCGGAGACCCCTCCGCCAACGCGCTTCCGCTGCAGGCCTTTCACGCCACGATGGCAACGCGCGCGCGGGAATGGCCGCATGGCATGACGGCGTCCGCGACCCACGACACCAAGCGCGGCGAGGATGCGCGGATGCGGATCATGGCGCTAGCGGAAATTCCGGGCGAATGGACCAGCGCCGTCGCCCGCTGGAAACTGCTCAACGCGGCGCATCTGGTCACCGACGGCGACATCCGCGCGCCGTCCGCGACGTTCGAATACATGCTGTACCAGACCTTGCTGGGCGCATGGCAGCCCGACGACGGCGCGTTCGTCGAACGCATCCAGGCCTATGCGCTGAAGGCGGCACGGGAAGGCAAGCAGGAGACGAGCTGGCTCAATCCGCATCCGGCCTATGAAGCAGGGCTGAAAACATTCATCGGGCGGATCCTGGATCGCCCGCAGTCACCGGAATTTCTGGATTCGCTGCAAACGCTGGCGCGGCGGGTTTCGCTGTTGGGCGCGCTGAACTCGCTGAGCCAGCTCACGCTGAAGGCGACCATGCCTGGCGTGCCTGATTTCTATCAGGGCACCGAGTTGTGGGATTTTTCGCTGGTTGATCCCGATAACCGGCGGCCAGTGGATTTTGTGGCCCGGGCCCGCGCGCTTCAAGACGTGGAGCGGCCGGATTGGCAACAACTGACGAAGGATTGGCCGAGCGGCCATGTGAAGCTGGCCTGGACCCGGCATCTGCTGAAGCTGCGCACCGAACTCGCCGATATCTTTGCGAACGGCGATTACGCGCCGCTTGAAGTGCACGGGCCGCATCGCAACCACTTCATCGCCTATGCGCGGCGGCAAGGCCGCAACGCCGCCGTTGTCGTTGTCCCCAGATGCTTTGCGGCCTTCACCGACAATGGCCGATCGTGGCCACTTGCCGCGAGCTTCGATGCAACGCTGGATATCAGCGGCTATGCCGTGGAAGGTTTTGCCGATGCCGATGCCGCGGAGTTGCGACTCTCCGACCTGCTGACGAACCTTCCGGTGGCCGTGGCGAAGGCCGGATATCATGGCAAGGCCAAACCGGCGCCCAAGCGCCGGCGCACGTAACCGCGGCGTCAGCTCTTCTTGGTCAATAGCCGATCGCCGCGGCTGCGGATCATGGCTTGTGCGGCCTCCGCAAAACGCTGCAGCAGCCATGGCAGCACGACTTCAACCCGCACATGATCGTCGGCGACATCGACATGGCCGGCCGCCGCCTGCCCCATCGCGCGCACGCGAAATATCATGCGGTTGTCCTCCCAGCGTTCTTCGTCGACACTGAGCACCGGCACGCTGGCGGCCGCGCGCGACAGCCCCGTCTTCAGGCGGCGCATCGCCTCCTCGCGCCCGAGGCTGTGCGGGATCGAAACAACAAGCGGTGCGGACATCGCGAAATCCTCTTCTGACCACGACCTCATGTAATTCCGCGACTCACGAAAGGAAGAGGCCTGCGCAATATCGCGGCGCAAAAGGCGGAACTTTCACAGTTCCCATGGGTTCTCCCGGCTGAAGGCAGCGACAACTTGACGCCTCACTGCCGGGCTGAGGAGGAATTCAATGTCCATCGGAACAATCATCCTGATCATTCTCGTCATCGCCCTGCTCGGCGGTTTCAGCGGCGTCGGCGGCGGACCGTTCTACGGCACCGGCTATTACGGCGGTGGCGGCCTCGGCCTCGTCGTGGTGATTTTGCTGATCCTGCTGCTGCTCGGGAAGCTGTAAGCGAGCCGTACGTTCGTTATTCGTCATGGCCGGGCTTGTCCCGGCCATCCACGTCTTGTCGCGGCGGCGCTGTTAAGACGTGGATGCCCGGGTCACCTGGCGCGAAGACGCGCTTCTGCCCGGGCATGACGCCTACCTCTCCTTGCGGCCCTAAGCCTTTGAAGCCAGCTTCTTCATCGCGGCCTTGATCGACACCGCCGCATCATCATAGCCGACCCACGCCTTCGTCTTCGAAAGCAGCGCCGGCACCGTGCGGACGGTGAACTTCTTCGGATCGAGATCGCCCCGGACTTGCGTCCATGTCAGCGGCATCGACACGGTCGCGCCGGCGCGCGCGCGCGGCGACAATACCGCGACCGCGGTCGCCAGCCGGTCGTTGCGCAGGTAGTCGAGAAAAATCTTTCCGTTGCGCAGCTTCTTCGACATGTTGAGCAAATAGCGCTCTGGATCGTCGTTCGCCATCCATTGGCAAACGGCTTGCGCGAAGGCCTTGGCTTCCTTCCACGTCACCCTGTCCTTGATGCCGTACAGCAGCGGCGTCACCACATGCAGGCCCTTGCCGCCGGTGGTCTTGCAAAAGCTTTCGAGACCGACGGCGGTCAACCGCTGCCGCATGTCCTTGGCCGCCTCGATCACCTGGGCAAAATCGACATCCGGTGCTGGATCGAGGTCGAACACCAGCCGGCCCGGCACGTCGGGGGCGTCAGGCGCGCAATTCCAGGGATGCAGCTCCAGCCCACCGCTCTGCGCCACCGCCGCCAGCCCCTCGATGCGGTCGATCTGCAGATAAGGCTTGCGGTCGCCGGAGACTTTTGCGAGCGCCAGCAGCTTGGAGCCGCCCGGCATGGCGTGACGCTGAAAGAAGGTCTCACCGCCGATGCCGTCGGGCGCGCGCAGCACCGAGCACGGCCGCCCCTTGATGTGGACGATCATCCATTCGCCGACCGCCTCGAAGTATTGGGCGAGATCGAGCTTGGTCACCGGCTCGCCGTCGCCACCGTCCGGCCACAGCGCCTTGTCCGGCTTTGAAATGGCGACGCCCATGACCTCGGCGGCCTTTTTCGTGGCGGATTTGACTGTGACGACCGAAGTCTTGACGGCTTTCTTCATTGGCGGCTTCTCCGCAATCACCTCGTCGGCCGGCTTATCCTGACGCAATCCCTTGAACGCGGCCTGCCGGATATTGCCGTCGTCGGTCCAGCCGGCGAACTCGATCTCGGCAACCAGTTCGGGTTTCAGCCAATGCACGTCGCGGGTTTTCGCCGGCGCATCCTTGCCGCCGAACGGGCTTTTGTCCGCTGCTGCCTTCTTCAACGCCGGCATGATCCGCCGCACCGTGTCCTGGCCGAAACCGGTGCCGACGATCCCGACATATTCCAGCTGCTTGCCGCGGTGCATGCCGGCCATCAGCGAGCGGAATTTGCCGTTGGTGGTTTTCCAGCCGCCGAGCACGACCTCCTGCCCGTCGCGTATCTTGGTCTTGGTCCAGCTTTCGGACCGGCCGGAGCGATACGGCGCATCGAGCTTCTTGGAGATGATGCCCTCCAGCGACATGGAACGGGCCGATTGCATCATCGCGTCGCCGCGCACTTCGAAATGGTCGACGTAGCGGATCAGCTTGCTGCCGTTATGCTTCTCCAGCAGGCGCTTCAGGCGCTCCTTGCGCTCCTGCAACGGCAGATCGCGCAGATCATCGCGGCCATGAAACAGCAGGTCGAACGCAAAGTAGACGAGTTCGTTGGTCTTGCCTTCCGACAGCGCGGCCTGCAGCGTCGAAAAATGCGGCACGCCGTTGTCGTCGAGCGCGGCGATCTCGCCGTCGATCAGCACGTCGGGAAACGATTCCGCTTCTTTGGCGATGGCGCCAAACTTGTCGGTCCAGTTCAGCCCCTTGCGGGTGTTCAGCGCGACCTCGCCATCCCAAACCCGCAATTGCACGCGGTAGCCGTCGAACTTGATCTCATGACCCCAGCCATCTGAGTTTGGCGGCTTCTCGACCGATGTGCACAACTGCGGCGCCACGAACTCGGGGATAGCGGCGATCTTCTTCGCCTTGCCTTTCTCCGCTTTGGAGACCTTCGCCGTGGTCGCAGCCACCGGCCGCGCGATCGATGTCTTGCCTTTGGCCCGCGCCTCGACGGCCGCGCCGCGATTGGAGTGCCAAACCGCGTCGGCCTTATCCTTGCCGCCGGTCTTTCCGTTTTTGGCCAGCATGAACGGCTTTGGCGCCCGTCCCTTGCCTTCGGCAATCTGCGCCATCGATCGCCCCGAGGCGACCGACCGGTCCTCTTCGAGGATGGATTCGCCCTCGCCGTCCTGAGCGAATTCGTCGCGGTGCTTGATCAGCAGCCAGTTGGTGCGCTTGCCGCCGTAGCGGTCGCCCTTCATCCGAACCAGCACCCAGCTGCCGTGCAGCTTGTCGCCGTGCAGGGTGAATTTCAGATCGCCCTTCCTGAAGCCGCGCTCGGGATCGTCGGAGTCCCAAGTGCCACGGTCCCAGAGCTGTACCGTGCCGCCGCCATATTCGCTGTCGGGAATGGTGCCTTCGAAATCGCCGTAATCGAGCGGGTGATCCTCGACCTCGACCGCCAGTCGCTTGTCGTGGGGATCGATCGAGGGGCCGCGCGTCACCGCCCAGGATTTGAAGACGCCGTCGAACTCAAGCCTCAGATCGTAATGCAGCCGCGTCGCGTCGTGCTTCTGGATCACGAACCGGCGTTGCCTGGAAGGCGCCACCTTGACGTCGCCGGAGGGCTCCGCGGTCTTCTCGAAATCACGCTTCTTGCGGTAGGTAGAAAGGTTTTTCGGCGGCACGGGCAACCCTCAAAAATCAGGGCCGCGCAGCAGCCCGGAACGAAAGCCAATCATAGCCGTTGAAGTTCCCAAACCCAACCATGCCGGAGAGTGCAATGGCCGCCCCTCGTGCCTACTGGAAAGGCTCGCTCAAGCTGTCAAGGTGGCGGAGCGCGAGACGAAGCCGGATAATGTCATCAACCTGATGGATGCGCTGAAGGCAAGCCTCAAGGGCGGATCGGCGGGCAAGCGGCGCGCCCCGGCTGCACGACGGACACCGGCACACAGCACAGCGAAAAAGGCGCACCGCTCCGCGGCACGGGCGAGGAAGGCGGGATAAGGCTCGTCCAGTCGTCATTGCGAGGAGCAAAGCGACGAAGCAATCCAGAGTCCTTGCCGGGCTCTGGATTGCTTCGCGGAGCCTGTCATCGGGCGCGCATTCGCGCGACCCGTTGGCTCGCAATGACGATGGCGCTACTTCTTCGCCTTCCGCTTCGATTTCTTCGCCGTTTTCCCGGCGGTCTTCTTCGCCGTCTTGCGCTTCTTCGCCGTCTTCTTCGGCACCTTCTTGCCCTCGGCGCGCGCCTCGGACAGCCCGATCGCAATTGCCTGCTTGCGGCTGGTGACTTTCTTTTTCGAGCGGCCGCTTCGCAACGTTCCGGCTTTGCGCTTCTTCATTGCGCGTTCGACGTCGGCGGAGGCTTTCTTCGAATATTTTCGTGCCATGATGGATCTCCCGGTGAACGGAAATAATG
This sequence comes from Afipia sp. GAS231, assembly GCF_900103365.1. Lineage (NCBI taxonomy): Bacteria > Pseudomonadati > Pseudomonadota > Alphaproteobacteria > Hyphomicrobiales > Nitrobacteraceae > Afipia > Afipia sp. GAS231. The sequence continues at coordinate 2,234,445 of NZ_LT629703.1, forward strand.
GTTGCGATTTGGGAAAGTTCCCGCTCATACCGGGATGTCGTCGCCCGCGAAGGCGGGCGATCCAGTATTCCAGAGAAGCCAGTGTTAAGGCCGAAAGACCGCGGCCTACTGGATGCCCCGCCTGCGCGGGGCATGACAGCAGTGGCTAATCTCCAGCACGCAATCGATAGCCGATCCCGGTCTCGGTCAGCACGATCTGCGGCCGCTCCGGATCGGCCTCGATCTTCTGCCGGAGCTGGCGGACATAGACGCGCAGATATTGCGCGTCGGTCAGTTCGTCCCACAATTCCTTCAGGAGAAACCGATGCGTCAGCACCTTGCCGGCGTGCTGCACCAGCACCCGCAGCAGTTCGTATTCCTTCGGCGAAAGCTTGACCTCGCGCTCGCCGACCTTGACGATGCGACGCACCAGATCGACCGAGAGATCGCCGGAGCGAAACACCGGCCGCTCGCCCTGCACCTGCAATTGATGCCGCAGCGCCGCGCGCATGCGTGCCAGCAACTCGTCCATCCCGAACGGTTTTGTCAGGTAATCATCGGCACCGAGGTCGAGCGCCTGGACTTTTCCCGCCTCGTCACCCCGGCTCGACAGCACCACGATCGGCACGCTGTCGTTACGGCCACGGATCATCCGCAGCAGTTCGTGGCCCTGAATATCCGGCAGACCGAGATCGAGGATGATCAGCGCCGGACCCTCGGCGAGCTTCTCCAGCGCCAGCTTGCCGTTGGAGGCTTCGAGAATGTCATAACCCTGCGTGCTCAGCCCCATCCGTAACAGCTTGCGGATCGGCGGTTCGTCGTCAATGACCAGAACCTTGATCGGGGTGGCGTTCATGCGGCGGTATCCAGGGAATTTGACGCCACCGGGATCGGCAGCCGAATGGTCAGTACGGCGCCGCTACGGTCGGCGCGGTTGGCGGCCGTAATCGTGCCGTGCATGGCTTCGACGAAGCCGCGCGAAATCGCCAGCCCCAGCCCGGTGCCCGGACGAACATGATCGCCCTTCTGCGCGCGGTAGAATTTGTCGAACACACTTTCCAGCTCGCCTAGCGGGATGCCGTTGCCCTCGTCCATGATCTGCAGCGCGACCTGCCCACGATCCGGCATGGCCCGGATCGATATCGTGGTATCCGCCGCCGCATATTTGGCGGCGTTATCAAGCAGATTGAACAGCACCTGTTCGAACAGCACAGCGTCGAGCTCCAGCATCGGCAGATCGGCCGCCAGTTCAAGCGAGACCTTGTGATGGATCAGGATCTTGCCGGCGCGGCGCAGTGCGCTGCCGACGATCTCGCTGAGATCGTGCCGCGCGGTATTGGGCACGATGGCGCCGGATTCGAGCTTGGTCATGTCGAGCAGATTGGCAATAAAGCGATTCAGCCGCTCGGATTCGTCGATCACGGTGGCGAGCAGATCGCGCTTCTCTTCGTCGGTCAGGCCGGCATCGAGATCGCGGATGGTGGAGGCAGCGCCGAGCACCGAGGCCAGCGGCGTTTTCAGGTCATGCGAGATCGAGGTCAGAAGCGCGCCGCGCAGCCGGTCGGATTCCACCGTGCGTTTGACCCGGTCCATGTCCTCGACCAGCAGCACCCGCTCGATCGCCAGCGCGCCCTGGTCGACCAGCGCGTCCAGCAGCCGCCGCTGGTCCGGCGTCAGCAACGGCCCGGTGCGGTCGTCGTCGATGCCGATGACGCCGATCGCGCCGCGTCCGGTTCGCATCGGCAGGAACAGCCGCTTGGCGCCCGGCAGCGTGTCCGAACCGCGCCCGGCCGGGCGGTCGTTGTCCCAGGCCCAGTTGGCGGCGGCGAGATCGGCCTGGTCGAGCTGATCCTCCGGCGGATAGCCGGCCTTGACGGTCAGTACGCCCTCCTCCGGCAACAGCAGCACCACGCGGACTTTCAGCATCAGCGCGTTCTGATAGGCGGTCGCCCACAAGACGTCGTCGAGCGTCGCGGTGCCCGCCAGTTTGCGGCTGAAGGCGTAGAGCGACTCGGTGGTGCGCACCCGACCGATCGCGGTATCGGCCTGCGAACGCACCCGCGCCGCGACGTTCGACACCAGTAGCGCAATCAGCATGAAGAAGAAGAACGCCGCGATATTGGTCGGGTCGGTGATGGTGAAGGTATAGACCGGCGGCAGGAAGAAGAAATTATAGCACAGCGATGCCGCGACGCTCGCCAGCAACGACGGCCACAGACCGTAGCGCGCGGCGACGCTGACCACCGCGGTGAGGAACACCAGGTCGACGTTCTCGATGCCGCCGAACAGCGGCTGGATCAATGAGGCCGCGGCAAGCCCGATCGCGACGAACAACAGCGCCATCAAATACGGCCGCGGGTTGAACGGCTCCGGCCGCGCCGCGGTCTGCACCGCCGCCTTGGTCACGCCCTGTTCGTCGCCGGCGATGACGTTGACGCTGATATTGCCGGCGCGCCGCACCAGATCGTGCACGACCGAGCCGCGCATCAGTTCGAACCACCACGAGCGCGTCGACTTGCCGATGATGATCTGCGTCACGTTGTTGGCTTGCGCGAAATGGATGACGTCGTCGGCAATGCGGCGGCCGACGCCGGGAATGGTCAGCGCCTCGGCCCCGAGCGCTTCGGCCAGCCGCATGGTGTCTGCGAGCCGGTCGCGCTGTTCATCGGTGAGCTGCAGACTGCGACGCGTTTCAATGGAGATCGCCGTCCATGGCGCATGCAGCCGGTCCGCCAGCCGCTTGGTGTAGCGCACCAGACCGGCCGCGCGCGGATCCTCGCTCAGGCAGACCAGAATGCGCTCGCCCGCGGCCCAGGGGCCCGCAATGGCATTGGCCTGCATATGGGTCAGCAACTGCTCATCGACCCGCTCGGCGGTTCGCCGCAACGCCAGCTCACGCAACGCGGTCAGATTGCCCGGCGAGAAATAATGCTCCAGCGCCCGCTCGGCCTGTTTGGGGACATAGACCTTGCCCTCCTTCAGCCGCTGGATCAGGTCGTCGGGCGTCAGATCGATCAGCTCGATGGCGTCGGCGCGGTCGAACACCTTGTCCGGCACGGTCTCGCGGACCCGAACATGGGTGATCTGGGCCACCACGTCGTTGAGGCTCTCGATGTGCTGGATGTTAACCGCGGTATAGACGTCGATGCCGTGGGAGAGCAGCTCTTCGACATCGAGATAGCGCTTGGGATGGCGGCTGCCCGGCGCGTTGGTGTGGGCGAGTTCGTCGACCAGCGCGATTTGCGGCCGCCGCGCGATCAGGGCGTCGAGGTCCATTTCCTCGAGCGTCTGCTCCTTGTAGCTGAGCCGCTTGCGCGGCAGCACTTCGAGGCCCGCGAGCAGCGCCTCGGTCTCGGCCCGGCCGTGGGTCTCGACCACGCCGACCACGACATCGGCGCCCGCCTTGATCCGCGCATGCGCGCTCTGCAGCATCTCGTAGGTCTTGCCGACGCCGGGGGCGGCGCCGACGAATATCTTGAGCTTGCCGGCGCGGCTTTCCTCGCGCCGGGCCGCTTCCAGCAAAGCTTCCGGCGAGGGACGTTGTTCGGAATCGCGGCGGGCCTGGACCATACAGTTATATAGCCCTCACCCACCGCCCGGCCTAGATGGCCTCATTTGGTGGCAGCCCGGTCCAGCGCCAAATTCAACGCCAAAACGTTAACGTGGGGCTCGCCGAGCAGGCCCGCGAGGCGGCCCTGGCTGTTGGCCGTGACCAATTGGCGGACCTGATCTTCCGGCATGCTCCGGGCTTTCGCCACCCGCGGCACCTGGAACAGCGCCGCCTCCGGTGAAATATCGGGATCGAGCCCGCTACCCGATGTCGTGACCAAGTCGACCGGAACGGTGGCGCTCGGATTTTCCGCCTTCAGTTTCTCGACGTCGTCCTTGATCCGGTCGTTCAGCGCCTTGCTGGTCGGGCCGAGATTGGAGCCGCCGGAGTTGGCGGCGTTATAGGGCGCCGGCACTGTCTTGGTGGAATCGGCCGGATCCGGCGCCGAGGTCGCGGAAGGACGGCCGTGGAAATATTTGTCGTCCTTGAACTCCTGCCCGATCAGGCTGGAGCCCACCACCTTGCCGTCCTTCTCGATCAGGCTGCCTTGCGCCTGCTTCGGAAAGATGACGCCGGCGATGGCGGTCATCGCGAGGGGATAGGCAAGGCCTGTGATCAGCGTCAGCAGGACCAGGATGAGAATGGCGGGACGAAGTTCGCGTAACATGGTGTGTCTCCGTAAGTGGTTCCGTCATTGCGAGGAGCGAAGCGACGAAGCAATCCAGTCTTCCTTTGCGGCACTATGGATTGCTTCGCTTCGCCCGCAATGACGGTTGAGTCCTAAGCCAGGCCCAGGGCCGCGACGGCGAGGTCGATGGCCTTGATGCCGATAAAGGGAATGATGATGCCGCCGAGCCCGTAGATCAGCAGGTTACGGCGGAGCAACGCACCGGCGCCGACGGCGCGATAGGCGACGCCTTTCAGTGCCAGCGGGATCAGCGCGATGATGATCAGGGCGTTGAAGATGATCGCCGACAGGATCGCGCTTTGCGGGCTCGCCAGATGCATCACATTGAGCACCGCGAGCTGCGGGTAGAACGCCAGGAACATCGCCGGGATGATGGCAAAGTATTTGGCGACGTCGTTGGCAATCGAGAACGTCGTCAGCGCGCCGCGTGTCATCAATAGTTGCTTGCCTATCTCGACCACCTCGATCAGCTTGGTCGGGTTGGAATCGAGGTCGACCATGTTGCCGGCTTCGCGGGCGGCTTGCGTTCCGGTGTTCATGGCGACGCCGACGTCGGCCTGGGCGAGCGCCGGAGCGTCGTTGGTGCCGTCGCCGCACATCGCCACCAGCTTGCCCTTGGCCTGCTCGTCACGGATCAGCTTCAGCTTGTCCTCGGGCGTCGCCTGCGCCAGGAAATCGTCGACGCCGGCCTCGGCGGCGATGGCGGCGGCCGTCATCGGGTTGTCGCCGGTGATCATCACAGTGCGGATGCCCATGCGGCGCAGTTCGGCAAAGCGCTCGCGGATGCCGCCCTTGACGATGTCCTTCAGGTGGACGACGCCGAGCAACTTGCCATCCTTGGCCACCGCGAGCGGCGTGCCGCCAGCCTTGGCAATCTCATCCGAAATCGCCTGGATTTCGCGCGCCGCCGCGGAGACGGCGCCGGTCTGCAGGGCACGCACCGTATTGCCGGACGCCACCGCACGGAACTCGCCGCCACCGTCGACATAGCTGAGGATCGCATCCACCGCGCCCTTGCGGACCGAAGACGCGCCGGCGTCGATACCGCTCATCCGGGTCTGCGCGGTAAAGGGAATGAAGGTCGCCGCCAGCTCCTTCATGTCACGGCCGCGAATGCCGTACTTCTCTTTCGCCAGCACCACGATCGAGCGGCCTTCCGGCGTCTCGTCGGCGAGCGAGGCAAGCTGCGCCGCATCCGCCAGTTCCTGCTCGGTGACCCCAAGCACGGGGCGAAACTCCGTGGCCTGGCGGTTGCCGAGGGTGATGGTGCCGGTCTTGTCGAGCAACAGCGTATCGACGTCGCCGGCGGCTTCCACCGCGCGGCCGGACATCGCCAGCACGTTGAAGCGCACCAGCCGGTCCATGCCGGCAATGCCGATCGCCGACAGCAGCGCGCCGATCGTGGTCGGGATCAGCGTCACGAACAGTGCCACCAGCACCACCACCGAAATCGAGCCGCCGGCATAGGCCGCATAGCTCGGGATCGTTACCGTCGCGAACACGAAGATGATGGTTAGGCCCGCCAGCAGGATGTTGAGCGCGATCTCGTTCGGCGTCTTCTGCCGCTCGGCGCCTTCCACCAGCTTGATCATGCGGTCGATGAAGGTCGAGCCTTGCGCTGCCGTAATGCGAACGCGGATCCAGTCGGACAGCACCTGCGTGCCGCCGGTAACCGCCGAGCGGTCGCCGCCGGATTCGCGGATCACGGGCGCGGATTCACCGGTTATCGCCGCCTCGTTGACCGACGCGACGCCCTCGATCACCTCGCCGTCGCTCGGGATATTGTCGCCGGCCTCGACCAGCACGATGTCGCCGACTTTCAGGCTGGTGCCGGACACCAGCTGATAGGTCTTGTCCGTGCCCTTCAGCAGCTTGGCCTTGCTCTCGGTGCGGGTCTTCTTCAGCGATTCCGCCTGCGCCTTGCCGCGGCCTTCGGCGACGGCTTCGGCGAAGTTGGCGAACAGCACCGTGAACCACAGCCAGACGATGATCTGGAAGGTGAAGCCGAGGTTGGCGCCGCCGGTGACGAGGTCGCGCAGGAAGATCACCGACGTCAGGGTAGCGACGATCTCGACCACGAACATCACGGGGTTCTTGACCATCAGCCGCGGGTCGAGTTTGGCAAAGGCGGCGCGGATCGCCGGCACGACGATCTTGGGATCGAGCATTGCCGAAGCCGTCACTTTTTTCTGCAGTTTCATGGTTTCCATGGACGTAACTCCGAGAGTCAAAGCAGGATCTTGCGATCAGAACAGGGTGTTGGCGTTCATGGCGAGGTGCTCGACGATCGGGCCGAGCGCCAGCGCCGGGAAGAAGGTGAGCCCGCCGATGATCAGGATGACGCCGACGACGAGGCCGACGAACAGCCCGCCGGTGGTCGGCAACGTACCGGCCGAGGGCGGGATCGACTTCTTGGCCGCGAGCGAACCGGCCAGCGCCATCGCCGGCACGATCATGAAGAAGCGGCCGACGAACATCGAACTGGCGAGCGTCAGGTTGTAGAAGAAGGTGTTGCCGGTCAGGCCAGCGAAGGCCGAGCCGTTATTGCCGGTCGCCGAGGTAAAGGCATAGAGCACCTCGGTGAAACCGTGCGGGCCTGAATTGGCCATCGACGCCACTGCCGACGGCAGCACGACGGCGATCGCGGTCCAGCCGAGATACATCAAGGGCAGCACCAGAATGGCGAGCATCGCCATCTTGACCTCCCGCGCCTCGATCTTCTTGCCGACATATTCCGGCGTACGGCCGACCATCAGGCCGGCGACGAAGATCGCCAGCACCACGAACAGCAGCATGCCGTAGAGGCCGGCGCCGACGCCGCCGACGATGATTTCGCCGAGCTGCATGTTGATCAGCGGGATCATGCCGCCGAGCGCGGTAAATGAATCATGCATGGCGTTGACCGCGCCACAGGAGGCCGCCGTGGTTACGACGGCAAACAGGCTGGAGGCGACGATGCCGAAGCGGACTTCCTTGCCTTCCATGTTGCCGCCGGTGAGCCCGAGCGCGCTCAGCGCCGAGGTGCCGTTGGCTTCGGCCCAATAGGTGACGGCGACGCCGGACAGGAACAGGACGCCCATCACCGCGAGGATCGCCCAGCCCTGGCGCTGGTTGCCGACCATGCGGCCGAACACGTTGGTGAGCGCGGCACCGAGTGCGAAGATCGAGATCATCTGCACGAAGTTCGACAGCGCGGTCGGGTTCTCGAAAGGGTGCGCGGCGTTGGCGTTGAAGAAGCCGCCGCCATTGGTGCCCAGCATCTTGATCGCGACCTGCGAGGCGACGGGGCCGACCGCGATGGTCTGCTTGGCGCCTTCCAGCGTGGTGGCATCGACATAGGCGCCAAGCGTCTGCGGCATGCCCTGCCACACCAGGAACAGGGTGTAGACCACGCAGATCGGCAGCAGCACATAAAGGGTGCAACGGGTCACGTCGACCCAGAAATTGCCGAGGGTGCGCATCGAGGAGCGCGAGAAGCCGCGGATCAGCGCGACCGCCAACGCGATGCCGGTTGCCGCCGACAGGAAGTTCTGATGCGTCAGTCCCAGCATCTGCACCAGGTAGGACAGCGTGCTTTCGCCGCCGTAGTTCTGCCAGTTGGTGTTGGTGATGAAGGAAATCGCGGTATTGAAGGACAGGTCCTCGGCGACCGCGGATTGTTCGGCCGGGTTGAACGGCAGCAGCGCCTGCAGCCGCATCAGGCCGTAGATGATCAGGAAGCCGCCGACATGGAACAGCAGCATCGCGACCGTATAGGTCAGCCAATGCTGCTCGCGCTTCTCGTCGACACCACCGACCCAGTACAGCCCGCGCTCGACCGGGCGCAGGACCGGTGAGAGGAACGTGCGCTCGCCGTTGAAGACGCGCGTCATGTACCAGCCGAGCGGTTTGACCAGCGCGACGACGATCGCGCAGTAGAGGATGATCTGAATCCAGCCAATGGGTGTCATAGTCGGAGTCCTTCAGGAAAGTCTGGCAGGCAGCAGCATGCGCAGCAACGCAATCAGCAGCGCCGAACTCACAACAAATGCGAGCACGATCTGGACCAGCGCGAGCATGGCGGGTTCAGAACCGCTCGGGCCGCAGCAGGGCGTAAGTGAGGTAGAACAGCAGGCCCACCGAGACGAGGGCAGCAAGTGAATAATCGAAGGTCATGGCGCTCTCCTCCTCACAACCGTTCGCAGGCATAGGCGTAACCTATGCCCGCCACGAAGAAGCCGAGGCCGAGCCCCAGCATGAGAATGTCCAGCATGGGATGTTCCTGTGCGACTGTGATCGCGAGGCCGCGACCTGCGGCATTCGCGTTTGATGGCCGTGAAGTGCCACCGGGCGCATAGGTTTTCGAGACGGTAGCGATGAGGACGTTATAGGAATCTCATAAAGGCGATGTCCTTCATGGATGTCGTCCCTGCGCCCCGTGCGCAATTGCGCACTAGGCAGGGACGACAGGGACCGTCTTTATGAAATCCCTATATCTCCGCCCCTCGCCTCATCTCGTTTTCAAATGGCGTTTTCACCACTTTGGCGGCGTGGCTGCAGTTTCAGCCGCGCTTCACGTGAGATATCGCCATGCTGCTCCCTTCAGAACATCCAAATCCCGCCGAACTTGGCGAACGGCTTCGTAACGCCGATGCCGTTACCGCCGACATCATGTCCGACGTCATCGCCCAGGCATGCCGCCGCTTTCCCTCGCTCGGGCAAAGCGAAAGATCGTTTCGCCTCGAACGGCTGCTCGAATCGGGCGCCTGGACCGATGCGGCCCTCGCTCTGATCGAGCTGGAACTGCCGCAATGGCAACTGCGCCGGATCGCCTATGACGAGGGCGAATGGCATTGCGCGCTGTCACGCCAGCGCGAGCTTCCGGACTGGCTCGATTCAGCGGTCGAAGCCCGCCACGCCGATCTGGCACTTGCTATCCTGAACGCGTTCGTCGAGGCCCGCCGGATAACCGCTCCGACAATCCAGACCAGCGTGCCAGCCGTGCCGCAGGATACCAACCCGATCTACGAGCCCGTGCTCTGCGACAACCTCGGTTGAGCGCGATCTCGTGGCGGCGCTAAACGGCCCGGTGGTATCCGATGACGACCAACGTCAAGTCTGTTCAGGTCGCGGCACGGTTTGCCTTGCGAATACTGATTCTCGTTAGCTTCGCTGCGTTCGGCAATCCGGACTTCGGTCGAAGCTTTGCGGCGCTGCTGCTTCTGAGCATTGCTCTCTGCGTCGTTACCGGGATCGTGCGACATGAAAGCCTGTTCGCCCGCACGCTGACGCATTGGGACGAGGCCGCGGCCTATGGTCTGCTCTACGCCTTGACCGCCACGATCAACCAGGCGTGGTCCTGAAGGCCGGATATTGCGGGCCTCGCACGCTCCGATTCCCTACATCTCTCCTATGAAATCGACGCCGCCACACGCTCGAATTCATATGAGACCTCGCCGATATCTGAGTTGTTGCGCAAATACGAAACCATGGCATCAGCGCAACAAACCTGGAGAAGTGTCGTGAAGAAACTCGATGAGCCCCCATCCTGCAACGCGCACCTTGTGATCATCGGCCGCAATAGCCGGGGTGACTGGGTTGCCCAGGAACAGAACGGACTGTTCGGCGGGCTATTCGTCAACCGCGCGCAAGCGATGAAATATGCGCTGTTCGAGAACGGCGATCATCCCGCAACCATCGTCCTGACAGGCAACATCGTCGAGCTCGACATGCATCGCAAGGCGCAGTCCTCCCCTCAGACGGTTGAGGCTGACGAGAGCTCTTACCAGACCCGGGCCGCCTAGACGTTCCATGACCCTCCATCAGCCCATACATTGGCTTGGCGGCTTCATTGCCGACCTTCCGACACCGTTCGACGATGACGACCGGGTCGACTGGCCCGCGTTTGAGACGTTGTGCGAGCACCAGATCAGATCAGGCGCGACGGCGATCGTCGTCGGTGAAACCATGGGCGAGGATTCGACACTCGGCCGCGACGAGCACGAAGAAATTGTTGCCGCGGCCGTCGGTATCGCACGTGGCCGGGTAGCCGTCATCGCCGGAGCCGGTTCGAACGCGACCAGCCAGGCGCTGGAACTGACGACGGCGGCCGAGGCGGCCGGCGCCGACGCGATATTGTCCGTCGTGCCCTACTACAACAAGCCGACGCAGGCAGGCATCCTGGCTCATTTCCAGGCCATTACGAACGTGACCGGTCTTCCCGTCATTCTGCACGACGTCCCCGCGCGCACCTTGCGGGAAATCTCCGACGAGACCATCGTCCGGCTGTCGGAGTCGAAGCAGCTCATTGGCCTGAAGGATGCAAGCGGAAGCGTCGCACGGTTGCTGCGCCTGAAGCCGGCACTGCCGCCGACGTTTCGATTTCTGTCCGGCGATGACGCGACGGCGCCGATCTATCTGGCAAGCGGCGGCGACGGCTGCATTTCGATCATTGCCAACTTTTTTCCGGAACTCTGCCGGAGCATCTACGAAAGCTGCATGACGGGTCACATGCCGGTCTCGGATGGATCGCCGGCTCGCATTGCCGCGTTAGCGACCGTGCTTTCGGCAGATTCGCAGGTTGCTGCCCTGAAATACGGCCTGAGCTTGCTGGGGTTGATGAAACCCGCTGTACGGCTGCCGCTTGTCGAACTCGGAGATGACGCGCGAAAGGCGGTCGCATTGGCGATGACGGCGCTCTGTGAAGATGAGGCGGCCGCGGATGCCAGTTCCTGCCGGCTCGCGATGAGCTGAACCGGCAGACCGATTGCCGCGCGTTACCAGCGTGCGGGATGATCCTGCAGGTACTTTTCCCGCCATTTCGGCCCGGGTCCGCGCATGTAGTGGGCTTCGGGCCGATATCGCAGTGGCCCTGCGACTTGACCGGCCACGAATCCGAACAGCGCGAGCGCCGCCTTCCGCAGCGTCGAGCCAACAACAGCGATCGTAGTCCGGAAAATCGGCATCATGGGCTTCTACTCACGTTATTTGGAAGGCGAACGGTCTGGATCGGCGACGAACCGGTCGCCCTCCAGTCTGACCGATGGATAGCGAACGCCACGGACGTTCAGCTCACGCGCAAGCCTGCGGAGTTTGGCCTCGGCAATGATCCTGTGTATCGCACTGAAGAAGCGTCTCGCTCCGCGGGCGCTTCGGCCGGTTATGGCGCGGACGGGCTTTGCCACCGTTCTTCCGAAACGATAGTTGCCCGGGTGGGAATACCGCCAGTCATGATCCGATTGGCGATGGCGTGCCGGTTCGGGAAGCCGGTGATCGGCGAACGCTGGGTATGTCATCTTCCGTCTCCATCGCGGCTCTGCGCCGCCTGCTGGAAGATGAGTCGGAAGGCATATGAATTCGAGAGCAGCAGTCCTGGTTTCGCATAGGACCGACATAAGCGTGGCGCTCGACTGCAGCGCTCCGTCACGATGCCGTAGCTCACTATGCCGTCACTATATGACGTGCGGTTCGACCGTCTCGAATTCATATGGCGCACAGGCCTATATGCATTCGGGCGCCACCGGTGGCCGGCGCGTATTTTGGGACGGCATATTCGATGAGCGCGATGACGTATGACGACGACCTTCTCGGAGGCAGAACCGCACAAGAACTGTCGATCGCGTCGCCCGCTCGCAACGAACCTCAGCCTGCCGCGGATACGCCATTTCAACGTCCCGGTGCCGAAGACCTCAGCGAGGCCATTCCGGTGTTTTTCATCGGCCGCAACAAGCACGGCCACTGGGTCGCGCGAGGCGCTGACGGGAAATTGGGCGGGCTGTTCTGGCGCAAGCAGGCCGCCATTCGCTTTGCCACGCGAAGTGCGTGGCCGGCGCGCTGCGCGACGATATTCCCGACGGAGAACATCGAGCTGGACCTGGAAAACCAGGGCAATCCGCTGCTCGCTCACATCGACGTCACACGAATGTTACGAATCGTGGGCGCCGCCACCGGCGTCTTGCTGGTAACGGCCGTCCTGGCCGGCCTCGTCGCGCTGAGGGCCGGAATATTCCTGTCCCGCTTGAACTATTGAATGAATTATTGACTCAATTATTGCCTTGGGCCGATCGTTTCCCGAAGCGGCGAAGCCTTTACCTGCCGTCTGTTCGCCCTTACGATGCCACCGGCAGCGAGCGCCGTTGCCCGGATCATTGCGCCAAAGGCCAGGGTCTTTCCGTCACGCCCTATTGTTGTTGACGCAATCATGAACTCCACCAGCGCGAACCTTTCCGGAATTCTCGATCGCATTCTCAACACGGCCGCCGACAACCTGCGGTTTGCCAAGATCCTGGTTCAGCTGGGTCTCGATCCCAACAACATCACCTACGATGCCCTGTTCAATCGTCTTCTCGAAATCCTGCTGGCGAACATCACGCTTGCCAACATGTTCGCTCTGGTCGGCGCGGTGTTCTTTGTCGCCACGCTGCTGACGCATACGATGGTGCCGCTGCGCCTCGCCAACATGGTCGGTTGCGTGTGTTTCGCCGCCTTCGGCGCACTCGCCCACGATATCAAGACCTTCCTGTTGTATCTGCTGCTGCTGCCGATCAACGGTGTTCGCCTCCATCAGATGCTCAGCCTGGTCAGGAAAGCGCGCGCCGCCACCGCCGGCGACATGTCGATGGAATGGCTGAAGCCGTTCATGACCACGCGCAAATACCGCAGGGGCGACATCCTGTTCAAAAAGGACGATCTCGCACAGGACATGCTCTTGACCGTCACCGGCCAATTTCTGGTCAAGGAGATCGGCGTCGCGGTTCCACCGGGACGCCTGATGGGCGAACTCGGCTTTCTTTCGCCGGATAACCGGCGGACGGCGACGATCGAATGCACCGAGGACGGCCAGGTGCTGACCATCACCTATGAGAAGCTGCTCGAGATCTACTTTCAGAACCCGCAATTCGGATATTATTTTCTGGTCCTGACCAGCCAGCGGCTGCTGGAAAACATCTCGCGGCTCGAGACCATCGTGGCGCAGAACAAAGCCGCACAGAACGCCGCCGAGCAGCAGGCCGCCGCGGCAACCCGCACCAACTGAACAGCGCCGCTTCCGCGAGAGCTTATTCCGCTGCGCTGCGGATCTCGGCCTTCTCGGCGCGCACGGCGCAGAACTTGAATTCGGGAATCTTGCCGAACGGATCGAGCGCCGGATTGGTCAGGAGGTTGGCCGCCGCTTCCGCGTAGCAGAACGGCATGAACACCATGTTCTCCGGCACGTCGCGGTCGGAGCGCACCATGACCTCGACCGCGCCGCGGCGGGTCTCCAGCCTGATGAAATCGCCGGGCCACACGCTGAGCCGCCGCATATCCTTTGGCGACATGAAGGCCACCGCCTCCGGCTCGATCTGGTCGAGCACGCTGGCGCGGCGGGTCATCGACCCCGTGTGCCAGTGCTCGAGCACGCGTCCGGTCGACAGCACCATCGGATATTCGTCGTCGGGCACCTCGTCCGGTGCGATCACCTTGGCCGGCACGATCTTGCCACGGCCGCTCGCAGTCGGGAAACCTGACGTGAAGATGATCTCGTTGCCGGGCTGATCGGAGGCATCGACCGGATAGGTCACCGCGCCCTCGCGCACCAGCCGATCCCAGGTGATGTTCTGCAGCGACGGCATCACCTGCGTCATCTCGGTGAACACCTCACCCGGACCGTCGTAGTTCCACGGCAGGCCCATGCGCTTGGCGATTTCCTGAATGATCCACAGATCCTGCCGCGCGTCGCCGGGCGGCTTGATCACCTCGCGCGCCAATTGCACGCGGCGGTCGGTGTTGGTGAAGGAGCCGGATTTTTCCGCGAATGCCGAAGCCGGCAGGATCACGTCGGCGTGGAACGCGGTTTCGGTGACGAACAGGTCCTGCACCACCAGATGATCGAGTTTCGCCAGCGCCACGCGCGCATGCTGCAGATCGGGATCCGACATCGCGGGGTTTTCGCCCTCGATGTACATGCCGTTGATTTCACCGGCATGGATCGCGTTCATGATCTCGACCACCGTCAAGCCACGAACCGGATCGAGGTCCTGGTGCCAGAGCTTTTCAAAGGGTTCGCGCAGATCGGTGCGGCCGACCGGCTGGTAGTCCGGCAGGAACATCGGGATCAGGCCGGCATCGGAGGCGCCCTGCACGTTGTTCTGACCGCGCAGCGGATGCAGGCCGGTGCCGGGACGGCCGATCTGGCCGGTGACCAGCGCCAGCGCGATCAGGCAGCGCGCATTGTCGGTACCGTGGATGTGCTGGCTGATGCCCATGCCCCAGAAGATCAGCGAGGCGCGCGACCGCGCATACATCCGCGCCACTTCCTTCAGGGTCTCGGCCGGGACGCCGCAGATCGCTTCCATTTTCTCCGGCGGGAAATCCTTGATGCGCTCGGCGAGTTCGTCGAAGCCTTCGGTATAGCCCGCGATATATTGCTGGTCGGTCAGCCCTTCGGTGATGATGGTGTGCAGCATCGCGTTCAGCATCGCGACGTCGCTGCCGGGCTTGAACTGCAGATGCTGGTGGGCGTGGCGCGACAGCGACTGCATGCGCGGGTCCATCACGATCAGCTTGGCGCCGAGCTTGGCCGCGTTCTTGATGTAGGTCGCCGCCACCGGGTGGTTGACGGTCGGGTTGGCGCCGATCACGATGATGACTTCGGCATCCATGGCAGCCGCAAACGGCGCCGACACCGCGCCGGAATTGAGGCCCTCCATCAGCGCCGCCACCGACGAGGCGTGGCACAGCCGGGTGCAGTGATCGACATTGTTGGAGCCGAAGCCGGTACGCACCAGCTTCTGGAACAGATAGGCTTCCTCGTTGGAGCCCTTGGCCGAACCGAAACCGGCCAGCGCCTTGACGCCCTTTTCGTCGCGGATCTTGACGAGGCCCTTTGCCGCGATATCCAGCGCCTCTTCCCACGACGCTTCGCGGAAATGCGTGAACGGATTGGCCGGGTCGACCTGGTCATTGGAATCCTTCTTCGCGTTCGGCAGCCGCACCAGCGGTTTGGTCAGGCGATGCGGATGATGGATGTAGTCGAAACCAAACCGCCCCTTGACGCAGAGCCGGTTGTGATTGGCCGGACCGTCGCGGCCTTCGGCGTAGATGACCTTGTCGTCCTTGACCTGATAGGTGACCTGGCAGCCGACGCCGCAGAACGGGCACAGCGAATCCACCTTCTTGTCCGCGTAGGTGACGCGGGTCTGGTTCTCGTCGAGCATCACCGACGGCATCAGCGCGCCGGTCGGACAGGCCTGCACGCATTCGCCGCAGGCCACGCAGGTGGACTCGCCCATCGGATCGTCGAAGTCGAACACGATTTTCGACTGGTGACTACGATAGGCCATGCCGATGACGTCGTTGACCTGAACCTCGCGGCAGGCGCGCACGCACAGCCCGCACTGGATGCAGGCGTCGAGATTGACGCTCATCGCCGGATGGCTGCTGTCGCCGTGCCAGCGTTCGGCCGCCGGGAAACGGCTCTCGGTCACCTCGACCTTCTCGGCCCAGTGCCAGAATTTCGAGTCGGGATCGTGCGAGGTCTCGCGCGCCGGCTGGTCGGCGACCAAGAGCTCCATCACCATCTTCTGCGCCGAGACCGCACGCGCGCTCTCGGTCTTCACCTTCATGCCGACGCTCGGCGTCCGCTTGCAGGACGCCGCCAGCACCCGCTCGCCCTCGATCTCGACCATGCAGGCGCGGCAGTTGCCGTCAGGCCGGTAGTCGGGCTCGGGCGAATAGCAGAGATGCGGGATCTCGCGGCCCTGGCGTTTGGCAACTTGCCAGATGGTTTCGCCGGCGTTGGCCTCGACCTGCTTGCCGTCGAGTTCGAACTGGATTTTGGTCATTCCGCCGCTTCCTTGAACTCGTCGGGGAAGTATTTGATCACGGATGTTAGCGGATTCGAGGCCGCCTGCCCGAGTCCGCAGATCGACGCATCGCGCATCGCCTGGCTCAATTCGTCCAGCAATTGGCGGTTCCACACCGGCTTTTCCATCAGGATCGCCGCCTTCTGGGTGCCGACCCGGCACGGCGTGCACTGGCCGCAGCTCTCATCCTCGAAGAAGCGCATCAGGTTCAGCGCCGCCCCCCGCACGCTATCCTGGTCGGACAGGATGACGACCGCGGCCGAACCGATGAAGCAGCCGTATTTTTCCAGCGTGCCGAAATCAAGCGGTATGTTGTCCATCGATGCCGGCAGGATGCCGCCCGAGGCACCGCCCGGCAGGTAGGCGTGGAATTTGTGGCCGTCCGCCATGCCGCCGCAGAACTCGTCGATCAGCTCACGCACCGTGATGCCGGCCGGCGCCAGCTTCATGCCTGGATTCTTGACGCGGCCCGAGACCGAATAGCTGCGCAGACCATGACGATCGTTGCGGCCATGGCCCTTCCACCAGTCGGCGCCCTTCTCGACGATGTCGCGCACCCACCACAGCGTCTCGATATTGTTGATCAGCGTCGGCAGCCCGAACAGTCCGACCTGGAACGGATAAGGCGGCTTGTGCCTGGGCAGGCCGCGCTTGCCCTCGATGCTTTCGAGCAGCGAGGATTCCTCGCCGCAGATATAGGCGCCGGCGCCGCGGCGCATGTGCAGCACCGGGCCACCCGGCGGAAGCTTGGCAATTTCGCGTTCGAGGATTTCGCGCGAGGCCGGATATTCGTCGCGCAGATAGATGTAGACGTCGGTCGCCTCGACCACATGGGCGCCGATCAGCATGCCCTCGAGAAAGCGATGCGGATCAGTCTCGAGGTACCAGCGATCCTTGAAGGTGCCTGGCTCGCCCTCATCGCCATTGATCGCCATCAGCCGCGGACCGGGCTCACCGATCACCGAGCGCCATTTGCGTCCCGTCGGAAAACCGGCGCCGCCGAGACCGCGCAGCGACGCGTCATCGAGCGCCTTGAGCAGGTCTTCCTTCGACATCGCGCCGGAGCGCAGCCTGTTCAGCAGCGCATAACCGCCGGCGGCAACATAGGCGTCGTAGGCGATATAGTTGGGCAGGTGCGCGTGGGTCTCGCCAGCCTTGGCCGCCGCAAGCACATTGGTCACGGTGGCATGATCGACGAAGTGATGGCCGACCTCGGCTGCCGGCGCGGTGTCGCAGCGACCAACGCAGGGCGCGCGCACCACGCGGATGCCGGGGCCGGCTTTTTCCTGCAGTTGATTGAGCAACGTTTCCGCGCCCAGCATGGCGCAGGTGAGCGAGTCGCAGACGCGGATGGTCAGCGGCGCGATATCGGGCTCGCCTTCCTTCACCACGTCGAAATGCGCGTAGAAGGTCGCGGTCTCGAACACTTCGGCGAACGACAGCTTCATCTCGTCGGCCAGTGCTGCGAGATGCGCCGCCGTGATCTGGCGGTAGCTGTCCTGGATCAGATGCAGGTGCTCGATCAAGAGATCGCGGCGCCGCGGCCGATCGCCGAGCAGAAGCTCGATTTCATGCGCCGCCGTCGGGTCGACCTGACGGCCCTTGGGAGTCGATTTCGCCCGTTTCCGCCCCGCGCCGGGGTGCTCAAACTGGCGGACTTTTTGTACGTCGTGGACCATCGCATATCGACCTTGTCGGATTTGGATCAATTCTAATCCGTGGCATGCCAGATGCCAAGGGAATAATTGCGAGAATTATGACGGCCCAATAAGCATTTAAGGGGCACGCAGCCATGCTGCATGCCCCTCAAATCAACGCTGTTTGGGACGGGAAGTTCTCAAGTCTTGAAGGCCTCAGGTCTATAAGTTCTCAGATCTTGCCCATGCAGTCTTCGATGTAGAACCAGCGGTCGTCACCCGCCAAGCCCTTCTGCTTGACCTCGGCGCGGCAGGCCTTGAGCTTGGTCTTGTTGGCGCTCCACTTGGCCTTCATGTCCTTCAGTTTTTCGGCGGTCAGCTTCATCTTCGAAGGCTTGGCGGCCGGGGTAGGCGTGGTGGTCGCCGGCGCGGCGGCCGGAGCGGTGGAGGTTTGGGCCGAAGCCGTGTTGAGCATGCCGGCGACAAGCAGCACGGCGGCGAGACAAATTCCGGTACGGAGCATGGAAAGATTCCTCTGATCTGTTGATTGGTTTTGACGGGATAGCGAGAGGCATCGCGGGACGAGAATTGCCGTCCCGCGATGCGCCCTGCGATCAGAGTATCTTGACGGCGCTTTCCAGCGTCTTCCACACACCCCAGGCGAGCGGGATGCCGACAAAGGCCCAGAACATCGCAGCCCTGGCGTCGAGCCCGCCGAATCCGATGCCGTAGGAGCCCGAAGGCCCCGCAGTGGCGCTCGCTGACGCCGCCTGCAATTTGGCTACCTCGGCCTCGCTCATGTGCCACTTATGGTCGACCGGCTTGATCAGGTAGTTGCAGATCAACCCGGCAATCAGCATCGCACAGAGGATATACATCGTGGTGTTGTAGAGCTGGTCGCGCGAAACGCCCGCCGCGAGCTGGAACTCGCGGATGTAGTTGACCACGACCGGGCCGATGATGCCGGCCGTCGACCACGCCGTCAGCAGACGGCCATGGATGGCGCCCACGAACTGGGTGCCGAACATGTCGGCGAGATAGGCCGGCACGGTGGCGAAACCGCCGCCATACATCGACAGGATGATACCGAAGCCGAGCACGAACAGCAGCTTCGAGCCCATCGCCGCAAAGGTCGGCGCCAGCGCGTAGAGCGCGATGCCGAGGATGAAGAACGTGTAGTAGGTGTTCTTGCGGCCGATCTTGTCCGACAGCGACGCCCAGAAAAACCGGCCGCCGATATTGAACAGCGAGAGTAGCCCGGCGAAGCCCGCCGCGATGCCCGCGATCGTCGCCTTCTGCGTGGCGTCAAGCTGGTTGAAGCCGACATCGGGCAAGCCAATCAGTTTGCCGGCGAAGATCTCCTGCAACATCGGCGAGGCCATGCCGATCACACCGATGCCTGCCGAGACGTTCAGACACAGCACCCACCAGATCAGCCAGAACTGCGGCGTCTTGTGCGCGTCGTTGAGGTGAACGTTGTTCTGCGAGATCATCGCATTGGCTTTTGCCGGAGCGGTCCAGCCCTCGGGACGCCAACCGGCCGGCGGAATCCGATAGCGGAAGGCGCCGATCATCATGAACACGAAGTAGATCACGCCCATCGCGACGAAGGTTTCCCAGACACCGACCGAAGTCGGCGACTTGAAGTAATTCATCAGCAGGTTCGCCAGCGGTGCGCCGATCATGGCACCGCCGCCAAAACCCATGATCGCCATGCCGGTCGCCATGCCGCGACGGTCGGGAAACCATTTCACCAGCGTCGACACCGGCGAGATGTAGCCGAGACCGAGGCCGATGCCGCCGATCACGCCGGAGCCGAGCCACAGCAACCAGAGCTGATGTGTGTAGACGCCGATGGCACCGAGGAAGAGACCCCCGCACCAGCATAGCGCCGATACGAAGCCCGCCTTACGCGGACCGACGCGCTCCAGCCAGCCGCCCCACACCGCGGCGGCGATGCCGAGCAGCACGAAGAACAGGGTGTACATCCACCCCATGCTGGCGACCTTCCAGTCGCAAGTGGTGGTGAACAGCTCCTGCACCAGCGACATGTCGGGGCAGGCCTTTGGCGCGGTCAGACCGATCGCGCGCGAGAGCGGCAGCCAGAACACGCTGAAGCCGTAGGCCATGCCAATGCACAGATGGATGCAAAGCGCGGCCGGCGGCACCAGCCAGCGGTTGAAGCCGGCGGTCGCAATCGTCCGCTCCTTGTCGAGAAACCCTGCTCCGGCGCCGGGCACCGTTCCGGCACTGCTGATCGTCGTCATCGTTGTCTCCCCCTGCAGCCCGCCCTTGATGGGGCGCTCCTGCCGTCTACGATCCCGTTGTCCTCGGCGCCGCAGCGGAGCAATTCCCACATTGTTGCTCCGCACAATTCCAGGATGCGCCGGGATCGATAAGCGCATTCGAGAACCATAAACCCCAGACACCACCCACTATGCCAATTGCGGTTCGAACTTCGGCGAAATTTGGCCTGTCCCGGAACGGTTTTGTGTCCTGCACAAAACGCGACTCCACCTCCGTCAGCCCCACGGAGGAATCCAATTGGGACAGAAGCAGGGACCGAAGTCGATAGGAAAAAGGTAGGTATCACTCAACCGAAGCGCTTACCCGATGACAGGCGGCGCATCATTGGATTTCCCTATCGATCCATTCGTCTTTTCGATCAGGAAAACGATGCGGGTTTCGCCACGCTCGGAGATCTCGACCTTGTCGCCGGTTTCCCGGATCAGGTTGGGAATGTCGATCACCGACAGCGGATCGGTGCAGTAAACTTCGAGGAAATCGCCCGGCGTGATCGCCTTCAGCGCCTTGCGCGTCTTCAGCGCCGGCAGCGGACACTTCAGGCCGGTGAGATCGAGGGTCGTCTTGGTCATGTCACGAACATGGCGAAGCGGGCGCTCACGGTCAAATAGCGCTTTCGAACGAAGTGGCTACCGGTTCGTCAAGAAAACGCATCAAAATGAGTCCTACATCAGGCTGGCGTAGGACAGGAACCCGACCGTCTGGCCGGGCTCGACCTGGGTGACATCTTCGTCGAGTTCGACCAGGCCGTCGGTGTCGACCAGCGAGGACAGCAGCCCTGCCCCCTCGCGCGGAAACTTGACGGCTTCGAGCGTCCCATCCGCGGCCTTGCGCAGGTTGACGCGGACATATTCGCGGCGGGCGATTTTCTTTTTGTAGGTAAAGCCGGCGCGGACCGGCATCGGAACCAGTGCCTCAGGCACGGCGCCCGACAGCGCCAGAACGGTCGGCCGCACCACGTGAACGAAAGTAACAAAACTCGCCACCGGATTGCCGGGCAGGCCGATCAACGGCGTGCCGTCGATGATCCCCATCGCGACCGGGCGTCCCGGCTTGATCGCCATCCGCCACAGCACCAGCGTGCCTACGCTTTCGACCGCTGCCTTGACGTGATCCTCCTCGCCGGTCGAAACGCCGCCCGTGGTCAGGATCAGGTCTTGGCGGCCGGCCACCTGCTGCAAGGCGCGCGCGAGCGAGGCGCGGTCGTCCCTGAGGATACCGAGATCGCTGACCTCGCAACCGAGCCTTGCCAGCATCGCCATCAGCATGAAGCGGTTGGAATCGAACAATTGCGCGGCGCCGCGCGCTTCACCCGGCGAGACCAGCTCGTTGCCGGTCGAGAACACCGCGACGCGGATGCGCCTGACGACGTCGAGCTCCGTCAATCCGAACGCCGCGGCGAGTGCGATATCCTGCGGCCGCAGCCTTCGGCCGGCCCTCAACGCGGCGTGACCTGCGGGGATATCCTCGCCGGCGGGCCGCACATTGGCGCCCGGCTTCAGCCCGGCCGGCAGCACGACCTGGCCGTCTTCGAGGCGGACGTCTTCCTGCATGAACACGGTATCAGCGCCATCGGGCATCGGCGCGCCGGTGAAGATGCGCATTGCCTGCCCCGGTTTGACCGGCGCGGCCGCCGATCCGCCGGCCTGAACGCGCCCGGTGATCGGGAATGCCTGCTCGCTGGTTTGCGGCAGGTCGCGACCCGCCACCGCGTACCCGTCGACCGCGGAGTTGGTGAAAGGCGGCAGCGGCAATGGCGCTGCGATGTCGTGCGCGAGAATCCGGCCGTCAGTCCGCGCGAGCGCAACGGTTTCGACATCCCGCACCGGCGTGACGCGCGCGGCGATCAGGCCGACGGCCTCCTCGACCGACATCATCGGGCCGCCGAAGGCAAAGCAATCGTCGGACAACTGCGCCATCTGCGGGATCAGCCCTCGGCTTCGCTCTTGGACAGTATATCGTCGACCGGCATCGCCGACCGCTGCATCATGGCCGCAATGGCCTCGATATCATCGAGATGGGCGGTGGGAAGCGTGGTTTCAACCGCCGTGTCGGTCGCGATCCCGACCACATCAGGATCGTCGGGAAACAGCAGCGGCTTGGCGTTGGCGGCGCGATAAACCTCGATCTTGTGGTGCGGCTCACGCTTGAAGCCCTCGATCACGACAAGATCGACCCGCGACATCTTCGTCAAAAGTTCCGGCAACCTCGGCTCGCCGGCGCCGCGCAGCTCGTGCATCAGCGCCCAGCGCTGGCTGGAGGACACCAGAACCTCGGTCGCGCCGGACTCGCGGTGCCGCCAGGAATCCTTACCGGGCACGTCGACATCGAAGGCATGATGGGCGTGCTTGATGACGGAAACCCGCAGGCCTTTTTTGAGCAAAAACGGGATCACCCGCGTCAGCAAGGTGGTCTTGCCGGCGCCGCTCCATCCCGCGAGGCCTATTACTTTCATCGCATTCTCCGGCATCCCTCCCGTCATTGCGAGGAGCAACGCGACGACGCAATCCATTCTTCCTTTGCTTTGTAAGATGGATTGCTTCGCTTGCGCTCGCAATGACGTGACAGGCGTATTCGCCCGATCTCTCAAATGCTTTATATCGGCTGACAGCCATTGTCATGCTAACCTGCGGACATGATGAAAATCGACAAGGCCCCCGTTCCCCTGATCGTGCCCAACCCGGATGATCCGCGGCTGACCGAGCGCGTCACCGGGACCGACCAGACCGGCGCCACGGTCGAAATCCGGGTGCCGGTGGAACGGCCGCTGACGCTGTATCTGAACGCGCAGGAGATCGTCACCATGATGACGATCGGCGACTATCCGGAATATCTCGCGCTCGGCTATCTCCTGAACCAGAACATGCTGAAATATGACGATGTCGTCACCGAGGTCGAATATGACGACGATCTCCAGGTGGTGGTGGTGCGCACCGAACACCACACCAATTTTGAAGCGAAACTGAAAAAACGCACGCAAACGTCGGGCTGCGCGCAGGGCACGGCGTTCGGCGATCTGCTCGAAGCCGTCGAAAGCGTAGCGCTGCCGAAGGCCGAGTTGCGCACCTCCTGGCTCTACCAGATGACGCATGCGATCAACACCATGCCTTCGCTCTATCTGGAGGCCGGTGCGATCCACGGCTGCGTGCTGTGCAAGGAAGGCGAGCCGGTCTGCTACACCGAGGACGTCGGCCGCCATAACGCGGTCGACAAGATCGCAGGCTGGATCTACCGCCACGGCGTCGATCCCGCCGACAAGATTCTCTACACCACCGGGCGGCTCACCTCCGAGATGGTGATCAAGACGGTGCGGATGGGAATTCCCATTCTGGTCTCGCGCTCGGGCTTTACCGCCTGGGGCGTCGAGCTGGCGCGACAGGTCGGGCTGACCCTGGTCGGACGCGCCAAGGGCAAGCGCTTTATCGCGCTGTCAGGCCAGGAGCGCATCGTGTTCGACCAGAACCTCGCCTTTGTCGAAGAGGAATCGGCGCGGCACAAGCGCAAGGGCGAAGACCGTGACGACTGAAGTAGTAGGCGTCCTGCTCGCCGGCGGGCTGGCGCGGCGGATGGGCGGCGGCGATAAGCCAATGCGCACCATCGGCGGCCGCACCATTCTGGAACGCGTGATCGCGCGGCTCGAACCGCAATGCGACGGTCTCATTCTCAACGCCAATGGCGATCCCAACCGCTTTGCCGCGTTCGGCCTGCCGGTGATCCCGGACGGCGTCGCCGATTTCCCAGGACCGCTCGCCGGCATCCTGGCAGCGCTCGACTGGGCCGCGGCCAATCGCCCCGACGTGTCGCTGGTGCTGAGCGCCGCCGGCGATTGTCCGTTCCTGCCGCGCGATCTGGTTTCGCGCCTCTATGCCGCGCTGATGTCGGAGAATGCCGAACTCGCCGTCGCTGCTTCCGACGGACAGTCGCATCCGGTGATCGGATTGTGGAGCGTGGGTTTACGCGAACAGCTCCGCCACGCACTGGTGGTCGAGGATGTCAGAAAGATCGACCGCTGGACCGCGCGCTACCGGCTGGCCACCGTGACATGGCCCGTAACGCCGCTCGATCCGTTCTTCAACGCCAACACCATGGACGACATCACTGAGGCAGAACGGCTGGCGACGCTCGACGGCGGCTGAGACGGGTTGTTCGCGCACTTGCAACCGTGAACCCGGTTACCGCCTGCGGCGACTACTGAACGCCGTCCGGACTTAACCGACGGACATCGAGAATTCCAGATGGTCGACTTTCTGTGGGGCGCTTTGACCTTCATCCTTCGGGCGATCAATCTCGTCCTGCGTATCGTGGTAACTATCTCGCGAATGCAGCGGCTTGCCCGGCTGTTCACCGGCAGCGATGCGATCGTCACGGCACCGCCGGAACCGAAAATCCTGTCGCCCGCAGCGCAACGTGCGCTCGCCGAGGCCGAAGCGCGCCGCAACGGCCGCGCCTCTTTCATCGACAAATGTGTCAGCCCATCCTGCAAATAGCTTCGCAGCTCACGCTGCCAGCGGAACGTTCCAGGCGTCGTAGCCATAGACCCAGTCGCCATTGGTTCTTCCGCTGAGCCATTTATTGGCGCGCGAGGTCTGCTGGATCAGCTCCGTCCGCTCCTTCCGCGTCGCCTCGAAGCGGCGAAACGCATCCGCAACCTGATCGCGCTCCATCCCGTCGAGGCAACGCGACAGCACCGCGGCATCTTCGATCGCCATCGCCGCCCCCTGCGCCATATAGGGCGTCATCGGATGGCAAGCGTCGCCGAGCAGCGTCACGTTGCGGTCCGACCAGTGCGCCAGCGACTCGCGATCGACGATCGCCCATTTGTGCACATCCGGACAGGCGGCCAGCACCGTCTCGACCTGGCGGTCGAAGCCTTCGAACGCCTTGCGCAAATCCCTGACATCGCCCTTCGCCGACCACGACTCGATACGAAACTCCGGCTCCGGCTGGCTGGTGACGAGGTAGATCTCGCTGCGGTCCGGCTTGACGTAGTAGATGACGATATGGCGGTCCTCGCCCCACCACTTGGTGCAGTCATCGATTTTCTCAGCCCCGAGCAGAGAGGCAGGATAGGTCGTGCGGTAAGCGATGCGTCCGGTAAAGCTCACCGGTGTGGCGCCGAACAAAATGTCTCTCACCACTGAGTGAATGCCGTCCGCGCCAATCACCGCATCGGCGGTCGCGGTTGTGCCGTTAGCGAACGTCAGCCGCACGCCGCCGCCGGTCTCATCCAGCCCGGTGAGTTTGTGGTTGAGCTTGACGCATTCGTCGGGCACGGCGCTCGCCAGCGCTGCATGCAGATCGCCGCGGTGCGCCAGCAGATAGGGCGCGCCATACTTCTGTTCGGCACTCTCGCCAAAAATCATGTCGAACTTGATTTCGCCGGTGCGCCAGTCGCGGTTGTTCCAGGAACGCGGATAGAACGATTGTCCGCGAAGTCTCTGTTCCAGCCCGAGCCCGCGCAACACCCGCATGGCATTGCAGCCGATCTGGATGCCGGCGCCGAGCCGCGCGAATTGCGTCGCCTGTTCGTAGACGGTGACGTCGATGCCCACCCGCCGCAGCGCCGCGGCGGCGGCAAGGCCGCCCATGCCGGCGCCGACGATCGCTATCGATAAAGGCTTTGGCATCCCATCCCCTGCGCAAATCTATTTCTTTCAGGCCGGCCGAAACCCCGCCTGCTCCAGCGCCGCGCGGCCTTCGTTCGACGCCAGCGCGTCAAGAAAGGCCTGCACAGCCGGCCGCTGCTTGCGCGCCTTCACCAGTGCGAAGTCATAATGCTCTTCGGCAAAGGGAATGAAACCCAGGTTTGATGCATGCGCCACCGGCGCAATGGTCATGCCCCAGTCGGCGCGATGCTGCGCTACGGCCGCCGCAACCGCATTATGCGAGCGCGGCTGGTTCCAGTATCCGTCCGGCGTCGCGCCGCCCAGCAGTCGGTCGATCAGGATGCGGGTGCCGGCGCCCTGGTTGCGATTGACCATGATGCAGGCAAAATCGGCGAGTGCGGCGCGCACCGCCTCCTCGGCGCTCAGACCTTCGAAGCGTCGATCACCTTTTCTGAACACGATGCCCTGCATCCGTCGCCAGCCGGATACGAGTTCGAGCCCGTCCGCGAGATACGGCGTGTTGTAGGTCTCTGTCTTTTCGTTGAACAGATGGATCGGCGCGAAATCGCATTCGCCTCGCTTGGCTGCCGCGAGGCCACCGAGACTGCCGACTGCGATCGAACGTACGACGAGCCCGGCCCGCGCCAGCGGCGCCGTAACCAGATCGAGCCCGGTGCAGTGGCTGCCGACGATGACGAGATCCGGCACCCGCACATGCGGCGTGAATAATGTCACCTCGGCCTGCGCGCCTGCCGGCAGCTGCTCGGCCAGCGCATCGATGCGCAGGAAACCATCGGCCTGCGCAAACGACGTGATCGCGCCGGACCCTTTGCCGGTCGGATAGGCGATCAGCCCGTCCGCGCCTTCGACCAGCGACACCATGACGAATTCGGTGCGGCCAAGTTCGGACGAGATCCGCACCGGAATCTTCGCTGTCACCTTTGCATCGGACCGCGGCGGCAGGCCCGCCATCCGCCGCAGCACCGGCACGATCATGTCGTGAAAGGTGAACATCGCCGAGGTCGGAAATCCCGGCAGGATGATGACGGGTTTGCCGCCGCACACCGCGAGGCACAATGGCTTGCCGGGTTTCAACGCGACACCATGCGCGATGATGCCGGGTTGGCCGAGCCGGCCGATGATGCGGTGGGAGACGTCGCCCGCACCTTTCGAGGTGCCGCCCGAGAGCACCAGCATGTCGCACGTGTCGAGCGCCTGGCGCATCGCGGCTTCGAGCAGCGTTTCGTCATCGGCGATCGCGCCGAGAAACTCGGCCTCGCCGCCGTTCTCGATGATCGCGGCGGTGACGATCGCGCCATTGGTGTCGTAGATCGCGGCCGGCCGCAGCAGTTGACCGGGCTGCACCAGTTCGTCGCCGGTGGAGAGGATGGCGACGCGTGGTCGGCGCGCGACGGCGACCTCCGCGATGCCGCAGGCCGCCAGCATGCCGATCTCGCGCGAGCCGATGACGGTGCCGGCGCGCAGCAACGCCTCGCCGCGCGCGATGTCGGAGCCGGCATAGGATACGAACTGCCCGGGCGAGGCCGCACGGCGAATTTCAATCGCGCGGGGACCAGCCGGCTGGGTGTGCTCGACCATCACGATGGCGTCGGCCCCGCGCGGCACCGGGCCGCCGGTGGCGATGGACGTCGCCGTCCCCGACAGCACCGGCCGCATCGGTGCAACACCGCAGGCGATCACCTCATCGTTCAGCATCATCCTAACCGGCGACGCCTCGCCGGCCGACGCCAGATCGGCCGAACGCACCGCAAAGCCGTCGACATTGGAACGATCGAACGGCGGCACGTCGATGGGTGCCACCACGTCTTCGGCGAGCGCGCAGCCGAGCGCTTCCGCAAGCGGCCGGCTCTCACGTGGCACGTCGCGCGGAAACAGCGCGGCTTCGAACCGCGCCAGCGCATCCTCGCGCGACAGAATGGTCAGGAACTGATCCTGATCGGTATTGTCAGGCTTTTTCGGCTGCGGCGTCTTGCTCATGCGGAAATCCTTATCACTCCCGCAACATATAGGCATCGACACCAGCGCCCGCCGCAAATCCCTCCGAGCTGCCCGGTATCACAAGCCAGGCTTCGGCGCGGGCGATCGCATCGAGCGACAATTCGCCGGCCGCCAGCGTGACCCAGGCGCCCTGCTTTCGTTGCAGCAGCACGATCTCGGCGATGCCGACACCGGAAGCGATCTTGCGCACCAGCGGCAAATTCAGCGTCTTGCGCGGCCGGCGGCCCGACAGCCGATCGAGCGCGGGTATCGCCAGCGTCCACCACGCCGCAAAGGCATGATCCGGCGCGCGCGGCAACACGACCACAGGCGCCATGCCGATGCGGCCGACCGCGGAGGTGCGACCGGGCTGCAGGGCAATGCCATGCGCGAACACCTTTCCGCGTCCAGCCAGCGCCGTCACGCTCGCGTCGGTGCGGCCGACGCCGGAGCCGCCGACGATCAGTAACAGGTCGCAAGCACTGACATCGATGGCGGCCGCGATCGACACGGCATCGCGCCCCGCCGCCGTGAGGCAAACAACATCGGCGCCCGCGATCCGTGCACTTTCCGCGATCCAATCGGCGGTTACCATTCCGCCGGGCACATTGACGACGCGAACGCGCGGACGTCGTACCTCGAGCCGCGCGATTCCTGCGGCACGTGCGATCAAGATATCTCGCGCCACGACACGCCGGCCGGCCTCGACGACGTTGCTTCCCGCGGCAATATCGCCGCCGGCGCGGCGCACCCCCTGCCCCGGAATGGCTTCCGCCACGACCTGCGGGATCGGGCCCGAGATATCAACGGAATCGGAATCCAGCACGCAGTCGCAGCCACCGGGCATGGCCTCGCCTGCCTCGACCCAGACCGGCGTCGCGGGCAAAGGCACCGGCGAATAGGAGGACGCGGCGACGAGATCGCGGGCGCGCAACGCGTAGCCGTCGGCGGCGGCGATGTCATGCGGCGGGTACGCGGCGAGCGGCGGCATGTCGGCCGCCATGCAGCGCAGCGCTTCGTCCAGCGGCAGCGCGACCGGCGGCACCGGTCTCAGCCCGTCCAGCAACGCGGTCAACGCCGCATCGAGCGGGGTAAGCGAAGCCGGCAGGCGCTGGGTTGGGGTCATCGCCCGCCTATGCCCTGAATCGCGCCCGAAATAAATAGAACCGGGCACCAGCCGCCGCCGGTCTCATCCTTCCGGCCAAGTTGACGCGGGCTTCTAATAGTTGCAAATGAGACCAATCGCCGTTAGAAGCCGCCAAAATAAGCACTCGCGGCCAATAGGCCGTGTTCAGGGAGGAGACAGGATGTTCGCCGGGAACCACTCCAGGAATCTATCAAGGCTTGGTGCGCTTGCTATCGCAATGCTGGCATCGACGGCAGCCTTCGCGCAAGTTTCGGACGATCTGGTCAAGATCGGCGTGCTCACCGACATGAACGGCCCGGCATCGACGCCGACCGGCCAGGGCTCGGTGACGGCAGCCCAAATGGCGGTCGACGATTTCGGCGGCAAGGTTTTGGGCAAGCCGATCAGCGTGATCGTCGGCGACCATCAGTTGAAGCCGGATATCGGCGGCGCCATTGCGCGGCGCTGGTACGATGTCGATCAGGTCGACCTGATCGTCGACGTGCCGGTGTCGGCGGTCGGCCTCGCCGTGCAGAACGTTGCCAACGAGAAGAAGAAGCTGTTCATTACCCATTCCACCGGCACCGCGGATTTCCACGGCAAGTTCTGTTCGCCCTACGCGATGCAGTGGGTGTTCGACACCCGCGCGCTCGCGGTCGGCACCGCACAGGCCGTGGTCAAGCGCGGCGGCGATAGCTGGTTCTTCATCACCGACGATTATGCCTTCGGTCATTCGCTCGAGCGCGACGCCTCGACCGTGATCAACGCCAATGGCGGCAAGGTGCTGGGCTCGGTGAAGCCGCCGCTCGCCACCCCCGACCTGTCGTCGTTCGTGCTGCAGGCGCAGGCGTCCAAGGCCAAGATCATCGGCATCGCCGCCGGCCCGCCAAACAACATGAACGAGATCAAGACCGGTTCCGAATTCGGCGTGTTCAAGGGCGGACAGCAAATGGCGGCGCTGCTGGCGCTGATCACAGATATTCATTCGCTGGGGCTGCCGGCTGCCCAAGGCCTGCTGCTGACCACGTCGTTCTATTGGGACATGGACGACAAGACCCGTGAATGGTCGAAGCGCTACTTCGCCAAGATGAACCGGATGCCGACGATGTGGCAGGCCGGCGTCTATTCCTCCGTGACGACCTATCTCAATGCCGTCAAGGACTCGGGCACCGACGAGCCGCTCAAGGTAGCGGCCAAGATGCGCGAAAAGCCGATCGAGGATTTCTTTTCCCGCAACGGCAAGCTGCGCGAGGACAATCTGATGGTCCACGACCTGATGCTGGTGCAGGTCAAGACGCCGGAAGAGTCCAAGTATCCGTGGGACTACTACAAGATTCTCGCCAAGATCTCGGGCGATGAAGCGTTCGGCCCGATCGACCCGGCCTGCGCGATGGCGAAGAAGTAGAACTCATCGTCGTCCCCGCGAACGCGGGGACCCATAACCACAGGTGCACGTTGCCGCGCTGGATGCTTCGGCGTCGCGCAACACTAACTTCAGTGGTTATGGGTCCCCCGATGTGCAATTGCACATCTGAGCTCAGATGTGCAATTGCACATCTGAGCTCGCGCTGCGCCTGGCCGGGACGACGGGAGTTATTTCACCACCCCGATCTCCTTAAAATACTTCATCACGCCGGGATGGATCAGTCCGACATTCGGTGCGGCCGCGACGGTGTTCGCGGCCGTGGTCTCGCAGGCCTGGGGCAGCTTCTTGCACAGCGTGACTTCGATGCCGTGCAAAGTCTTGGCCAGCCGGTAGGCTGTGTCATCCGGCAGGCTTTCGCGTACCAGAATGAAACTCCACGAGCCAAGGGAGTCGATTGCCGCGGTCTGGTTCGGGTAGCTGTTCGCGGGAATCGTCAACGGCTTGAGATACGTGTGTTTGGCGCGGATGCGCGCGATTTCGCCGGCGTCGGGCACGATGAAGCGCGCGCCGCCGGGCGCTTTCGCCATCGTCTCGAAGCCGGGCCAGCCGATGCCTGCGCCCCACAGCGCCGCGGCGCGGCCGTCCTGCACCATCGCAGGGCCATCACCGGCGCGGTCGAGATAGATCGACTTGAAATCCTCGTCCTGCTTCAGCCCGATGCCGTCGAGCATGTAGCGCGACAGGATCGGCAGGCCCGAACCCTTGGCGCCGAACGCGACCGGCTGACCGACGAGATCGCGAATGGTCTTGTAGGGGCTGTCGGCGCGCACCACGAACATGCCGGGGCTGGAATACATCGCGGTGAGAATTTTGAGTTTGGTCGCCGGCCGCCCGATGCCCATGAAGGCTTCGTACGAAGGCTCTCCCGCCACCAGCCCGATGTCGAGCTGGTCTGATTCCAGCAGCGGAATGTTCTCGTTGGAGCCCTTGGTATTGCGCGGCTCGATCGACAGCGTCGGATCGGCGGCATTCATCACTTCGGCAAAGGCGTTGCCATAGAGCGGAAAACCGCCGCCGGGCGTCGCGGTGCCTAAGCTGATCGTGGTCTTGGTCATGGCAGTCATCGAGTTGGATTTGCCTCCATCTTGCGCCGCAGCGCTGCCTGCCAGCAGAAGTACGCCGGCGCAGGCAATATGAGCGAGTTTCATGGTTGGCCTCAAGCGTTGCGTGCGGAATGACCGCAGCCGAGGTTGTAGGCAAGCGCGGGGATCTGTGAAAGCATGTCGCCAAGCGTAACAAGAAAATGACGGGAAGCCTAATGATCGAATTATTGCGCAAAGCATTGCTGGTTTGCATTTTAAGTCTCGTTGGCCATTTTGCGATGGGTACCGCGCCCGCTTCCGCCGCCGGTTATCCCGACCGCCCGGTGAAATGGCTGATCGGTTTTGCCGCCGGCGGCCCGGTCGATATCGTGGCGCGCATCATGAGCCAGTGGCTGTCGGATCATCTCGGCCAGCAGTTCGTGGTCGAGAACCGCGCCGGCTCCGGCGGCAATATCGCCGCGGCCGCGGCGATCAACTCAGCCCCCGACGGCTACACGCTGCTGTTCGTCGCGCCCAACAACGCGATCTCGACCTCGCTGTACAAGAAGCTGCCGTTTGACTTCCTCCGCGACACCACGCCGGTCGCCAGCATCATGCAGCTCACCAACATGCTTGTGGTGTCGAACGCGACGCCGGTGAAGACGGTTCAGGAATTCATCGACTACTGCAAGGCCAACCCCGGCAAGATCTCCTACGCCTCGTCGGGCAACGGCACCTCGGTCCACATGTCGGCGGAGCTGTTCAAGGCGATGACCAAGTGCGACATGGTGCATGTGCCCTATCGGGGCTCTGCGATCGCGTTTCCCGACATCATCTCCAACAAGGTGCAGTTGATCTTCGACAACCTGCCCTCGGCGCTGGAACAGGCCAAGGGCGGCTCGGTGCGCGCGCTCGGCGTCACCTCGCCGCAGCGCTGGCCGACCGTGCCCGATGTGCCCGCCATCGCCGAGACCGTGCCCGGATTCGAATCCGTCGGCTTCTACGGTATCTCGGCGCCCAAGGGCACGCCGCCCGAAATCATCGACATCCTCAACAAGGCGATCGGCGAGGCGCTGAAGGACCCGAAACTGGTGGCCCGGCTCGCCGAGGTCGGCGGCATCCCGAAGCCGATGAGCCCGGCCGAATTCGGCAGGCTGGTCACCGAGGAGACCGAAAAGTGGCGCAAGGTGGTGGAATTCGCCGGCGTTTCGGTCGATTAAGCCCGGCATTGCCGGATCGCGATCCGGCCTGTAAACGATCCCGGCACCGTTGCCGCCGTCACCCGCGGCCATCAGCGGCGGGGCCTGTAGCTCAATGGTTAGAGCCGGCCGCTCATAACGGTCTGGTTGCAGGTTCGAGTCCTGCCGGGCCCACCACGCTTCGCCCTGCGGGCTACGCGTGGCGCAGCCAAGCGGAGACCACAGGGCGAAGCGTGGTGTCCGGCGTAGCTGGAGCGAAGCGAAAGCAAAGACGGACTGAAGTCGAAGGCGAGCTACGGCTCGGCAAGCCATGCTTCCCGGCTCCCCCCAACCAAAATATCGAAAACAACCCCATGCAAAGTAGCCGGTGGACGCTGGTATCGACGTTTCGAGCGACCCCCGCGAAAATATTTTGACACGTCGGGCAAATCAGCGGCACTGTTCCATCGTCGCGCGTCTGGCGCAATTACAAGGCCAGCAGCAATCCTGAAAACAGCAACATGACGAGGATGATCCGCCGGAACGACGCTTCATTGACACTGCGGAAAGCGAAAATCCCCAGCGCCGCGCCGGCAAGCAGTGCCGGAATACTGGCGGCGAACTCGACCAGAACCTTCGAAGACAAATCATTATGCAACAGCATCAGCACGAGCGCGAAAATCTGCATGGCAGCAATGAAAGGCTGAACCAGCCCGCGCTGCTCCGTTTTTGGCACGCCGTGGATGTCACACCATATGGTCGGTATTGCACCCGGCATTGCCGTCAACCCGCCGACAAAGCCGCCGCCGAAGCCGATTAATACATTGCGCCCCACATTCATCTGCAGGCGACGAGAAAGCACCGGCCGGAATAACGTGTAGGCTGCATAACAGGCGATGGCGAGACCAAAGCTCTCTCTGAAGATCCGCGCGTCTGCAGCTTGCAGCAACCAGACGGCGATCGGAACGCCAAGCAATCCGCCGACGACCAATACCGAGCTCTGCTTCCAGCGGATACTGTTTCTCAATGCCCAGAGATTCGTGGCTTGCACGGCGATGCTGCAGGCCATCATCAGCGGAACCGCCTCCAGTGGTGGGAGAACGTGAAGGAGAATTGCGCCGGCCACCGCCGAAAAGGCAAAGCCCGCGAGGCCCGAGACAAAGGCGCCGCAAAACACGGCGAAACTGAGCAGGCAAAACGACGCAATGTCGCCCATGAGCGAACCCTCCGGGAGGATGAGATCCTCGAATAACGGCTTGGCGATTAGTCCGCAGACGACAGTCCGGGCGGCTCGGGCGCTGCCCCGGCGTCGCTCCGACGGGCGGAGGTCAATAGGGCGGCCGCAAGGATGTGCAGAATGACAAAGCAGATGGCGATCGCTACCAGCAGCCTGTTCTTGCCCGGTGCCGAAACCTGAAGCTTGCGTTCGGACGGTTCTTCACTGAGCGACATTGTCACGTCCTCCACCATCTGTCCGTGAGTCAAACTGGTGCCACCCGTTGTCGATCAGGTGACGGTACTGTCGAAGGGTGCGCTCTGCCTGCAGCCGTCGTGAATGGTGCAGCGCTTGAAAGAGGCGCCCAAACGAACCTTGCTTTCGAGAAGAACTCCCGGAGGCGGCCAACGAATTCGCTGAAAACGACGCATCACTTCCGGTTGAAGCTCTGCCGTCAGACAACGGCACGAAGGATGCCGCGATCGACTGAAACATCTTGTGAAACAACAACCCATAGAACAGGCGCGTGAGACGCCATGTCGTTTCTTCCATGCGCATGACACGAACACCTTATGTGAGTGACGGGATGCAGCCGGAAGTATCGAACGGAACGCCGGGCCGCGCTTTAAGGCGGGCTTAACGTGTCCTTATCGTTTCCTTGATTTTTGAAGGCCGTCCTTGATTTCGGGCCCCCGGGCCGGTTGAATATCCACCTCGCTGCTCCTGCGAAGGGATTGTTTTGCTGTACTTATTTGACGATTTCGTCCTCGACACCGATCAGCGGGAACTGCGCCGTGACGGATCCCCGATCCCGTTGCAACCACAGGTTTTCGACCTCCTCGCGTATCTGATCCGCCACCGGGCCCGGGTGGTGACCAAGGACGATCTGATCGGTGCGATTTGGGGCGGTCGTATCGTCTCGGAGTCGGCGCTCACCACCCGCATCAACGCAGCCCGCACGGGAATAGGCGATTCCGGCGAGGCGCAGCGATTAATCAAGACCTTGCCGCGCAAGGGCGTGCGCTTTATCGGCACGGTGCGCGAAGCAGCCAGGGAGGTCGAGAGCGCGGTCGCGCCTGCGAAGGTCGAAACCTCCAGCCTGGTGGTCGGCCGGACAGCCCCCTTCGAGACGATCGACCGGATGATGCGGCACGCATTGTCCGGTCAGCGGCAAATGGCCTTTGTTACGGGAGAAGCCGGGATCGGCAAGACGGCCTTCATCGCCAAGGCGATCGAGCGATTGACGGAACAGGGCTTCGACCTGCTCTATGGGCGCTGCACCGAACGGTTTGGAACGGACGAGGTCTTCCTGCCGCTGATCGATGCGCTGGTGAACCGTTATCGGGCAAACGGCCCCGAGCTGATTTCGGCCGTTCGCGCCCACGCCCCCACCTGGATATTGCAATTGCCGGGTGCCATCGACGCATCGGAACGCGCGGCTTTCCAGGATGAAGTGTTCGGCGCGACGCGCGAGCGGATGCTGCGGGAGTTCTGTGATCTTCTGGAAGCGCTGAGCGCCGGCCGTCCGTGGGTCCTCGTTCTCGAAGATCTGCATTGGAGCGACTTCGCAACGCTTGACGTGGTGTCTCGCTTCGCGCACGCGAACGGCAAGGCGCGCGTGCTGGCCCTTTGCTCCTATCGCCCGGCCGACAGCGCCGCGGACGGGCATCCGATCCGTCGCCTGCATCGCGATCTCGAGATTCATGGATGTTGCAGCGAATTGCGCCTCGATCGGTTGTCGCATCCGGAGGTCGAGCGCTATCTCGCATTGCGCTTCGAAGACGCGGAATTGGCCTCGAGCCTGTCAAAGCCGGTATTCGAGCGGACGCTGGGCAACCCTCTGTTCGTTGCCTCGCTGCTCAAACACCTCATCGACCAGGAGTCGATCGTCGAAACGGAGGGCCAATGGCGCCTGTCTTCGCAGGCGGCATTTGTTCGCGATCGCATTCCGGACAGCCTCCTGAACATGATCGGCCACGAGCTCGACCGCCTCACCGACAGCGAACGACGTCTGCTCGATGTCGCCAGCGTTGCCGGCGAGGATTTTTCCGCGGCTCTCGTTGCAGCCGGCCTGTCCGATGATGCGATCGACGTTGAAAGGGACATCGAAGCGTTGGTCCGGAAGGATCATATCCTCGTTCGTTCGGGGGTTTCCGAGTGGCCCGATGGAACATATTCGGGCTCCTACGCTTTCCGTCACATTCTCTATCAGAATATCATCTACCAGAATCTGCCGCCGGGGCACCGCGCGCAAACGCACAAGCGCCTGGGCAAGAGGCTGGAAGAGGCCCATGCCGGCCGCACCTCTGAAATTGCGCCCGCGCTCGCACTTCACTTCGAGCAGGGTCGCGAATTTCCGAGCGCGTTGCGCTACCTCCGGGAAGCGGCAGAGAGCTCGACCAAGCGCCTCGGCCATGCGGAGGCCGCAAGCTATCTCACCCGCGCGCTCGGCATACTCGATCGTTTCGATGCTGCCGGCGAATTCTCGGCCCGCATCGCTCTGCTGCGGAAGCGGAGCTGGGCTCTTCGCTCGTTCGGCGACCTGGTCGGCTCCATCCGCGATTTGCGAGACATGATTGCCTGCGCCGAACAGGCGGGCGAGATCAAGCAACAGCTCAACGGCCTCACGGCGGTGAGTAGTCTGTGCCTGCGCGTGGATCGCCACGCCTGCCTGGAGGCCGCTGAAGACGTACTGTCGCGAAGCCAGGGGCTTGCTGACGACACGTTCAAGGCTCTGGTCCAGGGCAGCAGCGCGAGCGTTAACCTGTTCCTCAACGGCTGGCGCAAACAGGACGCCACGCTCTGCGACAGGGCGATCGAGCTGAGTGCGAGTGCCACGAACTATGGCATCCTGATCAGACGCAATGGAATATCCGGCATCGTCGATTGCTGGAGGTCGCGGTACCAGGAGTGCCGCCGCGCCGGCACGGAAGGAAAGCGATTGGCGCGCCTGGCTGGCGACGTCTACACCTTTGTCCTGTTCAACGTTCTCGAATCGATCGCGCTCATTCATCTGGGCGAATGGCGCGAACTGCGACGCGAAATCGCGGCCGGCCTCGAACTGGCCGTCAGGAACGCGAACGGCCCCAGCAGCGCATTGTGCCGGCTGACGCTTGCGTGGTTGCACGTCGAAGCGATGGATTTTGACGGCGCCCGGGAGCTCTGCGAAAGCGTCGACGATAGTCTGCTGGTCGGCGATCAGTCGACGTATTTCCACAAGCGGGCCGTCCTTGCGAAGGCCTATGTCGGCCTCAACGATCCGTCGGGAGCTCGCCGGCAATTTGACGATATTGAGCGCCGCAGGCATGAAGAAGGCATCGACATCGAATTTACCGCCGCGACACAGGTGTATCATTGCCTCGGCGAATATTACTTGCAGGTCGGCGACCTTACGCAGGCTCGGAACTGTGCCCGCCAGCTCCACGACTATGTGGCATCGGCGCCGGATCTCAATCACCTGGCCCAGGCCCACGGACTGCTCGCGCGGACGGCGCTCGGCCTGGGTGATTCAGCGGACGCTCGGTCGCACCTGTCCCGCGCGCTGGAGATCGTCGACAATGCCGACTTCCCGATCGCTTCCTGGCGGGTGTACCGCACGGCCGCCGAGATCTTCGCGAAGTATGGAGACGTCGACAGGGCAGCGACGTATCGCTCGCGATTTGTCGAGACCGTCCGACGGCTGGCGCAAAATTTCGAACCCGAGGATCGCCTGCACCAGAGCTTGCTCGCCGTGTCGGCAACGCGAACGGCGCAACTGGAAGCGATGACCGCGCTGCCTTCGCGGCCCACCTAGCCGACGGGGCTTGCCGTACGCGTTTGTCAACTACCGGCGAACGCGCAGGCGTATCCCCGCTCCCGGACCTCTCACCGGCTCCCGCATTCCGAATCGCGTGTGTCCGAGGCCCCGCCTTCGACCGGCCGTGGAGAACCCTTGACGCTCGCGCATTCGGCGCTCGACGGGCTCCAGCCGGGTTGTTAAGCACCCGCCTCTGCAGGTGGATTTGAGTCGAGGCATGACCGTTGCGATCGAGATGGGGCAGACGACCGCAGGGGCGCCCGCAACGCTGGACCTTGAGGAACTGCTGGCCACGCGCCTGCTGGTTCAGGGCAATTCAGGGTCCGGCAAATCCCATCTGCTGCGCCGGCTGCTGGAACAAAGCGCCCCCTGGGTGCAGCAGACCATCATCGATCCCGAAGGCGACTTCGTCGCCCTCGCCGATCGTTTCGGCCATCTGCTGATCGATGCCCAGGACCATACCGAACAGGGCCTGCAGGTGGCCGGCGAGCGGGCGCGGATCCATCGCGTCTCCGCGGTGCTCAATCTCGAGGGGCTCGACGCCGAGAATCAGATGCGGCGGGCCGCCGCCTTTCTCGACGGGCTGTTCGAGGTCGCCCGCGACCATTGGTATCCGATGCTGGTGGTCGTGGACGAAGCGCAGCTGTTTGCGCCGGCGATCGCCGGCGAAGTGACCGACGAGGCGCGAAAACTCTCGCTCGGCGCCATGACCAACCTGATGTGCCGTGGGCGCAAACGCGGGCTCGCGGGTATCATCGCCACCCAGCGATTGGCGAAGCTCGCCAAGAACGTCGCGGCCGAAGCGTCCAATTTCCTGATGGGCCGAACCTTCCTCGATATCGACATGGCCCGCGCTGCCGACCTTCTGGGCATGGAGCGGCGACAGGCGGAGACGTTCCGCGACCTTGAGCGCGGACAGTTCATGGCGCTGGGACCGGCCCTCTCCCGCCGGCCGCTGGGGCTGCGCATCGGGCCGACGGAGACGACCCCGCGCAACGCCATCCCGCGTCTGATGCCAATGCCGGAAGCCACACCGGACGCGCACGCGATTGTTCTCGCAGCACCGCCGCCTGAAATTAATCGGCCCCGGCGCAGCAGATCGGCGCCGGATTTGCTCGGACAGCTGATGGCGGCGAAAAGCGCGGCGCCGGAGGTTCGTCCCGAGGCGGAGCCGTCGCTCACTGCCGAGCAACTGGCGAAGCGGCGGGAGCAACTGGACCACATTCTGCAAGCCGTCACAGGCGAACCCAATGCGGCGTTCCAGGCCATTGGGGTGTTGTATCAGGAGTTCGTGGTGCGCTGCCGGATCGAAGGTCTGGGTACCGCGGTGCCGGACCTGAGCGACTTTCGCCGCAGGCTGATGCGGGCGCGCGCCGGCCTCGGCTCCGATGCGACCGAGGATGATGACGGATGGCAAGACGTGTCGGCCCGCGCCTCGCTTCTGCCGGAGGATATGCAGGGCGTCTTCATGATGATCGCCCGCGCCGCCAAGGAAGGATGGCCCTGCCCCGGCGACGCCGCGATCGCCCGCGCCTACGGCTCGCATTCGTTACGCCGTGCGCGGCGTCTGCTGACCTATATCGAGGAGCAGGGTTTCATCGTTTGCCAGATCGACGGCGCCGGCCGCCGGACCGTGACGCTGGTTGAACTGGCATGGGCGACGGCGCCCGGCGATCCCAACGCCGAGGAAGCGGGAAACGCGCTGGCGGCGGAGTGATGCGGCGGGCTCACCGCGCCTTGCGCGCCTCCTCAAGGCGAGGATCGAACACAAACTCGATCCGTACTCCGCTCGGCTCCCGCACGATGAAATGGATCTTGGGGCCGGCCCCGGACGGTTCCGGACCGAACTCGACGACGACGCCAGGCCAACCCGACACCCGTTCGTAGAGGGTATCGAGGCCGATTTGATCGACGACGGCGAGAGCCAAATGATGCAATCCGACGTTGGCGCGCCGATCGAACGGAATCGCTTTGCCAGGAGATTCGACCTGCCACAGCGTCACGACGTCGTGTCCATCGGATACGAACACCGCCGGATAATCCGCCCGCTCGCCAACGACCCGCCATCTAAGGCAATCACAAAAGAATTTTCTCGTGCCCGAGAGATCCCGAACGCTCAACCCAACGTGGTCGACACCACACGTGCCGGTTTTGAGTTCATCTGTCATGAGCCCTCCAATATGCTACCGGGCTGGAAGCGACTTGAGCAGCGACTTGGCTGCCTCCGTGGCCCGATTGATGGCGTTCCGGTCGCGATAAACCCTCGAAACGACGAAGCCGCCCTGCACGACGGTTATGAGCAACAGCGCAAGCTCGTCGGCGTCGAGGCGTTTTGCAATTGCGCCGTCGGCCTGAGCTTCGCGCAGAGCGTCTGCAAGGATCCTCTGCAGTTCGCGGAAATAGCGTTCGACCGGCTTCCTCAACGAAGCTTCGGCGATCGACGATTCGCAGGCAAATCTGCCCATCCTGCAACCCTTGAGGCCGTCGCGAGCAACGTCGAGATAGCGGAAGACACGATCCAGGGCTGAACCGTCCGTTCCCACGGTCTCGCGCGCGAGCTCGCACATTTCATCAGACACCTCACCGAGAGCCACGGACGCCAGGTCCATTTTTCCCTTGAAGTGGTGATAGAGACTGCCTTGCCCCGCCCCGCTTTCTTCCAGCAAGTCGCGCGGACTGGTGCCCTCGTAGCCACGCTCCCACATCAATTTCTTGGCCGCCTTAACCAGATCGCCCTTCGCCTTCATGACACCCTCATGGTCGCATCGAATCAACCGAACGTGATTGTATTTTGTACCTACTAGTATGTACAGACAACCGTCACTAACGGGTATCAGCCATGTTTCTCGAGGCGTGCGTCCATGATCGCGGCACTATCATGACCGGGTCCCCCTTTCACGCCGGCGAGCGAACAATTCAAAGTCTCGCTGGCGTGCGTGAACGGATCGAGCGCAGGGGGCGCGCGGTTATTCGAAACTATATGCCGGAGCAGCACAGGACGTTCTTCGCAGCGCTGCCGTTCGTGGTCGTGGGGCTGGCCGACCAGAACGGCCACCCCTGGGCCACGACCCTGTCCGGTCCCCCAGGGTTCATGAATTCGGCGGAACAGGATCTTCTTGCTGTCAAAGCGTGGCTCGATCCGGGTGATCCCGTGCATTCGTGCATTCGGGACGGCGCTCCAGTCGGCGGGCTCGGAATTGAACTTTCAACGCGTCGCCGAAACCGGATCAACGGTCGCATCGAAAATTGCGTCGTCGGTGAAGGCTTCTCGATCAGGGTTCAGCAGAGCTTTGGAAACTGCCCGAAATACATTCAGGCACGCAACGAGCGGCCACCGATCCGCTCCAGGCCCGCGCCTGAATCCCGAATGGCTTCCCATCTCGGCGATAGCGAAGTCTACTTTGTGACCGGAGCAGACACGTTCTTTATTGCGTCCCGGTCAGCGCAGCTCGACCGGGAGGACTCCTCGCAGGGTCTCGACGTCTCCCACCGTGGCGGGTGTCCCGGTTTCGTGCAGGTGATTTCGCCAAACGAACTCTGCTTTCCGGATTATAGCGGCAACCTGCTCTTCAACACCCTCGGTAACCTGGAAGCGGACGCGCGCGCCGGACTTCTGTTCATCGACTTCCAGAGCGGCCGGATGCTGTACATCATCGGCAGGGCCAGGATCTGCTGGGACGTGTCGGAGACGACGCGGTCCGCTGGAGCCGAAAGGCTCATCTTTCTCGACATCCAGTGTGTCGTGAACCGCGAACACGCATTTCCGCTTTCATTCGACTTTGTCAGCTACTCGCCGCACCTGGGGGCGGAGGGCCAGGATTCCAAAATTCCCCAATAGGACGTTTTGCGGACGCCTCACACGAGGCGCCGGCTTCGACCGGCGGACCGCAAGGTCCGTCCTCGCAAACAAGCAAGGAGATAGCGATGTTAAATCTGACCCGCCGTAACGCTCTGTTGACGGCAGCATGTGCTGGAGCAGCGTTCGGTCTGCCCAAACCCGTCTCTTTCATCGAAGCAGCACTCGCCCAGAAGGGACCGGAGGCCGGCAAGGGCTTCCGTCCGTTCGAGTTCGGTAAGGTCCAGGGGTTCATCCTGAACGATGGCGTTTGGGAGAAGCCTCACGACCCCGGCTTTATCAAGAACGCGTCCGTTGAGGACACCAAGGCCGCACTGGCTGCCGCGGGGATCGCGAATGAAGTCGTGCCTATTCCGTTCAACGTCACGCTGGTCAAGTTCGGCAACGAAACGGTTTTGTTCGACGCCGGCACGGGCGGCCAGTTTCAGCCTACGGCCGGAGCGATGATCGCCAATATGGCGGCAGCCGGAGTCAAGCCGGAACAGATCACGAGAGTGATCGTTTCGCATTTCCATCCGGATCATGTTTTTGGGCTTATGAGCAAGGCTCCAGACAACACGCCGACATTCCCGAACGCCGTGGTTTACGTGCCGAGCAACGAGTTCAAGTTCTGGATGGACGAGAGCATCTTCACCAAGCTCCCTGAAAAGCAGCATGGCCTGCCCAAACGGCTTCAGGCGATGTTCCCGCTCCTGAAAGACAAATTGAAACAGTATGAGTGGGACACCGAAGTTATTCCGGGCATCCGCTCCATTGCGGCACCGGGCCATACACCGGGCCACACCGCATTCCATGTCGCGTCAGGCAACGAGCAGCTGATGGTTCTGAGCGACACGACGAACATGCCTGCCCTGTTCGCGAAGCACCCCGACTGGCACGGCGTGATCGATGCCGACCCGGTGCTTGCCGAAGCGACGCGTCGCAAACTGTTCGACCGCGTCGTGGCCGACAAGGCGCTCGTCACCGGCTACCACTTCCCGTTCCCGGCCGTCGGCAAGATCGTGACGGACGGCGCCGGTTACACTTTCGTGCCAGCGGCATAGCACGACGTACACCGAAACGGCCGTCGTCATCGGTGGCCGTTTTCGACGCAATCTCCCGGATTCACCAACAAAGGGCTCATCAAATGCGCTGGTTTTTGACATCTATCGTCGCTGTGGTCGTTGCGACCGGAGTTTATGCCGGGTCTGCCATTGTCTCTCTAAACGGTTTGGTCGGGGCGGCGAAAGCAGGCAACGGCGCGGAGATCTTGGCGCGAACCGACGTGCCTCGGCTGAAACGTTCTCTGGTCGACCAGATTGTGGCTGCATACCTGATCAGGACCTGTCAGAACCGCCCAATCAAGCCAATTGAACGGTTGCTGGCAAACACCTACGGGGCAACGATTGCGGATGCGCTGGTTGCGAAAATGCTCACCGCCGAAAATCTCACGAACATTCTGCAAAACGGATCGCTCGGCGCCGATGGCGACAGTCAGATGATTGCGCTCGCCGGCATCGATACGTCGAAGGTGCTGGAATCGCTTGGTCGGTTGTCCCTGGTAAAGCCGGTCGAGCTGTCAATCCGGCTGGGCGATGAAGAAGGTGCCGGGGCTATCAGTCTTCATTTCGAAGGAAACGGCTGGAAACTTTCAGGCCTTAATCTTCCAACCAGAGCCGTCGAACAACTCGCCATGGGTCTACAGGAAGCCAGGCCTGGGAAGGGATAGACCGATCCCAGGCAGCGGCGCCCGGGCGGACGGAATACGGACGCCATCGCGAACGCGAGCGACACGGTCTTCGCGTCGAAAGTCTGTTCGGCAACGCCGCGACTTCGCGCAAAGACTGCACTCGCCGGGAAACCTGGTGAAATCAACCAAGCTGACCGAAATCCCGCGCTGTTGCCGGGATCGCCTGTTGGGTTGGCGTCAACGTGAAATGTAGCCTGACGCGATGGGCTTGAATCGATAGATCAGATAGGGAGTTTTGTTTTCCGCCTTGCCCCCGTGGAACAAGGCCGCGGCAGATACCTGGGACGCGGAAACGTACATGTATCCGTCGGGTGATGCCGTGATCCCGTCGGGCCACACCATGTCGGGATCACTGAGGTAGGTGCGGTACTTTCGGTCCGCCCCGATGACGCCGATGGACTTTGTCTCGACGGCGGTCAGATAGATATTGCCCGCATAGTCGATCGACAGGCCACCGTTGTTCGGCTTGTCCGAGTAGCGTTCTATTCTGCCGCTGAGTTCCTCGGGATTCAGTTTCTCATTGCTCAGATCGGCGGCCTTGATGCGGTACAGCGACCGGCCGCTCAGAGGCGCGAAGTAGACCCATTCGGACCTGACGTCCATCGTGATGCCGTCGCAGCCAACCTTGATGATCGAAGGCTTGCCATCCTTGTCCGGCACGGTCAGATCGCTGCCGTCGACGGTGATCGGCATATTTTCGGGAATGGTCGATCGATCACCGTCCAGTACGCGCCGAGCCAGGCCGCTATCCATGTCAATGACGATGATGGCGGCATGAGACCCGTCGCCGCCGGGTCCGATATTTTCGTCGGCAATGTAGAACTTCCGGTTCTTCTGATCGATGACGATATCCTGCGGTTGAGATCCTTTCACCGTGATCGGCTCCGGCATGTAGTAGATGCGTTCCAGCTTGTTGGTGCGGGTATTCCAGCCGACGAGCTTCGGCGTGATCTGGGTCCGGAAGCCCAT
This sequence comes from Afipia sp. GAS231, assembly GCF_900103365.1. Classification (NCBI taxonomy): domain Bacteria; kingdom Pseudomonadati; phylum Pseudomonadota; class Alphaproteobacteria; order Hyphomicrobiales; family Nitrobacteraceae; genus Afipia; species Afipia sp. GAS231. The sequence goes on from NZ_LT629703.1 coordinate 2,278,347, forward strand.
GTCGATGATCCAGACGACGCCGCTTTCGTCGGACCGAAGACCCAGCACGTTATCGAGGTACTGATCAGTCCCCTTTCGCGGCGTATTCCATTCGGCGTTTGGAAACGGCTCGAACGTCGTCGGCGACGTCAGCCGCGCTACGCGCACGTCAGGGCTGTAAAATGGATGATGGCTGAAGATCAGCTGGTTGTCTGGCGTAAAGGCAATATTGCCGACGGACTGGGGCAACCTGGCGAATACCTCCGCCTTGCCGCCTCCGCTCTCCGCGTGCGCCGCCGTCGCCACGATTGCTGCGGCCGTCAAGGCGACCAATCGAATCCCTCTTCTCACGCTTTTCACGTTGCTCGCTCCTTGTGTTCCGGGTCCCCATGCGCGCTCCGCCGGTCTTCGCCGGCTATGGCACGCCGTCATGATTGCAAGGGTCTCCCTGGACGGCACAGCTACCGCAATTTTGGCGCTCGCCGTTCCACATTGATCTTTGCGCGCATCACGTTGCGCGCTAATTTGGGCGCTGACAATTACGCACAGAACTGTCCTCTAGTATCACGGAGTGAACTATGAAGAAGCTCGGCGGCAAGACCTATGATTGTGCGGCTGGGTGCCCGGTGGAGGCGACGCTCGACCTGATCGACGGCAAGTGGAAGGCCGTGATTCTTTATCATCTTCTCAACGACACCATCCGATTTAACGAACTCAGACGGCGCCTGTCCCGCATCACCCAACGCATGCTCACGCGACAACTGCGCGAGCTCGAGGCGAACGGTCTTATTCACCGCGAGATTTACCCGGAAGTTCCGCTACGCGTTGAGTATTCCCTGACGACGCTCGGGCGGTCGCTTGAACCGGTTGTCCGCATGCTCTGGACGTGGGGCAACCAATATCTCGCGGGGCGAAAGCCACACGCTGTTTCCCCAGCGGAGCGGCTTCCCCGGCTCAATTAGTCGAGCATTGACCCCAATCCGATTTCAATCGGACTTTTCAGAAGCATCCGTTGCCCGTTCCAGGCGACCGCGCTTCCATTGCCTCGCGTTTCAACCGGGCGCATCCGGCAAAAGACGCGACAATTCCGCGCCCATATCGGATCGTCGCGGTGGATCAGCGCCGGGCCGCCCACATGTGAAGGCCGCGCATGCCGATGCAAACGACATCGCGCGACCAAGTTCGGCCGAATTCATCTGCCGCAGAACCGTTGTTCCGATCCGCCCGATCGTGCGCAAAGCAAACAACAGTGCGGCTTGAAAACTGTCCCCGGCGCCGATCGTATCCACGACATCGACCACCGGCGCCTGGACCTCGACGGCTCCTGCCGCTCGATGCCATGCCTGCGCACCCTTGATTCCGCGGGTGATCACGACAAGGCCTGCCTCTGCCGCGATAAGCGACCTGGCCTTTCCCGCATAGTCGCTATCGCCGTACAGAAATTCAAAATCGACATCCGACATCCGCACGATATCGGCGGCAGCGGCAAACGCGTCCATCTGATCGACGTAGCGGGCCTTGTGCCTGACCAGATTGGGCCGGCAGTTCGGATCAAAGGAGATGGTGACCGATCCGCCGGCGTCCTTGACCATGGCAAGCGCGTTGGTTGCGCCCTGGTCGTTGACAAGCGTCGTCGATCCGACATGGATGGCTTCGATCTCGCTGAATGGAATTGAGCCCGGCCGATAGATCCAGTTTCTGGATGCCGTCGCCTCGTCATAGAAGGCATATTGCGGCTCGCCTGCGACGGTTCGGACGAACGCGAGCGTGGTCTGGTGATCGCTGCGAACAGCATATCGAAGATCGACCTGCGAGGCGGCCGCGTGGTCGGCAATGATGCGGCCGAAAAGATCGGTCGATATGCCGCCGACAAACCCTGCCGGTGCGCCGAGGCGCGCCATGCCGACGGCAATATTGAGACAGGACCCGCCGGCCACGGCTACGGCCGCGTCGCGGCCGTCCACCGCCTTGACGGGCAGGAAATCAACCAGGGCATCTCCGCAACTCAGCAGCATGGCTCTAGCTTTTCGTATCAGCGCCGGCCATCGATGCGCTCGCTTGCATCGCCTCGCGGCTGTCCCGGTCCAGCTTTCGCATCAGCCCGTGAACCCTTCGCTTCGCACGGTGAAAATCCGCCATTCCGGGCGCCGTCGATTCGGTGACCCGGCCGATCGCCGACATCGCGGCCATCGCCTCGCCGATCGATCCGCAAGACTGCGCCGCGACGGCACCCAACATGGCGGCTCCGAGCAGGACAGGTTCCGGCGTTTCCGGAACCGCAACGGTGAGACCCGTGGTATCCGCCATGATCTGCCGAACCAGCGGACTTCGTCCGGCGCCGCCGCTGATCACCATCAAGTCGCTATCCACGCCATGCGATCGAAACGCTTCGACGACATCCGCAAGACCATAGGCGAGCCCGCACAGTCCGGCCACGAACAGCCGCGCCATCGAGCCGAGGTCGGCGTCAAGATCCATCCCGGCGACGACCGCACGCGAGTCGGGATCGGCAAAGGGCGACCGATTTCCCAGAAACTCGGGCATGACATGAACGTCTCGGGCCAACAATGCCGCTTCGCCCAGGCTTCCCGAACGCGAGACGATGCGCCGCTCGAGAAATTCCAGGATTTCGCTGCCGTCGGCCTGCGCCGTCGCGCGGGCCTCGTCGTAGGCAGGATGCGACCTGATGAGGTGATCAATGGCCGCGCCGGCGGCAGATTGGCCGCCCTCGTTGAGCCAGAAGCCTGGAATCATCCCCGAATAATACGGACCCCACACGCCCGGGACGAAGCAAGGCGCCGACGTCGTCGCCATGATGCAGGCCGAAGTTCCCATGATGTAGGCAAGGCGGCGGCGCACATCGACCTCCTCACCCGACTTGCCGCGCCCGCCGATCGTACCCACGCCTCCGGCGTGCGCGTCGATCAGCGACGCGCCGACCGGCGTCCCCTCGAGCAGGCCGAGATCGCGCACGGCGGATGCCGTCAGGCCGGCACCGAGCGGCGTTCCCGGCGCGACGATCTCAGTGCCGATTTTCGCGGCATTTTCCGCGACAAGATCGCCGAGGCCGATGCGCTTGAAATAGCTCTCGCTCCAGCGCTGCTCGTGCGCCAGATAATTCCATTTGCAAGCGAGCGTGCATATCGAACGTGCTGTCGACCCTGTGGCTCGAAACGAAAGGTAGTCGGCGAGGTCGAAGAAATGACCCGCCGACCGATAGCTCGACGGCAAATGGCGCTTCAGCCAAAGCAGTTTGGGGATCTCCATTTCCGGAGAGATCGAGCCGCCGACATAGCGGAGAACGTCGTCCCGTGTCTCGTTGACCTCGCGGGCCTCGGCAATCGCGCGATGATCCATCCAAACGATGACATTCCGCCGGTTATCGCCGGACGCGCTGACCGTCAGCGGATTGGCGCCGGCATCGAGCACCACCAGTGAACAGGTCGCATCGAATCCGAGCCCCTTGACCGCGGAAGCCGGAACCGCCGCCTCCGCCATCGCGGCGCGAACCGAAGCCGCGCACGCGGCCCAGATCTCCGACGACGATTGCTCGACAACGCTGCCCGCCTCATGCCAGACCGTGATCGGGCGGCGGGCGGTCGCCAGCAGGCTTCCTGTCTCGTCGAATATTCCGGCCCGCGCACTCGACGTTCCGACGTCGACGCCGATGAAAGCCTGCCTCATTGCAACCCCGCCTTGGATCAGCGCAAGCTCACCAGCACGTATAACCTCCATCGACGAGAACGATGCTCCCGGTCATCAGGCTCGCGGCGTCAGACGCCAGAAACAGCACGACCGATGCGATCTCGTCGACCTCCCCCATTCGGGCCATCGGCGTGCCGCCGATCCAGGCATCATACATCCGCGGGTTGCTTTTGACGAATGCGTTGAGGGGTGTCGCAATATAAGTGGGCGCTACCGCGTTGACCCGCACGCCACGGGCGCCCCACTCGGCTGCGAGCGACTTGGTGAGATGGTGCACCGCGGCCTTGGAGGCGTTGTAGTAGCACTGCTCCTGCGGCTTGTTGACGATGAAGCCGGACATCGAGCCGATGTTGACGATGGAACCGGACTTTGCGCCGAGCATGTGCTTGCCAAAGGCGCGGCAGCACCAGAACGTTCCATTCAGATTGACGTCGAGGACGCTCAGCCAATGTTCGTCGTCAACCTGCTCGGCCGGCGTCTCGCTTCGCGCAATGCCGGCATTGTTGACCAGGATATCGATCGCGCCGTAGCGGGAGGCCAGTTCGTCGGCGACCTCGGCAACGCGGCCGGAATCCGTGACGTCCATGATAACGATCTCGGCATCCAGACCTTTCGCCTTCAGGCTTGCGCGACCGCTGTCGGCAAGCTTCGGGTCGCGATCCGCGATCACGACCTTCGCTCCGGCTTCTGCCAGCGCCTCCGCACAGGCCAATCCGATTCCCTGCCCGGCGCCGGTCACCAGCGCGGTCTTTCGATCCAGCTTGAATTTCTCCAGATACATCTTCTCGATTTTCCTGTTTGCTTGCGAGCGATGGCGCGACGCGCCTTCCGCTCACCTCTTGATGGTCTCGCCATCCTTGTCGAAGCGATGCAGGCGCGCCGGATCGGGAGAAAGCCAGACACGGTCGCCGGCTTTCAGGCTGAATTCACCGATGCAGCGGGCCGTCAGCACCCCGAGTTTCCCGGCGTCGACATAGAGGAAGGTGTCGCTGCCCAGATGCTCGGCGACCGTAACGGTCCCGGGCCAGCCCTCCCCGCTATTGCCGATCCTCAAATGCTCGGGCCTGACGCCGAGCGTGGCGACGCCGGGTTCGCCCGCCGCCTCGCCAGGCACAAAGTTCATCTTTGGCGATCCGATGAAGCCGGCGACAAACAGGTTGGCCGGCCGCTCGTACAGTTCCAGCGGCGAGCCGTACTGCTCGATGTTACCGGCGTTGAGCACGACGATCTTGTCGGCCATCGTCATGGCCTCGACCTGGTCATGGGTGACGTAGATGGCGGTGGTTCCAAGCTGCTTCTGCAGTTTTGTTACCTCCATGCGCATCTGGACACGGAGTGCGGCGTCGAGATTCGACAGCGGCTCGTCGAACAGAAACGCCTTCGGCTCGCGCACGATGGCGCGTCCGATCGCAACGCGCTGACGCTGACCGCCGGAGAGGTCGCGCGGCTTGCGCTCCAGATAGGGCGTGAGATTCAGCGTGGCGGCCGCGGCCTCCACCTTGCGGTCGATCTCCGGGCGCGGCAGCCCCGCCATCTTCAGCCCGAACGCGATGTTGCCGCGCACGCTCATATGCGGATAGAGCGCATAGGACTGGAACACCATCGACAGGCCACGCTTGGCCGGCGGCACATCGACCACATTCTTGCCGTCGATCAGGATCTGGCCGCCGGTGACGTCCTCAAGGCCTGCGATCAGGCGCAGCAACGTCGTCTTGCCGCAGCCGGACGGGCCGACGAAAACCACGAAGGAGCCGTTCTCGATATCCAGGTTCGCATCCCTGATGATGTTGACCGGCCCGAACGACTTGCGGACTCCCTGGAGCGTGATCTGGCCCATGATCTCTGTCCTTTGCTATTTGACCGCGCCGAAGGTCAGTCCGCGAACGAGTTGCCGCTGGGTGAACCACCCGAGGATGATGATCGGGGCAATGGCGAGCGTCGACGCGGCCGACAATTTTGCCCAGAACAGCCCCTCGGGACTCGAATAGGAGGCGATGAACACGGTGAGCGGCGCCGCATCCAGCGTTGAAAGGTTCAGCGTCCAGAACGCCTCGTTCCATGCCAGAATGAAATTGAGCAGCAGCGTCGAGGCGAGACCGGGCACGGCCATTGGCGTCAGCACATAAACGAGCTCGCGTCCGATCGTCGCTCCATCCATCCGCGCCGCTTCGAGGATGTCCTTCGGGATTTCCTTGAAATAGGTGAAGAGCATCCAGACCACGATCGGCAGATTGCCGAGACACAGGATGAAGACGAGGCCGGCGCGGGTGTCGAGCAGGCCGAAATCCCGATAGATCAGATAGATCGGAACCAGCACGCCGACGGACGGCATCATCTTGGTCGAGAGCATCCAGAGCAGCACATCCTTGGTCCGCTTGGTCGGCGAAAATGCCATCGACCATGCGGCCGGCACCGCAATCAGCATGGCGATCAGCGTCGATCCGCCCGCCACGATGATCGAATTGAGCGCGTGATGGAAGTAGTCGCTGCGCTGCTGCACCGTCGCGTAGTTCTCCGTGGTCCAGTGAAAAAACAGGAATTTCGGCGGCATCGCGAACGCGTCGAGCTCGGTCTTGAAGCTGGTCAGGACCATCCACAGGATCGGCAGAAAAATCAGCAATCCGCACAGCCACGCCGCCGCCGTAGACACCCAGACTCTTCTCGCCGTTACCTTGCGTGCCATCGCTTACGCCTCCAGATTTCGACCGACGATCCGCACCAGGAAGAACGCCACGATGTTGGCAATCACGACCGCAACCAGCCCGCCGGCCGAGGCGTTGCCAACGTCGTACTGGACCAGCGCCTGCGAGTAGATCAGGAACGCGATATTGGTGGTCTGCAGCCCGGGGCCGCCGCCGGTCGTGACAAAGATCTCGGCGAACACGGTCAGCAGGAATATCGTTTCAATCAGGATCACCACGGTGATCGGCCGCGCCAGATGCGGCAAGGTGAGATAGATGAAGGTGGACAACGCGCTCGCCCCGTCCATCTCGGCCGCCTCCTTCTGCTCCTCATCCTGGGACTGCAGCGCAGTCAGCAGGATCAGGGTGGCGAACGGCAGCCATTGCCAGGCTACAATCAGGATCACCGCGAGCAGAGGCGCATCGTTGAACCAGTCGATCGGCGTCGCACCGGTCAGCGTCGCGATCCATGCGAACAATCCTGACACCGGATGCATCAAGAGATTCTTCCAGACCAGGGCGCTCACGGTCGGCATCACGAAGAACGGTGCGATCACCATCAACCGGACGATGCTGCGCCCGACCACCTGCTGGTCGAGCAGCAGCGCCAGCGGCGTGCCGAGCAGGATGGTGATCGCGAGCACGGAACCGACCAGCACCAGCGTATTCTGCAATGCAGTCAGAAAGGCGGGGTCGGTGAGGAAGTACCGGAAGTTCTCCAGCCCGACAAAGCTCCAGTTTTCCGAATCGAGCAGGCTGTAATGCAGCGTCGAAAAATAGATCGTCATCGCCAGCGGGACGATCATCCAGACGAACAGCAAGGCGACGGCAGGCGTCAGCAGCGCGCGTCCAAGAACCTGGGTCTGCTGGGTTGCCATTGTCGCCTCCGGTCATCCAGGGAAACTCGACGAGGGCTGCCGTCCGGTCGTCAACGGAACGGGACGGCAGCCAGTTTGCGGCAGGTCGGGAGAGGCCGCCGCAGGGATCGACGCTCGCGCTACTTGATATAGCCGGCGCGCTTCATTTCGCGCTCGGTCGCCGATTGCGCCGCCGCGAGCGCCGCATCGACCGTCGACGAGCCGGACAGGGCCGCCGAAAACTGCTGGCCAACACTGGTGCCGATGCCCTGGAACTCCGGAATCGCCGCGTATTGCACCCCGACGTAAGGCACCGGCTGCACCGTCGGCTTGTTCGGATCGGCGGCGTCGATCGAGGCCAGCGTCAGTTTGGCGAAGGGTGCGACCTTCAGGTATTCGGGATTCTGATAGAGCGAGGTTCGCGTGCCGGGCGGCACGTTGGCCCATCCCTCTTTCTTGGCGACGAGCTGGGTGTAATCCTTGCTCGTGGCCCAGGCGATGAATTTTTCCGCAGCCGCGGTCTTCTTCGAGCCCGCGGGTATCGCGAGATTCCACGCCCACAGCCAGTTGGCGTTCTTGCCCAGTCCCGCATTCGGGGCAAGTGCAAAGCCGACCTTGTCAGCGATCTTGGAGTCCTTGGGGTTAGTCACCATGGACGCCGCCACCGTGGCGTCGATCCACATCCCGCATTTGCCGGCGCTGAACAGCGCCAGATTTTCGTTGAAGCCGTTCGAGCTGGCGCCGGGAGGGCCTGCCGCCTTCATCAGGTCGACATAGGTCGAGAGCGTCTTCTTCCACTCTGGTTGGTCGAACTGCGGCTGCCATTTTTCATCGAACCAGCGCGCGCCGAACGAGTTGGCCATCGCGGTCAGGAACGCCATGTTCTCGCCCCAACCCGCCTTGCCGCGCAGGCAGATGCCGTAGACGCCGGCCGACTTGTCGGTGACCTTCTTCGCGGCATCGACCACGAAATCCCAGCTCGGCTTTTCCGGCATCGTCAGGCCAGCCTTCTGGAACAGGTCGGTGCGATACATCACCATCGAACTCTCGCCGTAGAACGGCGCGGCATAGAGCTTGCCCGATACCGACACGGCATCACGGATCTTCGGCAGGAGGTCCGCGGTATCGTAATCGGCTCCGAGATTGTCGAGCGGAATGAGCCAGTTCTTCTTGGCCCAGATCGGGACCTCATAGGTGCCGATGGTCAGCACGTCGAACTGTCCGCCCTTGGTTGCGATATCGGTGGTGACGCGCTGGCGCAGGACGTTCTCTTCGAGGGTCACCCATTTCACGGTGATGTCAGGGTTTTTGGCGGTGAACTCGTTGGACAGGCCCTGCATCCGGATCATGTCGCTATTGTTCACGGTGGCGATGGTCAGGGTTGTCTGTGCGATGGAAGGGGTTGCGCCCAACAACGCAGCCGCGCCCAGGAGGGCGCTAAGGACGTGCTTCACGGTAACCTCCCTTGATGATGTTGAGCATATGCCCACACCTTGCATTTATGTTCACACCGAGTCGCGAAGTTGTCAAGGATCGGAATCGGGCTTTCCGCACCGCATGCGCCGGCCAGGAAGATGAAACGATGGGTCGCTACACGGGAACAGCAGGCCGCGGAAACGCCGGCGCAGCGAAAACGAAAGGCCGTTTCGCTATGGCTTGAGGATGGCGCCCGCCGTCGCCTCGTCGGTGATCAGCCCGTTCAGCAGCCGGCCCTTGAGCGCTGCCCTGATCGCCGAAACCTTGGCCCGGCCGACGGCCGCCCCGATCGTCAGGGCCTGGGCAGGCACCCGCGGCGGGATGCTGGTGAGACGAAGGTTGGTCCCGCCCTTGATGATATGGCCCTGGTCGTCGAACGCCCAGCCGGTCAGTTCGCCGACCGCGCCGAGCCGCATCATCTCGAGCAATTCCTCGCGCGACACGAAGCCGTCGACCAGCACTTGCGCGCGCTGGTCCATCTGCCCGACGCCGACCAGCCGCAGGTCGGCCTTGGCCGCCACCGCCCTCACCCTGGCGATCGGGTCGATCTCGAGCATCTGGTCGCGCTCGCGCTCGGACGACATCAGGAACGGCAGCGGCATCGGATAATGCCGCGCCTTGGTCCGGTCCGCGAGGCGGCCGACGGTGTCAAAAAAGCTGGCCGAGCCGTCGGCCGAGATGTTTCCGACCAGCGACACGATCTGGTGGTTGGGACAGTCGATCGGGGACACCCGCTCGACGGCCGCGCGCACCGCTCTGCCGGTGCCGAGGGCCACGATCACCGGCTTCTCGGTGCGCAGCGTCGTTTCGAGGATGTTGGCGGCCCGCTCGGCAATCCCGGCCGCCGAGAGCGGCGCAGCGGGGTCGGTCGGCACCACTTCGCAGTGGGCAAGGTGAAACAAGTCCTTCAGCCGCGCCGCCAACTCCATGCAGGCCGCGATCGGATGCTCGAGGCGGAAGGTGATCAGGCGCTCGGCGAGACACAGTGAAACCAGGCGTTGGGCGGATGCGCGCGACACCTTCAGCATCCTGGCGATCTCGTCCTGCGTGTGACCGGCAATGAAGTACAGCCAGCCGGCCCGCGCGGCTTCGTCCAGACGCGATTTCTCGTTATCGGAGCCCGCCATCAAACTGCTACCTGTCCGTTCGCCAGAAATCCGCCATTCGCTCGAACACGCGATCGGCCCCCGCTTGGCGGAGCATGGCGCTGCCTTCGCGCGATTGATAGTGGCTGCCCCCGACAAATCCCCAGACCGTCATCCCGGCCGCCTTGCCGGCCGTTACGCCGCTAAGGCTGTCCTCGATCACCAGGGTACGATGCGGATCCACCTGCATCCTTTCGGCGGCGTAGAGGAAGAGATCGGGCGCCGGTTTGCCGTGCTCCACCATTTGCGAGGTATAGAGGCGGCCGTCGAAATGCCGCGCCAGACCGGTCAGGGAAAGCGAGAAAGACACCCGGTCGACATCGCTGGACGAGGCGACACAATGCGGGATTCGCAAGTCTTCGAGGACCGAATTCACGCCTTCGATCGGGCAAAGCGACGAAAGAAACGCAGCGCGCACCCCGATCTTCAGGTCGGCGGCAAATTGCCCGGGGATCGGGCGTCCCAACGCTCCATAATGTTCAAAAACCGCGGTCACACTTCGTCCAAGGAACAGATCGAGCGCCTGATCCACGGCAAGGTCGATACCGTACCCTGCCAACGCTTCCGAAAGGCAGCGGCAACTCAGCACCTCGCTATCGACCAATACGCCGTCGCAATCGAAAATGATGAGATGGGGTTTGAACATCGCACGTTTTCCGTCTCAATAGAGAGCATATACTCAGGCAATGGGCAATAACCCCTATCTGGGGCCACGCTGAGACCGCCGCAAGCCCGGCGCAGTCCTCGCCCCGCCCAAAATATCCCCATGCCAAACAGCGGGTGGTGGCTGGCATGGATGCTTGACCCGCGAAAACATTTTGACACGTCGGGCAAATCAGCGGCACAATTCCATCATCGCCCAATCTGTAAAACGCATAAGGCCGTGCCCGACAACGGGCCCCCTCAGCGCGATTGCGGACAAAAACTCCCTAACGACAACCCAAACTGACAATCGAAGTTGCACCGGCGCACGCGCGGCGAATGATCGCTTGCGCGCAGTCGAACCACGCGCGTCCGATGCGCATGCCCGAGGAGATAGCGACGTGAAGACAGCTCCGGACAAGACAACGGCCATCGCCACAGCCGGCCCAATCCACACTGCCGCAGCACCGCGGATAAAACTCTCGCCCGACGGATTCTGCATCGACCATCCCGACCTCGAGCAAGGCGAACGGCTGATGTCGGACGCCTTCGGCGTCTCCGATCGCGATGCGATGTACGGCCTGTTGCGGCAATTGCTGAGAGCCAGCGTCAGCGGCGAGAAGCCTGACGCGGTCACCCTCGCCTTCATGCTTTCAATGGTGGAGAGCCTCAAGCCGAGGGATTCCATCGAGGCCATGCTGGTGGCGCAAATGGTGTCGGTTCATGTCATGGCGATGCGCTGCGCCCACCGCCTCGCTAACGCAGACGACATCGCGCGGCAGGACAGCGCCGCGCGCGCCCTGGGCCGGCTAGCGCGCACGTTTCCGGCCCAGATCGAGGCGCTCGACAGCTACCGCAACAAGGGCGAGCCTGCGATCACCGTGCAGAACGTGTCGGTCGGAGATGGCGGCAACGCCATCGTCGGCAACGTCACCCAGCACGCAAGCGCGATCGTTGCTGACGCAAAGCGCCGTCCGGTGACTGCGAAGAAGGCAACCCGATCATGAGCGACCACCCGCGCAATACAGGCCCGATGCTGGCGAGCGCGCGTTGCGGCGCCAGGACCCGCTGCGGCGGATCGTGCCGCTCGCCGGCGGTGCGCGGCAAACGGCGCTGCCGCATGCACGGCGGTGCACGAAAGTCCGGCGCGCCCAAGGGAAACCGGAATGCGCGCAAGCACGGTCTGTTCACCGGGGCCGTCATTGCCGAGCGAAAGCGGATTCAGGATCTGTTGGCTGAGGCGCGGAAGTTGCTGCAGGAGTTGAAATGACTTGGCACGGCCGACGCCGCCGGCCGCTCATGACGATCCGGTTGCAGGTTGACGCAGCTAGATCCGCACGCCGCACAGGCCGCAAATGATCGCCGTGGCCATCAAGGCGGCTGCCGCCAGCCCGGCCGACCACGCTCGATTGGCAACCGCGACGTTGACGCCATGCGCGATCATCACGCCGCGCGATCCGGAGGCGAGATGTCCGAGGATGAAAAAGACGCCCAGCGCGTAATGCGGCAACAGGCGGATATATAACGACATCGGAGTCGCGCAGAGCGCATGGAACCTCATGCTGCATTGCGGATTTAGGTAATCGTTTGTGCCATCAACACAACGTGAAGCGCGGAAGCGCAGTCGAAGCACAAGACGATCGCGCATTCCCATGAATAACTTGTCAGCCGAGTTATGAACTCGGCGGATGCGCCCGGGCAGGCCTTGCGAAGACTTCGCCGCCGGGCGGGTCCTGCATTTTCCGCCACTGCGCCGGAGTGACGTCGTTCTGCTCGCCGTCTCGCTCTATCTCCTGAGGCAGGACGTGGTTAGCGCGATCCGGTGATGGCAGCACGGATCGGCATGCAACTTGGCGCGTCGCCGGCAGGCACTTGCCGGCGATGCGCCAATTCTATTGCTGCATCTTGAGCCGCTGTCGATGCGCCGCCTGTTTGGCGCGGTTGCCGCAGATCGCCATGCTGCACCATCGGCGCGCGCGGCCTCGCGTGTGGTCGGCGAACAGCAGTGTGCAGGCGGGGCCTTCACACGCCTTCACGTTCGAAAAATCTTCCTCGCACACGAATTTCGCCAGCGCTTCCCCGATCGGCAGCAACAGCGCCTCCGGCGATCGCCAGCGGCGAGTCGTTTGAAATGCCAGACCGGAGGCTTCGCCGTGGTCGGCCACGATGTGTCCGAACCCTTCATCGCGTTCGAGCAGCCGGTTCAGGGGCGCCAACTCGTCCAGCGCTTTCGAGTCCAAGGCTTTCGAGCCCAAGACTTTCGAGGTGAGCGGCCGCCCTTTGTGCTGCCGGACGAATCCCCTGAACCATTCGCGCAGGCTTCGCGCCTGGGCGGCGACGCTGTCGAGCTCGCCGGGCATCGCCTGCGCCCGCAATGTCTCAAGCGTCTCGGTGGGCGCGAGCTGCGCCTGCTTGAGCCAGGCCAGCAGACCATCGCCGTCGTCGATCCAGTCGACTTCCGTGTCCACGGGCGTGGCAACCGAATTGAGGAAATCCAGGCCGAGTGCGTCGGCAAGGAACATCGCGGGCGGGCGGCGGGTAGCCGTTTGAGCGATCTCTTGGCGCGGAACCTCGGTCATCTACAGCCCCCATCGACTTTCGGTCACAAAATAACCTCTCTGAGGCCTATTGACAAGTTACTTCCTTAAGAAGTAACCTCTATAAACCGATTAAGACGGTTACTATCAGAAGCGAACCGGCAAGGAGCAAAAGATGTCTCTCAACGATGTGAGCGTGGTGCTTGCCCACGGCGCCTGGGCCGATGGATCGAGCTGGAGCAAGGTGATCGGCCCGCTGCGGGCTGAAGGCGTCCGTGTTGTTGCGGCGCCGCTGCCGCTGACCTCGCTGGCCGACGATGTGGCGGCGCTTGACCGCACGCTCGAGCGGATCGATGGCCCGGTCGTGCTGGTCGGCCACGCCTATGCCGGCGCGGTGATCGCCGCGACCCGAAGCGAGAAGGTCAAGTCGCTGGTCTATGTCGCGGCACTCGCCCCCGACGAAGGCGAGACGGTCGCCGACGTTTTCTATCGCACCGCGCCGCATCCGCAGGCGCCGTTGCTGGCCCCGGACAAAGATGGCGTGGTCTGGCTTCCCGAACACGCGTTTGCCGAGGCGTTCGCTCAGCACGCTTCCACCGACGAGCAGGCGTTGCTGGCTGCCGTTCAGCGGCCGATCGCGGCGGCCTGTATCGGCGTCGCGGTGGGCCGGCCACTCTGGAAGGATCTGCCGAGCTGGTTTCTGGTGGCCGAGCAGGATCGCATGATCGCCCCCGACACCCAGCGCTTCATGGCGGAACGGATGAAGGCAAAGGTGCGTTCACACCCGGTCGATCACACGCCTGGTGTCACCGCGCCCGACATCGTCGTGGACATCATCCGCGAGGCCATGCGCGCCGCAACAGCAGTCCGCACGCCGCAGACGGCACATCATAGCCAATAACCTTCCCTGCCCGTCAACATGGTTACAGAATTCAGGAGAATCCCGATGACTGCCATCAAATATCGGTCCGCCAACGTGGACGGCTTCAAGATTTTCTACCGCGAGGCCGGCGCCGCCGACGCGCCCGTGTTGCTCTTGCTTCATGGCTTCCCGAGCGCGGGCCACATGTTCCGGGATCTTATCCCGCTTCTCGCCGATCGATTCCGCATCGTTGCGCCCGACCTGCCCGGCTTCGGCCAATCGGACATGCCGGCACGGAACAACTTCACCTACACGTTCGACCATATCGCTGATGTCATCGACCGCTTTACCGAAGTGATCGGCCTGAAGCGCTTTGCGATCTATGTCTTCGACTACGGCGCGCCGACGGGTTTTCGGATCGCCGCCAAACACCCCGACCGTATCACCGCGATCATCTCGCAGAATGGCAACGCCTACGAAGAGGGGCTGAGCGAGGGCTGGAATCCGATCAGGGCTTATTGGCAGGAGCCGTCGCAGGCCAATCGCGACGCGCTCCGCGCCTTCCTCGCGCCCGAGACGACACGCTGGCAATATACCCACGGCGTCGCTGACGAGGCGAGCGTCTCGCCAGACGGCCTTTCGCTGGATAATTTCTATCTGGCGCGCCCCGGCGCCGACGAGATCCAGCTCGACCTGTTCGGCGACTACAAGAGCAACATCGCGCTCTATCCGGCGTTTCAAAACTACTTCCGCACCCACAAGCCGCCATTCCTGGCGGTGTGGGGCAAGAACGATCCGTTCTTCCTGCCGCCCGGCGCCGAGGCCTTCAAACGCGATATGCCCGATGCGGTCGTCAGCTTCTTCGACACCGGCCATTTCGCGCTGGAGACGCATGCCACCGAGATCGCGGCGGCGATGCGCGAATTCCTCGCGCGCCACATCTGAGATCGGGAGGCGTCACATGTCGAAATCAGTCGCCATCGTCACCGGCGCGAGCCAGGGCATCGGCCGTTCCACCGCCATCCGTCTCGCGCGGGATTTTTCCTCTGTCGTTCTCGCCGCGCGCGACCGTCTCAATCTCGAAAAGACGGCGGAAGCAGTCAAGGCGGCTGGCGCCGAACCGCTCGTCATCGACATCGACCTTGCCGAGGTGGCGGCGGCGAACAGCGTGGTCGATCAGACCCTCGCAAAGTTCGGCCGGATCGATGCCCTGCTCAACATCGCCGGCGCGGTGCCGCAGATCGACCTGTTCGAGATGACCGACGCGCAATGGGACGGCGGCCTTGCTCTCAAGCTCCACGGCGCCCGCCGGCTGACGATCGCGGCATGGCCGGCATTAAAAGAAGCCAAAGGTTCGGTTGTGCTGATGTCGGGAAATTCGGCGCTGTTTCCCAAGGCGTCCTACGCGGCGGTCGGGACGATCAACGCCGCAATCGTGGCACTCGCCAAAGCGTTTGCGGATCGGGGCATCACCGACGGCGTCCAGGTCAACAGCGTTCTGCCCGGCCCTGTCATGACCGGCCGCCGCCGCTCCTACCTCGCGCATTGGGCGCCGCTGCACAACATGAGCGTGGAGGAGGCGACGGCGAAATTCCCGCAGGATGCCGGCATCACACGCTATGGCGAGCCGGAAGAGATTGCCGAACTGATGGCTTTTTTGGTATCGCCGGGTGCGCGCTGGATGACAGGCTCGACGCTGCGGATGGATGGTGGCGAGGTCAAGTCGATCTGACGGGTGGACGAACCAAGCCTTCTGAATTCGGCAGGACATCGAATCGAAGGGGTGACAGCCATGCCACACGCGAGACGGACCCCGGAGCGACTGAGCGCATTTTCCGACGGAGTCTTCGCCGTTCTGATCACGGTGCTGGTTCTTGAACTGCGCCCGCCGGAGCTTCCGACGTTCAATGCGCTGCTGTCGCTCTGGCCGACAGGGCTCAGCTATGCCGTGAGCTACCTCTTCATTGCGATCGTTTGGGCCAATCACCACCATCTCATGCACTACGCCACCGACGCGACGCCGCGCCTGATCTGGTTCAATTTCGCCCATCTGTTTTCCGTGTCGCTGCTGCCGCTCTCCACCGCCTGGATGGCCGTGAGTAAATTGGCACCGCAGCCTGTGGCCTTCTATGCGGCGGTCTTCTTCCTCGTGAACGCGACCTACGTCGCCCTGATCTGGGAGCTGATGGGGCGAATTCCGCTCAACGAGGTTTCAGCCGGCGAGCGCCGCACCATGCGCATCCGCTCCGTTGTGACATTATGTGTTTTCGCCGTGGCCGCCGCCGTGGCGCTGAAATTTCCGCTGGTCGGGCTCGGATTGTGTTGTTGCTGCTTGATCGTTTATCTGAGGCCGGAAGCGCCGGGAGCCGCGCAGCGACAATCCTTCGAATGACCGTGAATTGGCTCTCAGGCCGGTTGCGAAACCGGGCTGGTCGCGCTCCGCAGCAGCTTTCCGATCTCGGGCTTGCAGGCGCCGCAATTGGTCCCGGCTTTCAGTTGCCGTCCGATCGCCTCGACGCTGGTTGCGCCCTTGCGGATTTCGGCCGAGATCTGGTGCTGCCCCACGCTAAAACACGAGCAGACGATCGGCCCGGTGTCCTGGCCGGCGTCATGCGGTCGTCCGATCAGCAGCGACGCCCGCGCATTCGGCGACAGCACCTGGTCTGCAAACAGTCCTGAGAGCCACGACCGCGAGACGAGCTTGTGGTCGGGCGCGATGAACACGCAGCCTTCCAGCCGGCCGTCGCGAACGGCCGCGTAGCGATAGCGTCCGGCATTTGGATCGCGATAGGCAATCCATTCGATCTCGGGTCCAACGCGAAGCTGCGCCCGCGCCCAGTCACGCCAGCTCGGCGGCCGTTCGTCGCCCGCGAGCTCCATCCGCCAGCAGGTTCCGGAAAGGCCGCTGACCCAGTAACCTGCGGCGGGGCGATCGATCTGTTGGCGGCTGAGAATGAAGGCATGCCATTTCGGCAAGTAGGCTGCGGCCCTGACCGGCGTGTGCTTTGACTCCGGTTGCCCGGAGATCGGATCGGTGGCGGGATTGACCAGGGCGTTGACCCGGCCCTCGCCGGCAAATTCGCCGTTCCAATGCATCGGCACGAACACGCAGCCGCGCCGCTGTTCGACGGTCACGACAACCCGCGCCACCATCTCGCCCCATGCGCTGGTCAGCCGCGCCAGCCCGCCATTATCGACACCGGCCTGGCGCGCATCGTCGGGATGGAATTCGACACAAGGCTCGAACGTGTGCGCCATCAGCCGCGGCGACTTTCCGGTTCGCGTCATGGTGTGCCACTGGTCGCGGACCCGCCCGGTATTGAGCACCAGCGGATAGTCGCGGCTGGTCGGGTTCACGGCGGGACGCGGCGTTACCGATATGAAACGGGCCTTGCGGTCAGGCGTGAAGAATTCGCGTTGTTCGAACATCCGCGGCGTGCCGGTCGGATACTCCCGCGTCACCGGCCACTGGATCGGGGCGAGCGCATCGTAGGCACGGTCGTCAAGCGTGCTCAATGCGGACAAATCGAAATCGCGCATCCCGTGGTTCTCGAAGCCGGAGAGCGCGGCGTGTTCGCGGAAAATCGCGGCAGCGTTCTGATGTTCGAATCCGGAAAACCCCATGCGACGGGCGACATCGCAGACCGCCCGCCAGTCCGCGCGCGCCGAACCGGGCGCCGGCAGGAACGATCGTTGCCGGGAGATGCGGCGCTCGGAGTTGGTGACGGTGCCGTCCTTCTCGCCCCAGGTGAGCGCGGGCAGCAGCACATTGGCATGGCGCGTGGTGTCGGTGTGCCGCACGCAATCGGAGACGACGACGAGATCGCACGCATCGAGCGCCGCACGGGCGCGATCGGCATCCGGCATGCTGACGATCGGGTTGGTCGACATGATCCAGACCGCTTTGATGCGCCGGTCCGCAATCGCGTCGAACATATCGACGGCTTTCAAGCCGGCTTTATCCGCCATGACCGGCGAATGCCAGAACCGCTGGACGAGTTCGCGATGCTGCGGGTTATCGAGCTCCATATGGGCGGCAAGCTGGTTGGCGAGCCCGCCGACTTCCCGTCCGCCCATGGCATTGGGCTGTCCGGTGAGCGAGAACGGCCCCATGCCGGGCCGTCCGATCCGCCCCGTCAGCAGGTGGCAGTTGATAATCGCATTGACCTTGTCGACACCGCTGCTCGACTGATTGATGCCTTGCGAATACAGCGTGACGACCCGCTCGGTTCTGGCAAACCAGCCGAAGAACAGTTCGACGGCGCCTTCCATGAGCCCGCAGGTAGCAGCGGTTTGCGCGACGGTCTGACCGGCAACTTCTCGCAGTGCTGCTTCCGCGCCGGTGGTGCAGCCGCGCACGAAGGCGCTATCGACGGCATCGGTGCGTGCCAGATAGGCCAGCAGGCCGTTGAACAGAACTGAATCGCTGCCGGACCGAAGCGGCAGGTGCAGGTCGGCTCCTTCACAGGTCGCTGTCCGCCGCGGGTCGATGACGACGATGCGGCAGGCGGGGTTGTTGGCCTTTGCAGCCATCATGCGCTGGTAAAGGATCGGATGGCACCAGGCGGCATTGGAGCCGACAAGGACCAGCAGATCGGCGGTTTCGAGATCCTCATAACTGCCGGGAACGGTATCGCTGCCGAACGCCCGCTTGTGGCCGGCGACGCTGGACGCCATGCACAGCCGCGAATTGGTATCGATATTGGCGGTGCCGACGAAACCTTTCGCCAGCTTGTTGATGACGTAATAGTCCTCGGTGAGAATCTGACCGGAGACGTAGAACGCGACCGAATCCGGCCCGTGCGTCCGGATGGTCCGGCTAAAACCCTCCGCAACGAAATCAAGGGCTGTATCCCACGTCGCTTGCTGCCCGTTGACCACGGGTTCAAGCAACCGTCCCTCAAGCCCGATGGTTTCGGCCAGTGCCGAGCCTTTGGCGCACAGCCGTCCGAAATTCGCCGGATGCAGCGGATCGCCGCGAACGGTGACTGCGCCCGCGGCATCCTTGTCGGCGACGACGCCGCAGCCGACCCCGCAATACGGACAGGTTGTCTTCACGGGCACGCGCGATCACCCTCAGTCGGCAGCAGCGGTCGCCGTCTGGACGTAAAGCCAGACGGTGTTGTTCTCCACCTTGGCCGGATGCGCGCGGGTACATCCCTCGTCGGGCGCAATCGCCACGCCGCTCTTGAGATCGATGACGAAATTGTGCAGCGGACAGGTGACGCGCTTGTTGTGCACGATGCCCTGCGACAGCGGCCCGCCCTTGTGCGGGCAGCGGTCGTCGAGCGCGAATACCTCGTCGTCGCCGGTGCGAAAAACCGCGATATTTCCAGCCGCCGTTCGCACGACGCGCGAGCCCAGCACGGGAATATCGTTCAACGATCCGATTTCAATCCAGTTTGTCATGCCAGCTCCAACTCAGCCATTGGCTTGAATTCATTGCTCTCGACGCCACGTCGGGCGCGCTCCGCCCAGGGATCGCTCTGCGAGAATTGCTGCGAATAGGCGAAGCGGCCGAACAGCGCCTTGCGGTTGGCCAGATCGTCGACCACCTGCTTGCGGATGGCATCGAGACCGACCCGGTCGCACCATTTGTACATGCGCTCCAGGTACCAGCCCTGCTCGCGATAGAGCTGGGTCAGGGCGCAGATGACTTCGAGCGTCTCCTCCTCGGTCGCGACCTTGCCCAAAAATTCGGTGCCCTTGATATGAAGGCCGGCGGCGCCGGCGAAATGGATCTCGAAGCCGGAATCGACGCAGATCACGCCGACATCCTTGCAGGTGGCTTCCGCGCAGTTGCGCGGACAGCCGGACACGCCGAGCTTGACCTTGGCCGGCGTCCACGAGCCCCACATGAACTTTTCGATCTTGATGCCGAGGCCGGTCGAATCCTGGGTGCCGAAGCGGCACCATTCCGAGCCGACGCAGGTTTTCACCGTGCGCAGGCCCTTGGCATAGGCGTGGCCGGACACCATGCCGGCATCGTTGAGGTCGGCCCAGACCGCGGGCAAATCCTCCTTCTTGACGCCGAGCAGATCGATGCGCTGCCCGCCGGTCACCTTGACGGTCGGAATCTTGAATTTGTCCGCGACATCCGCAATGGCGCGAAGCTCGTCCGGCGTGGTGACGCCGCCCCACATCCGCGGCACCACCGAATAGGTGCCGTCCTTCTGGATGTTGGCGTGAACCCGCTCGTTGATGTAGCGCGACTGTGCGTCGTCGCGATATTCGCCGGGCCATTGCGAGACCAGATAGTAGTTCAACGCCGGCCGGCACGAGTGACAGCCATTGGGCGTCTTCCAGTCCATGAACTTCATGACATCGGGAATCGTCTTCAATCCCTGCTCGACGATGACGCGGCGTGCGTCGTCGTGGCTGTGATCGGTGCAGGCGCAGATCGGCTTGACCTTCGGCGCCACGGAATAGTCGCCGCCGAGCGTAAAGGCGAGCACCTGCTCGACCAGCCCGGTGCAGGAGCCGCACGACGACGATGCCTTGGTGTGGGCGCGAACGTCATCGATCGTGAACAGCTTCTTTTCGCTGATCGCCTTGACGATCGTGCCCTTGCAGACGCCGTTGCATCCGCAGATTTCGGCCTCGTCGCTCATGGCGGCGACCGAGTTCTGGCCGCTATGGCCGCCGTCGCCGAGATTGGCCGAACCGAACACCAGCCGCTCGCGCATCTGCGAAACGTCGGTGCCGTCGCGCAAGTGCTGGAAATACCAGGGACCGTCGACCGTATCGCCATAGAGCACGGCGCCGACGATTTTCTTACCCTGGATGATGATGCGTTTGTAGACGCCGCGGGTCGCGTCCTGCAGGACGATCTCTTCCCTGTCCGGACCAGCCGCGAAATCGCCGGCCGAGAACAGATCGATCCCGGTCACCTTCAATTTGGTCGAGGTCACCGAGCCGTCATAGGTGGCAAAACCCTTCATGGCGAGGTGGTTGGCGCAAACCTTGGCCTGGTCGAACAGGGGCGCCACCAGGCCGTAGACCTGGCGGCGGTGCTGCACGCACTCACCGACCGCGTAGATGCGCCCGTCATAGGTCTGCATGGTGTCGGTGACGACGATGCCGCGCTCGCAATAGAGGCCGGCCTTGCGGGCGAGTTCGACGTTGGGGCGGATGCCGACGGCCATCACCACCAGGTCGGCTGGAATCTCCTCGCCATCGGCAAAGCGTACGCCGGTGACATGATCCTCGCCCAGAATGGCCTGCGTCTGCGCCGGCATCCTGAACACCATGCCGCGCTCTTCCAGCGACTTGCGCAGCATTCCGCCCGCCACCGGATCGAGCTGACGTTCCATCAGCGTGTCGAGCAGATGCACGACGGTGACGTTCATGCCGCGCTTCATCAGGCCGTTGGCGGCTTCGAGACCAAGCAAGCCGCCGCCGATCACGACGGCATGCTTGTGGCTGGTCGAGGCCTCGACCATGCGCTCGACGTCCTGAATATCGCGAAAGCCGATGACGCCTTTCAGGTCCTTGCCCGGTATGGGCAGTATGATCGGATTGGAGCCGGTGGCGATCAGCAGGCGATCATAGGGCACCCGCGCGCCATCCGCTGTGACGACTTCACAGGTGCGCCGGTCGATCATGACGATCATTTCGTTCTTGCGCAGCGTGATGCCGTTGTCGTCGTACCATTGCACGGTGTTGAGCATGATGTCGTCAACGGTCTTCTCGCCCGCCAGCACCGGCGACAGCAAGATCCGGTTGTAGTTGCCGTACGGCTCGGAACCGAAGACGGTGATGTCGTAAAGATCGGGCGCACGCTCCAGCAGCGTTTCCACGGTGCGGATTCCCGCCATGCCGTTGCCGATCACCACCAACTTCTGCTTGCTGACTTTCTCGAGCATGATCCGCCTTCTGACTTTGATCCGATGGGCGCCATTCGGCGACGCGGATGCGCGCCGTCGATTGGCAAGAAATTGTTAATGGTTGGGGAGTGCCCATCAGCGGGCGAGTAATCGTCGGCTATGACGATCGATGAATTCTACTATTCAAGAGACGTGCCACCGTCACAGCCGACGTTTTCGAGCGGCGCGAAGCCTGCCGCTCATCCGGGAATGCCCAAAATATCAGCCCGAAAGACTATCCCTTGCGCATAACGCGAGCGTTTATCCGCGGTTCGGCGGCCTTTTTGCCTATGGAATCGGCAACCCAGCGGCAGAACAGGTTTCGAAGGAACCCTTCGGACCGACGTTCAACGCCGCATAATAAAACACCATGCTGCACGTTCGAGTGGCTGCACTTGCCGACAAACGGAGCAATGGCCGTCTTCGCTCCAGATCATCCGCGCGTCACAAGGCACTGCGATTACTCGCGAAGTTGCGCGCGTGATTTTTTGGCACATGAATTGCTGACATCAAGCCCGGATGCATCTCAACGATGAGATGATCTCGCTTCCAAAATTTTATCCCTTTGTGCCGAGATCGCCGCGCATTTGCGCGCGTCATCCCGCGCCAATGCTCGAGGCTGCTTGATGAAGCTCGCTGAATTTAAGAAGGCCGGCCATTGGCCGACGCTGCTGGCTGCGTTTCTCTACTTCGACATCAGCTTCATGGCTTGGGTCGCGCTTGGTCCGTTGATCGTCTACATCGCGCGCGACATGAACCTTGCCGTCGATGAGAAATTCACGCTCGTCGCGATTCCGGTTCTGGCCGGCGCGCTGCTGCGGGTCCCGATGGGCATCTTCGCCGATCTGATCGGCGCCAAGCGGACCGGCATCATCGCCCAACTCGTCGTCATCGCGGCAACCGTATGGGTCTGGCGTTTCGGACTCCCGAGCAAGCTGGCGGTCGAGATCTTTGGTCTTGCACTCGGCATCGGCGGTGCCTCGTTCGCGGTGGCCTTGCCGCAGGCGAGCCGCTGGTATCCGCCGCAATATCAGGGCGTGGTGATGGGGATCGCCGGCGCCGGCAATATGGGCGTCGTGCTCGACACGCTGCTGGCACCATCGATCGCCGAGCATTACGGCTGGCAGACCGTGTTCGGCGTGCTGCTGATTCCGATGCTGCTGATTCTGGCCTACTACGCCTTTGCGGCCAAGGATGCGCCGGGAGAGCGCAAGCCGGTCTCGCTCAAGGCCTATGGCACCTTGTTCCGCGATCCCGACAGCCGCTGGTTCATGTTCTTCTACTTCATCACCTTCGGCGGCTTCGTCGGGCTCGCCAATGCGCTGCCGCTGTATTTCACCGTGCAGTATCACGTGTCCGGCGTGGCC
This sequence comes from Afipia sp. GAS231, assembly GCF_900103365.1. Lineage (NCBI taxonomy): Bacteria > Pseudomonadati > Pseudomonadota > Alphaproteobacteria > Hyphomicrobiales > Nitrobacteraceae > Afipia > Afipia sp. GAS231. Next base: position 2,301,463 of record NZ_LT629703.1, read on the forward strand.
GCGGGGATGCTGGTGGCCTTGATCGTTGCCTTCGGATCCGGTTTCCGGCCGGTCGGCGGACTGATCGCCGACCGGATCGGCGGCATCCGATCGTTGTCGATGCTGTTTGGCGTGGTCGTGGCGGCCTATGTCGTCATCGCCTTCATGCCAGAAGGGCCGACCGCATCGAGCCCCGGAGGCTGGGCGCTCACCGAAATGCCGCGCATCGCCTGGATATCGGTGCTGCTGTTCTCGATCGGCGTGCTCGCGCTGGGTATGGGCAACGGCGCGGTGTTCCAGCTCATTCCGCTTCGCTTCCGTCACGAGATCGGCATGATGACCGGCATGGTCGGTTGCGCCGGCGGCGTCGGCGGCTTCTTCCTTGCCAAGGCGCTTGGCATCGCCAAGGGAATGACCGGCGGGTTCGGCGCAGGTTTTCTGTTTTTTGGCGCGCTGGCGTTGCTTGGATTCCTCGGACTTGCCATGGTCAAGGTCCGCTGGCGCACCACCTGGGGCGCCGCGTCGGGAGCGCGGGTCTGACGGCACGCGCTCCATTCCTTGGGCGGTCTCGCGGGTGACGATAGGTTCGCAACGAAATCTCGGGGTTCGGGTCGGTTTCGTCAGCGAGACCGGCAAGCGATCCGGCAATGAGGATTATGTCGGGGTTTGCCTCGGCCAAACCGGTGCGGCCAACCGCGACATTGTCGCCGCCGTCGCCGACGGCGTCGGGGGCCACAAGGGCGGACGCGAAGCCGCCGAGCTCGCCATCCGCAGTTTCATCGACGCCTACTACTCGCTGCCGGAAACGCTGGGCGCGCGGCGCCGGGCTTCACGCTCGCTCGAAGCCGTCAACAACTGGATCTATACCCAGGGCCGTATCGACCCCTTGCTCAGCGGCATGAGTTGCGCCTTTTCGTCGATGATCCTGTCGCGGCGGCAATGCCACGTGATTCATATCGGCGATACCCGCGCCTACCGCCTGAGCGAAGGCCGCCTGGAACGGCTGACTAAGGATCACATCGCCGGACGCGGCGACCTCGCCCACCTCCTCAACCGCGCCATCGGCTTCGAGGATTTTGCGCGTTTCGATTATTCGACCGTCGGACTGCGGCAGCATGACAGGCTCCTGATCTGCAGCGACGGCGTCCATGGCGTGCTGCACGATCATCGCCTGCAGGCGCTGTTGAGCGAGCGCACTTCGCCGGAAGAATCCGCCCGCGCGCTGGTCGACGCGGCGCTGGACGCCGGCTCGAGCGACAACATGACCGCGCTGGTGCTCGATGTCGTCGACCTGCCGCCGGCCGACCGCGACGAACTCACCCATTCGATCGCGACGCTTCCGATCCTGGATTTGCCTCAAACGGAAGATGTCGTCGACGATTTCGTCCTCGGCGACATCCTATCGGATGGCCGCTACAGCCGGCTGTTCAAGGCGATCGACCGGCCGCAGGGACGCGACGTGGTGCTGAAATTTCCGCATCCGCGTGTCGCCAGCGAAGGTTCCTATCGCCTCGCCTTCGTCCGCGAGGCCTGGGTTGCGGCCCGCGTGCGCAGCCTGTGGATCGGAGAAATCATCGAACTGCCCGCCGAACGGCAGACACGGCTCTATTCGGTGATGCCGCTGTACGAAGGTGAGACGCTGGAGCAGCGGCTCAACCGCCCGCCGCAACTGTCGCTGGCTGAAGGCATCGGGATTGCGACCAAACTGGCGCGCGCGGTTGCGACGCTGCATCGGGCCGGCATCATCCATCGCGACATCAAGCCTGATAATGTGATCCTGTTGCAGGCCGGCGGGTTGCGGCTCGTCGACCTCGGTGTCGCGCGCGTGCCGCTGCTGGAGGATTTTCCGGCGCAGGACATTCCGGGCACCGCGAGCTACATGGCGCCCGAACTGTTCGGCGGCCGGCCCGGCGACGAATTCTCCGATCTCTATGCGCTCGGCGTCACCGTGTACCGGACGTTCACCGCCGCCTATCCCTACGGCGAGATCGAGCCGTTCTCGCGGCCCCGCTTCACCAAGCCGGCGCCACTCGCGCGCTATCGCCCCGACCTGCCGGCCTGGCTCGATGCCGTCATCGGCAAGGCGCTCAGCGTCGACCCGGCGCAACGTTTCGGCGACGTCATCGAGTTCTCGCATGAGCTGGAGAATGGCGCGATGTGGGCGAAGCCTGCCGCAACGGCCCGGCGGTCACTCTACGATCGCGATCCCCTGATATTCTGGAAAAGCCTGTCGGCCGGCCTGATCGTGCTGGTCATCCTGCTTCTGGCGTGGCGGTAGTGTGGGCGCCTTCGTGGCCGACTATATTTCTTGTCGAATCCGTCGATGGCCGATCGACAGTCTGTTGCCGGACTCTACTTGGTGGCCTCGATCTCAAGTACGGTGCCGAGCTTTCTGTCTCCAAACATTCCGGAGTCGGCGCTTCTTCCGGTAGGTCCATTTCCTCCGGCTTTTCCCTCAGCTCCGTTTGGACCTTGATATCCATTTGAGCCATCATCGTGGGTAAAAAGCGGAACATTGGAGCCCTTGCCGCCACGTCCTCCCTGTCCGGGCACACCGCGATTTCCGCCGATACCTAACTGACCTCCCAGACCTCCGAATCCGCCTGCGCCACCATCGACGTTGTATTTTGGCAGGCCCGGCGGTTCGCTTCCAACCTTCAAGCCAATTCGAATGGCACCCCCGTGACCGCCATCACCACCCCGACCGCCCTCGCCACCATTTCCGCCGTTGCCACCATCGCCACCCGCTCCACCGCTACCGCCATGGGAAGCTTCGTGACACCCTTTGCTGTCGCCGCCGTTTCCACCCTGACCGCCCGGTCCGCCGGCGCCGCCATCTTGACCACGGCCGCCGTCGCCACCTCTCCCGCCTTCGCCGCCGACGCTGTTGGTTTCGATCGTCACATCCTTGTCGAACGCGCCGGCAACCAGCCGGATGTTCGATCCGTTCATTCCCGCCAATCCGTCGGCGCCGACAACTCCGTTGCGCCCGTCGGCGCCGCGGCCACCTTTCTTGCCGTCACCACCGGGGCTGGAACCATGACCGAACGCCGAGCATTCGGCCCCGTCCTCTCCTTTCTCACCGGCGGCCCCGGCGATTCCGGAGGCCGCGGTCGAGGATTGCCAACGCTCCGGCGTCGGCGGAGCATCCTCGCCCTTCTTGCCGCGCGTACTCTCGATGAACACCGCTCCCGAAACGACGCCGGCGATCACGATGTCCAGACTGCTATCACTCGTCAGTTTCGATGAAGGCTCGAATCTGAGGTTCGGACAGATGACGGTAATGTACTTCGCTGGTTTTCGCAGGTCGGCATCATCGGGATGCACCAGGTTTACGACGCCACCGATCACGATCCTGTCGGCGCCGCCCTGCCGGCAATCGAACTGTGACGTCTTCACCTCGGACTTCCACACCACATCATCCGCCGACGCAGTGACGACGGACAGCATCAGCATGCCAACAACGTAGCGCAACGACGCCTCCCACGAAATTTTCCGAACAGTGATCTCGACTGGGAAAGAGTTACTCGATCGCCTCGTCCATGACCTTGCATCCCTTCATATCGGGGAAGCCGAATATCTCCTCGACCTGGAAGCCGGCCAGCAGCGGGAGCCGAATGAAATAGATGCTGCGGGCAGCGTTGTTCCTGAATTCGGTGAGATAATTGACGTCAACAACGCCATTGCTGACAACCTTGGAAACGTCGGTGGTCAGATACGCGACCGACACGAACGCCCGACCTTGGCCGGTCTTGCTCGGGTCCGCCTCCCAGGTGATCTGCCTCCGGACATCGAGCGGTAGCTTCTCCAAAGTTAGGCTCGGGGTGATGCGGTAAAGCTCCGCACCATTGATATCGATGTCGGGAAAGAAACGGATTTGCCCGGTCCAGTCGATGGCGACCATGGAAAGATAATCAATCGCCGAAGAAGATTGCGAGTTGATCCTGGCCTTTTGCGCATTCCCCAAGGGACAAGTCGCACGCAGCTTGCCGTTGAAGGCGACGTCGGTGAGAATGAGTCCGTCGATGGCATCGGGAACCGCGTCGTCGCATTTCCCCTGATCGCGGCAACCGACGTATTGCTTCAGCAGCGTGGTCTTCAACGCGGTAATCTTGTCGGTATAGACCCGGAAATATTTGTCCCACAATCCGTAGTTTGCGGTCTTGTAGCCATCGTACAGCGTAGCCTGCTCGTTGACGCGCAAGATCGCCTTGTAGATCCGTCCCAACACGTCATATCGCTTGGGATCGAACTTGTAGTCGGTCGGCTTGATTTGCGGATGAGCTACAAGGATGAACTTGTCGGGCGCGGCGTTCTTCGCGCTGAAATCCTGCGTCGCGTCCGACATCGCATCCATGATTTTCTTGAAATCGGTGAGGTTGGACAGATCCGCCGCCTTCAGCGTCTTGCCGAGCGTCGCGATGCCGAGACCTCCGGTCGCCTGAACCTCGTAGCTGATCTTGCCGAAGTTCGACGCCAGCTTGAGCGTGTCGGAGACGTCGGCGCTGACGCTGGCCTTGGCATTGGCGGTGATGCCCATGATCGACGCATTGGCACTGCCGGTGGAATCGAAGTGATACGAGATCAGCCGCTTCGAATCCTCGTTGAGATTGGTGATGTTGAAGGTGAGCCGCAATCCGGAACGCTTCGAAACGCCGCGAATGAAATGCGTGCCACATTGCGTGATGAAGTCCTGAACCTTGCCTGCCGCGATCAGGTCGGAAAACTTCTTGCGAAGTTTGAAATCGGAGATGTAGTCGCGGCCCTGGTCAGCGGTCGCCTCGATGATCAGCAGCAGGGTCTGTTTCTCGTTGTGAACGAATTGCTCCAGTTTGCCGTTCTGGTTCATGTCGCCCTTGGCGCCCAGCGCTTTGCCAAAGTCGAAACCCATCGACGCCGAGGTTGAGAAGCTGAAATTCGTCGTGCGTTCGAGGTCGTCGAGCGTCTTGACCATATAGACGTTCATGCTGCTGGAAACCGATCCGGGCGTATCGACCTTGACGTCGGCGACCTGGTCATAATCCATGCATCGTTGCAGCGGAGAAGAGGGAGACGTCACGGCAAGCGTATCGCCCAGGGCAAAGCCGGTTGAACTGTCGAACTGGATCGAAGACAGCCCGTCGAGTATCTGCGAGACACTCGGCGCCGCGAGGGATTGGCCAGTCGCGGCAACTAGCATGAAAGTGACCGCTGTCAGTATTCGTCGGCTCATGATGGCTGCTCCTAGAAATTCTTGTTGAAGTCGTCTTCGGACAGCGTGCCCCATTTGGTTCCGCCGAAGGTGCCGGCGTCGCCGGCGCGACCGCTAAGCCCATTTGGTCCCGGCTTGCCATCATGACCCGGGGCGCCGTACGCACCTTCGTATCCGTTGCTTCCGTCGTCTTTCGTGAAGAGCGGGAACTTGGAGCCTTTTCCACCTCGTCCCCAATGCCCTCCGGGTCCGCCTGCGCCACCAACGCCGAATTGGCCCCCAACGCCGCCAAATCCTCCTGCACCACCGTCGACATTGTATTTGGGCAAGCCCGGCGGCTCGCTTCCAACCTTCAGGCCAACGCGAATGTCGCCGCCGTGACCGCCGTTGCCGCCCTGGCCGCCCTGCCCGCCATTTCCGCCGTTGCCGCCATCGCCGCCGGAACCGCCCGAACCGCCGCGTGAAGCGTCATGACAACCTTTGCTGTCGCCGCCTTCTCCACCGCCGCCACCCGGACCTCCCGCCCCGCCATCTTGACCGCGTCCGCCAAGGCCGCCCCTTCCTCCTTCACCGCCGACGCTGTTGGTTTCGATCGTGACGTCCTTGTCGAACGCGCCGGCAATCAGCCGGATGTTCGAGCCATTCAGTCCGGTCAAACCATCGGCCCCGACGTCGCCGTTCTTGCCGTCTGTTCCTCTTCCACCCTTGGCGCCGTCGCCCCCCGGGCTGGAGCCATGTCCGAACTTCCAGCAATCTTCCCCGTCATCTCCGTTGCCTCCGCCTCCGCCTCCACCACCCGAAGAGGCCACCGATTGCTGCCACCGGTCCGGCGTCTGCGGAGCATCCGCGCCCGATTTTCCTCTGGTGCTTTCGATGAAGACCGGCCCGGCGACGACCTTTTCGATCTTGATGTCGAGGCTGCTATCGCTCGTCAGCTTCGACGACGGTTCAAACTTGAGATTGGGACAGATGATGGTGATGTATTTGGCAGGCTTGCGCAGGTCCGCATCGTCGGGATGCACCAGGTTCACGACACCCGAAATCACGATCCGATCGGCGCTGGGCCGGCAGTCGAAACTGCCAAAGGTTTTTGTAGAATTCCAGACGATGTCCGCCGCAAACGCGTCCGCCGGAGCGAGCGCCAGCAACAACAGCGAAGCCGAACCAATGTTGCGATACATCCTTGTTCTCCATTCTTGATGACAGCTATTTTGCGACTGACGCATCTGCCTCTCCCCACATTCCGATTCGGCCGTCAGCACCCGGCAATCCTGCGCTCGCGGCTTGACCATCCGATCCATCGTTGCCCGTACGGCCGTCTTCGCCGGCGCTGCGAAGCAGAAACGCAAGTCCGCCACGGCCGGCGCGGCCGCCTGCTCCGCCCTTGCCGATTTCGCCGGCGACGTTCGGGCTGCCGCCGCGGCCGCCTTTTCCTCCGAGATTGTCCATCGCCAGAAATCTTTTGGGCGGAGCCACATCGGTACGCACCAAGACCGTAATCGTGCCGCCGCGACCGCCACGGCCGCCATTGCCACCGTTTCCTCCCCGGCCGGCATTGCCGCCGTGGCCGCCGTCACCACCGTCGCCGCCATTGTCGGCAGAACGGCACGGCAGAGGTGGACGTGCGTTGGCGCCGCCTCCGCCGTCGCCGCCTCGCCCGCCGTTTTGGCCGCGCCCGCCATTTTCGCCGTTCAAACCGTCCGAACCCCGACTTGTGATTTTTACTTTGGTATCGGCGCGAAACCCACCGATGGAGAGCGTGACAGCATAGCCCTGAATTCCGTTGCTGCCGGCGACGCCGTCACGCCCGGGCAAACCATGGTCGCCATCCTCGCCCCGCGCACCGTTCATCTTTTCCGCGTCCGACGCTTTGGTGAAAGCCGAGGTGCAGATGTTGGTACCGCGCAGATTCTTTCCGGCGTTTCCCTTGTCACCGCCATCGGCGTCGGCGGCAACCGACTTCGCGATGATCACCTGCGTCGGCGGGGGCGGTGCGTTCGCAACGATTTCGACGGGACCTTCGAGACGCACGAGCGCCTTCATCGAGAAGTCTGCAGCAACCGTGAGCCTGGCGCCGGCTTCGAAGCGAATGATCCCGCACGTGATCTGAATCGACTTGTCTGCGCGAGGCGCAAGACTGATGTCGCCGGTGACGATGATCCCGTCGAAGCCCTTCTTGTCGCAATCCAGCGCGTCGAATTTCTGGTTGGAACTCAGGAAGAGAAAATCTGCGGCCGTTGCGGGGCTGACCGACAGTGCAGTCGCTGCAACAAAGGCGAGTTCAATGACCTTGCGGGCGCGCACTACCTTTGCTCCATATGCCACTCACACGCGCTCGCCGGCGGATTGGTCAGACACACGTTGCAACTGTCCGCTGGCCCGTCCGAAGCGGAACAGACCCCCCACACAAGCGCCGGAGACGTGGTCACTACCCTCGAATTCGGATCGTGGAGAATGTCGGTGGCCGGAGCGCAGACATAGCGGCGAGAACAGGCGACATTGACCTGCATGAAACTATCGTCCGGATACCAGGTGCCGGTTTCGGCTACGGCGGAATGAAAATTCGCAATCGATGCAAGGACAGCCAGCAAGACTCTCACCTTGCGAACTGTTGGCCCGGAGCGTTGAACCGAACTCTGCATCTGCAACCTTCGCGTAAAATGTTTTCCGGGTCGTCGTAACCGCAGTCGCGTCGAGGTCGACCTCCACGCACCCGGCCCGCGGAACCCGGAAAAACCGACAGCCCTTGCCGCTCGCAGTTCCCCAACCTCAGCGTGCGGTCGAACCTGCCATCGCCCTGTCCTCGAACCGCGACCGCAGCGTTCAGAAATCGAAAAAAAAGCGTGAAAGTTGCGTTTTGTCGGCTATCATCGCGGCCGGGGATGGCTGCTAAATGCTGACGTGGACGTCGAAATATAAGCTTCGCCTTCTCGGGCCATTCAGCGTTGTGGACCCGGAAGGGCGCCGGATTGTAATTTCCAGCCGCAAGGGCGCGGCGCTGCTTGCCATGCTTGCCGTTTCCAAGGACGGCGAGCGCGCCCGTGGCTGGCTCCAGACACAACTGTGGGGTAGCCGTGAGCCGAAGGAGGCCAACGGCAGCCTGCGGCGCGAGTTATCGGATTTGCGCCAGCGTCTCAATCGCCCGTCCTGGACGCCGCTGATCTGCGAGCGGGACCGGGTACGGCTCGACCTCAACATCGTCAGCATCGACATTTTCGAACCCGACGATGAGGCTGGCGCCCACGGAACCGGTCAGGCAGGCGAGTTCCTCGAGGGAATCGACATTCCCGGCGAGGAAGCCTTTGAAGACTGGTTGCGCGAGCAACGCACTCGCTTAGCTGAGAACCCTCCGGCCAAGGCCGCACCCGCACCGCAGCCAGCTCCGGCCGCCGCCAGTTCCAAGCCCAGCCCCACTTGGCCGGGACAGCGCGCCAGCGATGGCCCCTCGCTGGCGGTCCTGAGCTTTGCAAACCTGACGGGCAATCCGGACGACGCCTATTTCGCCGAGGGTTTCAAGCAGGAATTGATCAACCGCCTGTCACGCGTGCGGTGGCTGGCGGTGATCGCCGGCGACTCCGGTGAGCCGCGAGGTTCGACCATCACCAGCCACGAAGCGCGAGGACTGGACGCCAAATATTTCCTCGACGGCTCGATCCGGACCGCGGCAGACCTGATGCGGATCGACGTCACGCTCTATGAGGGGGCGCGACTTCAGGCGGTCTGGTCCAAACGGATCGAGATCGCCCGATCGGTGATTGCGACGGCGTTCGACGAATGCCTGCAGGAGCTGGTGGCGCATCTCGGCGCCAAGATCGATCATGGCGAACGGTCAAGCGCGCGGGAACGGATGCCGTCGAACGCGAACGTCACTGATCTGCTGTGGCGCGGCCGTTGGCACCTCAATCGCCTGCAGCACACGGATTCGGATCAAGCGCAGGAGCTGTTCGCCAAGGCGCTCGCACTCGATCCTGATTCCCCGGAAGCCCTGATCAACGTTACCCATGGACTGGCCTGGGCGATCTGGACCGGTCGAGAGTCGGGGGATCGGGTGCAGGAAATGCGGCGGCTCGCCCAGCGCTCGATGCGCGCCGATCCATCCGACGGCCGGGCCTACTGGCTTGCCGGCACGGCGGAGACGTGGTTGCGGCACATGCAACCCGCGCTGGACCTGCTCTACCAGGCGGTCGAACTGACGCCGAGCCTCGCCATTGCGCACGCCCAGATCGGCTCGACCATGAACCTTTGCGGCAAGTCCGATCAGGCCGGCGGGCATCTCGAACTGGCGCGACGGCTCAGTCCGTTCGACGTGCACCTGTTCTTCGTTCTCGGCGAACTGGCCATGCGGTCCAGCCTGCTTGGCGAATACCGGGAAGCGATTGCCTATGCGGATCTGGCCATCGTTCGCCGGGATCAATATTGGTACGCCCATATGATCAAGATCGACGCACTTTTCAGGTTGGGCGAGACGCAGCAGGCCCAGGTGGCATTTGAAGAACTCCGGGCCGTCAGGCCGCGCTTTACCACCACGTATATTGACTGGATTCCATTTGAAGACCGCTCGGTGAACCATCGGTTTGCCGAGTCAGTCGCTTCGGTCGCGGCGGGCCGCACCCGGCTCGCGGCCGAAGGCGACCATTCACGACATTGAAGCGCCGGGATTATTTCAGAACGAAGGGGACGTTATGGGGGACGCGAAGGCGGCAGGGGGACTATTCGCCGGGTGGACGCTGAAATACAGGATCGACGCGGCAGGGACGATATCCGTCGACCAGACTGCATCCGACGACGATGCATTTGATTTTAACGACCTCGGCGCCGATCGATCCTGGTCGCCGTTCTTCCGGCGGCTTTGGCTGTGGTCGTTGCGGGTAGTGTTCGCTTTGTTCCGGATAGTGTGGCCGATCCCGAAGTTCGGCCGGCTGGTCATCATCACCCGCGACGCCGACGTGCGCGACGTGCTCAAGCAGCATGACATTTTCCGCGTGCCCTATGGCCCGGAGATGAAGGAGCTCGGCGGCGGTGCCGCGACGTTCGTGCTTGGTCTCGAAGGTGCCGAGCAGCAGCGTCAACACGAGCTCATTCGCGGCCTGATCGGCGAACAGGACGCGAAATGGCTGATCCAGCGGACACGGCAGATCGCCGATACGCTGCTCGATGCGTCCGAGGGGCGCATCGATGTCATGAAGGATCTCATCACCCGGGTAGCGTCCGAGACCTGCGCCGAATTCTTCGGGCTTGATGTCGACGACCGCGACGCCTTCGCCGAATGGTCGATGTCGATTTCGGCAGTGCTGTTCGCCGATCCGTTCGGCAAACCCGCAACCCGCAAGCTCGCTCTTGCCGGGGCATCGCGCGTCCGATCCGTGATCGATGCCGGCCTGGTCAGGCTTTCGATCAACCCCTCGCCTGCGCCGATCGAGGGACTGGGCAAGACGATCCTGCAACGTCTCCGCGACACCCACATTTCGGACGATGAGATCCGCGCCATCATGGTGGGCATGATCACCGGATTCATCCCGACCACGACGCTTGCGGCCGGCAACATCCTCGAGCAGCTGTTGCGGAAGCCGGACGGACTGGATGCGGTGGCCGCGGCAGCAAAGCAAGCCCGCAGCAGCGACGACCCGGCGGCGCGCGACCGGCTGGAGCAACTTCTGTTCGAGGCGGCACGGTTAAATCCGGCGCTCAACCCCGGACAGTGGCGCTATGCCGCGCAGGACGGCATCGTGACCACAGCGGGTTCACACCGGATTGCCGCCGGATCGGTCTTGCTGGTCGCGACCGCCTCAGCGATGCGCGACCACCAGTCGAAGGGCTATGAACTGGTGTTCGGATCCGGCGTTCATGCCTGCCTTGGCAAGACGCTTGCGATGGCGCAGATCACCGAGATCTTCGAATCGCTGCTGTCCAGGGACGAGGTGCGCGTCAGAAAGGACGCGTTGGGAAAGATCTACCGGGTCGGCGTGTTTCCCCGCCGCCTCGACATGGAGTTCAAGCCTGCCTTTGGATCGCAAATCCAGAGCATGGTCACCGTGCTGGCTCCGCTCACTGAGAAGGCCGACCTCAACGCGTGGCGTCACGCGATCGAAACTCTTGGCGCGCAGCCGCAGCCGAATATCCATGACGCACTCTGGCGCACGGACCTCATTCATTTCGCTTCGCTCAACGCCATCGATCTCGGGGATGCGAATGCCCCGGCGCCATACCTGCTGCTGGAAGTGAACGGCGACGGCAGTTGCGATGCGCTGATCGACGCGGTCGATGCTTCCGCAAGTCCATGGCTGCTCGGTCTGTTCCGCTCGGCCGCGAACGGTGACACGGCTCCCGTCGAGACCGGCACCGGGCCGGCGCTGGCCGAGTTGCTGAGAGCGAGCTCGATCGACCTCAAGGCGCGGCCATGGGGAAACACCGGGTTGTGCTTCTACGGCCTGCCCGGCCAGTCGATCGCAAGCATCCGGCAGCAGGAGGAACTGGCGAAATTCTGCCGCGATGCCGTCGGCTACTTCGTCCAGATTCACGCTGGCCTCGGCAGCCATGCCACGACCGCCCTGCAATTCGTTCGCCGCCTCATCCATGGCGATTCTGAACTGAGCGGAATGGGTGATCCAACCATGAAGGCGCTGGTGGCACGCGGCCCCGCATTCCAGCGCTATCTGGTGATCCCAAGCCGTCAGGAACCGCAGACACTCTGCTGGACGCGGCCGGACAGCCGTCTCGCCGCGGTGCTTTCCTCGCCGACGCTGCGCCCGATCTACATCCTGCTGGCGGTGATCGCCGTGATCGTCAGCGTATTGTGTTTCAAGTGGTACGACTTCTCCCTGTCCTTTGCAGCGGCGGACCTTCTGACCACCGCTGGGCAATGCGCCATCGCGCTGGTGGCCGGATGCATCGGCACCGCTACGCTGGTGGGCCTCATCGTCGGCGCATTCGCAGCACGACTGCATTGGGCCGACGTTAACGACAGGCCGGAAGATCTCGACCCCGATCTCGCCAAGGTTCGCGAGATCGCGAAACGCGAGAACGATCCCAACTGCGAGCAAAATCATTTTCTGTCGGTTTCGCCGCTCAAACCCGGCTGGTTCCGGAAACTCACGCTCGGTGTCGCGCTGTGGGCAATCGAACTCGTCGTCGCCAGAGCCTTCCGTCCCGGCTATATCGTCAACATGGGGACAATACATTTCGCGCGCTGGTTCCGGCCGCCGGGATCGGAACGCCTGGTATTTCTCTCCAACTACGACGGCAGCTGGGAGAGTTATCTCGAGGATTTCATCACCAAGGCCTATCTGGGCCAGAACGCGGCCTGGAGCAATGCCGTCGGTTTTCCGCGCACCAAATGGCTGACCGAGGACGGCGCGCAGGATGGCGATCGCTTCAAGCGCTGGGTGCGCCGCCAACAGCTGCCGTCGCAATTCTGGTTCCACCACTTCTCGCATCTCACCGCCGATCAGATACGCAACAACGCGGTGATCTCCTGGGAATTGGCGCGGGCGACCACGGACTCGCAGGCCCGCGCCTGGCTCAGCTATTTCGGCTCGATGCCGAAGACCGACACCGTGATCGAGACGCAGGAGGTGCAGTCCGTGGTGTTCCGCGGCTTCAAGCGGCTTCCTTTCATGAAGTTCGCGGCCATCCGCCTGCCCGACGATCGCGAGATCTGCGTCAAGTGGCTGACGTCGCTGGTGCCCGTCATCAATCCGCATAAACGCCGTGACCTCGCAGCGGAGCTCGGTCCTCTTGCGGTCACGTTCGGCGACCGGCCGCTGACCGGTGAAGGGGAGCATTCGGCAACCTGCGTCGCCTTTACCGCGGCGGGCCTGTCCTACCTCGGACTTCCGGACTGCGACGACGAAACCGGCTCGGTGGCGACATTCCCTGCCGCGTTCAATCTTGGAATGTCGTCGCGACAACGCATTCTCGGCGACTATGCCGACTCCGAACCGTCGTCATGGCGCTGGTCGGATGCCGTCAGCGACAAGGCGGTTCACGTCGCACTTCTTGTGTATGGAAAATCGCAGGCCGATTGCGACAGCCTGTTCGGTCTGCATCGCTCGAAGCTGGCCGGCGCAGGTCTTGCAGTCACCGAACTCAACACCCAGCCTACCGACAAGGGTATCAACTACGAGCACTTCGGCTTCCGCGACGGCATCTCGCAGCCGGTGATCAGCGGCACCCAGCGTTTTGCACGCGGCGCATCTCCCCGTGACATCATGGCGCCGGGCGAGTTCCTGCTCGGCTACAAGAGCAACCAGGGCTATTACCCGCCGACGCCTGTGGTCGCCCGCGAGAGTGACACCGGCAACCGGCTGGGATCCGTTCCGGCACCGGAAGACACCCGCTTCTCTGCCTTTCAGGATCCGCGCCCGCAGGCGCGCGACTTCGGACGGAACGGCAGCTTCCTGGCGATCCGGCAACTCGAACAGCACGTCGACAAGTTCCATGACTATGCCGAGCGTTGCGCCGAGAATTTGGTGGATGAGACGATGGGCCTGCTGCCGGATCTGATTGGCGGGCCGGTCACGTGGGATTGGGTCGAAGCCAAAATGATGGGGCGCTGGCATGACGGCGTGCCGCTGATCGACCGTCCGGTCGGACCCGCTCCGCCTGATGACGCCGCCAACACGGATGCCGGCGAAGCCGAGCGGGCCGACCCGCCCGACCGGCAAGCTCGCCATGAGAAGCGCATGCGGACGGATACCGACCTTAACTTCGGGGTCGATGACCCCCAGGGTCTCTTTTGTCCGTTCGGCGCACATATCCGCCGAACTAATCCGCGTGGCAGCCTGGCGCCGGGAGACGACTCGCAACTGATGATCACCAACCGGCATCGTCTTTTGCGGCGTGGCAGATCCTATCAGCAGGAAGGCGAAAAGGGACTTCTGTTCATCGGCCTGTGCGCCGATCTCGAGCGCCAGTTCGAGTTCATCCAGCAGTCGTGGCTGGGCTCTACCAGCTTTGCCGGGCTGACCAACGAACCGGACCCGATCATGTCGGTGAAGCCGCCGGGTGCATCCACGCGATTCACGATACCGACCTCGGCCGGTTCGTTGTCGCTACCGGGGGCCGAGAGCTTTGTGACGGTTCACGGTGGAGGCTATTTCTTCCTGCCCAGCCGGTCCGCGCTGATGTTCCTGGCGGAGTTCACCCAGCTTTGCCTCTCCAATCGAAAGCCGGCAAGCAGCGACACTGAGGTTCATGAAACCACATAGAGCCGGATGGCGATTTCGGCTCACGTCGCTTCCTGCAGGCGCCGGATCAGCCGGCGATGCTCACGGCATCCGGCAAGGCCGGGAAAGGTCAACAGCACGGCCGGCGTAGCGTCGGCGCCCGCCAGCACCAGGCGATCGACATGCAGACCGGGGTGCGAACCGCCGGCGGCGCGAAGCAGCATGTCGAGCTTGCCGTTCAACAGCTCGGCGAGATCGTCGGTGAGCTTCAGCATCACCGCGTCGTTGCCGACAGCGGCCTGACGCAGTTTGCGCGCCGCGGCGGTGGCCGGCTTCAGCAGCCGCGGCGCGACGCCCAACCGCAACTTGCGCCCGCGCAGCGCCGGCGCCGACTTTTCCGTCGCCCTGGAAATCAGATCGAAGGCCGAGGTAATCGACGGCAGATAGGCTTCGCCTTCCTCGGTCAGGATCAGGCTGCGCGGCAGCCGCCGGAACAGCGTGATGCCGAGCACGCCCTCGAGCGACTTCACCTGCTGGCTCACAGCGCCCGGCGTCACGCTAAGTTCGTCGGCGGCGCGCGTAAAACTCAGATGGCGCGCAGCCGCCTCGAAGGCGCGCAGGCCGTTGAGGGGTGGCAGTCGGTAACTCATGTTGGTTCCGGATATTAGGCCGTTTCGTCGACTGTCATGCATTAGATTTTCTGGGTCAATCGCTTAAATTATCTCGTTTGCCGCCGTGGCGCCGCCGGCAATATCCTGATCGGAAAAATGCTCAGCATCACAGCGCTGGAAAGATCCCATGACAAACGTACTCGACGACTACATGGTCGATGTCAGACTGTCGCTGCTGGATAAGACGCGGATCCAGGCCCAGGTGCTGGTACCGCTGCTGCGAGCCCTGCGCGCCGAACTCGGCCAGGAAAAAGCCGATGCGATCGCGCGGCAAGCCTTGCGCGACTGGTCGCAGCAGTTGTTCGCGATCGGCGACAGCCTCGAGGGCAGCCCGCGGCGCAAATGGGCGGCGATGCACACCGCGCTGGCCGACGTCACCGAGCGCGAGGTGACGGTGGAGATGGTCAGGCACGATGAGGAAGCGCTGGAATTCGATGTCACGCATTGCCGATTCGCGGCGTTCTTTCGCGCACTCGGCGAGCCCGAGCTCGGCGCATTGCTGGTCTGCGCGACCGATTTCGATATCGTCCAGGCTGCCGGCGGCGAAGTCAGCCTCGCGCGTGAGCAGACCCTGATGCAGGGCGCCCCGAGCTGCACGTTTCGCTATGGCTTCGCGCCGCGGTCGTGAACGGCGACCGGACGCCACCCTGCCCTTGCATTCAACTCCCGCCCCATTACTCTCCGCCTCCCAGAATGGCGAAAAACGCCACGGTTGACCGGGAGCGAAGACGTTGGCGCTGAGCAAGGGCGATGATTACCCGATCCACCAGACACCGGAGCCGGTGGCCTATGCGGGGACCGACCGCAATTTCTACGACCGCTATTTCTTCAACGGCTACTCGACGGAGCCCGGAAACACCGCGTTCTTCGCGGCGGCGTTCGGCGTCTATCCGCATCTGAACATCGCGGATGCCGCCTTTGTCGTGGTCCGCAACGGCGTCGAGACCGCGCTGCATGCCTCGCGCTGCCTCAACATGGAGCGGATGGACCTCGCCGTCGGCCCTATCACGATCGAGGTCGTCGAGCCCCTGCACAAATTGCGCGTGATCGTCGATGCACCGGACCATGGCCTATCCGCCGATATCGTGTTCACCGGCCGCAGCGCGCCGATCGAGGAGCCGCGCTTCATCCGGCGGATCGGCCCGCGCACGCTGATGGACTATACCAGGCTGACGCAGAACGGGCGTTATCAAGGCTGGATCGAACTCGACGGCGTTCGCGAACAGGTCGACGGTTTCGTCGGCACCCGCGACCGCTCGTGGGGCGTTCGCCCCGTCGGCGTTCGCGATCCGCAGGCGCTGGCGCCGGCGGCGCCGCCGCAATTCTTCTGGCTGTGGTCGCCGACCAATTTCGAGAACGCCAGTCTGTTTTTCCATTCCAACGACGACGCAGCCGGCCTGCCCTGGAACCGGCGTGCGGTCTGGGCGCCCGACAATGCTCCGCTGCGCGAGATCGAACACGCCACCGCACTGGTGAACTGGAAATCCGGGACGCGGCACGCGACATCGGCCACCGTCACGCTGGGGGAAGGTTCGCAACGGTTAGAAGCGACGTTCACGCCGGTCTACAATTTTTTCATGCTCGGCCTCGGCTATGGCCATCCCAATTGGGCGCATGGGCTCAACCATCGCGACCTCGCGGTCGAACGCGAAGACATCGTGCTTGATGATGTCGACGTGCGGCAACAACAACATCTACACATTCAGGCGCTGTGCGAGGTGAGCTGCCGCGATGCGCAAGGCCGCGTCCATCGCGGGCGCGGCGTGCTGGAGCAACTGGCGCTCGGCCCGCATGCGCCTTCCGGGTTCAAGTCCACGCTGGACTTCGCCCCATGAATGGGCCGACCTCGGGCGATGCGCTCGGCCGGCGGCTGGAGCACTATCTCTGCAAGTACTGGGGCGAGAGCGTCGCGGTGCGCGATCTCTCGCGGATTCCCGGCGGCGCCAGCCGCGAGACCTACCGCTTCGATGCGGAGGTCGGCGGTAAAATCAGGGGCATGATCCTGCGGCGCGATCCTGTCGGCGGGCTTATCGATACGGATCGGCAAACCGAATTCATGGCCTACCGGTCGTTCCACGGCAGCGTACCGGTGCCCGAACCGCTGGTGCTGGAAACCGAAGGCGGCGTGCTGGAGCGGCCGTTCTTCATCATGAGCCGGATCGACGGCGGCCAGGTGCCGTCGGTGATGAACCTCGAACCCTATGGCGAACATGCCGGCGCCATCGGCCGCGAATTGTTTGGGATTCTCGGGCGCATCGCCCGCCGCGACCCGGCGACACTGCCGATCAAGGATTGCTGCGCAGCCCCTGCCCCCGCCGATGGCTGGCGCGTGGCGCTGGACTACTGGAGCGCGGTGATCGTGCGCGACGAACGTCACCCGCAGCCGATCGTCCATGCCGCGATCCGGCGTCTGTATCGAAATCCGCCAAAGCCGGCACAAAAGATTTCCGTGGTCCATGGCGATTACCGCTCGGGCAACTTCATGCACGATGGACGCGGAAAGATAATCGCCGTGCTCGACTGGGAGATGGCGCATCTCGGCGACGCCGTCGAAGATCTCGCCTGGTGCTTCGACCCGATGTGGAGCCATTTCGACGAAACCCGCGTTGCCGGCACGATTAGCGAAGCGGAAGCGATCGCGATCTGGGAGCGCGAGAGCGGGCTGCGCGTCGATCCTTCGGTGCTGGCGTGGTGGAAACTGTTCAGCGCCGTGAAAGGCTGCGCGATCTGGACCACGTCAGCCAAGGAGTTCATCGCCAGCAACGATCTGGTGCTTGGATTTACCGGCACCTACACCGCGCGCCGGCACGACCGGATCATGGCGGACCTGTTGGCGCGGCTGGTCGAGGAGGGCTGGTCATGACGCCGACGGTGCCGGAACTGCTCAACGGCTGCGTGCTGACGCTGATGACGCCGCCGCGGGCGGAGGACGCCGGCCTGTTCTCGGCAGCGCGGCTTCGCCTGATCGCCCTCGTCAACAAATTGGTTGCGCTCGAAAGCGCCGACGGCGCCGCCGTGCGGGTATGGGAAAACGCAGCACTCCGCGCACTGATCACGGAAGCCGGCCCGAGGCATGGCTTCTTGCCCGGCGACGCGGCGGAAACATCCGACGGCGATTATTCGCTTGTCGCGCTTGATGCAGCCAACGCCCGGCTGCGCCGCCTGATCATTCGCCTGCATGAAGCCGCGGAACAGGCGGGTGACACCGAACTCGACCACAGGATTCTAGCGCTCTATGGCGAGATGGCGCGGCGACGCGAATTGCATCTGCCACCGGTCAAGCTGCCTTCGTAGGGTGGGTTAGCGTAGCGTAACCCACCAACTTCCTTCACCGCGGCAAGACTATGGTGGGTTACGGCTTCGCCTAACCCACCTACATGTTATTCCGCCGCGTTGGACCGCGCCTCGCTACCGAACACGATCCCCTCATACCCCTTCGCCGCGACATCGTTGATGGCGGCGACATATTTCGGCGTGCCGCCATTGTAGACGAAATAACGCACCTTGCCGTGCTCGTGGCCGGGAACGTTGGAGTTGTAGCCCGTGAACCACGACTTGGCTTTGCGCATCAGCATGATGGCGTACATCTTGGTAACGTGGGCGGTCCAGCGCTCCTGCGCCGCCAGCGTCGGATCGGCGCTGACATAACCGCGATTCCACATGTGCTGAAGCAGGTCCATGCACCAGTTGACGCCGTTCTCGATGCCGCGCGGGAAGTTGGTCGAGGCCGAGCCGCTCTGCGGGCCGGTCGGCATCAACAAATTCGGAAAGCCGTGCACGAGCATGCCGAGGAAGGTCGACGGACCGTCCCGCCATTTGTCGAACAGTTTCTCGCCACCGACGCCGCTGATGTCGATCTGATCGAACGCGCCGGTGATGGCGTCGAAGCCGGTGGAATAGACGACGACGTCGAATTCGTAGTCGCGCACACTGGTGCGCAGGCCGTTTTCGGTAATCCGTTCGATCGGCGTCTCGCTGATATCGACGAGATGCACATTGTCGCTGTTGTAGGCCTCGAAGTAGCGCGTCTCCAGCGGCACCCGCTGCACGCCAAAGCCGTGATCCTTCGGAATCAGTTTTTCCGCGGTCACGGGATCCTTCACCCGCCTGCGAATACGATCGGCGATGTAGGCGGAGAACTCGGCATTGGCCGCCTCGTCGGTAAAGATCTCGCGAAAGTTGCTCAGCCAGATGCCAAAGCCGGGTTCATCATAAAGCTTGTCCCACAGCGCCAGCCGCTCCTCGCGGGTGACTTCGTGGAAGCCGCGCCGATCAGGTTCATGCTCGAATCCGCCCGGGGTGCGCGAGCAGGCCGCAAAGATATCGTCATAGCGCACGCGGATGTCGGCCATCTCCGCGTTGGAGATCGGACTATTGTTGAGCGGCGCGCTCCAGTTCGGACGGCGCTGGAACACGGTTAATTCGCCGACCTTGTCGGCGATCTCGCCGATGATCTGAATGGCGGTGGCGCCGGTACCGATGACGGCGACCTTCTTGCCGGTCAGGTCGACGGGTTCATGCGGCCAGTAGAAGGTATGGAACGATCGTCCCTTGAAACTGTCCATCCCTTCCAGCCGGGGCGGCGTCGGCACCGACAGCAGTCCAACAGCCAGCACGACGAAACGGCAGATCAATTCGCTGCCATCGGCGAGCGCGAGGTGCCAAATATTTTGCGCCTCGTCGAACCGGGCCTTTTCGACCTTGCAGTTGAACCGCATGTATTTGCGTAAGCCAAATTTGTCTGCGACGTAATTCAGGTAGCGCAGATTTTCCGGCTGAGCCGAGAAGCGTTCCTTCCAGTGCCACTCCTCGAGCAATTCCTTCGAGAAGGAATAACCGTAAGTATAGCTTTCGGAATCGAAGCGCGCGCCGGGATAGCGGTTCCAGTACCAGGTGCCGCCGAGGTCGGGCGCGGCATCCAGCACCAGCGCGTCGATCCCGAGGTCGGCCAGCCGCTTGATCTGGTAAATGCCCGCCACGCCGGCGCCGATCACGATGACTTCGTGGTGCGATCCCTCACCCTTGTTCGTTTCGGCCATATTTCCGATCCCGGTTCTTTTTGGCGTGCTTTGCCCTCCACTATAGCAACTAATTCCGCGCCTGCACTTGCGTCAGGATGTCGGATCCCAGGGCATTCCGGGATGAGGAATTCGCCAGACGACCGGCCGCGTCAGGCAGCACTGATGCTGGCATGGAGTTGCGCGACATAGGGATCAACGATACCCAGCGCTTCCAGTTGCATCGCCAGTTGCACCAGATATTCGCGGTTGGTGCCGAGCACGCCCTTGCCGCGCGCGATGGTGGCCGCGGTCTCCGCGAACGGCAGTTCGCCGACATAGCTCGGATGCGCGGTGTTGGAGACAAAGGCCAGCGCCGTGATCGGCCCTTGCGGCGTCGTCATCGGTACCATCGCCGGCGCATAGCCGCCGCGCAGCATCTCGCGGCGCCACAGGATCGCCGACTCCGCATGCACGTCGGCAGCGGCGATACGGAACGCGAGGCCGCGGCAGCATCCTGGCTGCTGCTCAAGCGACAGCATCAGCGCCGGATGGTCGCGCGAGCCACGGCCGAGATCGATCCGGAGCGTGAAGCGGCGTTGATAGCCTTCGACGTCGGCGAGCCGGACTTCGGCGAAGTGAAAGCCGGGGTCCCACATCAGCGAACCGTAGGAGTAGATCCACAGGTCCTCGCCACTTTGGTGGTCGCCGAGCAGCGCCAGCCGGGACGCCTCGATCGCTTCATCCGACAGCCGCCAGCTTGCCGGCAATCCCGCAGCACGGGCACGGCTCTCCCACATCGCAAACATCTCCGGCGTCAGCCGCAGCAGCGATTGCGCCGGCTGCGTCACGCGGTCGCGCAGATCGGGCAGATGGATAAAGGCGTCCGCGGTCAAGCCAGCTCCTTTGCAAGATGCTTCTGGCGTCCGTAATGTGCCATTGTTGGCGCTTCCGGCCAATTCAAACCACGGCCCGTCCGGCATGATTTTAACTCACGGCAGGCCTGACTTTAGATCATCCAACCCATTGTTCCCGGCACGCGGCGGCGCTATCGATCAGCAGGCCGAAAAAAGAGCAAAAAAACTGAAACGGGAGGCGCGGGATCGCCGGCCAACGCCACCGTCAAAAATATCGAAAGCAAATCCATGCACGACCAGTTCTCCAACACCCAACAAATTCGCAAACCCGCGGTGACTTCCAAAGGCGGCATCGTCGCCGCGCAATCGGGCAAGGCGGCGCAGGTCGGCGCCGAGGTACTGGCCGCCGGCGGCGATTGCGTCGATGCCGTGATCGCGACCACCTTTGCCCTCGGCGTGCTGGAGCCCTGGATGAGTGGGCTCGGCGGCGGCGGCGCGATGGTGCTCTACCGCGCGAAAGAAGACCGCTATGAGGTGATCGATTACGGCATGCGCGCGCCGCGCAGCCTGCGCGTCGAGGATTATCCGCTGACCGGCGATGGCGCCGCCTCCGACCTGTTCCCGTGGGCGCGGGTGAAAGACGACCGCAACCTGCACGGCCCCGGTTCGATCGCGGTGCCCGGCGTGGTCGCCGGCATGGAGGAAGCGCATCGCCGCCACGCCAAACTGCCGTGGCAGGAATTGCTGGCGCCGAGCATAGCACTCGCCGGCGAAGGCCTTGGCGTCGACTGGTGGACCACGCTGATGATCGCAAGCTCGGCCGCCGACTTGCGGCGTTATCCCGCCGGCGCCACCGCCTATCTCGTCGACGGCCTGCCGCCGAACGCGCCATGGGGCATCAAGTCCCATGTCCGCATGCCGCAGGACCGGCTCAAGGCGACGATGGCGCAACTGGCCGCCGCCGGCCCGCGCGATTTCTACGAGGGCGATCTCGCAAAAAGCCTCGCCGCCGACATCCAGGCCGCCGGCGGCGCGCTGTCGGTCGAGGATCTCGCACCGTTCCGCGCGCACCTGCGCGAACCGCTCGCGATCCCCTATCGCGGCGGCAAGGTATTCGCGACGCCCGAACTTACCGCCGGACCGACGCTGTCGCGCACGCTCGGCCTGCTGCAACAGAGTCTGAAGCCCGCGCGCGGTGGGCCGGATGCAACGGCTTACGTCGCCTATGCGTCGGCGCTGCAGGCGGCCTATCGCGAACGCCTGAAAGACATGGGCGACGCCGACGGCCGCCGCGCGCTCGGCGCCGAAGCGCTGGCGCCGGCCTGCACCACGCATTTCTCGGCGGTCGACCGCGACGGCAACATGGCGGCGGTGACGCAAACCCTGCTGTCGACGTTCGGCTCGAAATTCGTCTCACCACAGACCGGCGTCACCATGAACAACGGCATCATGTGGTTCGACCCGACGCCGGGTACGCCGAATTCACTGGCGCCCGGCAAACGCTGCCTGACCAACTACACGCCGGTATTGGCGCAAGGCTCTGATGGAAGGCGCGTGGCGATCGGCGCCTCCGGCGGCCGCCGCATCCTGCCGGCGGTGGCGCAGCTTCTGTCGTTTGTGATGGACTACGGCATGGATCTCGATGCCGCGATCCATACGCCGCGCATCGACGCCAGCGAAGGCGCGGTCGTGATCGGCGACATCAGATTGCCGGCGCCCGTGCGCAAGGAACTCGGCGCACGCTTTGACTACGAGGAAGCGCGGATCCAGACCCTGCCGATGAAGTTCGCCTGTCCGAGCGTGGTGCTGCGCGACGGCTCCGCCAACAGCGGCGCCACCGAACCGTTCCAGCCCTGGAGCGAAGCGGTGGCGGAGGGGTAAGGTAGAGGGGCTGGGTTTGCCTTCCCGTCATTGCGAGAAGCGAAGCGACGAAGCAATCCAGTTCTTTCTTCGTGCGGTAAGGCTGGATTGCTTCGCTTCGCTCGCAATGACGGCGGAGAGGTCGTCGATTTCACCCAAACCGATGGTCGTACCGATCGATCGTCAGTTCGCTCGCATCGATGTCGGGCTTGCCGCCAGACAACTGATCCGCCAGCACGCGGGCGGAGCCGCAGGCCATGGTCCAGCCCAGCGTGCCGTGGCCGGTGTTGAGATGCAGATTTGAGTAGCGCGTTGCGCCGATGACCGGCGGGCCATCCGGCGTCATCGGACGCAGGCCGCACCAGAACGTCGCCTTGGAGAGATCGCCACCGCGCGGAAACATGTCGGTCAGCGAGTGATCGAGCGTTGCGCGCCGCGCCGGATCAAGACTCTTCGAATAGCCGGAGATTTCGGCGGTGCCGCCAACACGGATGCGCTTCCCCAGGCGCGTGATCGCGACCTTGTAGCTCTCGTCCATCACCGTCGAGACCGGCGCACCGTCTTCGTCGATGACAGGTACCGTGATCGAATAGCCCTTCACGGGATAGACCGGCACGTAGACGCCGAGCGGCTTCAGCAAACGGGGCGACCAGCTTCCGAGCGCGGCGACATAGGCATCGGCCCGTAACGTGCCGGCGCTGGTGACGACGCCGGATATCTTTGCGCCGTCCGTCTCCAGCCGCTCGATGCCGGTGTTAAACTTGAACTGCACGCCAAGCTTCGCAGCTTCGGCCGCGAGCGCCTCGGTGAACATGTGGCAGTCGCCGGTCTCGTCCTGCGGCAACCGCATGCCGCCGACGAATTTTTCCCGGACGCCAGCGAGCGCGGGCTCGGCGGCAATGCAGCCGTCGCGATCAAGCACTTCGTAAGGCACGCCATACTGCCTGAGCACCGCGATATCGCCGCCGGTATGGTCGAGCTGCGCTTGCTTGCGGAACAGTTGCAAGGTGCCGCGACTGCGTTCGTCATAGTGAATGCCGATCTCGCTGCGCAATGCGCGCAGGCAATCGCGGCTGTATTCGGCGATCGGGATCATCCGGCTCTTGTTGACGGCGTACCGCGCCGAGGTGCAGTTACGCAGCATCTTCAGCATCCAGATCCACATGACAGGATCGAGCTTTGGCCAGATCACCAGCGGGCCGTGCCGCATCAACAGCCACTTGATGGCCTTGACCGGTACGCCGGGCCCGGCCCAGGGCGACGAATAACCGGGCGAGACTTCGCCTGCATTTGCAAAACTGGTTTCCAATGCAGGCTTCGGCTGACGGTCGACGACCGTAACCTCATGGCCGGCGCGCGCGAGATAATACGCCGTGGTGACGCCGATCACGCCGCTGCCGAGAACGATGACTTTCACGATTGACTTGCTCCAATACAGCACCGCCGGCATTTCATTTGCCGGCGGTTTCTATCGAGCAAGGATCAGGCCACGCGCTTGATGGCGTCGCCGAGGATCGAGACCATTTCGTCGATATGGTTGCGCTCGACGATCAGGGGCGGCGAAACCGCAACCGCATCGCCGCTCTGGCGGAAGTAAAGCCCGCGATTGAAGCAATCGACCATCAGTTCATAGCCGCGCGCGCCCGGCGCATCCTTGCGCGGTGCCAGTTCGACGGCGCCCATCAGGCCGACGTTGCGGATGTCGATCACGTTCGGCAGGCCCTTGAGCGAATGCAGCCCATCGCGCCAGTATTCGGCCATCGAGGCGCCGCGCGTCAGCAATCCCTCGTCCTTGTAGATGTCGAGCGTCGCGAGGCCGGCGGCGCAAGCCACCGGATGCGCCGAGTACGTGTAGCCGTGGAACAGCTCCATCGCGTTTTCCGGGCCAACCATCAAGCCGTCGTGGACCTTGCGGCTGCAGAACACCGCGCCCATCGGCACGGTGCCGTTGGTGATGCCCTTCGCGGTCGTCATGAGATCAGGCGTGACGCCGAAATAATCGGCGGCGAACGGCGTGCCAAGCCGGCCGAAGCCGGTGATCACTTCGTCGAAGATCAGGAGAATGCCGTGCTTGTCGCACAGTTGGCGCAGGCGCTGCAGGTAGCCCTGCGGCGGCGGCAGCACGCCGGTCGAGCCCGGCACCGGTTCGACGATGACGGCGGCGATGGTTTCCGCGCCATGGAGATTAACCAGCCGTTCGAGATCGTCGGCGAGTTCGGCGCCATGGGCCGGCAGATCCTTGGAGAAGGCGTTGCGGGCGAGGTCGTAGGTGTGGCCGATGTGATCGACGCCAGGCAGATGCGTCGCGAAAGCACGACGGTTGTTCACCATGCCGCCAACCGACATACCGCCGAAGCCGACGCCGTGATAGCCGCGCTCGCGGCCGAGCAGGCGCGTCCGGGTCGCCTGACCGGCGGCACGCTGGTAGGCCAGCGCGATCTTCAGCGCGGTATCGACCGATTCCGAACCCGAATTGGTAAAGAAGATGCGATCGAGTCCCTTCGGCGCGATAGCGGCGAGCCGCTCGGCGAAATCGAACGCGATCGGATGGCCCATATTGAACGACGGCGCGAAGTCGAGATTCATCAACTGCTTTTCGACGGCGGCGGCGATCTGGCGGCGGCCGTGGCCGGCGTTGACGCACCACAGGCCAGCCGAGCCGTCGATCACCTTGCGGCCGTCGACGGTGACATAGTGCATGCCCTCGGCGGAGGCGAACAGGCGGGGCGCGGCCTTGAACTGCCGGTTGGCCGTGAACGGCATCCAGAACGCGTCGGTCTGTAGGGTGTTCGGAATTTGATGAACGGTCACGGCGTCGCTCCTTGCTGGCAGCTGCTGCAAAAGCGTTTTCAAGTGAAGTGGATACCGGTTCACGTCAGAAAACGCGTCAAACCTAGACTCGTACCGGGCCACGGTTGAGAAGTCACAACAAGTCCTTTTCTGCGCTCCCGCAAGCCATTGATTTTGTTGGCCCCATAAGGTCATATTTGTTCGATCCGAAACACCTGCAACAGGGATTTGCGATGAGCGTCGATATCGGTGGGCAACTGCGGTTCGTCCGGAGTCGTCACAAACTGTCGCAACGCGAGCTGGCGAAGCGTTCGGGCGTGACCAATTCGACGATCTCGCTGATCGAATCCAACCAGATGAACCCCTCGGTCGGCGCGCTCAAGCGCATCCTTGACGGCATTCCGATGGGGCTGGCGGAATTCTTCGCCATCGAGCCGGAACGCCCGAGCAAGGCGTTCTACCGCTCCGATGAGCTGACCGAAAT
Organism: Afipia sp. GAS231; assembly: GCF_900103365.1. Lineage (NCBI taxonomy): Bacteria > Pseudomonadati > Pseudomonadota > Alphaproteobacteria > Hyphomicrobiales > Nitrobacteraceae > Afipia > Afipia sp. GAS231. Next base: position 2,327,456 of record NZ_LT629703.1, read on the forward strand.
CGGCAAGAAACCGATCTCGTACCGCCAGGTCGGCGACAACCTGTTCGGCCGCACCTTGCAAATCCTGAAGGAACGCTACGAGCCGGGTAGCGACACCGGCCGGGTGCCGCTGATCCATGAGGGCGAAGAAGGTGGCATCGTGGTCTCCGGCCGGCTGGAGGTCACCGTCGACGACGAGCGTCGCATTCTCGATCCCGGCGACGCCTATTATTTCGAAAGCCGCCGCCCGCACCGCTTTCGCTGCGTCGGCGCCAAACCCTGCGAAGTCATCAGCGCCTGCACGCCGCCGACGTTTTGAAGCGACGCATGTCGAACGGCTTCACTTCGGCAGCGAAGCCGTAAGCACCAGTTCGAGTTCCTGCCTGACATCGTCGAGCGGCTGGGCGCTGCGCGCGGCGCGGCACATCGCGACCGTTCCCTCCACCGATGCGATGACGAGTGCCGCTAGCCGCCGGGCGCGCGCGGGCGCCACGCCCTCTTGGCGCAGCGCCGTGGACATGATCCGCTGCCAGTCGGCAAATACCCCGTCGGCCAGATCGAGCAGGTGCTGTTGCGCGGCTTCGTCGGGCTCGCCGTCTTTTTCCGTCGCGTCGTTGACATATTGCTCGACGGCTACCGCGAGCACCGGACAACCGGCCTCGAACTTCGACCGCTGCAGCGTCTGGCGCCACAAAGCGATAAAGGCGCGAAGACCGGCGATGGCGCCGCGCGAGCGGGTCAGGTGCTCAAGCGGTCCGCTGACCTGCGCGCCGGCGAACACCAGCGCGTCCTCGATCAGTTGTTGCTTGCCGCGCGGGAAATGATGGCCGATCGACCCCCGAGGCGTGCCGGTATGCCGGACCACCTCGCGCAGGCTGGTCGCATTGACGCCGCGCCGGCTCACCAGATCGGCGGCGCCGGCCACCATCTTGGCGCGGGTATCGGAGGACATCGCGAATCCTTTTCGGCTTGATGCCCCATTCTAAATTATGACACTTGACATAGCCAGCCCGATCTGGACTATGCCGCGCGTCATAATCTGGTAGCATGGCCGGCAACAGGAGTGCGTGATGACGTTTATCCATGTGATGACGCCGCAAGGGCGGCTGAATGCAGATCAACGGCGCGTTCTGGCCAGGACACTGACGGATGCCGTGCTGGTGCCGGAGGTCGGCAAACTCGCGCCCGAAGCCCGCCGCGGCTATCAGGTGCATTTTGCCGAGCGCCCGCTGGACATGATCGCACACGGCGGAGAGTTGCTCTCCGACAGACCGAGCGACGTCATGGTGGTCGATGTCGCGGCGATGGATTGCTGCTGGACACGCGAGGATCGCGCCGCGGTCATCCGCAACATCCAGACCGCGCTGGCGGACGCCCTCGGGATGAAGGCTCCGTCCCCGGCCTGGTGGGTCAATTTCCGCATCATCGAGGAAGGAAGCTGGGGTTCGCGCGGCGGCGTGCTGTCGTTCCTCGACCTGCTCGAGCACGGCGCATCCCACTTTGCGCCGGAGCGCGCCGCGGCGATCCGCACCGCGCTTGCCCTCAACTACGAGAGATAGCCGGCTCCTGTAGGCCGCACCGGAACTTCCGCGTATCGAACAGAGGAAACCAAACCATGACCGCCGAGGGAAAAATCCGAACCGAAACCCATGATCGCGTGTTCAAAATCATCATCGACAATGCGGCGAAGAAGAATGCGTTTTCGCCTGTTATGATGGAGCAATTGTCGGACGCGCTGACGGAACTGCACAACAACGAGAGCCTCTGGGTCGGCGTCATCTGCGCCGAGGGCAAGGATTTCACGGCCGGCCTCGACATGCCGAAATTCTTCGGCCCCAACGCCGAGAAGCGAAACATCAGGGAAGGCAATGTCGACGTGTTCGGCCTCGGCAAGCGTTGCAGGAAACCGATCGTCACCGCGGTGCAAGGCATCGTGTTCACCATCGGCATCGAGCTGATGCTGGCGGGCGATATCGTCGTCGCCGCCGATGACAGCCGGTTCTGCCAGATGGAAGCCAAACGCGGCATTGCGCCGTTCGGCGGCGCGCACTTCCGCTTCCTGTCGCGCACCGGCTGGGGCAATGCGATGTATCACCTGTTGCTGTGCGACGAATTCAGCGCGGCCCGCGCCCGCGAGATCGGGCTGGTCCAGGAGGTGGTGCCGGCCGGCCAGCAGATCGAACGCGCGATGCAGCTCGCCGCGATCATTGCGCGGAATGCGCCGCTCGGCATCCAGGTCACCAAGGAGGCTGCCGCGAAATATATCGAGCACGGCGAGGCCGCGGCGATCGCCTACATTCCGTCGATTCGTGAGCGGGTGCTGAACAGCGCCGACGCCAAAGAAGGCATTCAATCCTTCATCGAGCGGCGCACCGCGGTGTTTCAGGGCCGGTGAGCGCGTGATGCCGATTTCTGGAAAGCAGCAGGAGCTGGCGGATTTGCTGGTCGCGGCGCGCCGCAACGCGTCGCAACTGTCCTCTTTGCCGGATGACCTGGTGCCGGCAACGGCCACCGAGGCCTATGCCGTGAACCGGATCGTGGCGGAGCAACTCGGCTGGGAGCCGCTCGGCTGGAAGATTGCCGGAACCACCGACGGGGTACGCAACAAGCTCCGGCTGGACGGACCGATCTATGGCAGGACATTTCGTCGTTTTGCCTGCACCTCGCCTGCGCGTTTTGGCGCCGCGGAATTGCTCGATCCGCTGATCGAATGCGAGTTCTTCGTCACGCTCGCGCGCGATCTGCCGCCGCGCGACGCGCCGTGGACGCTGCCCGAGACCATCGCGGCGATCGGCGAGGTTCACGCCGGCATCGAGGTTGCGGAGTGCCGTTACGCGCGGGCCGCCCTGCCCCCGATGCCGGCCATTCTAGCCGACGGCAGCGCGTCGGGGCGCTACGTGTTCGGCGACAGCATCGAGAACTGGAGCGAGGGACTTGCGTCCATACCGGTCCGGCTGGAAGTGGACGGCGCGTTGCGCCGCGAGGGCATCGGCGCCGATGTCATGGGCGACCCGTTGCGACCGCTATGGTGGCTGGCCGAACAGCGCCGGCACTGGGGCGACGGACTTCGCGCCGGAGAAACCATCAGCACCGGCTCGATGACCGGCATGCTGCCGGTGCGCGGCGGCCAGCATGTTCGCGCGTGCTTCGGCGATACGGCGACGATCGAGATCACGATCGATCCTTGACCGGTTCAGCTTGATGCTGGTCTGAACCCGAAGTGCACGACCGACGACGTATGGCTGAGGATAATTTATCCCTTCCCCGTGAGCCGAACATCAATGGCCGCGGCCGCCGCGCCCTCGAACCGATCGCGGCGCCGGCGAGACCAACGAGGGAAGCGAAAATCTCTCCCACCTCGGAGTTCATCGTCATGGCCCGCTGCAGCGGCCTCCTGTCACGCGTGATCGTCGCCGCCTTCCTGCTGTGCGTGGCCACCGCGGCGCATGCGGAAAAGCGCGTCGCGCTGGTGATCGGCAATTCGGCCTATCAGACGGTGGAGAAACTGCCGAACCCGGCCGCCGACGCGAAGCTGATGTCGGATACGCTGTTGTCGCTCGGCTTCTTCGTGGTCGGCGGCGGCGCGCAACTTGATTTGGACAAGGACGGATTTGACGCGGCGCTGAAAAAATTCGGCACCGAGTTGATCGGCGCCGACGTCGCACTGTTCTATTTTGCCGGCCACGGCGTCGAGGCGCATGGCCAGAACTATCTGGTGCCGGTCGACGTTCGCCTCGCAGATGACGGCGACGTCTTCGCGCGCATGGTCGATATGAGCAGGGTTCTCGATACAATCGAGAAATCCGGCACCCGGATCAATCTGCTGTTGCTCGATGCCTGCCGCAACAATCCGTTCCGCGACCGCGTGCCTTCGATATCAGCCGGCCTGGCGCAGATGCAGGCGCCGGCCGGCACCTTCATCTCGTTTGCGACCCAGCCGCGCAGCGTTTCGTTCGACGGCGACGACGGTCACAGTCCCTATACCCGCGCGCTGGCCGCGACGTTGCAGCATCCGGGCCTTGGCCTGTTCAGGACCTTCAACGAAGTCGGCCTTGCCGTGGAAAAGGCAACCCAGGGCCGGCAACTGCCGTGGCTGTCGTCGTCGCCGATCACAGGCAATTTCTACTTCGCCGGCAAAGCGGCGAGCGCACCGGTGCAGCAGGTATCGTTGTCGCCGGAAGCGCCGGCGTCACCGACGCGGCTGTCCGACGACGTCTTGCGCCGCGATCTCGTCACCGATTGCGATCGCCTGGCGGGGATGCCCAACGACACCGGCCATGCGCCGAGCCTTGCGGGTATCGAACTGGACGGGATAAACGTCCCGCAGGCAACGACCGCCTGCAACGAGGCGATGCAACGCTATCCTGACGTGGCCAGATTCCTCTTCGAAGCCGGCCGCGTCGCCAACGCACGGAAGGACTATGCGGAAGCACGCCGTCTCTACGACAAGGCCGCAGCCGTCGGATATCCGATGGCGCTGAACAACATCGGCGGCATGTATGAAGGCGGCCAGGGCGTACGCGTCGACAATGCGGAGGCCGCACGCTGGTACCGTAAGGCGGTCGAAGCCGGCGAGCCGATCGCCATGGTCGATCTCGGCTGGCTTGAGGAGACCGGGCACGGCGTCGCGAGAAATTGCGCGGAGGCAGTGCAGCTCTACGAGACCGCTGTTAAGGCCGGCGTCCCCTCGGCGATGAACAATCTCGGCCTGCTCTATCTGCGCGGCCAATGCGTCCGTCGCGATTACAACGAAGCGCGCCGGCTGTTCGAGCAGGGCATCGCACTTGGCGACGCCGCCTGCATGAACGGCATGGGCGTCATCTACAACGAGGGCGACGGCGTCCCCCGTAACGCAAGGCTGGCCCGGCAGTGGTACGAGAAGGCGGCTTCATTGGGCGACCACGAAGCCCGGCAAAATCTCACCGAAATGCGGCGGTGACCATAGCGTTTTCAAGCGAAGTGGACGCCGGTGCGCGTGAAGAAAACGCGTCAAAATAAAAGAGTAGTTACCCGCTCAGGCTTCGAGCGAAGCCAGGGGAACGTCGAGCACGTAGACGAAGCCATCCGGTGCATAGGCAAGTTTGACGTCGCCTTTCAGTTGCCTGCCGAGCGTCTCGATCAGGCGCGTGCCAAAACTCTGTCTGGTCGGCGCCGCGACCACCGGTCCGCCCTGTTCTTTCCAGGTGAAGCGTAATCGCGCCGCGTCCACGACCCAACTGACGCCCACATGACCATCGGGTACCGACAGAGCACCGAACTTCGTGGTGTTGGTGCAGAGCTCATTGAGGGTCATCGCAATCGCGATCACGGCACCCGACGCGATTTCAACGTCCGGGCCATCGATCGAAAACCTCGGCCGATCCGCATTGTCGAAAGGTTCGGTCGCTCCGCTGACGATTTTTCGCAGGTCCGCGCCGGTCCAACGCACCTGCAACAGAAGATCGTGGGCCCGGCCGAGCGCCAGCAATCGCCCTTCGATCGCGTGCTGCGCATCACGCATGCTCGACGCATTGCGCAGGCTTTGTGAAGCAATGGCGCCAACCGTTGCGAGCGTATTCTTGATACGATGATGAAGTTCTTCCAGAATGAGCTTCTGAAGCTTGTCGGCCGCCTCGCGCTCCTTGGCGTCGATACCGGCCTGCGCCAGCAAGGTCGCGGCGCTGAGCTTGGCCTGCGTCAGCAACAGCCGCAGACTGACGTTTTCTGCCGTCAGCAGCTCCTCGGGAGACGCCGGATCGGACGCCAGACTGCCGCCGACCAGATCATGGCTGCTTTTCAACATCGACAATGGATACCACCATATGTCCGGTTTCGGTCATTTCTTTCCGGTGACGATTTGGGCAGGCTGCATGAAAACGGTGCCGAGATTGCGGCTTTGAGGTCAGACATGGCCGAGCATTTCCCGGATTTCCGCGACCATTTCGACGGAATCCAGTGGTTTTCCGAAGAAGCGGCTGTTTTCAGGTATCTCGCTCTTTGACAACTTCAGTTGCCCGGACGCCAGGATGATCCTGATCCGTGGCCAGCGGTCATGGACGGCGAGCGCAAGCTGCAGGCCGTTCAGGCTGCCCGGCATCTGAACATCGGTGAACAACAGAGCGATATCGGACCTGGACTGGAGGATGGCGAGCGCTTCGTCCGCGTCCACCGCCTCGACCGGAACATAGCCGGCATCCTCGACCATATCGACCGCGCGCATCCGCAGCAGCATTTCGTCTTCGACGACGAGGACGACGGGTGGCAACTGCGTATGATCCAGAGGCATCATGGCTCGCGATGCGCGGTCACAAGGCGAGCCTCGCGAACCGCTACGTCCGACCTGGTATTGCGCAAGCAGGTCGATTCAATATTCGGCCAGATCTGGCTGGCGCAATTTCCGGCAACGGGATGGATGGCAAGCCGGTCGGCTTTGGCAAGAGCAGCGACTTCGTTTGCTTTCACTTCGGGAGCGAAACCCGGCAGAGCGAGCGCCGACACACCCATGAACGCGAATATCGCGAGGGCCGCAAGAGATTTGATCATTGTGGGGCTGCTGACTGTGGCGGGTCGCCAATCCCGCTGATTGGGGATCGGTTTGGCAACGAAGCCGGAGCAGCAGAGTTCCACAAGAAGCGGACTGCTAACCGCTGAAATCGATGCGGCGCAGGCTCCAGATGCCCGCATTTGACCGCACAATGCCGTCTCAGCCTTGTATTCGCCGGCCTCGTAGCCACCTCAAGCACTTGCAAGCCAGGAAAGTGTCTCGAATGAACCTTCGCGCCGGATACGAAATGGCCTGCGAGGGTATGGACCGACGATGACGGATGCACACCCCGCTTTGAGTGCCGAAGAGTTCACTTCGCTGATCGAGGTCGGCAAGGGCGAAGCGCAGCAGGAGATTCCCCAGTTGCACTGGGAGCGTCTGGTCGGCCTCGGCTACGCGGTGAGGCGGCTCGGCGAACTCGGCTTGACCGCGTCCGGCCTGCGGCGTCTGGCGCTCGGCGAATAGCCGCTTCCGCCCGCCTCGGTGCGGGTATAAATTCAGTCAATTGCATCGTCGCAGGCACCGTCAATCGGAGGCATTTGCATGCGCGCGCTCGTTTTGATGATCGCATTGCTGATCGGCCTTGCCGCACCGGCGTCAGCCGACGACGTCGCCACCGCGCAAAACGTCATCCGCTCGCAGGAGCAGGCGCTCGGCCACGACGACGCCGCGGCGGCCTATTCCTATGCGGCGCCGGCGATCCGGCAGTTGTTTCCGCAGGCCGACATCTTCATGTTCATGGTCCAGAACAGCTACGCGCCGATCTACCGCCACAAGAGTTTCGAATTCGGCGAGGCGCGCGCCGCCGACGGCAAGATCGCGCAGCGCGTTCACATCGTCGACGCCAATGGCGAGGCCTGGGAGGCGCTCTACACGCTAGAGACACAGCCGGACGGCAGCCTGAAGATCACCGGCTGCTCGCTGTTGAAGGCCGGTCAGGCGGTTTGAGCCGCGCCCATTTTGGCCTGATAGCCGCGTGAGCGGACCAGCAGTGAGACCATGATCGTGACGTTGACCAGATTCCAGGCGACACCGTTGAGGAACGCCGCGGCGTAGGAGCCGGTGGCGTCGAAGATCACGCCGGAGATCCAGCCGCCGAACGACATGCCGAACACCGAGGCGAAGATCACGATGCCCACTCTGGTCGCGGCTTCCGAGGCCGGCATCGCCTCGCGCACGATGATCGCATAGCTCGGCACGATGCCGCCCTGGAACAGCCCGAACATCGCGGAGATGATGTAGAGCGAGGTCAGGCTGTCAAAGAACAGATAGAACAGCAGCGCCGAGCCCTGCGCGACCGAACCGATCAGGAGCGTGGGGATGCCGCCGATCCGGTCGGCGAGGAAGCCCGAGCCGATCCGGCTGATGATGCCGAAACCGAGCATCAGCGACAGCATCTCGGCGCCGCGCGCCACGCCGTAGCCGAGATCGCCGCAATAGGCGACGATATGGACCTGCGGCATCGACATCGCCACGCAGCAGGCGATGCTGGCGAGCGCCAGGATCGCCGTCAGCGTATTGGTGGAGAGCCGCAGATTGACGCGCGGCGGCGGCGCGTTGACATGGTCGCGCTGTGTCCCGGCGCCCATCAGCATGCGCAAGCCAATCAGCGCCAGCGTCATCGCCACAGCGGTGAAGATGCCGACCGCGATATGGGTGTGACGCCAGCCGTAGGTCTGCATGCCCCAGTTCACCAGCGGCGGCCAGATCGTACCGCCGATGTAGTTGCCGGAGGCGGCGATCGCGACCGCAAGCCCGCGGTAACGGCTGAACCAGTGCGAGGCCTCCGCCATCAGCGGGCCGAACGTCGCCGACGACGACAGCCCGATCGCAAAATGCACCAGGATGAACTGCCAGATTGAAGTTGAAAGTCCGGCGCCGATATAGCCCAGGCCCAAAATACCGATGCCGAGTCCGATCGCAGTGACGATGCCATAGCGGTCGGTGATCTTGCCGGTCAGCACCCCGCCGGATCCGAATCCAAGCATCACCAATGTAAAGGCCAGCGACGCCGTGCCCCGGCTCGCGGCGAATTCCGTTTGAACCGCCGGGAGCGCGACCACGACAGACCACATGCCGACGCTGCCGAGCGAACCGATCAGGACGGCGACAGCAAGCCGGGTCCATGCCCGGCGCGAATCGGGAACGAACATGTCGGAATCTAGGGTGAGGTCAGAAGAAATTTCCACGGCGTCCGCAATTTCTTCGGCTAATGCCTCCGGGTCAAGCCACGTTGCCGAGATATTGGGCATGCAGTTGTGGAGGGATCAGCCGCAGAAATTCTTAGCCTTGCAGCGCGGGAGGACTTCCCCAATTGTCGTGAAGCGTCGGAGCAATCATCGCCCGATCGGTGCAATGATCCGCAATCGGAACGGTTAATGGCATCAGCAGTCTGCCGCGGAAGTGAAGTGACGCCTCTTCCCCCTGCCCCAGTCGCCGTGCCAAAATACGGCATGGTGTTCCGTCTGTTCATAACCCGGTTGCTGGCGATCGCCATCGTTGCCGCACTGGCTGTTGCGCCTGTCGCAGCGCCGGCCGCGATGCAGGCCTCCACCATGCATGCCTCGATGGCCGAGATGTCGTCCATGGCCGACGTGTCGTCGATGGCCGCCGATATGCCGTGCTGCCCCGACGAACAGAAGAGCAAGACCTGCACGGATTGTCCCGTGATCGCGATGTGCGTGTCGACGACGGCCCAGGCCGCGCCGCCCGCGACATCGGCGCTGCCGGTGCGCCACGCGGTCCGCACCACGCATGCGCTGCGTGACGACGTTTTCGCCGACGGGCTCGACCGCCCCCCTCCTGACCAACCACCTCGAGACCTGGCCTGACCGACGTTTAGTCGCCGCCGCTCCCGGCGCGCGATGACGCATGCCGCTTGCCGCGGCAAACCCAGGACATTCGAGGAAACAACACATGAAGACGTCAAACACCACGCGCGCCGTTCAGGCGGCGCTGATCGTTGCGGCCATCGGCTGCGCGAGCACGCGAGCTCTTGCCGATATCAGCGATTACCGGTTCGAACTCGTCGACCCCGCCGTCAAGGCCGGCCCCGACAAGGTCATCACGGTACGGCTGATGAATCAAAAGACCGGCAAGGCCGTGCCCGGCGCCGTGATCTTCGCCACCCGGCTCGACATGGCGCCGGAGGCGATGCAGGAAATGGTCACCAAGGTGACGCCGGTCGCGGACGCCGAGCCCGGCACCTACAGGTTCCAGGCGACGTTGGGCATGGCCGGCCGCTGGCAACTTACCCTTGGCGCCAAGATCCAGGGCGAGACCGGCACGCTTGAGAACAAGCTCGTCATCACGGCGCAGCCATGAACCGCCTCGTTCTCGCATGCGCCGGCGTCGCGTTGATCGCGGCGGCCGGTGGAGGGCTGGTGGCGGCAGCATTCGCCGCCGACGGACATCACGCGCCGATCTTTTACCAGGATCCGGACGGCAAGCCCGACTACTCGCCGGTCCCGAAGAAGACCGCGGACGGGCGCGACTATCGCCCGGTTTCGGCGGATGACGACACGCCTGCGGCCTCGGCCGCAGGCGCGCGTTCAAACACCGGCGGCGGCAACCGCAAGATCAAATACTACCGCAACCCGATGGGCCTTCCCGACACCTCGCCGGTGCCGAAGAAGGACTCGATGGGCATGGACTACATCGCGGTATTCGACGGAGAAGATAGCGACGACGGCACGGTCAAACTCTCGCCCGGAAAAATTCAGCGCAGTGGCGTGAAATCCGAGCCCGCCGCGCGCCGCGTCATCCGCAATGTGATCCGCGCCCCCGGCACCATCCAGCTCGACGAACGCCGGATTTCCGTGATTGCGATGCGATCGGAAAGTTTCGTGCTCGGTGTCGCCAACATCACGACAGGATCGCACGTCACCAAGGGCCAGCGGCTGATGGAGATCTACAGCCCGGCGATCGCCTCCGCCGCCGCTGAATACATCGCCACCATCACCTCGAAGACGACAGCGGGCGACGGCCTCTACGGCCGCGGCTCGCGGCAGCGGCTGATCAACCTCGATATGCCCGATGCCGCCATTGCCGCGATCGAAAAAACCCGCAACGTTCCGACCTCGGTCGAATGGGACTCGCCGCGCGACGGCATCGTGCTGGAGCGCAGCGCTGTCGAGGGGATGCGGGTGCAGCCGGGCGGCGTGCTGTTCCGGATCGCCGATCACACGCAGGTCTGGGCCCTGATCGACATCGCCGAGCGCGATCTCGGTGCCATCAGCCTTGGCCAATCGGCCACTGTCAGGGCCCGCAGCTTTCCCGGCCGCGACTTCACCGGCAAGATCGCGGTGATCTATCCCGAAATCAACAAGGAGACGCGGACCGCGCGCCTGCGCATCGAACTGCCCAACCCCGAAGAGTTGCTGCTGCACGATATGTATGTCGATGCCGAAATCTCGATCGGCAGCGACGCGCCGGTGCTTGCCGTTCCCGAGAGCGCCGTCATGGACACCGGCAGCAAACAGGCCGTGTTCGTCGACAAGGGACAGGGCCGGCTGGAGCCGCGCGAGATAAAACTCGGTCAGCGCGGCGACGGCTATGTCGAGATACGCCAGGGTGTCGCCGAAGGCGAGCCCGTGGTGGTCTCCGCCAATTTCCTGGTTGATGCCGAGAGCAACCTGAAGGCCGCGTTGAAGGGCTTTTCGGAAGGGTCAAAGCCATGATCGCGCGTCTCATCGCCTGGTCGGCGCGTAACCTGCTGCTGGTGCTGTTCGGCACCGGCTTTGCGGCCGCCGCCGGCATCTACGCCCTCGTCCACCTGCCGCTCGATGCGATCCCCGATCTCTCCGATACGCAAGTCATCGTCTACACCGAATATCCCGGCCAGGCGCCGCAGGTCATCGAGGACCAGGTCACCTATCCCTTGACCACGGCGATGCTGACGGTGCCGCGATCGAAAGTCGTGCGCGGCTTCTCCTTCTTCGGCGTCTCCTTTGTTTATGTCATCTTCGAGGACGGCACCGACATCTACTGGGCGCGCTCGCGGGTGCTCGAATTTCTAAACGGCGCGGCATCGCGCCTGCCGACCGGCGCGGCGCCGACAATGGGGCCGGACGCCACCGGTGTCGGCTGGGTGTACCAATATGCGGTAATGTCGAAAGAGTTGAACCTGGCCGACACGCGCACGATCCAGGACTGGAACCTGAAATTCGCGCTGGCCAAGGCCGAAGGCGTCGCCGAAGTCGCCAGCGTCGGCGGCTTCGTCCGGCAATACAACGTTATCCTCGATCCCTTGCGCATGCGCGACCGCGGCATCACCATGACAAAAATGCGCGAGGCGATCCGCGCCAGCAATTCCGACGTCGGCGGCCGCACCGTCGAACTCTCCGAATTCGAATATGTGATCCGCGGCAAAGGTTATCTGAAAGGCATCAACGATCTCGGCAACATCGTGCTCAAGTCGAGCGGCGGCACGCCGGTGCTGCTGCGCGACGTCGCCCGTGTCGAACTCGGTCCCGACGAGCGGCGCGGCATCACCGAACTCAATGGCGAAGGCGAGGTTGCCAGCGGCATCGTGCTGCAGCGTTTCGGCGTCAACGCGCTTGACGTCATCGACAACGTCAAGAAGCGGTTTGCGGAAATCGCCTCCAGTCTGCCGAAATCAGTCGAGATCGTGGCGGTCTACGACCGCTCGAACCTGATCAAGGCGGCGATCGAAACCCTCAAACATACCTTGTTCGAGGAAAGCGTCGTGGTCGCGCTGGTCTGCGTCCTGTTCCTGCTGCATGTCCGCAGCGCTTTGGTGGCGATCCTGATGCTGCCGGTCGGCGTGCTGATGGCGTTCGGCGCCATGAAGCTGTTGGGCCTCGGTTCCAACATCATGAGCCTCGGCGGCATCGCGATTGCGATCGGCGCCATGGTCGACGCCGCGATCGTGATGATCGAGAACGCCCACAAGCACCTGGAGCGGGCGGAGCCGGGCAAATCGCGCATCGATATCCTGATCGAGGCCGCCTCCGAGGTCGGGCCGGCATTGTTCTTCAGCCTGCTCATCATCACCGTCTCCTTCATGCCGATCTTCACGCTGGAGTCGCAGGAGGGGCGGCTGTTCAGTCCGCTGGCGTTCACGAAAACCTTCTCGATGGCGGCGGCGGCGCTGCTGTCCGTGACGCTGGTGCCGGCGCTGATGGTGATCTTCGTTCGCGGCAAGATTGTTCCGGAGCACAAGAACCCGATCAACCGCTTCCTGATCTGGGTCTACCGGCCCGTGATCAAGGGTGTGATGCGCGCCAAGACTCTCGTCATCGTGCTCGCGCTGGCTACCCTCGCGGTCAGCGTCTGGCCGGCGCGGCAGCTCGGCACCGAGTTCATGCCGAACCTGAACGAAGGCACCCTGCTCTACATGCCGACGACGCTGCCGGGAATTTCCGTCACCAAGGCCGGCGAGTTGCTGCAGATGCAGGACCGCATTATCCGTTCGTTTCCGGAAGTCGCTTCCGTCTACGGCAAGGCCGGACGCGCCGCCACCGCGACCGACCCGGCGCCGTCCGAAATGTTCGAGACCGTGGTCAATCTCAAGCCGAAGGAGCAGTGGCGCGCCGGCCTGACCGTCGACGGCCTGATCGCCGAGATGGACAAGGCGCTGCAGTTTCCCGGCGTGTCGAACGCCTGGACCATGCCGATCAAGGCCCGTATCGACATGCTGTCGACCGGCATCCGCACCCCGATCGGCGTCAAGGTGATCGGCACCGATCTGGTCGAGCTCGACCGGCTTGCCAAACAGATCGAGCAGATCATCAAGACCGTGCCCGGCACCTCGTCGGCCTATGCCGAGCGCGGCATCGGCGGCTACTATCTCGACGTGGCGCCGGACCGCACCGCGCTGGCACGCTACGGCATCGCGGTGCAGGACGTGCAGGACACGGTGGCGACCGCGCTCGGCGGCCAGACCGTGACCACGACGGTGGAAGGCCGCCAGCGCTTCACCGTCAACATGCGCTATCCCCGCGACCTCCGCGACAACCCGGAAGCTATCGCCAGCGAAGTGCTGGTGCCAATGCCGGCGGGCGGCGCCGTGCCGCTCGGCGAGGTCGCCACGGTGACGCCGGCGCGCGGGCCGACCACGATCCGGACCGAGAACGGCCAGCTCGCGACCTACATCTATGTCGATATCCGCGACCGCGATCTCGGCGGCTACGTCGCCGAAGCGCGGCAGGCGGTGCAGGCCGGCATCCAGTTTCCGCCGGGCTATTACGTGATGTGGAGCGGCCAGTACGAATATCTGGAACGCGCCACCGCGCGGCTCCAAATCGTCATTCCGGTAACGCTGCTGATCATCTTCCTGCTGCTGTATCTGAATTTCCGCTCGATCGTCGAGACCATGATCGTGATGCTGTCGTTGCCGTTCGCGCTGGTCGGCGGCCTCTGGCTGATGTGGTGGCTCGGCTTCAATTTGTCCGTAGCCGTCGCCGTCGGCTTCATCGCGCTCGCCGGCGTCGCCGCCGAGACCGGCGTCGTGATGCTGATGTATCTGAACCAGGCGCTGGCCCACATCACCGCGCAGCGCGCCGATGAGGGCCGCGCCGTAACGCGGAGCGATCTCTACGACGCCATCATGGAAGGCGCGGTCGAGCGCGTGCGCCCGAAGATGATGACGGTGGTCGCGATCATGGCCGGCCTGCTCCCGATCATGTGGAGCAGCGGCACCGGCTCGGAGATCATGCAACGCATCGCGGTACCGATGATCGGCGGCATGGTATCATCGACGCTGCTGACGCTGATCGTGATTCCGGCGATCTTTGCGCTGGTCAAGGGATGGCAGCTTGGCAAGGCCGCCATCCGTATTCCGGGGGCTGAGGAAGGATGCCGTCCATGACCGAGACCGACCGCGAGACGCACTGGCAGAATGTCTACGCCACGAAGTCCGAAAAGGAGGTGAGCTGGTTTCAGGAGAACCCTGCCCCCTCGCTCGAACTGATCGCGGCCACCGGCCTGTCGCACGAGGCCGCCATCATCGACGTCGGCGGCGGCACGTCACGGCTGGCCGACAACCTGCTCGATCAAGGCTTCCGCCGGCTGACCATCCTCGATCTTTCGGCCAACGCGCTTGCCGAGGCCAAAAAGCGCCTGGGACCTCGCACCGAGGGCATCGACTGGATCGCCGCCGACGTCACTACTTGGGAGCCTTCCACCACCTATGACCTGTGGCACGACCGCGCCGCCTTCCATTTCCTGACCGAGCCGATTGACCGCGATGCCTACATCGCTCGCCTGTCGAAAACGCTCCGCCCCGGCGGTCACGCCATCATCGCGACGTTCGCAGCCGACGGTCCGGAAAGATGCAGCGGACTACCGATCGTGCGTTACGACCCGGAAGGGCTCGCGCGGACGCTCGGAGGTGGATTCAAGCTGGTCGAATCCCGCCGGCACGATCATCTGACCCCGGGCGGCAACACCCAGCGGTTTCAGTTCAGCCGGTTCCTGCGCAGCTAGAGCGTTTTCGAGCGAAGTGGACACCGGTTCGCGTAAAGAAAACGCGTCAAACAAAAGAGGTGAGCCCGGTTCTGATTCAATCAGAACCGATAAGGCTCTAACGACTGACGCCGATTACCACGAATACCGCACCACGCCCTTGCCGGCATAGCTGGTGGTGACGTTGGAGAACTCGCCCTCGAAGGTGCCGGCGGCCGACCAGCCGTTCAGCCATTTCTTTTCGGCGGAAGCCGTCAGCAGCACAGCATCGCTGGCTTGGCGTGCGCCGTTGACGATGAAGGACGCGCCCGGCAGCGTCTGGAAGGTGGCGCCGATGGCCCGATCAGGGTTGTAGTCATGCGCCCAGGCGGCGCGGCCGCGCAGCGTTAACACGCCGTCTTCCATCGCGAATGATTTATCGGTGCGTAGGCCGAGTTCGCTGCGCGTCGCGGTCACGCTCTTGGCCCCGTAGGCCAGCGCAAACGTGTTGGCGCCCGAAATCGCCTGCTCGGCATAGGCCGGCAGGTCGAAGGTGGTGAACTGGCCGGCGGCGTACGGCGTCAGGCCGATGCCCTGCGACACGAAGCGGTAGCCGCCCTCGACGCGGCCCGACCACGCGTTGGCATTGAACTTCGCCTGCAACTGGTCGATGCCGGCAATGGTCAGCGTGCGGTTGGTGGTGATGTCCTGCCAGCCATAGGCCAGCGCGCCGGAGAGATAGGCCGCGCCCATGTTGTGCCGGACGAACGCGCCGGCCTGGAACAAATCCGAGCGGCCCGAGCCGAGCCCGTTGGCGACGCTGAAGTTGGTGCCGCCGCCGGCCAACGCAAAGCCGGCCAGCGTATCCGGCGACAGCCGATAGTCGGCGCCGACCGCCGTGCCATAGAGGTTGCTGCTGGTGGTGTTGGAGCCGACCACGGCATTACCGTTGGTGGTCTGCGACCCGCCATAGCCCGCCGCCCACACGCTCCAGCGCTGCGCCGACACCGGCGCCTTGCGATAGATCGCGGCCAGCGCATCGTTCGGATTGCGTTTTGCCGCATACGCAAGCTGCTGCTCATCGGCATATCCGGCCGCGCCGCCGCCGGCCGACACCGGATCGCCGCGCCCGGCCACGAACGGATCGGTCATCACGCCCATGAACTGGTTCATCGCGTTGAAGGTCGACTGCTGCGAGCCGGTCGCCAGTTCGCCGTCTGATTGGGTAAGCTGGCCCGCGGTCAACGACGCGAACGCCGTCGGGATACCGCCGGTGCGGTTGAAGAAGCCGCTCAGGGCGTTGCCGACATTCTGCTGGTTCTGGTTCAGCACGCCGCCGGGCAAGCCGAAGTTCAGGTTCAAATCGAGGTAGGCATTGTTGGTATCGTAGCTGAGCGTCGAGTGCATGTTCGCCGGCTGGCCGGTCGTCACCAGCGCGCCGAACGGGCTGTTCATGTTCACGCCACCGGCCGCCGTGACGATGGTGTAGCGCTTGGAAATGTAGCTTCCGGCAGCGAAATTGGCGCTCACCGTGGCGCCGTTGAACGAGGCGGCACCGGTGACATTCGTGAATGACGCCGTCGTCGGATTGATCTGCACCAGGTAGGTCGCCGCCGCCTGCAGCACCAGGCTGCCGGTGACGGTCATCGAAGAGCCCGCGGTGCCGTTGCCCGGCGCGAACGTGCCGCCGTTGACGGTGAGGCTCTGGGTATTGCCGATGCCGCTCAGGTTGCCCGCCGCCATCGTGAACGTGCCGGTGGTCGTACCATTGTTGAGGAACGTGCCGCTGTTGGTGATCGAGGTCGTCGTGACGGTGCTGGTCGTGCTGGAACTGTTGAAGGTGCCGCTCGCCGTGTTGACCAGCGAGGTCGCGCTGATCGTGCCGCCGCCCCCGCCCCCGAGATTGGTGGTCCCGGCGTTGGTGTAGGTGGTCACTCCCGTAAACGACTGATTGTTGACGTTAATGGTCGCGGTCGCGGCGTTGTTGAAGGTCGAGTTGGCGACCAGCGCGCCGATGACGTTGATGCCGCCGCCATTGTTGGCGATCGGTCCGTTGATCGTGCCCTGCGCGAAGACGATGCCGGCGTTGGTCAGGCCGTTCGACAGCGTTCCCGCCGTAGAGAATGTGCCGCCACCGGTGTTGGTGACCAGCCCCGTCACCGTACCCGTCGCGTTGTTGGTGAAAACGAACGTGTTGTTGACGGTACCGTTCCAGGTCAGGTTGTTGACGATGGTCCCGGTGTTGGCCACCACGTTGCCGTTCCAGATGCCGTTGTTGGTGATGCCGGTCGCGCTGCTGGTGTTGCTGGTGACGTCGCCGTTCCAGGTGCCGGTCGCGGAATTCGTGACCGTACCGCCATTGCTGTTCAGAATACCATTAGTGATGCCATTGTTGGCGAAGGTTGCCCCGGCGGAGTTGGCGATGTTGGTCGCGGTCAGCGTCCTTCCCGCAGACACAACGACGCCGCTGGCGTTGGTCGAGTTGTTGGTCAGCGTCGTCAGGCCGGTGTAGTTGCCGCCAGAGACAAGCAACTGCGAGGTACCGTTGTTGGTCAGGGTGCTGTTGCCGAGAAGTGCACCGGTCACCGTGAACACGCTGGTGTTGTTGTTGATGACGGGACCGTTGAGCGTGCCCTGCATGTTGGCCACGCCGGCGCTGTTCGTCAATCCACCGTTCAGGGTCGATCCCGTCAGGTCGGTAATCGTGCCCGAGTTGGTGATCGGCCCCGTCGTCGCGGTCAACGTGCCCGAGTTCTGGATGAACGAGCCGGCGCTGTTGCTGATGTTGGTCGCGCTCAGCGTCCGGGCTGCCGCCACCACGATGCCGTTGGCATTGGTCGAATTGTTCGTCAGCGTCGTGATGCCGGTGTAGTTGCCACCAGTGATGTCCAATTGGGCGGTGCCGTTGTTGGTGAACGTGCTGTTGCTGGTGACGGTGCCACCGACGGTGAATGTCCCGGCGGTATTGTTGAGAATCGCGCCGTTGAACGCGCCGCCGTTGGCGTTGACCGTGCCAGTGTTGGTGGTGCCGCCGCTGGTCGTTCCTGCCGTCTGATTATAAGTGCCGGAGTTGGTCAGGCCGCCGGTCAGCGACCCACTATTGTTGCCGATGCCCGCGTTGTTTAGGCCACCGGTCGTGTTCGTGGTCCCGTTGTTCACAAAGATGGCGGCGGCGTTGTTGGTGATGCCGCCGTTCGCCGTCAGCGTGGCGCCGGCGGACACCAGGATGCCGCCGGAGGCATTGGTGCCCGAGTTCGTGATCAGGCCGGTGACCGTGTAGGTGCCCGTATTGACCAGCAGGCGCGACGTCGCCGTGGAGTTGTTGAACGTGCTGTCGCTGGTGACGGTGCCGCCGACCTTGAAGGTGCCGCCGAAGCCGCCATTCGCGTTGACGATCGCGCCGTTGAAGGCGCCGCCGTTGGCGTTGATGGTGCCGCTGTTGGCGGCGCCGCCGCCGGTCGTTCCCGCCGTCTGCGTGTAGGTACCGAAATCATTGTTCAGACCGCCATTCACCGTCCCCGTGTTGGTAACGGTGCCGTTAGTACTATTACCGACGCCCCCGTTCACGGTGCCGCTGTTATGGAAATCGCCGCCGTTACCCACGCCGTTATTGATGGTTCCGGCGTTGATTGCGTTTCCCAGGTTGATCAACTCCGCACCGGACACCGTGCCGGAGGCGCCGTTGCTGAAGGTGCCGCCGGAGGAAACGCCGACCGTCGAGGTCAGCGAGCCGTTGTTGACGAGCGTGCCGGCCGAGACCGTCGTGGGGCCAAAGCTGTTGGTCCCGCTCAGCGTCAGCGTGCTGGCCGCGGCCTGGGACAAGGTCACGCCGGTCATGTTGTTGGCAATCGAAATCGACGCCCCGTTGCTGGCGTTGTTGGTGACGCTGGTAGCGAAAATAACCGACCCGGTCACGGTGTAGCTCTGCGAGTTGGCCGTGAATGTCCAGGAGTCGGGCCCGATAGGGGCGGTTACCGAAACCGCACTGCTCGCGGTTCCGCCCGACCCGCCGGTGCCATCGCCGAATTGCGCCGACTGACCGCCACCAACCGGCGCAGTCCCGGTACTCCAGTTGGTGCCGGTATTGTAAGTGCTGGTGGTCGTGGTGCTGCCGGCGGCGCCCCATACGGACTGGGCCTGTGCAAGCGAGGGAAACAGTGCCGCCCCCGCCAATGCGGTTCCGGCCAGAAGCAGCTTGCGGGTGCGCGCGCCAATGCCGGCAGCAATGACATGATCAAAAATCATATTACCTTCGCGGCAGAAATATTGCCGCGCCCCTTCCAAGCCCCGGTCCGGAGCCTCCCGGATGCACGCTAGGAATAAAGAACGGGGGCTGATACGGTTTTGTAGCATCGGAATTCGACTTGGCTACCGACTGTGATAAAGCGGTCACACCCTGAAATTCAACTTTTGGTGGCGGACTGGAACCTTTGCGATCAGTCGCCGTATCTCGTCCGCTATAAAAGTCGAGAAGCACCCATGAAACCGATCAAATCAAACCCGAACGAAGAAAAATGCCCGGCCTGCAACGGCACCGGCTCTCCGCCCTTCAAACAGCCCACGCCCGGCCGCAGGATCTATCTGCCGCCGTGCAAGACCTGCGGTGGCAAGGGCAGGATGACGGCTGCCGTCGGGTGAGACGATCAGCGGCCTGCCTCAATCTGGACCGAGGCCAGGCCGGCCTGTTCGGAGTCGATGTTCTTGATCGCCCGCATCGCCGATTTGCGGGCGTCTTCCTCCGTCACGCAATCGTCCGGCGTGACGATGCTGCGCATGATCTTGCCGGAGTTCGACCGCCCGCTCGGTGTCACGCTGGCGCGCCACAGCCCGGGTTGCCGTTGATAGGTGACGATTTCAAAGCCTGCTGGATCTGCCATCCGTCCTTATGACAGAGCGAGCGGCCGAGCGGTGAGATATCTGCAAAACTTCGGACGCACCGCGCCGCAAGAGTGCGAGTGTGCTGCGGCCGTCATTGCGAGCGCAGCGAAGCAATCCATATCGCGGCTTGCTGAGGCATGGATTGCTTCGTCGCTTTGCTCCTCGCAATGACGGCGAGACGGCGTTCCGGGTCGCCGACCCCAAATGACCCCAAACGGCCCTCTTCGTTAACCCTTTGCTAACCATGCACCCGGCAATAATTGCCGGGTGAAGTCGAGTGTCGATTGCGTTGGATACGGGAGGAATCCCCGTGGACGCCAGTGCGGTACCTCACTTTCGGACCGGCGGCCCTTCGGCCGTTGCGAATACGCTCGGCGGCCGCGGCCGCCAGGGGCGGCGGGGGGCTGCGAGTATGGTCGACGTCACGGCGGGTCAAGGCGCGGGCACCGGCAACGGTTTTCCCAGCCTCAGCGAAATCGTCGACGTCCTCAAGCGCGGCGATCTGGCGCTGGCGTTCGGCGTGCTCACCATCCTGGTGGTGCTGATCCTCCCTTTGCCCTCGATCGTGCTGGATCTGTTTCTGGCGATCTCGATCACGGTCTCGATCCTGATCCTGATGACCTCGCTGTTCATCCAGGCGCCGCTGGAATTCTCGTCGTTTCCGACCATCCTCCTGATCTCGACCATGCTGCGGCTGTCGCTGAACATGGCCTCGACCCGGCTGATCCTGTCGAAGGGCCATGAGGGCACCGCCGCCGCTGGCCACGTCATCGAGGCGTTCGGCAACTTCGTCATGTCAGGTAATTTCGTGATCGGAATTATCGTGTTCGCGATTCTCGTGATCGTGAACTTCGTCGTCATCACCAAGGGTTCGGGCCGTATCGCCGAAGTCGCGGCCCGCTTCCAGCTCGACTCGATGCCGGGCAAGCAGATGGCGATCGACGCCGATCTCTCCGCCGGCCTGATCGACGAAAAGACCGCCAAGGCGCGCCGCAAGGAGCTGGAAGACGAAAGCGGCTTCTTCGGCGCCATGGACGGTGCCTCGAAGTTCGTCCGCGGCGACGCCGTCGCGGGCCTTCTGATCGTGTTCATCAACGTCATCGGCGGCATCATCATCGGCGTCGCGCAACAGGGGCTGAGCTTCGGCGACGCCGCCCGTACCTACACCGTGCTGACGGTCGGCGACGGCCTGGTCACCCAGGTGCCGGCGCTGATCGTCTCGACTGCGGCGGGCCTGCTGGTGTCGAAGGCCGGCATCACCGGTGCGGCCGACAAGGCGCTGATGAAGCAGCTCTCGGGCTATCCGCAGGCGCTCGGCATGTCGGCCGGCGTGATGCTGGTGCTGGCGCTGCTGCCGGGCATTCCGATGCTGCCGTTCCTGGCACTCGGTGGCGGCGCAGCCGCGCTGGCCTGGAAAGCGCGCAACCACAACCGCAGAACCAGGGCCACAGCCGCCGCCGAATTGGCGGCCCCCGAGCTCGCGGCAGCGGCCGCGACCGCGGCGGCGGAAGAGCCGATCTCCACCGCGCTCAAGATCGACGACCTCAAGATCGAGCTCGGCTACGCGCTGCTGCCGCTGGTCAACGGCCCCGACGGCACCGACCGCCTGACCGAGCAGATCAAGGCGCTGCGCCGTTCGCTCGCGGTCGAAATGGGCTTTGTGATGCCGGCGGTGCGAATCCTCGACAACGTCCAGCTCGAAGCCAACACCTACATCATCAAGATCAAGGAAGTCGACGCCGGTACCGGCAAGATCTGGCCGAACCACTTCATGGTCATGGACCCCGCCGGCAACCAGGTGGCGGTGCCCGGCATTCACACCGTCGAACCGACGTTCGGGTTGCCCGCGACCTGGGTCGATGCCGCACTGAAGGAAGAAGCTTCGCTCAAGGGCTATACGGTGGTGGACTCCGCCACCGTGCTGTCGACCCACCTCACCGAACTGCTCAAGAACAACATGTCGGACCTGCTGTCCTATGGCGAGGTGCAGAAGCTGCTGAAGGACCTGCCGAAGGAACAGGGCGAACTGGTCAAGGACATCGTGCCCAGCGCCGTCTCGATCTCGGGCATCCAGCGCGTGCTTCAACTCCTGTTGGCCGAACGGATCTCGATCCGCGACCTCTCGACCATCCTCGAAGGCATTGCCGATGCGCTGGCGTTCTCACGCAACCCGGCAACCATGGTCGAGCACGTCCGGGCCCGGCTGGCGCGGCAGATTTGCGCCCAGAACACCTCCCACAACGGCTATCTGCCGCTAATCGCGCTGTCGGCGCGGTGGGAACAGGCGTTTGCGGAATCGATCGTCGGCCAGGGCGAGGACCGCAGCCTCGCGATGCAGCCGTCCAAACTGTCGGAGTTCATGACTTCCGTGCGCAATTGCTTCGAGCAGGCCGCCCGCGAAGGCGAGGCGCCGGTGCTGGTGACGTCGGCGGCCATCCGCCCGTTCGTGCGGTCGCTGGTCGAGCGCTTCCGGGCCCAGACCACCGTGCTGTCGCAGGCGGAAATCCACCCCCGCGCCCGGCTGAAGACGGTCGGCAGCGTTTAAAAGCACGCAAATCAGCACAAGGGGCGACGAAGCTTTTTCGTCACAGGCAAACGCTTTATTAAAATCGGGCCGACTGGCGCGGTTTTTCCCCAGCCTCGACAATTTCCAATTAACATATTGAATTATCTAACTAATAGTCGATTTCTGGCGATCGCGGCGGCGCCCTCAGTCGCGTATCTTCAAGTCTTTTCACCGCCTTGTGATCGGATCTGTGGAACGAAACCGGGAATTCCTACGTTTCCTGATGCGAGACGTTGAACCTGCCTGTGTTCGAGATCGACGAAATTTTACAGGCGGGAAGGCGGCAGGAGACTTCCATGAACCACTCGATTTACAGCGCAGATCGCACGACCCATCTCAAGATCGTGGTCGTCGCACTCGTCGCGGGTATTCTGGTCGCCGGGTTCAGCATCTCGACGCGCAACAACAGTTCGGATGAAGGCTTCACCCAGACCGCGCGCGTGATGAAGGCCGGCAAGCCGGTCGTGATCACCAGCTCCGGAAGTTCGGTCGTCCGGTAAGGCAACTAAAGGAATTTACGGAATTCACGCGGCTCTTTACAGCCCCCCAAAGTCGCCACGTGGATATTTAAGACCCCAACTACCCCAAGTTGACTGAGAAAACGCCCGCTCCCCACGGGCGTTTTCTTTTTGTGGGGTGTTGTTCGGCTGAAACGTCTGCGCTCTCTCAATCCAGGTCGTCATGGCCGGGCTTGTCCCCGCCATCCACGTCTTCCTTGCTGGAGAAAGCAAAGACGTGGATGCCCGGGACAAGCCCGGGCATGACGAGGAAGTGCGTGTTGGCTTCAGTAAAAACTCAGCGCGCCGCGGGCACGGTCTCGATCAGCTTGCCGGTGTAGATCGGAGTCGAGTGCGGCTTGCCGTCGGGCGAGCCGCCGGCCTGTTCGACCGTCACCGCATAGGTCGCAGCATTGATGGTGTTGGCGTCGTAGGACGAAAGCACCGGGCGGGCGGTGAAGTCGCCGGCGCCGATCACGCCGAGCGAGCGCGGCTGCGGCAGCCGGTCGGAGATCAGCCACAGCTCAAAACTCTTGCCGGCCTCGGCGGCGTCGGCGCCGACCTTGCGCACGGTGAAATTTTTCGTCGCGGCATCGACCGTTAGAATGAAAGCCGGTCCGCCGCCGCCGGAGCCCTGCAGCAGAGCGACATATTGCGCCGAAGGTGTTGCCGGCGGCGCCGGTGTCTTGACCTCGACGGTCTGAATCCGCGGCTTGGCGCGCAGCCCGTCGGGTAACAGGTCCGGCGAATAAACCTGGATGGCCAGCATCGCGACCAAGGCTGCCGCCAACGCGGTCGCCACCGACGCCAGCGTGCGCATCCGCTTCAGGCGCCCCGACAACTGGATGACGTTGGAATCGTCAGATGGACCGGCCGCGAGCGGCGCCTGTTCGACGACGGGAACGACCGGCGGCGTAGTCTCCGGCAGCACCAGCGGCGCCTGCTCGCCGGAATGGCCGATCGCAGCCTTGATGTTCTCCCACACGATCGGCCGCGGCTCGACCGAGCCGACCATCTGGTTCAGCACGCCGAGCCGGTATTCCCAGGCATGGACGATGCCGGTGAACTCGGTATCGACGGCCATCATGGTCTCGACCTGCGAACGCTCGCCGGCATCGAGGGTGCCGAGCGCGTACTCCGCCGCGAGCGCAATATGGTCTTCGCTATAGGCCATCGTTCAAAGTCCAGACACCCAAATTTCCTAGAGTCCAAGAAGTCCTAAAGACCAAGACATTCCCGGATATCCATCATGCTGCGGCGCAGCCACGTCTTCACCGTATTGACCGGCGTCTCGAACTTGGCGGCGAGTTGCTCGCGGCTCCAGCCGTTGTAATAGGCCAGCAACACCAGCTTCTGCCGATCCGGCTCCAGACGCCCGACGCACTCCAGCAACCGCTTCAACTCTTCCGTCATCTCGCGCCGCGCCAGCGGATCGGGTGAATCGGCCGCGACTTCCATCGCGGTCGGCTCCTCCTCGATCGAGGTCTCACTCTTCTTGCGCACCACGTCGATCGCCCGGTTGCGCGCGATCGATGCCATCCATGTAATCGGTGAAGACAGGCCGGGATTGAACTGTCCGGCACTGTTCCAGATTTTGACGTAAGCCTCCTGAATGACCTCCTCGGCGAGATCCTGTCGCCGTAAGATACGGAGCACGACGCCAAAGAGTTTCGCCCGCGTGGCGACGTAGAGGCGCTCGAAAGCAGCCTCATCCCCCTTCGCCACAGCGGCAATCAGCCAGACCAGCTCAGCTGGCGTCAGCATTCAGCGTCCCCCAAATCGCGATCCCCCATCGCGGCTTACGCCGGGAGCAATCGAGCACCTTCGTAGCATACCTTGCGCCAAATCGACCACCAAGTCGGGAGGCCCCGCCGGATCAACGAAGAAAAGCCCGGGCGTTGCAGCCCGGGCTTTCGATCATTTGAAACCGCTGGATGAACTTCAGGCGATCGCGCCGATCCGGGCGCGCATCAGGCCGATGCTATCCATGTCGGCCTGCTCCCGGGCGCTCTCCTCGGCGCGCTCGCGCGCCTGGTCACGCTCGTCGAGCAGTTCGACCTTTTTCAATTCCTCGAACGCCTCGCTGAGCAGGCTCTTGGCGTCTTCGAGCTGGATGCGTAGCTCGTCGGCGGAGCGGGTCAGGTTTTCGCGACGCTGGATCGCGGCCTTGGCGTAGGTCGGATAGGCGAAATGGGAGGGATCGTTGATCCCGGCCCGGTCCTGTTCGGTCTGGATTTCGCGCTCGAGGTCAACAGACATGCGTTGGAAATCGGCGATCATGCCTTCAATCTGGGCGACCCTTCGGCGCTTTTCATCGACCTGAAATTTCTTCAGGCGGATCAGCGTTTCACGTGACTTCATCGACTCATACTCCCCAGAAGTCCCAGTTTTGTACGCGGGACAAAGCCGGCTCCCCCCAGGGTCCCGCCGGCATGGCTAATCAGGTGCCGAGGATGATGGCCTGACAAAGTTAGCGTTCCGTTTCCAAATTTGTCAGGATTTCCGCCAATTGGCGGTAGCCGTCGGCCAGGCCACAATTTTCGTCCTGGGATTGGCGCAGGAACCCCTCCAGCGGCTCATGCAGCCGGATCGCCTCGTCGACCTCCGGGCTCGAGCCGGCCCGGTAGGCGCCGAGCCGGATCAGTTCCTCCATGTCGGCGTAGGTCGCCATCACCTGGCGGGCCTTGGTGATCACGGGCAGAAAGGCCGGATCGGCCGACCGCGGCATGGTGCGGGATACCGATCTGAGAATGTTGATCGCGGGAAACCGCCCGCGCTCGGCGATCGAGCGCTGCATCACGATGTGGCCGTCGAGGATGCCGCGCACGGCGTCCGCGATCGGCTCATTATGATCGTCGCCGTCGACCAGCACCGTAAAGATCGCGGTGATGGTGCCGATGCCCATGCCCGGCCCTGCCCGCTCCAGAAGCTTCGGCAGCTCGGTAAACACCGTCGGCGTATAGCCCTTGGCGGTCGGCGGCTCGCCGGCCGACAGCCCGATCTCGCGCTGCGCCATCGCAAAACGCGTCACCGAGTCCATCAGGCACAGCACGTCCTTGTCCTCGTCGCGGAAATACTCCGCGATCGCCAGCGTCAGATAGGCCGCCTGCCGCCGCATCAGCGCGGGCTCGTCCGAGGTCGCGACCACCACGACCGAGCGCGCCAGGCCCACGTCGCCGAGATCTTCCTGCAAAAATTCCTGCACCTCACGGCCACGTTCGCCGATCAGGCCGATCACGGTAATGTCGGCATCGACGTTGCGCGCCAGCATCGACAGCAGCACCGACTTGCCGACGCCGGAACCGGCGAAGATGCCGAGCCGCTGGCCGCGGCAGCAGGTCAGGAAGGTATTGAGCGCGCGCACGCCGAGATCGAGCGGCGCGCCGACGCGCTTGCGCGAATGCGCCGGCGGCGGCGAAGCGCGATACGGCATCGGCGACGGGCCCTGCGCCAGCGGCCCCTTGCCGTCGATCGGTTCCCCCATGGCGTTGAGCACGCGGCCGAGCCAGGCCGGCGACGGCCTCACCTGGTTCCCGGCACTGGCGATCACGGCGCGGCAGCCGCGCCGAACGCCGTCGAGGCCGCCGAACGGCATCACGACGGCGTTGCTGCCGGAGAAGCCGATGACTTCGGCCGGGATGAAACGGCTGCCGCCGGTCTCGATCACGATGCGCGCGCCGACCGACATCGCGTGGATCGGTCCCGCGATCTCGACCATCAGGCCGCGCACGCCGACCACACGGCCATATATGTTGACGCCGTCGATGTCGCCGATCTGTTCCGCCAAGGCCTTCACGGAGACACCTTCATTGCGAAAACCTTAAGTTTCCGCGCTTTGGAGCCCGGGGCTTAACCTCGTGTTTACCCGCATCGTTAATCATTACGTCACTGTCTTTGGTGACTGAGAACGCTCGTCCATCAGAATGAAGGTCGAGTCGTGAGAGTCGGTTAGACCCGCCTCTTAAAGTGGAAACTGAACGAGAACGGTAAGGAAAAGCTGCTTCGACGCAATATCTTAGGGCGATTCGATAAAAATTGCACTGATAGACCTTGCGAACGTGAATCAGATTTTGTTAACCATATGTCGTCAGGATCCGAATCAGTTGTTCAAAGGCGTTTTGAGTGCCGCAAGTGCGGCCGACCTGACGCCCGGAGCGGCGACGATAGGGGACTGGCATGCGCGTTTTGCTGATAGAAGATGACAGCGCCGTCGCGCAGTCGATCGAGCTGATGCTCAAATCCGAGAGTTTCAACGTCTATACGACGGACCTCGGAGAAGAAGGCGTCGATCTCGGTAAGCTTTACGATTACGACATTATCCTTCTCGACCTCAACCTGCCCGACATGTCCGGCTACGACGTGCTCAAGCAGCTCCGGGTCTCGAAGATCAAGACACCCATTCTGATCCTCTCCGGCCTCGCCGGCATCGAGGACAAGGTCAAGGGTCTCGGCGTCGGCGCCGACGACTACATGACCAAGCCCTTCCACAAGGACGAACTGGTTGCCCGCATCCACGCGATCGTGCGCCGTTCCAAGGGTCATGCCCAGTCGGTGATCCAGACCGGCGATCTGGTGGTCAATCTCGACACCAAGACGGTCGAAGTCGGTGGCCAGCGCGTCCACCTGACGGGCAAGGAATACCAGATGCTGGAGCTGCTCTCGCTCCGCAAGGGTACCACCCTGACCAAGGAAATGTTCCTCAACCACCTCTATGGCGGCATGGACGAGCCCGAGCTGAAGATCATCGACGTCTTCATCTGCAAGCTGCGCAAGAAGCTCGCCAACGCCTCCGAAGGCCGCAACTTCATCGAGACCGTGTGGGGCCGCGGCTACGTGCTGCGCGAGCCGCACGAGGTCGAAGAGCGCATCCCCGCCTAATCGTTACGGGTTTACCGCGAGCCAGAAGGCTCACTCCTCCCGACTGGACCCCGCCGCGAATGGCGGGGTTTTTGTTTGGGGACAAGCCTCTGGCGACCCTCAGGCTACCGGTACAGCGGCAAGTGCTGCAACGATATCCGCGCCCTTCGGCACACCCAATCCCGTGCAGGCATTCCAGCCCGGCCCCGCGTCATAACCCTTGCCGCCGACACGGTTGTCGCCGGTCGTGATCGCCCGGAACCAGGACGGGTTGGCATAGAGCGCCGAATTCAGGAAGCCGACCGGCGTATCCCTTTGCGCGTTGGCGATCGCAATCAGGCCGGCCCAAAGGGGTGCGGCAGCGCTGGTGCCATCCTTCACCACTTCTGCACCGTTGAAGATGATGCGGTAGCCCGGACTGCTGGCAGCGGCTGCGGCAATATCGGGAACGCCCCGGCGCACTGCGCCATCGTTCACCGAATGCGGCAGCGCCAGATTTAATTGATAGTCCGGCACCGGAAAGCAGTCGCTGATTCCGCCACCGGTGCCGGATAGTCCTTCCTTCCAGACGGTTTCCGAGCCGACGCTCGCCCCATCGGCGCCTAGCGTCGGCAAGGTGCCGCCGCAGCCGAGCGCATAGGGACTGGAGGCGGGAAACCAGACGTGAACCCTGCCGTCGCTCAATCCGCCGGTCGCCAGCTCGTCGCCGGCGGCGAACAGCACGGTCACACGCAGCCGCTTGGCATCGGCCAGCACGCCCTGCATCGCGTCGCGTGCCGATTCCGACCAGAATTTCTCGGCGCTGCCCCAGCTCACCGAAAGCACCTGGGGCCGGTTGGCGTCGTCGAAGATCGCCTTGTTGATCGCCCCCACCAGATTTTGCGTCGAGTTGCCGGCGAAATAGACCACGACCCGCGCCTTCGGCAGCAGACTGGCTATGATCTGAAGATCGAGCGCGATTTCCTGGTCGGCGGCCGTGCCGCCGCCGAAATCATTGACCGGTGCGGGCGGATCATCCGGCGGCAGCGACGGATCGGCGGTCACCACCGACTTGTCGACGATGACAGGTGCTTCCCGCCCCATCCTGCGCAAGGCTTCCTTGAGGTCGGTATCGAGATATCCGCCCCCCAACGCGATGATCCCGACGCAGACCTTCGATACGTCGTGATTGAGCGGAATGCCGTAAAGGGCGGCGATCTCCGTCGGCCATAACCCGCCACTCGCGGCGTCGCCGACCAAGGCGCGCAGACGGCCGACGGGCCTTGTCTCCATCGGCCGCTGGTCAAAGCCGAGGATCGCCCGGGTCCATGGCGCGATTTCCTTTGGGACTGTCAATTGGCCGACACGGGCGCGAAACCGGTGTTTGCCGTCGTCATAGATGCGAAGCGTGGCGCCGAAGATCTCCGACATCAGCCGTGCCGACGCTTGCAGCATGACGGTGCGCTGGACAAGGTCGATGTCGCGAACGGTCACGCCGAATTTCTTTGCCAGTGTCTCTATGCGCGAAGCCGCATGGGCGTGGGTGCGACGCCGCTGCGCGGCCAGCGCATGGCGGGTAATCGGCTGCGCCAGCCGCGCAAGATCGCCGGCGCTCCCCGGCTGAAACTTGTCCGGCGAGCGCCGCTTCAGATAGACCGTAATGAGGATCGGTTGTTCCGGATCGACGTCGCCGACATAGACCGCGCCTTCGGGTTCAACGCGGTTGCTGCCGGCGAGTGGAATCTTCTGTCCGGTTATGCCCGGGCGTTTGGTCCGGCTCATTTTCCGGAGCACGGTCCAGGCGGTATCGGATTCTGCGTATCGTCGATCGCGCAGAACGGAACCGACCACACGAAGTCTGCGGAGGTCGCGATCTGGCTGAGCCCCGGCTTGCCTTCGAAAATCGGAGGCTGGCTGCTGAAGCTCCAGTACCATGCCGGCAGCAACGGTCCGAGCGGGCCAATGGGTCCATTGGGGCCGAAGGAAAGGAAACCGGCGGTTGACGTTGCCTTGCCGTTCTTGTCGAACACCGAGCGACCGTGACAGGTCATGCACGAAGCGGTCGCGACGAAGGTGTCTTCCGTTACGGAATTGCCGACCCTGATATCGAGACCGACATTGTCGACGAAATCGGCCTGCGAACCCTTCAGACAATAGTTCACGTAGACCGGTTCGATGTTCCCGGCCGACAAAAGCGCCGTCAGAGCCGGCGTCTTGGCGCAATCGGGATACCCCTGGTTGGCGCTCCGGTTCGAGGGCACGAACGCGGGCTGCGCGCCAAACGCGTCCCTGCAGCCGAGAATATCGCAGCGGCCCGGATTGAACCGGTGCTCGAAGGTCGCCCAGGTCCAGTTCGGCACCAGCTTGCTGATCACGTGCATGGCCACCAGCGCGTATTGAACCCCGCCAGTGGAATTGACGTGATAGAGCTGCGGCACCTGCGCCAGCGTGACCCTGTTATTGGTGAAGGCCGGAACGTCGCTGACCGGCATCCAGTTCGCCTTGACCTCGATGGAGTCGATCGGGAACTGGAGATTTTTGCCGAAGGCGGCCTTCAGTCCGGAAACCTTGTACAGGTTGTTCTGCACGATGAAATCGAACGTCGCCTTGTTGTGGCGGGTTTCTTCGGTTGCCCCCTGCGCGATCCCGGGTGGAAGCGCAGGAAGCAGTCCACCGGCCTCCTGCACGCCTTCGCGCGCGAGCTGCGGCAGAATCGGCCGCCGCAATACCGGCGGGGTCGGCGCGGTCGGAAACTGCGGATTGGGCTGGAACGTGTCGGTGTCGCTGGCCCATGTTTCAAAAGTCGCGTTGCTGCCGCCGGCCCTTGTGTTGACCTGGAT
Organism: Afipia sp. GAS231; assembly: GCF_900103365.1. Taxonomy (NCBI): domain Bacteria; kingdom Pseudomonadati; phylum Pseudomonadota; class Alphaproteobacteria; order Hyphomicrobiales; family Nitrobacteraceae; genus Afipia; species Afipia sp. GAS231. The sequence goes on from NZ_LT629703.1 coordinate 2,357,981, forward strand.
GAACAGTTGCCAGGCAACCTGGTCCGGCGCGGTCATCGCCGGATTTGGCGCAGGTTGCGCCACGGCCGGCAGACCGGGCAGAACGGAGAAACCACAGACAAGTGCCGCGCATATGGAGTGTCGCATCGTCGCTCTCCCATGTTGTCCAAGGATCGAAACGCGTCTGTCGTCGCAGCCGGACGATCGTCATCGCCCGGATCTCGACTATACCAAAGGTTGCGTGATCTATAGAACACTATTGCGGGCGGTTTTATGAAGCAGCTCACAGCCAGGTCGACCCGCTATGGCGGCAAGTCCGCGACCGGGCGACTCGGCTCCCGGTTTGAACCGGTTATTGCCGTGCGCCGACCATCGGATCGTGCAAGTCTCTCCAGCACGATTCGGGACCGATTTCGGGGCACATCGAATGATCCTACAATTCCTCGCCGGGCTGCCGGCGTTCCTGGTGTATTTCTGCACGGCGCTGATCGCCGTCGTGGCCTATCTGTTCGTCTACACCCGCGTCACGCCGCATGACGAGTTCGCGCTGATCCGCGCCAACGATCCGGCCGCCGCGATTGCGCTCGGCATGAGCCTGCTCGGCTTCGTGCTGCCGGTGGTCTCGGCCATCGCCCATTCCGCCAATGTCTGGGATTGCCTGATCTGGAGCGCGATCGCGCTGATCGTGCAGATCGCCGTCTATTACATCGTCAAGATTCCGGTGCCGAACCTGTCGGCGCGGATCGCGGCCGGCGAACTCGCCGCCGCGATCTGGCTCGGATTGTCATCGCTGGCCGCGGGCGCGCTCAACGCCGCCTGCATGATCTACTGACCATGACCAACAAGCCCTCCCATGAATTCGGCAAACGCAGGCCGGTCGGCCCGCCGCTGATTACGCCGGCGCCGGTGAAACGCTCCAGCCACGTCGCGCTATTGCTGATGGGAACGATGGCGGTCGGCGGCGGCGCCTATGCGCTGATGCCGCGCGAAACCTGCCAGCAGACGCCGCCGGGAACGGCCGCGCCGACGGACTGCCAGCCGCGCGGATCTTCATCCGGCAGCCACGGCGGCTCGGGCGGCAGTTCCTCGCGTTACGGCTTTTTCTCCGGCGGCTCTTCGTCAAGCGACGCTGCGTCGGGCCGCTCGGGCTCCGGCGGCTCGGAATCAAGTGCGGGCAGCGTGCAACGCGGCGGCTTCGGTTCGTTCGCGCATTCCTTCGGCATGCATTTCTCCGGCGGCTGAATGCCCGCACGAAGCCGTGAAGCGGCGGGCTTTCGCTTGCGTCCGCTTGCGCAGGTGATGGAAACTGCCGGCTGGTCGGAAACGTCAGAGAACCGGAAAAAAGGGATCGCAACCATGAAACGTTCGCGCCGGGTGGTGCTGACATTGATGGGAAGTGCCGCGGTCGGTGCGGTCTCGATGGGGCTGGTGCCGCGACGGGATTGCGGGCCGGGGAATGAGGCCGTGCCCGGAGCCGGCGGACGAACCTATTGCCGCGCGACCTATCGCGGCTTTGGCGGAACGCCGGGCAGACTGCATGGTCACGGTCACGGCGGGCACGGGCATGGTGGACACGGTGGCGGCGGTTGATGCAGCGCATCGTCTGTCCTGAACGCGACGACTGGCATGCGACCGCCGAAAGCGCCGGCTTCGATTTTCACACCATCGACGGCGAACGCTATTGGGACGAGCGCGCCTATTACGCCTTCACGCTCGATGAGATCGAACGCGCCATCGAGGCGCCGACCGGCGAAATCGACGCGATGTGTCTCGAACTGGTCGGTCGCGCCATCGACGACGAAAATTATCTGCGCCGGCTGAAGCTACCGGAAGCGTTCTGGCCGCTGATCTCGGAAAGCTGGCACCGCGACGACGGCAGCCTTTATGGCAGGCTGGACCTGAGTTTCGGCGCGCACGGCCCGGCAAAGCTGTTGGAATATAACGCCGACACGCCGACCTCGATTTTCGAGGCGGCGGTGTTCCAATGGACCTGGCTCGAACAGGCGATCGAACGCAACATCATCCCGAAGCGCGCCGACCAGTTCAATTCGATCCATGAGCGCCTGATCGAGGCGTGGAAGAAGCTTGGCGGCACGCATCACCTGCATCTCGCCGGGATGACCGAGAATACCGAGGATGCGGGAACGCTGGCCTATCTCGAGGACACCGCGTCGCAGGCCGGATTAAAGACCACGCTGATCGACATCGAGGACATCGGGCTGCGCGACGACGGCCAGTTCGTCGACCTCGACGACCGCAGCATCGAATTTGCCTTCAAGCTCTATCCCTGGGAGTGGATGTTTCACGATGCCTTCGGCGCCAAGCTGTTGAGCGCGCCGACGCGCTGGATCGAACCGCCGTGGAAGGCGATCCTCTCCAACAAGGGCATCCTGCCGCTGCTGTGGGAGATGTTTCCGAACCATCCCAACCTGCTGCCGGCCTATTTCGAGGACGACCCGAACGCCGCGCGCCTCGGCAGCTCGTTCGTGCGCAAGCCGCTCTATTCGCGCGAAGGCGCCAATGTCGCGCTGGTCAGCGCCGGCACCACGCTGGTCGAGCAGGAAGGCCCGTACGGCGCGGAAGGATTCATCCGGCAGGCGATGGCGCCGCTGCCGAATTTCTCCGATCAGTATCCGGTGCTCGGAAGCTGGCTGGTCGACCACGCGCCATGCGGCCTGTCGATCCGCGAGGACGAGAATCCGATCACCAGCAATACGTCGCGATTCCTGCCGCACGCGATTTTGTAGAACGCGGCCGGTCTAGCGCGCCGCGGAGGCGACGGCCTTGAACCCGAGCGACGCAACACCGCCGCGTGCGGTCGGTGCTGTGTTCGCGCAATAAAGCCCGCGCCGTTCCGGATAAGGCTTGAACGCATTGGTGATCCCGACCACCGACTCGGCGGCACCCAGCGCCAGCACGCCGTCGGGTTCGATCATGCGCGACATCCGGTCGAAGATGCCGACCTTGGTGGTCTGGTCGAAATAGATCAGCACGTTGCGGCAGAAGATGATGTCGAAGGTGCCGAGATGGGCAAAATCCTGCAGCAGATTGAGCTGGCGGAACTGCACCATGCTGCGGATGTCGGCATTGAGCTGCCACAACTCGCCCTTCTGCGTGAAATGTTTCACCAGCATCTGGATCGGCAGGCCGCGCTGCACTTCGAATTGGCTGAACACGCCGGCCCTGGCTTTTTCCAGCACGCCAAGCGACAGATCGGTCGCAACGATTTCGGTGCGCCAGCCCGACAGCATGGAGCCTGCTTCCTTCAGGCACATCGCGATCGAATACGGCTCCTGCCCGGTCGAGGCAGCCGCGCACCAGATCCGCAAAGACCGGCGCGCCGCGCGCGCCTGCACCAGCGCCGGAAGCACCGTTTCCTTCAGATGATCGAACGGCACCTTGTCGCGGAAGAAGAACGTCTCGTTGGTGGTCATCGCCTCGACCACTTCGGCGATCAGCGGCTCGGCGCCGCTCTTCATTTTCGCAACCAGTTCGGGAATGCCCACCAGATTCGACCTGCGCGCCAGCGGCACCAGGCGACTTTCCACCAGATATTGCTTGTCGGCCGACAGGTCCAGTCCGGAACGCTCTTTCAGAAGCTTACGCAGATACTCATAGTCCAGAGGCGTCACGAACGATCTCCCGAAAACATTCGAACCAGTTTCGGCGCGATCTGATTGAGGGGAAGGATGGCGGCGCAAATGCCGGCATTGGCAGCCGCACCCGGCATGCCCCACACCACGCTGCTCGCCTCGTCCTGGGCGATCACGCTGCCGCCGGCGGCAACGATGTCCTTGCCGCCGCGCATGCCGTCGGAGCCCATGCCGGTCAGGATCACCGACATGATACCGCCCTGCCAGACGTCGATCGCCGACGTGAACAGCGGATCGACCGCGGGCTTGCAGAAATTCACCGGAGGCCCGTCGTCGAGCGCGATCGCGGCGTCCGCGCCGTGGCGCACGACGCGCATGTGGCGGCCACCTGGCGCCAGATAGATCTGCCCGGCCTTGACGATCTCGCCGTCGACGGCTTCGCGGGCCGGACGGCGGCTCGAACGCGCCAGATGCTCGGCCAGAATCGTGGTGAAGGTCGGCGGCATGTGCTGGGTGATCAGCACCGGAAAGCGATCGATCACCGGGCCGATTTCCGTGACCAGCGACATCAGGGCCTGCGGGCCGCCGGTCGACGAACCGATCAAGAGCACGCGCGGCGCCAGCATGCTGAACGGCCGGCGCATCAACTGCGCTTGCGCCACCGGCGCTGCGGCCGGACGGGCCGCCTCACGCGCATGAACCGGGGCCAAAGACGGGCTCGCATGGGGCGTCGCCGATGCGGTGCGGCGGACCTTGGCGCCAAGATGGCGGATCTTCTGGATCAGGTCGTGGTGAAAGATATCGGCCGCGGCGGCCTCACGCGTGCTTTCCGGCTTCGGAATGTAATCGGACGCGCCGAGCGAAAGCGCCTTGAAGCTGATCTCCGCGTTGCGGCGGGTCAGCGTCGAGGCCATGATGATGATGAGGTCGCGCTTCTTCGCCAGCAGTTTCGGCAGCGCCGAGATGCCGTCGAGCTCCGGCATTTCGATATCGAGCACGGCGACATCAGGGTTGACGCGCTCGATCTGGTTGACGGCGTCAAGACCCGTGCGCAGGGAGGCGGTAACCTCCATGTCCGGCTCCGCACCGATCCACCGCGAAATCATGCCGCGGATCACGACGGAGTCATCGACCACCATCACGCGCAGCTTTTCCTGGCGCGTCGAGATCGGGGCCGCAGGACTTGTCAACGCAATACTCATTACTTCACCGGAACGCCACGAGGCACAATTACAAAAAAGAAAGCCGGAGGCCGTTCGGCCGCCGGATCGCGCGCAGGAATCAGATCAGGCCGACTTCCTGGAACTTCGCGGTGACGATGTCCTTGTCGAACGGCTTCATGATGTATTCGTTGGCACCGGCATGCAGCGCGCGCGCGATGTGCGCGACGTCGTTCTCGGTGGTGCAGAACACCACCTTGGGAGCGTCGCCGCCGGGCATACGGCGGAGATTGCCGAGGAATTCGTAGCCGTCCATGACCGGCATGTTCCAGTCGAGCAGGACTGCCTCGGGCATGGCGCGTTTGCAGGCGTCGAGCGCCTTCTCGCCATCCTCGGCTTCAATGATCTGGAAGTCGAGACCTTCCAGAATGCGGCGCGCAACCTTTCGAATGACGCTTGAGTCATCGACGACCAGACATGTTCTCATTTTCGGCCTCTACTTCCCACAATCCCCTAAGCAAGGGACGTTTCCATTCCAGGTTCGTTTCGTAAGCTTGCTTCTGCTTCTTATGCCGCCATCAAATCAGGCACGATTTCGAGGACGCGATCGACGTCGAGGACGACCATGAGCTGACCTTCGAGGCGGTGGACGCCGCCGGCGAGCTTGGCCATGCGGGGATCGAGGTTGACGGGGTTTTCCTCGCGGCCGTCGTCGCGGAGTCGCAGGACCTCGCCGATCTGGTCGATCAAGAGCCCGTAGGACTCGCCGCGCAGGTCGACACCAACCGCCATCGGCGGCTTGCCGTCGTCGTTCTTGGGCAGCCCGAGCCGGGCGCGCATGTCGACCACGGTGACGATGCGGCCGCGCAGGTTGAGCACGCCGGCGATCTCCGCCGACGACAGCGGAACCCGCGTCAGCCGTTCCGGCATGAACACGTCCTGGACCCGCGAGATCGGCAGGCCGAACAATTGCCCGCCGATAAAGGCGGTGACGTATTCGGCCACGGTGCCCTCGATGGTGTCGGTCTTGGTCGTTGTCATGTGCTTGCTTTCTTATGCCCGGACTGAGCTTTGCTCATGCCGCGTGCCTGATCTCGGGAGCGGCGGTCTGTTCCTTCAGCGCCGCGATCAGGCCGGGACGGTCGAACTTGGCGACGTAATCGTGGAAGCCGGCCTGCCGGCCGCGCTCGATCGCCGCCGGCGACACCATCGAGGACAACGCGATGATCGGCATCGCACTCAAGTGCTGGTCGGCCCGGATAACTTCCGCAAACTCGAACCCGTTCATGTCGGGCATCTCGATGTCGGTCAGCACCACGTCGAAGACCTGGCCCGAGCGCAGCGCGGTGAGGCCTTCCTGGGCGTTGGGGGCGACCCGCACCTTGTAACCGGCCGCCTTGAGTACCGGGGCCAGCATGTTGCGGAAGAAGGCTGAGTCGTCGACCAGCAGCACCGACTGCGACGACATCGACGGCCGCATCTCCTTGCGCGAGAACCAGTCGGCAAACGCCATCGGCAGGAAGTGGCCGACGTCGATCACTTCGGTGGCCTGGCCCTTGATCACGGCCGAACCCAGGATGCCGGACTGCGAGCCCGCCACCTCGATGTGCAGCCGCTCCTCGACGATGTCGATGATCTCGTCGACCACCAGACCCATCGAGCGGCCGTCGTCGGCGAACACCAGGATCGGCTGCGAGCCTGACGTTTGAACGGTGACCCCGTCCATCTGCACCAGCGGCATCAACTGCTCGCGGTACTGCACCATGTAGCGGCCGTTACTGAGTTCGATCTTGTCGGTGGCGATCTCTTCCAGACGGGTGACGAGCCCGAGCGGCACCGCCTTGGGCTGGTTGGAGCCGGCGCGGAACACCAAGAGCGAGGTCAGCTGCTCGCCCGAGGAGGCGTGCGCCGCGGCATGGTCGTCGGCGAGATCGCGCGAGGCGGAGCCGGCCGCGCCCAGCGCCTTGGCAATGCCGTTGGGGTCGATGATCATGATCACGGCGCCGTCACCCAGAATGGTGTTGCCGGAGAACATGTCGATGTGCCGCAGTTTGGTCGACATCGGCTTGACCACGATTTCTTCGGTGTGGAACACGCCGTCGACCACGATGCCAAACGTCTGGCTGCCGACTTGGGTGACCACGATAAAGCCGTTCTCGGGGTCGGACGAGGTACCGTCGTCGATCTTCAAAAGCTTCTTCAGGTGCATCAGCGGCAACAGCTTGTTGCGCAACCTCAAGACCGCCGTGTCCTTGATGCGCTCGATGCGGTGTTCGGAGTTGGCGCGGGCGCGGACCAGCTCGACGACAGACAATTGCGGAATCGCAAAGCGGTCGCCGGCGGCTTCGACGATCAGGGCCGAGACGATGGCCAAGGTCAGCGGGATCTTGATGGTGACGGAAGAGCCCTCGCCGGCCACCGACTTGATGTCGATGGTGCCGCCGATCTGGTCGATATTGGTGCGCACCACGTCCATGCCGACGCCGCGGCCGGAGACCGAGGTGACGGCGGCCGCGGTCGAGAAGCCCGGCGCGAAGATGAACTTGTGGATCTGGGCTTCGGTCATCTTCTCCAGATCAGCCTCGGAGACCAGGCCGTTCTGGACCGCCTTGGCCTTGATCCGCTCGGTGTTGAGGCCGCGGCCGTTGTCGGCGATGCAGATGATGATGTGGCCGCCTTCATGGTAGGCGGAGAGGCGGATGGTGCCCTGCTCGGGCTTCCCTGCGGCCGAGCGCTCACTGGGCGTCTCGAGACCATGGTCGGCGGAGTTGCGCACCATGTGCGTCAACGGATCCTTGATCAGGTCGAGCACTTGCCGATCGAGTTCGGTGTCGGCGCCGTGCATCTCCAGTTCGATCTGCTTGCCGAGTTCGCCCGAGAGGTCGCGGACGATGCGGGGCAGTTTCTGCCAGGCGTTGCCGATCGGCTGCATCCGCGTCTTCATGACGCCTTCCTGCAGCTCGGCGGTGACATTGGAGAGCCGCTGCAGCGGCACCTTGAACTCGGTGTCCTCGTTGCGGCGGGAGATCTCCAGGAGCTGGTTGCGGGTCAGCACCAGCTCGGAGACCATGGTCATCAGGTGTTCCAGCGTGTCCACGTTGACGCGGATCGACTGGTTGGCGATTTTGTCGGCTTCCTGGACGTCGGTCTCGGCGGATACCGGCTTCCTGACGGCCTTGGCTTTGGCGCGCGGCTCGGGAGCGGCTTCCGGCGCGGCGGCGGGCGCGGCGGCCTTGGCGACCGGGGCAGCTGCAACCACAGGCGCGGGCGCGGGCTCGACTTCGATGGCGGTCTCGCGGAAGGCGCGTTCGAGGTCGTCGAGCGAGACTTCGCCCGGACGCAGCGGACGTTCCAGCACCTGCTCGACCAAAGTGCCGGCTACGCTGGTCGCGGGGGCTGCCGGCGCAACCGGAGGTGCAGCGACCACGGGCACTGCCTCAACTGCAGCCTCGGCATGCTTGCCTTCGGCCATCTCGTGCAGTTTCTCGATCAGGTCTTCGTCGGTGCCTTCGGGCTCGGTCTCGGTGGCCTCGAGGCCGGCGAGGATTTCCTTGATGCGGTCGATCGAGGACAGGATCAGCGTCACCGCACCGGCCGTCACCGGCATGCCGTCGCGGAATTTGCCCATCAGCGTCTCGCCGGCATGGGCCAGCGCTTCGAGCCGGGGTAAGCCAAGGAAGCCGCAGGTGCCTTTGATCGTGTGAACCAGCCGGAAGATGTTATCCAGAATCTTGGCGTCCGTCGGATCCTGCTCGAACCGCACCAACTGATTATCGACCGTATCCAGGCTCTCGCTGGTCTCGGTCAAAAACTCCCGCAACAAATCATCCATGAAACTGGCCTTCGTACGCACCGGCACGCGACATCGACGTGCTCAGACGGAACTTGGCCAGCTTCCATGCAAAGCGTTTAATATTGGTTGAGCAAATGGAAAAGAACGGTCTCAACAAAGAGATAAGGCCGCGGCAAAGAATCCGCGGCCCCACGTCAACTTTTGATTAACCAATTAGGCGGCGGTCACGACCACCTTTTCGCCGTCGAGCGCGAGCGTCACGCTCAACCCGCAGGCCTGCGCCAGCAGCCGCGTATAGTAAGGCTGCACCGCATGGGCATCGATCGACGCGGTCGAACTGGCGCTGACAAGATCGGCGATGTTCTGCGGCACGCGGGCATTGAGACCAGCCGACGTCACGCGAAAGCTCATGGTCTCGCCGTCACCGATCGGGTCGATCGTCAGCGTGCCGCCGCGCGGGATGGTCTGCTGGGCAATGATCAGCATGTTCAACAGCAGCTTGACGCGATTCTTCGGCAGCAGCAGGCGCGGCAGATTCCAGCTGATGGTGATCTTGCCGTCCTCGATGTGGCCCCGCGCCATGTTCTGTGCATCGCCGAGATCGATCTGCGCGCCGGCCGATCCCGCCGCGCCGAAGGCCAGGCGGCAGAACTGCAGCCGCGCCGAAGCGGTCTTGGCGCTCTTGCGGATCAAATCGAGCGCGAAATCGCGATCTTCGGGCTTCGGATTGTCGTCGAGAACCTCAAGCCCATTGACGATGGCGCCAACTGGACTGATGAGATCGTGACAGACCCGCGAGCACAACAGCGCCGCAAGTTCGAGGGCATCGGGAACCGGACCGGGAGACGAAGTGCCAGACATCATTTGTTCCTGGAAAACCGCTGGAGTCGCGGACTGTTACGAATCACGCATGCGTGCTGGTTTGATACACCGCGCAGCCGCAGGCTGCCAGCACGGGCCGGTCACAGGTATGAAGGACGACCAACAAATGGGCTCCGCTGCAGCAAATGGGCTCCGCTCATGAATGAGGCAAGCCCGTCCGTCATCGATGGCGAGGCCGCTGCCGCGCTGCTGGAATCGCTGACCGATCTGGTGATCGCGGCCGGCGACGCCATTCTGGCGGTCAACCGCACCTCCATGAAGGTCGACGGCAAGAGCGACGGATCGCCGGTAACGGAGGCCGACCTCGCAGCCGACCGCATCATCGCGGAAGGCCTGGCGCGGCTGGCGCCTGATATTCCCTCGCTTTCGGAGGAGCGCGCCCGCGAGGCGCGGCTGCCCTTCAAAGAGAGCTTCTTTCTGATCGACCCCCTCGACGGCACCAAGGAATTCGTCGCCGGCCGCAACGAGTTCACCGTCAACCTGGCGCTGGTGACCCATGGGATGCCGCTGCTCGGGATCGTCGGCGCACCGGCGCTGGGGCTGATCTGGCGCGGCATCGTCGGCCGCGGAGCGGAGCGGATAACGCTTCGCGCCGGCGCACCGCTGGCGGAACCGATACGCACCCGCGCCTGCCCGCCGCGCGGCGCGCCGTGGACGGTGGCGGTCAGCCGTTCGCATGGCGACGCCAGAACCGAAGCCTTTATCGCGGGGCGGCCAGGGGCGGTGCGGTCCGAACTCGGTTCGGCCGTCAAATTCGGCCGGGTGGCCGAAGGCCTAGTCGATATCTACCCCCGGCTGTCGCCGACCAGCGAATGGGATGTCGGGGCCGGCCATGCCGTGATCACCGCGGCCGGCGGCAAGATCACGGATTCAAACGGAGCCGCCCTGCATTTCGGCGCCGGGCGCGAGGATTTTATTATTCCGGAGTTTATCGCCTGGGGCGATCCGGCTGCGGCGGGAGAGTGAGGGCGGCGTCTACTGCGACAGTCCCTCTTCCAGCACCGGCCAGCGCGCCTCTGCGTCCTTGAGAAAACGCGCCGGATTGGCCGCAAAGGCGTCGCGGCTGTCCTCGCGACCGAACAGATAGAGCCGCTGGTCAACGATCAGCCAGATCCGCGGGTTGCCGGCATAGGTCACCCCGCGCCCAATATCGACCGGATCGTAGCCGCCGAAGCGGGGACCGTAGACCTCCGGATGGGAGACAAAAGAGGCCCGGTTGCCCTCGTTGCGGAAGCGCCAGACCGTGCCGGATTCGGCGGCCTCGAAATCGGGCACTCCCTGGATGGCCTGGGATTCAGTGAAATAGGCCACAGCGTCGAAACCCGCGATCGCAAGGCCGGAATAGCGGTTCATCACCACCCTTTCGGTGGTCTGGGCATAAGCTGCGAAATCGACACCGAAACCGGCGAAAAAGCCCGCCAGCAGCGCAAAAAAGGCCATTCCGGGGCGCCAACCGTATCTTTCCTGCCGTTGTGCCGTCATAGTTGGTGCCGATAACATTCGAGTCGAGGGGACACTGGACGCAACCTAGAGCCGTGCGTATTGGCGTCAGGTTAAGGAACGGCGGCCAGAATTTCGATACCAGGGGTTCTTTGATGATTTTTGCTTCACGCCTTGCCGCGGTGACGGTAGCCGCGCTGATGTGCTGGACCGTGCAGGCTCAAGCACAGCAGGCGCAACCGCAGCCTTTGCCGCCGCCGCAACAGCAGGGCCCCGCGACCTTCGGGCCCGATGAGCTGGTCGGTGCAGGGCACAAGTTCTTCGGCAACGTCTCGCGTGGTCTTGCCTCGATCATCGAGCGCGCGGTCAGCCAGTGGGGCCTGCCCAACGGCTACGTGCTCGGCGAGGAAGGCTCAGGCGCGTTTGTCGCGGGCCTGCGTTACGGCGAAGGCACGCTCTACACCAAGAACGCCGGCGACTTGCGGGTGTACTGGCAGGGACCGTCGGTCGGCTTCGACTGGGGCGGCGACGGCGCGCGCACCATGACGCTGGTCTACAACCTGCCCGCCACCAACGCGATCTATCAGCGCTTCGCCGGCATCGACGGCTCAGCCTATATCGTCGGCGGTTTCGGCATGACGGCGCTGACCGCCAACAACATCGTGCTGGTTCCGATCCGCTCCGGCATCGGCCTGCGGCTCGGCGCCAATATCGGCTATCTCAAATATACCCCGCGCGCGACCTGGAACCCGTTCTGAGCCTGTTTCGAACGCCTGTCCGGTGCTGACGGCGCGTGCTTGTTGATTCGCGTGCCTGTCGATTCTTGGCTCGCGGATTCAGGTTAACGTGCCATTGGGCTGGCCTTGGGCCGGTCCGCCATGGCATTGTGCTTAACAATTCCTTTTGGTGTGGAGTGACCATCCATGATCGAACCGATCATGTATCTGGCGATCGGTTTTCTGGTCTCGATGCTGTTTGGCCTGATGATCGTGCCGCTGGTGCATAACCGCGCGGTGCGGCTGACGACCCGGCGGCTCGAAGCGGCCACCCCGCTGTCGATGGCCGAGATCCAGGCCGACAAGGACCAGTTGCGCGCGGAATTCGCGATGTCGGCGCGGCGGCTCGAGATGAGCGTCGATCAGCTCCGCAACAAGACCACCAGCCAGCTCGCCGAACTCGGCAAGAAATCCGATGCGATCAACCGCATGAAGATCGAGCTCGGCGAAAAGAACGCCACCATCTTCTCGCTGGAAGCGCGCGAGAAGGCGGTGAAGGAGCAGTTGCGCGCCACCGAAGAGGAATTCGCGGCCAAGACCGAGATGCTGCGCGGCGCCGAAACCGCGCTGACCGACAAGCAGGCCGAACTCGCCAGGATCAACCACGAATTGTCCGACCGTTCGATGATGGCGGACAGCCGCCAGGTCGAGCTGGTCGCGGTGCGCACCCAGATCGAGGAGCTCAAGGGCCGCGTCGGCGATGCCGAAAAGGAATTTTCGGCGACCCAAGCCCGGCTCGCGCAGGAACGCACCGAATCCGAAAACGTGACGCGCGAACTGACGGATGCGCGCGGCCGCGTCGAAAACCTGAGCCAGCGCGTCACCGATCTCGACCGGCAACTGATCGTCCAGGTCAAGGAAGCCGAGATGCTCGGCAACCGCGTCAACGATCTCGAAGGCCGTCTCGCCACCCAGGGCAAGCTCTTGGCCGAACGCGAATATGAAAACAACCAGCTCAAGCAGACCAACCAGGCTGCCGAGCGCATCATGATGGACCTTCGCAACGAACTCGCGACGGCATCCTCGAGCGGCGCCAGTTCGGCGGCGATCGAGAAACTGCGCACCGAGAAGGCGGCCGTCGAAGACCAGCTTCGTGTCGCGCGCGACGAACGCGCCAAACTGCAGCGCGACATCAACGCGATCCAGCAGCAGGCCGAAAGCTCCTGGGCCACCGAGCGCATGGAAAATGCGCTGCTGCGCGAGCGCATCAACGACATCGCCGCCGAAGTCGCCAAGCTCGCGATGCAGCTCGAAGGCCCGAATTCGGCGATCGAGGCCATGTTGGCCGCGGAACCGGCGGCCCCCAAAACCCCCGCAAAACCCGCCAACGACATCGCCGGCCACGGCGCACCCGCCCCCGTCGGCCCTTCCGAAGGCGGCGGGACGCTGGCCGAACGCATCCGCGCCCTGCAATCCCACGCCTCCCGCGCCCGCCAGCAGGGGGCGTAATACCCCTGCCCTTTGTTTTGACGCGCTTTCTTCACGCGAGCCGGTTTCCGGGGCACCAGAAACAAAATCGCGAAAACAACCCCATGCAAAGTAGAATGGCACCCGAAAAACGGCCCGGCGTCGCCACCAACCTAATCTCGTCCCGCTCTAATTTAGGGCCGACTATTGCTTGACACCACGGGTCCGCAAAACGTAAATCGCGGGCTCTGACGGCCCCCATTTCGGGGCAAAAATTCCCGGGCGCATAGCTCAGCGGGAGAGCGTTCCCTTCACACGGGAGAGGTCCAAGGTTCGATCCCTTGTGCGCCCACCATTTAAGTCATTCAGTCGACTTAGATATCCCGAAGCTAACCAACCTCCGAAAATCAAAAATTGCAGCTGGTCACACCTGGTCACAGCTGGAGGTTCGATAGCGACTATTCGGAAACATAGAGACAAGTGGCATTTCAGTTTCGAATTATTTTTCGGCAAAAATGAAACGCATCAGTATGGCTGCTTCTCTTTGTTGTAGCCGGGCGATTTCTCGATAAAATGTCTCAGACGCTCGGCAATACTCGCCATATCTTGAAGGGGCCGCGGCGGTGTCGGATAAAAGCAGCTTCAGCTGCTCTTCGCGGACCCCCTTCGCCGCGAGCGGAGCTAAAAGTTTCTTCCACAGGTCCTTAGCGTCGGTGGCCGAAACATCCTGCCGGTTCCTCGCAGTTTCAACGATGCGCCGATTAATCTCGTTATCTCTGTTAACTAAAGCGATGGGAAGTTCTGCCGTGATGTTATCTTCCGACCCAATCCCGGACGCAAATTTATAGCAAAGGGTCGCGCTCTTATCACCTAGGGCTGCGTATTCATCCGCGAGAACCGTCGCCAAATCGACCAACACCGCGTCGTCAGCAAGGGTCCTTAGCGTTGCAATGATCGAAACGAGTTTTCCGCGCGCATCCACTATTGCCTCAGCTTCTGTCTTGCCGGCGATGTAGTCGTCATAATAGGTACTGATAACTCTGTCATAATGCTTAGGAAACCTGTCTTTGAGGGTCTGAAGCAGTGGCAGGGCTTTTGCGAGAGCGTTAGCCATCCCCTCCTTGCTCAGATCTCCACCGAAGCCCGAAACGGCAAACTCCGTGCCGTCGGACAATCCAGTGATAACGTCCGCAGCGGCCATTAGGTCCGCCGAAGGCATCCACATCTCAGAGCTGGGCGTCGACAACGCTTTATCCACGAACTTTCGATTGAAGCCAGCGTCAATGAAAAGTCGCTTTTGATCAAGAGCGGCATCTTGCAGCTCACTTTTTGTCATCCCCGGAAAAGCCGGGGCGTGAAAGCCAAGGACCGCGCCCTTTCGAATAAATCTATTGCGACCCGCTGCAAAGGCAATTGTACAGGCCGAATAGCACCCATTTGAGACGTACGTATCAACACCCTGCGCCTTAAGCACATTATTTAGTTTGAATGCTTCCCCAACGCGGCCGCCTGTGCTGTCGAGATGCACGACTTTAATTTGACGGGAGGCCTTGAGTACTTTGCTAAAATCATCGGTGAGTCCGTATTTAAAGCCCCCCGCGATTTCCGCTTCCGTTCCGTTTCTCATCACGCGAATTGAGTAGGCGGGGATGTCGGGATCATCCAAGAAGGCCATTCGGGAGCTTTCAATCAACTGCGGCAATCCCGATTTGAAGAACGTACTGATTGAGTTCAATAGTCCCAAGACGACGACAACTTTGGCTACCGTAGCCCAACCCGCCCGCTTTCCAACCACTTGGCGTCTAGCAATGAGACGGTTTGCGGACCGCCACACGCCCGTGACTTGCCAGACGACAAAAGCGATTATGAGCAACCAAACGCTGATCAAAGATCCGAAGATTGCACGTGGTTCATATTCATTGTCGGTTTGAAATAGCATAACGATACCGACAGTTAGAACAGCGACGGCGATGTTACCTACGAACCCGAACACCCAGTACGAAATGCCTAGCGAATATTCGCCGCGCCAGTACCGCGCGATGAAGTTGTTTCGCCTGTTCGGATCTAGGGGTATTTCAGGAATTATCTCTGGTTCTTGAAAAGTGCTTGGGTCCAAAACGCTTTTGCGTCGAGACCTTCCTTTTGCAAAATCAGATGCCCCACCGATGATGAAACCAAGCACCAAACAAATTGCGACCGCACCGATGATATAACCGATGTTTTCGTAGAGGCCGCTACCCTGCCAACGTTTAAATTTTGGCCCGCGCCACTCGAAAAGGTAGTCTGCGAGAACGACGGTCAGACCTAGGTAAATTCCATAGAGTGAGAATTGTCGCTTGCTCGAAATCTGCTTTGACGCCGGCACTATTCGGTCGGGGACGACAATTTCGAACAGCTGGCTGGCTGGCACCCAGTCATCCAGTCCGGGTCGCCACACGCTAACAGCTAATCGATCATTGAAGTTGTTTAGGAATTGAACAACGTCGGCATGGGACATAGGCCCACGTTGAGATGCGCCGTCAAAGACGTACCATTCGCCCGCCGTCACAGATGGAAACCCCGCCCAATTAGGTTTCAATGTTATCAGACTTAGGACCACCTGCAACCTCGACGTGCTGATGGGAGCCACGTCAAGGAAAACGAGTTGTCACGCCCGGGGTGCCGCAGCAGATCCAACGTCGCTGCAGCCTGCTCCGCCTACCTCCTGGCGTCGACCGCGGCAAAAGCCGCCTTCCATTTCTCGACATCGGCACGGATGAAATCGGCAAACTCTTTCGGCGTGCTGCCGACCGGATCGGTGCCTTGCAACTTCAGGGCTTTCTGGACCTCCTCGTCCTTCAACGCCTCGTTGGCCGCGATCGAAAGCCGATCGATGATCGCGGATGGCGTTCCGGCCGGGGCCAGAAGACCGATCCAGACTCCGGCGTCGTATTCGTTCATTCCCGCTTCGGCGAGCGTTGGCACATCAGGCATGATGGTCGCGCGCCTCGGTTGGGCGACGGCGAACGCTTTCAGCTTTCCGGCCTCGACATGCGGCGCAAGTGTTGCCGCCACATTGAACATCAGCGTGATGCGCCCGGCGAGCAGATCGCTGACGGCCTGATTGCTTCCGCCCTGATAGGGCACTATCACGACGCTGGTGCCGGCCTTTTGGTTGAACAACTCCGCGGCCATGTGGCTGGCCGTTCCCGCGCCCGACGAACCGAAGGTGAGCGTTTCCGGCCTGCTCTTCGCCAGCGCGATCAGCTCGCCCAGATTCGAAGCCGGCACCGAGGGATGCGCCACCAGCACATTGGGCACGACGCCAAGAAGGGCGATCGGCGCGAGCATCTTGCCAAGGTCGAAACTGGATTTTGTTTGCGCCGGGTTGAGCGTGTTGGCGATCGTCGCCGTGAACAGCGTATATCCGTCCGCCGGCGCCCGGGCGACGGCTTCGGCCCCGATCATGCTGCTGTTTCCGGCCCGGTTCTCGACGATGACGGGCTGGCCGAGCTTGGCCTCCATCCGCTTGCCGACCAGGCGCGTGAGGATGTCTGCCGCGGAGGCTGGTCCAAAGCCGACGACGATCTTGATGGGTTGGCTGGGGTAGGTTTCCGCCGCGGCGGCGCCACCGGCAACAATGCCTGCTGCCACAGCCAGGCACAGTCCGGCGGTTTTGAGAAAATTGTCGAACATCATTCCCCCTTGCATCACTCCCCCTTTACGCGCGAAACCATTCGCCTGTCGTTTTCTTGACGGCCACAAACAACGGCCATACAGATCGATCACCATTCTATTTTTATTGCCGATCGGGTTCACTGTAGCTCGGGCGCGGACGGAGGCAAATTACCATGCGTTCAGACTCCTCGCGGCGATCGCTTGGCGCACAAAAAATCGGCGAGGTTCTCGGCCAGACGCCGGAACAGGTCGAGCGATCGCTCGGCGATGTTGCGCCGCAACTGGCAACCTACGTGCTCGAGACGATCTACGGCGAGATCTACCAAAGCCCGACACTCGATTTGCGCACGCGACAGATCGTGACCGTCGCCGCCCTGGCGACGCTCGGCACGGCGGCGCCGCAGTTGCGAACGCATATCGGCGGAGCCCTTCGCTGCGGCATGACGCGGGAGGAGCTGGTCGAAATCATGATGCAGCTCGCGCCATTTGTCGGCGTCGCGGCCGCGATCAACGGCGTTGCGGCCTGCCGGGAGGTCTTCGCTGCTGCCGACAAGTCCTGAGCACGGGATCAGTCAATCACCATGGGAGTGAGCCGGAATGATCTGGCATACGACGATCGGCAACGGCCCTGCGAAAGTTCTGGTCATCCACGGGTGGTTTTGGGATCACCGGGTCTTTGCCCCGATGTTCGATGCGCTCGACCGCGACCTCTACACTTACGCCTTCGTTGATATCCGCGGCTACGGCCATTCGCGCGACGTCGCCGGCGCATTCTCGATCAGCGAGGTCGCCGCCGATGGCATCGCGCTCGCCGACCAGCTTGGCTGGCGGGAATTTCATGCGATCGGCCATTCCATGGGCGGCAAGGCGGTTCAGAAGATGGCGATGGACGCGCCGGCGCGGATAAAATCCGTGGTCGCCGTGACACCGGTGCCTGCCGTGGCGTTGCCTTTTGATGATCAGGTATTCGGCTTCTTCGCGTCGGCTTGCGACAACGACGATGCCGCACTCGCCATCATGGGCGATTCGCTCGGCAATCGCGTCTCGCCCACATGGCTGCAGCTCATGCTCCGACGGGCACGGGAGACCGCCACGCCGGCAGCGTTCAGGAATTATATGCGCTCATTCATCAAAGACGACTACTCGGCGATGGCAAACAAAGTCACGGCACCGATGCTGGTGCTCTATGGCGAGCACGACAACGGCGTCAGTGAAGCCATGGTGAAGGCTGTCTATCCGGGCCTCTATCCCCACGCCGCGATCGAGAAGATCGACAATTGCGGACACTACCCGATGCAGGAAGCGCCGATCATCCTTGCAACCAGGATTCAGAGCTTTCTTTCTCAAAGCACCGAAAGCTGAGAAGATAGTGGGACGATTGTTCCGTCAGAGAGCATCGCGGGGACTCTGAGTCACCCCGCGCGGTTCATGCGCGCCTGAGCGCGGCATTCACCGCAAAGTTGCCGGCCCCTTGATGGGCGATGAGCGCAAGCAGGCCGATCAATCCGAGATTCTTCAGAAAATTGATGGTTTGCCCGACCACCTGTGCTTCCGGCGCGGCCCAGAAATTGTGGAACATCAAGGTCGCGGCAATCGTGAACAGGATCAGGATCACGGCGGCCTGACGCGCGAACAGGCCAAGCACGAGCGCCGTGGCGCAACCGAGTTCAACGGCGATCGAGCCGGCTGCGAGAAACCGTCCAAAACCATCGGCTCCACCATAGAGACGGGCAGCGGTGGCGCTGAATGCCATCACCTTGCCGATGCCGCTGTAGAGGAACAAGGGCGCGATGGAGAGGCGGGCGAACAGCAGGACCCACGCGCCTGCGTCCGTCGTATTGTCCTGGTTGCGAAGATCTGTCGACGCCGACATTCGTTGTCTCCTTCTGTGATGGCGTGGTTACGCTGCTATTGAGCCGCTGCCTGGGATTCGCGGTTGCGTTGTGTCCCCTGCGACAGCGGCTTCAGTCCAAAGCGATGGTTAAGGATGCGGCCGGAGCCGGTTGCGGCATTTTTGCCAAACGTGGCGATCAGCGAATTCTTCACGCCGAACACGGCGTCGGAATCCAGATACGGGCTTTCCGCATTGAAGAGGTGCGTGATCAGCGTCTCGTAGCCGTCGGCTGCGATCATGAAATGGATATGCGCCGGGCGGTTGGGATGTCGTCCGAGCGCGCCTAGCATCTCGCCGACCGGCCCGTCGTCCGGAATCGGATAAAATGCCGGCATGATCGATTTGAAAGAAAACCGGCCCTCCGCATCGGTCCTGAACTGGGCCCGCAGCAGCGACGATTGCAGTTCCGGACGCTGGACGTCGTAATATCCGTCATCGTCGGCCTGCCAGACGTCGACCGTGGCGCCCGCAAGCGGCGTTCCGTCGGGCGAGGCGACGGAGCCTTCCACCAGCAGCGGCTCGCCTTCGATACCGCGGGAGATATCCGATCCGGACGCCTGTTCCGGCGCGGACGCGACATAGAACGGTCCCAGCACGGTCGTCTCCGTCGCGCCCTCCGGCATCCGGTGGTTGATCGCATCGACCAGCATCGACACACCTGTTGTGTCCGACAGCAGGATGAACTCCTGCCGCGTGTCGCTGCACATCTGCCCGGTGCGCGTCAGGAAGTCGATTGCCGCGTTCCATTCGTCGAACGACAGTTCGACATCGCGCACGAAATCATGGAGGTGGCGGACCAGGCTGGTCATGACGGTCTTGAGCCGGACGTCTTTCGTTTGCGCAAAGCTGGCGACAACGGCGTCGGTGATGTTGTGTTGGTCGAAATCACGCATCAAGCGTCTCCCGGCCGGCGTCGGATCCGGGCCTCACGCCCTCAAAGGCGTTGTCGAGAAGTTCACGGATCGCCGGCAGCGCCAGCGGGCGCGGGTTTGGATACGGCGTTTGCACCGCGGCGCGTGCCGCCCGATCGAGGTCGTCACGCTTCAGGCCCAACGACGACAGCGAGGTTGGCGCGCCGAGCCGCGTTGCGAGATCGAACAGTCCCGCGGCCGCGTCTTCGGTGCCGAGTGCGCCGGCTGCGCGCCGCAAAGCCTCCGGCGCCGCCGCAGCATTGTACGCGGCCGCGTGAGGCAGGATCATGGTGTGGGTTTCCGCATGCGGCAGATCGAATAGGCCGCCGAGCGTATGGCAAAGCTTGTGGTGCAGCCCCATGCTCACCGCATTCAGGCAAGTCCCGCAGAGCCAGGCGGCGTAGAGCGCGTCCGACCTCGCCTCAAAGTCCGAAGGCGACGCGACCAGCTTCGGCAGCGAGCTTGCAAAGCGGCGGATGGCTTCCTCCGCCAGGACAGAGGTGACCGGATTGCCATCCTGCGCATAGAGCGCTTCGACCGCATGGGCGATCGCATTCATGCCGGAAACGGCAGTTTGATGCGTGGAGAGCGTCAACGTCAGATCGACGTCGTAGATGATCACTTCCGGCTGGACTTTCGGACTGCGCAAGGTGCGCTTTTCGCCATCCGCGGTCTGGCCGAGAATCGAGGTGGCTTCCGATCCCGCATAGGTCGTCGGCAGCACGATCTGCGGCAGGTCGGTGTTGAGGGCAATGGCCTTGCCAAGTCCGACGGACGAGCCCCCGCCGATCGCGACCACGCAGTCCGCGGCGAGCGCGCGTGCGCGGGCGACGGCCCTTTCGGTTACGTCGATCGGCGTATGCATGGTGGCTTCACTGAGGACACCGGCAGCCAGTTCGCCGATGTCAGCGGCGAGCTGATCCGCCGCGCCCCGTTGCGGCGGCGTCGACAGGATCAACGCACGCCGGCAGGACAACATCCGGATCTCGTCCGCGAGGGTGGCCCTGGTGCCCGAGCCGAACACCACCCGCGCCGCCGGCGCCGTGTAGACGAACGGCGTCATCGCGCCTCCGCCGGGATCGTATTCGCGGCCGGCAATGCCGCATCGCGGATGCCGAGCGATCCGATCGCGAGGCCGCCGACGATGGCCGCGCCGCCGATCGCCCAGAATACGGCGTCGGGCCCACCTGTCGCCTGCTGCAGAAGCCCGATGACATAGGGTCCGAGAATGGCCCCGACCCGGCCCACACCCAGCTCCATGCCAACGCCGCTGGCACGGAAATCGGTCTGATAGGAACCCGCCGTGAAATTGTTCAGGACGTGCTGGGCGCCGATGATGCAGAAGCCGGCAACCGCCACAATCGCGAGATTGAAGCCGTGACCGCTGGCGAAGACCAGCGACAGCACCGCCAGTCCGCCGATGATCCACCACGTCGCGAGATAGCGCGGCGCCAGACCGAGGTTGCGGTCGGCCAATGTGGCGAGCGTCAGTCCGCCGATGAAGGAGGTCGCCTGCATCAACGCGCCGAAGCCGAATGAAGCTGCAAAGGTTTCGCCGCGCTTGATCATGACCGTCGGAATCCACCCCGTCAGGCCGAAGATCGCAAACAGGGTCAGAAATGCCGTGCCCCAGATCGTCAGCGAGACCCGCCGGTAGCGCGGCGTCAGTAGCGCGCCGATGGTGTTCCACCCTGCGGCCTGCTGCGGCGATCGGAACGACGCGGACTGATAGACCGCGCTGCGCTCCGGCCGCAGCTTGGTCAGCAGTGCGCGCAACTCGTCAAACCGTCCCCGCGCCGCCAGGAACTTCGGGCTCTCCGGCAACACCGCATGCACCACGAAGGTCAGCGGGATCGACAGCGCGCCGACATAATATAGAATCTGCCAGCCATAGAGCGGCGTCAGGAACACGCCGACCAGCCCGGCGAACACGCCGCCGAGCGACCAGCCCAGCGTCACGCCCCACAGCGAAAACTTGTTGCTGACGCGTTGCGGCGCCAGCTCGTTGATGAAGGTCGTCCCCAGCGGCAAGAGGACGCCCAATCCAAGCCCGGTCATGAAGCGCAGCGCGCAAAAGCTCAGAAAGCTGGAGGCGAACACCGCGGTCAGCAGGGTGAAGACGTTGACGATCCAAAGGCCGGCCAGCATCGTGCCACGCCGCCCGAACCGATCGGCGATCATGCCATGGCAAACCGCCGCGACCAAAAAGCCGACGAGGCCGGAGCTGACGAGGAGGCCGGCCTGACTCGGCATCAGGCCCCACGGCTCCATGACGTAGTGAATGACATAGGCCGGATTGAAGGTGTCGTAACCGTCAAACATCGTGATCAGCGTGATCAGGACGCCGAGAATCCGGTGCGACCGTCCGACGGCAGCACCGGACAGTTCAGTGTGAACGTCGAGTTCTGACGAGAAGCTCATGGGATTCCTCCGCTGGAATGGATGTCTTGTTCTGCTCTTTGGCAGATTGGGGCGACGTGCCCGCAAGCTTGAACAGCGAACGCGCGTTCTCGCGTCCGATCTTGATCCGGTCGTTCTCGGCAATCGTGGCCTGATCGAACCAGAGCGCGGCGTGATCGATGTTCTCGAACGGCCAGTCGGCCGAGAACAGGATGCGGTCGGCGCCGATCTCGAGCATGGCGTCGATCAGGGTCTGGGTCCGGAAATTTCCTGATGTCGTCAGGTAGAAATTCTCGCGGAAGTAATCGGCGATGGGCCGCTTTGCGGGATAGACGTTTTGCGTACGCATCCACTTGTTGTGGTTGTCGATGCGCCACATCGAATACGGCAGGCCCTCGCCCATGTGGCCGAGAATGACATTGAGGTGCGGATAGGCGTCGAACAGGCCCGAACCCATCAGGCGCAGCGCGTGGACCGCGGTTTCCTGCCCGAACGCCCAGGTCGGTCCCATCAACCAGCGATGGCCGTCATAGATCGCGGCGTCCTTGGCCAGCGGGTTGCGCGGATGCAGATAGAAGGGAACGTCGAGCCGCTCGACTTCCGACCAGAACGGCCAGAATTCCTTCAGGTCGTAGTAGAGCGCCTTGTCGCTGCCCGCGAGCTGGCTGAAGCCGTTGACCAGCGCGCCGCGAAAGCCGAGCGACGTAACGCAGCGGTTCAGCTCGCGCGCGGCGGCATCAGGGTCCTGCATTGGAAGGGCGGCCAGTCCCTGAAAGCGCTGCGGACGCCGTGCGACCTGCTCGGCGAGAAAATCGTTGGCGCGGCGCGAGAGCTCCAGCGCACGGTCGCGATCAGGGATCGCCTGGATCGCCGGCGCATTGAGCGACAGCAGCATCACCTCGATACCGTGCGCATCCATCTCCTTCAACCGCCGGTCCTGGATGTCGAGCAGCCTTGCCTTCAGCTCGATCCAGTCCTCCGCCGGCGAAAATCCGGCACTGTCCTGAACCGTCTCTTCGAGAGCGAAGTGCTCTTCGAGCGCGATCTTTCCCTGCATTGACCTCACCTGAGCTGTTTCCTGCTTGACAAGCACAACACTCCGTTTCAAAACACTTGTCAATGAGATTATATCATTTACAACTAAATCAGATGCAACTATTGCCTGCGCAGAGAACCATGGATAAGCCCTCAGCACGCCGAGGCTGCGAGGTTAAATCCATGTATCGACTGTCGAATTCCCTGCCCTATCTGCTCGCCCGGGTGGGCATCAGGATGGGTGATCTTTTTGTGCGCGTGGTCAAAAAGGAGGGACTGACGCTCCCGATGTACCGCGTGCTGGCGGCACTGGCCGAGCAGGAGCAGCCGCTGCGGCTGGTCGAGTTGAGCGCATTGACGTCGGCGGACCTGTCGACGCTGTCGCGCCTGGTGGCCGATATGCACAAGGCCGGCTTCGTCTCGCGCGAGCGGCCTGCCAACGACCAGCGCAGCCTGCAGGTGGAGCTGACGCCCGCCGGCCGGGAGCTGTACGACCGGTTCATGCCGGTTGCGGCCTATTACGAAGAGGTTGCGACCGGCGACCTGTCGCGCAAGGACGCGGCGGCACTGAAGGCGACGCTCGCCTCGCTCTACGACAATCTCGACCGGCTCGAGGCCGAGGTCGAAAGCGGCGACGTCGCACAGCTCATCAAGCCGGAACGGCCGACCAGGGAACGGGCCCCGGGAAAAGGCCGTCCCCCAAAATGATGCGGGGGAGACCCGGCAAAGGAGGAGACATGTCAGACCAGCGAATTCTCATTGCCGGCGGCGGCATCGGCGGTCTGGCCGCGGCACTCGCGCTCGCGCAACATGGATTTCAGGTCACCGTTCTTGAACGGGCCTCCCACTATCAGGAAATCGGCGCCGGCATTCAGCTCGGTCCGAACGCGTTCCACGCCTTCGATCGCCTGAAGCTCGGCGATGCCGTCCGCTCCATCGCGGTCTTCATCGATCAATTGCGGCTGATGGACGCGGTCACCGCGGAAGAGATCACGCACATCGATCTGACCACGTATTTCCGGACCCGCTTCGGG
This sequence comes from Afipia sp. GAS231, assembly GCF_900103365.1. NCBI lineage: Bacteria > Pseudomonadati > Pseudomonadota > Alphaproteobacteria > Hyphomicrobiales > Nitrobacteraceae > Afipia > Afipia sp. GAS231. Next base: position 2,381,942 of record NZ_LT629703.1, read on the forward strand.
AATCCCTACGCCGTCGTTCACCGCGGCGAGTTGCACAGAATCCTCGTTAGCGCCTGTCAGGACCATGAGGCGATCACGCTGCGCGCCGACTGCGACGTGACCGGCTACGATCAGTCCGGCGGCTCGGTCATGGCCCTCCTGAAAAACGGAGAGCGCGTCACGGGCTCTTGCCTGATCGGTGCCGATGGCTTGCGCTCAAAAATCCGGCAGCAGATGGTCGGCGACGGCGAGCCGCGCGTGGCCGGCCACACCACCTATCGCTCGGTGATTCCGACCGAGCAGATGCCGGAAGATTTGCGCTGGAACGCCGCAACCTTGTGGGCGGGCGCGAAGTGCCACCTGGTGCATTATCCGCTCTCGGGATGGAAAGTGTTCAACCTCGCCATCACCTGCCACAACAATCCGTCCGAAGCGTTCGCGGCGAAGTCCGTCACACACGACGAGGTCCTGGAAGGCTTTCGCGATGTTCATCCGCGCGCTCAGGCCATTATTCATCACGGCAAGGACTGGAAGGCCTGGGTGACCTGCGATCGGGACCCGATCGAACGCTGGGTGGACGGCCGGGTCTGCCTGCTGGGCGATGCCGCGCATCCGACGTTGCAGTATTTTGCGCAAGGCGCCTGCATGGCGCTCGAGGACGCGGTCTGTCTCGCCGAGGCGCTTGCTCCAACGCGCGGCGATCTCGAAGGCGGACTGGAACTCTATCGAGCGACGCGCCTGTTGCGAACCGCACGGGTCCAACTCGGCTCACGCCTGCTCGGCGATCACGTTTATCATGCCGATGGTCCCCATGCCATGCTGCGAAACCATCTGATGCGGCAGCTGAACGTCGAAAGCTTTTGCGAGAAATTGTCCTGGCTCTACGAGGCACCCTTTCCTCAGCAGATGCCAAGACCGCACGCCGCGTAGCCTCAACAGGCTTCGTCTCGCTCAGTCCGCCGAGATGGACCGCCGCCCGTGACCGCCACGCCAGCTCGCAGGTGCGAACGGCAGCGCCAGGTCTGGGGAAGAGAGCTTCGCCTCCGGGGTATCGTCCGGAGCAAGGCCGGGTGATGTAGCGATCGATGCCGTCACGGCCGGCGTGGCGCAGGACAGCCCTATCGATCCTGAGCGTTCGGCTACCGGTGTTGCCTTCAAACCGAAGTGCCTGGGCATCCATTCCTCCCCGTGATCAAGGTCGATTCGCGTTGCAGGTTGAGCCAAGCACGAATCTCCGCTCCAATCATTGAAGCTTCGTTGATTTACCCACGAAGATGAATCCCAATTCGACCTCCCCCGTAGTCATCCGGTATTTCACGTCGTTGACCGCACTGCAGCACGGACGACGGCGCCCGGTGGCTGCGCCAAAAACCCCGGAAACCCGGCCCGCGCGGGGCTTTATTTGTTCCCCAGCTTCGCTAGCCTGCCGCCTTTCAGCATCCGATTTTGGGGGAATTTGATGCGCCACCGGACCGGTTACCTGCCGAGACTCCAGCCATGGTCACCCGCCTCATTCGCGGCCGCGATCGCCGCGGTGGTGTTTGCGGCGACGCTGCAGGAGATCGCGGAGTCGTTCGGCATCACACCGTACTTCGCGGGGTTCATTCCGGCGATCCTGATCGTGAGCCTGCTCGGCGGCGCGCCGGCCGGCGTCTTCGCGGCGCTGCTCACCATTCCCGTGGTGTGGTGGGCGTTCATGCCGCCGCACTTCGAGTTCAATCCGCTGACGTCAGCCGATTACGACAGCTTCGCCACCTTCGCGCTGGTCGCTTCGCTGGTGATCTGCTTTTCCCATCTTTATCGGGAAGCGCGCGTGCTGATGCGCAAATAGCGCCCGATGACTTTTCAGAAATTCGTCGTGACCGTCACCAGCCTCATCGGCGGCGCGGCTGGGCTGTTGGCGCCGATCGGCGTCGTCAAATGGCTGCTGCAGACCGAGCCGGAAGACGCCGGCATCCTGACGCTGTTCTTCCTGCCGGTCTGGTGCCTGATCGTGGTCGCGGGCCTCTTGATCGGCCGCCGGCTCGGGCTGTCGATGTCCGACGGCAAGCGCGCGCTGCAGCGATAGTCGCTTCCTGCGCTTCCAGGTACCCCTTCCGGGCAACGCAAAGGCCGCCTTTCGGCGGCCTTTCCGTTCGTTCGCACGATCGCGAAAAACGACGTCGCTCAGATCACGATGCGAGCGCCATGCGGTCGGAGTCCGCGTATTCGAGTTGTTCCTGATCCCTCACGATGATGGTGACGTGCCAGCCTTCGCTGGCCCACACCCTGGCTTTGGCCACTGCCAGCAGCGAACTCGCCCGCTCCATCCTCACGGTCTCATTGCCGCGTTCAGCGACGATCCTGTAGGTCATGATTTCCCCTTACGCACCCAACTACGCTTTGGGGATGTTTGAATCCGGCTTTGTCCGCAATTTGCCGACAATTTGTCCAATCCGCGGCAAGACTCGGCGGACTGAGGCAGCGTTTTCAAGCGAAGCATGCCCCCGGACTTGATCCGGGGGTGGGTACCGGTTCGCGTAGCAATCAAGTTTACGCAGATTGCGTGGACTTATCTGCGTAGAAAACGCGTCAAATACAGAGTCTTCCTATTTCGCGACTGCCGCCGGCGGCATGCTGGCCGCGGCCGACGCGAGCGGACCGGGGCCCTCCTCCGCGTCGAGAAACTCGTTGATCCTGGCCTGGATCGTAGACTTGACGTGGTCGGGGCCGCGGTCGCTGAGATCGTTGTGCTGAAACTCGGTCTTGACCACGGTGATGCCGGCCTTGGCGCAGATCTCGTCGTCGGGAATGACGCTGGGATCGGCCTTGAACACCGGATCCTTGGAGCGGAACGACAGGATCTTGAACTTGCCGTCGGTGGCGAATGGCACCCGCAAATTATCCAGCGTCACCACTTTCTTGACGATCTCGGGATGGCGCTTGGCGAGATACATCGAGATATCGCCGCCGTTGGAATGTCCGACCAGCGTCAGACGGCCGTAATCCGCGTTCGGATAAACCTTCTTCAACTGCTCGATCGCGAACATGATGTTGAAGACGCCGCGGTTGTATTGCAGGCGGCGGCCGACATATTCCTCACCGACCTTGGTCACCATCGGATCGTCGCTTTCGAGGTCGTGCTGGATGCTGACCACCAGATAGCCGCGCGCGGCAAAGACGTTGGCAAGAAACGAATACTCGGTGAACTTGACGGTGTTGCCGTGGTTGAGGATCACCACCGGCAGTTCGATCATCTCGGCCATCGCCTCGACCTCGCGGTCGCGGCGAACCGCAATGTTGACCGAGACCTCGCGATCGTCACGCAGGATGTCGTGGAAGGTCAGGGTCTGGTGGCGGATCGCCCACTTGCTGGCGCCGAAATAGGCCACCACCGCGACGGCGCAAATCGCGAGCACAATCATTCCACGTTTCATGGTCAATTCCGCCGGTTGAAACGCTCTGCTTTGCCTAGATTTGTCACAGCGGCATGACAGGTTTTTGACATCGGCCGGCGCCGCGCATCGCGCAGGCGGGCTTCGCCGCTTCGCGCGTCAACGATGTCATGAATTTTCATTTGGATTCAACGGCCGCCGGATCTGCCGAACCCGCCGCAACGGCCAGCGGCGGCGGCCATCATCATTCCGTGATATCAGCACACTCTGTCATCGCCGGCTTGACCGGGCGATCCAGCAGGCTCCGGCTTATCGATTCCATCATTGGCGTCTCTGGAATACTGGATCACCCGCCTTCGCGGGTGACGACGACTGCGAAGGATGTTCGGCTTCTCCACGTCATTGCGAGCGAAGCGAAGCAATCCATGCTTCCCTTGCGTGGCGAGATGGATTGCTTCGTCGCTTCGCTCCTCGCAATGACGGGGAGAGATTTCGGTTTCAAATCCAGAAATTTCTGTGATGTAGATAGGTCAGGGACGAACGGCGGCGCGGCTTTCAGCCAGTCCCGCTTCCTTCAGCCGCCCGGCGAACCAGTTCGACAAGGCTTCGTCCCTCACCCCGCTGGTATAGATCTCCGCCGTCGCGACCTGCTTCTTGCCGAGCGTCACAAACACGCCGATCCAGTAGGCAAACCACAGATGCGGGTCGGTCAGCGCGCGAAGTTTTTGCTGGTCGTGCTCGAGCGGCTGATGATTGCCAAATTTACGGACCTCGAGCGCGAGAAGATTGTTGGGGATCGCGCGCTGGTGCACGACGATATCGGGGTAAACCGATTTTCCGAGGTGATCGTCGGTCGAGATGATGGTGCCGTGCGGCAGCCGCAGCGTGCGGTCGCCGAGCCGGTCGTAATCGCAGTCGACCTCCCAGCCCGAAAACTCTTTTTCGAGATGAACGGCAAGCCGGTGCGTCAGCGTGCGCTCGCCGAGATCCTTTTCGAGCAGAAAGGTCTCGCGCGCGTAGAATTCCTGGAGTGCCGTGACGACCTTGTTCAGCTCGGTCTGCATGACGCCTCCACGGCCGCTGTTACATCTGCACTTCGATCAGCCGCGGACCCGGCTCAGCGATGGCTTCCGCCAGCGCCTTGTTGAGATCGTCGACATTGGCGACCGAGCGGCCCGGCACGCCCATACCCTTGGCGAGCGCGACGAAGTCGAGGTCGGGACGGTTGATCTTGAGCATGTCGAGCGCGCGCTGGCCGGGCTCGCCGGCGCCGACGCCGTCGAACTCGCCGCGCAGGATCTGGTAGATCTTATTGGCGAACACGATCGTGACGACGTTGAGGCCTTCGCGGGCCTGGGTCCACAAAGATTGCAGCGTGTACATCGCGCTGCCGTCGCCGACCATGCAGATCACCTTGCGGTCCGGGCACGCCACCGCGGCGCCGGTCGCGACCGGAGTCGAGAAGCCGATCGAGCCGCCCATGTTCTGCAGCCAGTCGTGCGGGGCGGCCGCCGCCGTCGGCGGGAAGAAGCCGCGGCCGGTGGTGATGGATTCGTCGACCACGATGGCGTTTTCCGGGATCGCCATCGCAATCGCCTGCGCGATCGAGGCATGCGTCAGCGCGCCGGTCGGCGTGGCTATCTCGACCAGCTTTTGCGGCTGGCGGTCGGCCGGCTTGGCGCCGAGCGCGGAGGCCAGCGCTTCCAGTGCGGCGACGGAATTCTCGGCGCCCGAGGTCATGCGGTGCACCTCGCAGCCCTCGGGCTTGAGCATGCTCGGCTTGTTCGGATAGGCAAAGAACGCGACGGGGTCGTTGGCCTCGACCAATACGATGTTCTTGAAATCCTTCAGGATCGGCAGCGCCTGCTCGATCACATAGGGAATGCGGTCGATGGCAAACCGACCCTTGCCGCGCGCCATGCGCGGATTGTAGGTCTGACCCATCACCTTGCAGCCGGTCTTGCCGGCGATCTGTCCTGCCAGCGCCAACCCCTGCTCGGTCAGCGCGCTGCCGGTCATCAGCAGCAGCGTCGAGGCGCCGCCGCTGCGCAGCACCTTGGCGGCGTTGTCGATGGCGGTGGAGGAATAGTTCGCGCGCTGGCTTTCGGCCGGGACCTGGGCGATGCCGTCGGCCTCGTTCCAGGCGGTGTCGGCGGGCAGGATCAGCGTGGCAATCTGCGCCGGCGCGCTCTTGGCCGCGGCGATCGCAGCCGCACCATCGGTCGCCACAGATTTGGCGTCCGGCGAGGTCCGCACCCAGGCCGACATCGGCCGCGCCAGGCCTTCGATATCCGAGGTCAGGGGCGCGTTGTAGGCGATATGGTAGACTGCGTGCTGGCCGACGATGTTGACGATGCCGGAATTGGCCTTCTTGGCGTTGTGCAGGTTGGCAAGGCCGTTGGCGAGGCCGGGCCCGAGATGCAGCAGCGTCGAAGCCGGCGAGCCCTTCATGCGGTAATAACCGTCGGCGGCGCCGGTCACGACGCCCTCGAACAGGCCGAGCACGCAGCGCATGCCCTCGACCCGGTCCAGCGCGGCGACGAAGTGCATCTCCGAGGTGCCGGGGTTGGCGAAGCAGACGTCGACGCCCCCTGCGACCAGTGTCCGCACCAGACTTTCCGCACCGTTCATGGTCTCGCTCCCATCCGCGTTGTTCTGCAAGGCTTAGTTATGTGAGGCTTAGTTATGTGAGGCTTGGTGATATTAGGCTTGCGAAGATCAATCATTGTTCGCGCGTTTCGTCAAAGGTTTAGGGCACAATGCAGCCATCACCTGCGGCGTGTTGCCTTTTTTAACCGAGGCTGCCGAAAATGCCGCATTCACAGGCTGTTTGCTTGCGAAATCGCAGCAATTATGGCCTGTCTTACGCTGCCGATTTTGATGTTTTCGCGAGGACAAAAATGACCCGGGTTCTGGCTTTGCTGTTTGCGGCGGTGATGGTGCTGGCTGCGGCCGGCCAGGCGCAAGCCCAGGCTGACATGCGCGACATCATGGGCGGGGGTCCCAATTTCTTCAACGGCGGCGGTGGCGGAGCGAGCCCGATCCCGCGCACCACCGTGAATTTTTCCGGCCAATATGCGCCCGGCACCATTTTGATCAGCACCTCGGAACGCCGGCTCTACCTCGTGCTCGGCAACGGCCAGGCGCTGCGTTACGGCATCGGCGTCGGCCGCGACGGTTTTCGCTGGAGCGGCACCCACCGTATCACCGCGAAGAAGGAATGGCCGAGTTGGACCCCGCCGTCGCAGATGCTGGCGCGACGGCCCGACCTGCCGCGGCATATGGCCGGCGGCATCGACAATCCGCTCGGCGCGCGCGCGATGTATCTGGGATCGACGCTGTACCGCATCCACGGCTCCAACGAGCCCGAGACGATCGGCCAGGCGGTGTCATCCGGCTGCTTCCGCATGACCAATGACGACGTCACCGACCTCTATGGCCGCGTGGGCATCGGTACCACCGTCATCGTCAAGAACTGAGCCCGCTGAGGCGCGGGAACCCGGCGCAGCCATGCGCGCAAGGATCTGACCAAACAAGTGTCTGATCAAACCTTGCACGCACCCTCCGATTGCTGCAGCGTCGCCGTCATGCGCACGCCCTGCCGATCCCGCTTTCCAGCAACCCTTGCGGCCGCTCTGTCCGTCGTCACGCTCGGTGCGGTGGCGACGCCGGCTGCGCCTGCCGCTGAAATTCCCGCCATCGCCCAGCGTCAGCGCACCGAGAAGAAGATCTTCACCGACAGCGAGATCGTCGAAGGCTTCTTCAAGACCGCGTTCGGCGCCGAATATCATCTCGCCGGCCGCGTCGACCGCATCCGCAAATACGACATGCCGGTGCGGGTGTTCGCCGACGGCAACCGTCCCGACCGCAAGGCCCAGCTCGCAAAAATCGTCGCCGATATCGGCGCCAAGGTTCAGCACCTCGACATCGCCATGGCCGCCAGCAACGACGCCGCCAACGTGCTGGTCAAGCTGGTGCGCGACCGCGACCTCAATCGCACCATCGCGACCTTCTACGGCAGCGAGCGCGCGAAAGAGATCCGCTCGTCGCTCGATCCGCAATGCCTGTCGGGTTTTCGCAAGAACGAGAAATTCGAGATCGAGCATTCCGACGTGATCCTCACCGTCGACAATGGCGACTTCGTTTTCTTCGATTGCGGCTATGAGGAGTTGCTGCAATCGCTGGGACCGATCAACGATACCTCGACGGTGCCCTGGACCATGTTCAACGACAATGTGTCGATGGGTTATTTCGACGTCTACGACCAGTACATCCTGAACCTGCTCTACGATCCCAGGGTCAAGGCCGGCATGACCGTGCAGGACGTCAAGGAAGTACTGCCCGACGTGCTGACCGACGTGCGCGTCTGGGTGCGCAAGGTCAACAACCTGCCGGAGTGACATCCCGCTCGGGTGAACCCGGCCCTCGGCCAAGGCCATACCTGCCCCGACAACAACGCAGGGTTTCATTCGTAAATATTGTTACTTTCAAGAGTGCTATCATATATAAGCATTTCCAATGAACGAGCTGCCGCGAACCCAAGCCCTGCGCTGTTTCATCACGATCGCCCGTGAAGGTTCGGTTTCACGCGCCGCCACGCTGCTCAGCCTGACCCAGCCGGCCGTCAGCCTGCAGCTCAAGGGCCTGGAAGAAAGCATCGGCCTTCAGCTCTTCAACCGGACGTCCGGCGGCTTTACCCTGACCGAAGCCGGCGCCGCGTTGCTTCCGCTGGCGCACAAGGCGGTATCGGCGTCATCGGACTTCAAGACGATGGCGGCCTCGCTCCGGGAGCAGCTACGGGGAACCTTGCGCGTCGGCACTATTCTGGAGCCCGAGTTCATCCGGCTTGGACCGTTCGTGCGCAGCCTCGCCACCTCGCTGCAGAAGACCGAAGTCTTCCTGCGCTACGGCATGAGCGACGATGTGCTGACGCAGATCGGCAAAACCGAGCTCGATGTCGGATATTATATCGACGCCGCGCCCCAGGAATCCCATGCGTCGCAGGCTTTATCCGAGCGCACCATCGGCGACGGCAAATTCCAGCTCGCGCCGCTGATGCGTTACGACTACCGCGTGATCGCCCCGCTGGCATGGCGCGACAAGGTTTTGGGCAAGGGCTGGGCCGACCTTGCCGATCTGCCGTGGCTCGCAACGCCGCTCCATTCGGCGCACCGGCGGCTCACCGACGATATCTTCCGCACCCTTGGCGCGCTGCCGAAGCGCGTGGCCTTCACCGACCAGGAAGAGGCCGTGATCGACTTCGTCGAGTCCGGCGTCTGTCTCGGCCTCGCCCGCGACGGCATTCTCGATCGCATCACCCGCACGCGGGATTTCGTAGTTGCCGACAGGGTGACGCTGACCTGCCACCTCTCCTTTGCCTGCCTGGCGGCGCGTCGCCATGAAGACATGATCGCGCACGCCTTTTCGGCAATGCAGGCGGTGTGGAATTTGACGCCGTCCGGCACGCCGTCGGTGCCGATCGAAACGGCGAAATCACGCAAGGGCGCGGCGCGGTCACGAACATGACGGTAGTTCTACGATCTTGGCGGCGGCGGCCGAATCACGGAGATTCCCTTGGCGCTCCTTTGACAGGGCGCTTCCTCCCGAAACTTCGCCCGCCCGGTTGGCGGGCATCCTTTTCCCAACGCGGCCGGGAGGCTCGGGCGATGCCTTACGCCGACTTGTCGAACAGCTCGCGGCCGATCAGCATGCGCCGGATTTCGCTGGTGCCGGCGCCGATTTCATAGAGCTTGGCGTCGCGCAACAGGCGCCCGGTCGGATAGTCGTTGATGTAGCCGTTGCCGCCGAGCAACTGGATGGCGTCGAGCGCGCATTGCGTCGCCTTTTCGGCGGCGTAGAGGATCGCGCCGGCAGCGTCCTCGCGCGTGGTCTCGCCGCGATCGCAGGCCTTTGCCACCGCATACACATAGGCGCGCGAGGCGTTCATGGTGGTGTACATGTCGGCGAGCTTGCCCTGCACCAGCTGGAAGGTGCCGATCGGCTGGCCGAACTGCTTGCGCTCGTGGACATAGGGCAGCACGACATCCATGCAGGCCTGCATGATGCCGATCGGCCCCGCCGCCAGCACCGCGCGCTCGTAGTCGAGACCGGACATCAGCACGTTGACGCCGCGGCCGACTTCACTGAGCACGTTGTCTTCCGGCACCTCGCAATCCTCGAACACCAGTTCGCAGGTGTCGGAGCCGCGCATGCCGAGCTTGTCGAGCTTCTGCGCGGTGGAAAATCCCTTCATGCCCTTTTCGATGATGAAGGCGGTCATGCCGCGCGGGCCGGCTTCCGGATCGGTCTTGGCATAGACCACCAGCGTGTCGGCCTCCGGTCCGTTGGTGATCCACATCTTGCTGCCGTTGAGGACGTAACGGTCGCCCTTCTTGTCGGCGCGGGTCTTCATCGACACCACGTCGGAGCCGGCGCCGGGTTCCGACATCGCCAATGATCCGACATGCTCGCCCGAAATCAGCTTTGGCAAATATTTGCGCTTCTGCGCCTCGTTGCCGTTGCGGCGGATCTGGTTGACGCAGAGGTTGGAATGGGCGCCGTAGGACAGCCCGACCGCGGCAGACGCCCGCGACATTTCTTCCACCGCGATGCAATGTTCGAGATAGCCCAAACCGCTCCCGCCATACTCCTCTTCCACGGTGATGCCGTGCAGGCCGAGCGCGCCGATCTTGGGCCAGAGATCGCGCGGAAACTGGTTGCTCTTGTCGATTTCGGCGGCGCGCGGCGCGATCTCGTTGCTCGAGAAGGCATGGACGGTCTCGCGAATCGCATCCGCGGTCTCGCCGAGATCGAAATTGAACATCCGGTACGCGTTGGGAATCATGGTGGGGCGGCCTCCGGTGGCTTTTTGTAGCGTTTTCGAGCGAAGTGGACACCGGTTCGCGTGAAGAAAACGCGTCAGAACGAAATGGGCTTGTTGCCCACAGGCTTATTACCCCCGCATGCGCTTGTCACGGGCTCAAAACGGACCAAAAACGGCCCGGCCGGGACGTCTCTGGTATACCGCGGATGCGGCAAACTCTCGCTTGCTCTGGCCCCCGCGATGGAATGTAATTGGGTAAAACATTGCCCTCCTGGACTAACCAGGGCGGGACGCCATCAGGAGACGCCGCATGCACGGAACGATCGAACTATCCGGGGATTCGCACCTGCGAGCCGCGCGCGACAAGGCCAATTCGCTGCCGCTCGCCGAGTTCGACGTCAGCCATCCCGAACTCTACCGCACCGACTCGTTCTGGCCGTATTTCGACCGGCTGCGCCGCGAAGACCCGGTGCATTACTGCAAGGACAGCATGTTCGGGCCGTATTGGTCGGTGACCAAGTACAACGACATCATGGACATCGAGACCAACCATGCGGTGTTCTCCTCGGCGGCCTCGCTCGGCGGCATCACCGTCCGCGACGTCGATCCCGACCTGCGCCGGGAAAGCTTCATCGCCATGGACCAGCCGCGCCACTCGGCGCAGCGCAAGACCGTGGCGCCGATGTTCACGCCGACCCATCTGGATCAGCTCGCGATCAATATCCGCAAGCGCTCGGCCGAATGCCTCGACAACCTGCCGAAGAACGAAGTGTTCGACTGGGTCGACAAGGTCTCGATCGAACTGACCACGCAGATGCTGGCCGTGCTGTTCGACTTCCCCTGGGAAGACCGCCGCAAGCTGACGCGCTGGTCCGACGTCGCCACCACTTTGCCCGGCCCGGACGGTGTCGTCGCCACCGAGGACGAGCGCCAGGCCGAACTGATGGAATGCGCGCAGTATTTTGGCCGGCTCTGGAAGGAGCGGATCAACCAGCCGCCGAAGAGCGACCTGCTGTCGATGATGGCGCACAGCGACGCCACCCGCGACATGGACCCGAAGAATTTCCTGGGCAATCTGATCCTGTTGATCGTCGGCGGCAACGACACCACCCGCAACACGCTGTCGGGCAGCATCTACGCGCTAGCCAAGAATCCGGATCAGTACAAGAAGCTGCGCGAAAACCACGCGCTGATCGACAGCTTCGTTCCGGAAGTGATCCGCTGGCAGACGCCGCTCGCCCATATGCGCCGTACCGCGTTGTCCGATTTCGAGTTCCGCGGCCGCCAGATCAAGAAGGGCGACAAGGTGGTGATGTGGTACGTCTCGGGCAACCGCGACGAGGACGTGATCGACCGCCCCTACGACTTCATCATCGACCGCGCCCGGCCCCGCACCCATATCTCGTTCGGCTTCGGCATCCACCGTTGCGTCGGGATCCGGCTGGCGGAGCTGCAATTGAAGATTATCTGGGAAGAGATCCTCAAGCGGTTCGACAATATTGAGGTGGTGGGCGAGCCGAAGCGGGTATATTCCAGCTTCGTCAAGGGCTACGAGACCCTGCCGGTTCGGATTGCCGGCTGACCTTATTCACTGCGGGAACATCGACGATGAACGTCCAGACAACCATCAGAGCCGACAGGACTGAGCTTCTGCGCGCCGCGCGCGAAGAGGCCTATTCGACGCCCCTGAAGGACTTTCATCCCGGCGCGCCAAAACTGTTCCAGAACGACACGCTGTGGCCGTGGTTCGAGCGGCTGCGCAAGGAAGAGCCGGTGCATTACTGCACCAATGCACCGATCGAGCCCTACTGGTCGGTGACCAAGTACAACGACATCATGCATGTCGACACCAACCACGGCATCTTCTCGTCGGACTCCACGCTCGGCGGCATCTCGATCCGCGACGTTCCGCCCGGCTACGACTATCCAAGCTTCATCGCGATGGACCAGCCAAAACACTCGTCGCAGCGCAAGACGGTGTCGCCGATGTTCACGCCGACGCATCTGGACGAGTTGGCAAAACTGATCCGCGAACGCGCGATTAAAGTTCTCGACAACCTGCCGCGCAACGAGACCTTCAATTTCGTCGAGCGGGTGTCGATCGAACTGACCACCCAGATGCTGGCGACCTTGTTCGACTTCCCGTTCGAGGAGCGCCGCAAGCTGACGCGCTGGTCTGATGTCTCGACCGCGCTGCCCAAAAGCGGCGTCGTCGAATCCGCCGAGCAGCGCCGCCAGGAAATGGACGAATGCGCCGCCTATTTCACCAGGCTGTGGAACGAGCGCGTCAATGCGCCGCCGCGCAACGATCTGATCTCGATGATGGCGCACAGCGACGCGACGCGGCACATGGACCCTGACAATTTGATGGGCAACATCATCCTCTTGATCGTCGGCGGCAACGATACCACCCGCAACACCATGAGCGGTTCGGTGCTGGCGCTGAACGAGCATCCCGACCAGTACCAGAAGCTGCGTGACAACCCTGATCTGATCGACACCATGGTGCCGGAAGTGATCCGCTGGCAGACGCCGCTGGCGCATATGCGCCGCACCGCGCTGGTCGATACCGAGCTTCATGGCAAGAAGATCAAAAAGGGCGACCGGGTCGTGATGTGGTACGTCTCCGGCAACCGCGACGAGGAAGGCATCGACAGGCCGGAAGAATTCATCATCGACCGTCCCCGGCCCCGCACCCACCTGTCGTTCGGCTTCGGCATCCACCGCTGCGTCGGCATGCGGCTCGCCGAGCTGCAGCTCAAGATCGTGTGGCAGGAAATGCTGAAGCGTTTCGACCGCATCGAGGTGGTCGGCGAGCCGAAGCGGGTCTATTCCAGCTTCGTCCGCGGCATCGAACAGTTGCCGGTCCGCATTCCGGCCTAGATCTTACGCCAAGCCTGTCGCGCAGCCTCGGCAGCAGCGACAAACTCCTCGAAAGCCTGATCAGGCGCCTAATGAGCGGCCTTCGTCCGCTGCTGCGCAGGTTTACGTTTGTAGGCCCTGCGAAGTTCACTGCAGCCGGCCTCGCCCTGCCTCGCTTTCCAGCTCACGCCTTAATCAGGCAACCCGGGCCGCAACCATATCTTATGCTCCATAAGTCAGGAGTGGATGTTCTCCGCAGGCGCCGGCAGATCGCCCCGCTTGATCGCCTCGACCAGTGTCCTGATGATCCATGTGTGGGTGCCGATCAGGTCGTCACCCTCGATGCCGAAACGATCGATCATTCCCAACGAAATCTCGGCGCTTGTTAATACGTTGATCGCGGCCGAGGCCAGCCGGGCGGCCTTGGGATCGTCGCACCCCGCGCCCACTGCCAATGCCACCGCGCGGTCGCGTGACCGCCGTCGCCGCGCCCTTACCTCGCTCGCGAGCCCCCCGGCAATCTGGGCCCGCATCTCTCGGACATGCGACGCGCCGAGCCGGATCAGCTGCTCGGCAAATGGCGAAATTTCGTCAAGGCTGCGCGGGCCGGCCACTTCATGCGCCAGACGCTCGTCAAGCGCAGCGATCACGGCGTTGATCTGCGCCTCCCGGTCCGGAAAATACTGGTAGACCGTGCGCTGCGATACCCCCGCGGCGGCAGCGACATCGGCGGCCGAAAAGTCCTGCCTGCCCTGACCAAGCTGGTCGATCATGGCTTCCAGAATCTGCTCGCGCGTGCGCTCGGCCTGTTCGCGCCGAAACGCGTTGTCATAACTGCGTGTTGAACCGGTGCGTCTCAAGCTGACGGTCCGACGACTTCGACGCCATGATCGCGGGCGACCGCGGTCATCTTCGCAAAATCGGGAGGCTCGCTCTTGTTGAGATCCATGGCCGCAAAGAATTTGGTCGCGCCGGAAGGGGACGAGATCCCAAGGGCCGTGGCCCCCTTGCTGACATGGCGGAAGGCATGCGGGGTGCCGGCCGGAAAGTGAATGAAGCCGCCCGAGCCCAACGTCACGGCTTTGCCCTGATAGCTGAATTCGATTTCGCCGTTGATCACATAGAAATCTTCATCCCAGGCATGAAAATGCGGCGGCGGTCCCGCGCCCTCGACCCCGACATGCAGCACCACCTCATGGCCGCCGGTGTGCTTCCGGTCCACCAGCACGGAGATGCGCTCTCCCAGCACGTCGAACACCTCCGTCGCCTCGCCCTTGGGGACGACGATTACCTCTTGCACCCCTTGCGTCATTGCATCCTCCGTCCGGCCTGATCAGAATATTAGATGCGAACATTCTGCATCGGATACAATTTTCTTGCAACTAAATAAATCGAGTTTGGCCGTAGCGCCGCCCTATCGAATTGCGGCATGGCAGCTTGAACCAGATGATAAGGCCGCGCCCGGCCTATTTGTTCTACTAGATCCCCGCCGGACCGGGCTCAGGCCAGCGTGATTTCCCAGAGCCCTTCGGCACAGCAAGCGCGGATTTCGTCGCGGAGAAGCGTGGTGATGAGCGTGATCGCTTTCGAGCCCGGATGGTCGAGCGGCGAGGCAAGGGTCAATTCGCGGCTTGGCGCCGGCCTGGAAATCCTGGCCGTTTCCAGCCGGCCGTCGGCGACCTCCAGGCGTACCGACGACGGCGGCAGCAGCGTGTATCCCAGCCCTTCTTCGACCAGGCTGGTGAGGACCCGGAAGGAATCGGCTTCCACTTGCACGTCGAGCTTCAATTTCTTCTTCGCCGCTGCGTGCTCGATCAGCGCCCGGAGCCCGTGCGAATGACTTGGCAGCACCAGCCGCTGCCGAAGCAGCCAGGCGATATCGATCTGCTTCTTCTGCGCCAATCCGCTGCCGCGCGGCCCCACCGCCACGATGTCGTCGCGGCCGAGGCTCTGCACCGTCAAATGCAGATCGCTCGACGGCCCATAGATGACCGCCAGATCCATCTCGCCGCGGTGCAGCCATTCCATCAGGTGTCCGCTGTAGCTCTCCACGATGCACAGGGAAATGCCGGGGAAGCTTTCGACGGTGCGCCGGGCAAGCCGCGCCGAAAGCACGCAGCTTACGGTCGGAACCAGCCCCAGCACCACGCGCCCGGACGGCGGTCCTCCCGAGGACTGGATATCGTCGCGGATCTGGTCGATCTGCCGGACGATGCCCGCCGTTCTCCCCAGCAGAAGGCGGCCGGCTTCGGTCAGCACCATGCCCCTGCCGTTCCGGGTAAAGAGTTCGGCCCGCAATTCATGCTCGAGCAGCTTGATCTGACGGCTGAGTGCGGGCTGCGCCACCCGCAACGTATCGGACGCCTTGCTGAGGCTGCCGAGTTCAGCCACGCAACTGAACGTTCTGAGCTGACGCAGATCCATACTTGCCAGCCTTCGAATGCAGGTTCATACGCTATAACAAAACAGCATAGGGAGTTTGCGGTGGCCTCACAACTGCCCGCCGATCGGCAATTGACATCAACCCGTAGTCATCGCCAGTAAATCCAATGACCGCACACGAACAACAAGACGAATTCCACGACATCCGCGACGCCGTTGCCAAGCTTTGCGCCCAATTCCCGGGCGAATACTGGCGCAAGCTCGACCGCCAGATGGCCTACCCGAAGGAGTTCGTGAACGCGCTGACGGAAGCCGGTTACCTCTCGGTGCTGATCCCCGAGGAATATGGCGGCGCCGGGCTGAAACTCTCGGCCGCGGCCGCGATCCTCGAAGAGATCCAGCGCGCCGGCTGCAACGGCGGCGGCTGCCACGCCCAGATGTACACCATGGGCACGCTGCTGCGGCACGGCAACGACGCCCAGAAGGCGAAGTGGCTGCCAAAGATTGCCAGCGGCGAATTGCGGCTGCAGGCGTTCGGCGTCACCGAGCCGACCAGCGGCACCGACACCTCCTCGCTGAAAACCGTCGCGCGGCGCGACGGCGACCACTACGTCGTCAACGGCCAGAAGATCTGGACCAGCCGCGCCGAACATTCCGACCTGATGATCCTGCTGGCGCGCACCACGCCGAAGGAAGACGCCAAGAAGCGCACCGACGGCCTGTCGGTGTTCATCGTCGACATGCGCGAGGCCAAGGGCAACGGTCTGGAAATCCGCCCGATCCGCACCATGATGAACCACGCCACCACCGAAGTGTTCTTCACCGACATGAAGGTGCCGGCCGAAAACCTGATCGGCGACGAGGGCAAGGGGTTTCGCTACATCCTGTCCGGCATGAACGCCGAGCGCATTCTGATTGCATCGGAATGTATCGGCGACGCCAAGTGGTTCACGGCGAAGTCCACCGCCTACGCCAGGGAGCGCGTGGTGTTCGGCCGCCCGATCGGCCAGAACCAGGGCGTCCAGTTCCCGATCGCCAAGGCCTACGCGCAGATGCGCGCCGCCGAATTGATGGTGAAGGAAGCCACCCGCAAATACGAGGCCGGGCTCGATTGCGGCGCCGAGGCCAACATGTCGAAGATGCTGGCGGCGGACGCGGCCTGGGACGCGGCCAATGCCTGCGTGCAAACCCATGGCGGCTTCGGCTTCGCGGAAGAATACGACGTCGAGCGCAAGTTCCGCGAAACCCGGCTCTACCAGGTGGCGCCGATCTCGACCAACCTGATCCTGTCCTATGTCGCCGAGCATGTGCTCGGCATGCCCCGCTCCTACTGAGAAACGCCCATGCTGCCGCTTGAGGGATTGATCGTCGTCGCCGTCGAACAGGCTGTCGCAGCACCATTCTGCAGTTCGCGGCTGGCGGATGCCGGGGCCCACGTCATCAAGGTCGAACGGCCCGAGGGCGATTTCGCCCGCGGCTACGACGCCGCCGCCAAGGGCCAGAGCAGCTATTTCGTCTGGCTCAACCGCGGCAAGAACTCCGTGGTGATCGACCTCGCCACCAAGGAAGGTCGCGCCGCGCTGGAAGAGTTGATCGCCGGCGCCGACGTGCTGCTGCAGAACCTCAAGCCCGGCTCGATGGACAAGCTCGGCTTCTCGCTGGAGCGGCTGCGCAAGGATTATCCGGCACTGATCTGCTGCACCATCTCCGGCTATGGCGACTCTGGCCCCTATGCCGACCGTAAGGCCTATGACCTGCTGATCCAGGCCGAAAGCGGCCTCGCCTCGATCACCGGCGGCCCGGAAGGCCCGTCGCGGGTCGGCATCTCCGTCGTCGATATCTCGACCGGCGCCACCGCGCATGCGGCGATCCTCGAGGCGCTGATCGGGCGCGGCCGCACCGGCAAGGGCGCCGATATCCGGATATCGATGTTCGACGTGATGGCCGACTGGATGGCGGTGCCGCTGATCAATTCGGAGGCCGGCAATCCGCCGAAGCGGATGGCGCTGGCGCATCCCTCGATCGCCCCCTACGGCGTGTTCAACTCGAAGGACGGCAAGGGCATTTTGATTTCGATCCAGAGCGAGCGCGAATGGAAAAAATTGTGTTCGGACGTGCTGGGCCAGCCCGAGCTGCCTGATGATCCGCGCTTTGCCAACATGGTCGAACGCGTGCGCAACCGCGCCCTCACCGACAAGACGGTGGCCGACAGTTTTGCCACCATGAACCGCGTCGATCTGTTGAAGCGGCTTGATGATGCCGACATCGCGTTTGCCGAGGTCAACACCATGGCCGACCTCGCCGTGCATCCGCACCTGCGCCGCATCGAGGTCGATACGCCGAATGGCAAGATCAACTATGCCGCGCCGGCCGCGATCTTCGTCGGCGAGGAACGGCACTACGGCGCCGTGCCCGCGATCGGCGAACACGTTGAACTTCCCAAGTCCGCTCGCGCTGGGAGTACCAAGTCATGACCGAAGCTGTCGCAGAAAAACTCGACCTGGATCACTTGCGCCAATGGATCGGCAAGACCACGGAAGCTTCCGACATCGTCACCGCGCACCTTGTGAAAGGTTTGCGCGCGACGCTGTTTCAGGACATCGGCGAGCCCAAGACGGGTGACGCCGCGCCCTGGACCACGCATTGGTGCATGGCGCAGCCGGTGTTTCCGATGTCGATGCTCGGCCCGGACGGCCACCCGACCCGCGGCGGCTTCCTGCCGCCGGTACCGCTGCCGCGCCGGATGTGGGCCGGCGGCGAACTGGAATTCTTCGAGCCGCTGCGCGTCGGCGACGATAGCAAGCGCACCTCGCGTATCACCGATGTGACCATCAAAACCGGTTCGACCGGCACCTTGTGCTTCGTCTCGGTCGAACACATCGTCACGACGCCGCGCGGCATGGCGCTCCGCGAGCGCCAGGACATCGTCTACCGCGATATGGGTGGCGCGGCGCCAGCCACTAAGCCGCCGCCGCCGGCACCCGTGGCAAAGCATCGCGAAGTCCGCGTCAGCGATCCCGTGCTGCTGTTCCGCTATTCGGCGCTGACCTTCAACGGCCACCGCATCCATTACGATCGCGACTACGTCACCAAGGTCGAGGGCTATCCCGGCTTGATCTTCCACGGCCCGTTGCAAGCGGCCTTGATCGTCGAGTTCGCCGCCAAACTTCAGGGCGGCAAGCCGCCGAAGAAGTTCAGCTATCGCGGCCTGCAGCCTTTGTTCGAAGGCAGCGAATTCTCGGTCAATGCCAACGACATTCCCACCGGCATGGAACTGTGGATCGCGAACGCGGACGGCCAGCCGACCATGAAGGGCACGGCGACGTGGTAAAGCCGTCATTCCGGGATGGTCCGAAGGACCAGACCCGGAATCTCGAGATTCCGGGTCTGGTGCTAGCGCACCATCCCGGAATGACGGAGTATGCAGTTAGCTCTGGGAGCACATGATGTCGTCCCGCAAACCGGTCAAGACCACAACAACCTCCACCACCGTCAAGGACGCGACCTTCAGCCTGCTGCGCGCGTTCGGCGTCAAAAAGGTGTTCGGCAATCCCGGCTCGACCGAGCTGCCGTTCCTGAGCGACTGGCCTGACGACATCGACTATGTGCTCGGTTTGCAGGAAGCCTCCGTGATCGGTATGGCCGACGGCTATGCGCAGGCGACCCGCAATGCCGGCTTCGTCAACCTGCATTCGGCCGCCGGCGTCGGCAATGCGCTCGGCAACATCTACACCGCGCATCGCAACCAGGCGCCGCTGGTCATCACCGCGGGCCAGCAGGCGCGCTCGATCCTGCCGCTGAATGCATTTCTGCAGGCCGAGCGCGCCTCGGAATTTCCGCGGCCTTACGTCAAATACAGCGTCGAGCCGGCGCGTGCCGAAGACGTACCATCAGCGATCGCGCGCGCTTATTACGTGGCGATGCAGCCACCGTGCGGCCCCACCTTCGTCTCGGTGCCGATCGACGACTGGACCCGGCCGGCGCAGCCGATCGAAGCGCGCCAGGTCAGCCGCGAACTCGGCCCCGATCCGGCCGCGATGAAATCGCTGGTCACGGCGCTCGCTGACAGCAAGCACCCGGCGCTGGTGATCGGCCCCGGCGTCGATCGTGCCGCGGCCGTCGATCTGATGGTGAAGGTTGCCGAGAAGACCAAAGCTGCCGTATGGGTCAGTCCGTTCTCGGCGCGCTGTTCGTTCCCGGAACGGCATCGGCAATTCGCGGGCTTCCTGCATGCTTCGCCGGGACAATTGTCCGAGGCATTGCGCGCGCATGACCTCGTCGTCGTGATCGGCGCGCCGGTGTTCACGTTCCACGTCGAGGGCCACGCCGCGATATTCGACGGCGACACTACGATCTTCCAGATCACCGACGATCCGACCGCCGCGGCCGTGACGCCCTCGGGCACCAGCATCGTCGCCACCATGAAGCCGGCGCTGTCGATGCTGCTCGACCTGTTGCCGGAGACAAAACGCGCCGCGCCGGCCGGCCGCGTGCTGTCGCCGAAGCCCTCGGCCGCCGATCCGATCCCGGTCGAATACCTGCTCGACGCGCTGCATCACGCCATGCCCGCTGATGCGGTACTGGTCGAGGAAGCACCGTCGCATCGCCCGGCGATGCAAAAGTTCATGCCGATGCGCGGCCAGGACAGTTTCTACACCATGGCGAGCGGCGGCCTCGGCTGGGGCCTGCCGGCCGCGGTCGGCATGGTGCTCGGATGTCCCGGCGTCCGCACCGTCTGCCTGATCGGCGACGGTTCGGCGATGTATTCGATCCAGGCATTGTGGACCGCGGCGCAACGCAAGCTGCCGCTGACGGTCGTCGTTATCAATAATGGCGGCTACGGCGCGATGCGCTCGTTCAGCCAGGTGATGCAGGTGCGCAATGTGCCGGGCCTCGAACTGCCCGGCATCGATTTCGTCAAACTCGCCGAAGGCATGGGCTGCGATGCGGTGCGTGTCGGCAAGGCATCCGAACTAGCGGCTGCGCTGAAGCGCGGGCTTGCGCATGACGGCGTCAGTTTGATCGAGGTGATGGTGGATTCGGCGGTGCCGTTGCTGTACGCGAAGAAGAGTTAGCAGCCACTCCCTCCGCCGTCATTGCGAGCGAAGCGAAGCAATCCAGTCGGCGACAAAACGAGTCTGGATTGCTTCGTCGCTGTCGCTCCTCGCAATGACGGATGAGAGACGCGTCGCGCCCCTCACCCCTCACTTCCCGTACGCTTCCCGCATCTTGGCCTGGATCTTCGCCATGCCGGCAATCCAGCGGTCGTAATTCTCGGTCTTCTTGCGCATGTAGCCCAGCACCTGGGGATGCGGCAGAATGGCAAACGTCTCCTGCTCCAGCCCCACAAGCACGTCCTGCGCCACCTGCTCCGGCGAAAGGTCCCCATCACCGGATTGCGGGCCTTTCGGGATCGAGCGCAGCATGGCGGTATCGACGCCCTGCGGGCACAGGATTGAAACCTTGATGCCGTCGTCCTTGTGCGAAATAGCGAGATTTTCCGCAAAGCCTACCGCGGCATGTTTGGTGGTCGAATAGGCCGGGCTTCCGACCTGCGACAGCAGTCCCGCCGCGGAAATCGTGTTGAGGAAATAGCCGCCGCCGCGCGCCTTCATGCGCGGGATCAGGTGGCGGGCGGCATAGACATGCGCCATCACGTGAACGGCCCAGCTCCGCGACCAGGGTTCGTCGGAGGTTCCGCCGGCGTTGCTCGATAGCGGATCGAAGCCGCCGCCGATGCCGGCATTGGAGCAGAACAACGCGATCGGACCGAATTGATTTTCGGTCTCCTCGATGACGTGAAGGATGTCCTTCTCCTTTCCGACGTCGCATTTGAAGGCTGCGCCACCGATCGGGGTGGCGACGGCGCGCGAGCCTGCCGGATCGATATCGGCGACGACGACCTTGGCGGCGCCGGCGCGATGGAATGCCTCGCACATCGCCTTGCCGATGCCGTTGGCGCCACCCGTGACAACCACGACTTTGCCCGTCACCTGCATGGCCGTTCTCCCTTATATTTTTTACAGCATGATCCGGAAAAAGTGGGAACCGGTTTTCCGAAAAGATCATGCTCAAATAAAATCTACGTCAGCACCACGTCGAGGATAGCCGTATAGTGGCACGCCGCACCAAGCAAGACGAAGCCGTGCCAGATCGCGTTCTGAAATCGCAGCCGCTGCCAGGCGTGGAAGACCACGCCGAAACTATACAGCACGCCGCCGGCGACGACGAAGCCCAGCGCCAGACCCGGCAGCGCCTTCACCACCGGATCGTACAGCATCACGCCGCTCCAGCCGAGGGCGAGATAGAGGCCGACGGCAACGCGGTCGTATCGGCCCGGCCGCGTCAGTTTCAGCACGATCCCCAAAATCGCGATGCACCACACCCCGATCAGCAGCGCGATCGCAAAAGTGCTGTCCTTCAATTCCATGATCAGCGGCGTATAGGTCGCGGCGATCAACAGATAGATCGCCGAATGATCGAACCGCCGCAGCACCCATTTGGCCCGCGACACCGGCCACAGATTGTAGGTCGCCGACATCGCCAGCATCGCCAGCAGCCCGGTGGCATAGATCGACACCGCGGCAACGTCGACCGCTCTGGCGTAAACCGCCGCCAGCACGATCAAAGCGGTGGTGGCCACCAGGCCGAAGCAGATGCCGATGATATGCACGACGCCGTCGGCGATCAGCTCGGCGCGGTCGTAATTCCAATGCATGGCGCCGGCCGCTGCGTGGATCGAGGTCGATGCGATTTGCTTCAGTCTGAAGATCGTCATGACGGCCTTCCGAATGGGGGTCTGGGAGCCATAGGACTTAAAGCCATAGGATTTAAAGCCATAAGACTTTAAAGCCATAAGACTTGGGTTCCGCGGGGTCAACGAACGGTTCGAAGGCCGCCTTCGCCCATAAACGCGACCGAATGATGAAGCTTGATTTCGGCCCGCCAATCGCCACTTTTCGGGGGTTCCGCGCCCGCCTCTCACATCGAGCCCTCCCCCCCGTATGGCCCCGAGTTTTTCAGATATCGTCGAGGAAGCGCGCCTGTCGGCGCGGGCGCTGCTGGACTACGGCGAGGGCTTCTTCAATCCGACCGTCAGGCTCGGCGTCACCGGCCTGTCGCGCGCCGGCAAGACCGTGTTCATCACCGCGCTGATCCATGGCCTGACACGTGGGGGCCGGTTTCCGGTGTTCGAGCCCTATGCGTCGGGGCGGATCGCCCGCGCCCGGCTCGAGCCGCAGCCGGACGATGCGGTGCCGCGCTTCGATTACGAGAATCACGTCCGCACCCTGATCGAGGAACGGCGCTGGCCGAGCTCCACCGTCGACATTTCGGAACTGCGGCTGGTGATCGACTACCAGCGGCAAAATGGCGCGGACCGCACGCTGACCATCGACATCGTCGACTATCCCGGTGAATGGCTGCTCGACCTGCCGCTGCTCGCTAAAAGCTACGAGCAATGGTCGGCCGAAAGCCTGGCATTGTCGCGGGAAGGCCCGCGCGCCAAACTCGCCACGCCTTGGCATGAACATCTGGCGACGCTCAGCGCCGAAGGCCGCGAGAACGAACAGGCGGCACTGACGGCCGCAAAGCTGTTCACGGACTATCTGCGCGCCTGCCGCGACGAGCGCTTCGCCATGAGCCTGCTACCGCCCGGGCGTTTCCTGATGCCGGGCAACATGGCGGGCACGCCGGCGCTGACCTTTGCACCGCTCGACGTCGCCGCCGACGGCACCGCGCCCGACGGCTCGCTGTGGGCGATGATGAAGCGGCGTTACGAAGCGTACAAGGACGTCGTGGTGCGGCCGTTCTTTCGCGATCATTTTGCGCGGCTCGATCGCCAGGTCGTGCTGGTCGACGCGCTTGCCGCCTTCAACGCCGGGCCGGAAGCGCTGCACGATCTCGAAGCGGCGCTATCGGGTATTCTCGATTGCTTCCGGATCGGGCGCAGCACGCTGCTGAGCAATCTGTTCCGGCCGCGGATCGACCGCATTTTGTTCGCCGCCACCAAGGCCGATCATCTGCATCACCAGAGCCATGACCGGCTGGAAGCGGTGTTGCGGCGCGCGGTCGCCAAGGCCGCCGGCCGCGCCGAAGTTGCGGGTGCTGCGATCGACGTGGTGGCACTGGCGGCGGTGCGCGCCACCCGCGAGGCCGTCGTCACCCGCGGCCGCGACAAATTACCCTCCATCCTCGGCACCCCCGCGCCGGGCGAGGTCGCCAACGGCGAAACCTTCGACGGCGAGACCGAAGTCGCGACCTTCCCCGGCGACCTGCCCGACAACCCCGAGGAACTGTTCAACGGCGGGTTTCGTGGTCTTTCCAGCACGGCCTCCGACAAGGCCGATTTCCGTTTCCTGCGCTTCCGGCCACCATTGCTCGCCCACGAGGGTGCGGAAGAGCCCTCGCTGCCTCACATCCGCCTTGACCGCGCCCTTCAGTTCCTGATCGGAGACCGATTGCAATGAGCGAGAAAACGCCGCATCGGCGGCCGGCCACGTTCAAGCTCGACGATCCCGGCGTGGTCGTGATGGACCCTGACGATACCGGCCGCCCGGCCCGCGGCACGGTGCGCATCACGCCGGAGAGCGATCCGTCATTGCTGCCGGTGCTTATCGATACACCGCTGGTCCCGGTGCGCCGCGGCTTCCGCTGGGGCACGCTGTTCTTTTCGGCCGTCGGCGGACTGGTGCTGCTCGGCACCGGGCTCGGCATCCTCAACCTGGTCGAGGATCTGTTTGCGCGCAGCGAAAGCCTCGGCTTTCTCGGCCTCGCCTTTGCCGCCGCCGCCACGCTGGCGCTAACAGTCGTGATCGCGCGCGAAGCCTTCGGACTGGCACGGCTGGCCACGATCGAGAAACTGCATCTGCGCGCCGCGGAAGTCCTGCTCAGCGACGACCGCGCCGCGAGCCGGGCTGTCGTCGCCGATCTGGTCAAGCTCGCGCACCAGAACCCGCAACTGGCGCGCGCCCGCGCCGCGTTGCAAAACCACACCGACGACATCATCGACGGCGCCGACATGATCAAGCTGGCCGAGCGCGAACTGATGAGCCCGCTCGATCAGGAAGCGCGCCGGCTGGTCTCGTCAGCGGCACAGCGGGTTTCGGTCGTTACCGCCGTAAGCCCGCGCGCGCTGATCGACGTCGCCTTCGTGTTCGTGGCGTCGTTGCGGATGATCCGGCAACTGGCGCTGCTCTATGGCGGCCGGCCAGGCACGCTCGGCATGATCCGTCTGATGCGCCATGTCATCGGACATCTCGCCATCACCGGCGGCATGGCCGCCAGCGACAGCCTGATCCAGCAGATGCTCGGCCACGGCATCGCGGCCAAACTTTCGCAACGCCTCGGCGAAGGCGTGCTCAACGGCCTGCTGACCGCGCGGCTCGGCCTCGCCGCCATCGATGTCACCCGTCCCTTGCCGTTCACGGCCTTGCCGCGCCCGGCGCTCGCCGATCTCGCCAGGGACTTGTTGAAGAAGCGGGACGACGAGGCGTCGCCCTAAAACGCACTAGCGTCGCGAACTGGCCGCGGCCACCGTCAAGGCGATTGCCGCCGGATCGCAGCAGAGCACGATCAAAAGGATCAGCCATCGAACCGCGGTTTCGGGCGCGGCACCGACCATGACGGCGAGATTCTGGATTGGACCGGCGGACGCTTCGATGCGGGAACGTTCAGCGACAAGCGTCGCGCGCTGTGCCTGCAGTCCAACCAGCGTTGCTGTTGCCGCCTGCCGCTGCGCATCCAACCCATCCCGCGTCGCGCGTTGTTGGGTTGCCAGGTTGATGGACCGGGTTACCCAGCCGCGCCGCGTCGATTCGTCCACCGCCCGATCGATTTGCGCAACGCGATTGCCGAGGTCGGCAACGACAGCCGATTGCGCCGTGACGCGGGCGTCGAGCGCATCAATGCGTTCGGCGACGCTGGAACGCGCCGAGGCCGCCACGCTGACATGCGTCTCGACCAGCTTGCCGAACACACCGGCGGCGTTGATAAGTGCAAGGCCGGTAACGAGTGCGACCATGGCCGAGCGCATTTTCCATCCAACCCGGCGCCAATGCGCGGCCAGCCATCCGGCCATCACGAGCTTGCCGGCCTCCATCGTCGCCGCGAGCATCATGACCGCAACCGGAGCCCCGGGAAATATTTCAGCCATGCCCGTGACCGAAAAGTAGGCGGCAACCGTCGCCAGAGCGACAGCTGCAACGAGGGCAAGAGCGCCGCTGCCGCGTTCGGGCGTGGCGGGAACCGCTTCCACCATGGGAGCCGCGGCGGGAACCGACAGCGGTGGATTCGGTGCCTCTTTCTTGCCATTGGCCCTGGCTGCCTTGGTGCGATTGGGCGCCGGAGTTGAACGGCTGCGTTTCGTTGCAGCCGAGGGCGCCTTGCCGGATACCGCAGCCCTTATGTTTTCGATGGTTGAAGCATAATCTTCAGTGTCGACAGCGCGCAGCGCGCTTCCGCCAACGACCGGAACCGCGGTGACAACCGCGTCCTGGTCGTGATCGTCAGCGACATCTTCGACTTGCTCGCCAATTGCAACCTTCGGCACCGAAAAATTCCTTATGGAACCATCGATGCAATTATATCGCCAGAAGCGGGCGGCAGCATGGTAACGAAGCGCCTCCCGAAATTTCGGTCGATGGTTGTTGCACTAATGTCTCATCCTGAAGATCTGGTCAGGCCCATGACCATCGGGCAATCCAGGGCATGGAGAGGGAGATCGAGATGGATGACCGAACCGTGCGGGCGGCGCTCGAGCGCCATTGGCAAGCCTCCGATGCGAGCGACTTCGAGGTCGAACATGAAATCTACCGCGAGGATGCCGTGCTCGATTATCCGCAATCGGGCGAACGCATCCGCGGCCGCCGCAACATCCAGGAAAGCCGGCGCGCCCAGCCGAACACGAAGCGCTTTACGGTGCGGCGAATGATCGGCGGCGGCGATCTCTGGATCACCGAATTCGTGCTCAGCTATGACGGCGTACCATCCTACACCGTGAGCATCATGGAATTCCGCGAGGGACTCGTCGCCCACGAAACGCAATATTTCGCCGATCGGTTCGACCCTTCGCCCTCACGGGCACACCTCGTCGAGCGAACAAGCTAAATCAACTTATCCTGAACGTGCTGATGGATTCAGAGCGAACACGAAACCATCACAGGCTGTGGCGCCAGGCATCCAGGTACAAGGGAGACCTTCGCACCTCTTCGATATCCGTCCTCGATACGCCGATGTCGTCGAGCAGCCGGTCATCGAGTTCGAGAAGTTCCCTGTATTCGGCCCGTCTTTCCAACCACAGCGCCATTCCGGCCAGCCAGGCCAGAGGGATTTTCCAAGACCATCTCCAAGCCCATCTCAGGGTCGGAAAAGAGGCCGGGACTTCGTCGAG